>NZ_AP023257.1:0-1450000 GCF_016756595.1 Mesorhizobium sp. L-2-11 | reverse complement strand
CCGGCGTGACGTCGAGCGTGCTGATGGGTGTGGCGCTGTTCGCAGCCCTCGACGGCCGTCAGCAATTGGCCACCCCGCCCGAGATCGCCGAACTGATCAGCCTTGCGAGAGGCGACGATTCCGGCGAGATCGCCAAGACCACCAGGCTGGTGGCGCCGCGCCAGATCGCCAAGGCCAAGGACCGCCGGCGCATGGAAGTGCCGATGGTGACCAAGGTCGGCGACCGCGATGTCATCCACACCATGCCTTTCGTGCAGATCAAGATGGCGCTTGCCGCCGGGCACACGACCAGCCGCGCCTATCCGCCTTTCAATCCGATGCAGGTGTTTGGCGACGACCGCGACGGCAATGCCGGTCAGCCGGCGACCGCCGCCGCGGGCCAGATCTATGGCGCCAAGGTCGAAAGCGAGTTGAGCCTTAAGACGGTCGATTTCCCGATTGAGACGGCAGCGTTCGACGAAAAGAGTGATTTGTCCGCCGACGAGGTGGAAAAGGTGGTGCGCGAGGCCGGCACGGGTCTGAGCGACGGCGCAGTGCAGGTCGCGTCGCTGCATTATGTCGACCCGCAGCGATTCGGCGACGCATTCGCCGAGAGCATGGCCGGCTCCTACGACGTCAGGATCATTCCGGAAAACGTCTCGGTGTCGCCGCGTGCTGCCCCCGACGATCAGGCGCCGGCCTTCGCCGAGGAGATCATCCCCTTCACCAGGGACCGCAACATCGTCGAGGCCTTCGCCGATTCGGGCTATACCGGCGAGGACGCCACCGGCATGGCCGAGGCGATCGCCAAATTGCTGAATGCGACAGCGCTCAAGGCGGGAACCGTGCTGCGCGTCGGCCTCGAGATCCATGGCGACGCCGCCAAGGTCGTTCGCACTGGCATCTACGACAGGGCCCAGCATATCGTCACCATCGCGCTCGATGATCACGGCCAATATGTGCCGGCGCAGGAGCCGGAGCCCAATCCCGAATTGCTGACCGCGTTCGATGATTCGCCGCCGGTGGTGGTGCGCGGCAATCTGCCGAACGTCTATGACGGCATCTACCGCGCCGCCTACTCCTACGGCATGTCCAAGGCGATGACCAAGCGGCTGATCAAGCTCCTGGCGTCCGGTGTCGATTTCCAGTCACGGCTCAATCCGTCGGACCGCATCGAGGTGCTGTTCTCGCAGCCGGATGGTGACGACCGGGCATCCGACGAATCCGAGCTGCTCTATGTCTCGGCGAGCTTCGGCGGCACGACGCGCAATTTCTACCGGTTCCAGATGCAGGACGGCAGCACCGACTATTTCGACGAGGACGGCCGCAGCGCGCAGCAGTTCCTGCTGCGCAATCCACTGCCCGCAGGAAAATTCCGCTCCGGCTTCGGTGCCCGCAGGCATCCGATCCTCGGCTATGTGCGCATGCATACCGGCGTCGATTGGTCAGCCGCCATCGGCACGCCGATCATCGCCGCCGGCAACGGTGTCGTCGAGAAGGCCGGCTGGGCCGGCGGCTATGGCAAACAGATCATCCTTCGTCACGCCAATGGCTACGAGACCTCCTACAATCACCAGAGCGCTTTTGCCAAAGGCATTGCGCCGGGCGTGCGCGTCCGCCAGGGCCAGACCATCGGCTTTCTCGGCCAGACCGGCCTCGCCACCGGTCCGCATCTCCACTACGAGCTGATCGTCAACGGCACCAAGGTCGACCCGATGCGCGTTCGCCTGCCGGTCGGCAAGGTGCTGAAGGGCGACGACCTCGTTGCCTTCAAGCGCGAGCGCGGGCGCATCGATGATCTGCTCAAGCAGGAAGACAGTGATTCGCTGAAGGTCGCGAGCGCCAAGATCGAAGGCTGAGCCGAGCTGGGCCTTTGCCGGCTTGCTCAGCGCTGCGGAGCCTCAGATCCACGCGGCCATGGCAGTCGCTCGCCGGAAACAGTTGTCCACGCCACGATCGCCGAGAGCAGGCAAAGCAGCGCCGTCATCCAGGCGACGGCTGCGAACGCTGCGTCGCTGGCGGCCAGCCTTGCTGCATCGAGATCCGGCGCCAGGCCCGCCGGCGGCGGTTCGCCGAAACCCGGAATGCCGGATGCGGCACCGCTGTTCAGCGCTGCCGCATAGACCCAGGCCGCCAGTGACCCCATCGCCGCCACTGCGATCAGGCCGCCAATGCGTGAGACGGCATTGTTGATTCCCGAGGCAGCACCGGTGTCCTTGTCCTCGACCGCCGTCATCACCGCCGTCGACAGCGGCGACACCACCAGCGCCATGCCGAGCCCCATCAGCGCCATCAGCGGAAACACGCCCCACCAGAAACTGTGGATGCCCGCATAGGCCAGCGAGGCAAGCCCGGCAAAGGCGACAGCGACGACAAGACTGCCGCTGGCGATCGGAAAACGCGGACCGATCCGGTCGGACCACTGGCCGACCGGCCCCGACAACAGCGCGATCAAGACCGACAGCGGCAGGAAGATGAAGCCGACCTCGGCGGCGCTCAGCCCCCATCTGGCGATGAGCAGCATCGGCAGATAGAACAGGTTGGCCGACAGTGCGAAATAGAGGAAGAAGGTCGCCACATTGGCGCCGGCGAACGCGCCGACCCGAAACAGCGAGAGATCGATCATCGGTTCGCGCTGCCGGCGCTCGAAGACTATGAACACGATGAGCAGCACCGCGCCGGCGGCAATGCTCGGGCCGGACATTTGCCCTTCGCCCTCCGCGCCCATCGAAGTCAGGCGGTAGGCAAGCGCTCCGAACGCCAAGGTGGCAAGTGCAGCGCCGCCGAGATCGAGGCTGCGCTTTTCGGTCGGTGCGTCGGCCGGCACCTTGGCGAGCAGAAGATAGATCGAGACAAGACCAAGCGGCAGATTGACCGCGAAGATCACCCGCCAGATGCCGTCGCCGAAGGCCGACAAGACAACGCCGCCCAGCACCGGGCCAAGCGCCGTCGTCAGCGCCGAGGCCGCCGCCCAGATGCCGATCGCCCTGCCGCGCTCCTTCTTCGGATAGGCCTTGGCGATAATGGCGAGGCTGCCTGGCACCATGATGGCAGCACCGATGCCCTGAATGGCGCGAAACGCAATGAGCATTGGCGGGTTCGGCGCCACCGCGCAGGCAAGCGAGGCGGCAATGAACAGCGCGATGCCTGCCACGAAAGCATGCCGCAGGCCAAAACGGTCGCCGGCGGCGCCGCCAACGAGGATGAGTGCCGAAAGCGTCAGCGCATAGGCGTTTGAAATCCACTGCGCCTCGGCGAAACTGGCGCCAAGATCGACGCGGATCGCCGGCGTCGCGATGGCCAGGATCGAACCGTCGATGAAACCGAGGGCGGAAGCCAGGATCGCCGCGATCAGCACGAAGCTGCGCTGCGATTGCGGGCAAAACGTATTGGCCGGCAGCGGCCTGACCAGGGGGACGGCTTCGGCGCCGACTTCGCTTGGAGAACGCATCAAGCCTGCTTAGACCTCCGATGCGCCGGCAACAACCGGCCAGAGGACTGCTGTCGTTGAAACCAGAACAGGAAATCTGACGGCCTAAGTAGGATCACGCTGACGAGGCGACAGGCGTTTCGGCCAATCTATTGCACCATGCCCTCAGTCGAGGAATTCCACCGTGACGCCCGGCGAAACGATTTTTGCCAGTTCGCGCGCGTCCCAATTGGTCAGCCGCACGCAGCCATGGCTTTCGGTTTTGCCGATCTTGGAGGGGTCGGGTGTGCCGTGAATGCCGTAGGTCGGCTTGTCCAGCGCAATCCAGACCGAGCCGACGGGGCCGTTCGGGCCCGGCGGGATGGTCAGGATCTTGTTGTTTTCGCCCTGCTTGAAATTGATGTTCGGGTTGTAGGTGTAGTTCGGGTCGAGAGCGACCCGCGACACTGCATGCGTGCCGGTGGGTGAAGGCGTATCCGCCGAGCCGATGGTGGCTGGATAGGCCGCGATCATCTTGCCCGACGCATCATAGGCGCGGACCTGCTTCTTGCCCTTGTCGGCGATGATGCGTGCCACCGGCGTGGCCACCAGTCTGCCGAAATTGGCGACCTTGATGATCGTGCCGGGACGGTTGAAATTGGCTTCCGGATTGAGCGCCTTCAGATAGTTCTCGTCCATGTGGAACCGCTCGGCCAGCGCTTCGGTGACGGAGGTGTAGCTCAGCCGTTCGAGCTGCGCCTTCTGGCCGTAGTCTTCCGGCACCGAGGCGACATACGGGCCGGCCGCATCCTCGGGCGTGATGCTGTAGGAGGCGAAGGCATCGCCGCCGGATTGCTCAAGGGCCGCCTGGATGCCGACCACATCGGTCGACCGCAGATTGCTGCCGGTGATCTCGTTGTAGGCGGCGAGCGCCTTGTCGACATTCGAGCCGAAGCGCCCGTCGACGACGCCGGGCGAAGCGCCGGCGCGGTCGAGCAGCACTTGCAGCGCCGCGACCTCCTGGCGTGCGCCGAGTGAAAGCGATGGATCGACGACAATCTTGCCGTCGATCTTGGGCGGCAGTGCCGCCTGATCGCCCGGCGCCGTCGGCTCGACCGGTTCGATCGCAGCCTCGTCGAGCGGCTGGCGCTTGACGGTGCGCGGCTTTACCGGCCGCGGCGCTTCCGGATAATTGTTGCCATAGTTTCCGCCATCCAGCGGCGCTTCGGGAAAAGCGTCCACCGGATCGCTGTAGGGATCATATTCGTCGACCGGCGGCACGACGATCAGGCCTTCCTCTTCCAATTGCCTTCGGCGCAGGCGCGCCGTGTCTTCCGGATCGTCGAGATAATAGCGGTCGTCCTCGACCGGTCCGAGATTGCGCAAGCGTTCGCGGCGGAGTGCGCGGCGATCGAACCTGGTCTGCGGCGGCTGGATGGCGAGGACCTGGCCGGTTTCCGAATCGACGATAACGCGGTTTCCTCTGGCGTCGTAGTAGACGTCGAAATCGCCGTTCTGGGCGACCAGCACGGCATGGCTATCCGAGGCACGGGCATCCACGGCGCGGGCAGATCGCGGCGCGATGTCCTCCGTCGGCGCGGCCATTGCGCTCGAAGAAAGCAGCCCGGCGGCGAGCGCCGAAAGGGTGAAGATCGTGCGGAACATCTTGGCCAAATTCTCCGGTCCGTAATTGCCGCCGCCCGGCGTTGTTTTTTCCGAGCGCCGCGCGTCCCTTCGGACGCGCAGGGACGCTCTAACACTTAAAAATCCCCGCAACATCCGTTCCGAGAATCCAATGCGATTTTCGGTTCTTTGCGGCAGGCGAATCCCTTCGCCAGCAAATCAGTTGCTAACCATAAGGTTCCAACATGAACCGGGCATGAAGATGGCGGATTTCTGGCGGCCTGGAGCAAGAACACAATGCATGTCGCGCAAAAGTGTGCAGCGGTTTTGCGATAACGGCATGAACAAACAACAACCTAAAGCGCGTCGCATGAGGCTGGTCAAATGCGGCGCGCTTTAGCTGGCGACGAATCCCAATTCCTTGCGCGCCTGCTTCGTCAGCTTGAGCACGACAAGACGGTGGCTTTCGCGCAGATAGTCCTTCAAAGCGTCATCGTCCATGCTTTGGCTTGTCTGGCGCTGGATCCATTTCATGCCGCGTGAGGCAAGATAGGGCGCGGGCCGAAGGCCCGGCTGTTCCTTCAAGATGTCATAAGCGATGTCTGAGCATTTGAAGGTGACGAACGGCTCCTCGCCCTCGCTCCCCCCGCCGATCGCAAAGACCTTGGCTCCGACCTTCCAGACATGAGCACCGCCCCACTGGACGACATGGGTCGCCGACGGCAGCGAGGCGCAAAAGCTGTTGTAGTCGTCCAACGTCATCTGCGCCCCGTGTATCGTCTTAAAACATTTGGCGGCCTCGAAGATCAGGCCGCCGCCTCGGTCGCCACGACCGTCGGCTTCGACCGGAAGTTCAAACGGTCGGAACCTGCGGTGACCTTGACGGTCGAACTGTCGAGGATGTCGCCGAGCAGGATCTTCTCCGCCAGCGGATCCTGCAGGTCCTTCTGCATCACCCGCTTCAACGGCCGCGCGCCATAGGCCGGATCGTAACCCTTGGCCGCCAGCCAGTCGATCGCCTCCTGATCCAGCGAAAGCGTGATCTTGCGATCTGCGAGCAGGCTTTCCAGCCGCTTGAGCTGGATCTCGACGATGCGGCCCATATCCTGCCGGCGCAGCCGGTGGAACAGGATCACCTCGTCGACGCGGTTGAGGAATTCCGGCCGGAACGACGCCCTGACGACACTCATCACCTCGTCGCGCACGACATCGACGTCCTGGTTCTCGCCGAGATTGACCAGATATTCGGCGCCGAGGTTCGACGTCATGATGATCAGCGTGTTGCGGAAATCGACCGTGCGGCCCTGCCCGTCGGTTAGGCGGCCGTCGTCGAGCACCTGCAGCAGCACGTTGAACACGTCCGGATGCGCTTTCTCGATCTCGTCGAACAGCACGACCTGGTAGGGCCGGCGTCGCACCGCTTCGGTCAGCGCACCGCCCTCCTCATAGCCGACATAGCCGGGAGGCGCGCCGATCAGCCGGGCGACCGAGTGCTTCTCCATGAATTCCGACATGTCGATGCGCACCATGGCGCTCTCGTCGTCGAACAGGAAGCTGGCAAGCGCCTTGGTCAGTTCGGTCTTGCCGACGCCGGTCGGTCCGAGGAACATGAACGAACCGATCGGCCGGTTCGGATCCTGCAGGCCGGCGCGGGCCCGGCGAACGGCTTTCGACACGGACTGCACCGCCTCGCCCTGGCCGACGACACGCTTGCCGATTTCGTCTTCCATGCGCAGCAGCTTGTCACGCTCGCCTTGCAGCATCTTGTCGACCGGAATGCCGGTCCAGCGCGACACGATGTGGGCGACGTGATCGGGGGTGACCACCTCTTCGACCATGCCGACCTTGCCGTCTTGTGTCTCGGCCTGCGTCAGCTTCTTTTCGAGCTCCGGAATCTTGCCATAGGCAAGCTCGCCGGCGCGCTGGAATTCACCTTTGCGCTGGGCGATGGCGAGTTCGTTGCGCGCCTCGTCGAGCTGTTTCTTCAGGTCGGCGGCGAGCCCGAGCTTCTGCTTTTCGGCCTGCCACTTCGAGGTCAGTTCGGTCGATTCCTCTTCCAGGGCGGAAAGATCCTTTTCGAGCCGGGCGAGTCGGTCCTTCGACGCGTCGTCCTTCTCGACCTTCAGCGCCTCACGCTCGATCTTGAGCTGCATGATGCGGCGGTCGATCTCGTCCAGCGTTTCGGGCTTCGAATCGACCTGCATCCGCAGCCGCGACGCGGCCTCGTCGACAAGGTCGATCGCCTTGTCCGGCAGGAACCGGTCGGCGATATAGCGGTTGGACAGCGACGCTGCCGCGACCAGCGCCGAATCCGAAATGCGCACCTTGTGGTGCTGCTCGTACTTTTCCTTCAGGCCGCGCAGGATGGAGACGGTGTCTTCCACCGTCGGCTCATTGACGAAGACCGGCTGGAAGCGGCGGGCAAGGGCCGCATCCTTCTCGACATGCTTGCGGTATTCGTCGAGCGTCGTCGCGCCGACGCAGTGGAGTTCGCCGCGTGCCAACGCCGGTTTCAACAGGTTCGACGCATCCATGGCGCCATCCGCCTTGCCGGCGCCGACCAGCGTGTGCATCTCATCGATGAACAGGATGATGCCGCCGGCCGCAGCGGTAATTTCCGAAAGAACCGCCTTCAGCCGCTCCTCGAATTCGCCGCGGTATTTTGCGCCGGCGATCAGCGATCCCATATCGAGCGCCATCAACTGCTTGTCCTTGAGCGATTCCGGCACGTCGCCATTGACGATGCGCAACGCCAGCCCTTCGGCGATCGCAGTCTTGCCGACGCCGGGTTCACCGATCAGCACCGGATTGTTCTTGGTGCGGCGCGACAGCACCTGGATGGTGCGGCGGATCTCGTCGTCGCGGCCTATGACCGGATCGAGCCTGCCGGCGCGGCCATCGGCGGTGAGGTCGCGCGCGTACTTCTTCAGCGCATCATAGCCCTGTTCGGCGCTCGCCGAATCGGCAGTGCGGCCCTTGCGGACGTCGTTGATCACCTGGTTCAGCGCCTGTGGCGTCACGCCGGCCTTAGCCAGGATGTCGGCGGTCTTGGCGGATTTCTCGACCGCCAGCGCCGTCAGCAGCCGCTCGACCGTGACGAAGCTGTCGCCGGCCTTCTTTGCCAGTTCCTCGGCGGTCGAGAACACTTTGGCCAGCGGTTGCGCCAGATAGAGCTGGCCGTTGCCGCCCTCCACCTTGGGCATTGCCTCAAGTGCCGTCTCGACGCCCAGCTTGACGTCGCGGACGCTGCCGCCGGCGCGCTCGATCAACGACGCTGCCAGGCCTTCATCATCGTCGACGAGCACTTTCAGTATATGTTCGGGGGTGAATTGCTGGTGGTTGCGCGAGAGCGCCAAAGTCTGCGCAGACTGGATGAAGCCGCGCACGCGCTCGGAGTATTTTTCAAGGTTCATATCTGTCTCCTTCCGTCACCGGCCCGCTTTGCGGCACCGGATCAGATTGCGGTGACGGACCCGCCCGTTCGAGCCGGGTCCTGTTCACGCGAGATATGGGGCGCAAGCCACGGACCCTCAAGACGTCCCGATGACGGCGGACTCATAATATTCCGCGGGCGCACAAAGCAAAACGGCGGAGATTTCTCTCCGCCGTTTGGGAATGTCTGGGCCCTGCTCGATCAGTTGTTGACGTCGATGATGGCGGGCTCGCCACCGGCGTCTTCCGCCGGCGCTGCATTTGCGTTGTCACCGCCTGCATTGTCGTTACCGCCATCCACCTGATCAGCATTGACGCGCGGACGGCGCGGACGCCTGGGGCGGCGGGCGGCGCCGCTTTCGGCGGCGGCTTCGTTCATCTCGGCCTGGGCAGCCAGAGCCGCTGGCGAAAAGCTTTCGAACTGCGGCGCGGGTTCGGCCACAGAAACAGGCTCGTTCGGAGACACAGCTTCCGCCTGTACGGGCGTTTCGTTCTGAACCGGTCTCTCGTGGCGCCGGTTCTGATCGCCGCGCTGTCCGCCCTGCTCGCCGCGCGCACCAAATTCGCCGCGCTGGCCGTTCTGGCCGTAGCCGCCATTGGGGCGACGGTCGCGATGGCGGTTGTCTCGCCCACTGTTATCGCGCCCACCGGCATCACGCCCACTGGCATCACGCCCACTGGCGTCACGATTGTCGCGGCCGTTTTCCTGGTTGAACGTCAATTCGGCCGGCGTGCCGTCGATGACCGGCTGCGGGCCTGCACCGTGGTTGACCACCGGGGCCGCAGTCTCGCCGACATTGCTGTTGCCGGCATTGTCGAACTCGTCGCGATCTTCGTCGCCGTCATCATCGAAATCGTCGCGGTTCTGCTGAGCGTTCTGGATCGGTAGCTGCGCCTGCGCGGCAGCGATGATGCGATTGTAGTGCTCGGCGTGCTGGAGATAGTTTTCCGCCATCACCCGGTCGCCGGAGCTTTGCGCATCACGGGCAAGGGTTGCGTATTTTTCGGCGATCTGCTGAGCCGATCCGCGGATCTTCACGTCCGGACCGTTGCTCTCGTAATTGCGCGTCAGGGGATTTGGCCCCTTGCGGTTGTTGTTATTGTTGTTGCCGCCGCCACTGTTGTTACGACCGCGCATGCGCCTGTTCTGCTGTTGTGGCCTCATTCGACTCTCTTCATTTTGAAATTTTCGAAAACTTTTTCACGAACGGAGGCGCTCATGCAGCCAGCCGTTTCGTCTCTTCACCGGCGTTCGCCCGCATCGATTGCGTTGGCGCCACGTGTCATCCTGTTCCGGTTACATCACTTGCCGGACGATCCCCGCACGAAGCTTGGCGTCGTTTGCGCAAGAAGGCAGCTATTTCCAAGGAAACCGAATCGCTAAGAGCACTGCCTGCTTCGTCTCATCCGGTTAAGGCGACCCTAGCCGTATTCCCCGGCATTGCCAAGCGCTTTTTTGCACTGCATCACGGCTTTGTCAGTTCAAAGATCAGAACCCTCTCGTTTCCGCCAAAGTCGCGGAATACCCCCGCCGGCACATAGCCGGCTGCGGAGAATATGCCCGTGACCTCTTTGCGTTGGGTGTGGCCGATCTCGACCGCAATCCTGCCCTCGGCTTCCAAAAAACCTGCCGCCTCGGCGGCGATGATCCTGTAGGGACTCAGACCGTCCACGCCGCCATCGAGGGCTTGGCGTGGATCGAAATCGCGGACCTCGTCCTGCAGATTTTCAATGTCTATGGACGCTATATAGGGCGGGTTGGCGGCAATTACATGGTATCGGCCAAAAACTTTTTCGAACCAGTCGGATTCGAGCACCTGGAACCGGCCGGCCAACCCCAATTCCCCGGCATTGCGCATGGCGGTCGCCAGCGCGCCTGGCGAAATATCGACGCCGGTGGCGACCGCCGTCGGTACGGCGCTGAGCAGCGCCAGCGCGATGGCGCCGGTGCCGGTGCCGAGATCGAGGATGCGGCACCCGCCTTGCCGTTCCGCAGTGGTCTTTACGAAGGGCAGCACCGCTTCGACCAGCGTTTCGGTGTCCGGTCGCGGCTCCAGCGTTTCCGGTGACAGCGACAGGCGCAAGCCATAGAACTCGCGATGGCCGATGATGCGATGCACCGGCTCACCGGCAATCCGCCGCCTCAAGGCTGCATCGATCGCGGCAATCGCACCGGCATCGACACTGCATTCGGGATCGGCGATGGCTTGGGTGCGGGTCGTGCCGGAAAAATGTTCGACGATCAGCCTCGCATCCAGCGCAGGGTCGGCGACTGCGGCCGCGGCAAGGCGTGCCCGCGCCGCTTTCAGCAACAGCCCTAGTGTGGTGGATTTGAGGTTCCTGCTATTTGTTGGCATCAGCGTTCAGGAACCTCAAATCCACCACCCTAGATACCAGCAATTGCTGGTGTGATTTTGAATCCGAAATTCGTCGTTGCGCTGCTCCAACGTGATACGAATTTCGAATTCAAAGCCTCACCGGCCTACCGGGCAGACTGTCAGCCATCGAGGCCGATATCTGCGAGCAGCTTTGACTGGTGATCGGCGATCAGTGCGTCGATGATCTCGTCGAGTTCGCCCATCATCACCCGGTCGAGCTTATACAGCGTCAAATTGATGCGATGGTCGGTGACGCGGCCTTGCGGGAAATTATAGGTGCGGATGCGCTCCGAGCGATCGCCGGAACCGACCTGCGATTTGCGCGATTCTGAGCGTTCCTCGTCAGCCTTGCTGCGCTCGAGGTCGTAAAGCCTGGCGCGAAGGATCTGCATGGCTTTGGCCCGGTTCTGGTGCTGCGACTTCTCCGCCTGCACCACCATAATGCCGGTCGGCAGATGGGTGATGCGCACCGCCGAATCGGTGGTATTGACGTGCTGGCCGCCCGAACCCGAGGCGCGCATCGTGTCGATGCGGATGTCTTCGGCCCTGATGTCGATGTCGACATCTTCCGCTTCGGGCAGCACCGCAACCGTCGCCGCCGAGGTGTGGATACGCCCGCCGGCCTCGGTCGCCGGCACGCGCTGCACGCGATGCACGCCGGACTCGAATTTCATATGGGCAAAGACGCCTTTGCCCGAAATCGTGGCGATGATTTCCTTGTAGCCGCCGACCTCGCCCTCGCTGGCCGACACCGTCTCGAAACGCCAGCCGCGTGCCGCGGCGTAGCGTTCGTACATGCGGAACAGGTCGCCGGCAAAGAGAGCCGCCTCGTCGCCGCCGGTCCCGGCGCGGATTTCAAGGATGGCGTTCTTGTCATCTGCGGCATCCTTGGGCAGAAGCAGGATCTGGATGTCCCTCTGCAGCGCTTCGATGCGCTCCCTGACCTCTGGCAGATCGGCCTCGGCCAATGCCCGCATTTCGGCATCGGTGCTTTTGTCGGCGAGCATCGCCTGCAAGTCGGCCTGTTCATCCTCGGCGGTTCGCAGCGCCCTGATCTTTGCCACCATCTCCTGGATGTCGGCATATTCCGACGCCATCTTGACATAGGCGTCCGCCGCCGGCCCGGCCGACATCTGCGCCTCGAGCATGTCGAAACGCTTGACGACTTGATCCATACGGTCGCGGGGCAGGTTGATCATAGTCCTGGAACTTCGATAGGATTCACGTCAGGGCGAGCCGAAAATGACGAGTTTCGAGAACCGGAGCGGAATGTACATTTAGGTGCATGAGCACCGGAAGCGCAGAAAATCGACATTTGCAGGCCGCCCTCACGTGGATTTACAACGGAATGGAGCGGTCGTCGGCAAAGGCTTGCAGTAGCGCCCGCATCGGCAACCCCTGGGCCGGCGCCATGAGATTGTCGTCGAAGAACGCTTCCAGCTCGGCCAGCGGCAGTTCCGTCAGCATCGCCTTGACCGGGCCGATCGAGGCCGGCGACATCGAGATCGATCGGTAGCCAAGTCCGATCAGCGCCATCGCCGAGATCGGCTTGCCCGCCAGCTCGCCGCACAACGTCACCGGGGTTTGATTGCGCACCCCGGCGTCGGCAATCTGCTTCAGCGCGCGCAGGAACGGCGTCGACAGCACATCGAAGCGGTCGGCGAGCTGCGTGTTGCCGCGATCGACCGCCATGACGAACTGGAACAGATCGTTCGAGCCGACCGAGACGAAATCAACGGCCTTCATCAGTTCATCGAGCTGGAACAGCAGCGAAGGCACCTCCAGCATGGCCCCAAGCTTCAGGCTGGTCGGCAGATGATGGGCAAAACGCGACAGATGCCGCACTTCGCGATCGATGATTTCGCGCGCCTGGGCGATCTCGCCGAGCTCCGTCACCATCGGCAGCATCAGCTTCAGTTCACGCCCGCCGCATGCCTTCAAAAGCGCTCGGATCTGGGTGCGCAACAGGCCCGGCCGGTCGAGCGTCAGGCGGATGGCACGCCAGCCGAGCGCCGGGTTCTCTTCCTGGATCGTGTCCTTGAAGTAGGGCAGCACCTTGTCGCCGCCGATATCGATGGTGCGGAATGTCACCGGCTTGCCGCGTGCCGCGTCGAGCACGTCACGGTAGAGCCGTTCCTGGGCTTCCGCCCGCGGAAAGGTCGAGGCGACCATGAACTGCAGCTCGGTGCGGAACAGGCCGATGCCGGCGGCGCCCGCCTCGGCAAGCTGCGGCAGATCGACGGCCAGGCCCGCATTCATCAAAAGGTCGACCTGGACGCCGTCCTTGGTCATCGACGGCTTCTTGCGCAGTTCGCGATAGACCTCCTGCCGCCGCGCCCGGAAGCGGACCTTTTCGGCATAGGCGGCTTCGAGGTCGGGCTGGGGGCGCAGGTGGATTGCGCCTTCTTCGCCATCGACAATGATGGCGTCGCCGTTTTCCGCCATGGAAACGGCGCCCTTCATCTGGCCCGCAACCGGTATGCCCATGGCCCGCGCCACGATAACGACGTGGCTGGTCGCTGCGCCGTCCTCCAGCACCAGCCCGCGCAGCTTGTCTCTGGGATAATCGAGCAGTTCGGCGGCCCCCATCGAACGGGCGACGATGATGGCATCCTTCGGCAGCGAGGCCGCGACATCGTCCGGCCCGCGCCCCATCAGCTGGCGCAGCAGCCGGTTGGCGAGATCGTCGAAATCGCTCATCCGCTCGCGCAGATAAGGATCGGTCATGTGCAGCATGCGGGCACGCATGTCGCTCTGCACTTTTTCCACTGCCGCTTCCGCGGTCAGGCCGTTGCGGACCGCCTCTTCCAGCCGGCGCACCCAGCCGCTGTCGTTGGCGAACATGCGATAGGCTTCGAGCACCTGGCGGTGCTCGCCCTCAAAGGCGACTTCGCGGCGTTCCAGCATGTCGTCGATGGAGAGCCGGAGCGAACCGAGCGACGCATCGAGGCGCCGGATCTCCTCGTCGCTGTCCTCGTTGAACAGATTGGTGACGACGATGCGCGGCTCGTGCAGCACGACATGGCCAAGTCCGACACCCTCGTTGAAGGACAGGCCGGTAAAGCTCACCGGGCGGCGCAGGTCGAGTTCCAGGCCGGGCCGGGTCAGCCGGGCAAGGTCGCCGGTGGCGATCATCTCGGCGATAACCATCGCCGTCGTTTCCAGCGCCTCGACCTCGTCGTCGCGATAGTGGCGCATTGTCTTGTTCTGGACGACCAGCACACCGAGTGTGCGCCCTGCCCTGAGCACAGGCACGCCAAGGAAGGAATTGTAGATCTCCTCCCCCGTCTCCGGCAGGTAGGCGAAGGCTGGATGTTCCTGCGCGTTGGAGAGATTGAGCGGCCGTGCCGAGGCCGCGATCGTGCCGACGAGACCTTCCCCCAGCCTGAGCTGCGCCAAATGGACGGCCTTCGGATTCAGGCCCTCGGTGGCATAGAGTTCGAGCACTGAATCGGCGCGCAGCACGTAGAGCGAGCACACTTCGGCGACCATATTGGCGGCGATGTCGCGCACGATGCGGTCGAGCCGCTCCTGCGGCTCCAGCGGCTCCTGCATGAGCTCACGGAGCCGTTTCAGCAAAACGCGCGGGCCACTGGCCGTATCACGCATCGCGGCTTGTTCTCCAATCGACATTTTGCCCGTCGCAGTGTCTCCCGCGACCGGCGCTCACGCAACATCTCAAATAGAGCGCCATGCGTCCAATTGGACCCACAAGGACGCTCCAAGACTTCGACCTGCTGCATCGTGCTTTCCGAAAATCGACTCCGATTTCGGACCGAGCAGTCTGCTACTGCTTATCCAGACCGTAGATGGAATGCAAAGTGCGAACAGCAAGTTCTGTGTAGGGACCGTCGATCAGGATCGAAATCTTGATCTCGGATGTCGTGATCGCACGAATGTTGATCGATTTGTCGGCCAGCGCCTTGAAGGCGGTGGCGGCGACGCCGGCATGGCTCCTCATGCCGATGCCGATGACCGAGACTTTCGACATGCCGGCTTCCGACTGCACGACGTCATAGCCGATCGTGGTCTTCAGCCGCTCGAGCACGACAAGCGCCTTGTCGACATCGCCGGACGGCACGGTGAAGGTCATGTCGGTGAACTTGCCGTCCTCGGAGATGTTCTGGACGATCATGTCGACATTGATGTTGGCCTCGGCCAGCGGCCCGAAAATGCCGGCGGCGACGCCGGGCCGGTCGCCGACACGGCGCAACGATATCTGCGCTTCGTCCTTGGCGTAGGCAATTCCGGTGACGACCTGCTGTTCCACGATCTCTTCCTCGTCGCAAATAAGCGTTCCGGGCGGATTGAGCAAATCCCCCATTCCGGGCGCGTCGGGATCGTCGAAGGACGACCTCACGAAAGTACGCACTCTGTGCACCATGGCAAGCTCGACCGAGCGTACCTGCAGGACCTTGGCGCCGAGAGAGGCCATTTCAAGCATTTCCTCGAAGGAAATCTTGGCCAGCCGCCGCGCCTTCGGCTCGACACGCGGGTCGGTGGTGTAGACCCCGTCTACGTCGGTGTAGATGTCGCAGCGGTCTGCCTTGACCGCCGCCGCGATGGCGACAGCACTGGTGTCGGAGCCGCCGCGGCCGAGCGTCGCGATGCGGTTGTCCGGCCCGATGCCCTGGAATCCGGCGACCACCGCCACCTGACCCTCGCCGAAGCGCTTGATCAGGAATGCGCCGTCGATGTCGAGAATGCGCGCCGCGCCATGCGCATTGTCGGTCTTGATCGGGATCTGCCAGCCTTGCCAGGAACGGGCATGGACGCCCATGTTCTGCAGCGCGATCGCCAGCAGGCCGGCTGTCACCTGCTCGCCGGAGGCAACGACGGCGTCATATTCGCGCGCATCGTGCATCGGCGAGGCTTCGCGCGTCCACTGCACGAGCTCGTTGGTCTTGCCGGCCATCGCCGAGACGACCACCGCGACCTCATGGCCGGCATCGACCTCGCGTTTGACATGGCGCGCCACATTGCGGATGCGGGCGATGTCGGCGACGGAGGTTCCGCCGAATTTCATCACGATGCGCGCCATGGAAGCGAAATGCCTTTGACTGGGTGCCGGAGCGGCGGCCGAAAAACGGAAAGCGAGCGTCGGGCTGGGCCAGCCGCTGAATTCGCGGCCTCCTTAGCCAAATGCTTTGCGTTTCGCAAGGCGTGCCGCCGCTTGCCTGCCGCTTGCCCCTGCTTGCCCCTGGGCGACGAAGGCGCCATACGAGTGCAACGCGCGTACCCGCATGCCTATCGCAAAGGCGCAGCCGGCAACAGCCGAAATTTGCTGCCTTGACATTCGCCGGCTCTCGACCGACTTCCTAGCGCACCAGAGCGCGATCAGCAAAAGTGGTATCAGGTTTTGCGGCCCGATCGCGCTCTGAACTTTTGAGTCTGCGGGAGACCACACGATGCCAGAACCCCGACGATCGACGATCGATGCCGGAGAAGTGGAGCGTTTTTCCGCTCTTGCCGCCGAATGGTGGAATCCGAACGGCAAATTCCGCCCGCTGCACAAGTTCAATCCGATCCGGCTTGCCTATATACGCGACCAGGTGGCGGCGCGCTTCGGCCGCGACCCACGCGCGGCGCGGCCGTTCGAGGGCTTGCGCATCCTCGACATCGGCTGCGGCGGCGGGCTGTTGTGCGAGCCGATGGCGCGGCTTGGCGCCGAAGTGGTCGGCGCCGACGCCTCAGCCACCAATATCGAAGTGGCCAGGCTGCATGCGGCGGACGTCGGCGTGACGGTTGATTACCGTGCCACGACAGCAGAGGACCTGGCTGACGCCGGTGAGAAATTCGACGTCATCCTCAACATGGAAGTGGTCGAGCATGTTGCCGACATCGACCTGTTCGTGGCCAAATGCGGCGCGATGCTCAAGCCCGGCGGCATCATGTTCGTCGCCACCATCAACCGCACGCTGAAGGCGCTGGGCCTGGCCATTATCGGCGCCGAATATGTGCTGCGCTGGTTGCCGCGCGGCACCCACCAGTTCGGCAAGCTGGTGCGGCCCGACGAACTGGAAAAGGCGCTCGCCGGCGCTGGCCTGACCATCATCGACCGCACCGGCGTCACCTACAATCCGCTCGCCGACCGCTGGCAGCGTTCGAAGGACATGGACGTCAACTACATGGTTCTGGCGGAGAAGGCACCCGCCTGAACTATCTCACGACGCCTTCTCACGCCGCCACCTTCTCACCCGCCACCTTTTCACCCACTTGACTTTGCGCCTTCGTGGCGGTCTGGCTTTGCGCCTTGGTGGTGATGAACACGCCGGCGACAATGATGGCAGCCCCGGCCCAGGTCAGCAATTGATAGTGCTCGCCGAGAAACATCGTCCCGGCAAACAATCCGACCGCCGCCGCGACATAGCCGATCTGGCTGAGATAGACCGGGCCGCCCACCGCCTGCAGCCGGAAGAAGAAAGCGAACATCGCCGCGGCTGACGCGACCTGCCCGACGACCACCAGCGGCACGCCGCCGAGCAGGGCGAGCGAACCGCCGCCCTGCAGCGTGAAGATGCCGCAAACAAGCAGTGCAGCCGATGCCAGATGGCTGCCGACGGCAAGCTCGATCGGTCCGGTCCCTAAGGGCCAGTCGGCAGTGCGGTAGATATTGCCGGCGGCAAGGCTGACCGGGATGAGCAGCCCTACCGCCACCCAGAAAAAGTCGGCCGGCTGGCCGGCCTCGCCACGCGTCACCGCCACCATCACCGCACCCACGAAGCCTACGACAATGCCGACGACGCCAAGCAGATTGGGGCGCCGAACGCCGAGCAGGATCGAAAACACCAGTGTGACCACCGGGGACAGGGTGAACATGATACCGGTATAGCCGGCACCGAGATGCGGAATGGCCGAGAACATCAACAGATTGGGGAAGGCGTAGGACACCGCTGCGGTGACGAAGAAATACCGCAGCCGGTGCGGGGTGAACCGGATGCGCTGCCCGCGCAGCAGCAGGACGCACAAAAGCACGCCGCCGGCGCCGAGCGAGATGACAAAGGCCCAGACCATGGCCGAAACGCCGGCCGCCGTCGCGATCTTGCCGAACGGCAGCGTCAGGCCGAGCAGTCCGCCGGTGACGAGCAAAAGGCCGGGCGCCGAATCCCAGAGAAATTTCATAACCAACCTTATTGTCCTTGCGGCTCTTGGCCAACACTGTGATTCGAGCTAAGATAATGCAAAGATTCTTAGCGTCAAGATATTGAACGGTGAGATAGATGGATCGCGCCGCGAAAGCGATCGAACAGTGGAAACGAGAACGGCCGGACCTCGATGTCTCGCCGATGGCCGTACTTGGACGGTTGAACGAAGCCTCGTCGCTGATAGCACGAGAACGCCTCGCTCCGCTGTTTGCCCGTTTCGGACTGCAATCCGGGGAATTCGATGTGCTGGCGACGCTTCGCCGTTCCGGATCACCTTACGCGCTGACGCCAACCGCCCTCTATGAAGCGACGATGGTGACGTCGGGCGCCATGACCAACCGGCTCGACCGGCTTGAGAAAACCGGATTGATCAAGCGCTGGCCGCATCCCAACGACCGGCGCGGGGTTGTGGTGCAACTGACCGATAAAGGTCTCGCATTGGTCGATGAGGCGGTCGCCGCTCACGTCGCCAACGAACACGCGATACTTTCCGGCCTGACGCGCGCCGAACAAGAGACGCTTGCTCGCCTGCTTGAGAAATTGATCGGCAGCGTAACCTAGCCAGTCAGTTCCGCTCGTCGGGAAAACTCGGGATCGGCATGAATTCGACGCCGTCGTCGGCCAGGCTCTTTGCCTCCTCCAGCGTCGCCTCGCCATAGATGCCGCGCGGATCGCTCTCGCCGAAATGGATCTTGCGCGCTTCCTCGGCAAACTTGTCGCCGACATAGTCGGCGTTCTCGCGCACCTTCTCGGCCATCGCCTTCAACTGCGCCAGCGCCTGCTTCTGGGCCTCGCCCATGGCGAGCGCGACCTTTTCTCGGCTGCGCCCGGTGGAGACGGCCGGTGCCATCAACGCCTTCTCGATCTTGTGCGAGCCGCAGGTCGGGCAGTCGACAAAACCGCGCTTCTTCTGGGTGTCGAAATCGTCGTTGCTGCGAAACCAGCCTTCGAATTCATGCTCGTGCTCGCAGATCAGTGAAAACCGAATCAAGACGCCGCACCCCTGAGACTTTGCGCCTCGACCGGAGTGGTGTTCACGGCGAAGTCGCGTGAATTTTTCAGATTTGGGATTTTCTTGCGCGCGGCGGCCGACTGAGTCGGGTCGATCTCGGCGACGATCACCGCCGGTTCGTCATGTGCCGCTTCAGCGACGATGCGGCCCCACGGATCGACGATCAGCGAATGGCCATAGGTCTCGCGGCCATCTTCGTGCAAGCCGCCTTGCGCCGCGGCAACGACATAGGCGCCGTTCTCGATGGCGCGCGCCCGCAGCAGCACATGCCAGTGCGCCTCGCCGGTCTGACGGGTGAAGGCGGCGGGCACCGAAAGCAGGTCGGCGCCGGCCAGCGCCTCGGCGCGGAACAGCTGCGGAAAGCGCAAATCGTAGCAAACGGCGAAACCCAGCTTCGCACTATCAGTCCCGGCGCCGCTGATCTCGGTGACGACGGCCTCGGTGCCGGGCTCGTAGGCGGCGGATTCACGCCAGCTTTCGCCATTGTCGAGATCGACGTCGAACATGTGGATCTTGTCGTAGGTGGCAATGGTGGCGCCATCCGGCCCGAACAGAAGCGCGCGGTTGGCGAGCTTGCCGTCGGCGCGCAGGATGGCGGTCGAGCCGATATGCAGGAAGACGCCAAGCTCCTTCGCCAGCTTGCGCGCGGTCGAGACGATGATGTCCTTGTCCTCGGACGTGAAGGCGGCGGCCCGCGCCTGGCTGTCGCGGACCAGCGCACCGGTCATTTCCGGTGACTGGATATAGGTCGCACCCTGGCCCGCGGCCTCGCGCACCAGCCGCTCCAGATCTACCGCGTTGCGCTCGGGGCTGGTGCCCGAACGCATCTGGATCGCCGCCGCCTTGAAAGCACCCATTGTCATGTCCTCAATTGGTCGAGCCATTGACGAGCAGACGGTCCAGCCGGCCCTCCGCCTCCAGTTCATGGAGATCGTCACAGCCGCCGACATGCGTGTCGCCGATGAATATCTGCGGAAAGGTCGAGCGGCCGTTCGCGCGGGAAATCATTTCCCGGCGCAGTTCCGGCGAGAAGGAGGCGTCGTGCTCGGTGTATGCGACGCCCTTGCGCTCGAGCAGCCGCTTGGCCGCCGTGCAATAGCCGCACATCATCCGTGTATAGATCGTCACATCGACCATCAGTCAGCAATCCTGCCTTTTCCAATCTATATAGTCGCGGACTCGTCGGCCCGAAAGTCCCCCGGCAGCACACGCGCAAAGGTCAGCACATCGACCTTCCCGGCACCGCCCTTCTTCAGCGCCTTGGCGACCGCGCGGACAGTGGCGCCGGTCGTATAGACATCGTCGACCAGCAGCACCCGGCGGCCGGCGACCTCGATCGCCGCCTCCTCCGGCACTCTGAAGGCGGCACGCACATTCTCCTCGCGTTCCCGCCGCTCCAGCCCGACCTGCTGGCGGGTGAGTTTGACGCGCCGGACCGCCGAGGGCGCGAAAGGCAGGCCGCCAAGCTGCGATACCGCCCTTGCCAGTTCCGCCGACTGGTTGAACTGGCGCCTGAAAAAGCGCCGCCAGTGCAGCGGCACCGGCACGACCACATCGGCTTCCGCGATCAGTTCGGCACCGGCGCGCAGCATCCAGCGCGCCATCCACGGCGCTAGATCGGTGCGATCCTGGTACTTCAGCCCTTGCACCATCTGGCGGGCGACACCTGAGTAAGCGACCGCGGCGCGTGCCCGCTCGAAGGGCGGCGGGTCGGCGATCGCCTCGGCCGACAGGAACCCATCGCCCATGTGATGGGTGAACGGCGTGCCCATCACCGGGCACCATGGCCGCTCCAGAAGCCTGAGTTTTGGCCAGCAGGCGCCGCACAGCACGCCTGGCTGCGAGACATGCCGTCGGCAGCCGGCGCAAACCGGAGGAAACAGGATGCGCCCCGGCCAGTCCAACGCCTTTCGCGCGACACTCTTGATATCCGGCATTGGATCGGCCACGTGGTTCTTTCTCCGCCACCCTATATCAGAGTGCGGAAACCAGGAACTGTCAGTTGCAACCCATAGTCGATACCTCCCTCTGGCTGGCGCACAAGCGCCGGGCGCTCGCCAACCCGGCGGCCGGCGCAGACTTCCTGATGCGGCGGGCCGCCGACGAGCTTGCCGAGCGGCTGGGCGCGGTGGAACGCAAATTCGACAGGGCGGCCGTCCTGTTTTGCCAGACGCCGGCGGCAGTCGACGTGCTCGCGACAAGCGGCAAGGTGGCGGACATCGTGCGCGTCGAGGCGGATTCAGCGTTCCTGGGCGATGCCGCGGGCGTGGTGGCGCCGCTGGAGACCGTGCCGTTCGAGCCGGAAAGCCTCGACCTCGCCGTGTCGCTTTTGTCGCTTCAGGCAATGAACGACATTCCCGGCATGCTGGTGCAGATCCGCCGCGCTCTGAAACCGGACGGTCTTTTCCTCGGCGCTTTTGCCGGCGCCGGCACGCTTTCCGAACTGCGCGAATGCCTGCTCGCCGCCGAGACCGAGTTTTATGGCGGCGCCAGCCCGCGCGTCATCCCGTTCACCGACGTGCGCGACGCCGGCGCGCTTTTGCAACGCGCCGGCCTGGCCTTGCCGGTCGCCGACGTCGAGACGGTGACGGTGCGCTACGATTCCCTGTTCGGCCTGATGGCGGACCTGCAGGCGATGGGCGAGACCAGCGCTCTGACCGACCGCAGCAGGCGACCGGGCACGCGAAAGCTGTTTGCCCGCACCGCCGAAATCTATGCCGAACAATTTTCGGATGCCGATGGCCGCGTCAGGGCGAGTTTTCCGATCGTCTGGATGTCGGGCTGGGCGCCCGACGCCTCGCAGCAAAAACCGCTGAAGCCGGGCTCGGCGAAACTGTCGCTGAAGACGATCCTGGAAAATCCCGGCCTGGAAAATCGCGGCCGGCGTTGACCGGATTATTGTGGATGCGGCTGGCCGGTCACGGCGCGAAAGCGTTCACAAGCTTGCTGGAATTGTCGCTGAACAGCCACGTGATTGCGTCGGCGGCTTTGCCGACACCGCCTATGATGGTAAGCGACAGCACGGCCACGATCAGCCCATATTCGACAGCCGTCGCGCCGCTCTTGTCTTCCCAAAATCGTTGCAGCAATGTTTTCATGGCCGTCGATCCCGCTTGCCGGAACCTTAGCGCGGACCTGTTAAGAAAGGTTAATGACACAGGCTTAACAGGCGATGAAAGCACCGCTTTGGCGGGTGTCAGCAGTCGCCGCTGCGCTGGCCATTGTCGCGTATAACGCAGATCGAGGTGGGCAGCGGCTGCAGCACGCTCCTGCGCAGCGTGTAGGTATCACGACGGCCGGTCGAACCCGTGCTTCCAACCGACCCCCTGCTTCCAACCGACCCTGTGCTCATCCGGTCGAGGCCGCCGGCAAAATCGTCGCGGCCGGATCGCATCCGGCTGTCGAGGAGCGGCGTCGCGATCAAGGCCAACGCCACCGCGGCCGAGCCGAACAAAAGCGTGATTCGCAATATTCCCATGCCAGCAGCCCTAAAGCTGCGGTTGGGTCGGATCGAATCCCAGTCCCTGTCGAGGCTCATGCAACCGCACTCCGGCGAAGGCCTGGACACGACCTGCCTTCGATTTCTGCGTCATTTTTTCACGGCCAGATAAATCTTCCATTAACGTTGTCTAGGTCTCGCAGGGCAACATCACAGAAGATCGATGAGGAACTGGATCAGCGGCGCGTCGGCCGGCGGCATCGGAAAATCGCGCATCTGGCGCGGCCGCACCCATTTCAGTGCCTGCGCCTCCTTCGGCTGCGCGATGCCGCGGAAGCGACGGCAGACGAACAGCGGCATCAGCAGGTGAAAATCGTCGTAGGAATGGCTGGCGAAGGTGAACGGCGCCAGGCAGGGAATATCGGTCTCGATGCCGATCTCCTCGTACAATTCGCGGATCAGGCATTCTTCCGGCGTCTCGCCGGGCTCGACCTTGCCGCCCGGAAACTCCCACAGGCCGGCCAACTGCTTGCCTTCGGGGCGCTGCGCCAGAAGCACGCGGCCGTCGGTATCGACCAGCGCGCAGGCTGCGACCAGGAGCAGGCGCTTGCTGACAGGATCCGAGCCGGTCATGCGCCGGGCGGCCGGCGATAATGGTAACGATAGACTTCGTCGAACCCGAGCGAACGATAGAGCGCCAGCGCCGGTGCGTTTTCCGCCTCGACCTGCAGCCAGGCTTCCCGGGCGCCGCGCAGCCGCGCCCATTTCAGCGCCGACAGGATGAGGTGGCGGCCATGGCCCTGGTTGCGCACCGATCTGTCGGTGGCGATCTCGAACAGCCCGGCAAGATCGCCGTCATGGACGCAGATCAGCGTCGCCAGCGGTTCGGCGCCGTCTTCGAGCGCGAACAGCCCGGCTTCCGGCTGGATGGCGCCGATGATCTCCGACAGGCCCGGCCGCAGCGACACATCCGAGCCGCTTACCTTGAGCGCCGCGCCGATGAAGCGGCTGATGTCCTTCAGCGGGATCTGGTCCATGGCGGCATCGAGCTGGGCGTCCGCCAGCGGCAGCCGCATGACCAGCGATTCGTCGAATGTGCTCCAGCCCTCGCTGTCGAGATGTTTGGCAAGGATCGGCCCCGACAGCGGTGATATGCGGAAGGTCAGCGGCCGGCCATAGGCGTCGAAACGACGGCTGGCGCGGCCGATACGCTCGGCAATGTGCTGGATGTCGCCCGGATCGAGCGGGTTGACCGAATTCAGCCGCTTGGCCGGATGGCCCGCCGTCAGCCGCACCACCCAGGTGCCGTCATAATGCACGGCCGCCGCCGGCCAGGCGCGAAAGCCGGCCGCCTCGTAGCGGCGCACGATGGCAAGCACGCTTGCCGGATGTCTGGAAACCAACGCCATCAGCTCCGATAATCGCCGTTGATGGCGACATACTCCTTGGTGAGGTCGCAAGTCCACACCGTCGCCTTGCCGCGGCCGATGCCGATATCGGCACGGATGCGGATCTCGTCGCGCTTCATGTAGGCCGATGTCGCCTCCTCGGAGTAGGCGGCATCGCGCTCGCCCTGATGCGCCAGCCTGATGTCGCCGAACCAGATCGACAAAAGGTCACGGTCGGCCGGCTCACCGGCCTTGCCGACAGCCATGACGACGCGTCCCCAATTGGCGTCCTCGCCGGCGACCGCCGTCTTGACCAGCGGCGAATTGGCGATCGACAGCGCGATGCGCTTGGCCGAGCGCGCCGATTTCGCGCCTGTGACGGTGACCTCGACCTGTTTGCGCGCCCCCTCGCCGTCGCGCACCACTTGCAGCGCCAGGGCTTTCAGCACTTTGCCGAGCGCGCGGCGGAAGGCGCCGAGGCGCGCATCGCCGGCATTCATGATATCAGGCGCGCCGCGCCGGGCGGCCGTGCCGGTGGCGAACATCAGCAGCGTGTCGCTGGTCGAGGTGTCGCTGTCGACGGTGACCGCATTGAACGTCTTGGCGGTGCCGCGCGACAAAAGGTCCTGCAGCACGGGGGCTGGGATCGGCGCGTCGGTGGCGATGAAGGAGAGCATCGTCGCCATGTCGGGCGCGATCATGCCGGCGCCCTTGGCAATGCCGTTGATGGTGACATCGGCGTCGCCGAGTTTTACCGTCGCGGTCGCCAGTTTCGGATAGGTGTCGGTGGTCATGATCGCCTTGGCGGCTTCGGGCCACAGATCCGGCCTGCCGTCCTTGACCAGTCCGGCGAGCAGATGGCTGAACTTGCCGGCATCCAGCGGCTCGCCGATGACGCCGGTCGAGGCCAGAAAAACCTCGCCCGGCGTGCAGCCGGCAGCCTTGGCTGCAGCCTCGCCGGTCATTGCCGTGGAGGCTCGGCCCTTGTTGCCGGTGAAGGCATTGGCGTTGCCGGAATTGACGACCAGGACGCGCGCCTTGCCCTGCCCGAGGTTCTGCCGGCAGAAATCGACCGGCGCCGACGGGCATTTCGACTTGGTGAACACGCCGGCGACCGTGGTGCCGGCATCAAAGACCATGGTCAGCAGGTCGGTGCGGTTCCTGTACTTTATGCCGGCCTCGGCGGTGGCGATGCGGACGCCCTCGATATCAGGCATTTTGGGATATTTCTTCGGCGCGAGCGGCGAAATCGTGGCTGACATGAAGACCTCGGGCGGGAGAAACGCAAGGGGAACGCCGGTTTGCCCGATAGCGGGCGCCGGCGCAAGGGCGTTTGATGGTCGGGCAAATGCCTTTCTCATTGGAACGACACGCTCAGTTGCACGAAACGGCCCGTTTCGTTTCGACGAGAAAGCGTGTACGATTTGCCGACGAAAATCGTGGGCAGGGAAAACAGGATGGGTCTGGATCAGGGGCGCAGGTCGATCGGCGCGCGGCGCAACCCCGACAGCGCCGACGCCATTCTCAACGCCGCCGAGGCAGTTCTGGTCGAGGCCGGTTATTCTGGCTTCTCGATCGAAGCGGTGGCGCGGCGGGCGCGTGCGGGAAAGCCGACAATCTATCGCTGGTGGCCGAGCAAAGCCGCCTTGCTGTTCGACGTCTATCAGCGGCTAAAGCGCGTCGACTATCCCGATACTGGCACCCTCGAGGACGATCTTGTCGGCTTCCTCAAAAGCCTGTTCTCGCACTGGCGCGAAACATCGTCAGGCAGCATCTTCAGATCGCTGATCGCCGAGGCGCAGTCGGACGCAACCGTGGCCGCCGTGCTTGCCGAATACACCAAAGGACGTCATGCCCATACCGGCCAGATGATCGAACGCGCCAAGGCAAGAGGCGAAGTCGCGGCCGACGTCGATGCCACGCTCGTCGCCGACCTGGTCGCCTCCTTTGCCTGGACGCATCTTTTGACCAATCGCCTCGACGAAGACGAGACGACGCTGCGCAAGGCGGTTGGCTATCTGTTGAAGGGCATAGCTCCACCGGCGAACGCGCCGCCGGCGATCCGGCAGCGTTCAAGGCGTCGACGCATCGTAGGATAGGGGCGATCTCGGCGCCGCCCTTCTTCCTTCTCCCCTTGTGGGCAGGGCTGTCCGGGGAAAGTTTTGAGTGAACCGAAATGCCACATGTGCATGCCCCGTAAAACGGGGTTTGTCCGTCTTTTCTCTGGTTGTCGAGACTCAGAAAAGGAACGGGGCATGCGCTTTGCACCTAGCATCTTCGGGCAGCTTCTTGAACCCATCGATCGGCGTCAATTCCAAGCAATTGTGGATCGCCACGACGGGGATGCGTACGACAAATCGTTCAGAAGCTGGGATCATCTGGTGGCGCTGATCTATGCCCAGTTCTGCGGCAGCAGCAGCTTGCGTGGCCTGGAAGCCGGCTGGAACGCCAACAGCCAGCATCATTATCACCTGGGCAGCGGTCCGTTGATGCGTTCGACCTTGTCGGATGCCAACAGACGGCGTCCGGTCGCCATCTTTGCCGAGGCGTTCGGTCTGGTGGCGAACCTGCTCGACAGGCAAATGCGGCGCGAGGGCGAAGCGATGCTGCGGCTGATCGACTCGACCCCCATTCCGCTCGGCAAACTGTGCGATTGGGCCAAGTCGAACGGGCGCATTCGCGGCATGAAGGTGCATGTCGTCTATGACCCGAAGACCGACTGTCCGCGCATCCTCGACATCACCGACGCCAACGTCAACGACGCCCAGGTCGGTCGCCAGATCACGATCGAAGCTGGAGCGACCTACGTGTTCGACAAGGGCTACTGCCATTATGGCTGGTGGACGGCGATCGCCGAAGCCGGATCGATCTTCGTGACGCGGCCCAAATCCAACATGAGGCTGGCGCTGCTGCGTGATCGCCCTGTAGCCGAGCCGCAGGGCGACGGCTTCCTGGTTGTGGAAGACAGTGAGGTAAGCTTGGTCAGCAAGGCTGCTTGCAAGCTGCCGATGCGGCTGCGTCGCCTGCGCGTTCAGCGCGAAACGGGCGACACCATCACGCTTTTGACCAACGATCTGGAGCGCTCCGCCGTCGAGATTGGACGGCTTTACAAAGGCCGCTGGCACATCGAGCTTCTGTTCCGATGGATCAAGCAGCACCTCAAGATCCGCAAGTTCCTCGGCAACAACGGCAATGCAATCCGCCTGCAACTCTTTGCCGCAATGATCGCCTTTGCGCTGCTGCGCATTGTCGCGCGCACCCGCCGCGTCACTATTCCTATCTTGAGGTTCACAGAACTGGTCGCTCAATACTTGTTCGGGCGGCGGAAACTGCACACCATCGACAAGCCGCCACCGGTCAATCCAAGCCGACCAAAGGACCGAGCCTCCCCCAATCAGATGGCCTTCATATATGAATAACTTTCCCCGGACAGCCCTGCCTTGTGGGAGAAGGTGGATTGGCGCGCAGCGCCAAGACGGTTGAGGGGTCTTGGCCGGAGCGCTGTCGGTGTCAAGCTGGAACACCCCTCATTCGACCGAGCTTCGCTCGGCCACCTTCTCCCAAAAGACAAGGGGAGAAGGGAAGAACCGCCTGCCCTGCTTGCCCTCGCCTACTTGGTGTTTTCCAGCGCGTCGACCGTCTTCTTCAGCTTCTCGTCCGGGATCTCGACCTTGGCCTGGGCGCGCAGTGACTTGACCAGCGCGATGTATTTGTCGCGGATCACTGCCTGGCGGGCCTGGTCCTTGACCTGGTCGAAGGCCGGCGGCTGCTTGGCGCGCTTGTCCTCGACCTGGATGACATGCCAGCCGAACTGCGACTGCACCGGCTGCTCAGTGTATTTGCCGACCGCCAGCGCGAAGACCGCCTTGTCGAATTCCGGCACCATCTGGCCGGGTCCGAACCAGCCGAGATCGCCGCCGCTGGTCTTGCCGCTCGGATCGCTGGTGTGCTCGTTGGCCAGTTTCTGGAAATCGGCGCCGCCATCGAGCTGCTTGATGATCGCGTCGGCCTCTTCCTTCGTCTTCACCAGGATGTGACGGGCATGGACCTCGTTGGCCGGCGGCGTGTTGGCGATTTCCTGGTCGTAGCGGGCGCGAACCTCGGCATCGGTGATCTTGTCGACGACATCCTTCTCGACCATTTCGCCATGCAGGGCGCGCTGCTGCAGGAAGGCCATGCGGCGCTGGAAGTCGGGATCCTTGTCGAGGCCGGTGGTGACCGCCTGGGCGGCCATGACCTTGATTTCGATCGCCGCCGAAAGGGCTGCGGCGCGGCGCTGTTCGGGCGGCATCTGCGCAAACTGCTGCGACAGCTCGCCTTCGGCAAGCGCAAGATCTGCCTCGGTCAGCGTCTGGCCGTTGATCGTCGCGACCACGGCGTTCGGATCGACCGGCGCGGCCGGCTGGGCGGGGGCGCCCGGTTGGGCCGGGGCTGGTTGGGCGGGCGCAGTGTCCTGCGCCATCGCTGGCGACAGCGACAGCGCCGTCAGCCCGAATGCCAGGCCAAGGCTGGCGAGCGACGCGCCGCGGAACAATAAGGACATACGATTAACTCCAATGGGGATAACTAGGGCGGGATGGCTTCCAGACCAGCCGGATTGTGGCGGAATTTGGCACGGTCGTCAGGGCCAGCGCGCCGTTGACATCGATTGAGCCCCCTCTTATCTGTCCAACGACTTTGCGTCCAGAACCGTTTTCCGGGCGCTTTTTGCGTTTGTCCGCGTTTCACGTGGATTTGACAGGTGCCGGCCGGCACCCGTCGCAACGACTTGGAATGCTATCGAAAGGACCATTGAATGGTCAGTTTTGGCGGTCTCGCCCGTAAGGTTTTCGGCTCCTCCAACGATCGCCGGGTCAAGTCGACGCGACCGCGCGTCGAAGCGATCAACGCCATGGAAAACGAGATGCGGGCGCTCTCCGACGCCGAGCTGACCGCCCGCACTGAAAAATTCCGCCAGGACGTCGCCAACGGCGCCAGTCTCGACGATCTCCTGGTGCCGGCATTCGCCACCGTGCGCGAGGCGGCGCGCCGCGTGCTCGGCATGCGCCCGTTCGACGTGCAGCTGATCGGCGGCATGGTGCTGCACAATGGCGGCATCGCCGAGATGCGCACCGGCGAGGGCAAGACGCTGGTCGCCACGCTGCCCGTCTATCTCAACGCGCTCGCTGGCAAAGGCGTCCATGTCGTCACCGTCAACGACTATCTTGCCAAACGCGACTCCGAATGGATGGGCCGCGTCTACAAATTCCTCGGCCTTACCGTCGGCGTCATCGTTCACGGCCTGTCCGATGAGGAACGCCACGCAGCCTATGCCGCCGACGTCACCTACGCCACCAACAACGAGCTCGGCTTCGACTATCTGCGCGACAACATGAAATACGAGCGCGCCCAGATGGTGCAGCGCGGCCACAGCTACGCGATCGTCGACGAGGTCGATTCCATCCTGGTCGACGAGGCGCGCACGCCGCTGATCATTTCCGGTCCGCTCGAGGACCGCTCGGAAATGTACAACACCATCGACGCCTTCATGCTGAAGCTCGAGCCTGCCGACTATGAGATCGATGAGAAGCAGAAGACCTCGATCTTCACCGAGGACGGCACCGAGAAGCTGGAAAACCTTTTGCGCGACGCCGGCCTGCTCAAGGGCGAGTCGCTCTACGACGTCGAGAACGTCGCCATCGTCCACCACGTCAACAATGCGCTCAAGGCGCATCAGCTGTTCCAGAAGGACAAGGACTACATCGTGCGCAACGGCGAGATCGTCATTATCGACGAATTCACCGGCCGCATGATGCCGGGCCGCCGCTATTCGGAAGGCCTGCACCAGGCGCTCGAGGCCAAGGAGCATGTGGCGATCCAGCCGGAAAACCAGACGCTCGCCTCCGTCACCTTCCAGAATTATTTCCGCCTCTACAAGAAGCTCGCCGGCATGACCGGCACGGCGCTGACCGAGGCCGAGGAATTCGCCAACATCTACAATCTCGATGTCACCGAGATCCCGACCAATCTGCCGGTCATCCGTATTGACGAGGACGATGAGGTCTACCGGACCGTCGAGGAGAAGTACAAGGCGATCGTCAGAGAGATCAAGGAAGCTCGTGCCAAGGGACAGCCTACCTTGGTCGGCACCACCTCGATCGAGAAATCCGAGCTTTTGGCCGCACGCCTGCGCAAGGAAGGTTTTACCGATTTCGAGGTGCTGAACGCCCGCCACCATGAGCGTGAGGCGGCGATCGTCGCCCAGGCCGGAAAACCCGGCGCCATCACCATTGCCACCAACATGGCCGGCCGCGGCACCGACATCCAGCTCGGCGGCAATGCCGACATGCGCATCGCCGAGGAGCTTGGCGATATGCCGGCCGGCCCCGAGCGTGACGCCAGGGAAAAGGCAATCCGCGACGACGTCGCCCGGCTGAAGGAGAAGGCGCTCGCCGCTGGCGGCCTCTACGTGCTCGCCACCGAGCGCCACGAGTCGCGCCGCATCGACAACCAGTTGCGCGGCCGCTCAGGCCGCCAGGGCGATCCCGGGCGCTCAAAATTCTTCCTGTCGCTGCAGGACGATCTGATGCGCATCTTCGGCTCCGAGCGCATGGACGGCATGCTGCAGAAGCTTGGCCTCAAGGAAGACGAGGCGATCATCCACCCCTGGATCAACAAGGCGCTGGAAAAGGCGCAGAAGAAGGTCGAGGCGCGCAACTTCGACATTCGCAAGAACGTGCTGAAATATGACGACGTATCGAACGACCAGCGAAAGGTGGTGTTCGAGCAGCGCCTCGAGCTGATGGACGGTGAAGGCCTGTCCGAGACCATCGCCGAGATGCGCGAGGGCGTCATCGAGGAGGTCGTCGCCAAGGCCATTCCCGAAAACGCCTATGCCGAGCAGTGGAACGTCGCCGGTCTCAAGGCCGAGGTCGCCGAATTCCTCAATCTCGACCTGCCGATCGACGACTGGGTCAAGGAAGAGGGCATTGCCGAGGACGACATCCGCGAGCGCATCAGCCAGGCCGCCGAGACTGCGGCGAAAGAGCGCGCCGAACGCTTCGGCCCCGACGTGATGGCCTATGTCGAGCGCTCCGTGGTGCTGCAGACGCTCGACCATCTGTGGCGTGAGCACATCGTCAACCTCGACCATCTGCGCTCGGTCGTCGGCTTCCGCGGCTACGCCCAGCGCGACCCGCTGCAGGAATACAAGGGCGAGGCGTTCGAGCTGTTCCAGGCGATGCTGGGCAATCTGCGCCAGGCCGTCACCGCGCAACTGATGCGCGTCGAGCTAGTCCGTCAGGCCGCCGAAGCGCCACCGCCCGAGGCGCCCGACATGTTCGGCAGCCATCTCGACGGCACCACCGGCGAGGACGATTTCGGCGAAACCGGGCTTCTGGTCCGCCAGGAGACCCACGCCACAGTCCCCCCCGAAGACCGCGACCCGAAAAACCCCGCCACCTGGGGCAAGGTCGGCCGCAACGAGGCCTGCCCGTGCGGGTCAGGCAAAAAATACAAGCATTGCCACGGGGCGTTTGCGTAAGCTCTTCCTTCTCCCCGTTCACGGGGAGAAGGTGCCCGAAGGGCGGATGAGGGGCGGCGCCGGCGTTGGCGATTAGCCAAACTCCCCACCTGAGGGTTGATATCAGGCGGCCAGAGGAGGCGCTGTCCCGCCAGCCTGACCGCTCGAATCTCGCGGAAGCGTGTAAATAGCGCCAACCTTTCGTCCGCTCGCGCCGCCGCTCATCCGCCTGCCGGCACCTTCCCCCCGTGAACGGGGAGAAGGGAGCTCACCCAACCGTTTCTTAATGTGTTTTGACTACACCCAGATCCGAAAAGAGGCCGAAAACGGAGTGTGATCAGGGTGCGCTTTTCCGCGGCGACGACAGCCGGGCGGTTTCTGCCGCAGCGCCTTGCGCTGCGCGCAAAGCCGCTGCTTGGCCGCATCGATGCTGTGCTGTTCACCGCCGACGAGCGCGGCGAAGCCAGCCGCATGTCGCTGATCGCCTTTTCCATCCGCATCGTCAGCGCCGTCATCGCCTTCGTCAGCCAGGTACTGATGGCGCGCTGGATGGGCTCGTTCGAATACGGCATTTTTGTCCTTGTCTGGGTGACGATGGTCATCGTCGGCAATCTCGCCTGCCTCGGCTTCCACACCTCGGTCATCCGCTTCATTCCCGAATATCGCGAGCGCAACATGCTGGCCGAACTGCGCGGCATCGTGCTGACCAGCCGCCTGTTCGTGCTGGTCGCCTCGACCGCGATCGCCGGGCTGGGCGCGCTCGGCGTCTGGCTGCTGTCGCCGTTTATTGAATACTACTATGTCGTGCCGTTCATTCTCGGCCTCATCTGCATGCCGATGATCGCCATGTCCGATCTGCTGCAGGGGCTGGCGCGGGCCAACTCGTGGGCGCTGTTTGCGCTGGCGCCGACTTATCTGGTGCGGCCGGTGCTGATCCTGGCGCTGATGGCGCTGATGCTTCTGGTCGGCTTTGCGCCCGATGCCAGGACGGCGATCTTCGCCTCGATCGCCGCCGCCTATGCCACCACGCTCGGCCAGCTCATCGGCATCACCGCGCGGATGAACAGGAATATTTCGGCCGGGCCGAGGAAGCTGCATTTCGCGCAATGGTTCTTCGTGTCGCTGCCGATCTTCTTGGTCGAAGGCTTCTTCTTCCTGCTCACCAATGCCGACGTGCTGATGGTCGGCGCCTATATGAATCCCAACGACGTCGCCGTCTATTTCGCCACGGTCAAGACGCTGGCGCTGGTGCATTTCGTCTATTTCGCGGTCAAGGCAGGCGTTGCCCAGCGCTACGCGCAATTCACCCATGGCGAGCCCGAAAAGCTCGCCGCCTTCGCCCGCGAAACCGTGTCGTGGACGTTCTGGCCATCGCTGTTGATGGCGCTGCTGGTGCTGGTGCTGGGCGAGCCGATGCTGAGCTTGTTCGGGCCTGAATTCGTTGCCGGCTACCCGCTGTTGTTCCTGCTGGTCTTCGGCGTCGTCGCCCGCGCCGCCGTCGGCCCCTGCGAAAGCCTGCTCACCATGAGCGGCAACCAGAACATCTGCGCCGCCGTCTACGCCATAACGCTGGCCTTCAACATCGGCCTCAATCTGGTGCTGATCCCGCTTTTCGGCCTGTGGGGCGCGGCGATGGCCACCGCCTTCGCGATGATCTTCGAGGCCGGCGCGCTGGCCTTCACGGTCTGGCGCAGGCTCGGCATCGTCATGGTCATTTTCGCAGCCGCCAAAGGAGCCGCGTGATGGCTGCCATCCCGTTGCTCGAGGAAACCAGCGGCGGCCCGGCCGGCGCCATGGTGTCCGGCCTCGCCGGGCTCGCCCGCGAAGCCGATCCCGCCCAAATCGAATTGTTGGCCAACCACCGGCCCCAGCGTAAGCTGGCTATTTACGCCGCCTCCGCCGGCTTCGACCTGGTCGAGGAACTGGACTATCTCTGCACCCGCACGATCGAGCCCAACGTGTTCTTCAACCCACGCTTCCTGGCGCCCGCCATGCCACGGCTGGAAGACCGCGAGGTGCGGCTGGCGGTCATCCGCGACGGCAACGAATACCGCAATCGGCTGCGCCTGCTGGTACCGTTCTCGGTGGAGCGGCCGGCGGTGCCGCTCGGGGTGCGGGTGATGCGCACATGGTCGAGTCCGTTCGGGCCGATCGGCACGCCGCTGGTCGACCGCGACGATCCCGTCGGCGTCATCGAGGATTTTTTCGCCATGCTGTCACGGCCGCATCTCAAGCTGCCGAAAGTCCTCGTGCTTCCCGACATCCGGCTCGACGGCCCGGTGGCCAGCCTGCTGGCCACCGTCGCCGAGACGCGTGGGCTGACGCTGGTCATCACCGGCAAGGCCGAACGCCCGATGCTCGAAAGCGAGATCGACGGCAATGAGTATCTAAAGGCCTCGCTGCGCTCGCACCATTATCGCGAGTTCCGCCGCCTGAAGCGCCGCCTCGCCGACCTCGGTAGGCTGGAGCATCAGGTGGCGCGCGGACCGGAAAACATCCGCCATGCCATCGAGCGTTTTTTGACGCTCGAGGCCGCCGGCTGGAAAGGCCGCGAGCGCACCGCCATGGCCATCGACCGCTACCGCGCCGCCTTTGCCCGCGAGGCCGTGCACCGGTTGGCCGAACGGGATCTGTGCCGCATCCATTCACTGACGCTCGATGACCGCACCATCGCCAGCCTGATCGTCTTCGTCGAGGCCGGCGTCGCCTACACCTGGAAGACGGCCTATGACGAGACGCTCGCCGCCTATTCGCCGGGCACGCTGCTGATGATCGAGGTGACCAGGCAACATCTCGACGATCCCAACATCATGATGACCGATTCCTGCGCCGTGCCCGACCATCCGGTGATGAGCCGGCTATGGATGGAGCGCCGGCCGATCGGCACGCTGGTGATCGGCCTGACGCCGGACGCCGACCGCCTCGCCCGCCAGGCGGCGTCGCAGCTTCACCTCTACAGCGAAACCCGCAACATGGCGCGCCTTCTGCGCAACCGGATGAAGAACTTGCTGGGACGGCGGTAGGGCAAAGGACACTCTGGGCGCAAAGAAACTTGCGATATTGTACGCAATCAGGTACAAGCACGCCATGCGTACCACATCCTACAGTGACCTGCGGCGCAATCTCGCCGCCATGATCGACCGCGTTAACGCGGACCATGAACCGGTTGTCATCACGCGCGACCGCGGCAAGCCAGCGGCAGTGCTGATGTCGGTCGAAGACTTCGCCTCTTACGAGGAGACGCGCTATCTGCTGAGAAGCCCAGGCAACGCCGCGCGGCTGCTCGAAGCGACGGTGGAGTTGGACCAGGGCGGCGGCAGCGAGCACGAGCTTGCCGAGTGAAGCTCGTCTTCCACGAGCGCGCCTGGGAGGATTATCTGCACTGGCAAGCAACCGACCCGAAGCTGCTCTTGCGCATCAATACACTCATCAAGGAATGCAGTCGCACCCCGCTAAGCGGCACCGGCAAGCCGGAGCCATTACGCGGCCCTCTGTCGGGCTGGTGGTCGCGGCGCATCACGCAGGAGCATCGCCTGGTCTACCGCGCCACCGAGGACAGCCTGCTCATTGCGCAGTGCCGCTATCATTATTGAAAGTAGCGTCACGCGAATGTGTCGCATTGTCCAAACAGAAAGATGGTTGGGTGAGGGAACACACACGAATGTGTTTCTGGCCGAAGGCGAATATGCGTCCGAACGAGTTGTCGTACCGGCGCTGAGACCGGACGCCGGCCGCCTCGCCTGCCAGGCGGCGTCGCAGCTTCATCTCTATCGCGAAACCCGCAACATGGCGCGCCTGCTGCGCAACCGGATGAAGAGTTTGTTAGGGGGCAGTAGATCGTGAATTCATCCATCTGATCGAAATGATGCGACGCTGAATGGGAAGCTGATCCGGTTGGGCTCTTCCCTGACCGGGGCCGCTCGGGGCCTAGGTCATCAGGATTAATTCTCCCAACCAGCGGAAAGGACTAGCATCGGCGACAATCTCGGCCGCGCAACCAGCATCATTGCCGCCTTGCACGGCCAGAACAAAAATCTGGGAGGAATGCATGACGAAAACAACTCACTTCAGGCGTCGCAGTATTCTCGCTTTGACTGCCCTCATCGGCGCCTGCCTGACGGCGGCCGCAGGTCAGGCCGCCGAGCCCGGCAAGGCCGAGATCGATACCCTGAAAGAATCGTTATCTAAGTACCAAGATTACAAGGCCGCCATTCGTGACCTCTATCTGTCGACGGTCGGATGCGTTTATTACAGCGGCGAAAAAGTGGCTGGAGCTATGGATTACCCTAAGGGCGCGATGGGCATTCATTTCGTCAACGTCGCGAGCGTCAGCCCGACACCAGATCCGACGCGCCCCAATGTCCTTATATATGAGCCGGTCGACGGCGGCTTGCGTCTGGTGGCCGTGGAATGGCTTGTTCCGCTGACGCCCGACACCAAGGAGCCGCCGAAACTGTTTGGACAGACATTCCAGGGGCCGATGGAGGGGCATTATCCGCTTATCCCGGTGGAGTTCTACCATTACGATCTTCACGTTTGGCTGTTCAAGGACAACCCGCTTGGAATGTTCAGCCCGACGAACCCCGACGTGAAATGCGACAATTACGCGTTTCCAATGCCAGAGCAGCCGACCAAGATGGTGCCGGGGCCGATGTAATGGCGAATTAGGCTAAGGAGGGCGAAGAACTGGCCTGGACCTTCAATTGGGTTATCCCAGGTGCGCCCGGGATAACGTCCCACCGAGCTCTCAATGTGTCTCGGGTGGAAAATGGTGCCCCTAGCCGGGATCGAACCAGCACTCCTTGCGGAACTCGATTTTGAGTCGAGCGCGTCTACCAATTCCGCCATAGGGGCTCAGGCCGGGCGGCCTGGATGGGCGCGGACTATACGGTTGGAGGCCGGTTCGTCAACTGGCCAATTCGGGGTGGCCAATTCCGGCATGTGGCCTTCGTTCGGCCGCGGCCTTTCGATGTCGTGAAGCTACGGCCATTGTGCGGCGCGAAAAATCTTTCTAGACAGGCAGCGCATTGAAGCGCGTCGCGTCTGGAGAGATCGATCTGGCGCGCTTTTGGTCTTGGTTTTTATGCATTGTTGTCCCAAAGCGCTGTGCTTTTTGGGCGACGTGCATCAGGAGTGCCGATGCTTCGCGGACTTTACGACTGGACCTTGTCGCTGGCGGCGAAGAAATCCGCCGAATGGTGGCTGGCCTTCATCGCTTTCGTCGAAAGTTCGGTGTTCCTGGTGCCGGCCGACGTGCTCTATCTGCCGATGGCGCTGTCGCGGCCGGATCGCGCCTATCGCTACGCGCTGGTCGCCACGCTGGCCTCCGTTCTGGGTGGCATAGCCGGCTGGTACATCGGCCACTACGCCTATGACACGGTGGCGCGGCCGATCCTTGAATTCTACGGCAAGTACGACGACTTCGAGACACTGCGCGTCTCGGCGGGCACCGGATTTATCGTCCTGATGCTGATCACCTCCGGCCTCGCCCATCTACCGCCGATCAAGGTGGTGACGATCCTGTCCGGCGTCATCGGCACGCCTTTGCTCCTGTTCATCGTGCTGGCGATCGTGGCGCGCGGCGCCCGCTTCCTGTTCCTTGCCTGGCTGCTGCGCCGCTATGGCGAACCGATCCGCGAGTTCATCGAAAAGCGCCTCGGGCTGATCGCCGGCGCTGGCGCCGCTGCCCTGATTTCGCTCTATATCGTCGTCAAATACGCGTTTTAGAGCATGATCCCGAACCGAAGGTCAGCGTAGCAAAAAGTCGGGACCGGTTTTCGGAGAAGATCATGCTCAACAAGAAGCATGATCCCGAAAAGTAGGAACCGGTTTTCGGAAACATCATGCTCAACAAGAAGGCGAACGGCAGATCGATGACAGCGACCGTGAATGCCGACACTGGACGCCAGCGCATGCGGACGGCGTTGTTCCTCGCCGCCGCCATGGCCGCCACCGTCGGTTCGGCGCTGGCCTTCCAGCATCTCGGCGGCTACATCCCCTGCAAGCTCTGCCTGGAGCAACGCACCCCCTATTACATCGGCGTGCCGCTGATGCTGCTGGCGGCGGCCGCGTCGACGTTGCGCGCCCCCGCATGGCTGACACGCGGACTGCTGGCCGTCGGCGGCCTGCTGATGGTCTACGGCGTCTATCTCGGCGTCTATCACTCCGGCGTCGAATGGGCATGGTGGCCGGGGCCGACCGACTGTGCAGCGGCTGCCGGACCGGTCGATACCGGCGGCAAGGGCGTGCTCGATGCGCTCGACAGGTTCGTCCCGCCCTCCTGCGACAAGGCGGCTGTACGCATCCTCGGCCTGTCGCTGGCCGGCTGGAACGCCATCGCCAGTTTGGTCCTGGCCGTCATCGCCTTCCGCGGCGCCTTGGCCCGGGGTTAATCTGTGCGGCGCGAGATCATCCAAGAATTCGGCAGGCTGAGTCGTATGGAGTGATTGTCGAGAACCGAAGCGCAGCGGACATTAGAGCGCTGCGTGTCCAGTTGGACGCGCAAAGGACGCTCTAACACTTTGCATTTGCGCATGATCCTTTCCGGAAACCGAAATCGGTTTCCGGGGTCATGCGCTGGTCCGTGAGCATCGGAAGCGCAGACAATCGCTTCAGACGGCCAGCCTCCCGAATTATCGGATGATCTCAAGGCTCCAGTTCGACATCCCAGTAGAGATAATCCATCCAGCTTTCATGCAGATGGTTGGGCGGGAACAGACGGCCATTGTTGTGCAAATCGTGCACCGTCGGCTGAAAAGGTTTCTGCAGCGGCCACATCTTGGCATGCGCCGGCATCATGCCGCCCTTCCTCAGATTGCAGGGCGAGCAGGCGGCGACGACATTCTCCCAAGTCGTTGCGCCGCCGCGATGGCGGGGAACGACATGGTCGAAGGTCAGATCCTCCGGCGTGCCGCAATACTGGCACTGGAAACGGTCGCGCAGGAAGACGTTGAAGCGGGTGAAGGCCGGATGCCGCGATGGCTTCACATAGGCTTTCAGGCTGACGACGCTCGGCAGTTTCATCGAGAAGGTCGGCGACGACACCGCGTGCTCGTATTCGGCGACGATGTTGACCCGCTCGAGGAACACCGCCTTGATGGCGTCCTGCCACGACCAGAGCGACAGGGGGTAATAGCTGAGCGGACGGTAATCCGCATTCAGCACCAGTGCTGGAAGCCCATCCGGAGATACGGCAACCGTCACGTCAATGACCTCCTTGGTTCTTAACCTGTCGGCGCGGATACTGTAAGCCCGACATGACAGGGATGTGAAGCGGCTTGTCGATTAAACGGAGCGCTAAAAGCGCCTGATTTCAATGCTTTTTTGCGAACTCAGGCCGGAGGCGTGGCGTCCCTGCCCTTCAATTCACGATAATACGCCCAAAAAAGCCGTGATGCGACACCGCGCCACGGGCTCCATGATTCGGCGAGCTGGATCAGCGTTTTCTCGGGCGGACGCGGGTCGATGCCGAGCGCGTGACCGACCGCGCTCTGCAGGGCAACGTCGCGTGCCGGGAAGACGTCGGGGTGGCCGGCGGCGAACAGAAGATAGACTTCCGCCGTCCATGGGCCGATGCCTGACACCCTGGTCATCGCCGTGATCGCCTGCGTGGCGTCGAGCAAGCAGAGTTGATCGAGGTCGAGGCCATCGACCACCGCCTGGGCGACGGCGATCAGCCCGCGCTGCTTCGGCCGCGACAGCCCGGCCTCGCGAAAAATGGCTTCGTCGGCGGCAAGGATGGCTTGCGGCGTCAGCGGATCGACGAGTTTTGTCAGCCGCCCGAAGATGGCGTCGGCGCTGGCGCGGGATACCTGCTGCGAGACGATGATCGAGGCAAGGCTTCTGAACCCCGGCTCGGACAGCCGAAGCGGCACCTGGCCGGCCATGCCGCGAACCTTTTCCAGACGCGGGTCGAGCAGGCAGAGCGCGTCGAGCCCTTGCGAGATGTCGTCGAGCGTGGCGATGCGTTGCATGTCTGCTTGTTCCCGGCGCAAATGGCAGATGTAATCAGGCGCAAATTAGCAACTGGCGAAAGCGCCGCACAACCCGATTGCCGCCGAACGATGACACTCCTGACATTCCGCTTCGCGCCGAGCCCTAATGGCGACCTGCATCTCGGCCATGCCTATTCGGCGCTGCTCAATCAAAAATTGGCCAGCGCAACCGGCGGGCGGCTGTTGCTACGCATCGAGGACATCGACACGACGCGCTGCACGCCGGAATTCGAGGCCGGCATTTTTCGCGACCTGGAATGGCTCGGGCTTGGCTGGGAACAACCGGTGCGCCGTCAGTCCGACCATTTTTCGGACTATCAGGCGGTGCTCGATCGGCTGATCAGGGAAGAACTCGTCTACCCGGCGTTCATGAGCCGTGGCGAAATCCGCGCCTTCATTGCCGACCGCGAAAGGCGCGGCCGCGACTGGCCGCGCGACCCGGACGGGGTGCCGCTCTATCCCGCCGTCGACAAGGCGTTGCCGATGAAGGAACGCCAGCGACGGATGGCCGAGAACGCACCCTTCGCCTGGCGGCTCGACGTCGATGCTGCGATGGCGCGCGTCGGTACGGGTCTGTCCTGGCTGGAATCTTCCGATGAAAGCCTTTCCGCGACACGCACGATAGAAGCCCGGCCGCAGGACTGGGGCGACGTGATCGTGGCGCGCCGTGAAATCCCGACCAGCTATCATCTCGCCGTCGTCGTCGACGACGCGCTGCAAGGCGTCAGCCACGTGGTGCGCGGCCAGGACCTCTATTCCGCCACCGGCGTGCAGCGCCTGCTCCAGGAGATCCTCGGCCTGCCGCAACCAGGCTACTTCCACCATCGTCTGGTCCTCGGCCCGGACGGACGAAAGCTGTCAAAAAGTCTTCAGGATACCGGCCTTGCCGCCTTGCGCGAGGCCGGCGCATCACCGGAAGACGTCCGGCGGCTGATTGGGATTTAGGGCCTCTGCACAGTAGATTTGACAGGTCGAGCCGATCGGCAGCGAGCGTCGACAATTCCGTCCAGTGGCAAATCACCAACCTTCGAGATTAGCCGAACCATCCCTCCACTTCGTCATCCCAGGGCGGAGCAAGGAGCGAAGCGACGCGGCGCAGACCCTGGGATCCATGCCGTTGCCTTGCGGCAGTGCTCCAGCGGACCAGAACCGAACGCCCACCACCCGCTGGCGAAGCGCGAGCCGTCGTCGGATTTAAGCTCCGTAATGCGGCGGCCGGCACCGTCGCGGATGCAAGCGCCGTTCTGAGCCGCTGCATTCCTCGGCTGATATCACGGAATGGATCCCAGGGTCTGCGCCGCGTCGCTTCGCTCCTTGCTCCGCCCTAGGATGACGAAGGTGTAGTGGCCTGTAGCAAACCGCCAGCGTCAGAGATGGTAGCTGGAGGCCGGCCGACAGCGATCGTCCACAGTCCCCTTCAGGCTCAGTCCAGAACCACATACTCTGTGCAGAGGAACTGGATCATGTTTCGATCCTCCCTGACCAGCGCCTCCTTCAATTCGGGTGAGCCCATGGATCAACCGTTTGGTTTTGCTTGCCAGGTTGAACCACATTAGAGCAGTCGCGACAGTCAACCCTCACCGACCACGCGGCAGCCTCCGGAACATGCGCAGTATCAAGCGGTTCATCCCCGCCTCCTTTGTCGTCCTGTGGGCGACCGGCTTCATTGGTGCGCGATATGCCATGCCGTGGGCCGAGCCTTTCACCTTCCTGGCCGCGCGCTTCGTGCTGGCCGCCGTCCTGTTGGCCGCCTTGATGGCAGCACTCGGCTCCAAGCGGGCGACGCGCAAGGAGGCGCTGCACGCGACCGGCGCCGGCATCCTGATGCATGGCGTCTATCTCGGCGGCGTGTTCTGGGCCATCCACAGGGGCATGCCGGCCGGGTTATCGGCCTTGATCGTCGGGCTGCAGCCGCTGATCACCGCGGTGATGGCCGGCCGGTTTCTCGGCGAGGCGATCCTGCCGCGCCATTGGGCCGGCCTCGGCGTCGGTCTGGTCGGCGTGGTCATCGTGCTTTGGCCGAAGCTCGGGACGCTCGGCGGCGGCGTGACGGCCGAGACGCTGGCTGCCTCGCTTGTCTCGGTGCTTGGCATGAGCGCCGGCACGATCTGGCAGAAGCGCTTCGCCTCCGGCGGCGATCTCGTGGCGGCCACCACTTGGCAATATGTCGGCGGCGCATCGGTGATGGCTTTGGCCTCGCTCGCTTTCGAAACGCGAACCGTCATCGTCAATGGCGAGTTGATCTTCGCCATGGCATGGCTGGTGCTGGTGCTGTCGATCGGCGCTATCTTCCTGTTGATGGTGATGATCCGCGACGGCGAGATGTCGAAAGTCGCTTCGCTATTCTATCTGGTCCCAGCCGTCACCGCGGTCATCGCCTGGCTATTGTTCGGCGAACAGTTGAACCTGGTCCAGATCGTCGGCATGGCGATCGCGACGCTCGGCGTCGGACTGGCAACCGCTCAGCCGACGAAAGCATGATCCCGAACCGAAGGTCAGCGAAGCAAAAAGTTGCGACCGGTTTTCGGAAAAGATCATGCTCAACCCAGCATCAGCCAACTCGGGCGCGTGCCTCCAGATAGCGGCTGATCGCGGCATTGAGTTCACCGCCGAGAATGAAGATCGCCGAGACCATATAGAGGAAGACGACCGCGACCATGATCGAGGCAAGGCCGGCATAGGTCGTCACATAGGACGAGAAACGGTCGAGATAGGCGGCGAAGATGGTCGACCCGATAAGCCAGGCAATCAGCGTGAAGATGATGCCCGGTATGATCGAGACGAAGCGGCGCTTGCCCGCAGGCAGCCAGTAATGCACCGCGAAGAGTCCGCCGACGATGACGATCGAGGCGATGATGTAACGCCACAGCGTGATCGTTCCCATATAGGGTTTTACCCATTCGAAATTGGCCTCGGCCAGCCGCGCCAGCAACGGCGCAAACACCAGAAGCACGCTGATCACCAGAAAGCCTGCGGTGGCGATCAGCACGAAGGCGATGCTTTGCACCCGGCGGTAGATGATGCCGCGCGTTTCGGAAACGCGGTAGGCGCGGTTGAGCGAGGTGCGCAGCGCCTCGATGCCGTTCGAGGCGAAGAAGGCGGCAAGCAGCACGCCATAGGTCAACAGGTCGGTGCGCTGCACGGTGAGCACGTTGAGCACTTCGCGCGCGATCGGCTCGGCGATCTGCTCGGGCCAGGTGTCGAAGACGATATGCACGGCGGTGTCGGCAAAAGCCTGTGCGCCGAGGAAGCTGGCCAGCGTCGTGGCGAAAATCAGAAACGGGAATAGCGCCATCAGCGCCGTGATCGCCAGATGGCTGGCCATCGCCCAGCCATCGTCTGCATCGAAATGGCCGAACGCGTCATAGAGCACGCGCTTGACGGCTACGATCTTCCGCAACAAGAACCGCGTCCCTTCGATTGTATCGACGCCGCGAATATGGGAAGGGATTGCGGCAAATGGCAAGCCTGGGTCAAACAACGCTTCCTCCCGGAGAAAAGTTGCGCACCATCATCGTCACCGGTGCTTCTTCCGGGATAGGCGCCCATTGCGCTCGGGCGCTGAACAGTGAAGGCTGGCGGGTGTTTGCGACGGCGCGCAAGCCGGAGGACATCGCCGCCCTCGAGGCCGATGGAATCGAGGCTTTCTATCTGGACTATCGCGAGCCGGGATCCATCGAGACGCTGGTGGCGTCGGTGCTGGATCGGACCGGCGGACGGCTCGATGCCCTGTTCAACAACGGCGCCTTCGCCCAGCCCGGCGCCGTCGAGGACCTGCCGGTGGCAGCGCTCAGGGAGCAATTCGAGGCGAATGTCTTTGGCTGGCATGATCTCACCCGCCGTGTCGTGCCGGTGATGCGCCGCCAGGGCCATGGCCGTCTTGTCCACTGCTCCTCGATCCTCGGCCTGGCGCCGCTGCCCTTTCGCGGCGCCTATTCGGCCTCGAAGCACGCGGTCGAAGGGCTGATGCTGTGCATGCATCAGGAACTCCAGGGCAGCGGCATCCATGTCTCGCTGATCGAGCCGGGGCCGGTGACATCGAAGATCGCCAGCAACGGCCTTGTCTGGTTTCTCAGGAATATCGACCGTGAGAATTCCGTCCACCGCCTCGCCTACGAGGCGCAGCTGCAACGGCTGCAGGCCGGCGGTAGCACGTCACGGCTGAAGCCCGGGCCGGAGGTGGTTCATGCCGCCTTGCGCCATGCGCTTCTGTCGCGGCGCCCGCGTCCGCATTATGTGGTAACGGTGCCGGCCAGGATCGGCGTTGTCCTCAAACGCATCCTGCCGGCATCAATGCTCTACCGCCTCCTTGCCAAACGCGCCTGAACGCAATCGACTGGAAACACACTATGGCAACCGTCTTCAACATCCTCGCTGTCCTCGTCATGGTCGCCGTGGTGATCGTGCTGATCCGCGGCCTCATCAACATGATGCGCGGCGGCTCCGGCATGACCTCCAACAAGCTGATGCAGACGCGCGTGCTGCTGCAGTTCGTGGCATTGGTGCTGATCATGCTGGCGGTGTATTTCACCCGCAAGTGACGGCGATTTCGGGAGGCGGAGCGTGGTCAAGCTCAACAAGATCTACACCCGCACCGGCGACGACGGCACCACCGGCCTCGGCAATGGTGAACGGCGGCTGAAATCCGATCTGCGCATCGACGCCTATGGCACGGTCGACGAAGCCAACGCCTGCATCGGCATGGCCCGCATCCACACCGCGGCAGCACACCCGGCGATCGACGCGATGCTCGGCCGCATTCAGAACGATCTTTTCGACCTCGGCGCCGATCTGGCCGTGCCCGACGACGGCAAGCCGCTCGGCTATGAGCCGCTGCGCATCACCGCTGTGCAGACCGACCGTGTCGAAAAGGACATCGACCTGCTCAACAAGGATCTGCAGCCGCTCAAATCCTTCGTGCTCAACGGCGGCACTCCGGCGGCGGCTGCGCTTCACCTCGCCCGCACGGTGGCGCGGCGGGCCGAGCGCATCATGGTGGCGTTGACGCAGGACCCGGGCGAGCATGTCAACCGCGAGACGATAAGATACATCAACCGCGTATCGGACTTTCTGTTCGTCGCCGCACGCGCGGTCAATGACAATGGAAACGCCGACGTGCTATGGATTCCGGGCAAGAACCGCTGAATCTGCCGAGGCGGAGAGGGGCCGATGTTCATCCCGCTTTATGACAGCAACCGGCTGCGCCACATCAAGCAGCAATATGTCACGATCGGCCTGATCGCGTTCAATACGCTCATCTACTTCGCCACCGCGCTCGGCGGCGAGCAGTTCACCAACGCCGCTGTGCTGGGCCTCGGCTTCATCCCGTCGGTCGTCCACGACAGCGCCGAACTGGCTCCGCAGTTTGTCGTGATCCCGGAGAGCCTGAGCTACGTCACCTATTCCTTCCTGCATGCCGATATTTTCCATCTCGGCGGCAACATGCTGTTCCTGTGGGTGTTCGGCGACAATGTCGAGGACGCGCTCGGTCATATCCGCTTTCTCGCCTTCTACCTGCTCTGCGCCATCGCCGGCGCTTTCTTCCAGGGCCTGATCGCGTGGGACTCGCAGGTTCCGCTGATCGGCGCCTCAGGCGCCATTGCCGGCGTGGTCGCCGCCTATCTGATCCTCTATCCCAGAGTGAAGGTATGGGTGCTGGCCTTCGCCCGCATTCCGCTGCGCATCCCGGCCTTCATCCCGCTCATCCTGTGGATCCTGTTCCAGATCGTGATGTTCGCCGCCGGTGGCGAGGATCAGATCTCCTGGGCCTGCCATGTCGGCGGCATCATCGCCGGGGCCGTGCTGGTGCTCATCTTGCGCAACCGTGCCGTACCGCTGCTTGCCGGTGCTGAGGAAGAGACCGCGCTGGTAGTCGGCCCGGCACCCGCTGTTGCAGAACCCACGGCAAGCGAACCGCTGCCGGCGCAGTCGGCGCCGCGCTGGGGACGGGGAACCGCCTCCGCTCCGGACTGAACCGATTTGAGTGCGGTCGCGGATGATTTGGGCGCAACCCGGATATTGACGTGCGGGGTCGCCGCAACTACGGAAGCTTTCCCACACCAATGCATGTCGCGCAAAACTGTGCAGCGGTTTTGCGGGTAACGACATGCATGAAACAAACAACCTGAAGCGCGTCGCGTGAGGTTGGTCAAATGCGACGCGCTTTAGGCGGTCGGAGACTAGAATTCCGTCCGGAATGTCGGCTTTCGACAATTCTGAAGAGGCGCACACTGCTATAGCGCGCCCGACTATCTTGAAAGAGGTGGCTATCGTGAAAGAGGTGACAGGCAAATGAAGATCCTTGTGCCCGTGAAGCGGGTTGTGGATGCGAATGTGAAGGTTCGTGTGAAGGCTGACGGTTCGGCGGTTGAACTCGCCAACGTCAAGATGGCGATGAACCCGTTCGACGAGATCGCCGTCGAAGAGGCGATCCGGCTGAAGGAGGCCGGCAAGGCGGAGGAGATCATCGTTGTCTCGATCGGGCCGCAGCAGGCGCAGGAGACCTTGCGCACCGCGCTGGCCATGGGTGCCGACCGCGCCATCCTGGTCAAGACCGACGAGCAGACCGAGCCGCTGGGCGTCGCCAAGGTGCTGAAGGGCGTGGTCGAGGCAGAAAAGCCCGGTCTCGTCATTCTCGGCAAGCAGGCGATCGACGACGATTCGAACCAGACCGGCCAGATGCTGGCCGCACTTCTGGGCTGGGCGCAAGGCACTTTTGCCTCCAAGGTCGTTATCGATGGCGACAAGGCCAAGGTAACGCGCGAGGTCGATGGCGGCCTGCAGACGGTGGAGCTGAAGATGCCGGCGATCGTCACCGCGGATCTTCGCCTCAACCAGCCGCGCTATGCCTCGCTGCCCAACATCATGAAGGCCAAGAAGAAGCCCCTCGACGAGAAATCTCCCGCCGATTACGGCGCCGACGTCAAGCCGCGGCTGAAGGTGATCAAGACCGAGGAGCCGGGCGGCCGCAAGGCCGGCGTCAAGCTCAAGAGCGTCGCCGAATTGGTCGACAAGCTGAAGAACGAAGCCGGCGTGCTGTAAGGCTGAGAAGGGAAAAAAGATGACAATTCTTCTGATTGCCGAACATGACAATGCGACGCTTTCCGACCAGACCGCCAAGGCGCTTTCGGCTGCACTGCAGATCGGCTCCGACGTGCATGTGCTGGTCGCCGGCAACGGCGCCAGGCCCGCAGCGGACGCCGCCACCAGGCTCAAGGGGGTAAGCAAGGTGCTGCTCGCCGAAGCCGACGAACTCACCGAGCGTCTCGCCGAACCGCTGGCGGCGCTCGTCGTCAACATGGCCGATGCCTATGACACGATCATCGCGCCGGCGACCTCGTCGGGCAAGAATGTCGCGCCGCGCGTGGCAGCCCTGCTCGATGTCGCGCAGGTATCGGAGATCATCGAAGTGGTATCGCCCGACACCTTCAAGCGGCCGATCTATGCCGGCAACGCCATCCAGACGGTGCAGTCGAGCGACGCCAAGAAGGTGATCACCGTGCGCACCGCCTCCTTCCAGGCCGCAGCCGAGGGCGGTTCAGCCCCGGTCGAGACGGTTCAGGCAGCTGTCAATCCCGGCGTGTCGAGCTTCGTCGAGAACAAGCTTTCAGAGACCGATCGTCCGGAGCTGACTTCGGCCAAGATCATCATCTCGGGCGGCCGCGCGCTGGGCTCCTCGGAGAAGTTCCAGGAAGTCATCCTGCCGATCGCCGATAAGCTCGGCGCCGCCGTCGGCGCCTCTCGTGCCGCAGTCGATGCCGGCTATGCGCCGAACGACTGGCAGGTCGGCCAGACCGGCAAGGTGGTCGCCCCCGATCTCTACATCGCCGTCGGCATCTCCGGCGCCATCCAGCATCTTGCCGGCATGAAGGATTCGAAGGTTATCGTCGCCATCAACAAGGACGAGGAAGCGCCGATCTTCCAGGTCGCCGACTACGGTCTCGTCGGCGACCTTTTCGTCATTCTGCCGGAACTGCAAAAGGCGCTTTGACGGCTTCTGCCAATGCGTATTAAATTGTGAGGGCGGGGTAGACGAAGTCGCCCCGCCCTTTTAGTTTGCACCGCACAAAAAAGCAGGCCGCAAAGGCCTTTGACGGGATCGGTGTAATGAACAAGATCGAGACGATCGGCATTATCGGCGCGGGCCAGATGGGCGGCGGCATCGCCCATGTGTCCGCGCTTGCGGGCTACAAGGTGCTGGTCTACGACATCTCGCCCGAGCGCATCGAAAAAGGCATCGCCACGATCAGCGGCAACATGGCCCGCCAGGTCGGCTCCGGCAAGCTTGAGGAAAAACTGCGCAACGAGGCGATGGCCCGCATTTCGGCAGCACCGACCATGGCCGACCTTGCCGGTGCCGATCTGGTGATCGAAGCAGCGACCGAGGACGAGACCGTCAAGCGCAAGATCTACGCCCAGCTCTGTCCGCAGCTCAATCCGGAAGCCATCCTGGCGACGAACACCTCATCGATCTCGATCACGCGTCTGGCCGCGCAGACCGACAGGCCGGAACGTTTCATCGGCATCCATTTCATGAATCCGGTTCCAGTGATGAAGCTGGTCGAACTGGTGCGCGGCATCGCCACCGAGGACCAGACCTTCGAAGCGGCAAAGGCCTATGTGAACCATCTCGAGAAGACGATCACCGTCTCGGAGGATTTTCCGGCCTTCATCGTCAACCGCATCCTGCTGCCGATGATCAACGAGGCGATCTACACGCTCTATGAAGGCGTCGGCTCGGTCGATGCGATCGACACCGCCATGCGGCTCGGCGCCAACCATCCGATGGGACCGCTGCAGCTTGCCGATTTCATCGGTCTCGACACCTGCCTTTCGATCATGCAGGTGCTGCATGACGGCCTGTCGGATTCGAAATACCGGCCCTGCCCGCTGCTGGTGAAATATGTCGAGGCCGGCTGGCTCGGCCGCAAGACCGGACGCGGCTTCTACGACTATCGCGGCGAGCATCCCGTTCCGACGCGCTGACCGGCGATACGAGCCAACGGCCGCGGTCGCGCTGAGTGAAGACCATGCGGCCACTTGGCGTCGCACAAATGCGGCCAAAACAAAAAGATAGAGCGGAATGCCGGTTCAATCCAACCGCATTCCGCTTTAGGGTCAAAACTCAATCAGCGGGATGCCGCCAATGGCGAGATGGGTGGAACGTTGCCGTTTGAGCCGTATGCCTGAACAGGTTGTTCGCGCCAGGAGCGGAGGCTTGGCACCGATGTGCCAAATGTCTTGATTGGCACGAGCGCGACCGTCCGCAATCAGCGCGGAACTGCCAGAAAGCGGAAGTAGCGACAGCAGCAGATCGTTCACCTTTCCCAACAAACAACGCGAGGTGAAAACGGGCGGCACGCCAAACGTGCTGTCAGGGCTGGGCGGAACGCCGCAGAGCGGCGTCCCGTGGCTTCGTTCACAAGTCTAGTTCTTGACCACGTCTTCCAGAAAGAACCGGCCCAGCGGATTCTGGTAGAAGTTCTGGATGTTATTACGCGAGACGTTGATGAACGGGCTGTAGTACAGATCAATCCAGTTGACGTCCTCTTTGGCCATCTTCTGCAGATCGATGTACATTTGCTCGCGATTGGCCGGATCCATCTCGATGCGCGCCGCCACGACCAGCTCCTTTACCTTCTCGTTGTTGTAGCGGGTCATGTAATTCATGTTCGCATCGTGGCCGAGAACGAAGGTGGTCTTCTGGTCTGGGTCGAGGATGTCATTGGTCCAGTAGTTGACACAGATGTCATAGTCGCCGGCCACCAGCATGTCCCATTCCTGGCTCGGGTCGACCTTCTGGATGTTGACGGTGACTCCGGCTTTGGCGAGCTGCTGCTGCAGCAGCACGGCCGTCTGCTCGACGATCTCGTCGCCGGCCCGCACGACGTAGTTGAGCGTCAGGTCCGAGGCCCCGGCGTCGGCCAGCATCTGCTTGGCCTTTTCCGGATCGTAGGGCCGCTTCAGATTGTCGGCGTAGTAATAGAGCGCGCCCTTCGGGATGTAGGAGTTTGCGACCTCGCCGTAGCCGAACGTCACCGTGTCGACCACAGCCTGCTCGTCGATGGCGATGTCGAGGGCCTGCCGCACCTCCTTCTTCGCCAGCGCGCCATGCTCGTGGTTAATCAGCAGGTGATCCTCGCGGGTCGACGGGTCGAGATGGACGGTGAGGTTGGAATCCTTCTGCAGTTCGGCGACGCGTGAGAACGGCACAAAGATCGCGGTATCGAGCTGGCCGGCCTGCACGTTCAGCATGCGGGTGTTATCGTCCGGCACGGAGATCCACTCGACGCCGTCGAGGCTGACACGATCGGCCTCCCAGAAATGCGGGTTTTTCGCCAGGATGACACGGTCGCCGCGCCTCCATTCCGTGATGGTGAAGGCGCCAGAGCCGATGGGTGTTTCGGCATATTTCTCCGGACCGAGCGTCTCGAAGCCCTTCTTCGAAAGAACCGAGGCGATCGGGAAGGCCAGCGTCGCCAGGAACGGCGCGGTCGCCTGCTTGAGTTTGATCGTGACGGTCTTTGGATCGGTTGCCTCGACCGTATCCATCACCTTGAAAGGATCCGCCCACAGCGAGCCCTCGTCATCCCTGATGCGGGTGAGGCTGAACACCACGTCGTCGGCCGTCAGGTCGGAGCCGTCCGAGAACTTCGCGTCGCGCAGCTTGAGCGTATAGGTGAGGCCGTCCGGGCTGACCTCCCAACTCTCGGCGAGACCGGGCTCCAGCTTGGTGCCCGTCTTGTCGACGCGGATCAGCACGTCATAGACGTTGGCGAACACCCACAGGTCGATGTTCTGGGCGGTCTTGATCGGATCGAAGGTGGTCGAGTCTTCGCGCCGGCCAATCGTGAGTACGCCGGCGGCTTCTGCGATCGTCGCCCCCAGGGACAGGCTGGTCATAACGGTGACCAAGCCGATGCGCATCCATTTGCTTCTTAACATCGGTATTCCCCTTCTGGTTTGCCTTTGGTTTCAGTTTGCGACCCCGTCGGCCTGCGGGGTCGCCATCTTCGAGGGAGCAAGCAGCGGCTTGTCCGGATCGATATGCGGAACGGCGGCAATCAGCGCGGCGGTGTAGGCATGCTTCGGCCGGGAGAACACTTCCTCCGACCGACCTTCCTCGACGATCACGCCGCGGTGCATCACCACAACACGCTGGCAGAGATTGCAAACGATTGCGAGATCGTGGGCGATAAATATCAGCGTGAGCGACATACGTTCCACCAGTTCGCGGAACAACTCCACGATCTGCGCCTGGATGGTGACGTCGAGGGCGGCCACGCACTCGTCCGCAATGATAAGTTTCGGGTCGACGGCGAGCGCGCGAGCTATGCCGGCCCGCTGGCATTGGCCGCCGCTCATCGAGCGCGGCTTGCGGTCGAGGAACGCGCGCCCCAAGCCGACCAGGTCGAGCAGTTCGCCGCAGCGTGCCGGGATTTGCGCGGTCTCGATCTTGCCCTGTACCCGCAGGACCTCCGCCAGCATCTTGCCAACGGTAAGATGAGGATTGAGGGCGTTGTAGGGGTCCTGAAAAACCATGGCGGTTTGACGTCGCAGCATGCCGAGGACTGCGCGACCCGATGCGATGTCCATACCATCGAACCGTATCGTGCCTGACGAGACCGGCGTAAGTCCAAGAACTGCGCGCGCCAGAGTGCTCTTGCCGCTTCCGGATTCGCCGACAATGCCGACCGTTTCGCCCGGCATGACACGGAGTGTGACCCCATTGACGGCATCGACCGCGCCTCGCCGGAAGAGGCCGCCCGTGGCGAAGCGCACGTGCAGCTTCTCGATGTCGACCACCGGCACCGCTCCGGGTGCCCGGAGCTTCTCAGCCTTTGCCGGCATGTCCTCCTCCGGCAGCGAGGGATGACTGGTGATCAGCGAACGGGTGTAGGCATGCGCCGGCGCCGCAAGCAGACCCCGCTTCTCTCCAATCTCCACCAGTCGACCTTGCCACATCACCGCGATGCGGTCGCAGACTTGGGCGACGATGCCGAGATCGTGGGTGACCAGGATCACCGAGAGTCCACGCCTGGCGCGAATGTCCATCAGAAGCCGCAGGATCTGCGCCTGTATCGTCACGTCGAGTGCCGTCGTCGGCTCGTCGGCGATCAGGATCCTGGGATTGCTCGATAGCGCCGCGCCGATCAGGGCGCGCTGGCGCATGCCGCCGGAGAATTCGTGCGGGTAGCTATCGTATTGCCGAGCCGGATCCGGAAACCCGACCTGGGCGAGGATATCCACCGCCGCGGCACGCGCCGCCTTGGCGTCCAGCCGCTGGTGAAAGCGGATGCCCTCGGTGATCTGGTCGCCGATCCTCATGACCGGGTCGAGATGGCTGCTCGGATTCTGAAAGATCATGCCGATTTCACCGCCGCGCACCGCGAGCATCTCGGCTTCCGGCGCGGTCGTCAGCTCACGCCCCGAAAGTGTGATCGAGCCACCGCTGATCCTGAGCCGGCTCGATGGCAGCAGCCTAACGAGTGAGCGGCAGAGCAGGCTCTTGCCCGACCCGCTCTCGCCGACCAGCCCGAGCACTTCTCCCGGGGCGAGATCGAGTGACACGGCATCAAGCAGCGTGCGCTCCCCGCCGTCACCGTCATGGACGACCGTCAGGTCGGCGACCTTGAGCAGCGCCGCGATCACTCGTGAACCCCGAACAAATCGGCCAGCCCGTCGCCGATCATGCTGAAGGCGAAGGCGAGCGTCACGATCGCCAGCCCCGGGAACAGTGTAATCCACCACGCGGAGGTGACGAAGGCTTGGCCTTCCGCCACCATCACGCCCCACTCCGCGACTGGCGGCTGCACGCCCAGCCCGAGATAGCTAATGGCCGCGCCGTTCAGCAGGACGAGGACTGCGTCGGACATCGCGAAGACGACCGAGCCGGCAGCGGCATTGGGCAGGAGGTGACGGAACATGATGCGCATGCGGCTGAAGCCGAGGCTGACCGCCGCGACCGCGTAGTCATGGTTCTTGAGCACGAGCATCTGAGCGCGGATGAGCCGCGCGTAGGAAACCCAGCCGACGAGGGCCATGGCGATGTAAAAATTGGCCAGGCCAGGCCCGAGGATCGCAATGATCGACAGCATCAATACCAGGAACGGGAAGGCCAAGATGACGTCGACCAGCCGCATGAAGATGGCGTCGACTATCCCGCCGAAGAACCCCGCTACCGTGCCAAGCGTGGTGCCGATGAGAAAGGGGAAGATAACGCCGATGACGGCGATCATCAGATCGATGCGCGTACCCCAGATGACGCGCGAGAAGATGTCGCGGCCAAAATTGTCGGTCCCGAACGGGTGCAGCCAGGCCGGCCCCTGGAGCCGTGCTGTCGCGTCCTGGGCGATCGGATCGTAGGGCGCGATCAGCGGCGCGCCGAGTGCGAGGACGACGAACGCCCCAAGCAGGAAGACGCCGGCCGCCAGCGTACCGCGGCGGCGAAAGCGGCCGTTCCTGCCGAGCGCGGGCGCGGCCAAGGGCTCGCTCACAGCTTCACCCTCGGATCGAGAGCCACCGTGACGATGTCAGCCAGGAAGTTGATCAGCACGGTGGCGCAGGCGAAGACCATCGCCACGCCCTGCACGACCATGTAGTCGCGCGAGAAGATGGCGCGCACCAGCAGCTGGCCCATGCCGGGCAGCGCGAAAACGGTCTCCACCACGACGGTGCCGCCTAGCAGCCAACCTATGTTTACGGCGAGAAGGTTGACGGTCGGCACCAACGAATTTGGCAGCACGTGGCGCCAGAACACGATGCTCTCCGGCATGCCGCGCGCGCGCGCGGCAGTCGCCACGTCGGACTTCAAGCCTTCGACCATCGCCGCACGCAAGCTGCGCGCCAGAACGGTCGACAGCGACAGCGAGACAGTGAGGCTCGGCAGCACGAGATGTGCAAGCTTTTCAGAAAGCGTGTTGCCGTAACCGGACACCGGGAGAATGGCGAGTTCGACGCTGAACAGGATGATCAGCATCAGGCCGAGCCAGAAGGGCGGGAAACCGATGCCGAAGGTGGAAACGATGCGGATAGCTTGGTCGGCCAGCCTGCCCTGATTGCGCGCCGCGATCGCCGCCACCGGCACGGCAATCAATACCGACAGCACAACGCTGCAAAGCACCAGCGTCAGAGTGGGCTCGATGCGCGTGGCGATCAGCTTCAGCACATCGATCTTGTAGAGGATCGAGCGCCCCATCTCGCCGTCCGCGAGGTTGCGCAGGAAATAGAAATACTGGACGAGCATGGGCTCATCGAGGCCGTACTGCGCGCGGATGCGGGCGATCGCTTCGGGGGTGGCGCGGGCGCCGAGCAGAACGCGAGCGGGGTCGCCGGGGATCAGCCGGACAAGGATGAACGTGATCACGCTGATGCCGAACAGCACCGGCAGGAACTGAAGCGGACGGTATAGAACGAACTTATAGCGGTGCATGGCCCTGAGGTGTTTCCCCGTCCGCTCCCTTTCCCCTGCATTCCGCCTGCATCAGCCTGCCTTGTTGCGCGAGAGGAACCCTAAAAGGATCGGATAGTATGCAGCTGGGTTCTCGTAGAAGGGCATGTGACTCGCATTCGGGATGATGTGCAACTCCGACTGCGGCAGGCCAAGCTTCATGCGCAGGCCACAGGCTGGTGTCAGTTCGTCGTGCTCGCCATGCGTGATCAGCACCGGCACCTTGATCCTCGGCAGGTCGGGCACCCGGTTCCAGTCCTTCAGATTACCGATGTAGAGAAACTCGTTCGGACCTTGCATGGTCGCGTAGGGTCCCATGTTCCAGTCGTCGAGCGAGCGGCGCACCGGCGCCGGCCATTCGGGCAGGCGGCAGACATGGCGGTAGTTGAGGATCGTCACCGCCGCCACGTATTCCGGATGATCGTAGGTTCCCTGCGCCTCGTGCTTCTGCATCATCGATACGGTTTCGGGTCCCAGCGAAGCGCGCAGGCGTTCCAGTTCCAGAACAAGATGCGGCATGTCGGCGACGGTATCCTCGAGGATCAACGTCTGCAGGTTCTCCTGGTAGGCAAGCGCATATTCGATCGCCAGCCAGCCGCCCCAGGAATGACCCAGCATGTGTACATTGCCGAGTCCCAGCGTCTTGCGAACCGTCTCGGTCTCCTCGACGTAGCGCGCTATAGTCCAGAGCGAGGTGTCCGTCGGCCGGTCGGAGGCGCCGGTGCCAAGCTGGTCGAACGCCACGACCCTGTATCCCTGGTCTACCAGGCAGGAGTGCGATTCACGAAGGTAGTCGCAGGCCAGGCCAGGCCCGCCGTTGAGGCAGAACACCGTCTCGGTGCTGGAGCCGAAGCTATAGGCGACGACCTTAAAGCCGTCGACATTTACCTCGATGCGATCGTCGGCCGCCATCTCACGCCACATGATACGCTCCGAATGCACAGATTTTAGGCATGCTCATATATTAAGCGAAACGTTGGGAGTGCGTCAGCTATAAGAAGTGATAGGGTGGTCCGGGAGGATGTCGGCGGAAGATCTCATGCTGGACGAAATCACAACGATCAGGCGGCGTTTCACTCGCCATGGCACCTTGGACGAATGCATCGACGAGGCGTTTACCGCCCTGTCCGGTCTAGGCTACGACGCGTTGGTCTACGACTACACGCCCATCCCGTACGATCTCGACGGCGCTATCATGATCCCGTCGATGCTCAAGCTGCGTAACATCGATGACGACATGCGCGACTATTGGTGCGATCGAGGTTACTTCCGCATCGATCCGGTGCAGATCGTGGCGGCGCGCAGCTCCACCCCCTTCGCCTGGAGCTACAACAAGGCGATCGACACCGAGATAGGCGCGCTCCTCGACGAGACTACGGAACCCGTTGCGCGCTACCTGCGCGAGCGCGACCTCACTAGCGGCGTCACGATCCCTATCCACATGCCGCGCGGCGGCTATGCCACGGTTACCGGCATCCGCCTCGGCGCGGACGAGATGGTAGATCGGGATGCGGGAACCATCGCGCGATTTAGCTTGCTGGCGCATGTCTTCCACGACACGGCCTACGCCCTCTACGACCGATCGGCTCTCAGTCCGCTCGTGCCGTCCTTGACTGAGCGCGAGCGCGAGTGTCTCCGCCATTCGGCACATGGGCTCTCTGCCAAGGAGATCTCGCGCGTCATCGGGCGCTCGATTCCTACGGTCGTCATGCACCTCACCGCCGCCGCCAGGAAGCTGGGCGCCAGGAACCGCACGCAGGCCGTCGTTCGCGCCGCGCATTTCCGCCTGCTCGACAACTGACGGAGAGACCCTATCTAAGACACGGAGTCGTGCCATGTCATCGGACAACCATCTCCGGCCGAATCCGAAGCGGAGGCCCAAGGTGGCTTCCTCGGCTCCAGCTAAGCCGGCAGCGCCGGCCGCGCGGCAGCCCGGGCCGGACGCCCGCAAGACGGTCACCATCCTCTTCGCCGACATCGTCGATTCCTCGCGGCTTAGCCTCTCCCTCGATCCCGAAGCGCTCCGGAACCTGCTCTCCCGGTACTTCGGCGAGTTGAGCGCCGTCGTTCAACGGCACGGCGGAATCGTGAACAACTATATCGGGGACGCGATCATGGCTGTGTTCGGCATGCCGTTCGTCCACGAAGACGACGCGCTGCGCGCGGTGCGCGCAGCGGTGGAGATGCGCGAAACACTTGCCATCCTTAACCACGAACTCGAAGCCGGTTGGGGCGTCCGCCTTATGAACCGAATCGGCATCAACACCGGCGAGGTGATCGCGGGCGACCAAACGCAGGGATATTTGTCAGTCGCCGGAGAGGCCGTCATTGTCGCGAAGCGGCTTGAGGAGGCAGCGACGGCGAATGAGATCCTGATAGGGGAGCCGACGCACAAGCTCGTGCGCGATGCGGTCGTCGTCGAGCCGAGCGGGCCGCGCGCACTCAAGCGCGGCGCGACCATCCGCGCCCTCGCCGTGTTAGAAGTCCTCGCCCACGCCCCCGGCGTTGCGCGCCGCTTCGACTCGCCTTTCGTCGGGCGCGAACGCCAACGAGCCTTGCTTGAGACCGTCTTCCGCAACGCGGTCGGCGATAGGACCTGCCACCTGGTCACCATTCTCGCCGACGCGGGTGTGGGAAAGTCGCGGCTCGTACGGGAGTTCACGAGCGGCCTTGCCGAGGATGTCACAGTCTTGCACGGCCGCTGTCTGCCCTATGGCGAGGGCATCACCTATTGGCCGCTGGCCGAGATCGTCCGGGAGCTTACCCGCGCGGAGGGACCGGACTCCGGCAGGCAGCTCGCAGCGGTGATCGAGGCGCGGCTCGCAGGCGACGAGAAGGCCCGGCTGATTGCCGAGCGTGTGACCGGGGCGCTCGGGCTTGGCGCGGGACAAGGGACGACCGAGGAGACCGCCTGGGCCGTCCGGAGGCTGTTTGAGGCGCTCGCGCGAGCGGGGCCGCTCGTCGTTGTGGTGGACGACGTCCATTGGGCCGAGTCGACATTCCTCGACTTAGTCGAGCACGTCGCCGACTTCTCACGCGATTTCCCGATCCTGCTCATCTGCATCGCGCGGCCGGAGCACTTCGACTCGCGTCCTGGCTGGGGGGCCGGCAAACGCAACGCGACGTCGATCGTCCTCGAGCGGCTCAGCGACGCGGAATGCCGCGAGCTGATCTCCAACCTGCTTGGCCCCGCGCCGCTGCCGCCCGCTGCCGAGTCGAGGATCGCGAGCGCGGCCGAGGGCAATGCGCTCTTCGCTGAGGAACTCGTGGCGATGCTCGTCGACGACGCGTTGCTCAGGCAGGCGCCCGACAGCTGGGTCGCCGCGTCGGACCTCGTTGAGCTGCCCGTCCCCGCGACTATCAACGCGCTTCTCACTGCCCGTCTCGAGGGCCTCCCGCCTATCGAGCGCGCCATCCTGACGGCCGCAGCGGTCGAGGGCTCAGTATTCCATCGGAGCGCCGTCAGCGAGCTCGCCGGCCCGGTGCTCGACACATTCGAGGACGGCTTGCTCGCGCTCGTCCGCCGGGACATGATCCGCCCGGAGGCACCGTTGTTCGCCGGCGAAAAGGCCTATCGCTTCCGTCACGTCCTGATCCGCGACGCCGCGTATCGCTCCCTGCCGAAGAATGCGCGCGCCGACCTGCACGAGCGCTTCGCCGCCTGGCTCGAGCTAGCGGCCGCGGACCGGCTACGCGAGTTTGAGGAGATTGTCGGCTATCACCTCGAACAGGCCTTTCAGTACCGTGTCGCGCTCGGTCCGCGCGACGTGCGCGCGGCCTCGCTTGCCGCCCGGGCGTGCGAACGGCTCGAGGCAGCCGGGCGGCGGGCGCTTGTCCGCAGTGACCTGCCGGCGGCGATCAGCCTGCTTGAGAGGGTTTCCCGGCTGCTTCCCACCGATGACACACGGCGGATCGTGCTGCTCGCCGACTTGAGCGGCGCGCTGATCGAAAGCGGCCGGCTGGACGAGGCCGGGCGCGCGCTGGACGAGGCGGAGCGCTTGGCCGCTGCCGCTGACGACCAGCGCTTGGCAGCGCACGTGCTCGTTCAGCGGCAGTTCCTCCGGATCTTCCACGGCGAAGAGGGCGGGCTGGAGGAGGCGGCACGCGCGGCAGCTGCGGTGATCCCGGTCTTCGAGCGCCTCGGGGACGACCTCGGCCTCTGCCGCGCACGGCGGCTCGAGGCCTGGCTATCCTTCACCGCGGCCCGCGGCGAGGCCGCCATTGCAGCTTGGGAGCAAGCTGCTGATCACGCGCGACGTGCGGGGGATTGGCATGAGTACTACGAAATCCTCACGTGGATCGCTTCCTCCTTGTGGTTCGGGCCCACCCCGGCAGCCGAAGGCATCCGCCGTTGCGAGGCGATGCGCGTGCAGGTGGGCGAAAGCCCCGAGTCCGAGGCAGCGATCCTCCGCCAACTCGCGTGCCTCAACGCGATTGTCGGCCGCTTCGCGATTGCCCGCGAGCTGATCGCGACGAGCAACGCCACCTACGCCGACCTCGGCCTTACGCTCTACGTGGCGTCCTCGGAACACGAGGCCGTCATCGAGCTGCTCGCCGGGAACCCCGCTGCGGCCGAGAGGAGCGCGCGCGCGGCGTATCGCGCGCTTGAGGAGATGGGCGAGCGCGCGTTCCGTTCGACGATGGCCGCTTCCCTCGCCGTGGTGATCCTCGAACAGGGACGCGACGAAGAGGCGGAGGACTTTGCTAAACTCAGCGCCCAGCTGGCTGCGAGCGGAGACCTGGTGACGCAGGTCCGTTGGCGCCGCGTGCGCGCTCGCGTGCATGCGCGGCGGGCAGAGCTCCGGGCGGCGGAGGCGCTCGCGCGCGAAGCTGTCACGATCGCCGAAGCGACCGACTTCGTCAACGACCGGGCGGATGCACTGGTCGACCTGTCGCACGTGCTCGAGGCCGCCCGCCGAGGCGACGAGGCGGTCGCCGCTGTGTCCGGAGCGCTGCATCTCTACGAGCTGAAGGGAAACGTGGTCGCCGCGGCCGCGACCCAGCTCCGCCTAGGCAAACTCGTCAAAATGTGACACCGTCGGGAGGCGGCAAGGGGCACCGCCCGCACCTCCGTGAACCGCTCTGGATCGGAGGTGATGTGATGCCACCGAACTTCGATACGATCGACGAGCTTAAATATGGCTCCACCGCTGGCCCCCTGGAGTTAGACCGGGCGAGACAGTGCTGAGGCTCGATAGTTGGTCTTCCAGCCGGGTGGCGCCTGCATGGGCCTTTCTGCCTAATCCCAACTTGTTGAAGGCCCCTTTCCCATTGGGTGAGAGTGCTGCTTCCTGAATCATTTCCAGAGGTCAAGCATGGTCACGAAAAAGAAAGCCGCAGCGAAACAGACACCCAAGCGACTCGGCGCGACGAAGCCTACGAAGCGAAATGCTGAGACAGCGAACCCAGCCGCAACTTCCGAAATTGCCGAGCCAGTCCGCGAATTTCTCAAGAAGACATCGATCCCTACAGGATTCGTTAACCCAAAGCCGATCGTGCTGTCGGAGTTGCGAAAGCGCGTGACCGAAACGAATCTGAGGCCCACCGTTTCGCTGGAGCAACTGTTGGCCAGCGCGAATCGCATCAAGCCGGCGGACCTTCCCGTCGAGAAGTTACCGGACGACGTCAAAGAGTCTATCCTCGCACTAAAGCCAGGGATTCGACGTTTTCACGGCGCTAAAATTCCGCTCTACTGGTTCCCGTTTCCCTGGCTGAGTTCTGCCTGTGCAGATCGCTTCGGATACATGTCGTCCGCGGTCACCCGTGCGGCAACGAAGTTGCCATTCAATGTCGCGACGCAAAAACTCCTCGGCCAACTCGGTAACATGATGGGAGACCCCGGTCGTGATCCCAATCCTGCGTCTCACAATCCCGCTGATGCGGGCGTGTCTTCGATACCAGCAGGCTTCACTTATTTTGGTCAGTTTGTCGACCATGACATCACGTTCGACGTCTCGTCGACTCTCGACGCCGCTACCGATGCGAATACAATCAGTAACATGCGAAGCCCGGCGCTCGATCTGGATTCCATTTACGGCCGCGGGCCTGGCTTGGATCCATTTCTCTACGTTTTTCCTACATCTGGTCCAGCTACCGCAATCAAGCTGCACAGGGGCTTGAACACTCCTATTGGCCCGGGCGGACCCAGCAACAACGGTGACAAATCGGGCATGGTCCAGCAGACGAACTGGGATGTGCCCCGCATGCAGGGTACGAATACTGCTGCGATCGGCGATCCGCGCAACGACGAAAGTCTGATCATCGTACAGTTGCAGCACGCTATGCTGCGTTTCCATAACGCCGTCGTTGATCTGCTGGTGGCAGTAGCGTTTGCAGGCGACATCTTCGCAGAGGCCAAACGAATCGTGACCCATCACTACCAATGGGCCGTGGTGCACGACTTTCTGGAAAGAATCTGCGGAGCGGCTACCGTGAACAACGCGATGGCGAGCGTGTCAGCTCCCATCGGCAGCTCGTTCCGAATGCCCGTCGAGTTCGCCGTGGCAGCGTACCGGTTCGGCCACAGTATGATCCGTGATACGTACTGGGTGAATTTCAACTTCCCGAACGCCACACTCGGGCAGGTGTTTGAGTTCAGCCGCGATCCACGGCTGCCGGTCTTTTCCAACTGGGTCGTTGACTTCAACGCGTTCTTTGACACCGGAGTGCCAGTACCGGTTCACAACAAGGCCCGGAAAATCGATAGCTTCATGGCTAACGGATTGGAATCGTTGCCCGGATTCTCTGGAATGATGGCGATTCTGGCAACGCGTAACCTCCGGCGCGCTCTTGCTCTCGGTCTGCCGAGTGGACAGGGCATGGCCAACTCATTCAGCATGGCGCCGATGACCGCGGCGCAGTTGACATCTGGGCTGCCGGCGGCCGAAATGGCTGTGCTGAATTCCAGCGGCGGTTTACTGCTGAACAAGACGCCATTGTGGTATTACGTCCTTCGCGAGGCTGCGGTCCTCGCCGGCGGAAATCAGTTAGGCCCGGTCGGCGGCAGGATCGTGGCAGAGACGTTTGTCAGGATCTTGAAGCGAGATGCGTCATCCTATCTGAACGTCGCCGGCGGGTTCACACCTATGCTTCCTTCGTCCACGCCTGGAAACTTCACGGTGGCGGATTTGGTGGCCTTCGCCGGGGTAACGCAACCATAGAGATCGCGTTGCGAACGCCGATGACGGACCTTCAGCCGCGCTGACTTCAACTTCGATTCGGTCCAGAACCAGTTCACCTGTCCCGTTAGCAAACCGCTCATACAAGTATCGTCGCAACTTGACGGTCCCGCGAATTTTTCCGCTCGCCTCTGTTCGATGAATAGCCGCTTTTTGACCCGTGTTGGTCATTCCGAACCAACACCGACTGCCTTGAGCCGCCGGACCTTTACTTTTTTTTAAAAACGTCCTCTATAGCTTCCTTAGTAGATTTCCCCTCGTTAACTTGCTGCTCAACTTCCGCGAGCCGTTTTTGGGCCCTGCCGATCGCAGCCTCAATCCCCGTCTTCATGTTCTCAAGGACCTGGACCTGATTTTGGAAACTCTTCATATAAACATCGTCGATGGGCATTTCATTCCTCCATCTATGCCGCGCTCGATAGTTAGCGGCCGTTATGCAAGCCAGACTATGTCATACCACCATTCGAATTCAGTGGTATTGGGATTTGTGGCGGTATCCCGATAAGCCAAGAGCGCGATCCCCAGTGCGAATCCGCTCGTGAATTTTCCGTATGCCCACCCCGGGTCGTCTGCCTTCCACATAGTATACGGCCCCGCCCCCCAACCTGACCAATGTGGAGTGTGGCCTGAGCTTTGACTGGGGCCCACATATTTAATCCCTTCGGACGGGTACCCGGCTCCAGCGCCAGCCTGCACAACCCAGGCGTCGACCCACCTGGGTTCTTCGGAGGGGTTGAGGCCTGTGATCGGACCCGTCGGCCACTCGACCCGACCATTGTTAAGTGTCTGCATAAGGTCCCAATTGGCTGCCATGACATATCTCCAATCGCTGGCGGGCGACTCGCCCGGATTCATGAACAAGAGATCATATGCACCTCAACTATGTCCCATTTCTTCGAAATCAGCTAGGTTATCTATTAGGTGTAGATAATGCGCCGTAGGCACTCGCGGACGAACCTCTGGAACGGGTCCGACTGCTACCGTTCATCGGGGATGCCTCGAACTTCCGCAGTTGGCGCAACCGCGGCCTCCAGAATGGTCGCCAGCAATGCCTGCTTTTCAGGCACTGGCAACGGTCACCTCAACGGCCGAGATCAAGCGCAGAGCTGCCATTCAGAATCTGATGTGGGTCGTCGCATTCGGGTCAAGGGCGTGAATTCGGCACGGGCGAACGAACTTCCGCAACGGGTCGAACCAGATCGTTCAGAATGAACGACTTTTGACGTTAGAGCGTTACGATCTCCGATCGCGAACCATCGCTACCAGCGCACGAAAAGCCGCCCGCCGAGCGCGCCGAGCGCGGCGAGGATGGCAATCGCGATCGTATACCAGGTGGCGACGAACAGCGGCGAATCGTCGAAGCAGTGTGCGGCATAAAAAGTTGCCGCCAGCCCGCCGGCGAGCAGGCCCGCCACGGCTCCGGCAAGCACCGGCCGCGTCGGCGCGCCATAGCGCAGCACCGCCAGGAAGACAGCAAGCGGACCGATGCCGATCAGCGGAATGAAGGTCAGGCAGATAACCATGTTGCTGCCGACCAGCCGCCTGCCCCATTCGGCCGCAGGCACCGAAAGGAGTTCCAGGCCCACCGCTACGGCCACCAGCAGCGGTGCGGCAACCATCCAGGCCGCCGCCCTGCTCGTCGCTGCACCGGGTGTCGACAGGGCGCGGATCAAGGCGAAGGCGCTGGCCGCCAGAGCCATCGTGAACACGAACTTGGCAACGAAACGCGCCGTATACATGGCGGTGGCGATGTCAGTGCGTGGACCGATCGCCAGCCAGAACACGACCGCCGCGATCAGCGTAGCCGCACCTGCGCCTATCCACCAGGCCGAGCCAAGCGGCATTGCCGTGCTGCGGGCATCGGCGTCGAGCGCCTTGATGAGATCGTCGGTCCTCATTGTCATTCCCGCTTGAACTGTTTGGCCCCGAAGCGTTTGGCAATGGCTGCGAGACCGCGATGCAGCGACACCCGCACCGCCGTCTCGCTGATGCCGAACCTCACCGCCGTCTCGCCGATGGAACGGCCTTCGACCGACACCGACGAAACCACCGAACGTTGCGCCGGCGGCAGGCCGTCCAGGGCCCGGGTGATGTCGCGCCCGCTGACGGTCTCGGCCTCCGGTTCGGCGAAGGTTTCGGCGATCTCGTCGATCTCGATCTCGATGCGCCGCCCGCGCCGTCGAAAAGCGTCGATCAGCTTGAAGCGCGCTATGGCGTAGACCCAGGGCAGCACAGGTAAACCCTGGCGCCAGGTATGCCGCTTTACATGAATGGCCAGCAAGGTTTCCTGCACGACATCCTCGGGATCGACCCCGCCTTGAACGATCTTGCGCCTGATGAAGCCGCGAACCAGAGCAGCCGTCCGGCGCAGAAAGTCGGCGTAAGCCCTTTCATCTCCCGCGATCGCGGCCCGCATCAGCCGGGAAAGCTCGGCCTCGTCCTTGCCGGTCACAAGAGTTAACTCCCCAGTATTCGCGCCTCGGCCCGATTTGTTACGTGGCCGGCAAAATAATGTCCAAGCCAAAGTAAAGGAATATCACGAAGGTTTCACCTCCGGCGCCCGATTACGCAGCTCACCAATCTTGACTACACCGATCAGGAATTGGTAGTGCAGCCATGCTAAGTCAAGACCATCACCATCGAGCGGGATGACGCCCATGAAACATGCTCTTGCCGCCCTTGCCGGAGCCATGGCACTTGCAATCAGCCTGATCGCCAGCCCGGTGATGGCCCAGGACGGCGGCATCGTCGTCTACAATGCCCAGCATGAGAGCCTGACCAATGCCTGGGTGGAAGGTTTCACCGAGGAAACCGGCATCAAGGTTACCGTTCGCCACGGCGGTGACAGCGACTTTTCCAACCAGATCGTCGCCGAAGGCGCCGCTTCGCCGGCCGATGTGTTCCTGACGGAAAACTCACCTGCCATGGCGCTGGTCGAGTCATCCGGCCTGTTCGCGACGGTCGACGCCGACACGCTTGCACAGGTTCCCAAGGAATACCAGCCGGCCAGCGGCAAGTGGGTGGGCATCGCCGCGCGCAGCACCGTCTTTGCTTACAACCAGACCAGGCTGACCGCCGAGCAGTTGCCCAAGTCGCTGCTTGAACTCGCCGATTCGAGCTGGAAGGGACGCTGGGCCACCTCGCCGGCCGGCGCCGATTTCCAGGCGATCGTCAGCGCGCTTTTGCAGCTCAAAGGTGAGGCCGCAACGGCCGACTGGCTGAAGGCGATGAAGGAGAATTTTACCGCTTACAAGGGCAACAGCACGGTGATGAAGGCGGTCAATGCCGGGGAGGTCGATGGCGGCGTGATCTACCACTATTACTATTACGGCGACCAGGCCAAGACCGGCGAGAACAGCAGGAATGTCGGGCTGCATTATTTCAAGAACCAGGATCCGGGCGCGTTCGTCTCGGTTTCCGGCGGCGGCGTGCTGGCCTCCAGCAAGCACCCGCGGGAAGCTCAGGCCTTTCTGAAATGGGTGACCGGCAAGGCTGGTCAGGACGTGGTGAAGACCGGCAATTCCTTTGAATACGCGGTCGGCAAGGGCGCGGAGTCCAATCCGGCGCTGGTGCCGCTGGCCGATCTGCAGGCGCCGAAGGTCGATGCGACGACGCTGAACTCCAGGAAGGTGACCGACCTGATGACGGCAGCCGGCTTGCTTTAGTTCGCGTTCGTCCTAAAACGGCAACCGACTGCGCTTCTGCGGGAATTTCGCTTTCCGCAGGAGCGCTGTGTTTTTCCGAGGTGGCATTCGTCGATGACGACAAGCTGCGTTTTTGGCCGTGCTTGCGGCCGCTCGATCGTTTCCGCCAGCGGGCGGCAACGGCTCGGCGTCTGAGCAGATGCAGTCCGCCGCCGAACTTGCACGTTCACCGACCGGCATAGCGGCTGGGGAATGGAAGTGCCGGCGGCCGATATCCTGGATTTCGCTCGCCGCTATCCTGGTTTCATTGTTCTCGCTGCTGCCGCTCGCCTTTATCATCTGGATTGCCGTGCAGACCGGCTGGGAAGCCGTATCGGCACTGGTGTTCCGGCCGCGCGTCGGTGAACTTCTGGTCAACACCCTGCTTTTGGTGGTGCTGGCGGTGCCGATCTGCATTGTGCTCTCGGTGACGCTGGCCTGGCTGACCGAACGCAGCAGCCTTCCCGGTGTCCGCCTGTGGGCCTGGCTGTCGGTGGCGCCGCTCGCCATCCCGGCCTTCGTCCACAGCTACGCCTGGATCACCCTGGTGCCGGGACTGCATGGACTGTGGGCCGGCGTCCTGGTTTCCGTCGTCGCCTATTTCCCGTTCCTCTATCTGCCGGTGGCGGCAGCCTTGCGCCGGCTCGATCCCGCTCTTGAAGATGCTGCGGCAGCCGTCGGCCTCGGGCCGTGGCGCGTGTTCCGGCGGGTCGTGCTGCCGCAGCTCAGGCTCGCCATCTGCGGCGGCTCCCTGCTGGTCGGCCTGCACCTCCTCGCCGAATATGGCCTCTACGTGTTCATCCGCTTCGACACCTTCACCACGGCGATCGTCGATCAGTTCCAGTCGACCTTCAACGGCCCCGCCGCCAACATGCTGGCAGCGGTGCTGGTGACATGCTGTTTCGTGCTGCTTGGGATCGAAGTGCTGGTGCGCGGCGAGGAGCGCTATGCGCGCGTCGGCTCGGGCGCCGCGCGCCAGCAGCAACGCACAAGGCTCGGCCGCGCCACCATCCCGTGCCTGGCTCTGCCGGTCGTCACCGCGCTGCTGGCGCTCGGCGTGCCGTTCGTCACCATTGGCCGCTGGCTTGTGGCCGGCGGCGCCGATGTCTGGCGCCTCGATGAGATCGGCCTGGCGCTCGGCCAGACCCTCTTCCTGGCGCTTGCCGGCGCCCTGCTCGCCACGGTTGCCGCCATGCCGATGGCCTGGATCTCGATCCGCGCGCCGGGACGGCTGCAGCGCCTTCTGGAGGGCTGCAACTACATCGTCGGCTCTCTGCCCGGCGTCGTCGTGGCGCTGGCGCTGGTCACCATCACCGTGCGCATCGCGCTGCCGCTCTACCAGACCCTGTTCACGATCCTCGTGGCCTATGCGCTGATGTTCCTGCCGCGCGCCCTGATCAGCCTGCGGGCGTCGATCGCGCAGGCGCCGGTCGAGCTCGAACGCGCCGCCGCCAGTCTCGGCCGGTCACCGCTCAAGGCGCTGTGGTCGACGACGATCCGCCTGTCGGCGCCCGGTGCCGCGGCAGGCATGGCGCTGGTGGCGCTCGGCATCATGAACGAATTGACCGCCACGCAGATGTTGGCGCCCAACGGCACCCGCACGCTGGCGATGGCGTTCTGGGCCCACAGCGGCGAGATCGACTATGCGTCCGCCGCACCCTACGCGCTCATCATGGTGGCGATGTCGCTGCCGCTGACCTGGCTGCTCTATGTCCAGTCGAAGCGGATGGCCGGACGATGAGCTTCCTCGAACTCACCGATGTGCACAAGCACTACGGCCCGGTGGCCGCGCTGGCCGGCGTCGACCTCAGCGTGGCCAGCGGCAGCCGCACCGCGATCGTCGGGCCGTCCGGCTGCGGCAAGACGACCTTGCTGCGGCTGATCGCCGGTTTTGAGGCGCCGGACCGGGGTCGCATCGTGCTCGACGGCGAGGTGCTGGCCAATGGCGGCGCCGCCGTGCCGGCATATCGGCGCGGCATCGGCGTGGTGGCGCAGGACGGCGCCCTGTTCCCGCATCTGAGTATCGCCGCCAATATCGGTTTCGGCATGCGACATCACCAGGACAAGCGCAGCGAGCGTATCGTCGAGCTCGCCTACATCGTCGGGCTCGACAAGGCGATCCTGAAACGGCGGCCGCACGAGCTCTCAGGCGGCCAGCAGCAGCGTGTGGCGCTGGCCCGCGCCATGGCCATGAAGCCGCGGCTGATGCTGCTCGACGAGCCGTTCTCGGCGCTCGACACCGGCCTGCGCGCCTCGATGCGCAAGGCGGTGGCCGAGCTTCTGGAGACCGCCGGCATCACCACGATCCTGGTCACGCACGACCAGGCCGAGGCGCTGTCCTTTGCCAGCCAGGTCGCGGTGATGCGCGACGGCAAATTCTCGCAGGTCGGATCGCCGCACGAGCTTTATCTCAAGCCGAAAGACCGGATGGTCGCCGAATTCCTCGGCGACGCCATCATCCTGCCGGCCAAGATCGCGGACGGCTTCGCCACTTCGCCGCTGGGTCGGATCGCCGTCGACAGCACCGAGCGGCGTGATCTCGTCCGCATCATGCTGCGGCCGGAACAGGTGCTTTTGAAACGGACATCCCGCGAAGGCATGTCGGGCACGCCGGACATGCTGTTCGGCGAAGTCACGGAGTCCGAATTCGCCGGCTCGATGTGCACCATCGCGGTGCGGCTCTTGAACAGTCCCGACCCGCCGGACGCGGCCGCGATCGGCAACACGCCACTGGTCCTGCGCAAGCCAGGCATGGACACACCGGTGGTTGGCGAGATCGTCCGGCTGACGGTGTCGGGCAAGGCGCATGTGTTCGCCTGAACGGTCTTGCGTCTGGCGCAGTTCGCCAGTCAGGCCGACAGGCCGGCTTCAATCGACCCGCTTGCCGGCCTGATCGAACCAGTGCAGCTTTTCTGCCTTGGCCACGACTCGCAACTGGTCGCCGGGCCTGGCGGTGGCGCGACCTGAGACGCGCACGATGATACGGCTGCCAGCTGCGGCGCAGTGAAGAAGGCTTTCGGCACCGACCGGCTCGACCGCTTCGACTGCCGCCGGCAGGACGAGCGCACCGGGCAGCGCCTCCGCATCGAAGGTGACGTCGGCATCTTCAGGGCGAAACCCCAGCGTCACGGCCTGTGTTTCGCGAGCCGCAAAGCCGATCACCGTGCCGTCAGCCAGCATCGGTCCTGAGGAACTTCCGGTCAGCGCCAGGAGATTCATCGGCGGCGCGCCGATGAAGGAAGCGACGAAGATCGACGCCGGCTTTTCGTAGATGTCGAGCGGCGCGCCGGTTTGCTCGACCAGGCCGGCGTTCATGACAACAAGGATGTCGGCCAGCGTCATCGCCTCGAGCTGGTCGTGGGTGACATAGACCGAGGTGACGCCGAGCGTGCGCTGCAAATTCTTGATCTCGACCCGCATCTGGCCGCGCAATTTGGCATCGAGGTTGCTGAGCGGCTCGTCGAACAGGAAGACTTTCGGATTGCGCACGATGGCGCGGCCCATGGCGACTCGCTGGCGCTGGCCGCCGGAAAGCTCGCGCGGCCGCCGGTCGAGCAGCGCCGAAAGCTCCAGCACCTTGGCGGTCGAGCGCACCCTGCTGTCGATCTCGTCCTTCGGCGTGCCGCGATTGCGCAGGCCATAGGCCATGTTGTCATAGACTTTCATATGCGGGTAAAGCGCGTAGTTCTGGAACACCATGGCGATGTCGCGCTCGGTCGGGCCGATGGCGTTGACCACCTTGCCGTCGATGGCGACTGTGCCGGCGGAAATGGTCTCCAAACCGGCGATCATCCTAAGCAGCGTGGACTTGCCGCAGCCGGAGGGGCCGACCAGCACGCAAAGCTCCTTGTCGGGAATGGCGATGGAGACCCCCTTCACGGCTTCGACGCCGCTGGGATAGACCTTCTTCACGTCCTTCAGATCGACGGTCGCCATCGGCTTCTCACTTTTCGGATTCGACCAGGCCGCGCACGAACCAGCGCTGCATCAGCACCACCACCAGGATCGGCGGCACGATGGCCAGCATCGCCGTGACCATGACCAGGTGCCATTCGGTATCGGCATCGGCAAAGGAAACCATCTTTCTCAACGCGATGACGATGGTGTTCATGTCGTTGCTGTTGGTGACCAGCAGCGGCCACAGATACTGCGTCCAGCCATAGATGAAGAGGATCACGAACAGCGCCGCGATGTTGGTGCGCGACAATGGCAACAGGATATCGAAGAAGAAGCGCCATGGCCCGGCGCCGTCGACGCGCGCCGCCTCGATCAATTCGCCCGGTATGGTCATGAAGAACTGGCGGAACAGCAGCGTCGCGGTGGCCGAGGCGATCAACGGGATGATCAGGCCGGCATAGGTGTCGATCATGCCGAGATCGACCATCACCTTGTAGGTCGGCAGGATGCGCACCTCCACGGGAAGCATCAAGGTGATGAAGATCAGCCAGAAGAAGGTCATGCGCAGCGGAAAGCGGAAGAACACGATCGCATAGGCCGACAGGATCGAGATGAAGATCTTTCCCACCGCAACGCCGAGCGCCATGATCGTGGTGTTGAGGAGCAGTTGGCCGACGCTGACGCCGCCGATGCGGCCAATGCCGCCGAACAGCGCCTCGCTGTAATTGTTCCATAGCTGGCCGCCGGGCAAGAGCGGGAGTGGCGGCCTGAGGATCGTTTGCAGCGTGTGTGTCGAGGCAACGAAGGTGTAGTAGATCGGAAAAGCCACGATCAATATGCCGAGGATGAGCACGGCATGGGCGATGAAGGTGCGGAGCGGGGATTGGCCGATCATCGCTGCCCTCAACCGTAATGGACTTTGCGTTCCACGTAGCGGAACTGGATAGCTGTGAGCGCAATGACGATGGCCATCAGGATGACCGATTGCGCCGCCGAGTCGCCGAGGATCAGATTGACGAAGCCGTCATTGTAGACCTTGTAGACCAGCGTCTCGGTCGTCTTGCCCGGCCCGCCGCCGGTGACGGCATGAACGATGCCGAAAGTGTCGAACAGGGCATAGACGGTGTTGACGACCAGCAGGAAAAAGGTCGTCGGCGCGAGCAGCGGGAAGACGATGGTCCAGAAGCGCTTGGTCTCGCCGGCGCCATCCATGGCCGCCGCCTCGATCAGCGTTTTCGGCACCGCCTGCAGGCCGGCGACGAAGAACAGGAAATTGTAGCTGATCTGCTTCCAGGCAGCCGCCGACACCAGCAGGATCATGGCGTGGGTGCCGTTGAGCAGCGGGTCCCATGCAATGCCCAGGCTTCTCAGCAAATAGGCCAACGAGCCGATCGAAGGATTGAACAGAAAAAGCCACAGCATGCCGGCAATCGCCGGCGCCACGGCATAAGGCCATATCAACAGTGTGCGGTAGAGGCCTTTGCCGCGCACTGCCTTCTCGGCCATGACCGCAAGCAGGAGGGCCACACCCATGGCGACGATCGCCGTCGCAAGCGAAAACACCACCGTGACCTTGATCGAGTTGAGGTAGGCCGGATCGGCCAGCACCTTGCGGAAATTGGCGAACCAGACGAACTTGGTCCTCAGCCCGAACGGGTCTTGCCTGAGCATCGACTGGTAAAGCGCCTGACCGGCCGGCCAGTAGAAGAAAACCAGTGTTATGGCGAGTTGTGGCGCCACCAGCAGGAAGGGCAGGATCTTGTTGGGAAAGACGATGCGTGGAGACAGACTGATTTCCCTCGCTATTCAGGGGTCGCCCACGCGAACTCGCGTGGGCGATATTCAAACCGACACTAACCGAGATAATCTCGTCAGTTCTCCAGCGCTTCCTCGATCGCGGCGTTGCCGCGCGTGACCGCATTGTCAAGCGCCTGCTGAGCGGTTTGCTGGCCGGCCAGCATCTTCTCCAACTCCTCGTTCTGGATATCGCGCACCTGCGGCAGATTCGGCAGGCGCACGCCCTTCGAGTTGTCGGTCGGCGCCTTGCCCGTCATCTGCAGGATGGGTGTCTCGCGGCCGGGGTTCTTTTCATAGAAGCCCGATTTCTTGGTCGCCTCGTAGGCGGCGAGCGTCACCGGCAAGTATCCCGACTTCTGGTGCAGATATTCCTGCACATCGGTCTTGGACAGGTAGGCGAAGAAGGCCGCGACGCCCTTGTATTGCTCGTCGGACTTGTTGCCGAACACCCACAGGCTGGCGCCGCCCGGCGTGGTGTTCTGCGGCGCGCCCTTGGCGTCGGTATCGTAGGGAAGCTGGCCGATGCCATAGTTCATGCCGGACTTGACGATGTCGCCGAGACCGCCCGACGATTCCGTGAAGATGCCGCATTCGCCGGCAAGGAATATCTGCTTGGCTTCGGAGGTGCGCCCGCCATATTTGAAGGTGCCGTCCTTGGCGAGATCCGCGAGCGCCTGGAAGTGGTTGACGAAAATCGGCGCGTTGATCTTGAGTTCGACATCACCGCCGGCCAGGCCGTTCTGCTGGGTGGCCCACGACACGTCATTCCATGCCGCAAAATTCTCCAGATGGATCCAGGTCAGCCAGGTCGAGGTATAGCCACAAGGGGCGGCGCCGCTCGTCTTGATCTTCTTGGCGGCTTCCCACACCTCGTTCCAGGTCTTGGGCGGGTTCACGTCGAGGCCGGCCTTCTGGAAGATGTCCTTGTTGTAGTAGAGGATCGGCGAGGAGGAGTTGTAGGGGAAGGACAGCATGGTGCCGTCCGGCTTCGAATAATAGCCGACGATGCCGGGCAGATACTGGCTCTTGTCGAAGGTCATCCCGGCACCGGTCATCACCTCGGCCACCGGCTTGATCGCACCCTCGGCCGCCATCATCACGCCGGTGCCGACGTCGAACACCTGGAGGATGTCGGGCGCCTGGCCGGCGCGGAAGGCGGCGATGCCGGCGTTCAGCGTCTCCGGATAGGTGCCCTTGAACACCGGAACCAGTTCATAGTCGCTCTGGCTGGCGTTGAAATCCTTGGAGATCTTGTCGACGACCTCGGCGTTGGCGCCGGTCATGGCGTGCCACCAGCTGATCTGCGTGGCGGCGAAGGCGGAGGTGGTGGAAAGCAGGGTCAAGGTGGCGGCAACACCGGCCGCGAAGCCGAAGAACTTCATGTTTCATCTCCCGTTTTGTCATTGGCGAAAGGGCACTCTCGCAAAGGCAATATGTGCCGCTCGTGACAATTGGACAACGGTTTTGTTGCGGATCGATGAACTTGATTTCCACTTAACGTGGCGCATGCTTCGAAATGAGAGCCGATGGAAAGCAATTGAAAAGCCGGCTTACCAATCGAACAACGACGACGACCGGTAATAGCCGGCGCCTAAAGAGCGCACTCTTGCGCGACATGCATTAGTCCGACTTGCCGAGCGCCGTCTCGACCAGCCGCTTGGCGTCCGGGCTCGACCATTCGGCCGGGCCGTTCATGTGGGCGATCAGGCAGCCTTCCGCGTCGATCAGCATGGTGACCGGCAGGCCGAGCGCCAGACCGCGCGTCTTGAGATCGTTGAACAGCGCCATCGTCGAATCGCGGTAGTAGCCGAGCGCCTCGACGCCGGTTTCCTCGAGGAACTTCTTCGGCTTACTGTCGTCGCCGGCATCAACGTTGACCGCGACGACCTCGAAGGCGTCGCTGCCCATTTCTTTCTGCAGCGCGTCGAACGCCGGCATTTCGGCGCGGCAGGGCGCGCACCATGTCGCCCACAGATTGAGCAGCACCGTCTTGCCGGCATGGTCGGCGAGCGTCATCGGCTTGCCGTCGGGGCTGTTGAAGGCAAGGCCCTTCAGCGATTGCGGCGGATCGGCCGGCAAAAGTGCTGCAACCTGGCCGGTGGCAGCCGCCGCCACCGTCCTGGCGCGGTCGGCCTTGGCGGCGCAGGCGACATCGTCCTTGCTGTCGCCAACCGCGACTTGAGCGGGGGCGTTGTTGCCAGAACCGCTTTCGCTGACATATACCGCGACCGCGCCGGCCAGCACGCCTGCCACCAAAGCGGCAAGGATGAGGCGCGGGGCCGGGAAAAATCGATTGCCGTCTGACATTTCTTAAACTGCTCCGGAGCACGGGTTATAGCGATGAACGACAAGAAGGCCAGCAACCAGATGTGGGGCGGACGTTTTGCCTCGGGTCCGGCCGCGATCATGGAAGCGATCAACGCGTCGATCTCGTTCGACCGCAAACTCTATGCGCAGGATATCAGAGGCTCGATCGCCCACAGCGAGATGCTGGCGCAAACCGGCATTATTTCGGCGGCCGATCAAGAAAAAATCGCTCACGGGCTGAACACGATCCTGGCAGAGATCGAAGCCGGCACGTTCGCGTTCTCGACCAGACTGGAAGACATCCACATGAATGTCGAGGCCCGCCTTGCCGAGCTGATCGGCTCGGCTGCCGGCCGCCTGCATACCGCCCGTTCGCGCAACGACCAGGTGGCGGTCGATCTCAGGCTGTGGGTCAAGGACGAGTGCCTTCGCGTCGCCGAGGCGCTGAAGGGCCTGATCACGGCGTTCCTGGAACGGGCCGAGGAGCATGCGGCAACGGTGATGCCGGGCTTCACCCACATGCAGGCGGCGCAACCGGTGACCTTCGGCCATCACTGCATGGCCTATGTCGAGATGTTCTCGCGCGACCTGTCACGTGTTCGCGACGCCATCGAGCGGATGGACGAAAGCCCGCTCGGTGCGGCCGCGCTTGCCGGCACCAGCTTTCCGATCGACCGGCACCAGACGGCCAGGGCGCTCGGCTTCCGCGAGCCGATGCGCAATTCCCTCGACAGCGTTTCTGACCGCGATTTCGCGCTCGAGTTTTTAGGGCTGGCGGCGATCTGCGCGACACATCTGTCGCGACTGGCCGAAGAAATCATCATCTGGTCGACGCCGCAATTCGGCTTCGTCAGGCTGTCGGACTCATTCTCCACCGGCTCCTCGATCATGCCGCAGAAGAAGAACCCCGACGCCGCCGAGCTGGTGCGCGGCAAGACCGGCCGCGTCACCGGCCATCTGGTTGGCCTGCTGACTGTCATGAAGGGCATTCCGCTGACCTACGGCAAGGACATGCAGGAAGACAAGGAATCAGTGTTCGACACCGCCGAGACGCTTGACCTGATGCTGGCGGCGATGACCGGCATGGTGCGTGACATGACGGTGAATGCCGCCGCCATGAAGAGGGCCGCCGGATCAGGCTATGCGACCGCGACCGATCTCGCCGATTGGCTGGTGCGTAGTCTCGGCCTGCCATTCCGCGAGGCGCACCACGTCACCGGCCGCGCCGTGGCGCTGGCCGAAGAGAGGAAGATCGGGCTCGACAGGCTGCCGCTGGAGGACTTGCAGTCCATTCACCCCGGCATCACGACGGACGTGTTTTCCGTGCTTGCCGTGCAGAACTCGGTGAAGAGCCGCACGAGCTTCGGCGGCACCGCGCCGTCCGAAGTGAGGAAGCAGATCCGATACTGGAAAAAGCACATCGCCAAGGCGTGATGCCGGGGTGCAAAGCCAGAAAAACTCGGCTAAAAGCGGCGGGCAAAAGTTTCGGACGGATGGATCGATGACCGCAAGCAGGATTTTGGTGACGCTCGCGCTGCTGGCGGCGCTGGCAACCGTAACGGCCTGCGGCAGGAAAGCCGGCCTCGAGACGCCCTATGAGGCGGCCGTGCAGGCGCGCAAGGACGCACAAAAGGCCGAGCAGCCCGTGCCGCCCGAGCCGGAAAAACCGGTCAAGGACAAGAAGTTCATTCTCGACCCGTTGATCTAGAGCCGATGAGATCGGCCGATCTCATCGTGCTCCAACTTCCGGAATCTCTGTTGTGAACCATTTCGACTACCGCGACGGCGTGCTGCATGCCGAGGACGTGGCGATATCAGATATCGCCGCAAGCGTCGGCACACCGTTCTATTGTTATTCGACGGCGACGCTGACCAGGCATTTCCGCGTGTTTGCGCAGGCCTTTGCCGGGCTCGACGCGCTGGTCTGCTATGCCATGAAGGCGAATTCCAACCAGGCGGTGCTGAAGATCCTGGCAAAACTCGGCGCCGGCGCCGACGTGGTCTCGGAAGGCGAATTGCGCCGCGCGCTGGCCGCCGGCATTCCGGCCAACAAGATCCTGTTTTCGGGCGTCGGCAAGACCGCGCGCGAAATGGATTTTGCGCTCTCGGCCGGCATTCTCTGCTTCAACGTCGAATCCGAGCCGGAATTGGAATTGCTGTCGACCCGCGCCACGGCGCTGGGCAAGGTGGCGCCGATCTCGCTGCGCATCAACCCGGATGTCGATGCCAAGACCCACAAGAAGATCTCCACCGGCAGGGCCGAGAACAAGTTCGGCATTCCTTGGCAGAAGGCGCGCCAGGTCTATGCCCGCGCGGCTGAACTGCCTGGCATCAAGGTCACCGGTATCGACACCCATATCGGCAGCCAGATCACCGAATTGCAGCCCTTCGACGACGCCTTCGCGCTGCTGATTGAACTGGTCGGAGTGCTGCGTGCCGACGGGCACGCCATCGAGCATATCGATCTCGGCGGCGGTCTCGGTATCCCCTACCGCGTCGACAACAGCCCGCCTCCCTTGCCCGACGCTTATGCCCAGATCGTCAGGAAGCACGTCGCCAAGCTCGGGCTGAAGGTGATGTTCGAGCCGGGCCGGCTGATATCAGGCAATGCCGGTGTCCTCGTCTCGCAAGTGATCTTCGTGAAGGAGGGCGACGCCAAGAACTTCCTGGTCGTCGACGCCGCGATGAACGATCTGATCCGGCCGACACTCTATGACGCCTTCCATGACATCAAGCCGGTGGTGCAGCAGCCGGCCGCGGCGCCGCGCATGACGGTCGACGTGGTCGGCCCGGTCTGCGAGACCGGCGATTATCTCGGCCTCGACCGCGACCTGCCGCGGCTGAAGGCCGGCGACCTGATCTCCGTCGCCACCGCCGGCGCCTATGGCGCGGTGCAGGCCGGCACTTACAACACCAGGCCGCTGGTGCCCGAAGTGCTGGTCGACGGCGACCGTTTCCATGTCGTGCGCCCGCGCCAGACTTATGACGAGCTGATCGGGCTGGATTCGCTGCCTGATTGGCTGGAATAGAGCGCCTGCGGCGTCACAGCCGGAGCTGAAGCTACAGCCGGTGCTGAATCAGCGCCCTGGTCTCGGCGATCCTGTCCTCGTCGCGGCGATAGAATATCCACTGCTTGATGCGTTTGCTGCGCAGAAGGCCCGCTTGGGTGAGCACCCGCATATGCTCGCTAAGCGTCGCCTGGGTGATGCCTAGCTTTTCGGCGATCAGCAGCGCGCAGACGCCATCCTCGACCAGATCGCCATCCGCTTGGCGTGGGAAATGCGCGCGCGGATCCTTCAGCCAATCGAGGATTTGCAGCCTGCGCGCGTTGGCGATCGCCTTAAAAACATCGACCTCTTGCATTTAGCCATTTTGCTAAGTTACTAAGTGAAGTCAACCCTCGGGAGCAGACCATGCTGAACGGCAATATGATCACCCGCGAGCGCATCGCCGCAATGGAACCGCGCATTCGGCCATTCGTGCGCCACACGCCGGTGCTGCGCATCGACATGGCCGATTTCGGCCGTCCGCCTCTTGCCGTCGACCTGAAGCTCGAATGTCTGCAGCATTCCGGCTCGTTCAAGGCGCGCGGCGCGTTCACCAATCTTCTCGAACGGCCGGTTCCCGCGGCTGGCGTCGTCGCCGCATCCGGCGGCAATCATGGTGCCGCGGTCGCCTATGCCGCCATGCGGCTCGGCCACAAGGCGACGATCTTTGTTCCCGAAGTGAGCCCGCCGGCCAAGCTGGAACGCATCCGCGGCTACGGCGCCGAGCTGGTCGTCGGCGGCGCGCGCTATGCCGAGGCACTGGCAGCCAGCGAAGACTTTGCCGAAAGGTCCGGGGCGCTGCAGATCCATGCTTTCAACCAGGAGGAAACGCTGGTCGGGCAAGGCACGCTCGGCCTCGAGATCGAGGCCGACCTGCCTGAGCTCGACACGCTGCTGGTCGCCGTCGGCGGCGGCGGCCTGATCGGCGGCATCGCCGCCTGGTTTGCCGGCCGCATCAGGATCATCGCCGTCGAGCCGGAGGGCGCGCCGACGCTTCATCGCGCCTTCGAAGCCGGCCGGCCTGTCGATGCGCCGACTGAGGGCATCGCCGCCGATTCGCTGGCGCCGAAGCGCGTCGGCGAAGTGATGTTTCCGATCGCCGAGGCCTTCGTCGAGCGTTCCATACTGGTCAGCGACGACGAGATCATCGCCGCGCAGGCGGCGCTTTGGGACCGGGTGCGAATCATCTCCGAGCCGGGCGGCGCCGCGGCCTTCGCGGCGCTCCTGTCCGGCCGCTACGCGCCCGCTGCGGGCGAGCGCATCGCCGTGCTGGTCTGCGGTGCAAACGCCAATCCGGCTAAATTCTGACGATAGCGGGGGCAGTCCTGTTCACGTTTTAGGGAACTGCCTCGCCTTCGCCGTGTTTCTTGGTATCTTTGGTGCGACGTGCATCTAAGATGTTGAGTCCTTCGCATCCGATTTTCGGGGCGCATCCGATTTTCGGGCCGGTGCGATAAATTTGTGAGGTTCGGGTTATCCGCCCGAACAGGAAGGGCCGATGACGCAACGACCCACCTTCACCAGCGATCGCAGCCTGGCCGGGCGCCTTGCCCTGAGCCGGCTGGCGACGCGGGTTTCGATGACGGTCGAGCGTGGCTGGCCGTTGCTGCTGCCGCTCGTCATCGTCGCCAGCCTGTTCCTCAGCGTCTCGTGGCTCGGGCTCTTCCTTCTGCTGCCCGACACCGCGCGCATCGGTCTTGTGGCTGTGTTCGCCATCGCAGCCCTTGCCGCGCTCTATCCCTTGCGTTTCTTCCGGGTGCCGTCCAGTGCCGAGATCGACCGGCGCATCGAGGCGGCCAACCTCTTGCTGCACAGCCCGGTGCTGGTGCAGACGGACCGGCCGAGCGGCAGGGAAAGCATTTTTTCGCAAGCGCTGTGGCGCGAGCACCAAAAACGCATGGCCGAAAAACTCGGCAACCTCGGCGGCGATCTGCCGCGCACCCGGGTGCCGGAGCGCGACCCATGGGGGCTGCGCGCCGTGGCGGCGCTTGTGTTGGTCACCGCTTTCGCCTTCTCGTTCGGGCCGTCGGGCGGCCGCATCGCAGACGGGTTCAGTGCCCACGCGGCGCGCGACACTGTCCCGCCGCGCATTGACGCCTGGGTGACGCCGCCGGCCTACACCGGCAGGGCACCGGTCTTCCTCACTTCCCCAGCCCTCGCCAACCCGGCCCTCGCCAGCAATGCCAATCAGGCGCCGTCCACCTTCACCGTTCCCGAAGGCAGCGATGTGTCGCTGCGCGTCACCGGCGGTTCGGGCGAGGAAACGCTGAGCTTTGCCGACGCCGACGGCAACGCCCGCACCATCGAGCCGGCCGGACAGCAGGCCGACGCGGCCCAGTCGGCTGCGGGCCAGTCGGCTGTGGGCAAGCCGGCTGCGGCCAAGTCGGCTGCGGCACCCCTCTCCACAGTGCGCCAGTTCACCGGAAAGCTGACGGCCAACGGCACGCTGACGCTGAACTCGGGCGGCGACGAACTCGGCAGCTGGGCCTTCGCGGTGATCCCGGACAAGCCGCCGCAGATCCGCTTCGTCGGCGAGCCGAAACGCGCCGTCAACGGCTCCTTCGAGCTCAACTACCAGATCGACGACGACTATGGCGCAGCCTCCGCCAAGGCGGATTTCGTACCGGCCGACCCACCGGCGCCGAATGCGCATCCGCTCTATGGCCCGCCCGAAATGCCGCTGACGCTGCCGCGCCGCGGCGTTAAGGGGAATGCCGCCAAAACCACGAAGGACCTGACCGAGCATGTCTGGGCCGGCGGCAATATCAGGCTCAGGCTTGTCGCCACCGACGATGCCGGACATACGGCAACCAGCGAAACCAAGACGCTGGTGATGCCGGAGCGGCCTTTCTCCAACCCGCTGGCCAGGGCCGTGATCGAGCAGCGCCGGGTGCTGGCACTCGACGCCAACGCCAAGAGCCGCGTGCTCGACCTGATGGATGCGATCACGCTCAGGCCCGAAGATACGTTCGACAATATGGCGCATTACCTCGCCATCATGAGCGCCCGCACCCGGCTGAAGATGGCCGACAACGACGACAAATTGCGCGACGAAGTCGCCTATCTCTGGGAGATCGCGCTCGGCATTGAAGAAGGCAACCTTTCGGACGCCGAGCGGCGGCTGCGCCAGGCGCAGCAGGCGTTGCAGGACGCGATCAAGAACGGCGCCAGCGACGAGGAGATCGACAAGGCGATGAAGGAACTGCGCGAGGCGATGAACCAGTTCCTGCAGGAATTCGCCCAACGTGCGCAGCGGAATCCGAACGCGCCGCAGATGCAGCAGAACGGCCAGGAACTGCGCCAGAGTGATATCGAACGGATGATGGACCAGATCGAGAATCTGGCGAAGTCCGGCGATCGCGACAGCGCGCAGCAATTGCTTTCGCAACTGCAGGACATGATGAACAACCTGCAGGCCGGACGTCAGCAGCAGGGCGGCCAGCAGAACAGCGAAATGCGACAGCAGATGGACAAGCTCGGCGAGATCATGCGGCGCCAGCAGGAGATGATGAACGAAACCTTCCGCATGGACCAGATGCAGCGCGGCCAGCAACAGCGCGGGCAGAACCGCGACGAGCAGTTCGGCGAGAACGGCGAGCAGGGCCAAATGGGTGAACAAGGCGAGCAGCCCGGCCCAGGCGAAGACCGCGATCCGCTCGGCCGGCCGATGACGCCGGAGGAATTCGCCGACGCGCTGAAGCAGTTGCAGGAAGGCCAGGGCAAACTGCAAAGCGAGCTCGACCAGTTGAGAAAGGGTCTCGAAGGCATGGGGCTCGAGCCCAATGAGGGATTTGGCGAGGCCGGCAAATCGATGGGCGATGCCGAACAGGCGCTTGGCGACAGCGATGGCGATCAGGCGGTCGGTCACCAGGGCCGAGCGCTGGAAGCGTTGCGCAAGGGTGCCAAGGACATGATGAAGCAATTGCAGGCCATGCAGGGCGACGAGGGCGATGGCCAGCGCGGCGGCCGCCAGCAGAATGCCGACCGCGATCCGCTCGGCCGGCCACGCGCCACCGAGGGTCCAGATTTCGGCGATTCGGTGAAGGTGCCGGACGAGATCGACGTGCAGCGCGCCCGTCAGATCCTCGAAGCGATCCGCAAGCGGCTCGGCAACGCGCTCAGCCCCGACATCGAGCGCAGCTATCTGGAGCGGCTGCTGGAGCTGAAATAAAGCCGTCCTCTATATCAGGATGATCGCCTGCGCGGATCCAGGCTGCCATCGCCGGCTGCACAGTTTTTGGCGATATGCTCCAGTGTCAAACCCCAATCACTCTGAACGACCGAATTCGACCCTTTTCTGGCGTTCCATCGGAGATGGTTGAAGGGGAAACCATAACCCAACGGCGACATTTGTCTGGACCGTCGGTAGCTCTCGTCAGGGTGGAACCGGAGTTCGACGCGAACAGAGAGCTCGCCGGCTGTTCACGGCTGCTCTACGCGCTCAGTCCCCGGCAGCAAGCCGGCCAGAGAACTACCCTTCCAGAAGCGACGCGGGATGAAGGGACGTCGCCTGGCCGGACGTGACGCGCAGGAGAGGTCATCTTTGCAACCACGACGATCACTCCGGCACGCCGGAGATGCCAAGCGCCTCGACGTAACTCTCGGCGAACCCCTTGTCCCGCCACGGGTTGATCTGTCTCTGCAGGGTGAGCGTGTAGGTCGGGAATGCCTCCATCAGCCGCCGCGCCGCCGCCTTCGCCTCGTCCAGCCGGTTGAGTTTGACCAGCGCCATGATCACCACCCGGTGCGAGGAGCCGTAGTTCGGCATCTCGTGCAGCGCGCGTTCTCCCCATGCCAGCGCTTCTTCGTAGCGCTCGAGCATCAGGTAGCTCATCCCGATGCCGGAGAGCGCGATGCCCTTCTCGGGGTCGACGGGGCTCAGCCGCATTGCCCTGTGAAAGTGCTCGATCGCGACGAGCGGGCGGCTGGAATGTGCGTTCACCCAGCCGCTGCCCGTATGGCCCTGCGCCGAATTGGGGTTGAGCAGCAGGGATCGTTCGATCGTGCCCAGCGCCATCTCGTAGTCCTTCGCGCTGTAGGCGATCACCTGCGCGGCGAAGCGTAGGCTCGTGGGGTCGTCGCGCGCTTCCGCCAGTACCTCGCGCGCCATGCGCGCGGCGACCCGGATATCGTCGGGCTCGTGCCAGCACTGGCTCACGGATAGGCTGCGGATATAGGCGCCGAGTGCCTTCGCCAAGTTGAAGCTAGGATCGATGCTGAGCGCCTCGTTGGTGAGCCGGCGCACGTCGGCAAAGCCTTCGCGCGTCATGCTGTAGAAGCGCGGCAACGCGCGAAGGTAGAGGTCGTAGGCGCTGATGTAGTCGGTCGGCTTCATGCGCGCCTGCTTGATCTCCTGCAGCCGGATGCTCGGCTCGACGGCGCCGACGACGCTCTCGGTCACCTTGTCCTGCAGGTCGAAGATGTCGCTCATGTCGCCCTCGAAGCGGTCGGCCCAGACATGGTGTCCGCTGATCGCGTCCACCAACTGCCCACTGATGCGCACCCGCGATCCTGCTCTGCGGATGCTGCCTTCGAGCACGTAGCGGACGCCCAGTTCGCGCCCGACCTGGCGCAGGTCCACCGCCCGGCCCTTATAGGTGAAGGACGAGTTGCGGGCGATCACGAAGAAGGAGTTCACCCGGCTCAATCCCGTGATGATGTCCTCCACCAGCCCGTCGGCGAAGTATTCCTGGTCGGGATCGCCGCTCATGTTGGTGAAAGGCAGAACCGCGATCGAGGGTTTGTCGGGCAGGGAAGGCAGTGCAGCCACCGAGGCGCTGGCATCGGTCTCGACGCGGTAGGCGCGCACAGGCCGCTCGATGTTCTTGAGGCGCAGGACACCGAGCGGCGTGAAGCCGCAGTCGAGCTTGCCCTGAAGGTGGTCGTAGGCGGTGCCCGAGACGACCACGGTGCCGGGATCGGCGATGCTTTCGAGGCGGGCGGCGATGTTGACCCCGTCGCCGTAGAGGTCGCCGTCCTCCTCGCAGACCACGTCGCCGAGATTGACGCCAATGCGGAAGCGAATCCGCTCTTCCTCGGGCGCCTCCGCCTCGTGTTCTGCCAGGGCCTGCTGGATCGCCATCGCCGAGGTCACCGCGTTTACGACGCTCGCGAACTCGCACAGCATGCCGTCGCCGGTGAGCTTGACGATCCGACCCTGGTGCTCGGAAACCAGCGGTTCGAGGAGGTCCTTGCGGTAGATCTTCAGCCGCTCGAGCGTGCCGCGCTCGTCGCGCTCCGTCAGGCGCGAATAGCCGACCACGTCGCAAGCCAGGATCGCTGCGAGGCGGCGCTGCATGGTCATTGCACCGCTCAGCCAAGCGCCTGCACGCGGGCCGCCCCGCGTCCATGTCCCGCCAACGTCCGGACGCCCTACCTGCATGGTATCCATCTCTCCCAGTCGCCGCCCGTCGCCGATACAGAACGGAGAACGCGGCTCGACCTTGCCTTCACGAGACTTCGCTATCCCCGCTCGCGAGGCGTGGAGCGTTCCAGTCGCCGCGCGAACAGCCAACCGACGACACGCCCACGCAGCCTCTGGGGACGCTGACCACTCCCAGAAGGCCGGAGATGTTTCCTGCTCTGTGTAACCGGTTAACGCCACCGTGGTGGTGCTTTTGTCACCGCGATGTAACAGCGAGATGCCCTACGAACGCCGCACCGGGCATCGCACCAGACGTTCGCGCCTAGAGGTGGCGCTACCTACGCCTTCCGTTAGTCGGCTCAGACGACAAGAGTCCACCCTTCCACGACCTTCTTCTGGAGACGTTGAAGGGAAAAACTGACTCAAAGAGAACATGGCGACTGGACGTCTGCTACGACACACTGTCGAAAGCCCGTCTACCTGTTGGTGAACGCCTCGCGGATCGCCTCTTCCATGCCGTCTATGGCCTCGCCGGAAGCGTTCGGATTGCGCCGCAGCACCACGTTCGAGGAATCGATATCGCCGAACCCGTCGGCGGCGGTAAGTTCGCGGCAGCCGGCCGGGATGTTGCTGCGTGAGATCGGCGCAATCGCCAGCCCGGAGGTGACGGCAAGCCGCAGGCCGCCATTGGTATCGCTGGTATAGGCGACACGATAGGCGAGACCACGCTGTTCCAGCGACTTAATCGCGAAATCCTTGCACCAGCCGGCGCGGTTATAGAGCGCGATCGGCACCGGCCGCTCCTCATGCATGTGATGCAGCTCCGACGTCACCCACACGGTCGGATCATGCATCAGCACTTCACCGCCGGAGAGGTCCTGCCATTCGAACACCACCGCCAGATCGAGCTCGCCGGCGGCGAGCGCCGCGATCTGCGCACCGGAATGGGCGTAACGGACAGTGATATCGACCTGAGGATGGCGCTTGGCAAAGGCGCTGAGCGCGCGCGACAGGATCGCGTGGCCATATTCCTCCGGAATGCCGATGCGCACCGGTCCGCCAAGCGGCGCCGCGACCATCGATGCCGCCGTCTCGTCCAGCAGCGACACGATGCGGCGGGCGTTGACGATGAGTTCGCCGCCGCGGCGCGTCAGCGCCACACCCCGCGAGCCGCGCTCGAACAGGCTGTCGCCTACCATATCTTCGAGCTTCTTCATCTGCATCGAAACCGCCGACTGGGTACGGCCGGCCTGCACCGCAGCCTTGGTGAAATTGCCGGCGTCGGCGACCGCGACGAAGGTGCGCAGCAGATCGCTGTCGAGCGTGGGCTTCATTTGTCCGCCATAAGAAAATCTGATTGCTGGCATCATCCCAATTCGTTTGCAACATGTCAAACGGGGGATAATATTCGCTTCACCCATTGGATATGCGGCTGCGAAATCGGCTGCGGACCAAAAAAGTCCTCACTCGTACCCGCTGCCCGAAACGGTGGCGGGTTCTTTTTGATGCATGACGTGCGCAGCGGTTTTGCGACGACGACATGCCAAAAATTACGCAGCCCCAGCTCACGGGCCGCGCACGCAAGGAGCCGTCGAACGACATGCAGAACCGGATCGTCCTCGGCATGGCAAGCCTTTGCCTCGGCGTTCTGGTGTTCTCGCTCCAGGATCCGCTGATCAAGGCCGTATCGAGCACCTATCCGGTGACCGAGGTGATGGCGATCCGCTCGATCGTCGCCCTGCCCATTCTTCTCGTGCTCGTTCATGCCGATGTCGGGCTTAGGGCGATCTTTTCGAAGCGGATTCGCATGCTGACGATGCGCGCCATGATCCTGTTCACCTCCTACACGCTCTACTACCTGGCGATCGCCGCCCTGCCGCTTGCCGACGCGGTGGCGCTCTATTTCATGGCACCGCTATTCATCATGGCGCTTGCCGGCCCCTATCTCGGCGAACGGGTGGCGTGGCAAACGCTGGTCACCGTCATGGTCGGGATGCTCGGCGTGCTGGTGATGCTGCGACCCGGCGCCGGGCTGTTCGACTGGGCTGCGCTGCTGTCGCTGGCCTCGGCGGTGCTGTACGGTTTTTCGCAGTTGATGGCCCGCAAGATCGGCGACACCGAATCATCCACGGTCATGGCGTTCTATCAAAACGGCGTCTATCTCCTGGGCGCTGCAGCGGTCGCCGGGCTGTTCTGGCTGGCAGGAATAGCTCATGCCACGCATCCGAGCCTCGAATTCCTGGTCAGGCCATGGGTCTGGCCGACGTCAATCGACTTCATGACGATGGCCGCCTGCGGCGTCGTCGCTTCGGCCGGGATGATCCTGTTGTCGCAGGCCTACCGGCTGGCGCCCGCCAACAGCGTCGCCACCTTCGAATACACCGGCATCATCTGGTCGCCGCTGTGGGGCTTCCTGTTCTTTGCCGAAGTGCCGCGATCGACCACCGTCATCGGCGCCGCCCTCATCATCGGCGCCGGTCTGTTCGCGCTCAGCGCCAGCCGGCGCCGGAGCAGCGCGCCGGCAATCGCGGCGACCTGCGATCCGGCCTGACCGCGGTTAGAGCGACGTGCGTCCACTTGGACGCACAAAGTACGCTCTAACACTTTGAATCGACGCATCATGCTTTCCGAAAATCGATTCCGATTTTCGGGCCTATGCGGTAGGCCTTAGGCTTTTAAGCGAAACAGGCGAGCGCCCGTTCGACGCGCGCGCGGATTTCGGCCAGCGTGAACGGCTTCTGCACGACGTCCACAATGACGCCGTTCAATTCCTCGGCGCGCTCGCGCTGGTCGGCATAGCCGGTCATCAGCAATATCTTCATTGCCGGGAAAAGCGATGCAGCCGCCTTGGCCATTTGGATGCCGTCCATCCCCGGCATCCGGATATCCGAGACGACAAGGTCGTAGCCACCACGTGCAGCGCGGATCAAGGCAAGCCCCTGCGCGCCGTCGGCGGCGATGTCGATCATATGCCCGGCGCGTTCGAGCGCGCGAGCGGCGAGGGTGCGGACGGACTCATCGTCCTCAACGATCAGGAGCTTTGCCATAGCGCAAAGTTTGGCGAGGAAAAGTTGACTTTTCCTGAACCGCAACCGCAGTCAGGGAGAAATCCGGAGCGCGCCGCGAGCATCGGGTGTGTTGAAATTCAGGTCAGGCCGAGTCGAAAACAGCGGCTTCCGAGAACCGGAGCGGAGCGTACTTTTGGTACGTGAGCCCGCGCATGATTTCGAAATCGAATTTGATTTCGGAAAGGTCATGCGCAAAATCAGAGTTCTACAGCGTCCTTTGCGCGCCCAAGAAGGCGCGCGGCGCTGTAGTAAGCGCAGGAATCCGCTGTTTGCAGGCCGTGCCTCACCTGAATATCAGCACACCCTAGGCGTCGCCCTTGACGACGCCCACAAACGGCAGTTCACGAAAGGCGTGGGCGACATCCATGCCGTAGCCGACGACGAAATAGTCGGGGCAGTCGAAGCCGACATAGTCGGCGTTGAGCGCGGTCTGGCGGCGCATGCGCTTGTCGAGCAGCACGGCGATGGCACAGCTTTTGGCGCCGCGCGACAGCATCAGGTCGCGGGTGAACGACAGCGTCTTGCCAGATTCGAGGATGTCGTCGATCAACAGCACGTCTCGGCCGGCGACTTCATTGTCGATATCTCGCAGCACCCTAACCTCGCCGCTGGTGGTGCCGGCGCCGTAGCTGGAGATGAAGATGAATTCGACCTCGGGCGACAGGCCGACATCGTGCATGGCGCGGATGAGGTCGGCGGCGAAGATGAACGATCCTTTCAGCACCGAAATCACCAGAAGGTCGTGATAGTCGTGCCCGGCGATCTCCTTGGCGAGCTCCAGATTGCGGCGGGCGATCGCCGACGCCGAAAACAGGACCTCGATATCCTTGCCGCGCACGATTGGCATTGGCTGCCTTTCCAGAAATGATCGCCGCTAATTGGCGAAGGTGACCGAGACGGCCTTAACCCCGTTTCTAGGCACGTCGAGCCGGCTGGAAAAGCCAAATCTTTCGCCGGGCGCCAGCGAACGGTTAAATGTCGCCAGCCTGTAACGGGTTGTGCGCCTGTCATTGCCGGTGACCCGGACTTCCAGCGGTGGCAATGGCGACGGGCTGGCGCCGTCATTCGCGGCCTCGCCACCGACGAACAGGACAGGTTGCGGCCCGGACGCATCGATACGCGACGTAACGCCTGAAATGGTCAGGGCAGCGCCCGCTTGTTGCGCCGCCAGAAGAAGCGGCGTCTGGCGCACCAGCGCGTGGCCGCCCGAGATCCAGAAGGCTGCAAACGCGGCACTGAGGCCGGCTATCCAGAAGATCGGCCCGCCGCGCGACGCCCGCAGCCGTTCCATCGCCGCTACCGGCTTGCGCAGCATGTCCATGCCTTTGATCGATGGCGTGGTGATCACGCGCAAAAGCGGCAGCGAAACGCCCGTGCCGGCGGTTAAGCGCGGCAGCACCTCGTAGTCGGCGTCGAGGATGTCACCGGCTGGATCACGCACGATGCGTTCCGGCGCAGGATTTGCGGCCGTATCGGTCATGATTTCGCCGGAAACCGGGCGCGCGGTTCGATCGTCAGCCATCGCGGCCCCAGCACTTCGCACTTGTTCGCTCTTCGTTTCTTTTGCGTAAACGGAAATGGTTAACGCTTCCCCACCCGAAACCCTTGTGACGCGCCCAAAGAATCCCAAAATTAACCGAGGGTTAACCATGCCGGCCGATGGTCCTTTCTCAGAGAAGGTTGGCTCGTCGCCGCCGCAAGTTTCAGGTCGTCGAACGTGATCCGCTTCGAAAATGTCGGCCTCCGCTATGGCATGGGTCCGGAAATCCTCCGCGACATTTCCTTGCACATACCGGAGCGCTCCTTCCAGTTCCTGAGCGGCCCTTCGGGCGCCGGCAAGACGACGCTGCTGCGGCTTTTGTTCATGTCGCTCAAGCCGACGCGCGGGCTGATCACCATCTTCGGCAAGGACCGTTCGCGCATCTCGCGCGCCGAGCTGCCGCTTCTGCGGCGGCGCATCGGTGTGGTGTTCCAGGACTTTCGCCTGCTCGATCACATGACGACCTATGAGAATGTGGCCTTGCCGCTGCGCGTGCGCGGGCGCGAGGAGGCCAGTTACCGCACCGACGTGACCGAACTCTTGAAATGGGTCGGCCTTGGCGAGCGCATGCATGTGCTGCCGCCGGTGCTTTCGGGTGGCGAGAAGCAGCGCGCCGCAATCGCCAGGGCGCTGATCGAGCAGCCGGAAATCCTGCTTGCCGACGAGCCGACCGGCAATGTCGATCCGCCGCTGGCGCGACGCCTGTTGCGGCTGTTCATCGAACTCAACCGGTTGGGCACCGCCGTGGTGATCGCAACGCACGACCTCGGCCTGATGGAACAGGTCGACGCACGCCGCATGATCCTGTCCGGCGGAAGGCTGGATATCTATGACTGACCCGTCCGCTCGCCATGTCGAAGACCAACGCGCTGAGAGGGCTGCGACCCAGCGCGTTCAGCGCAAGATGGCGCCGATCGTGCCGGCGCAGAACATCGCCGGCCGGGCGCTGGTCCTGGTCATCGCCATCATGACGTTTCTCTCCTGCCTGACCTTCGGCGCGGTGACGCTGGTGCGCGACACCGCCTCGGTCTGGGAGAACCAGATCTCACGCGAGGCGACGATCCAGATCAAGCCGTTGGACGGCCTCGACATCGAGGCAGCCCTTGCCAAGGCCTCGCAGATCGCCGGCGAATTTCCTGGCGTGAAGAGCACCAGGATCGTCGACCGCGATGCCACGGCGCGGCTTTTGGAACCCTGGCTGGGGTCGGGCCTCAACATCGACGAGCTGCCGGTGCCGCGTCTGATCATCGTCACCATAGACGAGAGCAACCCGCCCGATTTCGCCGCAATGCGCGCCGCGATCACGCCGAAACTGCCCAGTGCCTCGCTTGACGACCATCGCACCTGGGTCGACCGGCTCGTCGCCATGGCCCGCACCACGGTGACCATCGGCATCGCCGTGCTGGCGCTGATGCTGGCGGCAACCGTGCTGACCGTGGTGTTCGCGACGCGCGGCGCCATGGCCGGCAACGGCCACATCATCGAGGTGCTGCATTTCGTCGGCGCCGAAGCGCGCTTCATCGCGCGCGAATTCCGCCACCACTTTCTCGTCACCGGCATGAAGGGCGCCGCCGCCGGGGGTGCGGCGGCGGTGTTCGTCTTCATCGTCTTCTCGTGGTGGTCGTCGCGCAACATGGCAACGCCTGAGGCCGATCAGGCGACCGCCCTGTTCGGCAATTTCGCCATCGGTTCGGCGGGCTATCTCGGCGTTGTTCTCATGGTGCTGGTCATCGGTGCGCTGACCGCGGCAACCTCCCATGTCACCGTCGTCACCTATCTCAGCGACATCGATGTCCGCCAGCCGGACGCCGGGTGATCACGGATAGAGAATTAGCGTAACGAAATTTGTGCTTTCCGACCTACTAAACGCCGCATTTCGGAGTTAACGATAAGGACGATGGACGCGCGCGACTCGACCGGAATGGCTGGACAGTTGCCCTTGGTGATTACGCGTTCAAGCGAGCGCGTCAAGCCCGGCCGATTGGCGAGCGCGCTACGCATCTCCGTTTTCTTTCTGCTCGTACTGGCAACGCTCTTTGCCGGCGGCTTCGGCTGGTTCGCCAACACCGTCAGCCGTCTCGCAACGCCCGTCAATCCGGCAAGGGCTGATGCCATCATCGTGCTGACCGGCGGCCATTCGCGTCTCGACGCGGCCATGGGTCTGCTTGCGTCCGGCAAGGGCGAGCGGCTACTGATCAGCGGCGTGCATCCTTCCGCCAGCCGCCGCCAGCTACAGGTCGCGACCCGCGGCGACAAGAAATTGTTTTCCTGCTGCGTCGACATCGACCGTGCCGCGCTCGACACGATCGGCAATGCCGAGGAAAGTGCCAAGTGGGTGGAAGACCACGCCTATGGCAGCGTGATCCTCGTCACCAACAACTATCACATGCCGCGCAGCCTGCTGGAAATGGGCCGGCTGCTGCACAACGCCAAGCTCGAGCCCTATCCGGTGGTCAACAGCAATCTTGGCAATGGCGGCTGGCTGACCAAGCCGAGAGCCTTGCGCGTGCTGTTCACCGAATACAACAAATATCTGCTGGCGCTGGCGCGCGGCATCGTGCCGGTCAAGCCAACGCCAACCGGCATCGCGCTGGCCGAGGCTGTTGCGCCGAACTGAGCCGATCTGGAACCGGTACTATTCCTTGACCGTGGCGCTGCGCAGCCGCGCGACCTCGTGTTCGAGAAGTTCGATACGCTTGTCCCGCTCGGCCAGCGCCGCCGCCACATCGGCAGCTTCAAAACGCTGTGGAATGTGCTGCGGGCAATTGGAATCCCACGCCGAAACCGTGAACATGATGATCTGCTCCGGGCGCGCCTTGTAGCCTTCAGGCATCAGCTTCGCCATCAGTTCGGCGTCCTGTTCGACGACCCGCGCGCTGCCCCAGATCTTGATGCGCTGCCGATGCGCATAGTCGATCAGGAACAGGAAAGCCCGCGGGTTGTCGTCCAGATTGCCCTGGGTGATGAATTGCCTGTTGCCGGAGAAATCGGCGAAGCCGATCGTCCGCTCGTCGAGCACCTTGAGGAAGCCGGCCGGCCCGCCGCGATGCTGGATGTAGGGCTGGCCCTCACCATTGGCCGTCGACAGGAAGACGCTGGTCTGCGCCTCGATGAAGGCGGCGAGGTCGGGCGTGATATCGGCTTGCCAGCCGCCGCGCTCCTCGACGCGGGCATAGGCCGCGCGTGAGCCTTTGCGGGCCTGGATCGCCTTGACGGTTGGCGTAAAGGCGACATCGCTGGTGAAGACGTGAGCATTCATGGAAAGCCTCCTTCAAAGGCCGAGTTCCGATAGAGAGGGATGACCGTCCGGCCGGCGGCCAAGCGGCCAATGATATTTGCGGTCGGCCTCGAGGATCGGCAGGTCGTTGATGCTGGCGATGCGCAAGCGCATCAACCCATGCTCATCGAACTCCCAGTTCTCGTTGCCGTAGCTGCGGAACCACGAGCCGCTGTGGTCGTGCCATTCATACGCGAAACGCACGGCGATACGGTTGTCGCGGAAGGCCCAGACCTCCTTGATGAGCCGGTAGTCGCATTCGCCAGTCCATTTGCGTGTGAGGAAGGTCTGGATGGCCTCGCGCCCTTGCAGGAACTCGGCCCGGTTGCGCCAGCGGCTGTCGATTGTGTAGGCAAGCGCGACCCGTGCCGGATCGCGGGAGTTCCAGACATCCTCCGCCATGCGTGCCTTCTGTGCGGCGGTCTCGGCGGTGAATGGCGGGAGCGGCGGGCGGCTTTCAGACATGGGAACTCCTTGCGACGGACTCAACGCTCGCTGAACTCAGGCTGCCCTGCGGGCAGAAACGACCGGAAAGTCGATTTCCGTCCCGGCAACCTCATTGACATAGTTGGTCCAGACATTGAGAGCGACATGCTGGACGATCTCGATGATCTGCGCATCGTCGTAGCCTGCGAGCCTGACGGCGCTGAGATCCTCGTCACCGATATGGCCGCGGTCGCGCGCAATCTTGGTGGCGAAACGCACGGCTGCGGCGGCCTTGGGATCGTTGGAGCTGCCCGCGCGATTGGCGGCCATTTCGGCATCATCAAGCTTGGCGAGATTCTTGCCGAGATAGCTGTGAGCGGAAAGGCAGTAGCTGCAGCCATTGACCTCGGCAACCGCCAGAGCAATGCGCTCGCGCGTCGGCGCGGGCAGGCGGCCTTTGGCAAGCGCTCCAGACAGGCTGAGATAGCCTTCAAGCGCAGCCGGGCTATTGGCAACAAGCCTGAAGAGGTTTGGCACGACGCCGAGTTGCTTCTCGACGGCATGTAGCATCGGCTGCGACGCAGCAAGCGCGGTCTCTATGGACGCGGGTGTAGGGATACGGGGCATCGGCATTCCTTCTCGTTGATCAGCTTCGCCGCCAAAACATGGTCCCTTCCATCATTCGGATGTAGATGCCATATTAGCAACCTATCCTTCCATTTTCCGGGAGAAATATGGATCGCCTCGAGGCCATGTCGCTTTTTGTCGCCGCGGTGGAGGCCGGCAGCCTTTCGGCCGCCGGGCGCCGTTTCGGCATCCCGCTGGCAACGGTCAGCCGCAAGGTCTCCGACCTGGAGCGGCATCTGAAGACGCGTCTTCTGAACCGCTCGACGCGGCAGCTGACGCTGACCGACGCAGGTCACGCCTACCTCGCTGCCTGCCATCGCATTCTCGACGAGGTCGGCGAGGCTGAGCGGACCGCCGCCGGCGAATACAGCGCCCCGACAGGCGAACTGATCATCACCGCACCGATCGTCTTTGGCCGCCTGCATGTGCTGCCGGTCGTCACCGGCTTCCTCGCTGCCTACCCCGACGTGGCTATTCGGCTAATGCTTGCGGACCGGATAACCCAGTTGACCGAGGAGCACATCGATCTCGCCGTCCGCATCGGCCAGCTTCCCGACTCCAGCCTTGTGGCCACCCGCATCGGCTCGATCCGGCGCGTTGTTTGCGCGAGCCCGGCCTATCTGGCCGAGCACGGCACGCCGGAGACGCCGAAAGACCTCGCGGCACACAGCTGCGTCACCTTCGAGGGGCTCACCGCTCCTGCCGCATGGACTTTTTCCACCGGCAAGAGCGACCTCACGGTTCCGATCCGCTCACGGCTTCGGGTCAACACCGCGGAAGCGGCGATCGATGCTGCGATTGCCGGCATCGGGTTGACGAGGGTGCTTTCCTACCAGATCGCAGCTTCAGTGCGGTCGGGCACCCTCCGCACCGTGCTGGAGGCATTCGAGCCGCAGCCATGGTCGGTCAGTCTCGTGCATGCCGGCCAGGGCCTGCTGCCGGTGAAACTGCGCGCGTTCCTCGACTTCGCCGCTCCACACCTGAAGAAGCGGCTGGTGCAAGAAACGTGGCAGGCCTGACGAACGGGCCATCGCGCCGTTTCCTTTTTGTCCGCGCTTGGTGTAACCAACGCACACCTCCTCACCGGGCACTTCCCACATGCTCCTTATTCGCTCGTTGGCGTTCAACCTCGTCTTCTACGTCAATCTGATCGTCCAGATGATCCTCTGGACCCCGTACTATTTCCTGTCGCCTCGTCACCGCGCCTGGTTCGTGCCGAAATTCTGGTCGCGCACCAGCATGTGGCTCTATGACAAGATCGCCGGCACCAAAAGCGAGATCACCGGCCAGGAAAACCTGCCCGAGGGTTCCTTCATCCTGGCACCGAAGCACCAATCCTTCTGGGACGCGATCGCCTTCTTCCCGTTCCTGCAGGATCCGATCTACATCCTCAAGCGGGAACTGACCTGGATCCCGTTCTTCGGCTGGTACATCCTGAAAATGCGGATGATCCCGGTCGACCGCGGCAGCCGCTCGAAGGCGCTGAAAGCGGTGGTCGCCGCGACCAGGCAGGAGCTGGCGCGCAATCCCCGCCAGCTGATCATCTATCCCGAGGGCACGCGCCGGGCGCCGGGCGACGAGCCGGCCTATAAATACGGCATCGTCGAGCTCTATACCCAGCTTGGCATTCCGGTGGTGCCGGTCGCCCATGTCGCCGGCCTCTATTGGCCGCGGCGGAAATTCCTGCGCTATCCAGGCACGATCAAGGCGCGCTTCCTGCCGCCGATCCCGGCGGGTTTGGGCAAGGAGGAATTCATGGAACGGCTGATCGGCGAGACAGAAGCCGCCTGCGACCAGCTGCTCATCGAGGCGTCCCAGGCGCCAAACCCGCCGCCAATGCCGCCGACGGCGGTAAAGCGGGTAAGGGAACTTGGCTCCGATATCCCGGCCTGAACCATCTGCCTGGTCGGCAGTATCCCCTAGGGAATCACAGCCAGCGCCGTTGTCAAAACCAGGGTTGCCGCGAACGTCAGATTGATGATCGGCGAGGCCAGCGGTTTGCGCAGGAAGCGCGCAAACGCTGCCCCGGCGAGAAGCCACAGGACATGGATGGCGATGATCATCGAAGCGAGGACCGCCAACTTGAGCCCTGCATCGAGCTCACCGGCAGAAGACGTGCCGGCAAATACGGCGGCAATCGCCACATAGGCTTTCGGGTTGGCGACGGCCAGAAGAAACCCGCCGAGGAATGTGGGACGTGACGCCCCGCCGGTACGCGCTGCCAGAGGCGGGGCCGTTGCTATCTTGAAGGCGAGGTAGAGGATGTAGGCTGCGGATGCCACCGCCAGCAGCGGTGTGAGCTTTGGCACTGAGGCGAGCATGGCCGTAATGCCCGTCGCCACGACCAAAAGCACGGCGACCGTACCAAGAATGATGCCCGAGGCGTAGCGGAGCGAATCGCGCAGGCCGAAGGCGGCGCCAACCGCGGTGACGCTTATCGTCGCCGGCCCCGGACTGCCCATCACGACCGCCGATGCCAGCACAAGCGCGAGCAATTGCTGCCATAGTTCCGGATGGGAAAAGACCAGTTCGGCCATCTGTATACCAGTATCCAGGCGCGGTGCCGGCAAATGGTATGGCAGGGCACACCAAGGCGTCTTGAATGATCGTGCAGGGAGCCTTCCGGCGCAGGCCGCGCACGGTCCTTGGCTGCTGTTTGATCAAGCCGCCGCTTCGCGCTGGCGTTTATGCGCTCGCGCTGTCGAGCTCGGCGATATCGTCGGGACGGAGCTCCAATGATGCGGCGCGGACGAGGCTGTCGACCTGGTCCAGCGTCGTGGCGCTGGCGATCGGCGCGGTGACGCCGGGCCGTGCGATCACCCAGGCGAGCGCCACTTCCGCCGGCTTGGCCGCGTGACGCCCCGATACGGCGTCGAGTGCCGCCAGGATGCGCATGCCGCGCCCGTTGAGATAATTCTTCACGTCGTCGCCACGCGCGCTTTTGCCGAGATCGGCTTCGCTGCGGTACTTGCCGCTCAAAAACCCTTTGGCGAGGCTGAAATAGCTGACGACGCCGATATCCTCGGCCATGCACAGATCGCGGAGCGCCCCATCGAAGGAGGCGCGGTCATAGAGATTGTATTCCGGCTGCAGCACCGCATAGCGCGGCAGGCCTCGCAGGCTTGCCACGTCGAGCGCGGCGCGCAACTGGCCGGCGTCGAGATTGGAGGCGCCGACATGGCGGATCTTGCCCTTGTCGAGCAGCTTTTGGTAGGCGCCGAGCGTTTCCTCGTAAGGGGTGGCCGGGTCCGGCCAGTGCGACAGATAGAGATCGACGACATCGGTCTGCAGCCGCTTCAGCGACGCATCGATGGCCTTTTCGATATAGGCGGCGGAGAGATCTTTCCTGCCCTGCCCCATGTCCGACCCGACCTTGGTGATCACCACGACCTTGTCGCGGTTGCCGCGGCTCTTCATCCATTTGCCGATGATCGTTTCGGATTCGCCGCCGTTGTTGCCGGGAGCCCAGCGCGAATAGGAATCGGCGGTGTCGATGGCGTTGAGGCCGGCGCCGACGAACCGGTCGAGCAGGTCGAAAGAGGTTTTCTCGTCGGCGGTCCAGCCAAAGACGTTGCCGCCCAGAACCAGCGGCGCGATGGATAGGTCGGTTTGACCGAGACGACGTTTCTGCAAGGCTGATCTCCGTGGGGAATGGAAAGAAGCGGGCGAAAAGCCCCGTGACCGGCTTAACCTATGGCGGGCCGCACCGACGTCAAAGGGCCGGCCGACTTTTGCAACCGACCAGCGCTTCACAAAGGCGCGAGCCGACACGCTACCTCTTCCAGCCAATGGTCGCGGATCCCCAGCGCCTCGAGGTGCTCCAGCGTGCTGGACACGTAGTCCTCATTTTTTCCCGACTGGCCGACGGCGCCGCGAACGACGCTCGCCGCATCGGCAGCATCGAGCGCACCGGCATATTGCTCGTGGGTACGGTCGACGACATAGGCGACAGCCTCGACCGTCTCGCCCCCACCCTTATCGGCCTCACGCGTGTTCCCCTTGTCGAGGCGAATGCTAAGCATGCGCTCGAGATAGACATTGGTGACCAGCTCGCGCTCGCGCAGATAGGTGATGACCTCGTTGCGCAGAGCGCCGGGGACGCGGAACGCCAGCCCGATGCAGGAGCCGCCACGGTCGAGGCCGAGCACCAGGCCGGGCCGTTCGCGCGTGCCGCGATGCACGAACGAGTAGACGCACAGCGAGCGGCGGTAGCCATGGAGGCGGGCGCGCCGCGTCTCGACATGCGCAAATCCCGGCCGCCAGATTAGCGAGCCGTAGCCAAAAACCCAAAAATCGCCCATATCGCCGAGCCTGGTTGCAGCACCGCACTGGAATCGGTGTTTTTTAAAATCCGTCTCCGTCTACCCGATCTTGCCGGAAACGACAGTCCCCTCCGAACACGCGCCAACGAGAGCCGCAGCATGACGTCAAATGGCGAACACCCGCCGAATTTTCTCCGCCGGCTGTTCTGGCTCGGCGTTTTCATCGTCGTGCTGTTCGGCCTCTACAGCGCCGGCTGGTTCTACCTGGCAGACAAGGTCAAGAGCGAAGCCGGCAAAGCGGTGGCCGAGCTCAACGGCAATGGCATCGAGGCGGACTGCGCCAATCTCACGGTCAGCGGCTATCCCTCGAGCTTCGCCGTTTCCTGCGACAGTCTGGCATATCAGGACGACACCAGGAACGTCGCCGCCTCGCTCGGCAGCCTCAAGGCAGTCACGCACATCACCCAGATCCTGTCGCCTGGCGCCGACCTGCGCGGGCCGCTCAGGACCTCCGTGCCGGGGATGGCGCCGCTGTGGATCGACTGGGATAATCTGCGAGCGAACGTCAGACTGTCCTGGCCGCTGCCCCGGCGCGTTTCACTGGAGGCAGAGGGCCTGTCAGCCCAGACCGATCCGGCCGATGGCACAGACCCGGTCGAGCTGTTCAGCGCTGGGACAGCGGCCGGAGAATTGCGTCCGAACGGCCAAGACATCGACTATGCCGGGAGTTTTACCGATCTCGAAATCGATCCGGGCGCAATCGATGGCCGCGTGCTGCCGCCGCTCGACGGCGGCGGCGACGTGACGCTGAAGAACGGCGTGGCGCTGATCAAGACACAAACAGAGAGCCTGCGCGGCCAGGCGGTGGATATCGGCAAGCTCGATCTGTCGTCGGGGAGCGCGCGCGTCACCGTTTCCGGACCGGTTTCGGTCGATGCCGACGGGCTGATCGACGCCGATTTGATGATCAGGCTCAGCGATCCGAAGGCGGTGGCGGAAATCCTTGGCAAGGCCATTCCCGAGCAGAAGAGCCAGATCAAAACCGGCTTTGCCGGGCTGGCGCTGCTTGGCAACGAACCGTCGATGCCGCTCAAGATCGTCAAGGGCAAGGCCTCGCTCGGTTTTATCCCGCTGGGCAGCATCGAGCCGGTCGATTAGGCGATGATTGCGAACCTCCAGTTCGGAAAGACCATGGCCAAACAGGAAGATAGATGAACCGCCCGGTAAAGCTCCTGAGCGTTGGCGCGCTGACGCTCGATACGATCCTTCGCGTCGACACGCTTCCGGCGCGTCAGGGCAAGTTCATCGCGTCCGACGGCGTCCAGATCGCCTCCGGGATGGCTTCGAGCGCTGCCTGCGCCGCACGCCGCCTCGGCGCGGACGTATCGCTGTGGGCGAGCGCGGGACACGACCTCGTCGGTGATCAGCTGGTCGCCGGCATTGAGGCCGAAGGCGTCGATTGCAGCTTTGTCCGGCGCGTCACCGGCGCGCGATCGGCACTGTCGGCCATCCTGGTCGACACGCATGGCGAGCGCATCATTGTTCCGTTCTATGACAAGCTAGCCCAGGCCGACCCCGAAGTGCTCCCCACTCAGGATCTCACCGCATTCGACGCCGTCCTGGTCGACGTGCGCTGGCCGGGCGCGGCAGCTCTGGCCCTGATGGCGGCGCGCGCAATCGGCCGTCCAGCCATACTCGACGCCGACACCGCGCCACGGGACGTGCTGGAACGGCTGTTTCCGCTCGCCTCGCACGTCGTCGCTTCGGAGCCGGCGGCGTTCATCCTCTGCGGTGAGGAGCAAGGCCCGCAGGAGGCCTGTGACGCGCTGGCCAGACGCACCGATGCATTCGTCGCGGTGACCTGCGGCGCAGCGGGAAGCTGGTGGTTCGACCGCTCGGTGGCGTCGGTGCGCCACGTCGCGGCGCCAAGCATCAAGGCAGTGGATACGCTTGCCGCCGGCGACGTGTTTCACGGCGCCTTTGCCGTCGGGCTGGCCGAGGCCATGCCGATCGAACGGACATTGCGCTTTGCCAGCGCCGCCGCCGCGCTCAAATGCCTGCGCTTTGGCGGCAGGCTGGGCGCGCCGGACAGGGCCGAGACGCTGGCGATGATGGCAGCTCACTGGCCGGCGGACTGACGGCCGGGTGGTCGAGACAGGCTACTGCTTGGCCGGGTGCTCGACTGCCTGCCGGCCAAAGTCCGGTACGTCGATGTCCTGGCCGGCCTCGATGATCGAGCGGCGCACGGCGCGGGTGCGGGTGAACAGGTCGAACAGCTTTTCGCCGTCGCCCCAGCGGATCGCCCGCTGCAGCGAGGCTAGATCCTCCGAGAACCGTGCCAGCATTTCGAGGATGGCATCCTTGTTGTGCAGGCAGACATCCCGCCACATCGTCGGGTCGGAAGCGGCAAGGCGCGTGAAGTCGCGAAAGCCGGAGGCCGAATATTTTATGACCTCGGACTTGGTCACCGACTCCAGATCGTCGGCGGTGCCGACGATGTTATAGGCGATGATGTGCGGCAGGTGCGAGACGATGGCCAATGTCATGTCGTGATGCTGGGGATCCATCGTATCGATGTTTGAGCCGCAGCGGCGCCAGAATTCCGAGAGTTTTTCCAATGCGGCCGTATCGGTGCCGGGCAACGGCGTGAAAATGCACCAGCGGTTCTCGAACAATTCGGCAAAGCCGGCGTCCGGACCCGATTTTTCAGTGCCGGCCAGTGGATGGCCGGGAATGAAATGCACGCCGGCAGGCACATACGGTTGCATCTGCGCAATGACCGAGGCCTTGGTCGAGCCGACATCGGTGAGGATGGCGCCCTGCTGCAGCGCCGGTGCGATTTCCTCGGCGACCTCGCCCGAAGAGCCGACCGGCACCGAAACGATGACCAGGTCGGCATCGCCGACCGCCTGTTTCGCGGCCGTCGTGTAGGAGGAGCCGAGGCCGAGTTCGCGCGCCCGCGCCAGCGTCGTTTCGCTGCGCGTCGAGATGGCGACGTGACCGGCAAGGCCTTCGCGATGGATGACGCGGGCCAGCGACGAGCCGATCAGGCCGATGCCGACCAGCGCGATCTTTTCGAACATCGGTGATGCCATGGTGTTCTAGCTTTTCAGAAATGTCGCCAGCGCCGCGATAACGCCGCGATTCGCCTCTTCGGTGCCGATGCTCATGCGCAGCGCATTCGGGAAGCCGTAACCGGAAACGCGCCGCAATATGTAGCCGCGCGCGGACAGGTAATCGTCAGCAGCTGCCGCCGAATGTTTTTTGTCGTCGGGAAAGTGGATGAGGACGAAATTGCCGACGCTCGGCGTCACCCGCAGTCCGAGCCTGGTCAATTCCTCGCTCACCCAGGTCAGCCAAGTCTGGTTATGCGCCACGCTGCGCTCGACATGGGCGCGGTCGCGGATCGCGGCAATGCCGGCCTCGATCGCCGTCGCGTTGACGTTGAAGGGACCCCGCACGCGGTTGATCGCATCGATGATATGCATCGGCGCGTACATCCAGCCGATCCGCGCGCCGCCGAGGCCGAGCTTGGAGAAGGTGCGGGTCATGACCACGTTTTCCGCGCCAGCCACCAGTTCGACGCCGGCTTCATAGTCGTTGCGGCGGACATATTCGGCATAGGCTGCATCCAGCACCAGAAGCACGTTTCGAGACAGGCCGGCATGCAGGCGGCGCACCTCCTGGAACGGCAAATAGGTGCCGGTCGGGTTGTTGGGATTGGCGAGGAAGATGATCCTGGTGCGCGGCGTCACCGCGGCGAGGATCGCATCGACGTCGGCGCGCTCATTGGTTTCCTTGACCGAGACCGGGACAGCACCTGCCGACTGGATGTAGATCTTGTAGACCATGAAGCCGTGTTCGGTGATCACAGCTTCATCGCCGGGCGCGAGATAGGTCTGCGCAAGCAGGCCGAGAATCTCGTCGGAACCATTGGAACAGACGATGTTCGCCGGGTTGAGGCCATGCACCTCGGCGATTGCCTCCCGCAGGCGCCTGGCGGTGCCGTCGGGATATATGTCGAGCTTGGCCGCGACGTCGCGCGCGGCTTCTATCGCATTTGGCGAGGGGCCGAGCGGGTTCTCGTTCGACGACAGTTTGTGGACCTTGACAACGCCGGCCGGCGCCGTGCTTTTGCCCGGCACATAGGCTTCGATCTCCATGATCCCCGGGCGGGGCGTTGGACGTGCCTGATCCGATGCCTGGTTCATACTGCAAAAATCCGTCGAGAACGCTTCTGCTGCTCCAATGCGATGCGAATTTCGGATCCGCCACACTGGAAGCCGCCGCGGAAATACAAGCCGTGGCCTGGAATGTCGAGAGGCGGCAATGATCGGTGCGTGACTGGCCGTTGACGCCGAGGCGCGCCGGTCCTAGAAGAAGGGCGAAATCCCGTGGTGATTTGGCCGGTCGGCTTGCAGCCACGTTAAACAACTCGCTAAAGGGCCGTTTGCATCCTGTAACCGGCTTTGCGAAGGCAATGCCGGTTTTTTTGTTGTCCGCAGCCGGCCGGACAGTCGCATCGATCCGAAAATCGCAATCGACTTTCGGAAAACGCGATGGGTTGATGTAAGAGGATGCGATGGTCGCGCTGCGCACGAAAAGAACCAACAACGAGGCCGACGAGCCGTCGAGCCCGGTGTTGCGTTTCGGTGCCGACAAGCCGCTCAAGCTCGATGCCGGCACACTGCTGTCGCCGTTCCAGATCGCCTACAAGACCTACGGCACGCTCAACGACGCCCGCTCCAACGCCATCCTCGTCTGCCATGCGCTGACCGGCGACCAGCATGTCGCCAGCACCAATCCGGTGACCGGCAAGCCGGGCTGGTGGGAAGTGCTGATCGGCCCCGGCAAAATCATCGACACCAGCCGCTTCTTCGTCATCTGCTCGAACGTCATCGGCGGCTGCCTCGGCTCGACCGGCCCCGCCTCGACCAATCCCGCCACCGGCAAGCCCTACGGGCTCGACCTGCCGATCATCACCATCCGCGACATGGTGCGGGCGCAGTTGATGCTGGTCGACCATTTCGGCATCGAAAAGCTGTTCTCGGTGCTCGGCGGCTCGATGGGCGGCATGCAGGTGCTGCAATGGGCGTCGAGCTATCCGGAGCGCGTTTTCTCTGCGCTGCCGATCGCCACCGGGGCGCGCCATTCCTCGCAGAACATCGCCTTCCATGAGGTCGGCCGGCAAGCGGTGATGGCCGATCCCGACTGGCATGGCGGCAAATATTTCGAACAGGGCAAGCGCCCGGAAAAGGGACTGGCTGTGGCGCGCATGGCCGCTCACATCACCTATCTGTCGGAGGCGGCCCTGCACCGGAAATTTGGCCGCAACCTGCAGGATCGTGAAGCGCTCACCTTCGGTTTCGACGCCGACTTCCAGATCGAGAGCTATCTGCGCCATCAGGGCATGACCTTCGTCGACCGCTTCGACGCCAACTCCTATCTCTACATGACCAGGGCGATGGATTATTTCGACCTCGCCGCCGACCATGGTGGCCGGCTCGCCGACGCCTTTGCCGGCACCAAGACCCGTTTCTGCCTGGTTTCATTCACCAGCGACTGGCTGTTCCCGACCGAGGAGAGCCGCTCGGTCGTTCATGCGCTGAACGCCGCCGGCGCCTCGGTGTCCTTCGTCGAGATCGAGACCGATCGCGGCCACGACGCCTTTCTGCTCGACGAACCGGAACTGTTTGCCGCCATCAACGGCTTCATCGCCTCGGCGGCCCGCGCCAGGGGGCTCAGCGCATGACCCCGAAAAGTTGCAGACTTTTCGGATCAAGGTCATGCGCCAGGAAAGAGCCACGATCATGAGTGTCAACCACGCCCAGCGCGTCGACCTCGAAGTCGTCGCCGATCTCATCCCGCCGCAGTCGCGGGTGCTGGACGTCGGCTCCGGCGATGGTCTGCTGCTCGAATTGCTGCAGGCGACGAAGCAGGTCGACGGCCGCGGGATGGAACTGTCGCAGCGCGGCGTCAACGAATGCGTGGCGCGCGGCCTGTCCGTCATCCAGGGCGACGCCGACAAGGACCTCAAATTCTATCCCGACAAGGGTTTTGATTTCGTCGTCCTGTCGCAGACCCTGCAGGCGACCCGCAACCCGAAGCTGGTGCTCGACGAATTGCTCAGGATCGGCAAGCACGCCATTGTCTCCTTCCCCAATTTCGGCCACTGGCGGGTGCGCCTTTCGCTGTTCATCGAAGGGCGGATGCCGGTGACCAAGGACCTGCCCTATTCCTGGTACGACACGCCCAACATCCATTTCTGCACCATCCGCGACTTCGTCAATCTCTGCGAGGAGCTTGGCGCAACGGTGGAAAAGGCAACCGCGCTCGACGCCAATGGCCAGAAAATCGGCCTGTCGATGCCATGGTGGTTCTGGAACTTCTTCGGCCAGCAGGCGGTGTTCCTGCTGAAGCGATAACGGCGACCCAGTCGCTTCGGCCAACCGGCCCGAGTCCGGAGACATCTGGGACTGATCGCCATTCGTCGAGGTCTAGAGCGGGATGAGATTACCTGCGGTCATAGCCTGAGTTTGCGAAGTAATTTGAGCACTCGAGCGGTGTGACGCGGTTGAGAATCTGGCCGATGGCGTTGCAGACCGTTTCAACGGTGCGCTTTGCGGCCTTTCGCAGCCAGTGCTTGAGCTTGGCGAAGAGCTGTTCGATCGGATTGAGGTCAGGCGAGTATTTCGGCAGGAAGAAGAGCCTCGCGCCGGCCTTTCGGATGGCGCGACGCACGGCCTTGCCTTTGTGGCTGCCGAGATTGTCCATCACAACGATGTCGCCCGGCTGGAGAGTGGGCACGAGAACCTTCTCGACATAGAGGAGGAACCTCTCGCCGTTGATCGGCCCGTCGATGAGCCAGGGCGCTTCGACGCGATCATGACGCAGCGCAGCCAGAAAGGTCATTGTCTTCCAGTGGCCATTGGGAACTTTGGCCTTGATCCGCTGTCCGACCGGTGCCCAACCCCTGAGCGGGGCCATGTTGGTCTTGGTCCAGGTCTCGTCGATGAACACCAGGCGGGCGGGGTCGATCCGGTCCTGATACAGAACCCATTGCCTCCGTCGGCGCGCAACATCGGGACGATCTTGCTCGGCGGCGATCAGCGTCTTTTTTTGTGAGACAGCTTCTCGGCGTGCACGAACTCCCACACCGAGCGGTAGTCAACCTTCAGGCCACGCTCGCCAAGTTCGGCCACAAGCCCGCGCAAGGTGAAGTCCTTCTCCCGGCAGCGCTCGACAAGCCAGTCGCGCCACGCTCCCGATATCTTCTTCGGCTTGTAGCCGCCCACTTGGCGGGGCGCCACGCTCCCCGTCTGTTCCACCCGCTTCAGCCACTCGATCGCCGCGCTGTAGCTGACGCCAAATCGAGCAGCCGCCGCGCGCCGCGAAAGCCCTTCAACCTTGACCGCCGCAACAACCCGTTCGCGCAGGTCCATTGAATATCCAACCATCAATGCTGGCCTCCTGCCCAGCAGCAAGGTTGAATCAGATCATCGCTGATTTGGGAATCCCACGACTCCCATAAATCTCATCCCGCTCTAGCGATCAAGTTCCGGAAAATACGGATCGGAGAAAAACCGCCGACCGCGCTCGCCTTGCAAACAGTCGACCGGTGCTGCCGCATCGACCGGGACGGACCCAGGGTCGGCATTGGGATCGGCAACACCGCTGACTTCGAGGACCAGCTTGCGGCGTATGGCTGTCACGAATTCCGAAGCGGCATAGACCGGCAGCACGAAGGAGCCTGGCCCGCCTGTGACGCACTCGGCATAGTATTGGTCGAGATGGCTGAAGCTGGGCGACGGGCTGATCAGGATCGGCAGGCCATTGATGACGATTCCCTTTGCTATCGCGGCGTCGCGTGTCGCGGTGACAGGCATCCCGATATTGTTGGGGCCATCGCCTGAGATGTCGATGACGCTGCGCGTCGCGTCGAAGGCGGCTCCATCCAAAAGCTTGGCGCCGAAGGCGAGCGCACCGGAAATCGAGGTGCCGCGAAAGCTCCTGAACGGGCGCGCCTCGATCTTGTCGGCGAATGCCTCGGCACTGTCGGCATTGTCGATGACCTGCCAGGCAATGACGGCGTCGTCGGGGACGGTGCCTGCGCAATGCGGCCGGTCACGCCCGAACGCACCGCATTGATGAAGTCGGGGTGGCGCAGCGCCTCGACATAGCCGGCGCGCTGCAGGGCGAATTCCTTTTGGTCCATCGAGTGCGAGATGTCGACCGCCAGCACCAGTTCGACGTCCACCGCAATGGTGTCGGCAGGCGCGGCCAAAGGTGCTGCCTGGGCACAGGCAAGGCAGGCAAGCAGGCTGACGCATGTCGCCCAAAAGCGCGCAGCGGTTTTGGGGTAACGACAAGCATCGAAGCAAAAACTCAAAGCGTGTCGCATGTTACTCTTCACCGGGACGCGCTTTCAGCGCGTCAAGCATCGGTTCCAACGCCGCAGGCTTCCGAACGATACCGGCAATCTTTCGCTGCGATCACGGCAAAATAAAGCTTGGCTGTACGGCCAGCTATGCCTCTTGGTGGGCTTTGGCGACGGCCGGGGGTGGTTCGATCGCGCCGGCCCTGACGCGGATTGGCTTCAGAGCCGGTCGCTCGACGTCTTTCACGATCGCCAATGAGCGCGGGAAGAATTCAATGTTGTGCTGGCCACGGCCGATATTTAGGATCGCGGCGTCGGCAAGACGCGCCTCCAGCATCGACAGCACCCGCTGCAGCGTCGCGCCGTCGAACGTGTCCAAAGCCTCGTCGATGATCACCCATTTCGGCTGCCGCAAGACCAGCCGGGCAAAGGCAAGCAGGCGCTGCTCGTCATCGCTCAATTCGCGCTCCCAGCGCGCCGACCGGTCGAGCGAGGATGACAGTCGCCCGAGGCCGACCTCGGCAAGCACCGCCGAGATCTCGGAGTCGCTGACCGCCGCATCGGCGTGGTCCAGCACCTCGCGCAGCGTGCCCAGCGGGAAATACGGTTTTCGGGGAACGAAGGTCGGCACCTCTCCGGCCGGCATGCCGATCCGCCCGCTTCCCCAAGGCCACAGACCGGCAATGGCGCGGAAGAACAGCGTCTTGCCGGCGCGCGGATCTCCGGTGATCATGACGCGCTCGCCGGCACGGATTTCGACATGCGGCTCGGCGAGCTTCGTACATCCATCCCGCGACGCAATTTCGAGCTTGTCGAATGTCAGCCTGCCGTCCGGATTTTCGCCGAACTCGATGCGCCTCTCGGTGTGGTGGAGCACATCCGTTTCAGCAAGCGCGATGCGGAAATCGGCGACGCGCATCAGCGTGGCGCGCCAATCGGCGATGCCGCCGATATTGTTGATGAACCAGCGCAACGAGGAATGCACCTGGTTGAAGGCGCCGACAGCCATCATCAGCCCGCCGAAGCTGATATCGCCGGCGAAATAGACCGGTGAGGCGACGAGGATCGGCGCGACGACAGTGATCCAGCCATAGGAATCGGTCACCCAGGAAAGATTGATCTGGGCGCTGTAGATGCGCCGCATCGCGCCCAGCACCGTGCCGAGGTCGAGCTCAAGCCGTCGTCGCGCGTCGGCCTCGCCGTGCGCAAGCGCGATGGCGTCGACATTCTCGTTGACGCGGACCACCGAGGAGCGCAACTCCGCCTCGCGCGTGTAGCGGTCGCTGTTAAAGCGGATGAGCGGCCGTCCGACCAGCCAGCTCAGCCAGGAGGCGGTGCCGGCATAGAGAATGGCGGCCCACACCATGTAGCCCGGAATCGCAAGCGAATAGCCGCCGACATGGAAGACGAAGCCGGAAGACAGCGACCACAGGACGCCGACGAACGAAACAAGCAGAATGAACGACTGCAATAGCCCTATGCCGAGACCGGTCGAAAGATCGGAGAGATGCCCGGCATCCTGCTGCAGGCGCTGGTCCGGGTTGACGCCGATGGCGCCGGCGTTGGCGAGCCGGAAAGCCCGCGCCGGCCGCATCCATTCACCGATCAGATCGACGGTTAACGCCTCACGCAGCTTCAGCCGGATCGTCTGGTCGAGCCAGGTCTGGCCGACATTGAGCACCACAAGCCCGCCGGCGATGGCGGCAAACACCAGAAGCTGGTGCAGGAAACCCTGCATGTCGCGCCGAGCCAGCGCGTCGTAAAAGGGTTCGTTCCAACGATTGAGCAGAACCTGCCCGATCGAGGTTGCCACAATGACGGCGACTATGCCGAGGCAGGCCCAGAGCAGTTGTTTGCGGATCGGCGACTTCGCCAGCGCCAGCCTGATTGTCGCCAGCTGGTCGCGCAGGCTGCTGGCCTCGACCGACGCGGCAATCGGCTTGGCGCTGACCTCGAAATCCGGATGATCAGCCATTGATGAAGACCCTTGAATTCGTGCGATGCTGAAACCGGTGAACAAGTCGACTCAATCGGGTATCAAACCCGCCCACGACAGATAGGTGGGGAAAGCGGGGATTCCGATCACGAAAACGTCATCGACGGCCCGACGACGGCGCATTCCCGGTCGGCGATATCCGGCCGAGCCTTGTGGCGCCATGCGGCGAGAAAACCGGCACGAAGACGCGGCGCGAGGCGCGCTGGACGACTGGCACACCCTGATAGAGCCGCTTCTGCGCCTCGACGACGATGACGCCTGAAAAGATCGGCCAGAATCTGCGGCCGGCGCGCTCCAGCACATTGTGGAACCGCATCATGAAGCGTCGCCGCGACGGCGGGAAGAACAGGGCGTCGGACCAGGCCGCGGGCGTGAAATTCGCTTCGCGCAGCAATTCGGTGAGCTGGCCGCGCGAGAAGGGCCGGCCGCTGCCGAACGGCGTATGCTCGAAACGGGCCCAGACACCGCGCCGGTTGGGCACGACGATGACGACGCGGCCGGCGGGCGACAGCACCCGCCAGATTTCGTTCAGCGTCTCGCGCGGGTTCTCGGCATGTTCGAGTGAATGGACGAGCAGCATGCGATCGATGGAGGCATCGACCAGCGGCAATTCCTCATCGAAGACCAGCGCGGTCGCGGTCGGCCCCGTGGCCGGCCAGACCACCGCGCCCTGCGTCGCCGGCATGAAGGCAAAGACACGTTCGGCATCGGTGCCGAACCGCTCCAGCCACGGCAAAGTGTAGCCGAGGCCGACCAGCCGCTCATTGGGCACAACAGCCCATATCGAGGACAACGCCATGGTGATCGAGCGTTCGGCCAATCGCCCGAGCGTGGTCGAATAAAAGGAGCGAAGGTCGACGATATCGGAATGCATGCGCGGCACGCTATCTTCGATGCTGTCCAAGTTCAACAAAGGCGCCAAGTTCTACAAAGGCGCCAAGTTCTACAAAGACGGATGACATGTGCGGGCAAGCGCCCTATGTCTGCGGCGACTGCTGCATCGCCCAGAAATCGGTTTCGATTTCGGAAAGCATGATGCAGCAGATAAAAAGTGTTAGAGCGTCCTTTTTGCGGCGCTCTCGTGGAGAGATGCGATGCCGGTTGAAATCGAACAATTCATGTGCCGCAGCGACAATTTCGGCGTGCTGGTGCATGACCCGAAAAGCGGCGAGACCGCGATCATCGACGCGCCCGAGGAGGCGCCGATCCTGGCCGCGATCGAGCGCACCGGCTGGACGCCGACGATGATCCTGATCACGCATCACCATGTCGACCATGTCGAGGCCAATCTGGCGTTGAAGCAACGGTATAAGCTACGCATCGTCGGACCGGAGGCGGAACAGGCCAAGATTCCCGGCATCGACGAAACCGTCGAGCAGGGTTCGGTCATCCACCTCGGCGAGGAGAGGATCGACGTGATCGCCACGCCCGGCCACACGGCGGGCCATGTCTCCTATCATCTGCCGGCGTCGAAAGTGGCGTTCACCGCCGATACGCTGTTTGCGCTCGGCTGCGGCCGGCTGTTCGAGTGCAAGCCGCCGGTGATGTTCGATTCGCTGAAGAAGCTCGCGGCGCTTCCGGCCGAGACGATCGTCTACTGCGGCCATGAATACACGCTGTCCAACGCCCGCTTCGCGCTGACCGTCGACCCGACCAATTCGGCGCTGAAGGAGCGCGCCGCGAAAATCGAGGCGCTGCGCGCCGGCGACAAGCCGACGCTGCCGACCACCATCGGTGAGGAACTGTCGACCAACCCGTTCCTGCGGTGGCACGATCCGGCAATCCGCAAGCATCTCGGCATGGAGAACGCCTCCGACGCCGAAGTGTTCGCCGAAATTCGCAAGCGCAAGGATAATTTCTGAGCACCATTGATGGTCTGGAACCATGAAGTTCTGGGGTAAATGACCAGTTCCGCCGAAATCATCGCGACGCTCGGCCTGAAACCGCATCCGGAAGGCGGCTGGTATGCCGAAACCTTCCGCGATGGCGCGGAAGGCGCTCGCGGCCATTCGACCGCGATCTATTTCCTTTTGGAGCAGGAGCAGGTGTCGGCCTGGCACCGCGTCAAGGACGCCGCCGAGGTCTGGCACTTTTATGCCGGCGCCCCGCTGGCGCTGTCGATACACAGGGAAAACGGGCCGGTGATCGAGCAGGTGCTCGGCACGGCACTGGCGGCAGGCGAGCGGCCGCAGATCGTGGTGCCGGCAGGCTGGTGGCAGTCGGCGCGCAGCCTGGGCGAATGGACGCTGGCCGGCTGCACCGTGGCGCCGGGTTTCGATTTCGCCGCATTCGAGCTGGCCGAACCGGGCTGGAGTCCTAACCCAGCAGGAAACCCATCGTGATCGCCATCTGGGCGGCGTAATACAGCATCCAGACCGCGTAGCGCGTCCAGTCGCGGTGCGGCGAGATGGCACTCAGCAGGAACTTTTCCGAGGCGAGCAGCCCGTCGGACGCCATGAACAGCACGGCGCCGCCGACGACCCAGAGATTGCTCAGAGTGAGGGCCGAAATTCCCATGGCAAGAATCGTCGCGATATAGACGCTGATCGGAAGGCGCAGGGCGGCGGGGCTGACACGGCGCCAGAGCGCAAAAAGCATGGCGAGCGCGAACACGGCCATTGCCCCGGCAATCGCCGCGCGCCACGGCTCGGCCAAAAACAGCCCGACGCCATCGCCGGAGCGCAGGAACAGCGCGATGTAAAACCCATGCGCAGCGAGAAAACTGGCCAGTCCGCCGAGAAAGGCCTTTTCACCGTCGCGCGACAGCAATGCATCGCCGATGGCGCTGAGCGCCAGCGCAGCGATGAGCAGCCACGGACCGCCCTGCAGCGATGCCAGCACGGCGAGCATTGCCACGGCCAGCGTCTTGACCGCGGAACGCGCAAGCATCTGTGGCATGTCGATGGTGAAGGCGTAGATCACCGCCGCGGCCAGCGAAAACAGCAGCGCCGCATTGGCGTTGGCGTCGATGCCGCCGGGAAACGGCATCACGCCCCTGCCTCGCCTGCTGCCCTCTTGCGCAAAAACAGCGATTTCGCCGCAAGCGCTGCGCCGCCGGTGATCAGCACGCAGGCGGCGAAGATGCGCAGGGACGGCTCGGCGAAACCGGCTGATATCAGCACCAGCGTCGACAGCAGCGGCGCGGCGTAGCTTGCCGCGCCCAGCACCTGGATGTTGCCGCGCTTGACGCCGATATCCCAGGCGTAGAAGGCCGCGCCCACTGGCATCAGGCCGAGGCCGAGCACGGCCAGCCACTGGCCGGCGCCGACAGGCAGGACTGTCTCTTCCAGCAGGAGATGGCAGACAAGCGAAAGCGCTGCCGTGGCCGCACAGAACCAGGTGACGATGCTGGTCGGCACCGACGGAAAGCGGCGCGACAACAGCGAATAGGACGCCCACAGCACGGCGCAGACGCCGGCCATCGCATAGCCGAATGCATAGCGCGCGTCGAAGGCAAGCCCGCCGCCCTTGGTGACGATCAGGAAAGTGCCGGCAAGGCCGAGCAGTGCGCCGACGACATGGTTCCAGGCCAGCCGCTCGCCCGGCATCAGCGCCGATCCGAGCACGATCAGCAGCGGCCACAGATAGGCGATGAGGCTCGCCTCCACCGCCGGCGCGTTGCGCAGCGCAGTGAAATAGAAGAAGTGATAGCCGAACAGGCCGGCAATGCCGATCACCCACACTTGCGGCGGTATTTTCTCGCTCCCGGCGGTGGCCGGCGTGAACAGCCGCGCGACGAGCCCGACGCCGGTGCCGATCGTGAAGGTGATCGCCGAAAGCAGGAATGGCGGCACCTTGCCGGAAGCGTCCGTAAGCAGCGCCAGCAGCGCCCACATGGCGACCGCCGAGAAGCCGATCAGTGTTGCGCGCTCCATGTCCGTCTCCGGCGGCGCGATCGCGCCTATTCTGTCGCTTCGAACCGCTCCGCGCTGACGGTGAGCGTGCCGATTTTCGTGCCGACCGTGGCGTGGATCGGCGCATATACGCCGGTTTGGCCGACCGGCGCAAACGTCACCGTGATGCGGCTGCGCTTTCTCAGGTAATCCAAGGATTTGCGGTTCTTGCGATAACCCGCCACCGGCTCAAAATCCAGCCGGCAAGTGACGGTATCGCCCTTGTAGCCGCGCACCGAGGTCGAGCCTTTCGACTCATAGGTCAGCCTCAGATTGGCGCGCATCTCGCCGTCATAGAGTTTCACCGTTCGCCCGCAGACCTTGTCGAGACTATCGGCATGGATGACGGTGGCGGCCATCGGATCGAGCACCGAGGCGAGATGGCTGGCAGCCACCGGTATCCAGTTTTTTGGATTGCGCTTCTTCGGCGCAGGCACGATCTTCGTCGCGACAACTGTGCCGTTGGCGAACCGGATATCGATCATCGATGCCTTGTCGCCCGATTTGTAGTCGGCGCGGAACGCTTGCGGCTGCAATTGCTTGCCCGAAATCTTGCCCTTCGACGAGACCGTGCCACGCGTGTCATCGAAGATTGTGGCGAGGCCGGCGCTGGAGACGCTGCCTTCGATCGAATAGGTATCGCCTTCGTAACTGCTGGAAAAGCTTGCCCTGGCCACCGAGAAGCCGTGAACCGAAACCGTATACTCGCCCTTGAAGGATTGTTGCGTGGCGGCAGACGTTGCCGTCGGCAGCGCCACGGCGAGCGAGGCAAGGAGAGCATGAGACGAACGAAGCATGGCGGGATCGAACCTCGATTTTCAGCAGAAGCGCGCAACTCCAGCCTGGCATCTCCTTGTGCGACCGCTTATAGACTGAATTTCGGCCTTTATGTGAAAGGCGTCGTCACAGCCGCGCGCAAGCCGAAGCTTGACGCATCGCCGAAATGCAACTATGGAACGCCAACTTTTTCCATGAGGCCGCCTGACCGAAACCGCGCGCCACCCGGCGCGGGTCGAATGTTTGGCCAGACCGAGAACTGAAGGTTTAGAACCATGTCCCGCACCTGCGAACTCACTGCCAAGGCAGTCATGTCCGGCAACAATGTGAGCCACGCCAACAACAAGAGCAAGCGTCGCTTCCTGCCCAATCTCGTCAATGTGACGCTGATCTCGGAAGCGCTGAACCAGAATGTGCGCCTGCGCATTTCGGCCAACGCGCTGCGTTCGGTCGAGCATCGCGGCGGCCTTGATGCGTTCCTGGCCAAGGCCGACGCCAAGGAGCTGTCGCAGCGCGCGCGGCTGCTGAAGAAGCAGATCGCCAAGAAGCTTGCCGAACAGCCGGCCGCTTAACCTTTTTCGGCAACCGCCTTCCAAGGAGTGTCGTCCGAACTCGGCATGACACCCCCGCTGGTTCCATTACCCAGGATAAAAAAATGAGCTTTTTCTCCCGATACCTGCCCTTTGTCGCGGCCATGGCGCTTGTCGTGGTGGCGTCGAACGTCCTCGTGCAGTTCCCGCTGCAGGGTGCGATCGGAGGCCTGTCGCTGGCCGACATTCTGACCTGGGGCGCCTTCACCTACCCGTTCTCCTTCCTGGTCACCGACCTTGCCAATCGCCGCTACGGTCCGGCTGTGGCGCGCCGGATCGTGTTCGTCGGCTTCACGGCGGCAGTGATCTGCTCGGTCGTCATCCCGCCCTTGCTATTCCGCTACGGCCTGATCGAATTCGAAACGGCTGCCGACCGGCTGGTGCGCATTGCGGCGGCTTCCGGCACCGCGTTCCTGATCGCGCAGCTGCTCGACGTGACCGTGTTCAACCGGTTGCGCCGGCAGAGCTGGTGGCGGGCGCCGATCGTCGGCACGCTGGTCGGCTCGGTGTTCGACACCGCGGTGTTCTTCACGATCGCCTTTTCGGCGGCTTTCGCCTTCGCTGGCCCGAACGATGGCTTTGCGCTCGAAACCGCGCCGCTGATCGGCGTGCTGCCGATCGAGGCGATGCGCTGGGTGTCATGGGCGCTCGGCGACCTCGGCGTGAAGCTGATCATCGCCGTGGTGGCGCTGATCCCCTACCGGCTGCTTGCCGCCCGCTGGAGCCAGCCGGCACTGGCGGCATAGAGAAAAGGTCATGCTCACAGGTTCTCGAGCATGATCCCATGGGTCCAACTCGACACCGCGAAAACGCCTGACGGCGACCACGAGCTCCGCCTGAAACGACGCGGTGCCGAATTCTCGATCATGCTCGGCTCGAACGAGCTGATGAACAGCCGCCTCAGCGGCTCCGAGCAAGCGCTGGCGAGGCTGTCCTGCCAAAGGATTTCCGGCCGCCGGCAGCCGAAAATCCTGATCGGCGGGCTGGGCATGGGTTTTACGCTGCGCGCCGCGCTTGCCGAGCTTGGCGCCGATGCCGGCATCGTTGTCGCCGAGTTGGTGCCCGCCGTGGTGGCGTGGGCGCGCGGCCCGATGGCCTCGCTGTTCGGCGGCTGTCTCGATGATCCGCGCCTGACCATTCGCGAGACGGATGTCGGGCAGGTCGTGCGATCGGAAGCCTCGGCCTGGGATGTCATCCTGCTCGACGTCGACAATGGGCCGGAAGGGATCGTCCACAAGGCAAACGATGCCCTTTACAGTATTGCCGGGCTGATCAGCGCGAGAGCAGCGCTCAAGCCCGGCGGCGTGCTGGCGGTCTGGTCGCAGGCATCCGACAGCGGTTTTACCCGCAGGCTCAAGCAGGCGGGCTTCGCCGTCGACGAAGTCAAGGTCCGCGCCAATGGCAAGCGCGGCGCACGCCACGTCATCTGGATCGCGACCGACGGACCCCGGCCTGCCGCAACCGGCGCCAGGCTGTAGCTTGTTATCGGCCGTCCTTGCCGACCGCCTCTCAATCCTCGTGCAGCACAAATTCCAGATAGAGATTGCGCTGCAGCATCGAGTGGTTGTCGTCCGAGACCAGCGACACCATCAGCGCGCCGTCGTCGCGGGTCCAGACGTCGAGACCTTCCATATTGTCGATCTGGTAGCCCATATCGGCTTCCATCAGCACCGGCCCGTCGGCAACGGCGCCCTTCTCGACGCTTTCGCCATAGATGCGCCGCAGCCGCATCTTGACGCCGCCGGCCATCGAAAAGCTGCGCTCCAAAAGCAAGAGGTCGCCGTCCGGCAGGAAGGCGCCGTCGGCAATGTCGAAATTGCCGTTGCGCTTGACAGTGAAGACGCCCTTGTGCGGCCCTTCGATAACAGCCGCATAGATGTTGCCTGATTTGTCGAGGCTCTTTTCCGACACCACGACCAGCCCGCCTTGGTGCTGGCCGTCAGGATTGGCGTGGGTGACGGTCTCAAAGCCGCGATTGCGGCGAAGCTCCCAGGGCGGAACCAGGAAGTCCAATTGCCTGAACTGCGGCTTCATGCCGTCCGGGTCGACCTCGAACTGGGCGACACGGTGGCTGCGCTCGAACCCGACCGTGGCGATCCCGTCCTTGACCGCAAGGCCTTCGGCGTCGACCTCCCATTTTTCGTCGATCGGCTGGTCCGCCTCGTCGGCCATCTGCTGCATATGGAAATTCCGGATGCCGGATGGGCGCTTGTCGGCATCATGGGTGACGGTGCCGAAGAACCAGAAACCGGTGTCGGCGACGCCGATGAAATCACTGCCGGGCTTGCGGAAGCGAAACGCCGACAGCGCGCCGAAATCGCGTGACGGCGAGGTCATTTCCAGTCCGCCGACGAATTCGAGCGGGCCGAACCGCTTTTCGTCACCGCCGATATGAAACCGGTCGATCAGCCGTGCCGAGATTTCGATCAGCTCGACCGAAACGGTGCCGGCAGCGGTGGGAGCCGACAAGGCGATGCTGGCAACGAACGTGGCGGCGAAAAGCGTCTGCCGAAAGCCGCCCCGCAAAAAAATCATCCGGCGCGCCGCATGCCGCCGCGTCGCGTGTCGCGCATGCTTTCCTCGCCAAACAGCGAGGCCAGCTGCTCGGTCATGGCCCCGGCCAGTTCCTCGGCATCGACGATGGTGACGGCGCGGCGATAGTAACGGGTAACGTCATGGCCGATGCCGATGGCCAACAGCTCGACCGGCGAGCGCGTCTCGATCAGTTCGATCACCGCGCGCAGATGCCGTTCGAGATAGTTGCCCGGATTGACCGACAGCGTCGAATCGTCGACCGGCGCGCCGTCCGAGATCATCATCAGGATCTTGCGCTGCTCCGGCCGCGCGATCAGGCGGTTGTGGGCCCACAGCAGCGCCTCGCCGTCGATGTTTTCCTTGAGCAGGCCCTCGCGCATCATCAGGCCGAGATTGCGCCGCGCCCGCCGCCACGGATGGTCGGCGGATTTGTAGATGATGTGGCGCAGATCGTTGAGCCGCCCAGGATTGGGCGGCTTGCCTTCCTTCAGCCATTTCTCGCGCGCCTGCCCGCCCTTCCAGGCGCGGGTGGTGAAACCGAGGATCTCGACCGAGACGCCGCAGCGTTCCAGCGTGCGCGCCAGAATGTCGGCGCAGGTGGCGGCGACCGTGATCGGCCGGCCGCGCATCGAGCCGGAATTGTCGAGCACCAGCGTCACCACCGTGTCGCGGAATTTGGTGTCGCGCTCCTGCTTGAAGGACAGCGGCTGCATCGGATCGATGACGACACGCACCAGCCGCGCCGGATCGAGATAACCCTCTTCGAGATCGAAATCCCAGGACCGGTTCTGCTGCGCCATGAGGCGGCGCTGCAGCCGGTTGGCCAGCCGCCCGACGACGCCGGACAGGTTGGCAAGCTGTTTGTCGAGGAAGGCGCGCAGCCGATCCAGCTCTTCCTCTTCGCACAGATCCTCCGCACCCACCGTCTCGTCGAAAGCGGTGGTGAAGACCTTGTAGTCGATCTCCTTCGACAGATTGGTGAAGGGATTGTCGTTGCGGCGCGCCTCGCCGGGTGTCTCGGCATCGGCGTCGTCATCGTCGGACAGGTCGTCGGCGGTGGCATCGGATGCCTCCGTCTCGGCCGCTTGCTCGTCGTCGGACGACGCCTCGGTGTCGTCGGACTGCGACTGCTCGGAGCCGGAATCGTCCTCGCCGCCCTCCTCGCTCTGCTCCTCGCCTTGCGGCTGGTTTTCATCATTGTCTTCGGAGTCTTCGGTCTCCTGGTCGTCGCCGAGTTCCTCGGCCATTTCCATGGAAGCCAGCATCTCGCGCACGACACGGGCGAAGGCCTGCTGGTCGTCGAGCTTTGCCGACAGCCCGTCGAGATCGGCGCTTGCCTTCTCCTCGACCCAGGGGCGCCAAAGGTCGACCAGCCGCTCGCCGCTTTTCGGCACGGCGCGGCCGGTCAGCTTTTCGCGGACCATCAGGGCCAATGCTTCCTCGATCGGCGCATCCGCCCTGTCCTTGACGTCGATGAGGTTGGCCCTGGCGTATTTATCCTCGAGCATCGATCCGATATTGTCGGCCACACCCTGCATGGCGCGGGAGCCGATCGCCTCGACGCGGGCCTGCTCGACCGCATCGTAGATGGCCCGGGCCTGCTTGCCCTCCGGCGCCAGCCTGGTGTGGATGCGCGTGTCGTGGCAGGCGCGCTTCAGCGCCATGGAATCGCCGAGCCCGCGGGTGATGGCGATGTCGGCCTTCGAGGCTTTTTTCGGCAGTTCAGGCAACCGGGCGCGGCTGCCGGCGAGCGCCGGCCGATCCTTGGCGAAACCGACTTCGAGGTCCTTGTCGCCGGCAATCGCGCGCATGCAGACGGTGACGGCGCGCTTGAAGCTGTCGGCTTCAGACCCCGTCTTCGACTTGTTGCGCGTGTTGTCGCCCGGACCCGCCATCGATCATTCCCCGCCGCATGACCCCGAAAAACGGAATCGAGCCATGCTTACCCCAGCACCACATTGGCGGCCGATTCCGGCAGGTCCTGGCCGAAAGCGCGCTGGTAGAACTCGGCGACAAGCGAGCGTTCCAGCTCGTCGCACTTGTTGAGGAAGGTCAGCCGGAACGCCATGCCGATATCGCCGAAGATCTCGGCATTCTCGGCCCAGGTGATGACCGTGCGCGGGCTCATGACGGTCGACAGGTCGCCATTGATGAAGGCCGAACGCGTCATGTCGGCGACACGCACCATCTTGTTGACGATCTCCTTGCCCTTGGCGTCGCGATAGTGCTTGGCCTTGGCCAGCACGATGTTCACCTCATTGTCGTGCGGCAGATAGTTCAGCGTGGTGACGATCGACCAGCGGTCCATCTGCGCCTGGTTGATCTGCTGGGTGCCGTGATAGAGGCCGGTGGTATCGCCGAGACCGACGGTGTTGGCGGTGGAAAACAGCCGGAACGCCGGATGCGGGCGGATGACCCGGCTCTGGTCGAGCAGCGTCAGCCGGCCCGACGATTCCAGCACGCGCTGGATGACGAACATCACGTCCGGACGGCCGGCATCGTACTCGTCGAAGCACAGCGCGACATTGTGCTGGTAGGCCCAGGGCAGGATGCCGTCGCGGAATTCGGTGATCTGCAGCCCTTCCTTGACGATGATGGCGTCCTTGCCGACGAGGTCGATACGGCTGACATGACTGTCGAGATTGACGCGCACCATAGGCCAGTTGAGGCGGGCGGCGACCTGCTCGATATGCGTCGACTTGCCGGTGCCGTGATAGCCCGCCACCATGACGCGGCGGTTGTAGGCAAAGCCGGCGAGGATCGCCATCGTCGTGTTCTTGTCGAACAGATAGTCGGGATCGATGTCGGGCACATGCTCGCTCGTCACCGAATAGGCCGGCACCACCATCTTGGACTCGAAGCCGAATTTCTCCTTCACCGGCACGGTGGTGTCGGGCAGGTTGGCGATGTCGCGATCGACCTTGTTCATCTTTATCAACGTCTCCACGGGCGAAGCGCCTGATTTCGCCGGCAATCGATTTTGTCCGGGGGCGGTCTTAGAGCCTTTTCCAACCTTATGAAAGTTGGAAAACGACACGGAGGTCGCTCAGCACAATCCTGCCTGCTTGAGCACGCGATAGGCCTGGAGCACATCGCGGAACCGGTCTTCCGAACCTCTGTCGCCGCCATTCGCATCCGGATGGTGGCGTTTCACCAGTTCCTTATACCGCGACTTGATATCCTTGCCAGTCGCCTTTGTATCAAGGCCAAGCGTTTCCAGCGCCTTGGCCTCAAGCGGCTTGGCCTTGCGCTCACGCGCCTCGCGCGGATCCTTCGGGCCTTTGAACAGGTCGAACGGATCGCGCATGCGGTTGTAGTAGCCGGCGCGGCCGGAACGCTGCTGCGCGAAATCGGGCGAGGAGCGCGTCGAGGCGCCGTTGACGCCCATCTTCCAGGTTGGCCGGTGGCCGGTCATCGCTTCCTTCTGGAAACGGGCGATCTCGGTATCGGGGACACCGGAGAAGTAATTGAAGCCCTTGTTGTACTCGCGCACATGATCGAAGCAGAACTGAAAATACTCGCCCTCCTTCATGCGCCCGACCGGCGCGCGATGGGTGCCGGCCTCCTTGCAACCGTCCCACTGGCAGATCGGCGAACGAGACTTCAGCTCCGCATCCTTCTCCGGGCGGATGCGAATTTTCTCGAAATATTTGGGGTACGGTTTCATCTCACCCATTTATGGGCTGTTCGCCGGTGCGAAACAAGAATTGACATTTTCGCGATGTTCGCCCTAACCGCTGAATCGCGGCACAAAGCGGGCGATCGGCGAATTTTGTCGCGGGCGGCGTCGCCGCGCGTCCTTCCGGACGCGCAAAGGCACCGATTTACGGGGGTCATGCGCCAGCCCTATGTGGTGAAGGGAAGTACGAATGTCCATACAATCGACGATGGAAGGCAAATTGAAGAAGGCGTTCTCGCCGGAGCGACTGGCCATCATCAACGAAAGCCATCTCCATGCCGGCCATCACCATCAGGACTCCGACCATCACGGCACCTATGACGGCACCGGCGAGACGCATTTCCGCGTCCGCATCGTCTCCTCAGCCTTTGCCGGCATGAGCCGCATCGAGCGCCACCGCGCGGTCAACGCATTGCTGGCCGACGAATTGAAGGCTGGCGTCCATGCGCTGGCGATCGAGCCGGCCGCGCCGGACGAAAAGACCAGATGGTAGCAACTAGCCGAGCGCTGCCTTCAGGAAAATCATCACCGCACCGGTCAAGGCGTCGCCTTCGTCGCCGAAATTGCGATTGATCGACATGTGCGAATAGGCGCTGCCGTCGAACAGTGTCACCTCCGTTCCGGTCGCCTGCAGGCGCTCGGCGAAGGCCCGTGAGGCTGAAGCACGACCCGCTGTGCGCGAATAGGCGATGAACGTCGGCGGATGCTTGCGGCTTCCGACATGGGTGGCAGGCGACAGCGCTCGCCACTGCGCCGGGTCGGGAAATGCCCGGGCATAGGCCGGTGTCATGCCGCCGCTCCTCGCAAGCGCCTCCAGGTCATAGGCCCTGGTATCGTTCAGAACCAGCGCCGCGACGCCGGGCAGACCGCCGCGCAGCCCGGTCAGTGCGGCGAGATGGCTGCCAGCCGAATGGCCCATCACCGCTATCCGGTTCGGATCGCCGCCATATCCGGCAATGTTGGCGCGCACATAACGATAGGCCTGCTCGACATCGTTGGCCTGGGTGGCGACATCAGCCTCAGGCAGCATCCGGTAGCCGATCGAGACGAAGCAGAACCCATTGTCGAGCAGGAAGCCCGGCTTGACGTCGACGTTGGTGCGATTGCCGGCTCGCCAGGCACCGCCATGGATGAAGAGGATCACAGGCAGGGAGTTTTCGCCAGCGAGCGTGTAGATGTCGAGCCTGGCCGGTCCGTAGTCGACGGTTTGCGGAGAGGGCGAAAGCCGGCGCGACGCCGCAGAAGCGCTGGCCGGCAACAACGCCATCGACATCAAAAGCAGGGTTCGCCGATCGATCAACGTCACCTCCAGACAGCCAGTCGAAGTGCACGCCGGCGCGGCGAGCGTCCAGTCAAGCATTGATTAGCCACGAAAGAACCTACCAGAACTACTACCAGAACTAAATGTCGCCGGCCGGCCTGATCCTCAGCCTTGCGATCCGGTTCTTGTCGCGCTTCATGACGACAAATCGCTTGCCGTGAAAGGTGAAAGCCTGCTTCTCGTCGGGGATCAATTTCGTCTCGTGGATGACGAGACCGGCAATGGTGGTGGCTTCTTCGTCCGGCAGCTTCCAGTCGAGCGCCCGGTTCAGGTCGCGGATCGACACAGTGCCGTCGACGACAACGGAGCCGTCGGCTTCCTGCTTGACGCCCTGCATGTCGATATCGTGCTCGTCGGCGATCTCGCCGACGATCTCCTCGATGATATCCTCCAGCGTCACCAGCCCCTCGACCTCACCATACTCGTCGACGACGATGGCGAAATGCGCCTTGCGCCGCAGGAAGGCGTTGAGTTGTTCCTGCAGCGTCGTGGTATCGGGCACGAACCACGGTTTTGTCGCGATCTTCATCACGTCGATCTGAGAAAAGTCGTTGCCGACATCGTTCAGCGCGCGCAGCAGGTCCTTGGCATGCAGCACGCCGACGATGTTGTCGAGCGAACCCTTCCACAAGGGCATGCGGGTATGCGGGCTCTGCAGGATCTCGCGCACCACCGCTTCCGGCGGATTGTCGGCATTGACCGAGCGCATGTTGGTGCGATGGACCATGACATCGGACACTTCGAGCTCATCGAGATCGGACAGGCGGCCGATGCGGGCGCGATCCTCGCCCACCGCCTGGCCGTCGCGTCGAAAATCGTCGACGGCGCTGCGCGCTTCATCATGGCTTGAATGCTGCGGCTCGATGCGCTGCAGTTGATAGCCGAAGGCAGCGAGCAGGCGCGCGCGAAAGGCCAAGGCGAGCAGGCCGAGCCCGGCAAGGACGGCAGCGACGATCCAGCCGGCCTCGTTCATCCCGGTCGGCCTCTTGGCCGACCCGGTCGGCCTTTCGGATGATCCGGATGATTCTCCCTCAGAAACGACAGCACTTCCGACGCTGGCACATCCCTGGCGATGAAGGCCTGGCCGATGCCGCGCGTCAGGATGAAGGTCAGCGCGCCGCGCGACACCTTCTTGTCCTGCGTGATGAAGGCGAGCAGCGCCTCGGCATCAGGCAGTTCACCCGGAATATCGGCCATCCGCCAAGGCAGGCCAACGGCGCGAAGATGCGCCTCGACGCGCGCCGCGTCGTCGGGACTTGCCAGGTTGAGGCGTGACGAAAAGCGATAAGCCAGCGCCATGCCGATGGCGACCCCCTCGCCGTGGACGAGACGGGCGCTGTCATATCGGGTGGCGGCCTCGAGCGCGTGGCCGAACGTGTGGCCGAGATTGAGCAGCGCGCGGTCGCCGGTTTCGAACTCGTCGCGGGCGACGACATCGGCCTTGGCGCGGCAGGCCCCGGCGATCGCCTCGGTCCGCTGCGGGCCGCCGGCGAACACTTTGCCCCAGTTTTCCTCCAGCCAGGCGAAGAAGTCGGGGCGATCGATGAGCCCGTACTTGGCGAGTTCGGCGTAACCCGCCCGGAATTCCCGGATCGGCAGCGTGTCGAGCACTTCGGTGTCGGCAAGCACCAGTTTCGGCTGATGGAAGACGCCGACGAGGTTCTTGCCGCGCGCACTGTTGATGCCGGTCTTGCCGCCGACGGAAGAGTCGACCTGCGCCAGCAGCGAAGTCGGGATCTGCACGAAATTCATGCCGCGGCGCACGATGCCGGCGGCGAATCCGGCCAGATCGCCGATGACCCCGCCACCGAGCGCGACAACGACATCGCCGCGTTCCAGTCTTGCGGCGAGCACGCCGTCCACCACCTCTTCGAGATGCGCGAAACTCTTGGTCTTTTCTCCCGCCGGCAGCGTGATGACTGCAGGCTGGATGCCCCCCTTTTCAAGGCCGGCCTTCAACGTCTCGAGGTGTGCGGCTGCGACATTGACGTCGGTGATAACAGCGGCGCGCGTGCCGGGCAGGCGGCGCGAAATCTCGATGCCGGCGCGCAACAGCAGGCCGGAGCCGATCAATATGTCATAGGCGCGATCGCCGAGCCCGACTTCGACAGTGACGGTCGCATCGATGCTCACGAGCGCACCTCACCTGTCGCGGCCGCCACGCCGAAATAGCCGCAAAGCGCGTTCACCACCTCGGCGGCGATGACCTCCTTGCGATCGTCGCGGGTCGGCACGGTAACATCGGCGGTTGCGTAGACCGGATAGCGCTCGGCCATCAACCTCTCGATCACGGCACGGGGATTGGCGCTTTTCAGCAGCGGCCGGTTCTGCTTCTTGGAAACGCGTTCCATCAACAGGTCGATCTCGGCCTTAAGCCATACCGACACGCCATGGCCGGCAATGGCCTCCCGCGTCTGCGCGCTCATGAAGGCGCCGCCGCCCGTCGACAGCACCTGCGGGCCATGTTCCAATATGCGCAGGATGACGCGCTGCTCCAGCGCCCGGAACTCGGGCTCGCCATAGCGTTCGAACAGTTCCGGGACGCTCATCCGCGACACGCTTTCGATTTCCTGGTCGCTGTCCATGAAAGGCAGTCCCAGCATCGCCGCCACCTTGCGGCCGATCGCCGTCTTGCCGGCGCCCATAAGGCCGACAAAGACAATGGAACGGCTGCCCAGCCGGCCGAGCAGCGCGGCATGGCTCTCATCGGGAGGATTGGCTGGCAACGCGTTCATGACACCATGATGTTTCTAAGCAAGGTTCCGCAAAAGTATCCCAGGTTTTGCGACGGAACCTGCGACAAGCCAAGGATCCAGGCAGGCTTTCGTAGGCCAGCCCACGAATGCCTGCTTAGGTCCTCTTGCCGGCGTATCGACATCAAAAGCCTGATTGCGTCAAGCGTGGCGCGGCGGCGGGTCCGAGCTTCGCCCTTGAATTGGCCGGATTGGCGTCTCATAAGGGCAAGGGTTTGGAAACGCAGAACAACAAGACGGGCGAGAATTGATGCCGACACTGTTCCGCTTTGTCGTGACGCTCACGATTCTGGCCGGCATTGTCTATGGCGCGATGTTCGCTCTGGCGATGTTCGTCGAGCCGAGAAAGGCCGAAATGAGCGTACGCATCCCTCCCGAAAAGCTCATTCCCAAGAAAAAGTAAGAAACAGAAAAACTGAGAGATATGAACAGCGCGGCCCGCATCGAAGCCTTTCTGGAAATGATGAGCGCCGAGCGCGGCGCTGCCGAAAACACGCTTTCCAGCTATCGCCGCGACCTCGAAGACGCGTCAGCCGGGATCGACGGCGGGCTCGCTGGTGCCGCCGCCGCCGATATCCGCAACTATCTCGACGAGATAGCCACACGCGGTTTTGCCGCCACCTCGCAGGCACGCAAGCTGTCGGCGATGCGCCAGTTCTTCAAGTTCCTCTACGCCGAGGGTCTGCGCAGCGATGACCCGACCGGAACCCTGGACAGTCCGAAGAAGGGCCGGCCGCTGCCGAAGACGATGAGCGAGGCAGACACCGGCCGGCTGATCGACCGTGCGGCGCAGGAGGCAGCTGACGCCTCGCTGAACGATGGCGACGGCCTGGCGGCGCTGCGCCTGCATGCGCTGGTCGAGGTGCTCTACGCCACCGGCTTGCGGGTTTCCGAACTGGTCGGCTTGCCGGTGACGGTGGCGCTGCGCGACGATCGTTTCTTCACGGTGCGCGGCAAGGGTGACAAGGAACGCATGGTGCCGCTGTCGGCAAAGGCGCGCGTGGCCATGCGGGCCTGGCTCGTTGCCCGGGCAACGGTGCCGGCTTTGGCGGATAGTCCGTTCCTGTTTCCGGCGGCAAGCGACAGCGGCTATCTCTCCAGGCAGGTCTTCGCCCGCGACCTGAAGGGCCTTGCTGCGCGGGCCGGCATCGCCTCGGCGAAAATATCGCCGCATGTGCTGCGCCATGCTTTCGCCAGCCATCTCCTGCAGAACGGCGCCGATCTCAGGGCCGTGCAGCAGTTGCTTGGCCATGCCGATATTTCGACGACGCAGATTTATACACATGTGCTGGAGGAGCGGCTGGTGCGGCTGGTCAACGATCATCATCCGCTTGCCGACTAGGCGTCATATCGCTATGTGAGGGCGACGTTCCACCGCCCGGAGCCTCTGTTTCCCAGGTTCCGTCAGTCATTGCCTCCCGGCTTATCGGTCCGCTCAAGAATGTACAATTACCTCGATTTCGAAAAGCCGGTCGCCGATCTCGAAGGCAAGATCCTTGAGTTGAAGAAGCTCGCCGAGAATGGGGAGGCGGTCGACGTCGGCGATGAGATCAGCCGTCTCGAGAAACGCGTGCGCGATGCATTGCGCGACACTTACAAGGCACTGACCCCGTGGCAGAAGGTGCAGGTGGCGCGCCATCCGGACAGGCCGCATTGCGTCGACTACATCAAGGGCCTGTTCAACGATTTCACGCCGCTTGCCGGCGACCGCAATTTCGGCGAGGACCAGGCGATCGTCGGCGGCTTCGCCCGCTTCCGCGGCGAGCCGGTGGCGATCATCGGCCAGGAGAAGGGCTCGGACACAGCTAGCCGGCTGAGGCATAATTTCGGCTCGGTGCGGCCGGAGGGCTATCGCAAGGCAGTGCGGCTGATGGAACTCGCCGACCGCTTCAATATCCCGTTGCTGACGCTGGTCGACACCGCCGGCGCCTATCCCGGCGTCAATGCCGAAGAGCGCGGCCAGGCCGAAGCCATCGCCCGCTCGACCTCGGCCTGTCTTCGCCTGAAGGTGCCGTCGATCTCGGTGGTCATCGGCGAAGGCGGCTCGGGCGGCGCCATCGCTATCGCCACCGCTAACCGCGTCTACATGCTCGAACACGCCATCTATTCGGTGATCTCGCCGGAGGGCGCTGCCTCGATCCTGTGGCGCGACACCACCCGCTCGAAGGATGCGGCGACCAACATGAAGATCACCGCCCAGGATCTGCTGGAGCTGAAGATCATCGATGCCATCGTTCCCGAACCGCTCGGCGGCGCCCATCGTGGCCCGGAAACGGTGATTGCCGCCACCGGCGATCTCATCGCCAAAACGATGAACGAATTCTCCGGCGCCAACACCGATTTTCGTGAGCAGCGCCGCGAGAAATACCTTTCTATGGGCCGAAACCTCTAGACCATGATCCCGAACCGAAGGTCAGCGTAGCAAATGTGGCGAGATTGAGCACCTTCGCCACAAAAATGCCGCTGCACTCGTTTCAATCGGATTGCCGTAAGGCCCGGCGCTTGCGGTAAGGAATTTTCAAGGTTAACGGGCTTACGGTTGGGCCCGACGCGCTGATGCCTGCGGTCCGAAAGAAAAGACGAAGCCATGTTTGCCAAGCTTGCCCGCACCGCACTTGTGATTGCCGCGATAGGCGTCGCCGGCTGCAATGATTCTTCGATGAAGGATTTTGCCCCCCACGCCAACAAGCCGCTACCCGACAAGATCCTGGCCAGCATGAAGGCCAAGGGCATGACCCGCACTTCGCCGGTGATGGCCCGCATCTTCAAGGAAGAGGGCAAGCTCGAAATCTGGAAGGCCAAGACCAACGGCCGCTATGACTTGGTCGCCAGCTACGACATCTGCAAATGGTCGGGCAAGCTGGGCCCCAAATACACCGAAGGCGACCGCCAGGCGCCGGAGGGCTTCTATACGGTCCGTCCGGCGCAGATGAATCCGCGCTCGAGCTACCACCTTGCCTTCAACATCGGCTACCCCAACGCCTACGACCGCGCCAATGGCCGCACCGGCTCCCATCTGATGGTCCATGGCGCCTGCTCGTCGTCGGGCTGTTATTCGATGACCGACGCGCAGATCGAGCAGATCTATGCCTTCGGCCGCGACGCCTTCCAGGGGGGGCAGACAGAGTTCCAGATCCAGGCCTTTCCGTTCCGCATGACCGCCGCCAACATGGCGCGCTATCGCAAAGACCCGAACTACGAATTCTGGAAGATGCTGAAGGTCGGCTACGACAATTTCGAGATCACGAAAGTGCCGCCGAAGGTCGATGTCTGCGAGAAGCGCTACGTCTTCAACCAGGTCGCGCCTGACGGCGAGACCTTCGATCCGACCGGCGCCTGCCCCGCGACGACGCAGCCGGATTCGCTGAAGAGCGCCTTCAATGCCTACCAGAGCACCTACGAGGCGGCTTTCAACGGCGCGGTCAAGGCCAGCGTGCCGGCGCCCAAGCCGACCATCGGCGGGATCAAGGAAGCCAGCATCGTCTCCGAGTGGTCGAAGAGGCGCGCCCGTGGCGAACGCGTGCCGATCGAGCCGCCTTCGCTTAACGCCGACGGCTCGTTGACGGCGACGGCGCGCATGGGCCGCATCGATTCGCCGGCGGGCCGCAAGATGGCCGCGCTCGACGCCGAGAAAGCCGCCAAGCAGAAGGCCGAGGAGCAAAGGCTAGCCGCGATAGAAGCGGCCAAGGCCGAGAAAGCGGCGGCCAGGGCTCAGGCTGCGGCCGAAAAGCAGACGGCCAGGATTAATTCGCTGGCCGAAGAGGGGGAGGCCATGGCCGCGGCCGAAACGCCTGTCGCTACCGCGACAATCGCATCGTCCCCCGATGCCGCCCCGGCAACAGCGCAGGCGGCGAATGCCGGCGAAAGCAGGACGACAAGGCTGAAGAAGAAGCTGCTCGGCATGTTCGGCGGCTGAGCTTCATGTCTGAACAAGCAGATGGGGCCCAAGAAGACGGGCCCTCAACCAGCCCCGCCGCCGTCTACGACCTCAAAGGTCTGAACTGCCCGTTGCCCGTGCTCAAGGCAAAAAAGCGGTTGGCCACAATGCAGCCGGGCAGCCGGCTGTGGCTCGAAACCACTGACCCCCTCGCCGTCATCGACATTCCCGCCTTCTGCGCCGAGAGCGGCCATCGAGTGATCGAAACGGCAGCGATATCAGGCGGCCATCGCTTTCTGGTCGACCGCGGAGCGAGGTAATCTCCCCCCTCGAGGTCCCTCGAGGGGGAGATGTCGCCGAAGGCGACAGAGGGGGTCGCTGCGCGCAAAGCGCCAACCTTGATCTGCCGCAGGAGGCCGCGCCCGGTCGCGCCGACCCCCTCTGGCCTGCCCTCTTTGCCACCACTTGGCATCTCCCCCTCAAGTGGGGAGATCAGCCGCTTCACCGCCCGGCGATGGCCAGCGGGTTGTTTTCCAGCGCCGCGCGGTCCGGTGTGTCGATCGACGGCCGGTTGGTGAAAGCGGCAAACAGCCGGCGGACGTAATCTTCCGGCATGTCGAGCGTGATCAGCACCAGCCTTGTGCCGCGTTGGCCGTCCGGCCAGGACGGCAGCCGCGCCGGCGGATGCAGGATCTTCTGGACGCCGTGGACGACCAGCGGCCGCGACGGGTCTTCCAGCAATTCTATGACGCCCTTCATGCGCAACAGGCGCTCGCCATGTGCTGATCGCAACAGGTCGAGGAACATCTCGATCGCCGAAAACGGCACCGGCCGGTCATGAACCAGCGAGTAGGAGCGCACACGGGAATCGTGCCGATGGTCGTGATCGTGGTCGTGATCGTGGTCATGGTCACCATGGGCGGCTTCCTCGCCCAGCCAGCGCCGCACGTCGGCGGACTTGGTGGCCGGGTTGTAGAGACCGCAATCGAACAGCGCCGCTGCATCGGTCCTGCTGTCACCGGCATCGAGCAGCTCGGCACCCGGATTGATCTGCCGCAGCCGGGCTCGCAAGGCCTCGACGTCGCGCGGATCGGTGGCCAGATCGGCTTTCGTCAGCACGATGCGGTCGGCGACCGCCGCCTGCTTCACGGCCTCGACATGGGCGTCGAGCGTCGCATCGCCGTTGACCGCGTCGACCAGCGTGATGACCCCGTCGAGCCGGAAGGCCTCGACCAGCGCCGGATGCGCCATGATCGACTGCAGCACCGGCGCCGGATCGGCGAGGCCGGTGGTTTCGATAACGACGCGGGCAAGCCGGGCGATGCGGCCGGTCTGCAGCCGGTCGACGAGATCGGCCAGCGTGTCGACCAGTTCGCCGCGCACCGTGCAGCAGAGACAGCCGTCGGAAAGCTGAATGATGCCGTCGGAAGCCTGTTCGACCAGGAGATGGTCGATCGCCACCTCGCCGAACTCGTTGATGATGACCGCGGTGTCGGCGAGCGCGGGATCCCTGAGCAGCCGGTTGAGCAGCGTCGTCTTGCCGGCGCCGAGAAAACCGGTCAGCACCGAGACGGCTATGGGAAAGCCGCTGCTCATCAGGTTAGTTCACGGCCTTGGTGGGCTCCTGGGCCACGGTGGCGGAACCGATCACTGCCGGCTCGGCGCCGGGCGGCGGCGGCAGGTCGGGCCGCCAGCTCGGCAGCGGCACGTCGGCATATTCCCGGCCCGCTGCATCGAGCATGGCCTTCGGTATCGGCCCGGTGGCGCCGCCAAGGCCGACCGCGACCAATGTTGGCGCGTCGAGCTTTTTCTGGTAGGGCGATTTCGGCGCTTTCTTGTCGCCGACGGGGACGGCAGCTTCCGACTGCTCCTTAGCCGGCTTCTTCCTGCAAATCTCGTCATTCATGTCGTTGACCGATGTGGTGTCGCCATAGGAAGGCAGCGCCGCCACCGTCAGCCAGCCCGGTGTCGGCGTGGCAAAGCCGTGGTCGAGCAGCCTGGCGACGGTCTCGGCGCGGGTGATGGCCGACTTCTCGCCAAGCACCACCGCCACCAGCGTGCGCCCGTCGCGTGTTGCCGAGCCGATCATGTTGAAGCCCGACGGACAGACGAAGCCAGTCTTCATGCCGTCGGCGCCGGGATAGCGGCCGATCAGAAGATTGTAATTCGGGATCTTCTTCTTGCCGACGGCCAGGCCCTCGATCGAGAACCATGCGGCATATTGTGGAAATTCCGTGCGGATCGCCATCACCAGCAAGCCGAGATCGCGCGCCGTCGTATACTGGTCCGGCGAAAACAGCCCGTTCGGATTGACGAAATGCGTTCCGGTCATGCCGAGCCGGCGCGCCTCGGCGTTCATGCGTTCGGCGAAAGCGGCCTGCGAACCGCCGATGTTCTCGCCGACGGCCATGGCGACGTCGTTGGCCGATTTGACCAGTATCATCTTCAGCGCGTTATCGAGCCGCATGACCGACCCCGGCTTGAAGCCCATCTTGCTCGGCGGCTCGCTGGCGGAACGCTTCGTCACCTTGATCGGCGAATCGAGCTGGACCTCGCCCGCGGCAATCGCACGAAATGCGACATAGGCGGTCATCAGCTTGGTCAGTGAGGCAGGATACCAGCGCTTGAAAGCCTCCTGGTGCTGGAGGATCTTGCCATTCTCCAGATCAAACACGATCGTCGGATTGGCGAGAGCCGGACCGGCCAGCGCCGGCAGCGCCACAGCGCCCGCCAGCAATACATGTCGCGCAAACGTGCGCAGCGGTTTTGCGATAACGACCTGCATAAAAACAACAACGCTAAAGCGCGTCGCCCGGTCAAACGCGACGCGCTTTAGCTTGATGAAATGCCTGTACCGCATGGTGGAATCCGAAATCGCCTCTTGCCGCAGTCGCCTCTGGCTCCGTAAGATTTGTTACGCGATCGCCAGCATGGTGATCCGGTCCCTCTATCCGGATCACTGTCTTGCGGTGCTATTTAGCCTATGTGACGTCAAGATGGCAAAGTGCCTGAATGACAATTCTAATACAGCAGGCACAATTGCAAAGCAGCAGGCTGCGCCCGTCTGCTCCAACAGCGAGATGGAACATCATGCCGATCCTGAACCGCGCCGCCGAAATGCAAGACGAGGTCGCCGGCTGGCGCCGCCATCTGCACCAGACACCAGAGCTGAATTTCGACGTCTTCGAGACCGCCACCTTCGTCACCGAGAAGCTCAAGGCCTTCGGTTGCGACGACGTGGTGACCGGCCTCGGCAAGACCGGTGTCGTCGGCATCATCCGCGGCCGCCTCGGCGAAGGCACGAGCATCGGCCTGCGCGCCGACATGGATGCGCTGCCGCTCAACGAGATCACCGGGAAACCCTACGCCTCGACCATTCCAGGCAGGATGCACGCCTGCGGCCATGACGGCCACACCGCGATGCTGCTCGGCGCTGCCAAATATCTTGCCGAGACGCGCAATTTCGCCGGCTCCGTCGCAGTGATCTTCCAGCCGGCCGAAGAAGGCGGCGGCGGCGGCAACGAGATGGTCAAAGACGGCATGATGGAGCGCTTCGGCATCTCCAAGGTGTTCGGCATGCACAACATGCCGGGCCTGCCGGTCGGACAATTCGCCATCAAGCCGGGCCCGATCATGGCGGCGACCGCCGAATTCACCATCACCGTCAAGGGCCGAGGCGGGCATGCGGCGATGCCGCACGGCACGATCGACCCGATCGTCATCACCAGCCAGTTGGTCGGCGCTCTGCAGACGATCGCCTCGCGCAGCACCGATCCGGTCGAGGCTGTCGTGGTGTCGGTGACGAAGTTCCACGCCGGCGACGCCTACAATGTCATTCCCGAGAGCGCCGAGATCGCCGGCACAGTGCGCACGCTGAAGAAGGAGGTCGCCAGGAAGGCTGAGCAGCGCGTGCGTACTATCTGCGAGGGCGTCGGCGCGGCCTTCGGCGCAACGATCGAGGTCGATTACAAGGCCAATTATCCCGTCACCTTCAACCATCCGGAAGAGACGGTGTTTGCCAGCGATGTCGCCGCTGAAATCGCCGGCGAGGCACAGGTGCACCGCGCCATCCAGCCGGTGATGGGCGGCGAGGACTTTTCCTACATGCTGGAAGCGCGGCCGGGCGCCTTCATCTTCATCGGCAATGGCGACACCGCCGGTCTCCACAACCCTGCCTACGACTTCAACGACGAGGTCATCCCGCACGGCATGAGCTATTGGGTGAAGCTCGCGGAGACGGCGCTGGCCGCCTGATGTATACGGCGCTGGCTCCTCTCCCCTTGGGGAGAGGTCGGATTGTCCCGAATTGCCCTTCGCAATTCGGTTGGCAATCCGGGTGAGGGGGTACTTACCAATATGCGATAGCCCTGGCACGTTGAGGGGAGCCGCAGCCGTCGGGAAGAGCCTATTCGGAAATCAATCGATGGTGCCTGGGATGGCTACGGCCCGCTCTTCGGGTCGTCGACCTTCAGCGCCTCCATGACCGGCGCCAGATCACTTTCTTCGGCCGGATCGTCAGCCTGCGGCTGTTCGCCTGCCCTGGCCTTGTTCAGGGCTTTCTCAATGGCCTCCTCGATGTCGCCGATCTCGTCTTCGCGCACCTCGTGACCAAAGCCGGCCGCGTCGGCATCCTCCTCGAATTGCTGAACCAGGACGGCCACGCTCACTTCGCTTTCCGCGGGCAGGTTACCGACGTTCTCCTGGAGCCAGGTTTCAAAGAACTCTTTCGTAGCACTCATGCGGCATCTCCTTCGGCACACTAAAGCGCGGCGGTGGTCCGAAGTTCCGCTGTTTCCGGCTGATCTTTGCGGCCCACTCGCGACCGGCCGCTTGCGTCAAGCTTGCCTCTTGGCGAAACGGTCCGAAGCGGGTATGTGTCGGGCCGCGTGGTCCCGTAGCTCAGTAGGATAGAGCGGCAGATTCCTAATCTGTAGGTCACAGGTTCGATTCCTGTCGGGATCACCAATAAAATCAGATACTTACGGTTGGTTTTCTGGCGCCAATGGCCAAGCGGCGCGCCACCTATTCTCAACCTGCTGCTGGGCCGCGAGAGCTTCGTGGTATGCCGCGGCGATTGCCGGCAGCTGAGCCGCTCTTCGGACAACTGGTAATCGTTGCGGAACATGGCGAGGGCCGTCTTCACGTTGATGCATTCCGCCCGAGGTATCCAAAGCGGCCGAAGGCGTTCTCCTGTTTCTGGCGCTGTTTTTCGCAGGGAGCGCATTGGTCATTCGGCCCATCGCACTTTTCTGCGGCCCGCCGTTTCGACCGAAATCAGGGAACGATATCGCCCCCCATGTATTAGAAACCCATGGACACTATGGAACCCCACGGCCACGGGATGGCGGCCGATATTTTGACATCGGAAGTTGCCAATGCCAGGCAGCGCATCCGCCGGACCGAGCTCGCGCTTCAACGCACTGAAGAAATGCTGGCCGAGAATCTCGCGCTGCGCGACAGGATACGAGCTGCGGTCAAGGCCGCAGACCGCTTGGTGAAGATCGATCACCCCAGCTTTGAAGGACGTCGCGCGGGTTGAATTGGCCGGCGTTTCATTCGGCGCGACCTTCTGACCAGCAATGAAACGCGCTGTTAACGCCGTTCGCGGGTGACAGGATGTCGGACGCAGTTCGAAAGTATAGTCTGCATCCCGCTGTCGGCCGCGGAGGCGGAAATGAATTTGCTTCGGATTGCGCTCTTGTGCACAGCCATGATCGGCCTTGGTATACCGGCCGTTCGCGCTGAGGATCAGCCCGTTCCGCCGAACAATGAAGCAGCCACAGAGCAGCCGCCAGTTCATTGCGAGGGGCAAAACTGTCTCCCGCCGGCGGATAACCCTGTGCAGGAATGCACCGGGCAAGATTGCACGCCAGCTCCGCCGACTGAACCAAGTCCGGAGATTGAGCAGGTCGACTGAGCAGCATCACCGGACGATCTCTCTTTTGGCAGGGATGGCGATCATTCTTCCCGCCCTTCCGACGCTGCACGCTCACGAACAGCCGGAACCAACGGCGACGACAAGCGGTTTACCAATGGAAGGGACTGCAATGGATCTGGGACAATGGAACTTTTGGATATGGAACTGGCGAGAGCCCGACAGCGGCTTAACCGAGCGGAGCTCTCCCTTGAACGTGCGAATGAAATGCTGGATGAACACTGCGGTGTCGGCATCAATATCGCCCTGTGCAGCAGGATACGGGCCGCGCAACGGCGCGTGGTCGAGGCGAAATCGCGGTTGACGAAGATCGATCCCGGCAGCGCGGATACAGTTCGCACGGGTTGAAAATCTTGCGGCCGAGCGACAGGTCGCCGGCGAAGATGGTGCGGGAGCGTTTAGGCCACAGTTCCATCACGCTGACCATGGACACCTATGGCCATCTATTTCCAAGGGCGGATGATACCGCCGAACTGGCATCTGCAGGACTGCATTACTTGGATAAGTGGTTCGCCAAGCGCAGAGGGCCTATTTCGGTCCGTGAACGAGTGATCGGATTGATCGTACCAACCGTGATAGCTGCAGGTTTTGGGCTGCTGATCTATTGGGGCGGAGGCGGATTCTCACTCTACATGTCGCTGTTTATTGGCTGCGTCGGCTCACTAATGGTCGGGCTTCTGATTCAGCGTCCTAAGGCATGAGGGCGCGACATAAATACGACATGGAATCCGCAAAGCCTTGCGTTACATGGATTGTGGGAAGTTTCCTAATCTGTAGGTCACAGGTTCGATTCCTGTCGGGATCACCAGATTTCAACCACTTGGTAAGGGACCGCCGTGCCTTTCGCGGCAGTTTGGTACGGCATGTTTTGGCAGCCGGCTCTGAGTCGTAGTGCTAATTGATACGCCGGTGGGGACAGTCGTTACTGGATCGCGAAGGCGTCCCCAACATCTATGCCTTCCCGCTCGGCGGCGGCAGGTACGGCATCGAAGCAGTCCGCGTGCTTGCCGACGATCTCGTCAGCATGCGCCAATCCGAATGCGACGGCGATCTCGTCACGATACCCCTCGATTGTTGCCGCGGCCCGAACGGAGTGAGTCGGCGCGCTCCTGGACGCTCGGGAGTAGGCCAACGGTGACAACTGCTCCGATGCCATCGTCGCCCATCATCCTCTACCCAAATGGGTCATGCGCGGCCAATGGAAACCACTCTATTGTCGAGACAATTGATAGCTATTTGGTGGGGTAGCGAAAACCACGATCATTCTACTGCGTGGGGAATACCCCTATGCGCCGTGTATTGCGAACCAACCGGTGGGGAGTGTTATGGGGAAGCATCTGTGGTTAGGCTTGGCGTTAGCCTGCTCGGGAATACTGTTGAACCCGCCGGTCGCCGAGGCAAAAGCTTTCAAAAATTTCCAGGGCAAGCAATGCAACCGTGACTACAAACGGCTCTGCCCAATGATGCCGATCGGCAAATGCGATCTCGAAAGCAAGATCGAGCAGTTGTCACTCCCCTGCAAGGCATTCGTAGAGGAGCACCGATAAAGTCGCTATTGCATTTGCCACACTGACCGCATTCATCCCGCCGGGTGCGGCGACGCCAGCTACGAACCGCGTCCAAGCTCAGCGGTGGCGAGAGAATGCCTCAGGGCCTGCTGCATGATGGAGGGCAACATGCACACTTCTTTCCGACGTATGTTCATCAATCTGGATCGAGTACTCTTTAAGCTCGCGTCAGCTGTATTTCTCTTTTGCGTGTGGAGCGGGGATATCCATGCGGAAGAGTTCAAGAAAACGAATTGCTGGTTCGAAGTTCCGCGCGACCGTGACATGACGTGCGGGACCCTCAATGTCCCTGAAAACCGCAAAAAAGCTTCTGGGACTGAAATCACTCTATCGGTGGTGGTCTTCGAACCCGACCGCGAGCGGCATGAGCCCATTGTGTTTCTCACCGGCGGGCCCGGCCAGCCCACCGATATTGGCGACAGGGAAGACATCGAGGCATGGTGGCAGTTCATAAGTGATCAAAATTGGATGATCGGGCGCCGAGTGGTCGTGGTCGACCAACGAGGGATAGGCAAGTCAGTTCCCAGGCTCAGCTGTTCGCGATACTTCAAGGCCGATCATTGGAACTCCATTTCGCTAAGCGTCGATGCTGAGATCAGCTTTGACAAGCTCATGAGAGATGAGGTGGTCGCGTGCCGAAGCGCGCTGATAGCAAAGGGCATTGACCTCTTCGCCTACAACACCGCCGAAAATGCAGCAGACGTCAACGACGTTCGCAAGGCTCTTGGCATAAAGAAGTGGGTGCTCTACGGCATCTCTTACGGCACAAGACTTGCCTTGGAAGTGATGAACGAGCATCCAGAGGGCATCTCGGCGAGCATTCTGGATTCCGTTCTTCCCCTTGATATCGACTACCTCAAGGAAGATGGGCGAAATCTGGATCGTTCTTTGCGACTGCTGGAACGAGATTGCCAAAAATCAAAAAATTGCATGCGCGGACTGGGAGACGCGGTGCGAGCGATCGTAAAGCAGTTGGACAAACAGCCGGTGCTTTTGCGCAGCGATGACAGGGAAAACGCTCCCGCTCAGTACAGATATGTCTCCGGCGCGGATTTTCTTGAGCTTATATTCGGGTTGCTATATGATCGTTACGCTATCGAAGATATTCCAAAGCTAGTCGAGAAAACATACGAAAACGATTTCAGACCGCTTGCGGACATGATCTTTGAACATGACGATACCGAGATTGCCCAGGGCATGGATTTTTCGGTCACTTGCTCTGAGACCAACATTTCCGAGCTGCCTGACAAGCGCCTCGAATACTGGACGAAGTGGATCGGAGAGGCCGACTATACCTGGGTTTGCCCGCTTTGGTTTCCTGAGGGAACGACGGTTTCGCAAAAGCATCCTCGCCGCTTGGATATCCCGACCCTGCTGTTGTCGGGCGAGTATGATCCGGCAACACCAACTCACTGGGCATATCGTGCGGCCAAAAGCCTTCCTTTTGGGCAGGTCGTCGTGCTTCGCGGGATTGGGCACGATGTGATCGATTCCGACCCTTGCGGATCGGAAATTGTCGCCGATTTCCTGGCGAACCCCAGACGCAAGCTGAAGACTGGGTGCATTGGGCAGATGCAGGCTCCGCAGTTCACCGCCGCGGCGGAGGAGCAGTGGCGAGGGCCAGCAACGCAGCGGGCTGCGGCGATAAGGTCGCCAAAGCAGATGAGGTCGCCGTTCCGGTTCAGGCATCGCTTTTCAACATCGCCCAAAAAACACTAGTTCCGGGCGGCAAGCACCGCCAAGCTGCATCACGATCGCGGGCGGCCCTGAGGGCGGCCCGACTCGCTATTCGAGATTCGCGTCGGCGAACCCGCCGCGCAGGCAGCGCCAATCACACACGCCGGCCGGTTTCGCGTCCAACAGGTGGGCGCATGCGCGATCTACCTCGATCGGTATCTGGGCGCCCAGCCGGTTCGGGAACGTGGCTTCGCTATGAGCCCGACGTGATGCCGCTGAAGATCACCCGAGGCCCCGCTGTGAGCATGCTGGGATCGGCATGCGCTTCAGTGCTCACGAAACGCCTTCCGAAAGCTGTCGCGCACCGGCTCGAGGAAATATCCCATCAGCGTCGACTGGCCGGTCACCACCAGCACGTCGGTCGGCATCCCCGGGTAGAGGTTTATGCCCGACATGCGATGCAGCTGCTCTTCCGGAAAGCTGATTTCGGCCAGGTAGTATCTTTCGCCGCTGCGCTGGTCGGTCAGGACGTCGGCGGACACCGACGCCACCTTGCCCAGCAGGATGGGAAGGCTCCGCTGGTTGAGGCCCAGCAGCCTGACTTCCGCATCGAGGCCCGAGCGCACGCTGTCAATGTCGAGCGGCGAGATGCGGGCCTCGACGACGAATTCCTCGCTGGTGGGGACCAGATCCAGGATGGCGTCACCGGGCCGGATGACGCCGCCGGTGGTGACATGACGAAGCTGGACGACCCGGCCGGCATGCGGCGCAAGAATCTCGGTCCGGTTCTGGACATCGCTCGCGGCGCTCAGCCGGTCCTCGAGCTCGTTCATCCTGGTCTGCACCTCACGCAGCTCGGCCTCGATCTCCTTGGATTGCGCGTTCCGCAGATCGGCGATCTGCAGGTGCGACTCGAGAATCTGCTGCTTGGCCCGGGCGATCATCCCGAGCTGTTCGCCCCGGTCCCCCTTCAACTGCGCGAGCTCCCGCTCCAGGCCCATCAGCCGGGGCCGTTTCTCGTAGCCGCGCTCGGTCAGGTCACGGACCGTGGCCACTTCCTCCTCGAGCAGGCGAATCTGGTCGTCGGAAGCAAGCAGCTGCGCTCGATGGGCGTCGATCTGGGACTCGAGCTGCGCCGCCCGCTGCTCCATTATCCCGACCTGATTGGCAAGGCTCGCTTTTCGACCCTCGAAGATCCTGTCCTGGCCGTCCAGCATGGCGCGGATCTGGGCCTCTGACCTCCGAGCCGCGAGGTTTATGGGGTAGACGACCTGGGCTGCTCCCTCGCGCTCGGCAAGAAGACGCGCCTCCTGGGCCTGCAGCGCCCAGTACTGCCGCTCGATCAGCTCCGAGCTCGATCGCGCCTGGACGTCCTCCAGCCGGACCATCACCTGGCCCTGCTCGACGATGTCACCCTCGCCGACCAGCAGCTCACGGATGATGCCGCCCTCGAGATGCTGGATCGTCTTTCGATAGGCGAGCGCCCGCACCTGCCCCGGCGCGCTGGCGGCGCTGGAGAGCGGCGCCAACGCCGCCCAGGCGCCGAAGCCGCCAAAAAACAGGCATATCGCGGAGAAGCCGAGCATGAGCGGGCGGAAAAGCCTCGGCCGCTGAGGGGCGGGTGCTGCAAAATCGCTTGCCATCGTCACATACCCTGCTGCAGGGAAACCACCACCTGGCCCGCCGGCGGGCGTGGAACCGTGGCCGGCGACGGCTGCCCGACCAGCCGGGCGATCACCTGCTGCCGGGGCCCGAAGGCCTCCACCTGGCCCTCCCGCATCAGCAGCATCTTGTCGACATGCTGCGCCAGCGCGATCCGATGCGTCACCACCACCACAGTGCACCCTGCCTGCTTGAGCGCGGCCATGCCTTTGGCCAGGGCGGTGTCGCCGTCGCTGTCGAGGTTCGAGTTCGGCTCATCGAGCACCACCAGCCGCGGATTGCCGAACAGCGCTCTGGCGAGCGCGATGCGCTGGCGCTGGCCACCCGACAGATACTGGCCGCCTTCGCCGATCTCGGTCTCGTAGCCCTGCGGCAGCCGCAGGATCATCTCGTGGACGTTGGCCATCTTCGCGGCGGCGACGACTGTCTCGGGGTCCGTGTCGCGCAGCCGGGAGATGTTCTGCGCAACCGTACCTGCAAATAGCTCGACGTCCTGGGGCAGATAGCCGACGAAGCCGCTCACCTGGTCCCTGTCCCACTGGAAGATGTCCGCATCGTCGAGGCGCACGACGCCCTGCGTGGGCGCGACGGCGCCGACCAGCAGGCGCGACAGGGTCGACTTTCCGGCTCCGGACGGCCCCACCACGGCGAGCGATTCGCCGGCATCGAGCGCGAAGCTCATGCCCTTGAGGACGGGCGGGGTCATCGGTTTTGCGCAATACACCAGGCCTTCGACCGACAGATTGCCTCGCGGCAGCGGCAGCGGCATGGCGCCGATGCGGTAGGCCGGCTCGGCGTCAAACGCCTTCAGCCGCGCGATCGCCGCGCGGGCCGTGACGATGCTCTTCCAGGCGCCGATGCTCTGCTCGATGGGCGCCACGGCCCTCGCCAGCAGGATGGAGGCGGCGATCATCATCCCGCCCGTCGCCTGCTGCTCGATCACCAGCCAGGCAGCCACCCCCAGCCCGAGGCTCTGCACCAGCAGGCGGACGAATTTTGTGGTCGAGGCAAGAAGCGTCGTGTGACGCAGTATCCTCGACTGCAGCCGCAATGTCTTGTTGTTGCCGTCGAGCCACTTCCGCGAGACGGCCGACATCATGCCCATGGCCTCGATCACCTCCGTATTGCGCGCGGTGGCCTCGAGCGCACGCCTGGAAGACATGCTGCCTTCGGCGGCGGACCGGATCAGGCTGCGCGTGAGGAACTCGCCGAGCAGGCCGAGCGAAAGCAGCAGGACGACCGCCCCGAGGCCGATATAGCCGAGCAGCGGATGCAGCAGGAAGGCGGCGGTGATGAAGATGGCCGTCCAGGGCAGGTCGAACATCGTCGTCATGCGCGGGCCGGAGACGAAGCTGCGCAGCGTCGCCAGGTCGCTCATCGCCTCGGGCCCGTATTTGGCGCCCCGCAACCGGCTCTGCACTGCCCGCTCGAACAGTCCCGGCGACAGCTTGTGTTCGAGCCAGGTGGAGATGGCCGCCAGCAGGCGGCTACGGGCAAGGTCGAGGACGCACAGAACGAGCAGCGCGAATGCCAGCACGAGGCTCAGATAGAGCAACGTATCGAGGCTGCGGCTTGCCAGCACCCGGTCGTAGACCTGCATCATGTAAAGCGGCGCGGCGAGCATCAGGAGATTCTCGCAGAAGCTGAAGACGGCGACGCCGGCCAGGCCGGCCTTGCAGGCGCGGATGGCTCCGGCGACGCCGCCGTCCGGCGATGCTCCCTTGCTCGTTCCTTTACTCATAGCCCCAGATCCGAGCAGCGAAAGCTGTATCGAACACCCATATTACTCTCTGCATCCGGTCTGCTTCCTGCCGACGCTTTCGGGATGGTCAGGCGGTGAGCACCAGGTCGTCCGGGGCTGCGGTTGCGTCCGGCTCGGAGGGGTCGGACTCGAAACCGAAAACGTCGAGCTCGGCGACCTGCAGGTACTGGCCGGCGGTGCCGTCGATATAGACGGAGGCTGCTGTGACCGCCTGGTCGAGGGAAAGGTTGAACACCTCGCCGTTGGTGGCGCCGCTGATCGGATCGAATGTGTGCACGACATTGCCCAGCGCGTCGCGCAGTTGCACCACCGCTCCGTCGAGCCGCTGCCCCGCAGCATTGCGGTTGGTCAGGCTGAGCGAGGTGATGTCGAAATTGCCGCCGAGATCGAGCTTGATCCATTCGTCGGCGCCGTTCTGGGTGACAACGGAGCTGCCGGTGTTGTCGTCGAGCAGCTTCGACCCGCCATAGGCGCTGCCGTAGAGCGAGCTGGTCGTCACGCTCATCTGCGATCCGAACGCATCCGTCACGTTGGCCGGGCCCGGGACTGCGGACTCGAAACCGAAAACGTCGAGCTCGGCGACCTGCAGGTACTGGCCGGCGGTGCCGTCGATATAGACGGAGGCTGCTGTGACCGCCTGGTCGAGGGAAAGGTTGAACACCTCGCCGTTGGTGGCGCCGCTGATCGGATCGAATGTGTGCACGACATTGCCCAGCGCGTCGCGCAGTTGCACCACCGCTCCGTCGAGCCGCTGCCCCGCAGCATTGCGGTTGGTCAGGCTGAGCGAGGTGATGTCGAAATTGCCGCCGAGATCGAGCTTGATCCATTCGTCGGCGCCGTTCTGGGTGACAACGGAGCTGCCGGTGTTGTCGTCGAGCAGCTTCGACCCGCCATAGGCGCTGCCGTAGAGCGAGCTGGTCGTCACGCTCATCTGCGATCCGAACGCATCCGTCACGTTGGCCGGGCCCGGGACTGCGGACTCGAAACCGAAAACGTCGAGCTCGGCGACCTGCAGGTACTGGCCGGCGGTGCCGTCGATATAGACGGAGGCTGCTGTGACCGCCTGGTCGAGGGAAAGGTTGAACACCTCGCCGTTGGTGGCGCCGCTGATCGGATCGAATGTGTGCACGACATTGCCCAGCGCGTCGCGCAGTTGCACCACCGCTCCGTCGAGCCGCTGCCCCGCAGCATTGCGGTTGGTCAGGCTGAGCGAGGTGATGTCGAAATTGCCGCCGAGATCGAGCTTGATCCATTCGTCGGCGCCGTTCTGGGTGACAACGGAGCTGCCGGTGTTGTCGTCGAGCAGATTCGACCCGCCATAGGCGCTGCCGTAGAGCGAGCTGGTCGTCACGCTCATCTGCGATCCGAACACGTCCGTCACGTTGGCCGGGCCCGGGACTGCGGACTCGAAACCGAAAACGTCGAGCTCGGCGACCTGCAGGTACTGGCCGGCGGTGCCGTCGATATAGACGGAGGCTGCTGTGACCGCCTGGTCGAGGGAAAGGTTGAACACCTCGCCATTGGTGGCGCCGCTGATCGGATCGAATGTGTGCACGACATTACCCAGCGCGTCGCGCAGCTGCACCACCGCCCCGTCGAGCCGCTGCCCCGCAGCATTGCGGTTGGTCAGGCTGAGCGAGGTGATGTCGAAATTGCCGCCGAGATCGAGCTTGATCCATTCGTCGGCGCCGTTCTGGGTGACAACGGAGCTGCCGGTGTTGTCGTCGAGCAGCTTCGACCCGCCATAGGCGCTGCCGTAGAGCGAGCTGGTCGTCACGCTCATCTGCGATCCGAACACGTCGGTCAGATTGGGCGCTGTTTCGGCCACATCGGTCACCGTGATGGCGGCCGCCTGGCCGGTGCTCAGCGTGCCGTCGGAGGCGGTGACGGTGATGTCGTAGACATTGTTGGCGCCTTGATCGAGCGGGTTCTCGAAGTCCGGCGCGTTCTGGAAGGTGACCACGCCGGTCGAGGCGTCGATGTCGAACAAGCCGGCGTCAGTGCCGGAAAGCATGTAGGTCAGCGCCCCGAGATTGTCGGCGTCGCCGGCATTGGCGTCGTAGACGGTGCTGGTGGCGTTCTCGGCGAAGGTTGCCGTCGTTCCGGAAGTGAATGCTGGCGCGGTGTCGTTTGCGTTTGTCACCGTCACCAAAAGCGTCTGGGTGTCGAAACCACCGTTTCCGTCGGCGACCTGGACTTGGACCTCATAGTCGTTGTTGCCATCAGCATCGGCCGGCGTTTCAAAATCAGGTGCCGAAATGAAGGCGAGCGCGCCTGTGGCAGCGTCGATCGTGAACAGATCTTCGTCGGCCCCGCCAAGTTTCGAGTAAGCCAGGGTGTCCCCTGCATTCGGGTCGCTGGCAGCGACTGTAGTCACCGCCGTCGTGTTCTCGGCGATCGACACTGCTGCCGTGTCACCGCCGCCGTCGGAGGATATTACGGGAGGATCCGAGGGGAGCAATTCCTCAACGGTGTACGTTCCGTCTGCAAACTGCACAAATTCGACCCCGAGAAGCGAATCCGTTCCGTCTGGGGAGCCATCTCGGCCATCTCGGATCACGACCGTTCCGTCGACCAGCCCAGCCACCGCGTAATCCGCACGCTGTCCTGATAAAGAGACGGTCTCCTCACCATCACCCCCGAACAGAAGATCATCCCCGGCACCCAGCACTGCTACAGTTTGGCCAACAGCGGGATCGACCAGTCCCCCCGTTGAAAGACCGGACACGACCTTGCTGATGACGATGTCATCCCCCGTGCCAGCCCTGATCGTCTTATCGCCAGTCCCATAGACGATGACATCGCCTTGAGCCGACCCAAGTACATCGAAATCACCGTCTCCCGCATCAGCGTAGTCGAAAGTTGGATCGACTAGAAACTCGGCTGAGCCCGTCCCTGGGGTTTGAACACTGGTGGGCGTTCCGTCCAAGTGCACCACGGGACCGTCAAGTTCGACAGACGCGGCAGCCACTGCAAGAGCATTCGGCTCAACCGGATCCTCGGCATCGAGTAGCCACCGCGGGAAAACAAGCGTCTCCACTCGGTCGAGAATCGCTGTTTTGTCGCCAGAGTAGCTCACCGTGAATGTATCGGCATCATCGGCTGCGATCTGGTAGTCGGACCGGGAGCCCTCCATCACCACCTTATCGGCATCCAGCCCGCCGTCGATCACTCGCTCACTCGCACCACGGCCCTTCATGTCGATGACATCACTTCCGTTTCCGGCAAGCACGAACTCGTCAAGGCGCGAGGCTACGAGCTTGTCGGCTCCCTCACGGCCCAGAACGATGTCATACCTGAACGAGACATCACCTGCCCCGCGTAGCTCTTCCGCCAGCAAGCTGTCATAGAACAACCCGCCCTCGTCATATGCTTCTGCAACAAGCTGTCCCGTGGACAGCACATAGGTATCCATCGAGTGGGGTTTGATAATATCGAACTGCTCCAAGACCACGTCAGCGAAGCTGTACTGCGCGATAGGGCTCTTGATCGCGACATGTCCCCCAACCGTGTTCCCGGGTAGGAAGGGGGCGATAATGGCCGGATCGTTCACATGGCCGAAGTTTGCGATCTGCTTGTTGGCAGGCGCCACCTCAGCCCCAATGGACCCGAAGGTGAAGCCCTGCACATCAGCTAAGCCTGAACCCTGCAGGTCCTCATTGATCAGGTGCTGAACCATGGCGCCGCCCAAGCTATGTCCCGTCACCAATACCTGCTGGACTCCATTCTCTGAATCGGCGAGGTAGCTCTTCAATGCGTCGACGAGCGGTTTGAATTGTCCATAGTGATCTGCCGGGTGTTGCCAGTCCTGCGCCTCAAGTGGCAGCTCGTCAGTACCTCGGAAAGCCACCTGCAGCGTGCGTACGCCACCTACAATTCCGGTCAGGACGAGCGCAACCGCATGTACGTCCGATGTTGTGTGCGCATCGAAGATGCCCGCTCTCGAATCGGTAAGGAAGGCCAGCGTAGTTCGAGGGCATCATCCCGAGTTCGAGAGCTGAGACGGCGTGCCAGCCTCGGCTTTCGGCAGCAGAGGCTCCCGCGTAAGCCTCGTTTGCAAGACTCGCCATCTCGAACACGAGGTTCCCTCGTGACAGGGTCACTGCGTTATCAACGGGCCGCTCGAACCGGGCGCGCTCGATCTCCATCGTCACGAGCGAGATGCCAGGGAATCCGCTGCTGTTATTTGGGTCTGTTGTGATGGTGGTGGCCGTTGCAGACCAATCGGGTCCGAAGCTGACGCCAAACTTATAATCATCGGCAGAGCCAGGCAGCTTGATGAGATCAGCCTTGCTCGCGTCGTCACCGGCGTTCGGATTGGGGCCGCCATCGAGTGTTTGCGCCGTGCTATTGGCATGATTTCCGAAACCCCGAAGCATGTAGTCGAAGGTATCGGTGCCCTCGCCGCCGAATAGGGTGTCGTTCCCAGGAGAGCCTATGATGATATCGTCCCCATCGAACCCGCTGAGCATATTGTCCTGGTCATCGCCGGCAATAATGTCGTTGCCCAAACCCCCGATTGCGTTTTCAATATTCGAGAGAGTCTGGTGCCCTCTGGAGAAGTCCGCCGTACCAGCATCGAGATCGATCGCGATTGCGTAGGGCGTGTCGAAAAATTGAACTGTGTCGTTGTCCCCTCCGCCGTCCAGGATATCGTCACCTCCTCCCCCATCGAGCGTATCGTTGCCCGCGCCGCCCTGGATGCGATCATTCCCATCTCGACCGAATACAAGATCATCCCCGGTGCCGCCGTTGAATGCTGTCTCCGAATTCCAAGCAAGATTTGGGGTAAGTTGTTGATGGAGGAGGTCAGGGAGAACGACGATGTCATTTCCGTCGAGCGCATCATTAATGTTTTCAGCCGTAAGGTGTTCTATGGCGTCAAGTTGACCTTCGGTTAGGCTATTAAACTCGACCACATCTGCGAATGGACTAAAGAAGATTTGCTCAAGCATTAATTCATGATTCCGTGTTTCTGATGTACCACCGTCTACTGTCTTAGCGTATTCAACTTGACCGCTTTCCAGCACTATTTTGCTAATTGTCGTTACGGCGGGCTCGTAAGTTTCGGTTTCATATAGAAGCCGACCATCTGCGAAGCGGAACGTCACCACGTTGTTCGCGACCTGGGTAAGTTCGTTGTCGACAACGTCGAAAAGAAAAAGTTCGGCTAGGGTTGAACCGTAAAAAGTACTGCTTCCCACGATTGGAATTCCGTCGAATGTATACCAAGACTTTGGGTCTTCAATGAAACTGTGAGTGTGCTCCACCCGTTGAGGTGGAAATGAATATATCGCTAAAGTGCCTGTTGCGGCCGAAAACTCGTAGGTTATATCATACCCGCTGAACACAGCTGTTCTCTGCCCGTCCCCCTTAGTGAGATATATGGTTTGGGGTGCACCAAAGTACACAGTCAGCTCGCCCGCGAGAGAGGTTCCAGACCACACTCCGCCTGAAAATGCGGTTGGATCGAACTCAAATTCAAGCTTAAGATCGGGGTACAAATACTCTGTGCGTGTCTCGATCATTTGAGGTCACTCCTGTATTTTGTGCGCTCAAAGAAGTTGTCCACCGGAACGAACTTTGAGCGGCGCTGTCGTTTGGCATCGCCCACTTGCAACTTGGCTGGAAGCAAATTGAGGAACGCCTGTCTTTCTGTGTGGCGCGGTTCAACCGGATTCGCTCTGGCCCAGGCACGACGAACAGCCATCCGAAGGCGTGCAGCCCCGCCGATCTTTCCATCCCCCTAAAGTGATTGGTGTTGATGCCGCCCAAGATCGTATCGTCAAACCATGTGCCGATGGCCCTGTCGGAGTTGCCGTAGGTGTCGATCGCGGTGTCCGGAGGCAGTCCCTCCTGAGGGGCATCGCCCAGAAGGTTCACTCGAACGCCGTTCGGCCCGCCCTCTGACCGGTAGTCGACGGTGTCAAGGCCTGATCCGCTGTCCAGCGCGTCGTATCCGGCCCCGCCGCTCAGCATGTCGTTGCCCTCGCCGCTGTCGAGATAGTTATCGCCATCACAGCCGATGAGAACGTCCCCGCCACGCGCCTGACCGCCGTCGGTCCCGGTGTCGAGTGTGTCGCTGCCCGCCTCACCGGAGACATAGTCGTAGCGCCTCCACTCAGCGTGTCGTCGTTGTCTCCGGCATAGAGCGTCTCATTGCCGTCTCCGTCAGTCAGCATGTCGCTGCCGCCAAGGCCAAGGATGGTGTCGTCGCCGCCATCGCCGTTGATCTCGTCGTCGCCGATCTCGAGTGCAGGGTCCCCGCTTCGGGTCCGCCAGAGAGGAAATCGTCGTCCGCCGTGCCATTGATGACGTCGTTGCCGTTCGTTCCAAACTTGTCGGCCATTTCATCCTCCCAACGACCTCAGCGGTCGGCTTGTACATTCGGGGTCATGCATGGCGCGGCGGAAGTCGACTCCACGCTGCTAGGTGAAGCCCCGAGTTCCCTTTCCGGCTGACGGAATCTTCCCGGCCTTGGCGGTCGGGCCCCTTGTTTTTGCCCCAGCGTTTCTTCGCTCACGGCACTTTTCAGGAGACTGGCACGGCGCGAAACTCCCATTTGAGTAAGTTTCGGCACTCGATCAGACATGATCTTGGAAAACGACATCGCCCGCCCGCCAGAAACGCTTGGAAAGGCGGCGAAATTCAACAAAGGGAATCGGCAAACTCATTCGAAAGGTCGCGCGCATACCCCTTTTGGCGATCCATACATAACATGGCTGAACGGACAGTTGAACGGAATGAACAAAACACTGCTATTCTGACGGACACCATCTAAAAATAACAACTTCTAAATACATACAAAGATAGATTTTCGACAAACCTCGTAATTTTTCTTCAATCATCCGCTGAACTGCTGAAGGTTAAACTTGGCCACTAGTCGTCATAGGGGGCAGTTCTCCGAACAGGTGGTTCCAGTTCCGAGTTCAATGTTTGCGATGTTGATACATTGGCAAGACTTCTAGGTCACCGTGGCATCAAAATCGAGGGCGGCCCGACTCGCTATTCAAGATTCAGTATGTTTAGATTGGTACCTTGCTAAGGGGTTAGCGGTGGGCACTGCTTTCGATTTTGACGCGATCGGTGCTGCCTTTGTCGAGGCAGCCCTCGATCCATCACGCTGGGATTCCGCGATGGAGGTGGCAGAAAAGGCCACCGGGAGCGCCGGAGCGCTGCTCTTCGACATAAAAGGGCACCTGCCACTCGTGCCTTGCAGCCGCACCATGGCCCCTTCTCTAGAGACCTACGTCCGCGACGGCTGGATAAACCGCGACGAGCGGTATCGCCTCGTCAATTTCCTCGATCGGAAAGGCGTCGCCTCGGAGTTCGACCTCCTGACGTCAGACGATATCGCCAAGCATCCATACTACCAGGAATTCCTCGCGCCTTTCGGCCTGCGATGGTGCGCGCTCGTCAAGATCGCTGCAGGAGACGACTTCTGGTCCCTGTCGCTGCAGCGGTCGATCCAACAGGGTCCGTTCACGCCAGACGAAATGAGACAACTGGCGGAACTTGCGAAACAGCTGGGCGCTGTGGCCGCAGTTGCGCGGGCAATCGGTTTCGGGAGGGCCGACGCGGCACTGGATGCGTTTAGCGCCACCGAAACGCCCGCCGTCATGTTGGACAGGAGTGGCAATGTACTCCGGTCCAATGCTCCGGCGGAAAGGCTTCTGGGGCGAGGCCTGCAGATTACGCGCCGGCGTTTGGTTTCCTTTGACCGAACCGCGACCGATGCTCTCGACCGGTCGCTGAAAGCGCTGCTGTGTTCGCCGGACACGGCCGCAACGATGCCGCCCGTGCCGCTGCCCAGACTGCAAGGGCGGCCGCTCCTCGCCTATCCGTTGCGACTTCCGAAAGTCTGCTACAACGCGCTGGCGCCATGCCAGGCAATCATCATCCTCATTGATCCTGACGCGAGACCTCGTCCTCCTGAAGCGGTGCTGCAGTCCTGTTTCAGGCTGACAGCGTCCGAAGCCAGGCTGGCGAGAACGATTTGCTCGGGACACGGCGTTGAAGCGGCGGCCGACGAACTCAGTATTTCCTATGAGACTGCGCGCAACCAGCTGAAATCCGTCTTCGCAAAGACGCAGACGCATCGGCAGCCGGAGCTGGTCGCGCTTCTCACAAGGCTCTCGAACGGCCGATAGTTCGCGCGAATATCGTCTTCACGTGAGCCAACCCCGCCGCGCAGGCCACACCATCACATACGCCGACCGGTTTTCGCGTCGAACAGGTGGGCGCAGGCGCGATCGACCTCGATCCGTATCTGCGCGCCCTGCTTGAGCGGCAGCCGCTCGCGAAACAGGCAGGCAATTTCCTCGCCGGCGCAGTCGACCTTGGCGAAGATTTCCGAACCCGTGGCTTCCAGAAGCGTGACCGTGCCCGGCATGCCCTGGGCAGTCGCGCGGATGTGCTCGGGGCGGATGCCGTAGACAAGTTCGCGTCCTGCAGCGTCGGTCGGGCGGGCGCCTACCGGCAGCGGCAGGATCAGCCCGCCGGCGCTGCGGAACACGCCTTCGCGGGCGAGCCGATAAAGCCGGCAACGAAGAGATTGGCCGGCTGGTCGTAGAGGTCGAGCGGCGCGCCGATCTGCTCGACCAGGCCGTCATGCAGCACGACGATCTTGTCGGCCATGGTCATGGCTTCGATCTGGTCATGCGTGACGTAGATCGTGGTGGTGCCGAGCCGCTGGTGCAGCGCCTTGATCTCGCCGCGCATCTGGACGCGCAGCTTGGCGTCGAGATTGGAGAGCGGCTCGTCGAACAGGAAGACCTGCGGGTCGCGCACGATGGCGCGGCCCATGGCGACGCGCTGGCGCTGGCCGCCGGAGAGCTGACGCGGATAGCGCTCAAGCAGCTTTTCAAGGCCGAGGATGCTGGCGGCATTCCTGACGCGGCCAGCGGTATCGGCGGGATCGGCTTTCTTGATCTTGAGCGCAAAGCCCATATTGTCGGCCACCGTCATATGCGGATAGAGCGCATAGTTCTGGAACACCATGGCGATGTTGCGGTCCCGCGCCCGCAGATTGTTGACCATGCGCTCGCCGATGGTGATCTTGCCGCCCGAGATCGTTTCAAGTCCGGCGATCATGCGCAGCAGCGTCGACTTTCCGCATCCCGACGGGCCGACCAGGATGACGAACTCGCCGTCGGCGATGTCGACGCTGACGTCGTGAATGATCTTGGTGGCTCCGAAAGCCTTCTGCACGTTGTTGATGGTTACCGATGCCATTGGATTTCTCCAGGAGAAGAGTGATGTCGAGCTGGGATGCGGCTTCAGCCGCCCTTGACCGCGCCGGCGGTCAGCCCGGCGACGATCTGCTTTTGCGCGAACATGGTCAGAACCAGCACCGGCAGCGTCACCACCAGTGCGGCGGCGGCGAGCGGGCCCCAGCTCACCTGCTCATAGGAGAGCATGTTGTAGACGGCGACCGGCAGCGTGCGCGTCTCGCGGCTGGCGAGCACCACGCCGAAGACGAAATTGTTCCACGAAAAGATGACCGACAGGATGAAGGCGACAACGATGCCCGGCTTGGCGATGGGCAGGGCAACCAGCCGGAACACCTGCCAGGAGCTGGCGCCGTCGATATTGGCCGCCTCTTCCAGTTCCATCGGCGTGGTCTCGAAATAGCCGATCATCACCCAGACCACGATCGGCACCGTCACCACCAGGTGGATGATGATCTGCGGCCAGAGCGTGCCGAGGATGCCGATCCATTGGAACAGCAGAAACAGCGGGATGAGATACGATAGCCCCGGCGTCATACGGGCGATCATGATGACGACCGCCGATTTTTCGGCCTTGAGCCGCGCTATGCCATAGCCGGCCGGTACGCCGATCAGCAGCGCCAGCAGTGTCGCCGTGCCGGTCACCAGAACCGAATTCCAGAGATAGAGCAGGAAATTGTTCTCCTCGAACACTTTTACATAGTTCGACCAGGCAAAGCGTTCGGGGATCAGGATCGGCGGATAGGCGCCGTTGTCGATTTCGAACTTCAGCGACAGCGAGATCATCCAGAGAAAGAACAGAATCGCCGGCGAGACGATGACCAGAGCCGCGAAAAACAGGCCGATCTGGTTGAGCAACCGTGAGCTCATCTATTTGCCCTCCGCGTCGTTCCACTGCGAGCGCTGGCGCAGCATCAGGAGAATGAAGGACAGCGCCACGATGACGATGAAGAACACCACGGCCATGGCCGAGCCATAGCCGATGTCGTAATAGGAGAAGGCGGTGTTGTAGAGATAGATGTTGATGGTTTCGGACGCCGTGCCCGGCCCGCCCTGGGTCATCGCATAGATGATGTCGAAGCTCTTCAGCGCATCGATGGTGCGGATGATCAGCGCAATCATCAGGAACGGCGCGATCATCGGCAAAGTGAGGTAGCGGAATTGCTGCCAGGCGTTGGCGCCGTCGATCTCGGCGCTCTCGAACGGCTCGCGCGGCACCGAGGCCAGCCCGCCCAGCACGATCAGCATCACCAGTGGCGTCCACTGCCAGGTTTCGACCGCAACCAGCGAAGGGATGACCGTGTTGGCGTTGAATATCCATTCCTGCGCCGGGATGCCGACCAGCGATAGAAGGTAGTTGAGCACGCCGAGCTGGGGATGGAACATCATCGTCCAGACCAGCGCCACGGCAACGGGCGTTGCCATCATCGGCATGACGAAGACGCCGCGCAGCAGGCCGCGCAGCGGAAACCTGGCGTCGAAGATCAGGGCGGCGACAGTGCCCAACAACATCGGCGCTGCCACCGACAGCGAGGTGTAGGTCAACGTATGAACAAGCGATTCCCAGAATCGCGGGTCGCTGGCCAGACGGAGATAGTTTTCCATCCCGGCAAAGCTCCGCGACTGGCCGAGCGTCCAGCGGTTGACGCTCATCCAGAGCGTGAAAGCCCAGGGAAAGACGATCACGGCGCTAACGACGACGAGCGCCGGAACGACGAAGGGCCAGTAGTTGGGAGCCAGCCGGATCGTCTGGCTCCCTTCGATGGCTTGCGTCGTCACCCCGGTGCGATCTGTCGTCGCCCCGGTGCGTTCTGGGGCGATGGCGGACATCAGCCCTGCTCGCTCCTGTCGAGAACCGGCTGGAACTGCGCGGTGGCCTTCTTCAGCTCTTCGGCAGGATCGGCGCCGGCAATCATGTTGGTCAGCGCCACGCCATAAATGTCGCGGAACTCGGTGACCGGGATGATCACCGGCAGCGCCAGCCTGCTGATATTGCCGGACTGAACCACGGCATCGAGCCAGCTTGCCGGCATGGTGACGCCTTCGCGCACCTTGGGATCTTCCAGCACCGACTTGCGGAACGGCACGCCGGCGCCGGCCTGGAGCAGGCGCGCGCCCATCGCCGGGGAAACCCCCCACTGACAGAAGAGATAGGCAGCTTCCTTCTTTTCACTGGAGGCGGTCACGCCGAGGCCGTCGCCAAACGTCCCGGAGGCATGCGCCTTGGGCCCCTTGGGCATCACGCCATAGCCGACCTTGCCGACCACGCGCGACTTTTCAGGGTTTTCCATCGGCGGGGCAAAACCGACGCCATCGAACCACATGCCGATCTTGCCCTGCAGGAAGGCGGACTGCGCTTCAGCCCAATTGAAGCCGGTGACGCCCGGAGGGGCGGACTTGGTCATCAGCCTCTGGTAGAGGGCAGCGGCCTCGATCGCCTCGGGCGTTTCGGTGCGCAGCTTTCCCTTGTCGTCGAGCGGCGTCATGTCGTAGCCGAGCATCAGCGACGTCCACACCGGCGTGTTGGCATTCTTGAGGCCGCGGGCGACGAAACCGAACGTGTTGGTCGATGGATCGGTCAACGCTTCGGCGGCGGCCACCAGCTGGTCGAACGATTCAGGATATTTGAGGCCCTTGGCCTCGAACAGCTCCTTGTTCCAGTAGACGATCCAGTAGTCCACCGAGAAGGGCAGCGAACGCAGCACGCCCTGGTTGTCCTTGGCGAAAAGCATGCCGGCCTCGGCGAAATCGCTTTCGACCAGCCCGGGATCGGTCAGGGTCGGATCGGCGAGATAGCTGGCGATGTCGGCCAGCCAGCCACCCTTTTCGAACTGGCGCTTCTGCACGTGGTAGCTCAGATGCACGACATCGAAGCTCGGCCTGCCGGAGCTCAGCTCGATCACCGTCTTCTGCCGCTGCTGCTGTTCCGGCGTCGCCTCGGCATTGACCTTGATGCCGGTCAGTTCCTCGAATTCGGCGATGTATTTCAGGATGGTGTCGCTGCGCGGGCTTTTCACCAGATTGACGTCGAGCGTGGTGCCGGCAAAGCGTTTCCAGTCGACGCTGGCGGAAAAGCTCGGGCGAAGGCCGGCCAGGCCCGCGGCTGCGAGCGCCGTGGTTCCTGCAAGGACTTGCCTTCTCGTTGGCTTGAACGGATTGGACGACATTTCTTCCTCCCTTGGGTTGCTGTCGTTGTGGATAGCGTCGCGGCAGCCGCGAACCATACGTCCTCAGATCTGGAGCGCCAACCGGCGCGCATTGTCGATATGCCGGCTGATCGCCTCGACCGCCTTTTGCGGATCGCGGCTCTCGAGCGCTTCGATCACCGTCAGGTGCTCCTGCATCACCGGCACGACGCGCCCGTCGATGCGGAAACGCTCCTGGTGGATCAGCCTGATCTTTACCGAATTGACCAGATACGCCTTGGCGATGATCTCGTTGCCCAGCGCATCGATGAAGGTGTCGTGCATGGCCCAATCGATGTTCTGGGCCTTGGCTTCCATTTCCGGCGTCGGCGCCTGCGACAAGGCTTGAGCCAGCATGTCCTCATGCTCGCGCCGCAGGCGGGCGAGTACGGCGTCGGAGGCGTTGACGGTGAACAGCGCCACGGCCTCGCGCTCCATGAACAGGCGAAACTGGAAGGCCTCGCGGATCAGGTTGATGTCGATATGGGCGATCTGCATGCCGCGTTGCGGGATGGTCGTCAAAAGCCCCTCCGCCTCGAGACGCGGCACGATCTCACGGATGGCGCCAAGCGGCAGCCCGGTAAAGGCAACCAGTTCGCGCTGCGACACGAACTGTCCCGGCCGCAGATCGCGGGCCAGCAAATGCCGCGTGAAGCTGGCATAAGCTCTTTCCCTGAGGGTTGCCGGTTCGCTGCTGTCGTCCATTTCAGCGCGCTTCCCCTTTGCCGTTCAGGCCGGCTCTGTCGCAAACAGCCTGTCATAGGCGGCAGCAAGCTGTTGCCGCCCCTGCGAACCGATCGGCTCCAGCGGCGGACGGACCGCCAGCCAGCGCTCGTCGCCGGTTTTGCGCGCCACCATGACCTTCACCGCCGGGATGACCGGATATCTAAGCAATTCGAGCACGAAGCTCTCGACACGGGCATCGTCGCGCCCATCCTCTGCCATGGCGCGGATTTCGCCGGTTACGAAATTGGCCATGCCGGAAATGGCGCCCTGCCCGCCCTGGCGCACGCTTCTGGCCAGGTGCCGCTCGTCGCCGATCAGGATCACCATGTCGCCATGGGCTCTTAACAGCGCCTCGCTGTAACTCCAGTCGCCACCCGAATCCTTGACACCGGCGACCACGCCGGGGAAGGCCGCACACAGCCGACCGATCAGGGTAAGCGGGAGCGGCACCATGGTGACAGAGGGGATGTTGTAGAGGAGGATGCCGCGAGCCAGCGGGCCGAGCGCGGCGAAGACGGCAGAAAACCATCCGAACAGCCCATCCTCGCCGACATTCTTGAAGTAGCTCGGCGGAGCCAGCAGGATGTTGCGGACGCCGCACTGCAAGGCATGCCGCGCCTGTTCGGCGGCGTCTTCTGCTGCATCGACCAGCACGCCGGCAACGAGCTGAAGTGCCGGAATGCCGGCGGCCAGCATGGCCTCGGTAATAATCCGCCGCTCTGCCGTGCCCACGGAAGCGCCTTCCCCGGTGGTGCCGAAGAGCGTGGCGCTGCTGCAGCCGGCGCCAAGGCAAGCCCGGGCCTGCGTGATCATGGGATGGATGGCGATTTGCCCGGACGCATCGAATGGCGTGGCGAGGGCAACCGAAAGACCAAAGCGCGAGGCCACTATTCTCTCCAGATGTCGGCGTGCACGCAGTACTACCACACTAACATGTTAGTTGTAAATTGCGGCGGGACCTTTTCGAAACGGCGTCGACATCGGACGAATGTATGAGGCGGATTTGGGCGGATGCCGTCTTTCCGGCAGCGCAATCCCTACTGTCGTGTCGCGTCCGCGTAGATATCGAGGACACGGTTGATGCTGCCGATCAGAACGTCGTGCGCGAGGGGCTTGATCCGGCCTGCCGCAACCTCGGTGTCGAGCTGCCCCAGATACTGGCTGATCAGCGGCCTGGGGATATCCTTGTCGCTCAGCACGTCCAGCAGCGTCCGTGTTGCGCGCTGCGCCTCCGGCGTCGGCCAATAATAGCGGATGCGGTCGCTGAACGAGAAATGCCGCTGCACGCGCTGCTCGTCCGGCGTGCCCGGATAGTATTTCTGCCAATTTTCCGGAGACGCCAGCATGATGCGTTCCATCGCGGCAGGCAGGCTTTCGCGCGAAAAGTCCGGCGCGAGGATATCGGCGATATGGCTGAGCCCATACAGCGCTTGGCGAAGCGCGAAGGTCAGCCAGGGGCCGACCTTGAGGATGGCAAAGCCGTCGCGAACGAGCGCATTGAGCGCTTCGGCCGGCTGGTAGTCGGTCGAATGCGCTTCAAAAACAAATTGCGGCATGCGGTCGAGCACGGCCACGAGTTCGGTCGTCTTGGCCGGCGCATAAGGCACGATCTCGGTGTTGCCGAACTCGACGCCGGGCTGGACGACGACACCGACCGCACGGCCAAATGCGGCTTCGAGGCCGGCGCGCGAAAACGCTCGCGCGTGGATCTCGACGGTGCGCAAGGCATCCGCGGGCGCCGTCACATGCAGGTGGTCCAGCGCCTCCAGCGCCCCGCCCGGCACCGGCACTTCGGTGCCGATGACGTAGACCGGTTTTTCGCCGCCTGCCCGCTCGACCGCCGCCTCAGCGATTTCAGCAAGTTCGGCCGCGCGCGCGGCGATCGTTTCATCGGCAAGCACGGCTGGATCGTCGGCGCAGGCCATGCTCGTATCCAGATGCATCTTGGTGAAGCCGGCGCTCGCATAGGCATCGATCATCGCCGCAGCCTTCTTCATCGCGGCGGCGGCAGCCATATGCTTCCACGGATTCGGCCCGAGATGATCGCCGCCGAGGATCAGGCGATCAATTGGGAAACCGGCCTTGTGCGCATGCGCCTCGACAAAGCTGCGGAACCCCGCAGGCGTCATCCCGGTGTAGCCGCCGTCGTGGTTGACCTGGTTGCAGGTGGCCTCGATCAGCACATCCGTGCGCCGCGCCGCGCCATGGCGCAGGGCAGCCTCGATGACCAGCGGATGCGCCGAGCAGACCGAGGCGATGCCGCTTTTCTCGCCTGCGGCGCGTCGGGCCGCAATGTTTGCAAACCTGTGCGTCGCAGCCCTCACGGCGTGTTCCCCGTGGCGATGAAGGCCTCGACCGCTTCAAGCGGGAAAATGCCCTCCATCGGCCCCTTGCGGGTGACGGCAAGCGCACCGCAGGCATTGGCGATCCGCAGGGCTTCGGTAGGTGTCGCCCCGCGCAGCCAGAACGAGACGAAAGCAGCACCGAAGCAGTCGCCCGCGCCGGTCGGATCGACCTCGTCGACGGCGAAGCCTGACGAGGCGACCGCACCGTGATGATCATGATAAACGGCGCCGGCGGCGCCTTTCTTCAGGACGATGCAGGACAGGCCACGGGCCAGCAGTTCGTCGACCGCATCCTTCTCGTCCCTGGCTGATGAGAACAGGAAGAGTTCCTCGCCGCTCGGCAGGAAGATGTCGGCTCGCGCCAGCACTTGGTCGAGTGCTTTGCGCATGCCGGATGCCTGCATGATCTCGCGGCGGATGTTCGGGTCGAAAGACACGGTTCCACCTTTGGCCTTGACCGTCTCGATCGTCGATAGCGCCACCGCGATGGCGCGGTCGGAAAACAGCGACGAGCCCATGACATGGACATGATCGGCACCGGCGAGCAGCTTTGTCGCCGCCGCGTTTGTCTCGATCAGGCCGGCGGCGCTGTTGCGGATGTTGAAGACGAAATGCCGGCTGGCGTCGGCCCGGTAGGTGACGAAGGCCGTGCCCGTCGCATGGCCCGTGTGAACTGCGATCGCCGACACGTCGGCGCCAAGTGCCCGCAGCCGATCGATGTTCAGCCTGCCGAAATCGTCGTCGCCGACGGCGCCGATGAGGCCGGCCGGCTGGCCGAGCGCCGCCGCCTGGCCGATGAAGATCGCGGGCGCGCCGGACGGGTAGGGTCCAAGCAGCGGACCAGGCTCGAGAAAGCTCTGGCCGATCCGCTCGGCCATGATCTCGACCAGAATCTCGCCGGCACTGACCAGCTTCTTCATTTCGCAGAGTCCCTCCCGGCGCCTCGCTTCGGATGAACCGCGCGAGCATTTTTCCAGGTGATACGAACTTCGAATTCGCCCACTGCAAGTGAATACGGCTTGTGCTTTTTCGCGTCAATTAATAAATTTACGCATGGAAAATATGCAATTTGCCTGTAAAGTTTCGCCTTGCATTCGAGGGCTTTGATGTCGATGACGCACAAGACGATGGAGGATTTTGCTCGCTCTTGCGGCGTCTCCAGGCCGACTCTGTCGAAATATTTCGACGATCCGACCAGCGTCAAGCCGGCGACACGTCAGCGGATCGAAGTGGCGCTGCGCTCGTCCGACTACCAGCCCAATCTCTTTGCGCGCAACCTCAACCGCAAGCGGACCCGCAGCATCGGCATTGTCGTGCCGACGCTCGCCGATCCCTTCTATTCGGAAATGGTCAGCCGCATCGAGCTCAGGCTGCGCGACGAGGGCTATTGGCCGGTCGTGATCTCCTCCCACGGCTCGCGCGAGCTCGAAGTGGAAGCGACGCGAACCATTCTTTCCCTAAAAGTCTCCGGCGCGCTGATCGCGCCGCTCGGCCTGCGCTCAGACCACCGCACGCTGGAGAAGCTGACACAGACCATACCGATCGTCTATTTCGACACTTATCTTGAGGGCGACACGCCATTCGTCGGCAACAACAACAGCCAGAGCGTCTCGACCATCGTCGATTATCTCTGCCGTTCCGGTGACGCCCCGGTCTATTTCGACATCCCGCACGTCAACCACAATTCGCGCGAACGCCTGAACAGCTATGTCGTCGCCATGCAGCGGCTTGGGCATGAGCCGGTGCTCATCGGCAACACCTATGACTACACCTGGGATTTCGAACGGATCGGCTACCAGCAGATGGAAGCGATGCTCGCCCGTGGCGGTCTGCCGGGCAAGACCATTCTGTGCGCCAATGACCGCCTCGCCTTCGGCGTAATGGCTGCCGCCTACTCGCAAGGCCGCAAGGTCGGCCGCAAGGGCGATTGCGACCTGCGGGTCGCGGCCCATGACGACCATCCGCTGAGCCGCTACACCTGCCCGGCCCTCACCACCATGGCGCAGGACTTCGCTTCGATGGCGGGACGCAGCGTCGAGACGCTGCTGGCCTTGCTGGACGAGGAGGACGCGACGGTTGCCCCCAAAGTCAATCTCGACGCGACGCTGGTCATGCGTCAGTCAGCCTGAGCGTTTCCAACGACAGGATCGAAGCCGCGCCATGCGGCAACCGCCGCGCCGACCGCTTGGCTCCTGATTTTCCTGGCATTTTCTAGTCCACCTCCCGACGCGGCATGCCCTGGCTGAGTTATTGCACCAGCAACGGATCACAGTCGAAACCAGGCTTTACAGCATTTTTAAACGTTGACGCGCGTAAAATTTTTATGGAACATGCGGAAATGCCTCTGGGAGGCAGCCAGTGCAAGCATGACTGACATCAAGAAGCAGCCGGTCTCCTTGAACGTGCTGGTGTTCCAGCGACAGATCGTCGAAGAGCTGACGCATGAAAGGACGATCGTGAAAGACCTGAAAGTCGGCTGCCAGACCTTTACCTGGGAAATGCTTGGAGAGCGTTTTGCCGGCGGTCCCGACGATCTGCTTAAGGCGATCGCCGATGCCGGCTATGCCGGCATCGAGATCACCGACACGATGATCGGCCGCTATGCCGACAGGCCTGCGGAGTTCGCCACGGCGCTGAGATCGGCCGGCCTCACCCTTGTCTCTTTCGCCTTCGGCTCGAAGAGCGGCTTCACGCTGAAGGAGAGCATCGGCGCCGACCTCGAGACCGCGAAACGCTGGATCGATTTTGCCGCTGCCTTTCCAGGCGCGCTGGTTTCGATGGGCTCGGCCACCGTCGTGTCCGACGGCCCGCGCGACGACAGGTTCCCTATTGCCGCGGAGTTCTACAACAAGGCCGGCGAACTCGGGCGCAAGGCCGGCGTCGAAATCGCCGTCCATCCCAGCTCCCACCACAACACGCTGCTCTTCGACCGTGCCGACTACGACCGGATCTTCGCACTGATCGATCCCTCGCTTGTCGGCTGGGTGCCCGACACCGGCCACATATTGCGCGGCCATCAAGACATGATCGACACGCTCACCGCCTACCGCGACCGCATCCGCTACGTGCATCTGAAAGACGTCGACGCCAGCGGCACCTGGGCGATGCTCGGCAAGGGCGTCTGCGACACCCAGGCCGTGATCGATATCGCCAGCGCCGCAGCTCGTTTCAACGGCTGGCTGGTGCTGGAAGAGGAATCCGGGACCGCCGCCGCCGATCCGGCCGCCGCGGTCAAGACCAACCGCCAGACGATGCGCGGCTACGGCGCGTGAGGAAGAGACCATGATCCGGAAGCAAGACCGTCGCCTTCGTGTCGGCGTGCTCGGCTGCGGGCCGATCGCCCAATTCGCTCATCTCGAATCCTGCGTGAAGGCCGGCAACGCCGATCTCTATGCGATCTGCGATGCCGCCCCCGATCTTCTGGCGCGCATGGCCGCGACCTATGAACCCGAAAAAATCTATGGCGATTACGATGAGATGCTGGCCGATCCGCAACTGGAAGCGGTGATCGTCGCGACCTCCGACGCCTATCACGTGCCGATGTCGATCAAGGCGCTCGAGGCCGGCAAGCACGTGCTGTGTGAAAAGCCGATCGGCGTCTCGGTCGAGGAAGGCGAGATGCTCGCCGATGCGGTCCGGCGCTCCGGCAAGGTGCTGCAGGTCGGCCATATGAAGCGCTTCGACCCGGCACTGGAAGCGGCGCGCGATTTCGTCCGCGACGAGATCGGCGAGATCCTGGCGCTAAAAGCCTGGTATTGCGATTCCACTCACCGCTACACCAACACCGACGCGGTCCAGCCGCTGCCGGTCACCAGCAAGCTGGCGCGCAAGCCGGGCGGCAATCCGAAGGCCGATCTCAGGCAGTATTTCATGCTGGCGCACGGCTCGCACCTTGTCGACACCGCGCGCTTCCTGTGCGGCGAGATCGTTGCCGTGCGTGCCCGCCTCAACCAACGCTTCGGCGCCTATTGCTGGTTCGTCGAAACCGAATTCACCAATGGCGCGCTCGGCCATCTTGACCTCACCGTGGCTGTCCGCATGGACTGGCACGAGGGTTTTCAGCTCTATGGCGAAAACGGCTCGGTGATCGCGAAGACCTTCAATCCCTGGTATTTCCGGGCGAGTGAGATCGATATCTTTCACGAGAAGGATGCAACGTCGCGAAGGCCGCTTGGCGCCGACGGGCATTTCTTCAGGCGCCAGCTCGAAGGCCTCGCCGAGACAATCCTTGACGGCAAACCGATGCGCGGCGCCAACGTCGAGGACGGCCTTGCCTCGATCCGCGCCATGGTGGCGATCGCCCGTTCGGTCGAAACCGGCGATCGCGTCGAGATCGCTTCCGCAACGGGAGCGGTCTGATGCAGATCGGGGTGTTCGCCAAGACCTTCCCGGGCAGCGAGCCGGCTGGCGTGCTGGCAGCGGTCCGCGACGCGGGATTTGCCGTCACCCAGTTCAACCTTGCCTGCGCCGGGCTGCCGTCGATGCCGGATGCGGTGCAAAAAGACGCCCTTGATGCCATCGCGGCCGCGTCGAAGGCTTGCGGTGTCGCCCTGGCAGCGCTCTCGGGCACCTACAACATGGCCCATCCCGACAGGACTGTGCGCGACGACGGCCTGCGCCGGCTTGGCGTGGTCATCAAGACCGCGGCAGAGCTTTCTGTTCCGCTGGTCACCTTGTGCACGGGAACGCGCAACGCGGACGATCAGTGGGCATATCATCCCGACAATACCGAGCCCTCGGCATGGGACGACATGGCGGGCGAGATGGAAAAGGCGCTTCAACTCGCCGAGCGTCACGGCGTTGATCTCGGCATCGAACCCGAACAGGCCAACATCGTCACCTCGGCGTCGGACGCGATGCGCCTGATCGCCGAGATGGGCTCGACACGGCTGCGTATCGTGCTCGATCCAGCCAACCTGTTCGAGCAGGCGAGCCCGGCCGAAGCACGCGCCATCGTCGCCGCCGCCGTCGAACGCGCAGCGGGCCACGTCGCCATGGCCCACGCCAAGGACCGCTTTGCCGACGGCCGCTTTGCCACCGCCGGTCGGGGTGTCGTCGACTTTGCGGATTTCGTCGCCAGGCTGAAAGCATCGGGCTTTGACGGGCCGCTGGTCACGCATGGCCTCTCGGCCGAAGAGGCACCCAGCGTTGCCCGCTTCCTCAAGGGGCTGGTGTGATGGCGCGCCTGGCCACGCTGCTTCGCGATGACGCCACGCTTCAAGTCTTCGACCATGGCGACGGGCTTGCGGTCGTCTTTCAGCACGGGCTGGGCGGTGGCGAGGCGCAGGTCGCCCAGGCTTTCCCTTCCGGGCCGGGGTTGCGGCGCATCACGCTGGAATGTCGCGGGCACGGCGCCTCCGGACTGGGCAGCCGCCGGCCGTTCTCCCTGAGTATGTTCGCGGACGATGTTGTTGCCGCCGCCGATCAGGCCGGTCTGGATCGTTTCGTCGCCGGCGGCATTTCCATGGGCGCCGCGATCGCCATGCGCTTGGCCTGCCGTCATCCGCACCGCGTCGCGGGTCTTCTCCTGGTGCGGCCGGCCTGGATTTTCGACAGCGCGCCGGTGAACCTGCGGCCGATCGCCGAGGTTGCCAGGCTTATCCAGGACCGCGGCCCCGACAAGGCGAGGGCGATTTTCGCGCAATCGGAAACCGCGGCGCGCCTGCAGCGTGAAGCACCCGACAACCTTGCCTCGCTGTCCGGCTATTTCGACCGGCCGGACGCCGCGCCATTCGCGCAGGTCCTCGCCGACATTGCCGCCGATGGCCCGGGCGTTTCGGCGCGTGACGCCGCGGTGCTTGGCATTCCGACGCTGGTCATCGGCAATGCCATGGATGCGGTGCATCCGCTCTCGACGGCCCATACGCTCGCCGCAGCCATTCCCGGCGCGACCTTTGCCGAAATCCATCCCAAGGCGCTCGACAGCGTCAGGCATTTCGCCGAGCTGCAGGCCGAGATCACGACCTTCCTTCAGACCTACTCGAACTTCCGGAGCCTCGTTCCGTCATGACGACCAAATCCCTGTCCGGCCCCGCTGCCGTCGCCGCCCTGCCGCGCAACCGGCTGCTCGGCGAGTTCTCGCTGTGGTCGGCCGACCTTGCCAACATGGAGCGCGACCTTCAGCGCATAGACCCCTATGTCGACCTGCATCACATCGATGTCGCGGACGCCCGCTTCACTCCCGGCTTCCTGTTCTTCCCGGACCTGGTAGCGCGGATCGCCAGGCTGACGGCAAGGCCTATCCATGTGCACCTGATGGTCGAAGCCGAGATCGTCGAGGAGCAGACGCGTCAGTTCATCGAGGCCGGGGCCGATCTGGTCAGTGTCCACGCCGAAAACGGCGAAGCCGGCCTGCGCGCCGTGCGGCTGGCGCATGCGCTCGGCGCCGAGGCCGGCGTGGTGCTCAGGCTGGAAACGCCGGTGGCCGCGGTCACGCCTTTCCTGTCGCAAGTGGCGTTTGTGACGCTTCTCGGCACATCGATCGGCGTCAAGGGCCAGAGCCTTTCCGAGCAGGCCTGCCCACGTTTGATCGAAGCGCGCGCACTGATGAGAAACGCCGGTCGCGAAACCGACATCATCCTGGCTGCCGACGGCGGCATCCGCCACGAGACGGTGCCCCGCCTGCGCGCCGTTGGCGCCGAGACGGTGGTGCTCGGATCGCTGGCGTTCGGCGACCCCGACCTTGCGCAGCGCATGGCCTGGCTGCATGGGCTGAAGGTCGCCGCCTGATGACAAGACTGGCCCTCGCCTTCGATCTCGGCGGAACGGAGCTGCGCGGTGCGCTGGTCGAGAGCGGCGGCCGCGTCGTCACGCAGGTTTCGGCGCCGACGATGGCGATCGCGGGATCGGATGCGGTGATCGGCCAGATCATCGCACTGGCCGGGGATCTTCTGGCACAGCGCCCACAAGCGGATGTCGTCGGCATCGGCATCGGCGCGCCGGGACCGCTCGATCCCAAAGCCGGGATCGTGATCGCCCCGCCGACGCTGGCCGGCTGGCACGACGTGCCGTTGAGCGACATTCTCGGCAAGCATTTCGGCCTGCCGGTGCGTCTGGAAAACGACGCCAATGCGGCAGCGCTGGGCGAATGGCGCTTCGGCGCCGGCCAAGGTACCGCATCCCTGGTTTTCGTCACCGTATCGACCGGCATCGGTGGCGGCGTCGTTGCCGACGGCAACATCTATCACGGCCGGCGCGGGCTAGCCGCCGAGATCGGCCACATGACCATCACCGGCGAGGGCAACCGCTGTTTCTGCGGTGCCGTCGGCTGTTTCGAGGCGGTCGCCTCCGGAACCGCGCTCGGGCGGCGTGCCACGGCGCTGACAGCGCCGGGCGACGGCTCCCTGCTCAGGCGGCTTTCGGCCAACGGCGACGTTTCGGCCAGGCACGTCGTCGAGGCCGCACGGGCCGGCGATATCGGCGGGCTCGAGTTGATCGAGGCGGAAGCCAAATGGCTCGGCATCGGCTTCACCAACCTGCTTCATCTCTACTCGCCGGACGTGATCGTCATGGGCGGCGGCATTGCCAACGGTTTCGATCTGTTGGCTCCGACCATCAGGGCAACCGTCGAGCAGCGGGCGATGCCGGCCTACCGGGATGTGCCGATCGTGCCGGCGCAGCTGGGCGACCGCTCAGGACTGATCGGCGCGGCCAGCCTGATCCTGTGGGAAGGCGAACCGGGCGTACCTACTTGACCAGTGGCCGAATGCGCCATTGTACAAAACCCTTGAGATGCCGGCGGGACAGCGCCCCCCTTTGTCCTGCCGGACATCTCCCCCACAAGGGGGGAGATTGGCGGCTTCAGCGGCGGCTCGAATCCGTCCAGCGTCGGCGATTGGCGAAAGCGGCGATGACAGCCAATCTCCCCCCAAGTGGCAGGGCTGTCCGGGGAAAGTTATTCATAAATGAAGGCCATCTGATTGGGAGAGGCTCGGTCCCTTGGTCGGCTTGGATTGACCGGTGGCGGCTTATCGATGGTGTGCAGTTTCCGCCGCCCGAACAAGTATTGAGCGACCAGTTCTGTGAACCTCAAGATAGGAATAGTGACGCGGCGGGTGCGCGCGACAATGCGCAGCAGCGCAAAGGCGATCATTGCGGCAAAGAGTTGCAGGCGGATTGCATTGCCGTTGTTGCCGAGGAACTTGCGGATCTTGAGGTGCTGCTTGATCCATCGGAACAGAAGCTCGATGTGCCAGCGGCCTTTGTAAAGCCGTCCAATCTCGACGGCAGAGCGCTCCAGATCGTTGGTCAAAAGCGTGATGGTGTCGCCCGTTTCGCGCTGAACGCGCAGGCGACGCAGCCGCATCGGCAGCTTGCAAGCAGCCTTGCTGACCAAGCTTACCTCACTGTCTTCCACAACCAGGAAGCCGTCGCCCTGCGGCTCGGCTATAGGGCGATCACGCAGCAGCGCCAGCCTCATGTTGGATTTGGGCCGCGTCACGAAGATCGATCCGGCTTCGGCGATCGCCGTCCACCAGCCATAATGGCAGTAGCCCTTGTCGAACACGTAGGTCGCTCCAGCTTCGATCGTGATCTGGCGACCGACCTGGGCGTCGTTGACGTTGGCGTCGGTGATGTCGAGGACGCGCGGACAGTCGGTCTTCGGGTCATAGACGACATGCACCTTCATGCCGCGAATGCGCCCGTTCGACTTGGCCCAATCGCACAGTTTGCCGAGCGGAATGGGGGTCGAGTCGATCAGCCGCAGCATTGCTTCGCCCTCGCGCCGCATTTGCCTGTCGAGCAGGTTCGCCACCAGACCGAACGCCTCGGCAAAGATGGCGACCGGACGCCGTCTGTTGGCATCCGACAAGGTCGAACGCATCAACGGACCGCTGCCCAGGTGATAATGATGCTGGCTGTTGGCGTTCCAGCCGGCTTCCAGGCCACGCAAGCTGCTGCTGCCGCAGAACTGGGCATAGATCAGCGCCACCAGATGATCCCAGCTTCTGAACGATTTGTCGTACGCATCCCCGTCGTGGCGATCCACAATTGCTTGGAATTGACGCCGATCGATGGGTTCAAGAAGCTGCCCGAAGATGCTAGGTGCAAAGCGCATGCCCCGTTCCTTTTCTGAGTCTCGACAACCAGAGAAAAGACGGACAAACCCCGTTTTACGGGGCATGCACATGTGGCATTTCGATTCACTCAAAACTTTCCCCGGACAGCCCTGCCCAAGTGGGGGAGATGTCCGGCAGGACAGAGGGGGGGCGCGAAGGATCGCTACAGTTTTCATTCTGCGCCGCTGCATCGCCCGACTGAGCTGGCGATTCGCCAAAGCTTGCCACCTACTTGCCGCAATGGTGATCGTTGATCTGGCTTCCGTCATGCACCGATCGCTCGCGCGGCCGTTGCGGCACCCGGCGGCCAATACGTTGGAAATCTGGCCATGACAATGATGCAGCCAGCCTGCGAGATCAGGTTTTCCCGTAACGCAGCGGCGGTGACGGCCAGGCATCCATGTCGAGAGAGATGGGATCTGTCCGCCGCAGGTGCTGCGCCCGGCCTGCGCGGCAATCTATCCCGCAATCTCCAGTAAGGACGATACCAGCAGCCGACGTTCGTCCTGTGAGAGGACGTCCGAATCGAATAGATTCATGCTGCGAAGTCCTTCGATGGCGAGGTAGCAGACCAGCAGCGCCTTGAGGTCCGGCGTCTCTCCCTTGAGTCGCTCGAAAACCTGCCGCCTGAACGCTTTTATCGGGGTCAGGAATTCGGGATCCTCGGCGATCGCCGAAAATATCCAGGAAGCTGACGGTTTCGATTCCGCGGCATGCTCGGCCGAAAGCTTGATGTAGGTCGCAAGCGGGCTTTCACCGCCGACGCCGGCAGTGCGGGCGGCGTCCAGCGCCTGCTCGAAGGCGCGCAGATAATCCTCAACCAGCGCCTGCATCAGTTTCGCCTTGGTCGGGAAATTGTACAGCAAGCCGCCTTTCGACACCCCGGCACGGCTGGCGACGGCGTCCAGCGACAGGCTGCCAGGCCCCGACTCGCGCGCCACATCGGCGGCGGCGGCCAGTATCCTGTCGCGCGAATTCGTTCTGCGGGTTTTCATCAATCCCTCTCCGATACATTAGCTTAGGCGGAATTGACAAGACCGTCCAGACGGTACAGTAAGACGGCCGACATTTGAAATTGGGGCTCGTGATCGATATGAGTCCCGCGACACCCAACCGCTATGCCGGTCGCCGGCCGAGGGGACTGCTCGTGATCAAGCGCTTCATCATCGCCTTCGTTCTGCTCGCGCTGGTGTGCGGCGGCATTGTCGGCTTCAATTTGTTCCGCGACAATGCAATGCAGCAGTTCTTCGCCACGATGAAGCCGCCGGCGGCGACGGTGTCGACGATGATCGTCAAGCCGACAGAGTGGACGCCGGGCGTCGAGGCGATCGGCACTGTCAGTGCGGTCCGCGGCGTCGACCTGACCGTCGAAGCCGCCGGCATCGTCAAGGACATCAAGTTTCAGGCCAATCAGAAGGTTGAAGCCAACGCGCTTCTGCTTCAGCTCGACGATGCCGCCGAGCGCGCCGATCTCGAGGCGACAAAGGCGCAGGCAGCGCTCGACCAGACGGCGTTGACACGCGCGCTTGAACTGCAGAAACGCGGCGTCGGCTCGGAATCGACGCTCGACTCGGCGCGGGCGGCCGCATCGGCTTCCACTTCGCAGGTCAACAGGCTGCAGGCGGTGCTCGAGCAGAAGCTGCTGACCGCGCCCTTCAGCGGCACGGTGGGTATCCCCAGGATTGACCTCGGCCAGTATCTCACGCCCGGCACTTCCGTAGCGACCCTGCAGGATCTGGAGACGATGCGGGCCGATTTCTCGGTTCCCGAACAGCAGCTTCCGCTGCTCAAGATCGGCCAGAAGGTGCGGCTGGGCGTTGGTGACGGCGAGTTGCCGTTCACCGGCACGATTCGCGGTATCGACCCCAAGATCGATCCGGCCAGCCGGCTGGTGACGGTCAGGGCCGAGGTCGCCAACCCAGAAGGCAAGCTGACCCCTGGCCAGTTCGTCCAGGTGCGCGTCGAACTGCCTGAGGAAAACAACGTGCTGACGGTGCCGCAGACCGCGCTGACCTCCAGCCTCTACGGTGACTTCGTCTTCGTGGTGCGTCCGGCAAAGCCAGCTGCCGACAGCGGCGCCGCCCCTGCCGCCGCGGCCAACGCGGAAGAAAAGCCCGCAACGGATAGTGCAAAGCCCGCGGCCGAAGCGCCCGCGGCAAAACCCGAGGAACAATCTGCTGCTGCGCCGGCCGAGCCGGCGGCCGAAGAACAGAAGCCGCAGCTCGTGCTCGCCCAGGTGTTCGTCAAGCCAGGCCGCCGCAACGCCGGCCTGGTTGAGATCCTGGAAGGCCTCGCCCCCGGCGACGAAGTCGTTACTGCCGGCCAGAACCGCCTTTCCAGCGGCATGTCCGTTGCCGTCGACAACACCGTCGACCCGACCAAACCGGCAAACCAGCAGGCAGCCCAGAAATGAGCTTCTCCGACCTCTTCATTCGCCGTCCGGTCCTCTCGACCGTGCTCGCCTTGATGATCCTGCTTCTGGGGTTCCAAGGCATCTTCAACCTCTCGATCCGGCAGTATCCAGAGGTCGAAGAAACGGCCATCACCATCACCACGGCCTATCCCGGCGCCAGCGCCGACCTGATCCAGGGGTTCATTTCCGCGCCGATCGCCCGTGCCGTCGCCTCGACCGAAAACATCGATTACGTCACGTCGGCGAGCCGGCCGTCCTCAAGCACCGTGACCGTGCAGATGAAACTCGGCTCCGACCCCGATGTCGCGCTGAACGAAGTCTTGTCGAAAGTACAAAGCGTGCGCGGCGACCTGCCGGACGAGTCCGAGGACCCGGTGATCGTCAAGGGCACCGGCGAGCAGTTCGCGATGATGTATATCTCGATGCAGAATCCGAACATGACGCCGGAACAGCTCACCGAATATATCGAGCGCGTCGTGCGGCCGCGTATGTCGACGGTCGAGGGTGTTGCCGACGTACAGATTTTCGGGGCCGCCGAATATTCGATGCGCGTCTGGATCGACCCGATCAAACTGGCTGCGCGCGGCGTGACGGCGTCGGACGTGCTGACCGCCATCAACGCATCGAATTTCCTCTCCGCACCCGGCAATACCGAAAACGAGTACGTCGCCACCTCGATCACCGTCCGCTCGACACTGCAGACGCCCGAGGCTTTCGCCGCTCTTCCGCTTCGTTCGACAGACGGCAAGGTGGTGAGGCTGCGCGACGTGGCGCGCGTCGAGCTCGCCGCGGCGAACACCGACACCAGGGTTACTTTCAATGGCAAGCCCGGCATCTTTCTCGCCATCTTCCCGACGCCGGCCGCCAATCCGCTGACGACTGCGGAGGCAATCCACGACATCGTGCCGACGATCCAGGAGACGCTGCCGCAAGGCATGACGATCGAAATCGTCTACGATTCGACCGAGCAGATCAGCGCCTCGATCGAGGAGGTGTTCAAGACCATCGGCGAGGCGGTCGCCATCGTCATCGTCGTCATCCTGCTCTTCCTCGGCTCGTTCCGCTCGGTGCTGATGCCGATCGTGACCATTCCGCTGTCACTGATCGGCGTCTGCTTCCTGCTGTTTACGCTGGGCTATTCGATCAATCTTTTGTCGTTGCTGGCAATGGTGCTGGCGATCGGCCTCGTCGTTGACGATGCCATCGTGGTGGTGGAAAACATTCATCGCCACATGGAGGAAGACGGTTTGTCGCCGATGCAGGCGGCCTTCAACGGCATGCGGGAGATATCGTCCGCCGTCATCGCCATGACGATAACGCTGGCCGCCGTGTTCGCGCCGCTCGCCTTCACCGGCGGCCTAACCGGCGCACTGTTTCGCGAATTCGCGGTGACACTTGCCGGCTCGGTGGTGCTTTCGGGTGTCGTTGCCCTCACCGTCACGCCGATGATGTCAGCACGCATCCTGAGGGCCGGCTCGCACAGCCGCTTCCAGCGCATTGTCGACAACACGTTCAGGCGCGTCGAAAACGTCTATGAGCGGCTGGTCAGCGGCTCGCTAAAATATCGTCCGGTGACGCTGATGATCGTCATCGCACTGGTCGCCACGACCGGCTTCATGTTCACCAAGACCGCCGGCGAACTGGCGCCGGAAGAAGACCAGGGCTTCTTGCTGTCTCTTGTGAACGCGCCGCGCTATGCGACGTCGGACTACACCGAGACCTATGTGAACCAGATTCTCGGGCTGATGAACGATATCCCGGAAACCAGGGCGCGGTTCTCAGCCGTCGCCTTCCAGGGCCCGACGAACAGCGCCTTCGTCGGCTTCGCATTCAAGGACTGGGCCGAGCGCGAGCGCAGCTCGAAGGAGCTTCAGGAAGACATCACCGCCCGCCTTACCAAGGTGGCAGGCGTCGAGGCTTTCGTTTTCGCCCCACCGACGCTGCCCGGCTCCGGCGGCGGCCTGCCGGTCTCGATGGTGGTGCGCTCGACCGGCGATGCCTCCCAGGTGTTCGAGGCGGCCGAGGACATCAAGAACAAGGCGCAGGCCTCCGGTCGCTTCCTCGCAGTGCAGAATTCGATGTCCTTTGACGCACCGCAAGTGACGGTGACGATCGACCGCGACCGCGCCGCGGCGCTCAACCTGCCGATCGCCGACATCGGCCGGACGCTGACCCTCCTTGTCGGTGGCGCCGAAGTGGCGCAATTCGACCGCGAGTCCAACAGCTACGACATCATCCCGCAGGTGCCGCAGAACTTCCGCGACAACCCTGAAAAGCTGGCCGAGTATTTCGTCCGCAGCGCGTCGGGCGAGATGGTGCCGCTCTCGGCAGTGGTGAAGATCTCGACCAACGCCTCGCCGGCCGTGATCGAGCAATTCAACCAGTTAAACTCCGCGACGATTTCCGCTCTGCCATTGCCCACCCTGACCACCGGCGACGGGCTGAGGACCATCGAGGACATCGCCAGAGAAAGCCTGCCCGACTCGTTCTTCATCGACTATACCGGCCAGTCGCGACAGGAGAAGGAACAGGGCTATACGATCATCATCGCCTTCGCGGCAGCCATTCTCGTCATTTATCTGGTGCTGGCGGCGCAGTTCGAAAGCTTCCGCGATCCGTTGATCATCATGATGTCGGTGCCGCTGTCGATCTTCGGCGCAATCGTGCCGCTCAATCTGGGGCTGGGAACGCTCAACATCTACACGCAGGTCGGCCTGATCACGCTGATCGGCCTGATCACCAAGCACGGCATCCTTCTGGTCGAATTCGCCAACCAGCAGCGCGAGATGCACGGGATGCGGCGGCGCGATGCGATCGTCGCCTCGGCCAGGGTGCGGCTAAGACCGATCCTGATGACGACGGCGGCGATGGCGCTCGGCGTGGTGCCGCTGATCATCTCCAGCGGCGCGGGTGCGGCAGCGCGCTATTCGATGGGCCTGGTGATCTTCACCGGCATTCTGGTGGGAACCATGTTTACCCTGTTCGTGGTGCCGATGTTCTACACCTTCATCGCCAGCAAGGACCTGCCGCATCACGCCGAGAAGCCGGACCCGAAGCTGATGCCGGTGCCGGTCGATTGATTGACAAAGAGGCCGGAAAATCTCCGGCCTTTTTCTTGGGCGGTGATGTCCGAATCGTCTTGGTTATCTATTTGACGATGACGATCCTGGTGTTGGCCGGACCGAAAATCTCGACAAGCTGATAGAAATCGGCGGCATTGTCCGGATGCAGCCGCACGCAGCCATGCGAGGCCGGCTGACCGAGGCGCCTTACGAAATTGGTCGCATGCACGGCATAGCCACCCTTGAAGAAGACCGAATGCGGCATCGGCGCGTTGTCATATTTCCTCGAATACCACATCTGGTGCATGCGGGTCGGCTTGAACGAGCCGGTCGGGGTGACATGCCCCTTGCCGCCGGTCGAGACTTTCCACGCGAAGGTCGGTCGGCCGTCGACGAGGACTTCCATCGTCTGTTGCGAGAGCGAAATCCGCGCCACGATCTGATTGGCGGCCCGATTGGCGGCCCCATTGGCGGCATCGGCAACGCCGTTGCCGACGCCGAACAGAAGAACCGAGCCCGCGGTGACGGCGGCGGCGATGTTGATGAGCTTGGCGGAAAGGGCAGTGTGCATGATATCCCCCTGTCTGCCGGGCATGGCCGGCTCCAATTCGATGGCCGGCTTATCGTTGGGTCACGTTTCGAATTGATTTCGCAGGGCGGACGTTCCTGTTTCGAATCTGTTTCCTCTGGTTAACGGCCGGAAGCCCATCCGAGGCATTTGCAGGGGTGATCCATGGACCGGAGGGTTGTTTGCCCGGTCGAGCCCGGACCCGCGAACAGTGCTGTCATCTCCCGGCGAAAGTGCCGTCTTCTCTCATATGAAAGAAACCTGACTCGGCTCGAAACCAATCGGCAACAAAGCGTCGACTCGAGCGGCATGATCTCGATACAGGCCACCCGCAAAGTTGACCCAACGAAAACAGCCGGCACCAACCAAGATGAACATGCAGTCGAACGCGATCTCCTGGCTGTTCAGGATAAGCATAGAAGCAGCGTTTATTTGCATGCCGCATTGTTTTCGCGACGGTCTGGATTGTGTCCAGCCTGCGCATAACCGGCTCAAGGCCCTCTGGCGGGTCGGTTTTGGGCTGATGAAGATGCGCGGCACCTCCGGCAACTTGCAGCCGAGAGGACCGAAGGCCCGCGCCGCAACGGGGGGCTCCGCTGGCGGCGCGGGCACTTCGGGGTTTTCCCTGAAGCGAACCTGAAACCAAATTTGGGGGGACGAAAACGATGAACACGAAATTTGCAGCTTCGGTGCTTTCCGCACTGCTCTACGCACAGGGCCTGCTCGGCTTTGCCGGCCTCGCCACCGTGCTTCTCAGGGATCGTGCCCATGCGAGCGAATTCGTCACGGCCAGCGAAATGCCGTCAGGTCCGTCGCTTCTTGTGGTGCGCTGAGCGCCTGGGCCTGTGGACAGTACGGTGAGGGGCTGGAAGGTTAGGGGCTGGGCCTCAGTCGGCGAACTGCGTCGGCGGATCGAACCGGTAGCCGGCACCTCTTATCGTGGTGATGGTTTCGGTGTCGAGCTTGCGGCGCAGTCGCACGATGCGCGAATCGATCGAGCGATCGAAGGCATCGGCATTTTCGGCGGGCGCGGCAGCAATGATGTCGTCGCGCGTCAAGACCTTGCGCGGACTGGCCAGGAACAATCTGAGCAGCGCCACCTGACCCGGCGACAATTGTTCTTCCGTGCCGGAGCGATGCATGACCATGGCCGACCGGAGGTCGACCGTCGCATTCTCCAGCACGACCAATTCCCCGGCGTTCCGGCCGCGCCGTGCCAGCAGGCCGCCGATACGGGCGGCGAGTTCCCTGACGTTGAGCGGGCTCTCGACGACGTCGGCGGCGCCGAGCTCGAGCGCCAGCACCTTGTCGAGGAGATCGGCCGGCCGGCAGATCAGGATGAAATCCGGCCCGCCCTCGCCGCCATGGCGCTTGAGCAGATCACGCCCTTCCGCCTGGCTGAGGCTGTCGCCGACGACGACGACATCGATGCCGTTTCCGGACAGCAAGGATTCCGCCTCCCACGGCTGCCGCACTGCGCGCACGTCATGACCGCGCCGTTCGAGATGGTCGGCGAGATCGGTTGCGACCACTTCGGCGACACAAACAAGCGCGATGATGGATCGTGCAGCCATTTTTTTTCCACCCTGCAACCGGCAACCCAGGATGAGTGCTGGACATGATGTTTATACCCAATCTACTTTCCGCTGAAAGTGGGAGCGAGAGCATCGTGCGGGCACGAATTGTCGTCGTCGAGGACGAGCCGGATCTGCGGGACGCGGTCGCCGAGTATCTCGGCGCCAGCGGCTACGATGTCGCTACGGCCGAGAGTGCGAGCGCTGCGCGAACCTTGCTGGAAACGCAGTCTTTTCACCTGGCCATCCTCGACATCGCCATGCCGGGCGAGGACGGCCTGTCGCTTGGCCGCTGGATGCGCTCGAAAACGCCGATCGGCATCATCTATGCCACTGCCGCCGGCACCGCTCTCGACCGCATCGTCGGGCTGGAACTCGGCGCCGACGACTACATCGTCAAGCCTTACGAATTGCGCGAGGTGCTGGCTCGAGTCCGCAGCGTGCTGCGCCGCGTGCCGCAGCCGGCCGAGCCGCAGACCGCCAAGGCCGAAACAACTGCCAGCCGCCGTTCCATGAGCTTCGGCCCTTTCCATGCCGATCTCGACGGTCGGTTCGTCACCGGCGCCAATGGGACGGTCATCGACCTGGCCAAGAGCGAGTTCGACGTGCTGGAGGTCTTCCTGACGCGTGCCAACCGCTTGCTGACGCGTGCGGCGATCTCCGAGGCGATCGGCTTCGCGGAAGATCCTGACTCCTCACGCGCGGTCGATATCCGCATCATGCGGCTGAGGAAGAAGATCGAGGCGGACCCGGCCAATCCGAAATTCCTGCGCACAGTCCGCGGCGAAGGCTATATCTTCTCGCTGCCGACCGGCGAAGGCAACTGAGCGGCGCGACCACTGGTAACCACTCCCGGTGGCGCGACTGTGAAATGACGGCTGACCCATGACGGTTGACCATGACGGCTGAAGCAGCACGCAGCGACAGGCACGGCGTCAGGCATGGCGCGGCGATGGCCGCTGTTCACGTCGTTCGCCGGCTTCGCGAAGCTGGCGACTGGCAGCGCGAGATGGCCAGCATCCTTGAAACGCTTTGCGTAGCCATGGATTGCCAGCGCGGCATCCTGTTTCGGCTGCGCGAGCTGCCCGGCCAGGGCTTTGCCCAGTCGGTGGCGGCCTATTGGATCGACCCGCGATATGGTGGCGAACTGGCATCGCCGACGGTGATCATGCAGTCGGTGGTCCATTCGGACCCGCTACTGGAACGGTTGGCAGAGGACGAGCGGCAAGGCAAGATCTTCGCGGGACACACGCGCGACCTCGAAGGCTTTCTGAGAGCCGACTTCGAAAAGCAGCACATCAAGTCGTTCCTGTCGGTATCGGTCTTTGCGCATGGCCATCTGTGGGGCACGCTGGCGGTCAACGACTGCGTCAACGAGCGCGAATGGACCGACGAGGAAGAGGCAACGCTGCACATCGTGGCGCTGGCCATCGGCGACGCCATCGAACGATCGCTTTCCGATGCCCACGCCAGCGAAGTCATTCGCCGCACAATGCTGCAGGCCTCGCTCGACGCCATCATCGTCATCGACGAGACCGGTTCGATCATCGAATTCAATCCGGCCGCCGAAAAGATGTTCGGTTACCAGCGCAGCAACATCCTCGGCAAGGACCTGCTCGACACCGTCGTTCCGGAATATTATCGCAAGGGCTATGTGTCGGGCGCCGAATACATGTCGGGCCGCGGCGCGCCGATGGTCGGCCAGCGGATCGAGACCGTCACCCAGAATGCTGCCGGCGAGGTCTTTCCGATCGAACTGACGGCGACCGAGATGCGGGTCGCCGACCGCCGCCTGATCTTCGGCTCGATTCGCGACCTTCGCGACAAATTGCGCGCCGAGGAGGAGATCGGCCGCCAGCGCGAAAAGCTGCACCAGAACGAGAAGATGGCGGCGATGGGCTCGCTGCTCGCCGGCGTGTCACACGAGCTCAACAACCCGCTTGCCGTGGTCGTCGCCCAATCGACATTGTTGCACGAGTTCGCTTCAGACCCGCAGACCAAGGTGCGCGCCGAAAAGGTGCGCGCCGCCGCAGAGCGTTGCGGCCGCATCGTCAAGAGCTTCCTCTCCATGGTCCGCTTGCATCCGGCGTCGCAGGCCGAGACCGACCTCAACCAGGTGGTCCGCGCCGCACTCGAAGTGACCGCCTACGGCGCCAGGTCGACCGGCATCATTATCGACACCGATTTCGCCAGCGGCCCGCTGCTGGCCATGGCCGACGCCGACCATGTGACGCAAGTGGCCGCCAATTTCCTGATAAACAGCCAGCATGCTCTGGCCGGCATCGGCGGCGACCGGCTGATCAAGGTTCGCACGTTTCGCAGCGATCGCGGCAATCCCTGTTTCTCGGTCGAGGACAACGGGCTGGGCGTGCCGGAAGCGATACGCCCTCGCATTTTCGAATCGTATTTCACCACCAAGCCGGTCGGCGTCGGCACTGGCATCGGCCTGTCGATCTCGAAATCGATCATCGAACGGCACAATGGCAATGTCTGGTTCGAGGAAGTTCAGCCGAGAGGCGCCCGTTTCGTCGTCCAGTTGCCGGCGATCTCCGGCGGCGCGGCCGCCGCCGGCGAAAGCCCGTCGCGATCGAGCGGATTGCGCCATGCGCTGATCATCGACGACGAGCCGGATGTCGCCGCGTCGCTGTCCGACATTTTGGAGTTGATGGGCATCAAGTCGCGGATAGTGCCGGCCTGGGCCTCGGCCGCCGCGACCCTGTCGGGCCATATGCCGCCGGACATCGTGTTTTCCGATCTGCGCATGCCCGGCACCAGCGGCATATCGATCTATCGCGAACTGCTCGCCGAAAAGCCTGATCTGGCGCGGCGCTTCGTTCTGGTCACCGGCGACCTGATCGGCGCCAAGGCCGAAATCGAGGCATTGCCGGCGCCGCAGCGGCCGCAGATCCTGGAAAAGCCGTTCAGCACGCTGGACGTGCGCGGCGTGCTGTCGGCCATTGCCGAGCAGGCCGCATTGGGCAGCTAAAGCCGCCAGGACTTTTGATGCCGCGGGACAGCGCCCTCCTCTGTCCTGCCGGACAGAGGGGGGCGCGAAGGATCGCCACAGATCGGTATCCCAGGGTCTGCGCCGCGTCGCTTCGCTCCTTTCTTCGCCATGGAGGCATGGTGGAGCGCTGGAGGGTCGCTCAGAACATCAAAAAACGTTCGGCGTATCGGTCAGCGGCGTGGCATTAGCGATCACGCGGACCGCGCGAGCCTTGTGAATGCCGGATTGCTCGGCAATGACGCGCAGGCAGTCCGCACTCTCGGCGCCCCAGGCCTGCCCCTTGCAGACAAAATCGATCTCCGGCATCGGCAGCCGCGCGGTCTTGGTCGTGGTCGGCGCGCCCTTGACGATGTTTGCCGGCGGGTTCAGTGAAGCAAAGGCGGGACCAACGGTCGGCGCCAACGCCATGCCGGCGAACGCGGCGGCGCCCAGCACCACGAACAGCGCCATCGGATGGTCGTTGGCGCGCTGGCGCAGCGCCAGCTTCGGTCGCCGATCGTTGCGCTCCGGCGCTTGCAGACGACGCTCATTGCAGGCAGTCCGGATTTTCGTATACATCGCGCTACCCTTCGCCGATCTTCTTTTTCTGTTAAAACGAACCTACTCGCAGCTTGTAACGGACGAACGACGCAGGCAAACTGGCCGTGTAACAGTTTTGAAACGGGAATTCGGCGGGCGGTCATGCAGGGGGCGAGGCAGTTCGTTGCCGAACTGTTTTCGTCCAGTCGCATGTTCACGGATCAAATCACGCCGCCGCTCTGGCCCGGCCGGCATCCGGTCGCCGGCTCCGGCGCCTCGCCTGCGACCATGACGCGCTTGTGATTACTGCGGATTAAATTCCGAGAGGATCCTTTGTGCCGCAATGCGCCCAGCTACGATTGCGCCTTCGACATAGCCCGGAAACGACGGCGACAATTCCGAGGATGCGAAATACACTGGCGGCGCGCCAGCCAGGATGGTTTGTTCGGCCTCGGTGGCACCCGTATCGATGATGAGATCGCTGTAGCCGCCGCCGCTCCAGCGATCATCGGTCCAGTCGCGATAGCTGAAATCGGTGAACTTGCCTGCATCCGTGCCGAGCGCCTGCTGCAGACGCGCCATAACCTCGGTGCGCAACGCGGCATCTCCCAGTTCCCGCCAGCGGAGGGCAAGCGGCCCGCCGACGAAGACGACCAACGCAGGGTGGCCGTCGTCCTTGCTGGCTTCACAAGCAAAAAGTGCCGGCGGATCGCGCCACATTACCATACCGCTCAAGCCCTTGGCGCGCCAAAAGGCTGTGGCATAGCGCAGCTGTATTTTGATCACCGCGCCGCTTTGCCAGACGCCGAAGGCCTTTTGCAAGGCAGCCGGCAGCGGCGGCGCAAAGTCCAGCTTCGAAGCCATCATCGGCGGCATCGCGATCAGCGCTATTCGAGCCGTGATCGAGCCCGCCGTCGACGCGAGACGAACGCCTCCCGGTCTGCGCTCGATCGTTCTGACCGGCGCGTTCAATCGCAGGCGGTCGCCGAGATCGCCAGCCAGATCATCCGCCACGGACTGCATGGTCTCGCGTACGAAATACTGCAGCTCCGACACCTCATTGGTGATACGGCGGTCATTGTCGATGAGGTGCCAAAGCGGCAGTTTTTCGAGTGCCTGACACCACAGACCCTCGATCATTGAGCGGAAAGCCGCCTTGGCCTCACCGGGATCGTTCTGGCGTTCGAGCCATGCGGCGACGGTCAAGCCGGCGATAGCCAGATCGTCCGGTGCGATCGCGTTCATGCGGTCGCGGATCGACATCGAGGCGTGGTAGATTCGCTCGGCTTGCTTTGCGCCGGTCAGCGGCTGGGCAACGAGCTCGCCCTTGGCATAGGTTTCGACCAACATCTTGCCGCGCGTCCGCACCAGGGCCATCAGTTCCGGCATGTCCTCGCACAGGAACTGAGCGCCGCTGTCGATCCGCTCGCCAAGCCCGTTCAACTGGGACTCGACCCGCCCGCCGACGCGGCCGCGCGCCTCGAGCAGCGTAAAATCGATGCCGGCCCTGCTCAATTCATGCGCGGCTGACAGGCCGGCAAAGCCGGCACCGACGATGGCGACATCGGTTCGTGGGGTCGGGCGCTTCAAGAGCCGGCCTTGAAGGTCTCGAAGCCCGCGATCTTCAGCGGCTTGAACTTCAGAGACAACGGTCCTGTCGAGATCATCGAAACCCCGCCCGATCGAAATGCAGGTCGCTGGCTACTCTGCCGGGCGACCCGCTTTAGCCAATGGTCTTTTCCAGCATGCTTATCCAGTTGCGGTAGGCGATTTTCTCGATCAGCGCGCGACCGAAGCCGCGCGCGGCGAACGCGTCGAGCAGCTTCGGCAGGCCGGTGACGTCACCGATCACAGCCGGGATCATGGCGCCGTCGAAGTCGGACCCGAGCCCGACGCCGTCTTCGCCCAGCGCCTGCAGCAGTGAATCGACATGGCGCACCATGATGTCGAGACTGGTATCGGCATTCATCTTGCCGTCTTCGCGCAAAAACCCGGTCGCGAAATTCAGCCCGACCATGCCGCCCGAGTCGCGGATCGCGCCGAGCTGCCATTCGGTGAGGTTACGCGAATGGCCGCAGATCGCATGGACATTGGAATGGGTCGCGACCAGTGGTGCGTCGCTGATCTCGGCGACGTCGCGAAACCCCTTCTCGTTGAGGTGCGAGAGATCGACCATGATGCCGAGCTGGTTGCAGGCCTTGACCAACGCCTTGCCGGCATCGGTCAGGCCAGGTCCGGTGTCGGGCGTCGACGGGAAACGGAACGGCACGCCATGGCCGAAAGCGTTCGGGCGGCTCCAGACGATGCCGAGCGAGCGCAAGCCGGCCGCATGCAGCACGTCAAGCATGGTCAGTTCGGGGTCGATCGCCTCGACGCCTTCGATATGGAATACCGCTGCGATCGACCCTTGCGCCATCGCGTTTCGCACATCGCCGGCGCGGCGGCAGACGGTGAGCGCCGACGCTCGTTCCAGCCTGAACAGGATCGAGGCCATGGCGATGGTGGAAGCAAGCGCGTCGGCGCGCGGAATTTCAGGCGGCAAGGGCTCGATATCGCTCGGCGCGGGAGGAACCGCACTGCGCTTGGATTTCTCGACCGGCGGCGGAAAAATCGCAAACATGCCGCCGGCAAAGCCGCCCTGTTTCGCACGCGGCAAGTCGATGTGGCCACCCGATGTTCCCTCGATGAACAGCTTTTCGACATCCGCGTCTTTCGACTGATAGAGCCTGAGCAGCGTGTCGTTGTGGCCGTCGAAGACGGGAACAAGATCGGTTTCGGTCATCAAGGGATCATTTCGGTTCGATTGGTCGGGCGGGCAATATCCTACTTAGGCAAGGCAATACCCACTAGGCAAGACGAGCGGTCGAACCATCGGGTAGCAGACGCCGAATTGAAGGCGAGGGGCTTTGGGCGCGGTCTTGCCTTCTCCCCTTGTGGGAGAAGGTGGATCGGCGCGCAGCGCCGAGACGGAAGAGGGGTGTTGGACGGAGTGCTGTTCGTGCAAGCTGGAACACCCCTCATCCGGCCGCTTTGCGGCCACCTTCTCCCACAAGGGGAGAAGGGGGAGCCACGACCCACTGGGTAAGACTGGCCATAGGTAAGACTGGCAATCTGCGCAATGAAGCGATGCGCTTGTGGCTGCCCGCCCGCAACCGTCATCGGCGCCGGAGGTCTGGGACCGGCGCTATTGCTTCAACACGTCGGCCCATTCCGGGTGACGATGGAACTGGGCGTTGGCGAACGGACAGAGCGGGATGATCTTCTTGCCCGCCGTACGCGCGTCCTCGACGGCGCGGGTGACGAGCCTGAGCCCCGCGCCCTGGCCGCGAAACGCATCCGGCACTTCGGTGTGGTCGATGATGATCTGGTGCTCGCCGATCTTGGTAAAAGTCATCTCCGCCTCAGCGCCATCAGGCCCGCGCAGGAGATATCGACCCTTGGAACCGCGGTCCTCCAGTTCGATCTCCGGCAATTGGTCAGCCATTGCTTACGCTCCTTCTGCCAGCGTAGCGGACAGGAACCGCCGCGCCGCCTCGATCTCGTTCGACTGAACCTCATGGCCGCCGTCGTGCCATTCCACTGTGACATCGGCGCCATCGGCACGCAAATAGGCTTCGAGCCGGACGGTCAGGTTCGGCGGGCAGATCGGATCGCGTTTGCCTGCTGTGACCAGGATGCGGCGGCCGGCGAGACTGCCCTTCACCTCCGGCTCGAACGGGATCAGGGGATGCATCAGCACCGCTGCGTCGAACAGAGAGGGCGCCGCGAACACCACCGAAGCCAGGATGTTGGCACCGTTGGAATAGCCGAGGCCAAGCACCGACGCGGGCTTTGACGCCTCGACATGCGTCCTGACGAAGCCAACCATCTTGTCCGTCGCCCGCGCCAGGTCGTCCATGTCGTAGACGCCCTCGCCGGTGCGGCGAAAGAAGCGCGCAGCGCCGTCTTCCGAGACATCGCCGCGCGGCGAAACGATGGTCGCCTGCGGCGCCAGATCGCGCCCGAGCGACAGAAGCTGGTTCTCGTCGGCCCCGGTGCCGTGGAAGACGAAGAGCAGCGATCCATCAGGCGAACCGGGCAGTGTTTTGTAGGTATAGGCGTCCTTGCTCATGGTCTTGTCCTCAGTCTTCCAGCTTTTGCAGATGTTGCTCTAGATAGGGCCTCAGATGCTGGTGCTGCGACGGCAGCTTCAGCGCCTCGCCAAGGTGGGCGGCGTCCTCGTCGCGGTCGAAGCCCGGCTCGCTGGTGGCGACTTCGAACAGCACGCCGCCCGGCGTGCGGAAATAGATCGCCCAGAAATAGTCGCGGTCGATCACTGGCGTCACCTGGTAGCCGGTGTCCATCAGCGCCTTGCGCACTTCGAGCTGCTTGGCGCGGTTTTCGACAGCGAAGGCGACGTGGTGGACCGAGCCGGCGCCGAGATCGGCAAAAGCGGCGCCCGGCAGCGATTCGATATCGACGAAGTTGGCGCCGTTGCCGTCCTTCACCGCCAGCCTTCTTACAGTGCCGGACGTGTCGACTTCCTCATAGCCCATGAATTTCAGCAGTTCCTCCGTGGCGCCGCCATCTTTCAGCCTGAGCGACACCGAGTGAAAGCCGCGGATCGCCTCGTCGGAGGGAACATTGCCCTTCGCCCACGGCGTGCGGGTGTCGGCCTTGTTCTCGACCAGCGCAAACCCGTCGCCATCGGGACCGGCGAAGCCAAGGCGTTTCTCGCCGAAGCTCTCGTCGCGCGAGAGGCCGGCGACGCCCTGATCGGCAAAACGCTTTTCCCAATAGGCGAGCGTGCCTTCGGGAACCGAATAGACCGTGGTACCGACCTCGCCAACGCCGTGGCGGCCCTTGCCGATGTTGGGAAACGGAAAATAGGTCATCACCGAACCGGGCGTGCCGAGTTCGTCGGCATAGTAGAGATGGTAGACATCCGGGGCGTCGAAATTGACGGTTTTCTTGACCCGGCGCAGGCCGAGCTTTTTGGTGAAGAACGCGTTGTTCTGGCGCGCATCCCTGGCCATCGAGGTGACGTGATGCAGACCCTTGATCTGGTCGAGCATTTTCCTGCTCCTTCCTTGTCCTGTGCGGCCCGTGCCGCGGTCCACGCCAATATGAGGAGCCGCCAGCCGGCGGCAAAGGCCGTAAACACAGAATGGACTGTGCTATAAATGTGAACAATAAGGCGATTTTCGTTCACCATTCAACGAACACCTAAGGCTTGTGTCGCCACAAAAATTCGGCTCCGGTGACCGGCAGGTATTCGCGGCACGTTTCAATGAGGAGACAGCATTGGTCAGAAAAGACAGACGCCCGAATGTTCTCCTGATCACCTGCGACCAGTGGCGCGGCGACTGCCTGTCGGCGGCGGGCCACAAGGTGGTGCGAACGCCGAATGCCGACGCGCTCGCCGCCGAGGGCGTGCTGTTTCGACGGCACTTTGGCGGGGCGGCGCCCTGCTCGCCGGCACGCGCCTGCCTCTACACCGGCCTTTACCAGATGAACAATCGCGTCTGCCGCAACGGCACGCCGCTCGACTCCCGCCATGGCAACATCGCGCTCTCGGCACGCAGTCTCGGCTATGATCCGACGCTGTTCGGCTATACCGACGTGTCGCCCGATCCGCGCATGCTGGCGCCAGGCGACCCGCGGCTGAAAAGCTATGAAGGCGTGCTGCCCGGCTTCACCGTTCGCCAACTCCTGCCGGAGCACCAGAAACCGTGGCTGTCATGGCTCAAGGCGCGCGGCATCGATAGCAGCGCCGGTTTTCCCGACATCCATCGGCCAGCGGACGATATCGTTGACGCTACGACGGACGGCGCCGTGACCACCTCACCGCCCGTCTACTCGAAGGACGAGACCCCAGCCGCCTTCCTGACCGGCGAATTCGTCCGCTGGCTCGGCGAGCAGGAGCGCGACACACCGTGGTTCGCGCATCTTTCCTTCCTCAGCCCGCATCCGCCCTTCATCGTGCCGGAGCCTTACAACAGCATGTATGATCCGGCCGAGGGTCCGGCTTTCCGCCGCGCCGCGAGCTGGCAGGCCGAGGCGCAGAACCACCCCTACCTTGCCTATGAACTTGGCCAGCAGCAGCGGGCAAATTTCCGCCCCGGCGCCGAGGGCAAGGTGCGCGACTGGGGCGACGACAATTTTCGCCGCATCCGCGCGCTCTATTACGGCATGATCTCGGAAGTCGACGCGCAGCTTGGCCGGATCTGGCAGGCGGTCAAGGCGGCGGATGCCTGGGACGACACCATCGTCGTGCTGACCTCTGACCATGCCGAGATGATGGGCGACCATTTCATGCTGGGCAAGGGCGGCTTCTTCGACGGCAGTTTTCATATTCCGCTGATCATCCGCGACCCGCGTCGCCGCAAGGCGGGCGGCGCCAGCGTCGACCGCTTCACCGAAGCGGTGGACATAGCGCCGACATTGCTCGACCTGCTTGGCGAGGTGTCCCCGCCGCATCTCGACGGACAATCGCTGAAGCCGTTCCTGGATGGCCGGGAGCCGGGCAATTGGCGCGAAGCCGCGCATTGGGAGTTCGATTTCCGCTCGGTTGCCGACGGTCATGCCGAGCGCCATTTCGGCATCGGTCCGCGCCACTGCAATCTGGCCGTCATCCGCACGAAACAATTCAAATATGTACATTTCGGCGGCGGCCTGACGCCGCTGCTGTTCGACCTGGAGCAGAATCGAGACGAGCTGACCAATGTCGCTGCCGATCCGGCCTATCTGCCGGTCCGGCTGGAGCTTGCCGAAAGGCTGCTTGCCTGGCGGGCCGAACATCTCGATCAGTCGCTGGCGCTCGCCGAATTGACCGAGGATGGCGTTGCCGGCCACGTCGCAGGCCTGCCACCTTTCCAGTCATGAAAAAGGCCCGCGCCGTTGCCGGCACGGGCTTTTTTTCGTCGTTAGAGCGAATTACCGCATCATCATGCGCTGCTCGTCGCGCTTCTCTGCATAGGTGCCCTTGTCGTAGGCGACCTGCGCCTCTAGCTGCTCCTTGGTGAAGTTCGTGTAGAGATAGCGGTTGCCATCCTTGTCGGTCATGAATTTCAGGTTGTCCATGCCGACCGCCACTTCCTTCTCGCCAACCCCGAGGAAACCGCCGACGTCGATGATGACGGCGTCGACCTTCTTGTCGCCGGTCAGCACGACGTCGCCAATCTCACCGACATTGACATCGTTGGCGCCATAGACGGTGGTTCCAACCAGGTCCTCGGACCGGATTTCGTTGATCGGCATTTCGGTCAGCGCCGACTTGTCGATCGCCGCGGTCTTCGTCTGGTCGGGGGCCGCGGCGTCAGGCGTTGCTGCTGGAGCCTCGGCTGTCTTGTCCATGGGTGCCGGAGCAGTGGGGTCAGGCGTTGCCGCCGGAGCCTCGGCTGTCTTGTCCGCCGGGGCTAGGGCCGGAGCTTCGGCTGTCTTGTCCATTGGAGCTGGAGCAGCGGTGTCAGGCGTTGCCGCCGGAGCTTCCGCAGTCTTCTCCGCCGGGGCTGGCGCCGCAGTGACAGTAGGGGTGGTCGTCACAGGGGCCGGCGTCGCCGCGTCAGTCGATGCGGTTGTCGCCGGGGCGGGATCATAGGGCTCACGATTGAACTCCGGCAGCGCCTCCAGATCCTCCTTCGTGGTCTCGGCCACCAGCCAGCGACCGCCGTCCCTCTCCGCCCACTTGGCCTTGTCGAACTGATAGGCGACATTCTTTTCGCCCACCTCAAGGAAGCCGCCGACGCCGATGATCAGCGACTCGGCCTTGCCATTCTTGGCCAGAACGATGTCGTTCACGTCGCCAATGTTTTGAGCGTCGTCGCCAGTACCGTTGTAGACGGTTTCGCCGATGATGTTGGTGGCAAGGTTCCCATCAGCGCGCTTCATGGGTTCGGCCGGAGCCGGTTCAGCCGGAGCCGCCGGAGCGTTCTGTGCGGTGGTATCGGTCGCGCCAGAAGGGGCTGGAGGAGCCGCAGCCGTGGTGTCGGTCGCCGCAGGGGCCGGATCGTAAGGCGTGCGGTCGAAGTCCGGCTGAGCCGTCAGCTCATCCTTCGTGGTTTCGGCAATCAGCCAGCGGTCGCCACCCCGTTCGGCCCATTGCAGCTTGTTGTAGTCGAAAGCGACGTTCTTGGCGCCAACGCCAAGGAAGCCGCCGACGCCGATGACGACGGATTTGGCCTGGCCGTTTTCATCGAAGACGACATCACTGACATTGCCGATGTTCTCGGCATCATCGCCTGTGCCGTTATAGACCGATTCACCAATGATATTGGTCACCAGGCTGCCGTCGGCGCGCGCAACGGGAGCCGCCGGAGCGGTCTCCTGGACCGCCGGGTCCTGGGTCGGCGCCGGGGTTGTGGCTTCCTGCGCATACGCACCGGTCGCAATCAACGCTGCCAGTGCGGTGGTGGATAAAAGGGTGCGGATCATCGTAATCCTCCTCGTGCGTTATCTCGCGCCGCGAGCAGGAGAGATCAGCCGCGGCGTTACATGGTCACAACGTCGTGACCGCGCCGTTGTTCCGACACCATGCGACCGTTGTGAAAAAACCGCCCGAATCACGCTGAATCAGGCGTTTGGACGGGTAGATTGGCTCCTGTATTTTCATCAAAGCTGCGGAACTTTTTTTCACCCGCCCCGTTCAGCCTGTGGCTTGGTCTGTCCCGGCCGATGATTATCCAATGGTTGTCAAGAGAAATCGGAGCGGGGGAATGCGGTTTGCGGCGGTGCTGAACCAGGACGGCGGCACGCTGCGATCGATTGATCTCCCCGCCTTCACCGACCGGATGCGCCAGACATTGGAGGCAGCAGGTCACTGCATCGATATCGAAATCGTTGCCGGCAGGGACATCGTCGCAACGCTGGACCGCATCGCTTCCAGGCATAGTGTCGACATTGTGCTGGCCGGTGGCGGCGACGGCACCATTTCGGCCGCAGCGGCTCGGTTGATGGGCAGGAAGAAAGCACTTGCCATTCTACCGGCCGGCACGATGAACCTGTTTGCACGCGGGCTCGGCATCCCACTGACCCTTGACGCAGCCATAAAGTCCTTTGCCGACGGCGAGGTGATCGCAGTCGATTTGGCAACCGCCAACGGCCAGCCATTCGTGCATCAGTTCTCGATCGGCATGCATGCCAAAATGGTTCAGCTTCGCCAGACTATGGAATTCGGCTCGCGGTTGGGAAAGATGCGGGCTTCGGTAAAGGCTGCCTGGGCGGCGATCAACAACCCATCGGCAATGAAGGTGACGCTGGTCATCGGCGAAGCCGAGGAAGCCGAGATCGTAACGCGCACCACCGGCATCGGCATCACCAACAATCTGTTCGGTGAGGGTCATCTGCCCTATGCCGACAATCCCGCCGGCGGCGTGCTCGGCATTTATGTCACGGTGGCGCGGCGGCGTGGCGAACTGGTCAGGTTCCTCTTCGACGTGGCGCGCGGCAAATGGCGCGCCAGTGAGCACGTCGAAATCCACCAGGCCGACCGGGTCGTTTTGAAAGTCCACTCGGCCGCCCGGAAACTTCGCGCCGTCATCGATGGCGAGTTGGTCAGGCTTGACCGCGAAACCACGATCGAAATCCATCCTGGCGCGCTGAATGTTCTCGTTCCGGCGCGCGCTGTCCAGGCAAAGGCTGCGTGATGCATCCCGGCATAGTCGATCGGAAGCCTTCAGCCCTTGGGAATCTCGCCCTGTTCCTTCCTGGGGAGTTCGCCCTGTTCGGTTGTCGGCGTCCGGTCTATCATGTTGCCGTAGATCTCCGCGATGCCCCAGGCGATAAACGCCAAAAGCAGCGCGGCGATCAAGATACGAAAAGTGTGCCACCCCCAGCGTCCCTGGCGGGCTTTGTCTTCAGGAACGATCTTGGGCATGATCGGCCTCCATTCGTTTGGCGCTGGCATGTCGTTTGGCGCTGGCATTTCTTTTGGCGCTGGTATGTCGTTTGGCGCCGGTGGGCGCGGCTGGCAAAATGTGGTTGGGTAACGGTTCCTCAAGGCGAAGGTTCCGGTTTCAGAGCCACGCAACTGGGCCCAGCGCGAATGGCTGCAAGCCGATGCATTTGGGGGCCTTGTGCATAGCAGCGTAGTGAAGACGCCGAATCTGCCGGTCGATGTCCTTAGCGTGGTAACGGCGCAGGACCGGCTTGCCGTACTCCATGGTCTCGATGCAATCGACACGGCGGCCGATCCTGACTTCGACAATATCGTTGGGCTCGCCGCCGCGGTGATGCAAACGCCTGTCGCGCTGGTGACACTGCTCGATATCGAGCGGCAGTGGTTCAAGTCCTGTGTCGGCCTCGACGAGACCGAGGCCTCGACCGATACATCTTTCTGCGCCCACACCATTGCCGCCGGCGACCAGCCGATGGTGGTGACCGATGCGACCATGGATTCACGTTTCAACGCCAGCCCGCTGATCACTGGCGAGCATCATTTCCGTTTCTATGCTGGTGCGGCGATTGTGGTGGCCGGCGCCCGGATCGGCACGCTCTGCGTGCTCGACCGCAAGCCGCGCGCGTCGCCGTCTGCCGCCCAGCTCGAGCAATTGACGGCGCTCGCCGGCCTCGCCGCCAGCCTGTTCGCATTGAAGGACGCCAGCCGCAACGGCGCCAGCATCGCTGCGGCGCTGGCGCGCGAGGAAAAGCGGCGCGGCATCGCGCTCGATGCCGCCTCACTCGCAAGCTGGGCATGGGATATCCACACCGATATGATCGAATGCGATGCCCGGTTATCCGAGCTGTTCGACCTGCCGCGCTCGACCCGGCTGAGGGCGCGCGATATTCTTGCCGCCATCGACCCGCGTGATGTCTACCAGACCGAGACACGCTTTCGTGACGCGCTGAGCGGCGGCGACGACTATTTTGGCGAATACCGCGTCAAGGACTTCACGCCGCCGCGCTGGCTCGCGACACGCGGCCGGGTCATCGAACGCGACGGCGACGGCAAGCCGACGCTGATCTTCGGCGTCAACTACGACATCACCGAACGCAAGCTCGGCGACGAGCGGCAACGGCTGTTGCTGCGCGAGCTGAACCATCGCGTCAAGAACACGCTGGCGACCGTGCAGGCGCTGGCGACGCAGACAGTCCGCCATGCCCGCCAGCCGAGCGATTTCCTCGAAGCCTTCAGCGCCAGGCTTCAGGCGCTGGGCGCCGCCCACAGCCTGCTCTCCGACCGCGAGTGGCGCGGCATCGGCATCCGCGAACTCGTGCAGATCGAGGTCAAGCCGTTCGACACCGCCGAACAGCCGCGCATGACGATCTCAGGCGCCGATCTGCTGCTTTCGCCCGACCAGGCAGTCGGGCTTGGCCTGATCCTGCATGAACTGGCCAGCAACGCGCTGCAACACGGATCGCTGTCGGCGGCTTCAGGCAAGGTCGATCTCGACTGGCAGGCACAGGGGCGCAAAGGCGCTCGGCGCCTGGTGCTGACCTGGCGCGAAAGCGGCGGACCTGAAGTTGCCTCGCCCGAACGCCACGGCTTCGGCTCGATCCTGATCCGCCGCAGCCTGGCCAAGGTCATCTCCAGTGAAGTGACCCACGAATTCCGACCGGGAGGCGTGTTCGCCGAAATATCGATGCCGCTGGAGGATCTGCCGAAGTAACGGCTCGACCATGGATCCCGAACCGAAGGTCCGCATCAGGGGAAAGTGGAACCCGGTTTTTCGGATCATTGCCACAAGAGAAGAACCGCTTCGAGCTATTTCGCTTCGCCGGCATCCGGATCGTCGGCATCGGGCTTTGTGTTCTCGCGGTAGATGGCGTAGGCGGCGACCGCAATCGCCGGCGCGAGTATGGTGCCGAGGCCGCCTTTTCCCTTGAGTAGCGCCGGCAGCACGGCGAGCGCGGCCGTGATGCCGACCGCCTTCATGTCGGCTTTGCGCCTCCGCGCCCGGCGTCGGGCGCGCGCACCGACCGACAGCTGATGGATGAGCAGGAGAAGCCCTGCGATCAGCAGGAAGCCGACCCCGAAACCAAGGCATGCTGCCATCGGCCCGTAGCGAGCCGCCACCCAGACATAGGCCGCTCCGACGAGGAAACCGAGGCCGCACAGCGCTGCAAGTGCTGCGAGCGCATAAACGATTGCAGCCGTGCGCGCGCGGCGCACGGCTGCAACGGCTTCACCCGAGGCGAGGCCCGAGATCAACGATGCCAGCATTCCCATCTGGGCTGAGACTAGCGGCGCGCGAGAAGCGCAAACAGAAAGCCCACGCCTGCCGCGATTGCCAGCGACGTCACCGGCTTTTCGCGCACGCTCGCCACCACTTGCGCTTCGATATCCTTGGCGTTGCTGCGCATATTTTCAAAGGCTGCCTCGCCTTGGGCGCGCAATTGCTCGACTCCTTCCGCAGCAACGCGACGAGCAGCCCCGTAACCATGTTGGCCGGTCTCGGCCAGCTGTTCGGTGAGTTTCTGAATGTCGACTTTCAGCTGCCTGATGTCGTCTTCAAGCTCCGAAGTCGGCCGGCTTTCGTTCGGGGACTTTCCTGCGGCAGTCGCCATTGCTTGACTCCTTGCGTTTGCTCGGGTCGAAACGTTCGACCCACCCCAAGGTTCCGAAATCGGAACAAGGCCCATGAGAGGATGTTTGCGCGTGTGAGTCCAGCCCGACCCGGACATTCCGGGACCCGCGTTCAGATCAGCGGCCGGAGATCCTCGCTCAAACCTCCCCGCGGTTGGACTTTCGGATCGCCTCTTATTGGACTTTCGGATCGCCTCTTAGAAGAATCGAGAGTCCGATTGTCCGCGACGGGCAAGTCTTTTTTAGATGACAGGCTGCCAAATAACTTTAGGTGACAGGAAGCCAAATAGAGATCATGACTCCTCTATCCCTTGCGCTCCCTGTTCCCTGGCACCCCACGGAGACATCGCCACGTGCCCCCATTGCTGGACGGATTGCGGATTCTTGTTCTGGAGGATGAATTCCTGATCGCCATGGATGTCGAGCAGCTTTGCCGCGACTATGGGGCCGGCGATGTAGTCGTCGCCCGCGATCTGGCTGAGATCGATCGGCAGGGCATTGCCTCGCGATTCGACGCGGCCATCGTCGACCTCATGCTGGGCGGCACTTCGACACTCGATTTCGCTTCGCGGCTGCGCGAATCGGGCGTGCCTTTCGTCTTCGCCTCGGGCTATTCCGACATGGACGAAATCAAGGTGTCCTTTCCGGATGTCAGATTGGTCACCAAGCCCTATTCGGGAGACGATCTCGTGGAGGCAGTGGCGTCGGCATGCGGGCGCGGACCTCTTGTTTGATGGTCCGACATTACCGGTGATCCGTATTCAGGCGGCGTTCGACCCCGTCACCTGAGCCGAGATCGCATCCGGGCCAAACTCGTCATCGCCGGAAATCTTCAGGATTTCCTGCAGCCGCGTGCGGGCGCGGCTGACGCGGCTCTTGATCGTTCCGACCGCGCAGCCGCAAATTTCGGCGGCTTCCTCGTAGGAAAATCCCGACGCGCCGATGAGGATGATGGCTTCACGCTGGTCCTCGGGCAATTGCTCGAGCGCGCTCCGAAAGTCCTTGAGGTCGAGCTGGCCGTGCTGGGCCGGATGGACGGCCAGCCTGGCGGTCATGATGCCGTCGCTATCCTGCACCTCGCGGCCGCGCTTGCGCATCTGCGAATAGAATTCGTTGCGCAGGATGGTGAACAGCCATGCCTTGAGATTGGTGCCCGGCTCGAAGCTCTCATGCTTGTCCCACGCCTTCACCAGCGTTTCCTGCACCAGATCGTCGGCCTTGTCGGCGTTTTGCGTCAACGACACGGCAAAGGCTCGCAGGCTCGGAATCGAGGCGAGCAGATCCGTCTTGAAGCTCTGGGAGACGGCCGCCATGCCTCAGTCCTTTTTCCGTGCAGGTTGCGCCTGTTCCAACTGGCTGAGCAATTGGGCGAAGCGATCCGGCACGCTATCGGAGACCAGCTCGTCGTAGTATTGTTTGAGTTTGCGGCCGATTTCCGAGTTTGGCCCGAGCGGGTCGCCGGAAGCAGCCCGGCGCCTCTTCGTTGCAGCGCCAGCCGTGTTGTCTTTCCTCATGTTGTCATTTCGCCCTTCGTTCCCAGTACCCTGCCGCCCTTCAATACACGACGCAAAGCAGGCGGCCCCCTCGTCTGGTTGCCCGTCCCGATCTCAAACGCCGTCCGCTTACATTAGTTCCAAGCCCTCGGAACTTTTTCGGAAAGCCGGCGTTTATGTTTTCAGGGTTTATTCGGGGCTTGTCATCAGCTTGGTCTACAACCTGTGTAATTACGTCAGAGGGAGACGTCTACCATGAGCCTATCCGCAACCATCGCTCCACACTTGCCGTTCCTGCGCCGCTTTTCGCGGGCCGTCTCCGGATCGCAGGAGAGTGGCGACGCGCTGGTCGCCGCGATGCTCGAAGCCATCATCGCCGACGTCGACATCTTTCCGAACGCGTCGAACGACCGCATCGCGCTCTACAAGGTCTTTGCCAGGCTGTTCACCTCGGTCGCCATCCGCGTTCCGCAGGAACACCCGCAGTCGGCGTGGGAACAGCGCGCCGCCGCCAATCTGAACGCGATCTCACCCCGTCCCCGCCAAGCCTTCCTGCTGGTCGCCGTCGAAGGTTTCAGCGAAGACGAGGCGGCGGAGATCCTCGACGTCGACGATCAGGAGTTCTCCGAGCTTCTTGCCGAGGCCAGCAACGAGATTTCCCGCCAAGTGGCAACCGATGTGCTGATCATCGAGGACGAGCCGCTGATCGCCATGGACATCGAACAGATGGTCGAGAGCCTGGGTCATCGCGTTGTCGGAACGGCGCGTACCCATGCCGAGGCAGTGGCGATGTTCGCCAAGACGCGGCCGAAGATGGTGCTGGCCGACATCCAGCTTGCCGACGGCAGCTCGGGCATCGAAGCGGTCAACGAGATCCTGTCGACCACCCCGGTGCCGGTGATCTTCATCACCGCTTTTCCCGAACGCCTCCTTACCGGCGACCGGCCGGAGCCAGCGTTCCTCGTCACCAAGCCGTTCAATCCGGAGATGGTCAAGGCCCTGATCAGCCAGGCGCTGTTCTTCGACCGGCATGCGAAAGCCGCTGCATAGGGCGGGGTAGCCTGGCCTTGAGCGCCCCTTTCCACAGTTCCACTGATCCGTTTTCCACAGATGAGTAACGCTGGCCGCTTGCGGCCGGCAACCGTCACTTGCAACTCACCTGCGCATGACGATCCAATTCGAGCCGGAAGCTTTCCGGGGATCGTCTTTTTCGGGAAATGCTGGAACAAACGGCAGCGAAAGACGTTTTTGGCATACTATTTGAAGGAGATGGACCATGCTTTACTGGGCCCTTGTATTCCTCGTCGTTGCGATCATTGCAGGCGCTCTTGGTTTCGGCGGCATCGCCGGCACCTCGGCTGGTATAGCGCAGATATTGTTTTTCATCTTTCTCGCTTTCCTGATCATTTCGCTTGTCGCGGGCTTGTTCAAACGCGCGTCGTGAACTGCGATTGAACACTGGGAGCCGCACCCCTCAAGCGGTTTCCAGCCACCGCCGGGCGGTGTCCTTAGCAGGACGTCGCTCGGCGGACTTCTTTTTGGGAACCCATTTTTCCGTCAACCGTTCAGCACGGATGGGGCTGGTGAAGTGTCCTATGCAATCCAGAACCGGAGACATGAAAGACAGCGGCCGGAGCGATGAGATCATCGCTTTGCAATCCGCTGAGAGTGGAATGCAGCTTGGCCGGGCCCTTCTCCATGCGCTGCACAATGCCGGTATTTCGGTTGTCTATCAGGATCGCGAGATGAAAACCGTCTGGGCCCGCAACATGCGCCCGCCCTGGGTCTCCGACAGGGGGGTTTCCGACACGGGGGTTTCCGACATGGGCGACGGCAACGGCAACCTGCCGCTTGCGCAGGCGGAGCGCATCGGCGCGGCCAAACGCAACGTCGTCGCATCCGGCAATCCCGAACATCTTGAGCTCAGCATTCCCGCCGACGACGGCGTCCGCTGGTTCCAAATATGGGTAGACGCGGCTCATGACGAGGGCGGCGCCGTGCAGGGCGTCGTCACCACCATGGTCGAAACGACCGAGCAGAAGCGTCGCGAGCAAACCCTCAAGACGCTGCTGCGCGAGGTCAGCCACCGTTCGAAGAACCTTTTGGCCATCATCCAGAGCATCGCCACCCAGACCAGCCGTTATTCGGACACGCTCAGTGATTTCCTGACACGCTTTCGCGGCCGGCTGCAGTCGCTTGCCTCATCCCAGGACCTGGTGACCTCGTCCAACTGGCGGGGAGCGGCACTGCGCGAACTGGTGTCCAGCCAGGTCGGCCGCTATGGCGCCGAGCCTGTGCGCAGCCTGCGTTTTCGCGGTGCAAACCCATACCTCAACCCCAATGCCGCCCTGCATATCGGCTTGGCCATGCACGAGCTTGCCGTCAATTCGGTCAGTTACGGCGCCCTGTCGCGAGCCGACGGATTCGTCGAAGTGAGGGCCGACCTGACGGCCGCTTCCGCTGGCGAGACCGCACTGTCGCTGACATGGGCCGAGGCCATCGTAGCCGATGACAATCAGCCCAGCGAGAAGCGCTTTGGCAGCGTCGCGCTCGAGCGCGTAGTGCCTGCGTCGTTGAACGGTACGGCGAAACTTGAAATCACCGGGGATCGTCTCGAATATCATCTCGTCGTTCCTCGCGGCAATTTCGAGACGGATTGAGCGGATAGCAGCCGAGCCCATGAGGGCTGGTGCAAAGAGGGTGGGGGCCAAAGTCTGGAGCCAAGAGCTGGGATTGATACTGGCCGCGCCGGCTTAACCATTCGTTCACCATAAGGTTCGATGCTGTTTTTCTCAGGCACCACTCCGCATGACGTTTTCGATCGCAGTTTGCTGCGCAGTACGGGAGAAATGGCTTTGACGGTTGCCGACATCAACAGGCTGGAACAGGCCGCACGCATTTCGATGAGCGGGTTTCAGGATCTCGAAGCATCCGCAATGCGGTCGCCGCGTGCTTCCCTGCCTCTCCCCGGCCTCGCCGCAATCGGGCTGGCTGCAGTGGCCGTCCTGGCCGCCGCGTTCCAGTTGGTCTAGTTCCTCGATACAGTAGTTTTGACAGGTCGAGCCGATCGGCAGCGAACGTCCCGTCGGTGGCAAGTCTCAGTGGCAGATCGCAAACGTTGTAGATTGGCCGAAACACCCCTCCACTTCGTCATCCCAGGGTCTCCGCGACGTCGCTTCGTTCCTGCTCCGCCCAGGATGACGAAGGCATGGTGGCCTGCGGCTAATCGCAGACATTGGAGATTGTGCAGCTGGACCGTCGACAATCCCTTTCAGGCTCGGTCTAAGAACCAACCAAATCCTCTGTGCAGAGGAACTAGAGCATATTGCGCAAAAGCATGCCCTCGGGCTTGAACCGAGGGTGTACAGCGGTTTTGCGATCACAACATGCATAAATGTCCTCCGTGGTCGCGCCAGCCCGCATCGCAGGAACTTTGAGGGATGTGGCCCGTTCTATGGCGGGAGGACCGTCGCCATGGAACATATCGCTGCCGTGCTGCTGGTCATCGGCTGTTCGAACACGATGACCGAGTGCCGCGAACTGCCCGTATCGGTGAGCGTTTTCGAAACCGCTCAGGAGTGCACCGCCGCGCGTCCGTTTGTTTTGCACGATGTGCAGGGTCAGGCTCCGCGCATCATTGCCAAATGCCTTTCCGTCGATCCGGCACTCGAGGATGATTACGACCGGATCGTCTGGAACGTGCGCCCGGACGGCACGCTCGACGCTTCCGTAGAGATTTCCGACCTTGAGGTTGCCTCGAGCGGCGCGCGGCCGGAAAAAGACTCTCTTAGCCAACAATGAAATCGAGCAGGCAAAACGCTTTTTCGCATGATAAATGACGAGTGGAGCTACAAGTGAGGACAAAGGCGAGGAGTGGTCCTATGCGGAAGATGATTATTGCCATGGTTGCCGCGATAGCGGTCAGCGGTTGCAGCACCACCGAACGGGATGTCGGCGTCGGCGCCGGTGTCGGCGCTCTGGCCGGCGGCCTGATTGACGGCGGCAAGGGCGCGCTGGTGGGCGCAGCCATCGGTGCCGGTACCGGCCTGCTGGTGCGCAACCTGCGCAATGGCTATTGCCAGTACCGCGACAACCGTGGTCGTCTGTTTACGGCGCGCTGCTGATCCGTTCAACGCAAGAGGCAATCGAAGCGGAGACCGGACGAGCCGGTCTCTGTTTACTTGCGCCTTCGAAAACCGTCGGTTTGCGGCAGCGTTTCAGCCCGACAGTGGAATCCTGATTTCCACGCTCAACCTGCCATCGTGAAAATCGCGATTGATCGTACCGCGCAATTCGCGCGTCACGTTCAAATCGATCAGCTTGGTGCCAAAACCGGTTTTGACAGGTGGTTCGAGTTTCTTCTCGCCGGCTTCGCGCCAGTTGAGAACCAGCGTCCGGTCGCTCTCGCGGTCTTCGACCGACCAATCGACCTTGAGCGACCAGTCACTGTTTCCAGTGTTGGCCGAATTGCCGGTTTCGCCATATTTCAGCGCGTTCGTCGCCAGTTCGTGAAAGGTCAGGCCGAGCGCTTGCGTCGTCGTCTCGTCGAGCAACACCTCTGGCCCCGACAATATCCCGTCGGGGAGCTCCTTGCCGAACACCTGGCCAAGCTCGATGCGCAAGAGATCGCCGAGATCGGCCTTCTGCCAGCGCGAGCGCGTCAGCATGTCCTGGGAAGCCGCCATCGCCTGCAGCCGCGCCGAAAAAGAAGACGAGAACTCTTGCACGTCGGTGGCGTGCGACGCCGTCTGGCGCGCGATCGCCAGCACCCGCGTGATCGAGTTCTTGATGCGGTGCTTCATCTCCTGCAGCATCAGGTCTTTTTCGAGCAGGCTTTTTTCCGTCGTCTCATGAAGCAGCGAGACCGCCTCATAGGCCCGCTCCTGATAGCGTGCCACCAAAGCGATGGTTCCGGCGAGCAGCAGTCCGAACAGGCCGAGCATCACCGGAATGGCGCGCGAGGAAGGTTGCGAGAAGGCGCTTGTCGGCCTGAATAGGACGGTCCATGGACGCCCGGCGATGGTGAGTTCGCGAGAAACCAGCAACCTGTCGCCGAAGCTCGACGCCGGCGGCGTTTCCGACCGGAACAAAAGATGGTCGGCATCCACCTTGCCGTCATAGATTTCGATGTTGACCGGCAGCAGCGGCGTCCGGCTGAGCGCGGTCTGGAACAGGTCGCGGGCGCGGAACGACGCATAAAGAAAGCCTGTTGTCGAGGATCTGGACGCATCGATGCCGTCCGCCGCGGTTTCGATGTTGAGCCGCACGAAGACCAGGAAGCCGGTAAAGGTCTGCGCAGCTCCTGTTTCCTGGCCTAGCTGCACGCGCCCGCTGGCGTGCTGCTGGTTGTCGGCCATCGCCCTTTCGATCGCCTCGCGCCGCACCGGTTCGGTGAACATGTCGTAGCCGATGCCGGATTGATTGGAGGGGTCCAGCGGCTCGAACAGCGTGATGGGCGCACGCCATGGCAGCGTTGTCGTGGCCGGGTAGATCGCATCGCTGACGCCATAGTCGTGCAGGATGGCACTCTCGACCGCTGCCTCGTCGCCGGCTCTCACCAGCCGGAGAAAGCCGATGCCGCGCAGGCCGGCGAAATTGTCGTTGATACCAAGCGCATCGAAGAACGCCTTGAACTCGCTCCGCGAAATCTCACCATTGCGAGCCTCGAACAGCGCATGTGTCGATCGCAGCATCGACAGATGCAGGTCGATGCGGCTGTCGATCCGGTTGAGGGCGTCGTCCGCCGTGGCCTCGAATTTGATGCGCGCCGCTTCCTGGGTGGCGAAATAGGCGAATCCCGCCATTGTCAGGCTGATCAGCGCGACGGCGACGAAAGCGACGATCGGGAAGAACTTCTTCAAGATGCTGCTGCGACCCATGGTTCCCCATCTTATGGGCAAGTCCCCGTGGCAACACAATGGCGCGGCCAAACCATCATGACGACTGGCATATCACATGACAGGTATTTGACGCTTCAGGCGGCGATCTTCAGCGCGCCTGGTCCCGGAATGGCGCCGGGCGGACACTTGCCCAGGATGATCATGCCGAGCACCTCGTCCTGGGTCACGTCGCCGGTGCGCGCCGTTCCGACGACCCGACCATTCTTCATGACGCAAACGCGGTCGGCAAGCTCGAACACATCGTGGATGTCATGGCTGATCAGGAAGATGCCGATGCCGTCGGCCTTGAGCTGCATGACCAGTTCGCCGACCTGCGCCGTTTCCTGCGGTCCCAGTGCCGCCGTCGGCTCATCCATGATCAATATGCGGGCGTTGAACAGGATGGCGCGCGCGATCGCCACCGACTGCCGCTGGCCGCCCGAAAGCTTGACCACCGGATCCTTGAAGCGCTGGAAACGGGGATTGAGCCTGCCCATCACCTTGCGCGCCTCGGCCTCCATGGCGCCATCGTCGAGCGTGCCCCAGCCGGTCATCAGCTCGCGGCCGAGGAACAGGTTGGCAGCGGCGTCGACATTGTCGGCGAGCGCCAGCGTCTGGTAGATCGTCTCGATGCCGTATTTCTTGGCGTCGCGCGGATTGGCGATCGAAGCCTCCTCGCCATTGACGAAGATCTGGCCCGCATCGCGCTTGTAGGCGCCGGACAGGATCTTGATCAGCGTCGACTTTCCAGCGCCGTTGTGGCCGAGCAGCGCCACGACCTCGCCCGGGAAAAGGTCGATCGACGCATCGTCGACGGCGCGAATGCCGCCGAAGGCAATCGAGATGTTGCGCATTTCGATCAATGGCGTGGGAGCAGTTGTGTCAGCCATGATCGTTCCTCTCCATGGTTTTGCCGAGCATGACGTCGGACCGAAACGGATGTTCACTTTTCGCTGACGCGGACCTTCGGCTCGCGATCATGCTCAGACCCGCTTGCGGTAGACGGTGTCGAGCCAGACGGCGACGACCAGCACGGCGCCGACGACGACGCTCTGAAGCGGCGAATCGATGCCGAGCAAAACCATGCCGGATTGCAGCGACTGCATCAGAAGCGCGCCCAGCATGGCGCCGAGCACCGTGCCGGAGCCGCCGGCCAGCGACGTGCCGCCGATAACGGCTGCGGCGATGACCAGGAGCTCGTCCAGCGTGCCCAGCGCATTGGTCGCCGCATTGAGGCGGGCCGAGGCAATCGCCGCGCTGATCGCGGCCAGAACGCCCATGATCATGAACACTTTCATGGTCACCCAGCGCGTGTTGATACCGGCGAGTTCCGCCGCTTCCGGATTGCCGCCAATGGCAAAGACGTAGCGGCCGAAACGGGTGCGCCGGGTGATGAAGGTCATGACGATGCCGACTGCGACCGCGATCAGCACCGGTATGGCGATGCCATGGGCGATGAACAGCCCGCCTTCGGGGATGGTGATGCCGTTCCGCTGGGCGTACTGGCGCACGATGCCGATCGGCCAGGGATAGGAATTGGCGATCCAGACGGCGCCGAGGATGGCGGCGCAGGCGACAACACCAAGCAGGCTCTCCGCCCAGACCGGGCGCAGCGGAAACTTGAAGCGCTTGCGCTGCGACCGGCCGTTGAGCAGCATCAAGGCGACGGCCACGCAGGCGAGAATGCCGACGATCCAGCTCGCGGTCGCCCCGATCGAGCCACGCGGCCCGCCACCCATCAGCTGGAAGGTGGCATCGAGCGGCGCGACGGTGCGCCCGCTCGTCATCAGCCACGCCATGCCGCGCCAGATCAGCAGGCCGCCCAGCGTAACGATGAAGGCCGGAACCTCGAGATAGGCGATGATGAAGCCCTGAAGCGCGCCGATCATCAGGCCGAGCGCCACGCCGGCAGCCAGTGCGATGACCCATATCCAGGGATTTCCAAGCTGGAATCCCATGACGCGGATGAGGAATTCTGCCTGCGCAACGCCCATCACCATGCCGATCACCCCTTCGACGGAGCCGACCGAAAGATCGATGTTGCGCATCACGATGACCAGCACCATGCCGGTCGCCATGATCGCGACCGAGGACGTCTGCACCGACAGGTTCCAGAGATTGCGCGGCGTGAGGAACAGGCCGCCCGACAGGATGTGGATTCCAACCCAGATGATCAGCAGCGCTCCGACCATGCCGAGCATGCGAATGTCGAGCTCGGTTGCCTTGAGGAAGCGGCCGAAGGGGCTGAGATCGGATTCCCGCGCCCGATCGGCAGCCGGCGTGTTGGAAGTCGTGTCGGTCATGATGTCCTCCCACCGTTGCCGTCTGCCGCGGATGCCGGAAGCAGCTAAGAAATTACCCGCGAGACGCGGAAAAACAACTTTTTTGAAAAACGCCGCGGCGTGAAGCCGCGGCGTTTCAGGTTTTTTGGCGAAGGCGGATCAGTTGCAGACCGGGACAGCGCCCGCTGCCACGCCGGCACAGACCTCTTCCTGCTTGATCCAGCCGGCGTCGATGACGACGTTGAGATTTTCCTTGGTGATGGCAATCGGCGTCAGGAACAGCGACTTGACGACATTGCCGCCCGGCGTGGTGAAGTCCTTGACGCCGGCAATGTCTGTCATCGGCTTGCCGTCTGCCAGCTGCGAAGCGATCTCGGCGGCGTTCTTGCCGAGCTCGCGCGCGTCTTTCCACACCGAGACGGTCTGCGTGCCGAGCGCGATGCGGTTCAGCGCGGCATGGTCGCCGTCCTGGCCCGAAACCGGGACGGATCCGGCCAGGCCTTGCGCCGTGAGCGCCGCGACGACGCCACCGGCGGTGCCGTCATTGGCGGCAACCACCGCATCGACCTTGTTGTCGTTGGCGGTCAGGAACTGTTCCATGTTTTTCTGGGCGTTGGCAGGAAGCCAGCCGTCCGTATAAGCCTCGCCGACATTCTTGATCTTGCCGCTGTCGATGGCATCCTTGAGCACTTCCATGGAGCCAGCGAACAGGAAATCGGCATTCGGGTCGGCGCCCGAGCCCTTGATGAAGACGTAATTGCCTTCCGGCGCCATCTTGAACACTTCGCGGGCCTGCATGCGGCCGACTTCCTGGTTGTCGAAGGTCAGATAGAAAACGTCCTTGTTCTCGATCAGCCGATCATAGCCGACGACCGGAATGCCTTCGTCCAGCGCCTTCTGCACCGCCGGACCGATGGCCGAGGCATCCTGCGCAAGGATGATCAGCGCGTTGGCGCCCTGCGAGATCAGGCTCTCGACATCGGTCAGCTGCTTGCCGGGATTGGACTGTGCGTCAGCCGAAATATATTTGTCGCCGGCGGCCTCGATCGCCGCCTTCATGGCGGCTTCGTCGGTCTTCCAACGCTCTTCCTGGAAGTTCGACCACGAAACGCCAATGACCTTGTCCTTGGCCTGCGCGGCCGACGCGAGCGTCAACGACATGGCGACTCCCGCCAGAATGGCGGCTGCGAATCTCTTCATGATAATCCTCCCTGCGCCGCGTGCGGCGCGACCAACTGGCCCGAAGGCCGGCACAAAGGCTCGTATTTTTTCGAGCCTCGAAAAAATACTGGTCCAACGCCGAAGCACTGTCAACACCGATTCTGATGGGTCTTGATGTCCTGTTGGCTTTTTTTCGAGGCTCGGAATAAACAATGACAGCCCCTTCTGCTTCTGCCAGTATTTGTCGGACATTACCGACGGCTTCCGATTCAAGAGCGGCCGCGGCAATGAGGAGGAACAAAAAATGTCGGTTGGAATCCGTCATGACGATTTGCGCCGGCGCAACCGGGCGATGGTGATTTCGGCGGTGCGCCGCGCAGGCCAGCCGTCGCGGACCGAGATCGCCGCAATCACCGGCCTCAGCCATTCGACCATATCGGCGATCTCTTCCGACCTGATCCAGGAAGGCATATTGGCCGAGAGCAAGGCGAGCGAGACGGTTTCGCTGAAACGCGGCCGGCCGCAGGTCGGCCTCAGCCTCAATCCGCAAGCCGCTGCGGTGTTGACAGTTGTGTTGTCGCTGAATTTCCTGTCGGTCGCCGTCATCGATTATGCCGGAAAAGTGGTCGCCGAGGAACAACGCCGGCTGGACACGCTGACCATGTCGCGTGACGCGCTGATCGGCGAATGTATCGCCATCGTCCGGCGCCGGCTCGAAGATCCCGACCTCGACGTCCAAAGCGTCGCCCGCATCGCGCTGGCGATCCAGGGCATCACCGATTCCCATGCGCGCGCCATGTTGTGGTCGCCGATCACGCCGCAGACGAACATCGCCTTCGCCGACATTCTGGAACGCGAGTTCGGCATCCCGGCCATCATGGAGAACGACTGCAACATGATGGCCGTAGCGCTGCGCTGGCGCCACCCGGATCGCTACCGTGACGATTTCATCGCCATCCTGCTCTCGCACGGCATCGGTATGGGGCTGGTGCTGAAGGGCGAGTTGTTCACCGGCACCCACTCCTCAGGCGGCGAATTCGGCCACATGATCCATCGGCCGGGCGGCGCGCTTTGCCGCTGCGGGCGGCGCGGCTGCGTCGAGGCTTATGCCGGCAATTACGCCATCTGGCGCAACGCAAGGCAATTGAGCGAGGACGCCGAGCCGGTCGCCGATATCAGCGACGCCGAGATGCGGGCCCTGGCGGCCCGGGCGCGCGAGACGGACGGACCGGAGCGCGAAGCCTACCGCAAGGCCGGCGAAGCGCTCGGCTTCGGGCTCGGCAGCCTGTTCGCGCTGATCGATCCGGCGCCGGTGGCCATGGTCGGCGCCAGCGCTGCCGCCTTCGACCTGATCGAGCCGGCGCTGCGCGAGGCCATTGCTCAGACCGCCGGCGGCCAGCATTCGGGTTCGATTTCCTTCGACACCGAGCCCAACGAGCTGCCGCTGATCCGCGAAGGCTGCGCCATGCGGGCGCTGAGCTTCGTCGACCAGGAGATTTTCGCGCCCGGCGCACAAGGGAAGTCCGGCACGATCAGGAGAGACGTGGCTTGAATTGACCCGAAAGAGTACCGGAGTATCCACCGTTGGTTCCTTGGACCATCGCAGACATTCGGGATTGGCCGAAATCCTCCCAACTTCGTCATCCCAGGGCGAAGCAGGGCTTGCTCGGCCCAAGGATGACGAAGCGATGGGCGTTTCAGCTAATCGCGAAGGCCTGCGATCCGCCAACGCAAGTACGCCCGACCTGTCAGAACTTCCGCGCCGAGGAACCTAGTCTTCCCTGATCGCATAGCCTGCGCCGCGGATGGTGCGGATGACGTCGGGCATGCGACCATTGTTGACCGCCTTGCGCAACCGGCCGACATGGACGTCCACCGTGCGCTCGTCGATGTAGATCGTCTCGCCCCAGACATTGTCGAGCAACTGACTGCGCGAAAAAACCCGGCCCGGATGCCGCATCATGAATTCGAGCAGCCGGAATTCGGTCGGCCCGAGCCGGATCTCGCTCTTCTTGCGATAGACCCTGTGCGATTCGCGATCGAGCATGATGTCGCCGACCTTGAGCACGCTGGACAGCACTTCCGGCTTGGCGCGGCGCAGCAGCGCCTTGACCCTGGCCATGAATTCCGGTGTCGAGAACGGCTTGACCAGATAATCGTCGGCTCCGGTCGAAAGGCCGCGCACCCGGTCGCTCTCCTCGCCGCGCGCGGTCAGCATGATGATCGGCAGCCGCTCGGTTTCGGGACGCACCCGAAGGCGCCGGCAAAGCTCGATGCCGGAAACCGCCGGCACCATCCAGTCGAGCACCAAAAGATCGGGCACGTTTTCCTGCAGCCGGATTTCGGCCTCGTCGCCGCGCGTCACCACCTCGACCTGATAGCCTTCGGATTCAAGATTGTAACGGAGGAGGACGCCCAGCGGCTCTTCATCCTCCACCACCATGATGCGCGGCGCGATCATCGGCCGGTCACTCCTGTCATGTCGCCGGCGCCGACATCGTCGTTTCGTCGAGCTTCGGGCGATCCGCCGGCAATTGCTGCCCGGTCACGACAAAGTAGGCGTTTTCGGCGATGTTGGTGACATGATCGCCGATACGCTCGAGATTCTTGGCGCAGAACAGAAGGTGCGTGCAGGCGGTGATGTTGCGCGGATCCTCCATCATGTAGGTCAGGAGCTCGCGGAAAACCGCCGTGTATTTCACGTCGATCTTCTGGTCGTCGGCGCGCAGTTCCTTCAACGCGCCGGCATCGCGCGCCACATAGTGCTCGACCACGCCGCGGAGCTGCACAAGAACCAGATCCGCCATCGCGTCGATACCGTGCGACAGATTCCGCGGCGTCGCGCTCTGCCCGACTGCGCTGACCCGCTTGGCTATATTCTTGGCCAGATCGCCGATGCGCTCGAGATCGCCGGCCATGCGGATTGCGCCAACCACGGCGCGCAGATCCTGCGCCATCGGCTGCCGCTTGGCGATAAGCGTGATGGCGCTGTCGTCGAGCTCGCGCTGCCGCGCATCCATGATGGCGTCGTCCGAGACGACGCGCTGCGCCATCGCATTGTCCGACGCGAGCAGCGCGCGGATCGAAGCTGCGACCATTGCGGCGGCGAGCTCGTCCATGTCGCGGATCAGGCGGTCGATATGCTCCAGTTCCTCGTCGAAAGAAGCGACGGTGTGTTCACCCATGGTGCTGTCCTCGTGTTCGAAATTCGCCGGACCCGCTCAGCCGAACCGGCCGGTGATGTAGTCCTGGGTGCGCTTGTCGTCGGGGTTGGTGAACATCTTGTCGGTCGCGCCCTCCTCGACCAGATAGCCGAGATGGAACATCGCCGTGCGTTGCGACACGCGCGCCGCCTGCTGCATCGAATGGGTGACGATGACGATCGTGTAGTTCTCGCGAAGTTCATCGATCAGTTCCTCGACGCGGGCGGTGGCTATCGGATCGAGCGCCGAACAGGGCTCGTCCATCAGGATCACTTCCGGCGACACGGCGATGGCGCGGGCGATGCACAAGCGCTGCTGCTGTCCGCCGGACAGACCGGTACCCGACTCGAGCAGGCGATCCTTGACCTCGTTGAACAGGCCGGCCTTCTTGAGGCTCGATTCGACAATGCCGTCCAACTCGGCCTTGCTCCTGGCCAGGCCGTGAATGCGCGGACCGTAGGCGACGTTTTCATAGATCGACTTCGGAAACGGGTTCGGCTTCTGGAATACCATGCCGACGCGGGCCCGCAGCTCGACGACATCGATCTTCGGGTCGTAGACATCCTCGCCGTCGAGCGTGATTTTGCCGCTCACCCGTGCGATATCGATCGTGTCGTTCATTCGGTTCAGGCACCGCAGGAACGTCGACTTGCCACAGCCCGATGGCCCGATCAACGCCGTCACCTGATGCTCGCGGACATCGAGATCGACGTCGAACAGGGCTCGCTTCTCGCCGTAGTGAACAGAGACCTTTTCGCCCTTCATCTTGATCGAAGGGGCGTTGGTTGCGCTGCTCAGTTTCTGCTCGACGCCGGCTTCCGTCATGAAGTTCATATCCTCTACTCCTTACCAGCGCCGCTCGAAGCGCCTGCGCAGTATCACCGCGATGGCATTCATGATGACCAAAAACACCAGCAAAATCAAAATCGCCGCCGAAGTCTTCTGCTGGAACCCGGCTTCCGGGAAATCCGCCCACATGAATATCTGCACCGGCAGGATCGTCGCGGGATCGGTGAAGCCGCCGGGAATGTCGACGATGAAGGCGACCATGCCGATCATCAGCAACGGCGCGGTTTCGCCCAGCGCATGCGCCATTCCGAGGATGGTGCCGGTCATGATGCCCGGCATCGCCAGCGGCAAGACGTGATGGAATACCGTCTGGACCTTGGACGCTCCGATGCCGAGCGCCGCCTCGCGGATCGACGGCGGCACGGCGCGCAGCGAAGCGCGCGAGGCGATAATGATGATCGGCAGGGTCATCAGCGCCAGCACCATGCCGCCGACCACCGGGGCTGAGCGCGGCATGCCGAAGAAATTCAGGAATACGGCAAGCCCAAGCAGGCCGAAGACGATCGAAGGCACCGCCGCCAGATTGTTGATATTCACTTCGATCATCGTCGTCAGCCGGTTCCTGGGCGCAAATTCCTCAAGATAAATCGCCGCTGAAACGCCGATCGGGAAGGCGATGGCCAGCGTTACGATCATGGTCAGGAACGATCCGACGACCGCGCCCCAGACACCGGCCAGTTCCGGCTCGCGGCTTGCGCCGGTGAAGAAGAAGATCGAGTTGAACCGGCTTTCGATCAGGCCGGCGCTCTTCAGCATGTCGAGCCAGACAATCACCTTGTCCGAAATCTTTCGCGATGCTTCCGGCGTCTCGATGACGCGCAGGAATGCCTGGCCGCTCGCGGCGGGCGCCGTGCTGTCCAGCGCCTCGATCACCGTGCCCTTTGCGATCACTGTACCGTTGGCCGCAGGCGACAGCGCGGTCAGCTTGACCGTGCCGCCATTGAACGCGACCAGCAGCGACGACGCGCCGCTTGTCAGCGTGAGCATGCCGTTTTCCCCCTCGGTCGCACCATGGCCGCGCGCCAGCGCCAGCATGGCATCGTCGCCGAAGGTCAGATCGATGTCGCCGCTGGTTTGCGAAGGCGTGACGCTTGTCGAAATCGCTTCGTCTGAACCGACGTCGGCAAGCAAACCCTTGAGGTAGAGGTCGGCAAAATCGTCAAGTGGAACCGCATAGTCCACCGTTCCTCCGAGCATCCCCGGATCAGCCGCAATATCCTTGCGCAGGAACACGCCTGTGCCGGTGGAAATCAGCCCGCGCAGCAGGCGCTTGTCCTGGCGGCTCGTCACATTAGGAAATTTTGCCGTAAGCGCTTCCTGAGCGATGGCGTCGTAATTCACCTCATCGAGTTTCGCCGGGTCGACCTTGGCCGCCGAAAGATCGATCGGCAGCGTCACATAGTTCTGCCGCAGCGCAGGAATCGCCTGCGTGACGATCGTCGACAGGAGCAGCACAAGGAACAAACCGGCCAACGCGACAGCTGCGGCGCCAAGCCATTTGAACCACGTTTCCGTGCGGTAGCGGCCCTTCAGCCGCGCCTTCGCGGCATCGTCGGTATGAATACTGACCGGCCGTCCGACGGCGCCGAATGACGAGATCGCATCAGTCATATTGCTCTCGGTATTTCTGGACGACGCGCAAAGCGACGATGTTGAGGGTAAGCGTGATGCAGAACAGCACCAGGCCGAGTGCGAAGGCTGCAAGCGTCTTGGCGCTGTCGAACTCCTGATCGCCCACCAGCAGCGTCACGATCTGCACGGTCACGGTGGTGACCGCTTCGAGCGGGTTGGCCGTGAGGTTTGCCGCCAGCCCCGCCGCCATGACGACGATCATTGTTTCGCCAATTGCGCGGCTGACGGCAAGCAGCATCGCCGAAACGATGCCCGGAAGGGCAGCGGGAAGGACCACCTTGCGGATGGTTTCCGACTTGGTCGCGCCAAGGCCGGCTGAACCGTCTCTCAGGGATTGCGGGACGGCGTTGATCACATCGTCGGACAGCGAGGAAACGAAGGGAATGATCATGATACCCATGACCACGCCTGCGGCGAGCGCGGATTCAGACGCGACGTTGAGGCCCAGGCTTTCGCCGATGCCGCGGAAGTAAGGCGCAACCGTCAGCGCGGCGAAGAAGCCGTAGACGACGGTCGGAATGCCGGCGAGGATTTCCAGAACCGGCTTTGCGACCGCGCGGACGCTTTTGGAGGCGTAATCCGAAAGGTAGATCGCGGCCATCAGCCCGATAGGCGCAGCCACCAGCATAGCGATGAAGGTGATGAGCAACGTGCCGGCAAAGAGTGGCACCATGCCAAAAATGTCCTCGTTGACCGCCCCGGCCTCGGCTCCCGCGCCGGTGAAGGCGCTCTGCGGCGACCAATGCGTGCCGAACAGGAACTTGTAGAACGGCACCTGTTGGAAGAACCGCAGGGACTCGAAGATAAGCGACAGGACGATGCCGATCGTCGTCAGGATCGCGACAACCGAACAGGCGATCAAGAATGCGCGAAGAATGCGCTCGACCACGTGGCGCGCCCGGTAGGCCGGTGCGATGCGCGAATAGGCCCAGTAAAATCCGGACGCGGAAAGCACGAGCGCGACGGTCCAGATGATCCAGGTGCTGGTCGCATGGACCGATTTGTAGAGGGCGGCGGCCGCCTCTTTCGTGGGATCGGCGAAGCCGACAAGCCCGCCAAAGGCCATCGCGCGAGCGTCGCGGATGAAAGCTTCGACCTGCGGGACGCCCATTCCCGACAACTCGGAGGAGAAGCGGTCGGCAATGATCGACGATTCGATTCCCGGCGTCACCAGCGACCACAACACGATCGCAAGCAGCGCCGGACCGGCAGCAAAAAGCGCCAGAAACATGCCATGCTGGCCAGGCAGCGAATGCAGTCGCGCGACCTCGCCATTGACACTGGCAATGGCGCGGGTCCGGCCGATCCAATAGGCCGCAGCGGCCAGGACCAACAGAAGAACAACGAGATAACCGACCATGATTCGGGACGTCCCCTCGACCGCCGGTCATTCACCGGCTCAAAGCACGGGACCTGTGATCCCGCGCTTTGTGCTTTTAGGATATGAGGGTCAGAGCGACACGCTCTGACCTCGAAACATCAGGAGCCCATGCCCTTGAGGGCCTTGGCGTCTTCGGCCCACTTGGCGCGCTCGGCGTCCGGCAGCGGGATCAGGCCCTTGTCGGCCAGATAACCATCAGGACCCCATGCAGCCTCCGAGGTGTACTCGGCGATGAACTCCTGCATGCCGGGGATGACGCCGACATGCTCTTTCTTGGCATAGACAAAGAGCGAGCGTGAAACGCCGTAATCGCCGGATGCGATGTTCTCGAAAGTCGGCTCGACGCCGTCGACCTTGTGGCCCTGCAGCTTGTCGGCGTTCTGGTCAAGGAACGAGAAGCCAAAGACGCCGAAGGCATTGGGGTTGGCTTCCAGCTTCTGGACGATCAGATTGTCGTTTTCGCCGGCCTCGACAAAAGCGCCGTCTTCGCGGATCTCGCCGCAGCCCTTTTCATTAGCCGCCTTCACTTCTTCCTGGCAGGCCGCGTCCATGACCAATTCGACGAATGCATCGCGCGTGCCGGATGTCGGCGGCGGACCAAGCACCTCGATCTTTGTCGCGGGAAGCGACGCATCGACATCCGACCAGTTCTTGTAGGGGTTGGGGACGACCTTGCCGTCAACAGCGACGTTCTTGGCGAGCGCCTTGAAAATCTGCTCCTTGGTCAGATCGACGACAGTCCCTGCCTTCGAGTTGGCCAGCACGATGCCGTCGAAGCCGACCTTGATTTCGACCGGCGTCACGCCGTTTGCCTTGCAGGTTTTAAGCTCGCTGTCCTTTATGGCGCGCGAGGCATTGGTGAAGTCAGCGGTATTTTCGCCGACGCCTTGGCAAAACAGCTTCATGCCGCCGCCGGTGCCAGTCGACTCGACGACCGGGGTCTTGATCTTTCCGCTCTGGCCGAGCTTTTCAGCGACAGCCGTCGTGAAGGGGAACACTGTGGACGAACCGACGATTTGAATCTGGTCGCGCGCGGCGGCATAACCAGCCGACGCGGCGAGCGCAAGCGCCGCGGCCGACGCCGTAAGGAGGAATTTTTTCATGTGGCCTGCTCCTGTTCGGAAAATGGTCTCTCGGCGCCATTCCGTCGGCGCCCGCTGAGGCCATAGACCCCGATTATTACAGTCACATGACAGTTTGATGTCAGCCCGGTAACCGCCGTACAGCCCTGTCAAAAAGGGAGGGCCGCGCTCTCGCCGCTACAGCCGTGGTTTGCCGCTGGAATCAGCAGCTTGCGCGATTTGCGGCCGGCATTTGCCCTCGACAGGCGAAACGATTGGCCGAAAAAGAAAATCCGGGCGGGAGCGCGTTGCATGCGGCCAAGGAGGTCATGGCCGCGCCATCGCCGAAGCAGGTCCGTTGGGGTAAATCTGACCCTGCTTCTTGCCGGCGGTCGCTGCTCCCGCCCGTAACTGGAGGAGCGGAACTCGAATGCGCTTATTGTTCCAACCGGACGCATGCTTTGATATGGTGCGATCGCACCATAGTCTTGTGGCAACGCGTCGCCGAATCGGCTGACGCTGTGGGCTGACGTGGCTATCACGCGTTGCGCTGGACTTCTCCCTCGGCGCCGAGTTCTTCGAGCAATGCGCCTCTGGCTTGGGGCTGATGGGCATGGGCTGACGGGCTGGGGCCGCGCCAGGGACGCTGGGCGCATTTTGCGGATGATCCCCAGCGAAATCGATTCCGATTCTCCGGGTCATGCGCTAGCCTTGCCCGCAGTGTATTGCGACGGTTGTCGGTAGAACCGAAGCCGCGTTATAAATCCCGCAAGGGTGTTGCCGATGTTGGGACGGATCCTGCCTTTTTTCTTGTGCCCGATGTTGCTGTTAGGCGGCGGCTGCTCGCGCAGCTACGATGGCACTGTCGTCATTCCAAGGCCGCTCGATGTCCGGCGGTTCTGGGACCGACCGCCGCAGCAGGCGCAAGCCGAACAGCCGCAGTTTTTGCAGACCGATGTCTTTCCTGCGGCGCCCGAAACGCCGGAAACAGCGGCGGCCCGCAGAATCGACACCCCCGTTGCGCCGAGAAGGAAAATCACCAGGATTGCCAAAGTTGCGCCGACGCCGTCATCAGAGCCGGCGAAACCGCTCACCTGCAGGAACGTCAGCCAACCCGGAAAACGGGTCCGAATGGTCTGCGAATAGCCGGCACTCAAGCGCTGGCAGCTAAGAAAGTACGCCGCCCTGAAAACGTTGCTGCGCACCTGACGCAGCGGTTCGGTCAGACGCGCAGACCCAGGGCATGAGCCGACTGGTGGGTTTTGGGCTGCCTGATCGGCGTTGCCAGCAGCCGCGTTGAACCTTATCCGGCCTTCGACGTTAAACGGTTATTGCAGCGCCGCGCGTCGCTTTTGGACGCACAAGCAAGCTGTAGCGTTTTTTGGTTGGCGCATGGTCCTTTCCGATCCGAAGGGCAGCGGAGCAGAGAGCGATCCCGCTCCCTTGGGTGATGCGCTGGATGGTCAAAGGAGACCGAACACATGTCGATTCACCTCACTGTCTCGGACGTGACCAGAAATCTGTTTCACTTGCCCAGAAATCTGCTTCACTCGCCCAAAAATCTGTTTCACTCGCTGACACTGGACCATGAGCGCGCGCCGAGACCTCTCAGCCCTGAGCAAAGTCTTTTGCTGGAATGCTATCTGGCCGGTCAGATTCCGGAATCGGCCTGGAGCGACTACGTCTTTGAGACGCCGGAGTTGGCACGCCATGTCAATGCGAGACGCGGGCAACACTGATACCCGGTCCAACCGGGAACCGGTCCGATCGATCGAGGTGACGACAATCGCCAAGTCAGGCCGCGGCTTCCCGGGTCAATAGCCCTTGAGACAAAAAGGCCGGCACATGGCCGACCTTTCCTTCCACCACCTCGACCGCGCCAGTACATCCGTGGTCACGAGTTGGAGGTGAATTGCCGACCAGTAGACAGGGATTTGGTTAACGAATCCTTAACCGACGGGAACTGCTCATCGACGCGACGTGGCACCGATCTGATTTGCGTTTTCGTGATCAGTGCGGAAAGTCGTCTTTAAATGCGGCATATATTATTAATCGTTGTGCACCAACGTGTTAGCGTGTGAGGCAGATCGAAGATGCATGTCGCGCAAAAGCATGCCCCTCGGGCCTGATCCGAGGCTGCGCAGCGGTTTTGCGATAACGACATGCATAAAAAACAAGAACTTGAAGCGCGTCGCATGAATCCGTTCAGCCACGACGCGCTTTATCATATTCTGGAAGTCGATTTATGGCCGTACTCGGCGCTCTCCCTCCTGGCGTTCGCTGTCGACCAATTCGCGAAGCTGATTGGGAAGGAGTGGTCGACTGCCTGTGCCGGGGCTTTCCGCAGCGTGACCGGAGCTACTGGGTACGGGCGCTGACCCGTTTGTCGCAGAGGCCTGCCGTCGCCGAGTTCCCACAATACGGCTGGGCCTTGGAGAAGGCTGATCGGATCGTCGGCGTTGTGCTGACCCTGTATACAATTTATCCCGGCCCGCAAGGCGACGAAGTCCGCTGCAACCTTTCAAGCTGGTCCGTCGACGCAGAATTCCGCCCTTATGGCGCCAAATTGGTTACGACGATTCTCAAGCGAAGGGACGTGACCTACACGAATATTTCGCCGGCGCCCGCAACCTTGAAGGCCAACTGGGCGCTCGGCTTTCGCCCCTTCACCACCGGACAATTTGCCTTCCTGCCGGCTTTTGGTTCGGCGCAGCGGTCATGTCGAGTGCTTGAAGCTCGTCCCGATCTTGCGGAAATGACGATGCTGTCCGACAGCGAGCGATACATACTCTCGGAACACTCAGCACTTGGCTGCCGGTCATTGATTTGCATTTGCGACGGAGCAGCGTTTCCTTTCGTATTGATGCCGCGCAGGATATTGCGCGGTCTTATCCCATCCTATCAGATCGTCTATTGCCGCTCTCTCGCGGATTTAAGCCGGTGCGCCGGTGCCATGGGGCGCTTTCTCTTGCGAAGCGGCATCCTGTTTTGCGTCGTCGACGCCAGGGAGCCGATTGCAGGTCTGTTCGGGTGGTACCGCGCCAACAGCGGGCTGAAATATTTTAGGGGTCCCAGACCACCCTCGCTTGGCGATCTGACGTTCACCGAGCTTGTGATGTTCGGTCCTTGAACGCCAAGCGCGACCGACCACTCCGCACTACGCATCCAATGGAGCGAAAGCCTCACGCGCCGGCCTGCGACTTCACATAGGCGATATAGCCGCGCACGTCGGCAGCCGGCTCGGCATAGGCCTTGCCGAGCTTCTTCTCGATCGCCGCCATGTACTCCTTCGCCCATTGCGGCAGCGCGTAGTCGATGGCTGCCAGGAATTCGAGCGTCGCCGCCAGGCGGATGTCGGCGATCGACGGGTTCTTGCCGCCGATGAACGGCTTGCCGTTCCTGAAGAAGCTGTGAAAGACCTCCAGCGGCTCGGCTATCGCTTCAATAGCCGCCTTCTGGGCTTCCGCCTTTTTGTCGGGATGAGCATCGCTGTGGCCGACCTCGCCGGCATATTGCGGGAAATTCAGCGTGGGATAGGTGGCGCGCGCGACATAGGGGTAGAGCGTGCCGATCAGGTAGAACATGGCGCTGTCGATCATCGCCCGCTTGGCCGGCGCCTTGGGATACAATTTCTCCAGCCCGTGCTTGTTGGCGAGATACTGCATGATGGCGCAGCTTTCCCACAACACGCCCCTGGGCAGGCCCTTGTCCTCGATCATCGGCGTCAGATGGGCTGGGTTTCGTGCCATATACTCGGGCGAGCGCGTGTGGCCCCATACGTCGGTCTCGGAATGGTCGAGCCCCGCCGCGCGTGCAAACACCCGAACGCTCATATTGTTGACGCTCGGCTTCAGCATGCTGAGCGTCAGCGCGGGCTTCTTTCCTGATTTGGTCTTCCGCGCGGATTTCGCGGATGCCTTGGCTGCAGGTTTTGCGGCGGCTTTCGTTGCCGACTTGGCGGAAGCTTTCGATGCCTTGGCGGCAGGCTTTGTCGCGGCCTTGGCAGCTGGTTTCGTGGCTGCCTTGGCAGCCGGCTTCTTCGCACTTTTCGTTGTTGTCTTTGCCATTGTGTTCCTCCCTCTGTTTGGCCTGTCGTCAGTATGGATTTTTCGGCGTGCGGTCCTCCGACAAAGTCGCGCGCGAGCGCTCGACCAGCGCCTGGATCGCGTCGGCAAGATGCACTTCGGCGATTGCATAGTCGCCGCGCGCGACGCGAAGCTTGTGCGCCTGCATCAGCACGTCGGCATGGGTGAAGCCCGCCGGCGGCTCGAAACGGTAGGAAGCGAGCTCGATCAGCAGGCCGAGCGGATCCTCGAAATAGATCGAATCCATAAAACCGCGATCCTTGACGCCGCTGTGCTTGATGGCGCGCTCGTCGAGCCGGGCGACCGCCTGCAGGAAGGTGACGCGGGACACCGCAAAGGCGATGTGATGGACGCAGCCCGTATCGGTCGGCGTGCGCCGCTTGACTGGCGTGCGGCTCTCGTCGGTGAAGATGGTGATCAGCCGGCCGTCACCCGGATCGAAATAGAGGTGGCTTTCGCTGGCCTTGTCGAGATTGGGCTGCTCGAAGATGAAAGGCATGCCAAGCACGCCTTCCCAGAAATCGATCGAGGTCTGGCGCCCGGCGCCGACCAGCGTGATGTGATGGACGCCTTGCGATTGCAACTTCTGCATTGGCCGTCTCCCTGGCAGCCGGACGTCGTCGTCGTATTCACCTCGCCCCGGTGCCGCTCGCGATTGTGCTGCCTTGTGCCTGGCACAAGGATTATCAGGCGATGCTAAATCAACCGGCGACGATGCGCCAGAAGCCAGGCACATAGGGACGCTTGCAGTGGAGGGCCTTGGTAAGGCAACGGTAGCTAAGCGCTGCGAGCCTTTAGACCGCCCTCAAGCTCGATGATTCTTTGAGCCGCCTTCGCGATAAAGCCGGACCGGGTAAAACCGTGCGCCTCAGCAAAGGCGTCAATTTGGCTTAGAACATCTTCAGCGAGCGTGATGTTCACGCGGACAGCTTTCTTGGCCTCGGTCTTCGCCGCAACCAAAATTGCAACGCCGTCTCGATTATCGGCGTCGGCCATGACATCTTCCAAGCTGGAGGGTTCTGGAATGGCTTCGCCATCTTCCACAAGCCCTTCGATGTGAAAGGCAAGGGCCTCCTCAGCCATGGCACGAGCGTCGTCCAGATCGGTGCCGGCGGTGATAACGCCGGGAAAATCAGGAAAGGACACACCGAAGTCGCGGTCGGTATCCTTATGGATCAATCCGATATACTGCTTCATTGTATCTACCTCAGCTTCAGACCGGATTGACGTTCAATGCTCCGCAAGGTTCCCAAAGGAATATCCCTTTTGGGGTGTGGAACCGTGCCGCTCCAAGGCGATGACTGGATGCATGAAGCCAAATTCCACGGCTACCGCTCCCAGATCATCATCGACGCCGGCTTAGGCGCTACCCAGCCGTAGGCGGACTCACAGCTCGTTGTGTTTTCGCGACCGCTGGCCTGCCTCTGCGATCCGATCCTGGCAAGATACTGTCACCTACGAGACGGTCTTCGGACGATAGTTTGGGCGGTATGAAAGGACCGGTAGCGCCGATCTCACCCAGCCAATCCTCATAGCCTGCGTTCATTTTGGATTTCAGATCATCTGGCTGATCTATCCCGGATCGAAACAGGCTTATGAGGCGCCGCCCAAAGTGATCTCTGGCTGGATGGCCTTTGGGAATTCCTGCCTCTGTGCAATAGTCGTTGAGAACCCTTGCCAGCGTTGCGAGTTGCTCGGAGTCTAGATGATCGTCGAATGACATCGCTTTATCCCTTGTGGGGCGAAAGCGTGATCGACTCTTCCAAGCGCCAACGCCCGTTCAGTTGGTCAGCGACATGCCTTCTGTACGCTTTGTTAGCGTATTAGCGAGTCAAATCGGACGGGGAGCGGCAAACCGAGCCTCTCCCAGTCAGAGCAGGTCGAAGCTGTGTCCGCTGCGGTGGGGCGGATGCGGATAAAATCACCCTGCTTAAGCAGATCATCAGCGGCCGGATAATATTTTTTCAGCCGACGGAACGTTTTGTACCCGCCCAGTGTTATCATCCTGATCCCCGCATAGGGATCATAAAGGGCCTTGTCCCCTCTTGGCCCGAGTTTGAGTCCGCTGTCTCCCGGAAGTGTCCAGCTGCGCAACGTTCGCGCTTTTGGAGCCGTCGACAGCGGACCCGACGCTCAGTGACCGCCAGCATCCTCGACGCGCAGTGTCATTTCTTCCTCAACCTCACGCCGGCGCCGCCGCCATTCTCGGGGATGAACTCGACGCCGGCAGATTCGAGCGCTGCGCGGAAAGTCGCCCAGGGTTTCACTCGGCTTTCAGTACCTGGTGTCTGATCAACCAGTCACGGATGATCAATCGGACGGCTTCAGGTCGCGAAACATCATGCTCGGCAACAAATTGATCGACGCCCGCCAGCATGTCCGGTTGAAGGCGGACCATGATCGGCACACCCTTTCCAGTTGGGGCCGGGCCGCGCCGTTTCTTTGATACCACGGTTTCTTGCTTTGGCATAAAACTCTGATATCAGAATTCCCGTTCTTGCGGAAGCGCTACAGCCTCACACACAACCGAATTGGAGAAGATCCGATGCCGAACACCCTTGTTCGGGCAGCCGCCGAAGGTATGCCCCGATGTCAACCGCCGCCGCCTGCTTAACCTGTCAGGGGCAGGCCTCGCTCGCCGGCCGAAAAGCAGGCTATCGAAAAGAAAAACCGATATCCTGCCATCTTCTGTTGACGGGTCGGGTTGTCATCGGCGCGCTCGCGCTTCCTCAACGTTAATTATCCATGTCCACGTAGGACCTGCCGATAGTCGCAGGAAGGGGCAGAAATGCAAGAAGACTGCCTGGGAGTGCCCGCTGGCCTCACTGCGGCAGGCTTCATTGCTTCTGTTCGCTAAAATTCGTGGGGGTTTATTCGGCTTAAGGTGCTTGATTTTGCTGGAACCCCTGTTACCGCCGTGAAAGGGCAGAAAACCACTACCGTTCATGCCTAATGCCGAACCCTCGCAAGGCGCTGCAGCAGTCTGCAATTTCTTTGAACGGCATTTGCGGATTTGAAGGCGGATTTGCTTTAGCCTCGCAGGAGCGGTCTCAAAGGAACCGTCCATATGCACCGTACTTTCCGGGGAATCTTGGCGACAATGTTGATTGCCTATGGTGTCGCAGACGCTGCCGGCTACGCGCAGGCGCAAAATCTGCTCACCATCACCGCACCAGTCTCCGGTCAGACTGTTGATGGGACGCTCTCCTTTTCCGGGACGGCTTTCGTCAACAGTATTACACGGCGCGGTACTATTCGCGGACAGACCAACACTGGGGTCGAATGCCGAGGCACGACCACTGCCAATCTTACCTTCTCGCGTGGAGAAGGAACGATGGTTTGCGGGCAACTCTCAACCCGATTCGTGTTCTCGCTGACCAGCAGACAACCCCCGGTTGGCACAGGAACGGGAACCCCTTTCCGACGGGCGCAAAGTGGTGTTGAGAATAGGACAATGACCGCAAAACGACTGGCACTAATTGATGTCCTACTCGCGGCGCACGTGGCTTTCACCCGTTTGGCCCAGTTGCCAGAACCGGTCTTGGTCGCGCCATTTCCGGTTATTGGCGGGACGGACCATTAGCAGACATTTAGCACCAGGATTGGTGCTGTTGTCGAGGACGGGACCTGCAGAGCCCTGAGCCTTGAGCGGATCGTGAAAACCTGGACGAGAACTGGTCGTCGCGTGGTCGTATTGCGACTTTGCCGGCAGCTTGTCGGGCGAATGCTGGTGCCGCTTGCAGCGAGTTTCGTTCACCATAGGTCATCAATACGCAGCGGGTACGAAAGCCGTTGGGCTGCGAGGTCGAGTTCGACGCTCATGCAGACGCACTGAGTTTTCGACGCTGCATTGATGGAGAGCTGCATGGAGGCCTTAGCGGTTCGCACGCCTCCGCCTCCCCATCCACAGCCGGATTGATGTGAGAGGATTTTGCACCCCCCGCGACGGCAATGGGGCGAGGATCCGCCTTCGACTCCTGCACCAAACATTGGGCTCGTCTGGGCCGGACTAGGCACAGAAATAGCCTGCGGCAGCGGTGCATTTCGGGTCACTTATCGGGACCGCAGATCTCGAATTATCATTAAGTTATTGAAATTGCTGGTACGCCCAAGGGGAATCGAACCCCTGTTCCCGCCGTGAGAGGGCGGTGTCCTGACCGCTAGACGATGGGCGCGTTCAAGAACCGGCGATATAGGCTGACGGCTGGGAAAAAGCAACTGGGCTTCGGGCAGGTCTGTCGTGCCGGGAAAATATCCGTTGCGAGGCTAGCGTTTTGGCTCGATCAGATCCCAGAGATTTCCATGGAGATCGGCGAAAACTGCCACAGTGCCATAGGGCTCAACGCGAGGTGCCTCGCGGAATTGAACGCCTTTTTCGAGCATTGCCGCATGGTCGCGGACAAAATCGTCGGTTTCGAGAAACAAAAAGACGCGGCCGCCGGCTTGGTTGCCGATGCGGCTCGCTTGCATATCGTCCGACGCTTCGGCCAGCAGCAGCCGCGCGCCTTGTCCGTTCGCCGGCGCCACCGTGACCCAGCGCTTTGCCGCCGCCGAGATCGACGTCCTCGGTGAGCAAAAAGCCCAGCCTGTCGACATACCAGGCAATCGCCTTGTCGTAATTGGCAACGACAAGCGCGACGGTGGCGACGCGGCGATTTTTCGCAAACGCAGTCATTTGTTGCGGATCGAAAAGCGACCGATGATGCGGCGCTCAGTGATGTCGTAGACAAAAATGGCGCGGCTGCCGTCGGCAAGCTCCGCATCGATGGAGACGCGGTTGCCGGAAAGCGACTGGCTGATGACCTTGGCGCCGACCGGCAGCACGATGTCGCCGGTCAGCGGCTCGCCTGATGGCACCTGGATATCGCCGGCAAGGGATGGGGCTTCCGGTGGCGCGCTGCGCGTTTTGTAGACAAGCGCTGCAATCACCACCATAAGGGCGAGGAACAGCAGGCCGAGATTGATGGCGACGAAGCGGACGAGCTTCTTGCGCACCTTTTCGACTTCGGGGTCGAGCGGCTTTTCCTCGTCTTCATCGGCAGCAGCCATGGCAAAACATTCCGGAACGATTTTCGATGAGCGCTCATAACGAAGAGACCCCGACATTGATAGGGGATGGATTGAGTACGGGCGGATCGCCAGACATTGGATCGCCAGACGTGGGATCAGTCGTGCTGGAAGCAGGCCCCGATGCGGCCGGCCAGCGGCTCGACCAATGGCTGGCGGGCAAGCTCGGCCCGGACATGTCGCGCAGCCGGGTGCAGATGCTGATCCGGCAGGGCGCCGTCAAGGTCGGCGGCCAGCCGGTCAACGAGACCAAACGCAAGATGGCGGCCGGTGACCGCGTATCGGTCGACATGCCGGAGCCGGAGCCGGCGCAGCCGCAGGGCGAGAATATCCCGCTCGACGTCCTCTATGAAGACAATGAATTGATCGTCATCGACAAGCCGCCGGGGCTGGTCGTCCATCCCGGCGCCGGCAACTGGACCGGCACGCTGGTCAATGCGCTGATCCACCATTGCGGCGACAGTCTTTCCGGCATCGGCGGTGTGCGGCGGCCGGGCATCGTCCACCGCCTGGACAAGGAGACCAGCGGCGTCATGGTCGTGGCCAAGACCGACCGCGCCCACAAATCATTGTCGGAAGCCTTTGCCGACCATGGCCTTACCGGCGATCTCAAACGCGCCTATCTGGCGCTGGTCTGGGGCATACCGATGAGACCGACAGGCACGGTCGACGAGCCGCTTGGCCGCGCCGCCGACCGCGTGCGCCGTGCCGTGGTGCCGGAGGGCCGCGACGATGCCCGCCACGCCGTCACCCATTTCACGGTCGTCGAGCGCTTTGGCGAGCAGCAAAAGGAGTTTGCCATGGCGAGCCTGGTCGAATGCCGGCTCGAGACTGGCCGCACCCATCAGATCCGCGTCCATATGGCTCATATCGGCCATCCCGTCGTCGGCGACCCCGATTACGGCCAGGCCTTTCGCACCAAGGCGAACCGGCTGCCCGAGCCGCTGAAAGGCCAGGTGAAGGCCTTTCCGCGACAGGCATTGCATGCCCGCCTCCTTGAATTTCGGCATCCGACTACCCATTTACCGATGAGGTTCGAGGCGCCGCTACCGAGCGATATGGAGGAACTCGTGGACGGCTTCCGCAGACTCTGAACCGGCTTCATCCATTCAAAACCAGATCGGCAAAAACCTGACCCGCTTTGTTCACTTTGGCGTGACACACTGTTTCGTGTTGAACCAAATGCTGTCCTTTCTGGTTTTGTTCCTGTATACATCCGCTGTCGCGAACGAGCCTTTCGGCGTTCGTGACATATGCCCGCCGCTTTAGGGGGCACACTCCAAGAGAGAGGGGCGCTATCATGGCCCAGTCACTACCCAGTATCGTTTCCGGCGAAGGCGGCCTCAGCCGCTACCTGGAAGAAATCCGTCGCTTTCCGATGCTTCAGCCGCAGGAAGAGTACATGCTCGCCAAGCGTTACGCCGAGCACGAGGACACCACGGCTGCGCACAAGCTCGTCACCAGCCACCTTCGGCTCGTCGCCAAGATCGCCATGGGCTATCGCGGTTACGGCCTGCCAATCGGCGAAGTGATCTCGGAAGGCAATGTCGGCCTGATGCAGGCCGTCAAGAAATTCGAACCGGAGCGCGGCTTCCGGCTCGCCACCTACGCCATGTGGTGGATCAAGGCCTCGATCCAGGAATACATCCTGCGCTCGTGGAGCCTGGTCAAGATGGGCACCACCGCCAACCAGAAGCGCCTGTTCTTCAACCTGCGCAAGGTGAAGGGCAAGATCCAGGCGCTCGACGACGGCGACTTGAAGCCCGAGCAGATCGCCGAGATCGCCACCCGCCTCAACGTGTCGGAAGCGGAGGTGGTGTCGATGAACCGCCGCCTGTCGGGCGACGCCTCGCTCAACGCGCCGATCCGGGCGAGCGAAGGCGAGTCCGGTGAGTGGCAGGACTGGCTGGTCGACGACCACGAAAGCCAGGAAGAGGCGCTGATCGAGCAGGACGAACTGGAAAACCGGCGCGGCATGCTGTCCGGCGCTCTTGCCGTGCTCAACGAGCGCGAGCGGCGCATCTTCGAGGCGCGCCGCCTGGCCGAGGAGCCGCTGACGCTGGAAGAGCTGTCGGCCGAGTTCGACATCAGCCGGGAGCGCGTGCGCCAGATCGAGGTGCGCGCCTTCGAGAAGGTGCAGGACGCGGTCAAGGCCGCAGCCAAGCGCCAGATGCAGGCGTTGCGCACCATCGAGGCGCAGCCGGCGGCGTAAAACCTCCGGCGGAAACAAATCGAGGCGGCGTCAGGCAACTGGCAGGCGGGCGCGACAATGAGCCGCCGCTGCTACGCTGGGCAGTTGAGTTTGTCTATTTGGAGACGAAAGGGGCAGTATGACAATTTCTCCGTTTCTCACCGCTCTCGGGTCCGCAGGTCCCCCAGCCGACCGAGCGGAAGACATGAACCTGTATGGATGGCTAGTTGGAAGTTGGGAAATGGACACGATCCACGGCGGATTCAAGCGGTCGTCGCAACACCGATTGTGTTCACTCGCGACAGCAACTCGTCAAGCGCTTCTGCGGGTGTTTTCCATCCCAGAGTTTTTCTCGGTCGGGCATTGAGGGCCACGGCCACGGCGGCGATCTCGTCGGCGCTGTGGACGCTCAGGTCGGTGCCTTTCGGGAAGTACTGACGCAGCAGTCCATTGGTGTTCTCGTTGGTGCCACGCTGCCATGGGCTTTGCGGATCGCAGAAGTAGACTTGGACACCCGCGTCGATCTTGAGACGATCATGCTGAGCCATTTCGGCTCCCTGATCCCAGGTCAGCGAACGCCGCAACTCTTCGGGCAAGGTGATGATGGTGCGCGTAATCGCGTCACGCACGGCTTCAGCTCCGTGTCCCGCGAGAGCAGGGCCATTCTTCATGCGCGGAGCTTCGCCATGCCCCGCAAGTCGGGGAAGATGCAGCAACATCGTGAAGCGCGTCGTACGCTCAACCAGCGTGCCGATCGCCGAGCTGCCAAGACCAAGGATGAGGTCTCCCTCCCAGTGACCCGGCACCGCGCGATCGACCGCTTCGGCGGGGCGTTGACTGATCATGATCTCCGGCGAGACAAAGCTCTTGCCTCGCCCGCGTACGCGCGCCCTGGGGACCCGCAACACGCGCCCCGTTCTCAAGCAGGCCGACAGTTCGCGGCGTAGCGCTCCCCGGCCCTGAACAAAAAGGGCCTGATAGATGGCTTCGTGGCTGATGCGCATCGTCTCGTCGTCCGGGAAGTCGATCGGCAAGCGTCGGGCAATCTGTTCCGGGCTCCAGGCCGTGGCCCACCGCCGATTCTTTCGCGGGCCATGCCGGCGGCCCTTCCACGAAACGGCGGGACCCGGAACGGGAGCGCCGCTCGGAGTCATGACGACGCCGGCCAGTCTCTGCTCAACATAAGTGCGCAAGGTCGTGTTGAGCGCAAGCTTGGTCGGTTTGGGTCGACGGGCCGATCGCTCGGCATGCCATTGGGCTGTCGATGCACGATACTCCAGGCCACCGCTGCGCGTCGCGGCATTGCGTCGTAGCTCGCGGGAGATGGTTGAGGCGGATCGGCCAAGTTGGCGACCGATCTCGCGTCTCGAAAGGCCTTGAACGCGAAGTAGTGCGATCTCCTCACGTTCCACAAACGAGAGGTACCGCCCGGACGGCGGCTTGCTCGAAGATCTGAACATCGCTGGTGCCATGCCACCCGCCTGTCGGAACAATCTGGTTCCAACAGGCTGCGACATACCAGCAGCCAGCGCAGCATCTTCGCTTGTCATTCCTTGCGCGATCCCCAACCAGAATCGCTGGAGTTCAGATCTCTCCGCCACTGGCGGACGTCCCGGTGACGGCAACGGCGCTCGTCCAGAACGGTGTGATCGTCGCTTTTGGATGCCCATCGCAACCTCCTTCGTTTAGGTGTTGCGACGACCGCTTGAATCCGCCCACTACCTCGACGACGGCACAATCCAGAAATGGGATGGAGAATGCCATTTTGGCTGGGTGCTCGAAGGCCGCGCGATTCAGGACGTTTGGATCAGGCCCAAGCGCCCTGCGCCGTCCACGATGTATGGCACGACTTTGCGCATCTTCGATCCTGGGATCGATGGCTGGCACATCATATGGAACGACCCGCTCAACCGAGATCACTCGCGCCAGATCGGGCGGGCCGAGGGTAAGGACATTGTCCAACTCGGCACTGACTCGCGCGGTCTGAAAACTCGATGGCGTTTCACTGAGATCACTGCCAACAGCTTCCATTGGATCGGCGAGGAAAGATCTTCCGAGAGCGACCCTTGGCGAATCACGTATGAACATTTAGTCCGTCGAACAAATCCCTGAAGCTAGCTGGCGTCTGCGCTGCCCCTCATCCGGCTGCCGCCACCTTCTCCCCGTATAGTGACGGGAAGAGGCAGATCGCGCCGCGTCGAAAATTAGCGAAATCTTCGGCGAAAGCGTCTTTCTCCCCGTCACTATACTGTCCCAATACGGGGAGAAATGCCCGGTCCACCCTCCGCAGCTGCAGCGCAGCTGCTGCGGAGGACGGGCAGGACAATGAGGGGCGGCGCTGACTTCCGGTATGCGAAGTTCCGTCTGCCAACGACCCCTCAAAGGCAATCCAGCGGAAATTTCAAATACCGGCGCCCATTGGATTCCGGTTCCGGCAAGCGCCCGCCGTTCATGTTGACCTGCAGCGCGTGCAGGATCAGTCTCGGCATCGGCAGCGTCCTGTCGCGCGCCTCGCGCAAGGCTACGAAATCGGCCTCCGTCCTGCAGGCGGCAACATGGGTGTTCCTGGATTTTTGTTCCGCGACCGTGCTCTCCCACAAGGGCTCGCGCCCCTCCGTCTGGTAGTCATGACCGACGAACAGACGTGTCTCGTCCGGCAGCGCGAGGATATTTTGGATCGAGCGCCAAAGTTGCGCGGCACTGCCGCCGGGAAAGTCCGCTCTCGCCGTGCCGCTGTCCGGCATGAACAGCGTATCATGGATGAAAGCGGCGTCGCCGATCACATAGGTGATCGAGGCCAGCGTGTGGCCGGGCGAAAAAAGCACCTTTGCCGGAATGCCGCCGACCGTAAAGGTCTCGCCGTCGGCAAACAGCCTGTTCCACTGGGATCCGTCGGCAGGAAACCCAGGCCAGTTGTAGATTGCCTTCCACAGTTTCTGGACGTCGACGACCTTCTCGCCGATCGCCGTGGGCGCTCCTGTCTTCGTGCTGAGATAGTGTGCCGCGGAGAAATGGTCGGCGTGCGGGTGGGTGTCGAGGATCCACTCGACCTCCAGCCCGTTCTCCCTGATGAAGTCGAGCAGGGTGTCGGCATTTTTCGTGGCAGTGCTGCCGGACTTCTCGTCGAAATCCAGGACCGGATCGATGATTGCGCATCGTCGCGTCTGCGGGTCGGCAACGACATACTGGATGGACCCGCTCGGCTTGTCGTAAAAGCCTGCCACCTGCAGCTTGGCCGATGATGCGTCCAATCCCGGCTCCCTCAACTCCCACCCGGCAGGAATGGTTTTCCCTGCCGGGGTAAAAGAAGAGCATGGTCATTCGCCAACGCCACGCCGTCAAGCACCGCATGCTTTGCCGAGGCAAAAAAGCCGAAAATCCTTCCGTGCCGCCGTGGCCGCTCAGGCGGAGGGCTGCTTGGTCTTCCGGAGATACGGCAGGATCGTCTCGAAGGCGCCGAAGCGCTTGACCGCATCCTCGTTGGAAACGGCGGCGGTGATGATGACGTCCTCGCCCTGCTTCCAGTTCGCCGGCGTCGCCACCTGGTGCTTGGCGGTCAACTGTATGGAATCGATCGCACGCAGGATCTCATCGAAGTTACGGCCGGTCGTCATTGGATAGGTGAGAACCAGCTTGATCTTCTTGTCGGGGCCGATGACATAAACTGAACGCACCGTCGCGTTGTCGGCGGGCGTGCGCCCTTCCGAGGTTTCGCCGGCGCCCGCCGGCAGCATCTCGTAAAGCTTGGCGACCTTGAGGTCCTTGTCGCCGATCAGCGGATAGTTCACCGATTGGCCGGTCGCTTTCTTGATATCATCCTGCCATTTGCCATGGCTTTCGACCGGATCGACGGAAATGCCGATGATCTTGACGTTGCGCTTCTTGAACTCGCCTTCCAGCCCGGCCATCGTGCCGAGCTCGGTCGTGCAGACCGGCGTGAAATTCTTCGGATGGCTGAAAAGCACCGCCCAGCCGTCACCGATCCATTCGTGGAAGTTGATCGTCCCTTGCGTGGTCTCGGCCGTGAAATCCGGCGCGGTGTCATTGATACGAAGGCTCATGATGCGTCCCTACCCTGTGATTGCAGCCGGCATTGACCATCCACCGGCCCTGCTTCTGCCTTTTTACCACTGCTGCGTCATCCTTCAAACGCCTGTTGCACCGGCATCAAGGCCGACTGCGAAAATATTTTCATTGCTTCTCGGGAAAGGCAGCAGGAATTTCCGCTGCGCTGGCTCAGCCCTTGTTCACCGCCAGCGTCGTCGCCAGGTCTTCCATGCGCTGGGCGAGCGCGCCAAGCGCCTGGGTCAGCACGGAATCGTTCTTGTCGGCCTTGGTCAGCGCATCGTCACGCGTCTTACGCAGTGTCAGCACTTCGCTTTCCATGCCCTTGACGCGTTTTTGCAGTTCCGAAAGCTCGTCCATGACCATGATGCCGGCCATTACGGTCAGCCGCTGGTCGCCGATTTCGCCGAATGAGTCTTTCAGATGCGAGACATAGCGGTCGAAGCGCTCGGCAAGGTCGATCAGATGCTCTTCCTGGCCCTCGTCGCAAGCCATGCGATACTGCTTGCCATCGATGGAAACCGTGACTTGTGCCATTGGGCCAGCCCCTATCTGTCCAACACGGCGCGGATGGTTTCCATGGCGGTCACCAGCCGACGCGACACTTCCTTGTTGGCGTCTTCCAGCCGTTCGGCGCGCGCTTCGGAATTGTCGAGTTCCTGCGCCAGCCGCGAGCGGTCGGCGTTCATGCGCTGCACCTCCGCCTCGGCTTCCGTATAGTCGCGCTCGTGCTCGAGTTTGGCCGCGACGGCGTTTTCCAGCCCCTCGATGGCCTTACCCAGCCTGGCGATGACTTCCTTGAGTGTCGTTTCCCCGGTCATGGCTTTCGTCCTGCGCCCTGCCCATCACCGAATCATCCACGTTCAGAACGCGTTATGTCTGAAACATTACGCGCCGTGTGAAGCCAACGTCAATAAAGCTCTCGCGACTGTCCCCTGCTAACGCTAATTTAGGCCACCAAAGCCCTTCCGGCGCCATCGCAAGTCCGGCAAAAGCGCCGGTTTAATGACCAACAGGACCGGCAAAAGCGCGCCGGTTTGTTGACTAAAAAGCCGCGCCTGCTATGTGTCGCGCACCCCTTTCCAGGGCTCTCCCAAGGCCCCGAACCCCGACACTGGAGGAAGCATGACCTCGCGTGAACAACATGACCGGATGGCCAATGCGATCCGTTTTCTTTCCATGGACGCCGTCGAGAAGGCCCAGTCCGGCCACCCCGGCCTGCCCATGGGCTGCGCCGATATCGCAACCGTGCTGTTCACGCGTTTCCTGAAATACGATGCGAAGAACCCGCATTGGCCCGATCGCGACCGCTTCATCCTGTCGGCCGGCCACGGTTCGATGCTGCTCTATTCGCTGCTCTATCTGACCGGCTACGAGGATGTCACCCTCGACCAGATCAAGCATTTCCGCCAGGTCGGATCGAGGACGGCGGGCCATCCCGAATATGGCCATGCCGCCGGCATCGAGACGACCACCGGCCCGCTCGGCCAGGGCCTTGCCAATTCGGTCGGCTTCGCGCTTGGCGAGCGCATCATGAATGCCGCCTTCGGCAACGACCTCGTCGACCACTACACCTATGTGCTGGCCGGTGACGGCTGCCTGATGGAGGGCGTTTCCCAGGAAGCCATCGCGCTTGCCGGACATCTCAAGCTGAACAAGCTGATCGTCTTTTGGGACAACAACAACATCTCGATTGACGGCCCGGTGTCACTGGCCGACAACACCGATCAGGTCGCCCGCTTCCAGGCGTCCGGCTGGAACGCCAGCCACATCGACGGCCAGGACCCGGAAGCGATCGCCTATGCCATCGAGGCGGCGCGCCATTCCGACAAGCCGACGATGATCGCCTGCAAGACGACGATTGGCTTCGGCGCGCCGACCAAGGCCGGCACCAACAAGGCGCACGGTTCGCCGCTCGGCGCCGAGGAAATCGCCGGCGCCAGAAAATTCTTCGGTTGGGATTATCCGCCATTCGAGCTTCCGGCCGACATCCTCGATGCCTGGCGCGACGCCGGCAAGACCGGCATCAAGGCACGCACCGACTGGGAAGGCCGCCTTGCCAGGGCTGACGTCCAATTGCGCAGCGAATTCGAGCGCCGCATCAGCGGCACGCTGCCGGCGAATTTCGACGCCGTCATCACCGACTACAAGAAGAAGCTCAGCACGGACAAACCGAAGGTTGCCACCCGCAAATCGTCGGAAATGGCGCTCGAAATCATCAACGGCGCCGTGCCGGAAACCATTGGCGGCTCGGCCGACCTGACCGGCTCCAACAACACCAAGACCAGCCAGACCAAGAACATCACGGCAGACGATTACGGCCAGCGCTACGTTCACTACGGCATCCGCGAGCACGGCATGGCCGCCGCGCTCAACGGACTGACGCTGCATGGCGGCCTCATAGCCTATGGCGGCACGTTCATGTGCTTTTCCGATTATGCCCGTCCGTCGATGCGGCTCGCCTCGCTGATGGGCATCCGCTCGATCTTCGTCATGACCCACGATTCCATCGGTCTCGGCGAAGACGGCCCGACCCATCAACCGGTCGAGCATCTGGCCGCACTGCGCGCCATTCCGAACCACAATGTCTTCCGCCCGGCCGACGCGGTCGAGACCGCCGAATGCTGGCAGTTGGCCCTCGAGCAGGAGAAGACGCCTTCGACGCTGGCGCTGACCCGGCAGAACCTGGCGGCGGTGCGCAACGACTTCGTTGCGGAAAACCTTTGTCGCCAGGGCGCCTACGAGCTGGCCGCCGCCAGTGGCGATGCGGCGGTGACGATCTTCGCTTCGGGCTCCGAGGTCGAGATTGCGCTGGCGGCGCGCGAGGCATTGGAGAAGCACGGCCATCCGACCCGCGTCGTCTCTGTGCCCTGCTTCGAATTGTTCGACAAGCAGAGCCCCGATTATCGCAGGAAGACGATCGGCAACGCGCCGGTCAAGATCGCCATCGAAGCCGGCATCCGCCAGGGCTGGGATCATTTCATCGGTACCGACGGCATCTTCATCGGCATGACCGGCTTCGGCGCCTCTGGCACGATCGAACAGCTCTATCCGCATTTCGGCATCACCGCCGAAGCGACGGTGAAGGCGGCGGAAGCCCGCCTGCACGGCGAGTAAAATGTGCTGGTCTCCGGCGAAGCTGCACCCATGCGGTTTCGCCGGCAGCCGCGACCTAATGGACTCCAACCCATCGACGGCTGGATTCTTTGACAGCCGGCCGTTATGAAGCTGCGGACTTGATCTTCGGCCTCCAACTCCCAGGGAGAGAAAAATGACCGTCAGAGTTGCCATCAACGGATTCGGCCGCATCGGCCGCAACATCCTGCGCGCCATCCACGAATCCGGTCGCAAGGACATCGATGTCGTCGCCGTCAACGACCTCGGCCCGGTCGAGACCAATGCGCATCTGCTGCGCTACGACAGCGTGCATGGCCGCTTCCCGCATGAAGTGACGGTCGACGGCGACCAGATCACCGTCGGCAGCGAAAAATTCAAGGTCACCGCGATCAAGGACCCGACGCAGCTGCCGTGGAAGGATCTCGGCATCGACATCGCGCTCGAATGCACCGGCATCTTCACCGCCCGCGACAAGGCCGCCGCGCATCTGACCGCCGGCGCCAAGCGCGTCCTCGTCTCGGCGCCTGCGGAGGGCGCCGATCTCACCGTCGTCTATGGCATCAACCATGACAAGCTGACCAAGGACCACATCGTCATCTCGAACGCCTCCTGCACCACCAACTGCCTGGCGCCGCTGGCAGCCGTGCTGCATGAGGCCGTCGGCATCGAGAAGGGCATGATGACGACAATCCACTCCTACACCGGCGACCAGCCGACATTGGACACCATGCACAAGGATCTCTACCGCGCCCGCGCCGCGGCGCTATCGCAGATCCCGACCTCGACCGGCGCGGCCAAGGCGATCGGCCTGGTGCTGCCCGACCTCAAGGGCAAGCTCGACGGCATTTCCATCCGCGTGCCGACCCCGAACGTCTCGGTCGTCGATTTCAAGTTCATCGCCAAGCGTTCGACCACGGTGCAGGAAATCAACGAGGCGGTGATCGCCGCCTCCAACGGCAAGCTGAAGGGCGTTCTCGCGGTCACCCGTCATCCGAACGTGTCGATCGACTTCAACCACGATCCACATTCCTCGATCATGGCGCTCGACCAGACCAAGGTCATGGACGGCAACTTCGTTTCGGTGCTGTCCTGGTACGACAATGAATGGGGTTTTTCCAACCGCATGGCCGACACCGCAGTCGCCTTCGGCAAGACCATCGCCTGACCGCAGAACCATCTTTTTGCGACTTGAAACGCCCGGCCTGTCCGGGCGTTTTCGTAAGAGTGCCCAGCGCCCTTTTGGATGCGCAACGACGCTCTAAAGGTTTGTTTGGCAAGACCCGCGCCTTGAGCGCCAAAACACTCATAAACCAGCGACATAGGGCAAAAAACCACCCTCACGCCTTGCACCGGTCATGTCTTCGCCTCACTCTCCCGTAAAGCGAGAGGAACACGAATTCGAGGGGCAATTGGCGGATGGAGCATGCGATCTATCTCATGACGCTGGTCGGCGCTGCGCTCGTCGTCGCCGCCGCGTTTTCGAGCCTGATCGCCTTCCGCTTCGGCGCCCCTCTCTTGCTGCTGTTTCTCTGCATTGGCCTGGCCACGGGAACCGACGGCCTCGGCATCCAGTTTGACAATGCGCGGCTGGCTTATTTTGCCGGCTCACTGGCGCTGGCGGTGATCCTGTTCGATTCCGGTTTCGGCACGCCGCTCAACGCCCTGCGCCAGGCGGCCGGACCGGCGCTGTCGCTGGCGACCGTCGGCGTCCTTCTGACCACCGGCCTGTTCGGCGCCGTCGCCCACTATCTGCTCGATCTCAGCTGGCTGGAATCCTTCCTGCTCGGGGCCGCTGTCGCCTCGACCGACGCGGCAGCGGTGTTCTTCCTGTTGCGCGCCGGCGAAATCAATTTGCGCGAACGCGTGCGTTCCACGCTCGAGGTGGAATCCGGCACCAATGACCCGATCGCCATCTTCCTGACCATCAGCCTGGTCGAGATCATCGCCGTCAACGCCAATCCCGAGGCCAGGGTGCTGGCTACCGACCTCGTCCTCGGCTTCCTTAGTCATATGGGGCTTGGCGCCATCGTCGGCATTTTCGGCGGCCTCGCCATCGTGCGGCTTGTCGACCGGCTCAATCTCGACCACGGGCTGCTGCCGATCTTCGTGCTGACGCTGTCGCTGATGGTGTTCGCCGCCGCCGGCGCCATTGGCGGCTCCGGCTTTCTGGCGGTTTATCTCGCCGGCCTCGTTGCCGGCAATTCCGACATCCGCGCCGTCACCATCCTGAAACGCTTCCAGGACGGCATGTCGTGGCTGGCGCAGATCATCATGTTCCTGATCCTCGGCCTGTTCGCGACGCCCTCGCAATTTCCGGCGATCCTGCTGCCGGCGGTGCTGCTGGGCCTGTTCCTGATATTCGTGGCGCGGCCGATCGCCGTCTGGCTTTGCCTGATGCCGTTTCGTCTGCCGCGCCCGGAAGTCGCCTTCGTCTCATGGGTGGGTCTGCGTGGCGCCGTGTCGATCCTGCTCGCCATTACGCCGCTGCTTGGCGGTCTTGAAAATGGCCGTCTCATCTTCAACACCGCCTTCATCGTGGTGTTGGTATCGCTGGTCATCCAGGGATGGACCGTCGGACCGCTGGCGCGCCGCCTCGGCCTGATCGTGCCGGCCCGCCTGGGTCCGTTGGACAAGGTGGAGCTCGAATTGCCTGGCTCCGCCCATCACGAGCTGCTCGCCTACCGCGTGGCACCTGGCAGTCCCGTGGCGCGCGGCGAGCGCATTCCGCGCTGGGCGCGGCCGTCGCTGGTGCTGCGCGACGGGCGCTCGATGCGCTTTCAGGACATGGGCAGGCTCGCCGCCGGCGACCATGTCTACATCTTCGTGCCGGATCGCTATCCGGCCCTGCTCGACAAGCTGTTCGCCAGCCGCGCCGTGGTCGATCCCGAGGATGCGGACTTCTTCGGCGCCTTCGCCGTCGATCCGGCGCGCTCCGCTGCGGAACTGGAAGCCGCTTACGCGCCGGGCCTGAGCGAGGAGGAACGCAAGCTGACCGTCGGCGACCTGGTGACGGCGCGGCTCGGCGGCCATGCCGAATATGCCGACCGCGTGCTGATTGGTCCGATCGAGCTGATCGTCCGCGACGTCGACGACAAGGGCAAGATCACCGGTCTCGGTCTTTCCCTGGAGCCGACCGCGCCGGTGGCGCGGGTGCCGGTGTTCCTGAGTGCCGGCGAAATCGCCGATCGCATCGTTGCCTTTGTGCGCAATTGGCGCAAGCGGGCCAAAAAGCCGGGTGTCGAGGCGCCAGACGACGCGGAACCGGCTCCACAGCCAGTGATTGAAAAAGCGACCGGCGAGGGCTGACTGCTTGCGGCCCGAGGCGTGGATCATATTTTCCGTGAACTCCCATGCAGGTCTTGCATCGTCGTTGATGCGGGGTAAGGTCCCGGCGATTTTTAGCGAAAGGGAACAGCATGGCCGGCTTTAAGACACTGGACGACATCGGCAATATCGACGGCAAGCGCGTGCTGGTGCGCGTCGACCTCAACGTTCCCGTCGCCGACGGGAAGGTCACCGACGCCACCCGCATCGAGCGCATCGCGCCGACCATCGCCGAGCTTTCCGGCAAGGGCGCCAGGGTCATCCTGCTCGCCCATTTCGGCCGGCCCAAGGATGGACCTTCGCCCGAATTCTCGCTTGAGCCGATCGCCAAGGCGGCCGCGGAAGTGCTTGGCCGCCCTGTCGGCTTCGCGGCGGATTGCATCGGCGACAAGGCCGCGAGCGCCGTCGCCGCCATGAACAACGGCGACGTGCTGCTGCTCGAAAACACCCGCTTCTACAAGGCCGAGGAGAAGAACGACCCGGTCTTCACCGAAAAGCTGGCCGCCAATGGCGACATCTTCGTCAACGACGCCTTTTCTGCCGCCCACCGCGCCCATTCGTCGACGGAAGGGCTTGCGCACCTGCTGCCGGCCTTCGCCGGCCGTACCATGCAAGCCGAGCTCGACGCGCTGGAAAAGGGCCTCGGCAATCCCGTCCGCCCTGTCGTCGCCATCGTCGGCGGCGCCAAGGTCTCGAGCAAGATCGACCTGCTGATGAATCTGGTGAAGAAGGTCGACGCGCTGGTCATCGGCGGCGGCATGGCCAACACCTTCCTCGCCGCACGCGGCACCGCCGTCGGAAAATCGCTGTGCGAGCATGATCTCGCTAACACCGCCAAACAGATCATGATCGAGGCGGCCGAAGCCGGCTGCGCCGTCATCCTGCCGGTCGACGGTGTCGTCGCCAGGGAGTTCAAGGCGGGTGCCGCCAGCGAAACCGTCGCCATAGCGGAGGTGCCGGCCGACGCCATGATCCTCGATGTCGGCGAAAACACCGTCAAGACCGTTGCCGACTGGATCGACCGCGCCGCGACGCTGGTCTGGAACGGCCCGCTCGGCGCGTTCGAGATCGAGCCGTTCGACCGGGCGACGGTGGCGGCGGCCAGGCACGCCGCGGCCCGCACCGAGGCCGGCAAATTGATCTCGGTGGCAGGTGGCGGCGACACCGTGGCCGCCCTCAACCATGCCGGCGTCGCCGACGACTTCACCTATGTCTCGACTGCCGGCGGCGCCTTCCTGGAATGGATGGAGGGCAAGCCGCTGCCCGGTGTCGACGTGCTGAAACGCTGAGGCCCCGAAGCCCTGGGCAACAGGCGAACGACGGCGTTTGCGCGTTTCAATCGATTCGAGCTTTCCGCTTGGAATGGTTCGACTTGAACCTGCTTTGCTCTAGTGGTCTGCTAGCCCGGATATTTCACACTGTTGGAACAACCGGTTCAGGAGGATGCACAATGAGCGAACGTCTCGAGGACATTGCCGCTGCTATGGTGGCCGACGGCAAGGGTCTTTTGGCCGCCGACGAGAGTTCCGGCACCATCAAGAAGCGCTTCGACGTCATCGGCGTCGAATCGACCGCCGACAGCCGCCGCGACTATCGCGAGATGATGTTCCGCGCCAAGGAGGCGATGACCAGATACATCTCCGGCGTCATCCTCTACGATGAGACCATCCGCCAGAAGGCCGCCGACGGCACGCCGCTGGTCGACATCATCAAGGCGACCGGCGCCATTCCAGGCATCAAGGTCGATGCCGGCGCCAAGCCTCTGGCCGGGTACCCCGGCGACACCATCACCGAAGGCCTCGACGGCCTGCGCGAACGGCTCGCCGACTATTACAAGCTCGGCGCCCGTTTCGCCAAATGGCGCGCGGTGATCGACATCGACGTCGCCAGGGGCGTGCCCTCCGCCACGTCGATCGGCTCGAACGCCCATGCGCTCGCCCGCTATGCGGCGCTCTGCCAGGAGGCCGGCATCGTGCCGATCGTCGAGCCGGAGGTGCTGATGGACGGCGCCCACGACATCGGCACCTGCTACGAGATCAGCAAGGCAACGCTGACGAAACTCTACACCGAGCTCTACGCCGCCCGCGTCGTCCTTGAAGGCACCATTCTGAAGCCGAACATGGTTCTCGCCGGCAAGAAGTCGGGCAAGACCAGCAGCCCCGAAGAGGTCGCCGAAAAGACCATAAAACTGTTCCGCGAGACGGTGCCGGCAGCGATTGGCGGCATCGCCTTTCTCTCGGGTGGGCAATCGGACGAGGAGGCGACCGCCAACCTCAACGCCATCAACGCCATCGGCCCGCATCCATGGAAGCTGACCTTCTCCTATGGCCGCGCCTTGCAGGCGGCGCCACAGAAGGCCTGGGGCGGCAAGGTGGCCAACGTCGCCGCTGCCCAGGCCGCTTTCGCCCACCGCGCCCACATGAACCATCTGGCAGCGCTCGGCAAATGGCAGCCGGAACTGGAACAGGCCGCCTGACCGGTTTTTTTCTAGCTTCCTCCGAAACCCGGGCCATGTGCCCGGGTTCCATCCGCTCCAAAATGCTCCAAAAAAGCAGCGCCGGTGTCGGCTTGCGTTGAGCCCGAACGTCGTTTGCCCCCATTAACGGTTTGCGATGCAGCGTATTCTTGCCCTCCTCACCTGGCTCGCCTTTCCGGTCTATGTCTGGCAGGGGCTGGGCGTGCGCCGCCGCACCAGCCGCATGCTGCCGGCGCAAGGTCCGGTCATGCACGAGATTTCGGGTCAGGTGCCGGCGATCTCGCTGCTGATGCTTGGCGATTCTTCCGCCGCCTCGGTCGGCATCGGCAATTCCGAATACGGGCTGGCCGCGCAACTGGCCGAGCTGATCTCAAAACGCACCGGCCGCGCGGTGCGCTGGCGGGCAGCCGGCTTCAACTCGGCGACCTCAGGCCAGATCCGCGATCATGTGCTGCCCAATCTGTCGGCCGATCCGTGGACGCATATCGTGCTCGCCATCGGCACCAACGACACCAAGAACTTTCACTCGGTGCCACGCTTCAAGAGCGATTTTGGTGGCCTGCTCTACGCGCTGCGCGCCAAATGGCCGCAGGCGCGCGTGGTGTGGTCGCCGGTGCTGGAATTCACCCGCGCACCGGCAATGCCGCCGCTGCTCGGAAAGATCCTGGAGATCCGCGCCGCCGAGATGAACCGGATGGGCGAGCGCCTTTGCCTCGAACGCGGCGCTGTGCCGGCGCCGCGCCTGCCGATCACCGATGCCGAAGCCGGTTTTGCCTCCGACGGATTTCATGCCTCGGAAGCCGGCTACCGGGCCTGGGCGGAACATCTGGTCGATTTGGTGCTGGCCAACGAACCACGCCTCGCGTAGCGGGCCGCCAGCGCTACGTCCCCAGCCCTAAGTCCAGTGGCCCAGCGCCGCTGTTATCGAAATTGCCGCCATCGCCAGCACCGCCAGCTTCCAGAAATCGCTGCGCCGCTTCAGCCCCGGCCAGCCGAGCGGCTTGATCAGCTGAATGACCATCATGGCGACGATAACGAGCGCAAGAAGTTTCGACATGCCGCTTTTGATCAGCGTTGCGGTCGGCTGTCAAAGCGCTCCGCTGGCACCAGATCGCCATAACGCTGAGAGATATTATGCCAGCGGCTTGAGGCCGGCCTCGATCGCGGCCCGTTTCGGTTCGAGGAACGGTGGCAAGGCCAGGCTTTCGCCCAGCGTTTCCAGCGGCTCGTCGGCCGTGAACCCTGGGCCGTCGGTGGCAATCTCGAACAATATGCCGTTCGGCTCCCGGAAATAGAGCGAGCGGAAGTAGTATCGTTCGACCTCACCGCTTGACGGCAGGCGGAACTCGGCCAGCCGCGCCGTCCATTGATGTAAAATCTTCTGGTCCGGCGCCCTGAATGCGACGTGGTGGACCGCACCGGCGCCCTGCCGTGCCGGCGCAAGGCCCGGCTGCACAGCGACATGGAGCTCCGCCGCCGGGCCGCCTTCTCCCATCTCGAAGACGTGAACCTGGCCCTGACCATCCGGCGAGGCATAGTCCCGCGCCTTGCGCATGTTCATCACCCTGGTCAGCACGATTTCAGTGTTGGTGATGTCGGGAACGCTGATGACGATAGGCCCGAGCCCGCGTATCTGGTGCTCGATGGGGATCGGGCTTTGAGCCCAGGGATGACTGTCGCCCTTGCCGCCATCGCTGACGAGACGCAGGCGCTGGCCTTCCGGGTCTTCGAAGTCCAGCGACGGGTAGCCGCCGATATCGCCGATCTCTCCCGTCGCGACGGTCTCGCCGGACAGGTGCTGCTTCCACCAGGCAAGGCTTTCAGGGCTGGCGACCCTCAGGCTGGTCCGCACAATGCTGTTGGTGCCGCGCCGTTCGCGTCCGACCGGCCAATCGAAGAAGGTAAGATCGGTGCCAGGCGTCGCCTCGGCGTCGGCATAGAAAAGGTGATAGGCCGACGTGTCGTCCTGATTGACCGTCTTCTTGACCAGCCGCATCCCCAAAATGCCGGTGTAGAAATGAAGGTTTCCCGGCGCATTCGCGGTGATTGCGGTCAGATGGTGAATTCCTGTCAGTTGCAGGCTCATTGTCATCTCCCTGATCTCTGGAAAATTCTTCTCCTTCAATATCAGAACCCCGGCCCTATCGCTGCTGCGTATTCCGACGCTCCGTCGTTGGGCAGATGAAAGACTTGACCCCGGCGACGAAAAACCCTGCTTCTCTCGGGCAGACGGATCGGAACCGGCAAAACCTGGCACGCTCGCTAAAGACCGCTCAGCCTCCTGACAGACTGCTGTCAGGAGGGGTGTGCGATAGTGTCTGCATCGAAAGAGAGGAGACCAGCTATGAACAGTTTTACCATTCTGCGTAGCGTGCAGCACTATGTCGGCAAGATCCGGACGATGCGCAACGAGATCCGCACCCGGCGTTTCTTGAACGAGTTGCCGCAGAGCATCCGCAAGGACATCGGTTGGCCGGACAATTACGAAGGCCGCCACGGCCGCGGCCATTGAGGCGATTTTTCGCGGCAGCGGTTGGATGCGGACGCTACGGCGCCCAGATAAACAGGTCCGGCGGACCGAAAGACGGAGCAGGAAATGTCCGAACAGAAAACCATCGGCTTTCTTTTCATCGATCGCTTCGCCGACTGGGAATACGGGCTGCTGGCGGCTTCGGCGGTCGAATGGTTCGGCGCACGCGCGGTGTCGCTGGCGCCGAACGGCAAGCCGGTGACTTCGGCCAGCGGATTTATGCTGACGCCCGACCACTCCACCGCGGTTGATGAAAACACCGATCTTGACGCCGTCGCGGTCATCGGCTCCGACCAGTGGGTCGATGCCCCACCTGACGTCTCCGCACTGCTGACAGCGATTGCGACGCGCGGCGGCGTGGTCGGCGGCATCTGCGCGGGCACGCTGGCACTGGCGCGTGCCGGCCTGTTCGGCAACGCCAAACACACCAGCAATGGTCGTGACTGGATCAACGAAAAGGAACCGGGCTATCCGGGCGCCCAGAACTATCAGGACGTGCCCTATGCCGTCGCCGACGGTCGCATCGTGTCCGCGCCGGGTTCGGCTCCCGGCACCTTCGCTCTTGCCTATTTGAAGACGCTCTATCCCCAGAGAAGCAGCGACCTCGCTGAGATGCGCACACTGTTCGCCAAGGAGTATACCGAAGGAGAGTTTGCTGAAACCTCCTGACAGTATGGTGTCAGGAGCGGCGTGCAATAATTCGAAAGTATCAGGAGACAGACATGGCCTTCATCCCTGCAAAACGTTCGGGCTCTTCGTCTAGGTGACGCATGGTAAAGAGCTGGAACGACAGGCTGAACACGCCGGGCATCAACGGCATCAAGCCGACGCCGCGGACTGTTGGCGACGTCGTCGAGGGCCAGCCGATGCTGGTGCCGACGGCTCGGCAGGTTGATGATTTCATTCGCTGCATTCCAGAGGGCGTGGCCATGGATGTCCGCGCATTGCGCATCGCGCTCGCCATTGAGCACGGCGCCGAAGTGACATGTCCGGTCACCATCGGCTATCATCTGCGCACTGTCGCCGAGGCCGCCAACGAGGATCTGGAACGCGGCATGACGCTGAGCGACATCGCGCCGTTCTGGCGGGTGCTGGATGCAAAGACGCCGACAACACGGAAGTTGTCCTTCGGCGCGGCATTCGTCGCCGCGCAGCGCAAGCGCGAAGGGCTTGAGCCATGATGCATGTCGCCCCGAAAGTTGGAATCGGTTTTGGGCCAACGACAGGCTAAAAACAACATCGAGGGACCATACGATGCGCCGCGCCGACAGGCTCTTCCAGATCGTGCAGCATCTGCGCGGTGGCCGTCTGGTCACCGCCCAGAAGCTGGGCACGTGGCTCGAGGTTTCCGAGCGAACCATCTACCGCGACATCGCCGACCTGCAGTCGACGGGCGTGCCGATCGACGGCGAGGCCGGCGTCGGCTACATGATGAGGGAGGGTTTCGACCTTCCGCCGCTGATGTTCACGCGTGACGAGATCGTCGCGCTGGTCGCCGGCGCCCGCATGGTGCGTGCGTTTGGCGGCGCTGCGATGGCGCGGGCCGCCGACGAGGCGCTGATAAAGATCGGCGCCGTGCTGCCCGATGCCGAAAAGGACCGCATCGCCCGCACCGAGATCCACACGCCGATGTGGGTGGTGAGCGACGCCGCCCGCGAAGCAATCGACCTGATCGAGCGCGCGGTGGAAAAACGCCAGGTGCTGACCATCGACTACTCAGACGAAGCAGGCCGCAGCACCGCGCGCGACATCAGACCATTGGGTCTGTGGTTCTGGGGCAAGGTGTGGACGCTGGTCGCCTGGTGCGAGATGCGCGACGACTTTCGCGCTTTCCGCATCGACCGCATCGCTTCAGTGGTCATAGCAGGCCGCATCTTCAAGCCGGAGCGCGGCAAGCAACTCGCCGATTTTTACCGCGCGGTGGAGCGCAGCGAGGACTACGGCATGGCGCCGGACCGCGCCGCGCGAACCTAGGCATGGCGCTTTTCCTTCTCCCCTTGTGGGAGAAGGTGGCCGCGAAGCGGCCGGATGAGGGGTGTTCCAGGGAACGCCGACGCTTCATTTCTTCCAACACCCCTCTTCCGTCTCGGCGCTGCGCGCCGATCCACCTTCTCCCACAAGAGGAGAAGGAAGAGGCGCCTCACCTACTCCTCGTCCTTGTCCTCGTCCTTCGACTTCAGCGCCGAGAGCTTGGCGAAGACGGCGTTGGCGTCGAGTTCGGCATCCTCGTCCTTTGGCTTCTCCGGCGCCGGCACGAGGCGCTCGGTCAAAGCCGCCGGCAGCAGCGTGTCGCCGGCCGGCTGTGCCTGCTCGCGGCCACGCGAGGCGCGATTGACTTCCATGTCGAGGTCGATCTGCGAGGTGAGGCCCAGCGTCACCGGATCCATCGGCTGCAGATTGGCGGAGTTCCAGTGCTTCCTGTCACGGATCTGGTCGATCGTCGACTTGGTGGTGCCGACGAGGCGCGCGATCTGCGCGTCCTTCAACTCGGGATGGTTGCGCACCAGCCACAGGATGGCGTTGGGTCGGTCCTGGCGCTTCGACAGCGGCGTGTAGCGCGGACCCTTGCGCTTGGATTCCGGCACCCGCACCTTGGGGTCGGACAGTTTTAGCCGATGGTTCGGATCCTTCTCGGCGCGTGCGATCTCGTCGCGGCTCAGCTGGCCGGTCATGATCGGGTCCATACCCTTGATGCCTTGCGCCGATTCGCCGTCGGCGATCGCCTTGACCTCGAGCGGATGCAGCCCGCAGAACTGCGCGATCTGCTCGAAGGACAGCGCGGTGTTGTCGACCAGCCAGACGGCGGTCGCCTTGGGCATCAGCAGCGTATTGGCCATTGCGAAAAATCCTTCTCGTTCGCCCGCGTTCCCGCGCGGGCGGTGGTTTAGAGCCACCAAAATGGGAAAATCGCGGTTTATATAACCGCTCCGCTGCCGTTCCGCAACGTTTTTGGAAGGTTCCGTCGCCGACACTCGTCAACCATGCAACTTGCGCGAGAGCCTTGGTGCGTTTAGCCTCGTGACATCAGCAGGATCAAGGGCGGCCAATGGCTGACGTCACCATCGAAGCGGTATCCGCTGTTGTCGGCCAGATCTACGAAGCTGCCTATGATCAGGAACGATGGCCCGACGCGGTGACCGGTCTGCGCGACCTGTTCGGCGGCTCGCGCTCCTGCATTGTGCGCCTCAGTCCGGAAACGTTCGATGCGGTTGCATCCGACCTGGACCCGGAATTCACTTCGCAAAAGGGCATCGAGGCTCTTCTGCGCGATCCCCTGGCTGCGGCGGCAGCCGCCATACCTGTCGGCGCGGTCACTCACTGGCCAATGGGCCTCGACGTGGCGGCGTTCCGCCGCCGCGAACTCTGGCAGGACTGGCTGAGGCCGCGCGACATGTACCACGGACTCGCCTGCAACCTGCTCTCTTCCAGCAGCGCAAACTGGCTGCTTAGTATAGATCGCGGTTCAAAGCAGGGGGCATTCGATAACGCCGATATCGACCTTTTGCAGAAGATCGTGCCGCATATGCTGCGCGCCGGGCAGATCGGTCGACAGATGGAGAGCACCTCGGCGCTGGCATCGGCCTTCTCGCACCTGCCGTTCGGTGTGTTTCTGGTAAACGGACATCAGCATATCGCGCAGATGAACGAAGCCGCCGAGGCAATGCTGGCGCGATCCGACAGCCCGATGAAGCTGAATGGCGGCGCAATCGTCGCCTCCAATCCCAAGGACACACAGGCGCTTCAGCGGCTGGTCGAGGACGCCTGTTGTTTGCGGGACGGCACGATGCCCGGAGCCGGAGGAACGTTGATGGTGCCGTCGGATCACAAGCGCTCTGACCTGACCCGACTAGTGCTGTCGGTCGCTCCATTCGTCGATGCCCGCGCCTATGGACTGGCGTCGGAACGTTACGCGGTGATCATGGTCACCGAGGTCGCCCGACGCATTCCCGATGGCTTCGAACAGCATGTGCGCAGCCTGTTCGACTTGACGTCGGCCGAAGCCCGGCTCGCAACCGGTTTGGCATCCGGGAGGACTCTGAAAGAAGCCGCGGCGAGCTCGAACATAACCGTGAAGACCTGCCGCACTTATCTGGAACGGATTTTTTCCAAGACCAGCACCCGTCAGCAGAGCGAATTGGTCGCGCTGCTCAAGAGCACGGAACCGCTGAGCGGCCGCGGCCGCTAGTCCGGCAACAAAACGCCCTGATGCCGGCATTTGCCGACTGTTGGAGAGGACGCGTTTCATCCACATTTCGCTTCGGTAGCGGCGACGACCTGCTTTGGGAGAGCAAGCCGCGCCGATGTGGGCTGATCGATGTTGGAAACCGGGCACGCTGTCGCGGTGGGGTTGTTTCCGTTCGCCATTTCCTATGCGCTTGTGGCAATGCTCCCGGGCGCCAATTTTGCTGTCGTCGCGCAGGCCGGGCTAACCGCTTCGCGTGCCACAGCACTTTCGGCTGCCGCCGGCAGTGCCCTGGGTGCGAGTTCGCTGGCGATGGTCGCCGCGACGGGCGCCGCAGCGCTGCCGCCGGAGGGCATTGCGCACCAGACTGCCGCCAGCCTTTATGGCGCAATGCTGGTCTTCATCGGCTGGAATTCGATGCGGCGGGCGCTGTCCATCTCGATCGGCGCTGACGAGCCGAAGCCGCTTCCAATCGTCCGGTACTTCCGGCTGGGGTTTGTCACGGCGGCGGCAAATCCGGCCACCGCGCTGTTTTTCGCAACCTCGACGCTGAATTTAAATGCTCGCGGGGGGACTCACCTCTCCGTGGTCGCACTGGTGTTTGCCATTGCGATCGCCTGGTTTGGTCTTCTCGGTCTTTCCATTTCCCAACCGGCCACACGACGATTCTACAGTCGTTTCCGAAAGCCTGCGGACATCGTGCTGGGAGGAGCCCTGGTGGCGCTCGGCTTTGCCGCACTTGGCTATTGAGAAAGATACACCGGCGCGGCGCTCCACTTCGAGGGCGTGGAGCCTTTCGCAGTCAGCATCCTGCGGGCGCCATTTCGCGGCAGCCGATCATAGCAGCGCCGCTGTAGCCTCAGACGCCAAAGGACAAAACCCGCCGGACAGGGTCCAGCGGGCTCGGAACCGGCGACGGGAAACCCGTCTGCTGCGGCTCTGGCTTCCAAAACGTGATCTCGGACGCAAGCACCACGTCGCGAAAAAGCGGCTTGATGCTTTTGGGCGATATCACGCTCGAGATCAAAGCGTCTTGCGGGCGATCCTCTCGATGTCAGCACGGTTGATGCCGAGGTCGTTGAGCTCGCGGGCGTTCAGGCGGTTCAGTTCGCGCACGGTTTCATTGTACATGCGCCAGTTACGGAAAGCACGGATCGGGTTCATGGTAGTCCTCCATCGTTTCGATGCCGCTCAAATAGGCACCGTTGATGAAAAGTTGAACAGACGCTTTTGCATGGCGGCAATGCGTTTGTTGCATTGCACAATTAAGCTTTCGTTCAGCTTGCTTGCCGACCGTCAGCCGACATCGAGCACGATCTTGCCGATGTGGTCGCCGTCCTCCATCCGCTCATGCGCCCGCCACGCTTCCTTGAGCGGAAAGATCATGTCCATGACCGGTGCTACCTTGCGGGTGCCGAGCAGCGGCCACACCTGCGCCTCCAGTGCTGCGGCGATCGCCGCCTTGAATTCGACGCTGCGCGGCCGCAGCATCGAGCCGGTGTGGGTGAGCCGCTTGGCCATCATCTTCCTGAAATCGGCGCTAGCCACCGCCCCGCCCTGCGTGGCGATCTGGACGATGCGGCCCTCCACCGCCGCGGCCTCGTAGTTTCGCGCCACATAGTCGCCGCCGACCATGTCGAGGATGACGTTTGCGCCGCGGCCAGCGGTCGCCTCCTTGACCGCCGCGACGAAATCCTCCTCGCGGTAGTTGATCGCCCGGTCGGCGCCGAGGTTCAGACAGGCGTCGCACTTCTCCCGGCTGCCGGCGGTGGTAATGACATAGGCGCCGAAGGCCGAGGCGAGCTGGATCGCCGTGGTGCCGATCCCGGACGAGCCGCCATGCACGAGCAGCGTCTCGCCGCTCTTTAGGGCGCCGCGCTCGAAGACATTATGCCAGACGGTGAAGTAGTTTTCCGGTACCGCCGCCGCTTCGGTATGGGTAAACCCGGCGGGCAGCGGCAGCACGCTGCCGGCATGGACCTTGACGTACTCGGCATAGCCGCCGCCGGGCGTCAGCGCGCAGACCCGGTCGCCGACGCGCCAGCGCGATATCTCGTCGCCAAGAGCTGCAACTTCGCCCGACGCTTCGAGGCCCGGCAGGTCCGACGCACCAGGCGGCGGCGGGTAGACGCCCTTGCGTTGCTGCACATCCGGCCGGTTGATGCCGGCGGCGCGCACCCGGATCAGGATTTCGCCGGGACCGGGCACGGGCACGTCGCGCGTTTCCGGTTTCAGCACCCGCGGTCCGCCGGGTTCCGAGATCGCGATGGCCGTCATCTTCGCCGGAATCTTGTCCTGTCCGCTCGCCATGATTTTTCCCGTCTCGCTTCGCCAGTTTCTTGCCAGCTGCCGGTTTTCTTGCCGACTGTTTGCATCCATGCCCCTGCCCTATGTATGCTGATTGCCAAATCAGGCAAATGGCCACTGCAGCGCCGGGCGTTCGATTGGACGCGCAAGGCAGCAATTTAATTTTTGCGCATGAGCGAGGAGCGACGATGGCGATCTTCGACGACGAACCCAAAAAGAAAGCGCGCCCGCATGAGATCGGGCAGGATCTGTCGCTGCTTTCGGTCGATGAACTGTCCGAGCGGATCGGCATCTTGCGCGACGAGATCGCCCGGCTCGAAGCCGAGCTCAAGACCAAGAGCACCACCAAATCAGCGGCCGAGGCGCTGTTTCGCCGCGAATAGTTTCCAGAGCCGAATCGCCCGCCGCCAAAAAGCTCGAATGCGGCTGTCTTCAGATCCTCCCTAGATTCCAGCCGGATCAGCTAAATGATGTTTGCAAGCTACCGACCGATCCTCTCGCTGCTTCGCGGCACCGCTTTCCTGCTGGCGGCGACCGGGCTGCACGGGCTGCTGTTGCCGCTGCGCGGCCAGTTGGAAGGTTTCTCGACCGCGTCGCTCGGCCTGATGGGCACCGCCTGGGCCGGCGGCTTCGTCACCGGCTGCTTCTTTGCGCCGCGCCTCGTGCGCCGCGCCGGTCACGTACGCGCTTTCGGCGCCTTTGCAGCATCGGGAGCCATCGTCGCACTGCTCACCGGGCTCATCATCGACGAATATGTCTGGATCCTGCTGCGCGCCTTCACCGGTTTCACCATGGCCGGCGCCTTCATGGTCATCGAAAGCTGGCTGAACGAGAAGTCCACCAACGAGAACCGCGGCGCCGTCTTCGGGCTTTATATGATGGTCACCTATGCCTCGATCATGGGCGGCCAGATGATCGTTGCCGGCGGTGACGTGAAGTCGGCCTCGCTGTTCATGATCACCGGTATCCTGTTCTGCCTGTCACTTATTCCGACCGCAGTGTCGACGGCTTCGCATCCCAAGCCGCTGCAGGACGTTTCGCTCGACGTCAAGGGGCTTTATGTCAATTCGCCGGTGTCGGCGATCGCTTGCGTTTTGATCGGTGTCGCCAACGGCGCCTGGGGCACGCTTGGCGCCGTCTATGGCGCCCGCATCGGCATTTCCACGGCCGAGATCGCGCTGATGATGAGCCTGGTGGTCGTCGCCGGCGCGGCCATGCAGCTTCCGGCCGGGCGTCTCTCCGACAAGACCGACCGCCGCTTTGTGCTGGCGGGCCTGGCCTTCGGCGCGGCGCTGTTCGCCCTCGCGCTGTTCCTGTTCGAGCCGCGCTCCGGCGTCTTCGTCATCGTCTGCACCGCCGCCTACGGCGCCTTTGCCTACACGCTTTATTCGATCGCCGTGGCCCATGCCAACGACCACGCCCGGGCGGAGGATTTCGTCAAAGTGTCCGGCGGCCTGTTACTGCTCTATGGTTTCGGCACGATGATCGGGCCGCTGCTGGCCGCCGGCCTGATGGGCTGGATGCGTCCGGAAAGCCTGTTCCTTGCAACGGCGCTCGCGCATCTTTGCCTGGCAGGCTATACGCTGCTGCGCATCAGCCGGCGCGCACCGGTGCCAATCGAAGATCGCGACGCCTTCAAGACGCAACCGGCCGAGCGCTCGATCACCCCGGAAGCCTTGCGGCTCGATCCGCGCAGAAAGCCTGAAACCAACGGTTGAGATTTGGAAAGCTTTGCCTCACAAATAAGGCATGATGTTTTCCGACGCCTTCATGGCGATTGCCGATCCCAACCGGCGCCATCTCTTGGAAGAGCTTCGGCGCGGCCCGAAGACCGTCAACGAACTGGCCGCCGGGTTGCCGGTCTCGCGACCGGCGGTTTCGCAGCATCTGAAAGTGCTGCTCGACGCCGGGCTGGTCAACGCCAAGCCGGAAGGGACAAGGCGCGTCTATACGGTCAGCAGTGCCGGCTTCCTGAAGCTCAATATCTGGCTCGACCAGTTCTGGGAGGCCGAGCAGCTTGGCTCGCCCGGAAGCTAAGCGTTCCAGCTAGGACGTTTCTGAACGCAGTCGAGCCAATGATGGACATTGACGAGCGCGTCCGGAATGTCGGCTCCGAAGAAGGCGCCAAGCCACGCTGCGACGGCGGCGGTGATGTCGGCGACGGAGTACTGGTCGCCGGCGATAAACGGGCGGCCATCGGCGATCTCGCGGTCAAGCCACGCCCACTTTGCCGGAACGGCTTCGCGCTGGGTTTCGGCGAAAGCCGGGAACTGCACAAGCCGCTCCGCAAACATGGGATCGGAATGCAGGGCAATGCTGCCGATGGTTCCGAAGATCTCGATCTCGGCGCGGCGGTTCCACATCTCGACCTTGCCTTGGCTGACTGCGTCCGAGCCGAACAATGCCGGTGTCGGATGAACCGCCTCCAGATAGCGGCAGATGGCGATGCTTTCGGTGATCACCGTGCCGTCATCGAGCACGAGCACGGGAATCTGGCCGAGTGAGTTGAGCTCAAGGAATTGCGGCGCCTTGTGCTCGCCTTTCGTCAGGTCGACTTCAACCTGCGGAACGTCGATGCCTTTCTCAGCCATGAAGATGCGGACGCGATAAGAATTCGGACCAATGCCGCAGTAGAGTTTCATACTATCCTCCCGATTCTGCTGGTCTTTGGCTCAGGCTGCGCTGCTCACGCGCATTCCAGCCGCAGGTTGTCGAGCATCTGGCTCCAGCCAGCCTGGTGGTTTTCGGGCTGATCATGGCCGTCAAGAAACGCGCCTTGCTCGGTCATCACCAGCCGGCAGCCGGTGCCTTCTGGACTGAATTCAACTGTCAGCAGGCCGACAAACAATCGCTGGCCGCCGCTGGTCATGCCACCAGCCGAGACGATGCGCTGGTCGCGCACGATGTCGAGATAGCGCGTCTCGTTCACATAACTCTCACCACCCTTGGGTCCGAAACGGCTGAGCGCAATGCCGCCCACCTGGAACTCGAAGCAGTCAATGCTGCTTTCCCACCCCTCGCCGGGCGAGCCCCAGCGCCGCAATGCGGCGGGATCGGACCAGGCGGCGAACACCCGCGCCGGCGAAGCGTCGTAGCTGCGTTCGAGCACTATGGTCGAATGGACGACGGAACGTTCGCTCATTTTGGCCTCCTCAGTTTGCTTCGGTTTCGTCCTTGGTTTCCGCAAGAAAACCGCCGAGCCGGTCGAGCCGCTGTTCCCAACTCAGGCGCCGTTCGTTGATCCAGTATTCGGCGGTCCTCAACGCCTTCGGCTCGATCTGGCAGGTGCGCACCCGGCCGAGCTTTTCGGTGCGGACGAGACCGCTCGCCTCGAGCACGTTCAGGTGCTGGACGACCGCCGACAGCGACATGGCCAGCGGCTCGGCCAACTGGCTGACCGAGGCGGGACCGCGCGACAGCCGCTCCACCATGCGCCGCCGCGCCGGGTCGGCGAGCGCCTGGAACATCAGGTCGAGCTGGGCGGTGTCATGCAGCATCGGGCTTAACCGTTGTAGGGGAAAAGTTTTGAATCGAGCCGCGCTTCCTTGATCACACGGGCGAGAGACGGCCGCAGCAGCAGCCGGTCGTGGTAGCGCGCGATTGTTCATTGCCGACAGATGTGAACGGCGCTCCATTTTCATAGAGCGCGATCAGCGGCTTCCAGCAGAAGGAGGCCAGCGGATGGAGATGCATCGTCAAGGACATTGTTTTGCTCGTTCCCTTGGTGGTTCGCCGCTGCATGGTTTACGGAGCTAAACACTGAAGCGGTTACTTAACTATTGCCGATGGTGTGTCAAGGTCCGGCTCCGCGCTTACCTGGTTTGGCTATGGGCGACGATGGCATCAACGATCGCTGCCCAATCGTCGGGATGCAGTTCGTGGCCGCCGCCTTCAATGCGGACAAGCCTCGCGCCGGCAACCGCTTCGGCCAAGGCGGCGCCATGCTCGAGGGGAAAGATCGGATCCGCGGTGCCGTGGATGACGAGGAGCGGAATCCTCAAGTCCTGCAGGCGACCCTTCCGATCCTCGCTGCCCCGATCTTCACCGGTCTTGAGCATGAAATGATTGGTCGCGCTTAGAAAACCGCCGGACCGGTCGTAGTCCTGTTCGACGAACGCCCTCGTTCGCTTCTCGTCGAATGGATGCGCGCTGCCGGCGATCGCGTGCGCGTCCTTGACGATGTAGTCGACCACCTGGGCTTGGTCCGACCAGTCGACATCAGCGCCTTCGGCCGAATGCTTCATATAGGCTTCGCTCGTCCCTGGAAGATGCGACGTGTCGATCCCTACAGAAGAAGTGCTGATCGCCGTAAGCGAGACGACCCGCGATGGATATTTCAACGCCACATGCTGCGCGATCATGCCGCCCATCGACATGCCGACGACATGCGCTTTCGCGACGCCATGACCGTCGAGAACGCGGATGGCGTCGTCCACCATGTCGTCGAAAGTGTAAGGCGGTTCGCCCGGCGCATATTTGGTCGAACGGCCGGTATCGCGATTGTCATAGCGGATCACGAACAGGCCGTTGCCGGCCAGTTTCCGGCAGAACGCCTCGGGCCACCAAAGCATCGAAGCCATCGCGCCCATGATCAGCAGCATCGGCGGATGCGCGGGATCGCCAAACGTCTGCGACACGATTTCCGGTTCCGCTGCCTTGGTCATGGTCGCTGTCTCCTCTCTGCAAAACCGATTGCATTTCGCAATCAGTTGTACGATAATAAAACTGATATAGTAATGCAACCGGTTTCTGCGGAGAATCGCATGAGCATCGATCATCGGTCTGGGTGCCCGATCAACCTGTCGCTTGAAGTGTTCGGCGACCGGTGGAGCCTGATCATCCTCCGCGACATGATTTTCGGCGGCAAACGCCACTTTCGCGACCTGCTCAATGGGTCATTGGAACGCATCGCTTCCAACATCCTTGCCGATCGGCTGAAGCGGCTGATGGAACTCGGCATGCTGACCAGGGCCGACGATCCTACCCACAAGCAGAAGGCGATCTACAGCCTGACCGAAATGGCGATAACGCTGGTGCCGATCCTGGCGCATCTCGGCGCCTGGGGTCGCGTCTGGCTGCCGGTCAGCGAGGAGCTCTCGATCCGCGCCGAACTTCTGGAAAAGGGCGGCCCGCCGATGTGGGAAAAGTTCATGGACGAACTGCGCCACGAACATCTGGGCACGCCTTCCGACACGCCGCCGGATGCCACCGTACGTGCGACGTTGCAGGCCGGATACGAGGCGGTTGTCGCCCGAAAGGCGCTGGGCGCCGGGTGCGATGCCGGCGCCTGACCAACTTATTTCCCCCATCGCAGGTCGGCTCTGCTATTAAAGCTATTGAAAACTATAAATTTCGGGATTGGAAAAGCCCTTGGTTGAGAACTCTAAGGATACTGCCCGCGCGCGGGCCGATTTGCGTTTCAAGAAGCAGGAAGAGGCCGCCACGGTTCGTCAGAAGGCGATGGCGGAATATGTCGCCGAGAGCGATGCCCGACAGATAAAGACCAACAAACTGAGGGCGCTTCGCCTTGCCAAGGAAGCGGAAGACCTCGCCAATGCGCCTGCTGCTCCGGTGAAGAAGCCGGCGCGCGCCAAGAAAAAATAGCGGTCCGGCGTGTCGGGAGGGCCTGTCCTGCCTGTCGTCGGCAGGTGCTGACAACGAGGCGGCTGCTTCACCGCCTATTGTGCATGTCATTATCGCAAAACGCTGCGCACCCTCGGTTCAAGCCTGAGGGCGGCTGCATCAGCCCATGTTTATGTCGCGGGTGGCCGCTCGCATCGAAACCGAGAAGCCGGCCAGGACGTCGACCAGTGCGATAACCATCAGCGTGAAGAAGACCGAGTGCGCCGCGCCCTTCACCAGCAGGAACTCGACCAGGAACGCCACGAAGACGAAGGTCGACAATAGGTGGTCCATTATCGAGGCGCTCGACGTGCGTGTCGATTTCACGATTTCGACGAAGAAGAGGAGCAGCCCGATCAGCACGATCAGATCGCCGAGCGTCATCGAGAACACTCCGCCCGACATCATGCGGATCGAGAACATTTGGCTTGCCCAGGGATCGTCGCCGCCGCCGAATATTCCCAGAAGCCCAAGATTATAGAGGACGAAGGGCACGATCAGCAGCGGGATTGCACCGAACATCAGAAGGCTCCGGTTGGACAGCCTTCTCTAGTATGCGCTCGGCGTTCGCCGTCAAGAATTTTCGTACGCGACCGCGAACACGGACTAAGACCGTGCGAAATAACAGCACCAGCCGGTACGGCTGCATCCGGTACGGCTGCTGGCATGTTTCAAAACAATTCGGTGGGCGATCATCTGCGCAAAACGCAGAAAGACCGGCGCGATGGCCGGTCCTTCGATAGTCACAAACCGTCGAAAGCGTTCTCAGCTTTCCTTTGGCTCCAGAACCTGGCGACCGCGATACATGCCGGTCTTCAGGTCGATATGGTGCGGACGGCGCATCTCGCCGGAATTCTTGTCCTCGACATAGGTCGGGGCCTTCAGCGCATCGGCCGAGCGGCGCATGCCGCGCTTCGACGGGGAAGTTTTTCGTTTCGGTACGGCCATGGATATGCTCCACTACATGGTCAAAATGCCCCGGCTGCCCTCGTGAAAGGGCCGCGTCGGGGCCGGAATCTGAGAAAGTCGGGTGCCTATACACGCCCTGCGCCGTTTTGGCCAGCGCCGCCGCGAATTTTTTTAAGCTATCGCAGACAGCCGACATAGGCGCCGGACCGACCCGCGCGCCGCTCGATCAGCGAGGCCAGCCGTCTCAGCCCCGGCCCGGGTTTGGCCGGGTTGCGCGTGAATGGGTTCGGCAAGGTGACGGCAAGCAGCGCCGCCTGGCGACGCGACAATCGTTTTGCCGAAACCCCGAAATGGTGCTGGGCGGCGGCCTCGATGCCATAGATGCCCGGCCCCCATTCGGCGATATTGAGATAGATTTCCATGATGCGCCGTTTCGACATCACCATGTCGACATAGACGGCGAGCGGCAGCTCGACGACTTTCCGGACCGAGCCCAGCGGCCGCGACCACAGATAGAGGTTCTTGACGCTCTGCATGGTGATGGTCGAGGCGCCACGCGTCATCTCGCCGGCCAGCGCATCGTCGACGACGCCCCTCAACTCGCCGAGGTCGATGCCGCGATGGAAACAGAACTGCCCGTCCTCCGACATGATGACCGAATGCGCCAGCGCCGGCGCCACATCGTCGATCGAGACCCAGCGCCGGTCATAGCCGGAAAACGTCGCCAGATCCTTCAGCATCAGTGTCGATACCGGATGCACGAACGGCGGCAGGTACAGAAAGGTCAACACCAGCGGCATCAGCGCCAGCACCACGGCGAAGCTGACGCCGCGCCGAACCCAGTGCCGGGGCCAACGTTTGAGACCGATGCGGTTGCCGCGTTTCGGCCTCGCCATATCAAGCCCTTCGGTTTCGTGATCGACGATCGGTTCCGCCAAGCCCCTCAATCCATGCTGCTCCCTGCCCCCGGCATAATGGCGCATGGCTTCTTGCGCAACGTCTGAGTGTCGGCTACCCGTCTCCGGCATGGCGAAAGACGATCAAATTCCGTTCGAGGCAGCGCTTCTCGCACGCACAGGGCCGATCGAGGCGCTGCTCAGGCGGCTGCTCGACGACCGCCCGCTTTCAAGCGAGATCGCGCGGCCGCAGCGCCTGATGGAGGCGATGCGCCACGGCGTGCTGAACGGCGGCAAGCGCCTGCGCCCCTTCCTGGTCATGGAAAGCGCCGCGCTGTTTTCCGCCGACGGCGAGGCGGCGCTGCGCGTGGCGGCGGCGCTCGAATGCGTGCATTGCTATTCGCTGATCCATGACGATCTGCCGGCCATGGACGACGACGATCTGCGCCGTGGCCAGCCGACTGTGCACAAGGCCTTCGACGAGGCGACCGCCATCCTCGCCGGCGACGCCCTGCTGGCGCTCGCCTTCGACATCATTGCCGACGAAGCGACAATGCTGCCGGCCGAACGGCGGGCGGCGCTGGTGCTGGCACTGGCCCGCGCCGCCGGAGCCGGCGGCATGGTCGGCGGCCAGATGCTCGATCTCGAAGCCGAGCGTATCCGGCCGGAGGAAGCCGGCATCATCCGGCTTCAGGCGATGAAGACCGGCGCGTTGATCCGCTTCGCCTGCGAGGCCGGCGCAATTCTTGCCGGCGCGCCGGCGGCCGACCGTGAAAGACTGGCGGAATTCGGCTCGGCGATCGGGCTTGCCTTTCAACTTGCCGACGACCTGCTCGATCTGACCGCGGATGCGCGCCAGATGGGCAAGGCGACCGGCAAGGATGCAGCCGCCGGCAAGGCGACGCTGGTGGCGCTGCACGGCGCCAACTGGGCGCGGGATCAGCTTCAAGGCCTCGTCGACCAGGCCCACGCCTTGCTTTGTCCCTATGGCGAAGACGCCGTGCTTCTGAAGCAGGCAGCGGAATTCGTGGCGGCCCGCAACAGCTGACGCTGTTCCAAGCTGTACTCCCGTCCTATGGCGCGCCGTGTAGCCAAGGAGGGTTGGCGAACTGTTCGGCCAGGAAATCCACGAACACGCGCACGCGCGGCGACAGAATTCGGCCGGGCGGATAGACAGCGCAGATTGGCGCTCCGTCAGGATGATTGTATCCGGTGAGCAGCGCGGTCAGTCTGCCTGCCTTGATATCCGGCCCGACCAATATTTCCGACATGCGGATGATGCCTATACCGGCGAGCGCAAGCCGGCGTAGCGCTTCGGTGCTGTTGGCCTCTATCGGGCTGCGGATACGCATGCTCTGCAGACCGTCCGGGCCATCGAACTCCCAGATATTGAGACCGCCGCGTGCTGTGACGCCAAGACAGATATGAGCTTGAAGGTCGTCTGGCGTTGTCGGCATGCCATGTCTTTCGAGATATCGAGGTGATGCGCAAATGACACGGCGATTGGGCGCCAGCCGCCGCACCACCAGCCTGGAATCGCTGTGTGCGGCAACGCGCACGGCGACGTCGGTTGCCTCAGCAAGCAGGTCGACAATCGCATCTGTGAACATCAGCTCGAGCTCGATAGCCGGGTGGCGATCGATGAAGGCCGGCAACATTGGCACGATCAAGCGATGTCCGAAGGCGCTTGGAAGACTGACGCGCAGCCGGCCACGCGGTTCTGCTCCGGGTTGAACCGCGATTTCAGCCTCTTTGATGTCGTTCAGGATGCGGCGTGCACTATCGGCATAGGTGCTGCCTTCCGCCGTCAGGCTGATGCGTCGCGTCGAGCGCTGCAGCAAGCGTACGCCAAGGCGGGACTCAAGCCGACCGATGATTTTGCTGACCGCCGAAGGTGTCATCCGCAGCCGGCGTGCCGCTGCCGAGAAGTCGCCTTCCTCGACAACCGCCAGGAACACAGCCATCGTCTCTTGCCGGTCGATGATATCTATTCCAATTCGTCACAGATGAACGGAAACTATCACCGATTATCGGCAGATGCGAACCATAATATGTTTTCCTCTTCAGCATGCAAAATGCTGGAGAGGAGGTGCCATGGGATCGGAACACGTAAACCTGCGAGATGCTCACGAGCTGCATCGGTGGGCACGTCGTGAGCGCAGCGCCGCAATTGGGCGGTGGTGTCTTTGGCTTATCCGTGCGCTCGATCGGTCACGTCAAGGAATGGGAAAACGCGCAAGGCGAAGCAATTGTCCGGGCTAGCGCAGCCGGCCGATCGGAATGATTTCTGGCGATGTTGGAGCGTGTGGCTCGCCACGCCAGTTGCCGAGCCATTCTTCGACGGCCAGCCCGGTCTGGTCCAGCATCTGCGCAAGGCTTTCCTTTGCCGGGAAGGCGATTTTCGATTCGGCGCTGAGCACCCGCCCGCTTACGGAGATTTCATAGTGGGTGGAGTAGGTGACGACACCGGTAGCGGATCGCGGCGGAAATCGTTCCACGCTCTTACCCCACCCAATCCGGGATGACTCAGGTCCCGTTCGGATTTTTCCGGCGTCCACTCTAGCTAGCCATTCCTCGGTCGCTGGATTTCGCGTGTCGAAGATGAAGCGCCCATCGGGCGCCAGATGAGCCGCGATCGTGGCAAGCACCGCCTCTCGATCTTCCGGCGTCAGAAACACCTGGAAGGCGTGCCCGGTCAACATCACCAGATCGAAGCGTCGTCCAAGCCGGACGTTGCGCGCATCGGCCCCGACCCAGTCGACCCTCTGCCCGCCGGCTCTGCGGCGCGCGATATCGAGCATCGCCGGCGCGGGATCGACGCCGGTCACGCTGCGCCGATCGGCGAGCGCGGCGGCCAACTGTCCGGTGCCGCAGCCAAGATCGAGAACCGAGCCGGCGTCCCTGGCGAAGCCGACGCAATAATCGAAATCCACGCCGCCTTCATTCTCGATATCGTAGAACTGGACGAGATCGGGATCGCTGTAGAGACGGTCGGTCATGGTAAGCCGTAGCTGAAGCGGTGGACCAGCAGAATTCGTGGAATAAAAGCGCAACTTTGATGGTTTGTCGGAAAAATCAGTCGGCACCCATCACCGGTTCCGCACCACAATGCATGCACCGCCGACGCTTTGCAGTTTCCGGCAGATGGTGTCGGCCTTGGCTTTGGAGTCGGCGCCGATCCGGACTGCATAAATGCCGCGCCTGCCGATCGGCGTGCGCACCCGGCTGACGACCGGATCATGTCCCCCAAGCAAGGCCGGAAACCGGCGCTTCACACCATTCCATTGATTGAGTGCGGCGGCGCGGCGAAAATTGCCGGCCACCTGCACGCCCCACGGCTTGACGTTGATCGACGCCATGGCCACGGTTTGGGACTTGATGACCGGCAGCCTGCGGCAGGAGACCGCGAAGCTCGCTTTCTTGTCGAGCGGCTGGATGCTGCCGGCATAGGCAGTGTCGGTGAACCTGTCGGCCGGCTCGCCCATGATGTCCAGAACGTAGTTTTCGGTCTCCATCGGCAGGAAGCCGCCGGAACTCAGCCAGCGCGATACCCGGCTTTCGCCGGCATTGTAGGCGGCGGCGGCCAGGCCCAGATTGCCAAAGCCGGTTCTCATCTCGGCGAGATATTTTGCCGAGGCCGGAATCGCCTGCTCGATGTCGAAGGAATTGGCGAGACCGCGTAGCTTGGCGGTGCCCGGCATGAACTGGGCTATGCCTTCGGCGCCGACCGGACTGACCGCATTGGGATCGAAGCGGCTTTCCTTCCAGATGAGCCGGGCAAAGAAATCCTTGGGCAGTCCGTTTTGATCGGCATGCGCCTCGATCAGATTGCAAACACGGTCGAGCAGCCGCTGCTTGGCGGGGCGCGGCGGATCGGCGTGGACGGCTGTCGCCCAGCCCAGCCCACCAAGCAAAACCAATCCAGCAAGCAAAATCGGCGTCGCCCAAGGGAAGCGCCGCATCGACCTACTCCGCCGCAGCCTTGCCAGGTTGCCCAAACCGCTGCTCGATATAGTCGGCGACCATTTTCTCGAAGTCGGCGGCGATCGAAGGCCCGCGCAGCGTCGCGGCCTTCCTGCCGTCGACGAATACCGGCGCCGTCGGCGTCTCGCCGGTGCCGGGCAGCGAAATGCCGATATCGGCATGTTTGGATTCACCCGGACCGTTGACGATGCAGCCCATCACCGCGACTTTGAGGTTTTCGACGCCGGGGTATTTTTCACGCCACACCGGCATGTTCTTGCGCAGATCCGCCTGGATGTTCTGCGCGAGTTCCTGGAACACGGTAGAGGTGGTGCGGCCGCAGCCGGGGCAGGCGGCGACGATCGGCACGAACTGCCGGAACCCCATGGTCTGCAGGAGTTCCTGCGACACTTGCACCTCGCGGGTGCGGTCACCGTTCGGCTCCGGCGTCAGCGAGATGCGGATCGTGTCGCCGATGCCTTGCTGGAGCAGAATGCCCATCGCCGCCGACGAGGCGACGATGCCTTTCGAACCCATGCCGGCCTCGGTGAGGCCGAGATGCAGCGCGTGGTTGGAGCGGGTGGCAAGCTCGGTGTAGACCGCGATCAGATCCTGCACGCCGCTGACCTTGGCCGACAGGATGATCTTCTCGCGGCCAAGGCCGATCTCCTCGGCCATTTCGGCCGAAAGGATCGCCGACTGCACGATCGCCTCGCGCGTTACCTCCTGCGCGGTTAGCGGAAAGCCCTGGCGCTGGTTGTCGTCCATCAGCCTGGTCAAAAGCTCCTGGTCGAGCGACCCCCAGTTGACGCCGATGCGCACCGGCTTGTCGTACCGGATCGCCATCTCGACGATCGCCGCGAACTGCCGGTCCTTCTTGTCCTTGAAGCCGACATTGCCGGGATTGATGCGGTATTTGGCCAGCGCCTCGGCGCAAGCCGGGTGGTCGGCGAGCAGCTTGTGGCCGATATAGTGGAAATCGCCGACCAGCGGCACATTGATACCGAGCCGTTCGAGCCGCTCGCGGATGGCGGGCACGGCGGCGGCACTCTCGTCGCGGTCGACGGTGATGCGCACGATCTCGGAGCCGGCGCGGTGCAGTGCCGCAACTTGAGCGACTGTCTGGTCGACATCGGCGGTGTCGGTGTTGGTCATCGACTGAACGACGACAGGGGCGCCGCCGCCGACCATCACGCCGCCGACGTCGACACCGACAGACTTGCGGCGCGGGAAGGGTGAAGAAAAATATCCGGTCATGGCCGGCTGCCCTTTGTTAGCGCCGAATTCCGGGATTGGTTTCCGGAAACAATCTGCGCAAAAAATCAAAATACAGCGTCCATTGCGCGTCCGAAAAGAGGCGCGGCGCTATAGAAGGTCCCGGCATGAGGTGGAGGAGCAAACATGGCTTGTCAATGGCGACGGGCAGGCAAACCTGTCAAATCGAACCGCCGGACAAATAAGGAACCGCCCCGGCGGCATTGATTGCCGCCGGAGAAGATGGTCGCGCAAAGCGCGCACTGTCCCCGCATAACCCCGAAACCGAAAGAATTTTCGGAAAGGGCATGCGCCAACATCAGAAGCACGACAGCGCCCTTTGCGCGTCCAAAAGACGCGCAGCGCCGCAGATGAGCGTCAGTGCGTGGTGGGTTTCGGCTTCGCCTTCAGTTTCTCAATCTCGTCCTTGAGCGCCAGCTTGCGCCGCTTGAGATTCACGATTTCGAGGTCGTCGACCGATGGATGGTTCATCGCATCATCGATTTCGCGTTCGATGTCGCCGTGTTTCCGCTGCAGCTCATCAAGATGGGATGCAAGAGACATGATTGGTTCTCCCTTTCATGGTTTTCCTCGATTGCAGCCGTCAAGGCGCGTCCCACCGCAATTTCGCTTCTGTGACGGCATAATGACAGTGTGCCACTATCGGGCATCGATGTCGAATGCTGCGTGGTAGCATTCCACGACAATACGAAATGTGGTATTGGCTGCGCGCCGGTGCGAGATACCTCCGGCCTCGCCCAATCAGGCCCATTTTTGGGCGCCGCAGACGTGCAGACGGTAGATAATGTCCGAACAGGAACAGGCTGATATCCGCCTAGAATATTCTCGGCTGAAGCAGGAGCACGCCGATTTCGACGCGGCCATCAACGCGATGATCGCCATGAACTGCGACCCTCTGCAGATCCAGCGCATGAAGAAGAAAAAGCTTTTCCTGAAAGACCGGCTGATGGCGCTGGAAGACCGGATCATCCCCGACATCATCGCGTGAGCGAAACCCAGTCGCGGCAAATCCTGTTCATCCCGTGATCGAAAGCCTCGCGGCGCGTTCGCGCAGCAGGGCGATGAGATCGCCGGTCTTCTCCTCGGAAGTGTCGATGGGAACCACCAGGCATATCGTCGCCCCGACCTTGCCGGCAGCTGAAAAGACCGGCGCGGCAAGGCACTTCGTATAGGCGTCGACAAGACCGGCGGTCACACAGTAGCCGGCAGCCTCGGCTGTAGCGATATCTTCTATGAAGTCGTCCAGCAACAATCTGCGGCCGTCCGGCAGGACGAGATCGTCTTCGGACACCATGTCTTCGATCACGGCCCGTTCGAAACCGGCGAGAAGCAGGCGCCCGGATGCGGTCCAGGGAAGCGGAATCTGCAGACCGGTGGCCGAACTGATCCGGAACGGCCTGGTGCCCGGACTGGCATGGACAATCGTGTAGCGGCCGTTTTGCAGCATGCACAATTCGGAGGTCTCGCCCGTCTCGCGCGAAAGAGTGTCGACTTCCTGACGCCCTCGCCTGAGCAGGTCGTTGCCGCGCACATAGTCCATTCCGTAGAGATAAAGCTTCTTCCCGAAATAGACCCGGTTACCGTCGCCGGCCATTTCCAGCAGGCCCGCATCCACGAGCGAGCGCACCAGCGTGTAGATCGTCGAGCGCGGCGCATTCACGCCCTTGGCGAGATCGCCAATCCCGATCGCTCGCTGGTTCGCGTGAAGAAACTCCAGGATATGGAGCACCCGGTTGAGACCCTTTTCGCGGGAGCCCGCAATCCTGTCTTCGTCCGGACCGTCGTCCGCCCGAACTGCCAAGGCATTGCCATCTTGCATTGCTGATTCCTGATGTTAGTATCTGTCTTGTACAGGATACATGTGTCTTTTGTAAGATACAATCCGGCAGATTACTGATGCCAGCTTACGGATGCATGTATCGGCAAAGGGGAACACAACACGAAAAGGAGGTCGCCGTGAACGACACATCCAAAAGACGTGATTTTCTGAAACTGGCCGGGCTTGCAACGGCCGGAGTGGTGGGCGCAGCCGCAACAGTTGATGTTCAGAAGGCGGCGGCGCAAGCGGCGCCGGACAGCCTGCTGCGCACCGTTCTCGATCGCGGCAAGGTGATCGTCGGCACCGGCAGCACCAACGCGCCCTGGCACTTCGAAAACGATGCCGGCGAACTGGTCGGCATGGACATCACCATGGGGCGCATTCTTGCCAAGGGACTTTTCGACGATACGACCAAGGTCGAGTTCGTCATGCAGGATCCGGCCCAGCGCATTCCGAACGTGACCACCAACAAGGTCGACATTTCGATCCAGTTCATGACCATGACCGCCCAGCGCTCGCAGCTGATCCACTTCTCCCGGCCCTATTACGTCGAAGGCATCGCCTTGCTGACCCTTCCGAACGCCGAAAACAAAACCTTCGACAAGCTGCTTGCCGGCGGTTCGGCGACGCGGGTTTCCATCCTGCAGAATGTCGATGCCGAGGCGAATGTGCACGTCGTCCTGCCGGAGGCGCAGGTGATGCAGATAGACACGCAGGCCAACGTGCTGCAGGCATTGGAATCGAAGCGCGTCGATGCCGCCGCCGTCGATCTGTCGACGGTTCGCTGGCTCGCCTCGCGCAATCCGGACAAATATTTCGATGCCGGCAAGAGCTGGTTCTCGATGCTTTACGGCGCCGCACTTCGGCAAGGCGACCTCGACTGGCTGACTTTCGTCAACACGACCTTCACCACCGCCATGTTCGGCCATGAGACGGCGCTCTACGACGCTGCATTCAAGGACTATTTTGGACAGGAGCCGCCGGCGCGCCATCCCGGCTTCCCGGTCATCTGATGCAGGCCGGCGGAAGGGCTTGCGCCCTTCCGCCGGCTTATCGTCGACAGCCCTTGATAATGACAGGGACACATGGGCTATACCCTGAACTTCAACCTGATCTGGCGGCATTTCGACAAGCTTTGGGGCGGGCTGCTGCTCAGCCTCGAGCTGGCCGTGATCTCCATCGCGATCGGCATCCTCATAGGACTGCTTCTGGCGGTCTGGTACGTGTCGGCCGGGCGTGCGGTGCGGACCGTCATCGCCGCCTATGTCGAGTTCATCCGCAACGTGCCGCTGATCCTGCTCGTCTATCTCGTCTTCTACGGCCTGCCGACGGTGGTCGACATCGCCTACAGCGCGCAAACATCGTTCATTGCCACGCTGTCGCTCTATAGCGGCGCTTATCTGGTCGAGGTGTTCCGCTCGGGGCTCGAAGCGGTACCGCGCGGGCAGCTCGACGCCGGCAAGGCGATCGGCCTGACGCCATGGCAAAGGCTGGTTCATGTGCGCCTGCCGACGATGCTGCGCATAACGCTGCCCGCGCTTTCCAACACGTTCCTGTCGCTGTTCAAGGACACGTCCGTTGCCTCGGTCATTTCGGTGCCCGAGCTCACCTACGGCGCCCAGTGGATCAACTTCAACACCTTCCGCATCGTCGAGGTCTACCTTGTGGTGACGGCGATGTATCTCCTGACGGGCTACGCGCTTCTTTTTGCGCTTCGGCTTGTCGAGCGCCGGTTCAGGGCGGCGCACTAGGATGCTTGGCCAGATCGCCTATGCCTTGCCCTTCCTGGCCCAGGGTTTTGCCGTGACGCTATGGGTGTCGCTGCTGGTCGTGGTGTTGTCGCTCGTCGCCGGCGTGATGATGGGCGTCGGCCTTGTCTATGGCCCGGCTCCGCTGCGCTGGCCGGTGCGCATTTTCAGCGATACCATACGCGGCATTCCGATCCTGGTGCTCATCTTCTTCGTCTATTACGGCCTGCCTGCCATCGGCCTCCATCTGGAATCCTTCTGGGCAGCCGTACTGGCGCTCACCCTGTTCAAGACGGCGCAGGTCATCGAGTATCTGCGCGGCGCGGTCGGTTCCATACCGAAGGGGCAGTCCGAAGCGGCGATGGCGATCGGACTGACCTTTCGCCAGCGACTGGCCTACGTCATCTTCCCGCAAGCGTTCAGGCGTTTCCTGCCGCCATGGATCAATGGCGTCACCGATGCGGTGAAGGGCAGCGCGCTGGTCTCGCTGCTCGGCATCACCGACCTGATGCACGCCATCAACCAGGTCATCGGCCGCACCTACGAAGCGATGCCGCTCTACATCCTCGGGGCGGTCATCTATTTCGCCGTCAATTACGCGCTCTCCCTGGCCAGCCGACGGTTGGAGCGGCGTTTCTCCTTCATCCGGGAATAGCAAGATGCCCATCGCCACGCCCGCCAGTCCGGCGCTTCTCGATGTCTGCGAGGTTTCCAAATCGTTCGGATCCGTCGCGGTCCTGCGCTCCGTCAGCCTGCAGGTGACGCGCGGCGAGGTGGTGACTGTCATCGGGCCTTCCGGCAGCGGCAAGACCACGCTGCTGCGCTGCGTCAACTTCCTGGAGAGCTACGACAGCGGCTCCATCCGCATCGACGGCAGGGAGGTCGGCTACCGCGGGACGGGAACACGCCAGCGCCGCAGCGAGCGCGACCTGGCGAAGATGCGGGCCGAGACCGGAATGGTGTTCCAGAGCTTCAATCTGTTTCCGCATCTGACGGCGGCCGGCAACATCATGCTTGGCCTGCGCAAGGTGCGCGGCAAGAGCAGTACCGAGGCCCGCGGCATCGCCGAGCACTGGCTCGGCCGGGTCGGCCTTGCCCACAAGGCCGACAGCCTGCCGGCCGAGCTTTCCGGCGGCCAGCAGCAGCGCGTCGGCATCGCCCGCGCTGTGGCGATGGAGCCGAAAATCCTGCTTCTCGACGAGATAACCTCCGCGCTCGATCCGGAACTCGTCGGCGAGGTGCTCGAGGTCGTGCGCAGCCTGGCCGAGGACGGCATGACGATGGTGATGGTCACGCACGAGATGGCCTTTGCCCGCGACGCTTCGAGCCGCATCGTCTTCATGGCAGACGGCGGCGTCAGCGCCGCAGGCCCGCCTGCCGAGATTCTGGGCGCGGAGATCGACAACGAGCGTCTCCGCAGCTTCCTGGCGCGGTTTCGCGCCTCGCATTTCTGACATCGGACGGCGAAAGCTGTCGCAAGGAGCCCTTTCATGACGCCTTACATCCGGCTCGCCGAATTGGGCCTGACGCTGCCCGAAGCGCCGGCGCCGATCGCCAACTTCGTCACCCACGCCGAAAGCGGACGGCTGATCTTCCTCTCCGGCCAAGGGCCGCTGCGCGCCGACGGCACTCTTTGCACCGGCAAGGTCGGCGAGGACGTCACGGTTGAAGAGGCTTACAAGCATGCCCGTCTCACCGGCCTGAACCTGCTCGCGGTCATGCACGCTGCGGCAGGCGACCTCGGCCGGATCGTGCGCATCGTCAAGCTGCTTGGCTTCGTCAACGCCATCCCGACCTTCGGCGACCATCCGAAGGTGGTGAATGGCTGTTCCGATCTTTTCGCCGCTGTCTTTGATAGTATCGGCGGGCACGCCCGTTCGGCGATCGGTGTCGGTTCGCTGCCGGGCAACATCACCGTGGAAATCGAGGCGGTCGTCGAGATCGCCGCCTGAAATCTACCAATGGGACCTCTAGAAATGAAAGCCTATTCCGCAAACGGCTCCAACACGACAATCCGCGAACGGCTCGGCCTTCGTCCGATCATCAACGTTTCCGGCACGATGACGGCGCTCGGCGCCTCGATCATCGTCCCGGAAGCGATCGCCGCGATGTCGGATATCGCCTCGCAGTGGGTGGAGATGGACGATCTGCAGCGCGCCGCAAGCACGGTCGTCGCGCGCCTCACCGGCGGTGAGGCCGGCTTCATCACCGCTTGCTGCGCCAGCGGCATCACCATGGCCATTGCAGGCACAATGACCGGCACCAACCTTCTGGCGATCGAGCGGCTGCCGGACGACACCGAGGGCCTCAAGACCGAGGTCATCGTCCAACTCGGCCACATCGTCAATTACGGCGCGCCGATCGACCAGTCGATCCGGCTGGCCGGGGCCAGGACCGTACCCGCCGGTACGGTCAGCGTGACGCAGGATTATCATGTGCGCGAGGCGATCCGCGACCGCACCGCGGCAGGTCTCTATGTCGTTGCCCATCACACGGTGCAATACGGCATGCTCTCGCTGGAGGAGTTCTGCGAGATCTGCCACGCCAAGGGCGTCCCGGTGATCGTCGACGCCGCCTCCGAGTACGATTTGCGCGGCTTTCTCGCACGCGGCGCCGACATCGTCGTCTACAGCGGCCACAAATTCCTCTCGGGACCGACAAGCGGCATCGTCACCGGGCGCAAGGATCTGGTGCGGGCCGCCTATCTGCAGAACCGTGGCGTTGCGCGGGCGATGAAGGTCGGCAAGGAAAGCATCGCCGGCACCATGGCCGCGCTGGAGGCCTGGGAGCGACGCGACCATGTTGGCATCCGCAAGCGGGAAGCAGCAGCGCTCGATTTGTGGAAAGACGCATTGCAGGGGCTGCCCGGTATCGCCGCGCATATCATTCCCGATCCGACCGGCAATCCGCTCGACCGCCTGCAGGTGTTAGTTGCGGCTGAGAGCAGGTTCACCGCCGCCGGTTTTGCCTCGGCGCTGGCGGCCGGCACGCCGCCCATAATCGTGCGCAACCACGAGGTCGAGCGCGGTCACTTCTTCCTCGATCCGTGCAACCTTCATCCCGGCGAGGCGGAAATCGTCGCCGAACGCCTGCGGGCGGTGTTGAGCGCGGCCGATCGTCCCGCTGATGCGATGAAGTCGGCCCGCAAGGATAGCGCCGGCGCCTTGCGCTGGCCGGATTAGGTAACATGGCGCCATGCGCCCGAATGCTGCGCCGGGGCATGGTCTCCTTGCCGTCGATCTCGAATTCCGCTAAGGCGCGCCTTTGCCGCCGGGAGCAGAAGCTTGGACGATCACCGCGCCGACGTCGCCATCATCATGGGCAGCCAGTCCGACTGGGCGACGATGCGCCACGCCGCCGAAACGCTGGAGGCGCTGGGCATCGCGCACAAGCGGCTGATCGTCTCGGCCCACCGCACCCCCGACCGGCTCTATGACTTCGCCAAGGGCGCCAAGGCGGCCGGCTTTCGGGTGATCATCGCCGGCGCCGGCGGTGCGGCGCACCTGCCCGGCATGACGGCGGCGATGACGCCGCTCCCGGTTTTTGGCGTGCCGGTGGAGTCGAAGGCGCTTTCCGGACAGGACTCGCTGCTCTCCATCGTGCAGATGCCGGCCGGCATTCCGGTCGGCACGCTGGCCATCGGCAAGGCGGGCGCCACCAATGCCGCCCTTCTGGCCGCGGCCGTGCTGGCGCTGACCGACGAAAAGCTCGCCGCCCGGCTCGATGCCTGGCGCGCCGCCCAGACCGCCAAGGTCGCCGCCGAGCCCACGGACACGCCATGAGCCTGGCCGCCGGATCGACCATCGGCATCATCGGCGGCGGCCAGCTCGGCCGCATGCTGGCGATGGCCGCGGCGCGCCTCGGCTACCGCACGGTCGTGCTGGAGCCGCAGCCGGATTGTCCGGCGGCACAGGTCGCCAACCGGCAGATCACTGCCGCTTATGACGACACGGCCGCGCTCGCCGAACTGGCTGCAGTCAGCGCCGTCGTCACCTACGAGTTCGAGAACGTTCCGGTCATGGCCGCCAGCGCGCTTGCCGTCACGGTCCCCGTCTACCCGCCGGCGCGCGCGCTGGAAGTGGCGCAGGACCGGGTGGCGGAGAAGAAATTCCTCAACGGCATCGGCATTCCCACCGCGGATTTCTGCCCCGTCGACAATGACGACGAATTGACGGCGGCGCTGAAAAAATTCGACGGCAGCTGCATATTGAAGACGCGACGCATGGGCTATGACGGCAAGGGCCAGCGCGTCTTCCGCAACATGGAAACGGGCGGCTTTGCCGGCACCTGCGAGGCGATGGGCAACGTGCCGCTGATCCTCGAATCCTTCGTCGCCTTCGAACGCGAGATCTCGGTGATCGCGGCGCGCGGCATGGACGGTTCGCTCGCCGCCTACGATCCGGCAGAAAACGTCCACCGCGACGGCATCCTGCACAGCTCGACCCTGCCGGCCGGGATAGAGTCCGAAACCGCCGCTGCAGCGCAGGCGGCGGCAGCAGAGATACTTGCCGCGCTCGATTATGTCGGCGTCATCGGCATCGAGTTCTTTGTGCTTGCCGACGGCGCGCTGCTGGCCAATGAGATCGCGCCGCGCGTTCACAATTCCGGCCACTGGACGGAAGCCGCCTGCATCGTCTCGCAGTTCGAGCAGCACATTCGCGCCGTCGCGGGACTGCCGCTGGGAAACCCCGGCCGCCATTTTGACTGCGTCATGGAAAACCTGATCGGCGACGACGTCCTGCGCGTCCCGGCTCTGCTCGCCGAGCCCGATCTGATGCTGCATCTCTACGGCAAGGCCGAGGCGCGCCCCGGCCGCAAGATGGGCCATTTTACGCGAATGAGCCGCCACCGTTGAGGCTGTTGGACAGCGCCGCTCCAATGCCGTCGGTAGGGCAGAAACTCAAACTCCGCCACATGCTTGGTTGACACGGGCAAGGCTCCTCGTTTATGAGCCACGCACAAGTTGAGAGGCGCGCTTTCCGAGCGCGCCTTAATAATTCGGCCCAAGCGGGCCCAGACCGACGGGCAAGACCATGAAGATCAAGAATTCGCTCAAGGCGCTCAAGGCGCGTCACCGCGACAACCAGCTGGTTCGCCGCAAGGGCCGCGTATACATCATCAACAAGACCGCTCCGCGCTACAAGGCGCGCCAGGGCTGAGTCTTTTCGCGTGGAGGCGCCTGCCTCGGCGCCTGCATGATGTAATTTGCCGGCCTGCCGGCCTCTCACGCTAAATTCAGTTTGACGATCCGCTGTCCGGGGTTAGATTCCGGTCATGCGGATTCTTTTTGCATTCTTGGCGGCGCTTTTTCTTCTCGGTTTCGCCCCGCTTCCGGCTCGAGCGCAAGACCCGGTCACCCCTCCGGTTGCCACCACCAGGGAGGCAAGGCTCGACCAGCTGTTTGTCGACCTGAAGCGCGAGCGCAATGAAAAAGCCGCCGAGCGCATCGCGGCGCGCATCTCGCACGAGTGGTCGCAATCCGGCAGCGCCTCGATCGACCTGATGATGCAATGGTCGCAAAAAGCGGCCGAAGACAAGAAGTTCGACGTGGCGCTCGACTTCCTCGACCAGGTGGTGACGTTGCAACCGGCCTATGCCGAAGGCTGGAACCGGCGCGCCACTGTACATTTCATGATGAATAACTTTGGGAAATCGATGGCGGACATCGACCGCACGCTGCAGCTCGAGCCGCGCCATTTTGGCGCGCTGTCCGGCCTGGCGCAGATCATGGCGGTAACCGGCCACAAGCAGTCGGCGCTGGAAGCCTGGCAGCGTGTGCTCACCATCTACCCGATGATGCGCAGCGCCCAGGATCAGGTCGGTACGCTTTCGGAAGAACTTGCCGGCGAAGGGATATGATGCCAGCAGCGTCGAGACCGAAAGTCTGGTGAGACTGTCGCGTCGGCCCCAATTCAAGGGCGCATACCACGTTTCCAGCTACCGATGTCTCTTCCGCAGGTGGCATTGTCAGTGCCGATATGAACCAGCTTCCGCGACGAGTTTCTCCACAAGGGCTTTTGCCGGCATCTCCCGCAACCTCGCAACACCCTGCCCGGCCCAAATGGGCAGGAAATCAGCCCGCCTGCTTTCATCCGCTGCCATTGACAGCGGCAAGACCAGGCTCGCCTGCAACGGAAACGCCAGCGCGGCATCTTCCTCGCCGGCCATCTCCATCACAAACCGGTTGCGCACCACGCGCGCCGGCCGGCCAGTGAAGCAGCGGGTCACCGACGTGCTCTCGTCAGTGGCCGAGCGCAACGCCGCGCGATAGGCCGGCTGCACATTGGCCTCGGGGCACGCCAGGAAGGCCGTGCCGATCTGCACACCTGATGCACCGAGTGCAAAGCTGGCAGCAATGCCGCGACCGTCGAAGATACCGCCGGCTGCAATCACAGGCACGCGCACGGCATCAACGATCTGCGGCACCAGCGCAATCGTGCCGACTGTGCCGATAGCAGGGTCGCCGGTGAATGTGCCGCGATGGCCACCGGCTTCGTATCCCTGAGCGATGATAGCGTCCACCCCCGCCGCCTCAAGCTGCCGCGCTTCAGAAACGGTGGTGGCCGAGCACAACAGAACACAGCCGGCCTCTTTCAGCAGCTGAACAATTTTGATGTCGGGCAGGCCAAAGTGGAAGCTGACCACCTTTGGGCGCAGTTCAAGCACAACGCCCAGGCGCTCTTGATCGAAGCTGGGAAAGGGCTCGCCCGGCTGGAGTACCGGCCCGAGGCCGACCTCGTCGTAGTAGCCTTGAAGGCGATCGCGCATGTATTGGGCCGCCTCATCATCGTGGACTGGCACCGGGTGCGCAAAGAAGTTTACATTGATCGGGCCATTGGTAGCGCGCTGTGTCGCCGTGAGCTGCTCCCGAATGGCCGCCCCTGGCAGAATGCCACATCCGAGCGAGCCAAGCGCTCCGGCATTGCTGACTGCCGCCGCCAGTTCCGGCATGCTGATACTGCTCATCGGAGCCTGGATTATCGGGTGCTCAATGCCGAGGAGCTTCAGAAGATCGGTGCGAGTCCACATTGGATCACCTCCTCTTTCCCTCGAAGAGACTACCTCAACCGACTTCAAGCTCAAGTACAATGGGACCTACGACCCGCCTCAAATCCGGATGCCGCCGGAGATAATCCGCCGAGTGCATCCGGCCTGGAAACTGATAATGCCGGCCCAGGCGCATTTCGACGCCGAGATTGCCCGCCAACCATCAGTGATGGTTGGCGGGCAATTCCACTTGAGCGAAAAATCTTTTAGCTGGACAGTGAACTAATTTCCCTCCGGTCCGTAGCTCTCCGCATGAACCCGATCTACGCCGCGCTCGCCTTCCTCCTCGCGCTTGTGTTCACCCTTGCAGGTGTCACCCGCGCCGGTTCATGGCTGATCGAGCGCCGCAATCCGCCGATCGGCGACTTCGCGGATGTAAACGGTGCCCGCATCCACTACGTTCACGTTCCGGCGCGGGAAAACGCCGACCTGCCGCCAATTGTCTTTATCCACGGCGCCAGTGCCAATCTCAGGGATCAGATGCTGCCGTTGAGGCCGTTGCTGGAAGGCCGTGCCGAGATGCTATTCTTCGACCGCCCGGGTGCAGGCTGGTCGGCGCGCGGCCCCGGCAACAACGAGACCCCATCGGCACAGGCCAGCACCATCGCAGCACTGATGGACCATCTCGGCATCAGGAAAGCCATCATCGCCGGCCATTCCTTCGGCGGCTCGGTGACCACGGCCTTCGGCCGCGAGCATCCCGACAAGACGCTCGGCCTGGTGTTCATGGCGCCTGCCACCCATCCCTGGCCGGGCGGCGCGACCGCCTGGTACTACAATTTGACGACCATTCCGATCGTCGGCCGGCTTTTTTCCGAAACACTGACCTATCCGTCGGGAACGCTGCAGATGAATGCCGCCACCGCCTGCGTCTTTGCCCCCAACAAGGTGCCGGACTTCTATGTCGCCGAGGTCGCGATCCCACTGGTGCTTCGGCCGAACGCCTTTCGTTCCAACGCCAGCGATGTCGCAGGGCTTTATCGCTACACGCTCGATGCCGCACCGCACTACCGCGATATCAAGGCTCCGACTGTGGTCATCTCGGGCGACCGCGACAAGGTGGTCTATGCAACGATCCATTCGGTCGGCCTCGTCCGCGATATCGCTGGGGCCGAGCTAGTCTGGGTCCACAATCTCGGCCACAAGCCGGACTGGATAGCACCCGATCTCGTTGTCGGCGCGATCGAAAAGGTCGCCGGCAGGGACGTGGACATTCAGGCAATGGCGAAGGCGGTGGAAATCAGGATTGCCGGCGACACCTACGGCGCCGGCAAATGCGCCGACATCACAGCGCCGGAAGCCGAACTCGCGCCAACTTAGAGCAACCTCGCTGAAGGCTGAGCGGCCTAGCGGCGGGCCTGCACGTCGGATCCGACATAGGCGATGCGCAGCATGTTGGTGGAGCCGGGCGTCCTCAACGGCACGCCGGCCGTGATGATGACCCGGTCGCCGGGCTTGCCGAACCCTTCATCCAAAGCGATGCGGCAGGCGCGGTCGACCATATCGTCGAGGTCGATGGCGTCGGGCGAGACGACGCAATGCGTGCCCCACAAAAGCGACAGCCGCCGCGCCGTGTTGACGATCGGCGAAAGCGCGACGATCGGCACCTGCGGCCGCTCGCGCGCGGCGCGCAGGCCGGTCGTGCCCGACGCCGTATAGCTGATGATCGCCGACAGTTTCAGCGTCTCGGCGATTTCGCGGGCGGCGAGCGAAATGGCGTCGGCGCCGGTCGCTTCCGGCTCCGAGCGCTGCGCGTTGATGATGCCGGCATAGGTCGGGTCGGTTTCGACCTTGCTGGCGATGCGGTTCATCATCGCCACCGCCTCGACCGGGTAGGCGCCAGCCGCGGATTCGGCCGAAAGCATGACCGCGTCGGCGCCTTCGAACACGGCGATCGAGACGTCCGACACCTCGGCGCGGGTCGGCACCGGCGCGGTGATCATCGATTCCAGCATCTGCGTGGCGATCACCACCGGCTTGCCGGCGCGGCGCGCGGCGCGGGTGATCTGCTTCTGGATGCCGGGCACGGCTTCGAGCGGCATTTCGACGCCGAGATCGCCGCGGGCAACCATCAGTGCGTCCGAAAGTTCGATGATCTCGGCCAGCCTGGCGACTGCCTGCGGCTTTTCGATCTTGGCCATGATCAGTGCCCGGCCGCGCGCGATCTTGCGCGCTTCCGCCAGATCCTCGGGCCGCTGCACGAACGACAGCGCCACCCAGTCGACGCCGGTCGCCAGCACAGCATCGAGATCGCTGCGGTCCTTTTCGGTCAGCGCGCCGACCGGCAGCTCGGTGTCGGGCAGGCTGACGCCCTTCTTGTCGGAGATGCTGGTGCCGGCGACGACGGTGCAGACGATCGCCTCTCCGTCACTCTTCACCGCCTTCAGCTCGAGCTTGCCGTCGTCGATCAAGAGACGGTGACCGGCCTCGACCGATCTCAGGATTTCCGGATGGGGCAGATAGACCCTGGTCGAGTTGCCGGGCTCGGGATTGTCGTCGAGCGTGAAGGTCTGGCCGAGTGTCAGCGTCTCCTTGCCGTTGGCAAACTTGCCGACCCGCAGCTTGGGTCCCTGCAGGTCGGCGAGAATGCCGATCGGCCGGCCGACCGCTGTCTCGACGGTGCGGATGCGACCGACAAGTGTGCGCATCAATTCATGATCGGTGTGGCTCATATTGATGCGAAACACGTCGGCGCCGGCTTCGAAAAGCTTCTTCAGCATGTCCTCGGAGGAGGAGGCCGGACCGATGGTGGCGAGTATCTTTACCTTGCGGCTGCGTCTCATTGACTGTTTGTTCCCGGGGCGGCTGGAACGCCCCCCGTTGCGGGGTCATCGGTCAGCTGGACCATCCAGCTTGCCTGCTCGCCCGTGTCATATTCCTGGAATCCGGCGCGCTGGAAGCCGCGGGCGACGCAATCGCTAACGCCGGCGATCTTGAACTCTTTTTCGGCCACGCACATGTTGATCGGACCATCCCAGCGCCCGCCGCGCTCGGCGTCTTCTGCATAAAGATAGTAAAATCTTGATGACAGCGGGCCCTCGATCAACGTCTTGCAGCTCGATCCCTCGATGTGCCACCAGCCTTCAGTGATCCAGCCGGCCTTGGCGCGATAGCCGATGCCAACGCCGACCAGGTTCTGCGTGGCGTTGCAGACGCGGAAGTCGGCGCGCGCCGGCGAGGCAGCTACCATCGCGGCGAGCCCCACGGCGAAGGTCAGGAACGGCATGGCGAAGGCATAGCGCACACGCGGCCTGCCGGCGGGACCCATCCTGAAACCTCTCAAGAACCACATTTGCATCTCTCAACGCCCCTTTTCGGAAAAGTCCGGGCGCATGTCAACGCGCCCTTTTGCTCAATTCCAATCGATTTAGAAAGGCCTCTAGCGCACCGTCTGTCGCCTTCTGCCAGATTTCCGCAGAAACCGTGGCCAAACGACGGCATTGCGAAATCATCCCCTTCGTGGAATGACGATACCATCCTCCCCGAAAGCCAGCGAACAGACCATTTCCCGCCGATGACCCGATCCACAGTTTTCACGCCTTTCGACATCGTCGAAGGCGACCGCAAGCGAGGCATCGTGCTCCTGGCCGACCATGCCCGTCGCGACCTGCCGGAAGAGTATGGCAGCCTCGGCCTGCCGGCGGCGGAATTCGACCGCCATATCGCCTACGACATCGGTGTCGAGACGGTGACGCGCGAACTGGCCGCGTTGCTCGGCGTGCCGGCAGTACTCGCCAACTTTTCGCGGCTTCTGATCGACCCCAATCGCGGCGAGGACGATCCGACGCTGATCCGCCAACTCTATGACGGCACCGTCATTTCGGGAAATTATCCACTTGCTCTGAAAGAACGTGAAAGGCGGCTCGACCGCTTCTATCGACCCTATCACGATGCGGTCGGGGCCATGATCGCCTCGGTGGCGCAGGCTTGCGCAAGCGCCCCCTTTATCTTGTCGGTGCATTCCTTCACCCCGTTCATGCAGGGATTCGTGCGCCCTTGGCATGTTGGCATCTTGTGGGATCGCGACGACCGGGTGGCGCGCCCTTTGATCGACATGCTCGCCGAGGACAGAAGCCTTATCGTCGGCGACAACGAGCCCTATGACGGCGCGCTGCGCGGCGACACCATGTTCAGACATGCCATCGTCAACGGCTTTGCCCATGCGCTGATCGAGATCCGTCAGGACCTGATCGCCGATCGGCAGGATGCGGTCGCCTGGGCCGAACGGCTGACGCCGATCGTTGACGCGATCAACCGCCGTCCCGATATACATCAGGTCAGACGATTCGGCTCGCGCACCGGGCCGCTCTAAGGAGGCCCAGGGAGGCCAAGAACACATGACCGAACTCAGCGACGAGCAAAAACGCGATTTCGAAGCCGCCGCCTTCCGCCGGCTGGTGGCGCATCTGCGCGAACGCACGGACGTGCAGAACATCGACCTGATGAACCTCGCCGGCTTCTGCCGCAACTGCCTCTCCAACTGGTATCGCGACGCCGCGGAAGCCGAAGGCGTCGATCTCAGCAAGGACCAGTCGCGCGAGATCATCTACGGCATGCCCTATGCCGAATGGCAGGCGCTCAACCAGACCGACGCCTCCGATGCCAAGAAGGCCGAATTCGAGGCAAGACGCCCCAGGGATCATTGAGTCTCGCCGTCGTCGTCCTAGGGCGGAGCAGTCGCGAAGCGACGTCGCAGAGACCCTAGGATCCATTCCGTGACAGTCGCCGGGGAATGCGGCAGCTCAGAATAATGCGCCAGCGATTTCCGACAGAAGTTCTGCGCCGCAGCGGCGCTCGCACGTTGCGGCATGGATCCTGGGGTCTGCGCTGCGTCGCTTCGCTCCTTGCTCCGCCCCAGGATGACGAACAGGAGATGCGCGAACGGGACGGTCCTGTGTCCTTGTTTGGCCCAAGCACTTTCAAGAACCAGCGCTTGACTGAGGATTGAATCGATCTAATTTGCCGCGCCAAGCTTTTTTCGCACCGGATTCCACACGATGGACACGCTAAACCGCATGCAGGCCGCCATTCGTGGACGATGGGCCGTGGCGGCCATCTTCCTGGCCAATGGCTTTCTGACCGGCGCCTGGGCGCCGCAGATCCCGGTGGTGCTGACCCGACTGGATATCAGCAAGTTCACGCTTGGCCTGCTGATCCTGCTGTTCGGCGCCGGCGCGGTCACAGCGATGACCTGGTGCGGCCACCTGATCTCCAGGCATGGGTCGCGCAGCGTGCTGCGCTGGTTCGGTCTCCTCGGCAGCTTCGGCCTGCTGGTTGTGGCGCTGGCTCCCAACGTGCCGCTGGCGGCCATCGCCATGTTCATCTTCGGCGGTTCGATCGGCGGCATGGATGTCGCCATGAACGCCAATGCGGTCACCGTGGAACGGCGCTTGTCCCGCGCCATCATGTCGTCCTCGCACGGCTTCTGGAGCCTTGGCGGTTTTGCCGGCGGCGCTCTCGGTGGCCTCGCCATCCAGAATTACGGTCATCTCGCCCATGCGACAGTGGTGACGGCTCTCGCCTTCGCCATTATTGCAGTGGCAGTCCGCTACCTGATCGCCGATGCCGCGCCACCCCAAGCATCATCGGGGGTCACCAGGCATCGCAAATTCGCGCTGCCTGGAAATCCGCTGGTCTATCTGGTCGGGCTGATGGCGCTGATGACGATGATCTCCGAGGGTGCGGTGCTCGACTGGGCCGCGCTTTACCTGCAACAGGAACTCGGCACCGACCTCGCCGTAGCTGGTTTGGCCTACGCCGCTTTTTCCGGCGTCATGGCCGTCATGCGCTTCGTTGGCGACGGCGTCCGCAACCGTTTCGGCGCCGTGACGACACTGCGAGTTTCGGCGCTTGTCGCCGCTGCCGGCATGCTGGTGGCGGGGCTAGCGCCCTCACCCTGGCTCGCCATCTCAGCTTTTGCCTTTTGCGGTTTCGGCATCGCCAATATGGTGCCGATCCTGTTTTCGGCCGGCGGCAACCAGGAAGGCATGTCGTCCGGCACCGGCATGAGCGTCGTCACCACGATGGGCTATTCCGGCATTCTGGTGGCGCCGTCGGCGATCGGCTTCGTCGCCGAGCACTCGAGCTTCAGTCCGATCTTCGTCGCTTTGTCGGGACTGCTGGTCGTCGTCTTCTTGATGGCCGGGCTCGCTCACCGCGCCGAATTCGCTCCCGACGCGGCCCCGGCCGAATAGCGCTTCAAGGCCTCGTAGAGGAAATCCGCGGCACGGCGAATGCGCATGCTGGTGCGCGCGTCGCGGTGCATGGCCAGCCATACCGGCAGTGTCGGCAGCGCCACGCCGAGAGTGCCGCGTTTGGAAAGGACCATCCCCAAAATCAAAAGCTGCAGCGCTTCGCCTTTAAAGCGCGCAGCGCTGCACCTCGTCGACCGCACCAATCTCTGGGTCAAATCCTGCCCATCAGCAGCAACACCAAGAGCACGATCAGGATGACGCCGACGATGCCGGAGGGACCATAACCCCAGGAACGCGAATGAGGCCATGCCGGCACCGCGCCGATCAGAATGAGGATCAGAATGATGATGAGAATGGTGCTGAGCGTCATAAGAAACTCCCCGCTTTGAGGCATTGCACGACAGGACAATGCAAAAGGCCGCTGGGTTGTTCCCGGCGGCCTTTTCTACCCTGGGGCTGAAATGGGGCTGAAGGGAGCGACCTATTCGGCGGCCTTCGGGAAGTCGATCGCCGGCTTGTCGAGCAAGCCCGGCCTTGCGGCAGTCTCCATAGCCGCATCGGCTGGCGTTCTGCGCCGGAACACCCGACGGAAGAATGCATAGAAGCGGCTGTTCTTGCTACGCGTGAACACCATCAGCATCGACGGCGTCACCACCAGCGTCAGCAAGGTAGCGAAGGACAGGCCGAAGACGATCGCCGAGGACAGTGAAATCCACCATTGCGTCGACGGCGCGTTGATCGTCGTCTCGTGATGGAAGATTTCGAGACCGAGGCCGAAGGCGATCGGCAGCACGCCGAGGATCGCCGACACCGCCGTCAGCACGACCGGTCGGGCGCGTTCGCGGCAGGTCTGCAGCACCGCGTCCATCTTGTCCCAGCCTTCTTCGCGCAGCCGGTCATAGGTGTCGATCAGCACGATGTTGTTGTTCACCACCACGCCGGCCAGCGCGATGACGCCGATGCCCGACATGACGATGCCGAACGCCTCTCCGGTCAACAGCAATCCGAGGAACACGCCGACCGTCGCCATGACCACGCAGGACAGCACCAGCCAGACGCTGGTGAACTTGTTGAACTGCATCAGAAGCACGAGGAAGATCAGGAAGATCGCCGCCCCGAAGGCTTTGCTGAGGAAGGCGCTGGCCTCGGCGCTGTCCTCGTTCGAGCCAGCAAGCTTCCAGCGTATGCCGCTGCCGAGATCCATCTCGGCGACAGCCTGGGTTACCTGCTGCTGGACAGAAGCGACCTGCTCGCCGGCGGCGACATTGGCCTGGACGACCACCGTGCGCGCGCCGTCGATGCGGTTGAGGATGCCGACGGTCGGCTCGGGCTTGCGCACGACGAAATTCGAGATCGGCACCGACCCTTGCGACGTCTGCACCCTGAGGTCGTCGAGCGTCGACAGCGTGCGTCGGTCCTCGGGCAGGCGCAGCCTGATGTCGACGGCGTCGTCAGCACCGGCCGGCCGGTATTCACTGAGCTTCAGCCCGTTCGTCACCAGTTGCACCACCGTTCCGACCGAGGTCGGGCTGATGCTGTATTGCGCCGCCTTGGCGCGATCGACGTCGAGCGCCCAGTCGACGCCGGGCGGCGGCAGGCCGTCGGAAATGTCGATGACGCCAGGCACCTTGGCAATGCGGGCGGCGACGGCGCGCGCCTTGTCGTCGAGGCCTTTGGGGTCGACGGCCGAAAGCCTGATCTGGATCGGCTTGCCGGTGGGCGGGCCGGCCTCGGGCACGCGAACCTCGACGTCTACGCCGGGAATGCCGGCCATGACGCCGCGAAGTTCGTCCAGGATCGCGTTCGCCGATTTGCGCTCGCGCCAGTCGACGAACTCGTACTGGATCACGCCGACCACGTCTTCCGGAATGTCCTGGCCGCCGCCTTGCGTCTTGCCGACGCGGGTATAGACCGATTTCACCCCTGGCCAGCCGAGAAGCCGGTTTTCAGCGGTCTTCGTGGCGGCATCCATTTCGGCGAGCGAAAGATTGCCGCGGGCGTGCACATAGAGCAGGCCGTAGTCGGGCTCGACATTCGGGAAGAACTCGACGCCGGCGCCGTATTTCGAATAGGCAAAGCCGACACCGAACAAAAGCCCGACGGTGAGCAAAAGCACGGTGATGGGAAAGCGAACCGCCTGCTTGACCACCGCCATGTACCAGCCGTCACGGTTATCGCCCTCGTGGTGCGGCGGCGCCTTGGCGAATAAGGCGCCCAGCGCCGGCGCAAAGACCAGTGCATAAAGCATCGAGGCCGAGAGCGTGACGATCAGCGTGATCGGCATGTATTTCATGAAGTCGCCGATGATGCCCGGCCAGAACAGCAGCGGCGAGAAAGCGGCGATGCGAGTCATCGTCGCGGCGATGACCGGACCGGCCATGCGCTTGGCGGCCAGCGCGAAGGCCTCTGCCTTCGGCATGCCTTCGCTCATCCGCCGCTCGGCGAATTCGGTGACGATGATGGCGTCGTCGACCAGCATGCCGACCGCCAGGATGAGGCTGAACAGCACGATCATGTTGATCGTGTAGCCCATCATCGCCAGCAGCAGGATGCCGATCAGGAAGGACGATGGAATGGCGAGGCCAATCAGCAGCGAAGCGCGGCCCGACAGCGCGTAGAGAATGACGATGAACACCAGGATCACGGCGATCATGACGTGGTTCTGCAGATCGCCGAGCAACTGGTTGACGAAGACCGACTTGTCCTGCGTGTAGGTGACGTGCATGCCTTCCGGCATGGTCTTTATGAAGGCATCGGACACCGCCGTGACCTGGGCGATCGTGTCGATCAGGTTGGCGCCGATGCGCTTCTTCACCTCGATGGCGATCGCCGGCTTGCCGTCGAGACGGGTCACCGTCTCGGCGTCCTTGAAGGTGGAGCGGACGGTGGCGATATCCTTGGCCTGAACCACGGCATTGGGGCCGGCGACGATCGGAAGCGCCGCCACGTCCTGCGGCGTTTCGATCAGCGACGGCACCTTGACCGCGTATTTGCCCTCGGACCCTTCGATGTTGCCGGCGGCGACAAGACTGTTGGAATCGCCGACCGCACCGATCAGCTGCTCGAGCTGCAGCCCATAGGAAGATAGTTTCATCGGATCGATGACGACTTCGACGAGATCGTCGCGGGCGCCCTGCAGCGAGCCCTCCAGCACGCCAGGCACTTCCTCGATGCGGTCGCGCAACTCGCGCGCCGCCGTCGTCAGAAGGCGCTCGGGCACCTCGCCCGACAGCGTCACGACAAGGACGGGAAATTCGGAGACGTTGACTTCGGAGACGACCGGCTCCTCGGCTGCCTGCGGCAGGTCGGCCTTGCCATCCTGGACCTTGCTGCGCGTGTCCTGCAACGCCGTCGCCAGATCCGTCTGCGGGTGGAATTCGACCAGCACGTAACCGCCGCCCTGGAAGGCGGCCGAACGCATCTCCTTGAGACCTTTGAGGCTTTTCAGCTTGGCTTCCATCGGCCGCAGCAGCAGGCGTTCCGAATCTTCGGGCGAGATGCCCTGATAGATCAGGCTGACATACATCATTGGAATCGGAACGTCGGGCTCCGCTTCCTTCGGTGTCGACTGATAGGCGACCGCACCGGCAAGAATGAGGAACACCAGCACCGAAATGGTCAGCCTGGCATTGCTGATTGCAAGTTTGACGATATCCATGATTACTGCGTCCCGGCCGTCGCTTCGCCCAGCAGCTTCTGGATGGTCGCCTGGTCGGCCTCGACCGGCTTGACCACTTCGCCTTCCTTCACCAGTTCCTGGCCGGCGACGATGATGCGCGCATCGGCAGGGATGCCGCCGAGCACCAGGCCGGTTGGCGTATCGTCGACCAGGTCGATCGGGAAGAACACGACCTTGTCGTCCTTGTCGACGGCGCGAATGCCGAGATCGCCCTTGTCGCCGAGCGTCACCACGGAGCGCGGCAACATGACTGCGTCGGTCGGCTGGGCGCTCAGCGCGATCTCGGCGGTCATTCCGGCGGGGATAGTGGCGTCGGGGTTGGGGATTGCGATCTCGACGCGGAAGGTGCGGGTGGCGGACGAGGCGTCGCGGCTGATATAGCGCACGGTGCCCTCGACATTCTGGCCGCTGACCAACCGTACCTTCGCCTTGTCGCCGATCTTCAGATAGCCGAGATCACGTTCGCTGACCTCGCCGCGGGCGATCACCGGATCGAGGCTCAGAATGGTCGCCACTTCGCCGCCCTGCATCACGGAACTGCCAAGCTCCACCGGCACCCGGTCGATGACGCCGTCGAACGGCGCCTTCACCTCGTTGCGGTCAAGCTCGGCCTGCGCGGCTTCCAGGTGCGACTGGGCCAGCGTCAGGTTGGAGCGGGCGGTGTCGAGCTGCAGCTTGGGCAGATTGCCGGTTTTCATCAGCCGCAATGCTGCATCGAGTTCGGCCTGACGCTGAACCAGAAGCTGCTTGGCGTTGCTGACCGCCGAAAGCTTTTCCTCGGCTGCCAACATCAGCACGAGGTCGCCGGTCTTGACGCGCTGGCCTTGGCTGACCGGCAGCTTGTCGATGATGCCGGCGACGCGCGTCGCCAGGACAGCGCGCTTGTCGGCTTCGGTCAGACCGGAAATCCGGATGGCGCGCGCATAGCTACGCCTGGGCGGAGTTATGGTCGCGACAGTGCGCAAGCTCGCCTTGGGCTGTTCTGCCGCATTGGGCTTGGCCTTGCCGGCGTCAGCCGCCTTTGGCTGCTCGACCTCCCCCGCCTTGGGTTCGCTGTCGGCGGCCGCGCTGCCGACCGATGAGAACTCGCCCGTCGCCATCCACGCAGCGAAACCAACAAGCACAACAATGGCTGCAAGCTTGTGAAACCTGTAGTTCGGCATCGTCATTTTTCCAGTGCGCGGGATTCGGCCAGGCCGCGTCTTCTAACTCGGGCGCGTCGCCGATATGGGTGCGCGCAAGGCCGCGTTCAACTTGCCGTGATCGGCGAACGAGCTTCTACATTAAAGCTGCACCGCAATATAGTCAGAAAAGTTGATGGGTTATTACTTCGCTGGGCAAGGCGCGCCCGCCGCCATCCAGCTTTCGATCGTCACATAAGTCTCTTCTGCCGAGCCCGGCGCCGGCTCGCGATTCGCCCCCGGCGCCCAACCCCAGGCGACCAGCTTGTCGTCACGGACATGCAGCGCGACATCCTGTAAGCTGCGACCGCCATTGCGTGCGGGATCCTTGATCTGGGCGCAGATTTCCGCGGAGGATTCTTCGAACCAGGCCATCTCGACCGGCGCCAGATGCCAGTTCTCGGCCCCGGGAGGTCCATGCAATTCATTGGAATTACTGGAGAAATGGCAGGTCATGCAACGCAGGCCCGGATTACCGAAGCCGGAACCGTCGGAGCCGCGCTGGACGTTGAAGGCGTGAACGCGCGTGCCGCCATAATGCGCGTCCGACCAGCGCGGCCGGTCGTCGGCGACATGGCAGCCGGCGCAGCGCGGATGCGAGAACACTGCGTAAATCTTGTCCCATTCGGGCAGGCCTTTGGCAGCATCGACGGTGACCGGCGCCGGCTGCCGGGCTTCCTGCGCGGTTGCGAAAGGCGACGCCCAGAACATGATGGCAGCAGGCGTCAGCATGATGAGGAACTTTTTCATGCGAAGGTCACCTCCTTCGACAACGGCAAGGACCTGATGCGTTTGCCAGTAAGCGCAAAGATGGCATTGGCAAGCGCGGGGGCCGCCGGGGGGGTGCCAATCTCACCAACGCCGCCCATTTTGTGGAAGTTTTCCAGAACAGCGACTTCGAACTCGGGGCATTGAAAGATCCGCATGGCGTCGAAATCGTGGAAGTTGGATTGTTCGACAGCGCCGTCAGCGAAGGTGATTTCCTGACTCATGGCCGCCGACAGGCCGTAAATGGCGGCGGAGGTGAGCTGGGCCTTGATGATATCTGGGTCAAGTGCTGTGCCGACATCGGCGGCAATCCACATCTTTTCAATCCGGATTCCGTTAGGGGTATCGGCCACTTGGACGACCTCGGCGACCCAGCTGCCGAACGACAGCGAGAAAGCAATCCCTTTGGCCTTGCCGGCCGGCAACGCCTCGCCCCAGTTCGCCATTTCGGCGACCTTCTCGACAACCTTCACCGCCGCCGGATGGTCGGCCATCAATTTCTTGCGCAGTTCGACCGGATCGATTTTTCCGGCAACCGCGATCTCGTCCATGAAGCCTTCATGGAAGAAGCCGTTGATCGAGGCGCCTACCGACCGCCAGAAGCCGGCGGGAATGGAGACGGGCGCGGCAATGCCGCTCACCCTGTAGTTCGGGATGGTGTAGGGCTGGTCGAAGGCGCCGTCGACGATGGTCTTGTCGGGACCGATCGGCGATATCGAGGGGAACAGCCGCTGCAGCACCCCTGCGATAACCGAGGGCGAGGCCAGCTTTATGTCAAGGGCGATCGGCAGGCCGTCGTCGCCAAGCCGCGCCTGGAATTTGCCGACGGCAGCCGGGCGATAGGCGTCGTGCCGGGTGTCTTCCTCTCGGGTCCAGGTCACCTTGATCGGACGCCCGCCCGTTTCCTTGGCCATCTGCGCCGCATAGAGTGCATAGTCCATCTCGATGCGGCGGCCGAAACCGCCGCCAAGGAAGGTGGTGTGCACCGTGATCTTGTCCTGCTCGATGCCGATCTGATTGGCGCAAAGCTGGCGCAAGATGGTCGGCGCCTGATTACCGCACCAGATGTCGAGGACGCCGTCCTTGAGCTGTGCCGTAGCGTTCATCGGCTCCATCGTCGTATGCGCGAGATAAGGCACGGCATAGTCGGCCACGACAATCCTCTCGCGCGGCGCATCGGCGAAGGCAGTATCGACATCGCCGTCGTCGCGCAGGGCAGAACCCTTTTCGCCGAGCGCCTGTTTCAGCACACCGTCGATGACTGCACTATCAAGCGGATAATCGGGGTCGGCCCATTTGGCCTCGATCGCCTCCGCTGCCTTGAACGCCGCCCAGGTGTTTTCCGCGATGATGCCGAAGCCGTGGCCATAATTGGTCTCGATCGGAACGATTTTGACGACACCAGGCATCTTCTCCGCCTTGGAGAAATCGGCGGCGACCGGCTTTGCCCAGAAACGCGGGCTCATTTTCACTGTGCCGTAAAGCATGTCCGGCAGCCGGACATCGATGCCAAAGATCGGCGCGCCGGTAACCTTGTCCAGCATGTCCAAGCGCTTTTGCGATTTGCCGAGCAGTTTCCAGCCGGCCTTGTCCTTCAGCTTGACCTCCGCCGGCGGCGGCAGGGTTGCGGCAGTCGCAGCGACGTCGCCATAGGTGACCGACTTGCCCGACGCCTTGTGCAGGATCGACCCGTTCAGCGTTTCCAGTTCCCCGGCGGCAACGCCGAGCGACTGCGCCGCCGCTGCGATCAGCATTTGCCGCGCTGCAGCACCTGCCTGCCGCATCTTGTCGAAACCGTCACGAGTCGAGCTGGACCCGCCAGTCCCCTGCAAGGCGAGCAGTTTTCCGACCACAAGCAGGCCTGAACGCACGGCCTCGGCGGTCGCACTTTCATCGAAAAACGCAAAGGGCCCGCCGTCTTCCATGACGCCGGAATTATAGTAGGCGTATGAAGCCGGGCCATGTTCGACCTTGACCTGATCGAGGCTGACATCGAGCTCCTCGGCGACCATGGCGGCCAGAGTCGTCGAGACCCCTTGCCCCATTTCGGCGCGCGGCGCGACGATGGTGATGGCACTGTCGGCGCCGATCTTCACATAGGGGTTGAAGGTCGCTTCGCCCTCGCCGAGTCCGGCCTCAAGCGGATTGGCAAAAGGTTTGCGGTAGTAATAGTAGCCGACGGCGACGCCACCGGCGATGGCCGCGGCGCCGATGAGAAAGGTGCGGCGGGCGATCTTTCCGACACTGGCCATGATCAGAGCTCCGCCGTCTTGAGTGCCGCGGCCTTTTTGATAGCCGCGCGGATCTTCGGATAGGTGCCGCAACGGCAGAGATTGCCGCCCATGGCATTGTCGATGTCGGCATCGGTCGGCTCGGCCACCTCGTCGAGCAGCGCCACCGCGCTCATGATCTGGCCGGCCTGGCAGTAGCCGCATTGCGCGACCTGCTCTTCCAGCCAGGCCTGCTGCACCGGATGCAGCTTGCCGTCGGTGCCTATGCCTTCGATCGTGGTGACGGCGCCGCTGACCTCGCCGACCGGCAAGGAGCAGGAGCGCACCGGCTGCCCGTCGACATGCACGGTGCAGGCACCGCAAGCGGCAATGCCGCAGCCGAATTTCGGTCCGGTCTTGCCGACGAGATCGCGCAGCGCCCACAGCAGCGGCATTTCGGGATCGGCATCGATGTCGAATGATTGCCCGTCGATGGTGAGGCGCATGGGGATACCCTTTGTTGTCGTCCATAGCCGAAGGCGTTATGGCTAATTGGCCATTTCCATCTTACTTATTGACAAATTCCGTCATTTTGTCAATTAGCTCTTGCAGGATAACGTCGCAACCATGATCGAAACCGACGACATCGCCGCAGATCCCAAGCGCGCCCGCATACTCGAGGGCGCGATGAAGGTGTTTCTGGCCTATGGCTTTTCCCGCACCACCATGGACGACATTGCGCGCGCCGCCGACATGTCGCGGCCGGCGCTCTATCTCGTGTTCAAGAACAAGACGGACATTTACCGCGCCACCGCCATGATGGTCTTGTCCCGCTCGGTCGAACAGGCGAAGGCTGAACTCGCCGGCGATGGCGCCTTCGCCGACCGCATGACGCGCGCCATCGATGCGGCGCTGATCTCGATGATGAGCACCATAGCCGCCTCGCCGCACGGTGCCGAACTGCTCGACCTGAAATCGAGCCTCGCCGACCTCGTCGGCCTATGGCGTGCGGGGCTTGTCCAGCATGTCGCCGCGGCGATCGAGGATCAGGCCAGGCAAAATGGCGCCGATCTCGCGGCCAAGGGCCTGTCGGCAAAATTGCTTGCCGACATGCTGCTTGATGGGCTGGAAGGCATGAAGCTGCGCATCAGCGATCCGCATGAGCAACGGCGCGCCGCTGCCGCGATGATCAAGGTGATCGACCTCACTCTGGCAGCATAGATTTCAGGCTCGGCGGCGCGCTGCCTGGGGCTTCAAGCGGGCCGCAAGGAACTCCTTGACCCGCCGCCCCGGTGCCGGGCCGCGCACCGGCTTGAAGCCGTCGTCGAGCTCGCCTGAGAGGTCAAGCGTCGGCCGCTTGCCGACGGCGTCGTAATTCTCTTCCAGCCAGTCGCTCGCCGCGGTGCGGCCCAGGTCGCGCAGATAGGTCAGGAACGCCCATTCGGCATTGACCTTGGACGATGCCGACAGATCCTTGAATGCCTCGTGCATCGATCCGGTGCATGCGGATGTCGCGGTATTCGCCATGCGGCAGCCGGCCGGCGGCGATCAGTTCCTTGACGAAGGCGATCGAACGGAATTCACGCAGCAGCCCGGCATTGAAGGTGATCTCGTCGATGCGGTTCTGGATTTCGTTGGCGCTCTTCGGCGTCCCCTCGCGGACCACCGGGTTGATCTGCACCAAAAGCACGTCCTCGGTGGCAGTCGACTTGAAGAACGGGAACAGCGCCGGATTGCCGCCATAGCCGCCATCCCAGTAGGGCACGCCCTTGATCTCGACGGCGCGGAACAGCTGCGGCAGGCAAGCCGACGCCATCACCGTATCGATGTCGATCTCGCCATCGGAAAAGACCCGCAACTGCCCGGTCTCGACATTTGTCGCGGAGATGAACAGCTCCATCGACTTGCAGGCGCGCACATTGCCGAAATCGATCTGCTGTTCGATCACGTCGCGCAGCGGGTTGAGGCCGAGCGGGTTGGCGATATAGGGCGAAAACACCCGCGACATGGTGTCGAAAAACAGATAGCCCGGCGTGTTCTCGATCGACCAGTTGCCCCAGGCCACGTCCCACGGCATGCGCTGCACCGGGCTGAACCGGCCCTTCCGCGCCACCGCGCGCCAGAAATCGTCGAGCTTCTGCCGCGCGCCCTCGACGCCGCCGCGAACGAAGCCGTCGGCCAGCGCCACCGCGTTCATGGCGCCGGCGCTGGTGCCCGAAACCGCCGCGATGTCGAGCCGTCCGTCCTCCAGCAGCTGGTCGAGCACGCCCCAGGAAAAGGCGCCGTGCGAGCCGCCCCCCTGCAGCGCGACGTTGATCTTCTTGGGTTCCTCCGCCTTGCCGATTTGTCGTCATGGCGTTGCCCTCGATTTGTCGGCCGGATTTGTTCGCACGCTCAAACTCACTGCGCAGTCCAGCCGCCGTCGACCGAAATATGCGTGCCATTGATCTGCGCTGCCGCATCCGAGCACAGGAACACCGCGGCAGCGGCAACTTGCTCGACCGTGACGAATTCCTTGGTCGGCTGCCTGTCGAGCATGACCTCGCGGACCACCGTGTCGCGATCCATCTTGTTGGCCTTCATCTGGTCGGGGATCTGCGCCTCGACCAGCGGCGTCAGCACATAGCCGGGACAGATGGCGTTGCAGGTGATCTTGTCGCGCGCCAGTTCCAAAGCGACCGTCTTGGTCAGCCCGATGATGCCGTGCTTGGCCGCGACATAGGCCGATTTGAACGGCGAGGCGACCAGCCCATGGGCCGAGGCGATGTTGACGATCCTGCCGCCGCCGGCTTCTCTCATCAGCGGGATGGCGGCGGCGATGGTGTGAAAGGCCGACGACAAATTGATGGCGATGATCGCGTCCCACTTCTCGATGGGAAATTCTTCCACCGGCGCGACATGCTGGATGCCGGCATTGTTGACCAAAATGTCGACCGAGCCGAAGCTCTCGGCTGCCTTTGCGACCAGCGCCCGGCATTCGGCCGGCTTCGACATATCTGCCTTGATGTACACGGTCTTCACGCCATGATGCCTGGCGATCGCGTCGGTGACGGCCTGGTCGTCGGCCGTGTCGGAAAACGAATTGACGACGATGTTGCAGCCATCGGCCGCGAGCGCATGGGCGATTGCCAGGCCGATGCCCGAGGTGGAACCGGTGACGATGGCGGTTTTTCTGCTGGGCAAGGCGAAATCCTTCATTACGGCGCTGACGGACCATATTGCAGTGCAGCATATATGTCTCGTGTGGCGCAAGAACAGCGGCACAGAGTGGCGATGACATGAAATTTTTGTCATGAATGAGGACACCCTCACTCGAAGCTGTACGCCTGACAACCAGTGCGAAGACAGTTTTGTCAGCGATCCCCGCAAGCCACGTCAGGGCGCTTTTGCGTTTTGGAATTTGTCATCTGGCTCATGAAAAGGCGAAGAGCCTTCCGTACGGCGAGCGATGGCGGCTCGGACGGATGCCACTCCGGGAAATGGCCATCGATCGCCATGCGTGCCAAGCCGTAGACAAATGCGCGGGCGGCAAGCACCAGATGATCGAAGTCGGTGTCTGAGGCAAGCCGACCTTGTTGTTGCGCTTGGGTCAGCAGGTCGATCATTTTCCGGCGAACGGCTTCATTCTGACCACGAAGACTTTCCGATGAGTCGAAATCAATCAGCGTTCGGGAACTGATGATCTGGAAATGCGTAGGATTGCTGATCGCCCACTCCAGATAGCCTTGCCCGATCGCTTCGAAGGCCACGATGGGATCGGCGCTGGCGACTTTGGCCTGTGCATCGGCAACGGCCTCGGTCAGCCGGTTCATGGCCTGTTCGGCGACGGCGGTCAGCAGTGCTGATTTCGACCGAAAATGCCGGAATGGCGCGCCGGGCGAAACGCCGGCACGTTTTGCCGCCTCGCGCACGGACACATGCTCTGCTCCGCGCTCTTCGATGATCTCTACGGTAGCGGCGATCAAGGCCTCAACGAGATTGCCGTGATGATAGCGCTTGGCGGCTTCGCCGGAATCCGTGGGGCTGGTCATGCCTGCCAATAGCACGACGACGCCGACATGTAATCACCGATTATATTCTTGCGCTCAAGCGTTTCGTATGTAATCAGTGATTACAACATCAATGGAGGTTACCATGCTTCGCATCATCGCAACGACTGCCCTTGCCTTTTCCCTATTGTCGCTTGGGTCTGCCCAGGCCGAAGACCGGCCAACCCTGCAAATCGTCTGGCCGGCGGCCGGTTCGGTCATCGAACTCGGCAATGACCCGGAGAGGGCGATAGGCGTCGTCGTCAGCAGCAACTTCACGCTCATGCCTGCGGGTGAATGCAACGGCGTCAGCCAATGCGGCCATTTGCATATGAAGATCGATCCCACCGGAGATACCTGCAACATCCCCGGCAAGCCATACAACAGCATGAACAGCGACTTTGGCGGCGATCTTGTCAAGGCTCGTTTCGGCCATTGTCCGGATGCCGCCGGCACGCACGTGATCGGCGTCCTACTTGCCGATGATCATCACAAGCCCATTCTTGTCGACGGCAAACCCGTTACCGCGCTGGTGACGGTGACGACGAAATAATGCATGTCGCGCAAAAGCATGCCCTCGGGCTTGAACCGAGGGTGTGCAGCGGTTTTTGCGTTAACGACATGCGTCAAACAACAACCTAAAGCGCTTCGCATGAGGCCGGTCAAATGCGACGCGCTATAGCGCGGGTCGGGCGGCACTCAGCCTGGATTCCAGGCGGAGATTTCCGACACGGCCTGCTGATAAAAGATTTCGGCCCGGCGGCCGGCGATCACGACATCGTGTCGAGCTTGCGCTGCATGGCGGCGATCTGTTCCTTCAGTTCCTGAAGGTCGTCGGGCTTTTCCGACGTCTCTTTCCTGGCCGGCTCCGCCAGCGCTGGGGAAGTGCCATTCGAACCTGCGGGTGTGCCTGCGGGTGGGAATGGCGTGAACAGGCGCATGGCGTTCTGGAACATCTCCATATTGCGGCGCGTCTGCTCTTCCAGGGCCTTGATCGGCGTGGCGATCTTCATCATGTCCAGCGGCGACTTGCCCAATGCACCCTTCATCTGCTCGCGGAAGCGTTCCTGCTCCTTTGAGAAGGCGATCATCGACTGTTCGAGGAAGCTCGGCACGATCATCTGCATCTGATCGCCGTAAAAAGCGATCAACTGGCGCAGGAACGGAATCGGCAGCATGTTCTGCCCTTCCTTGTTCTCCAGTTCAAAGATGATCTGGGTCAGCACCGGATGGGTGATGTCGTCGCCTGTCTTGGCGTCCTGGACGGTGAACTCCTCGCCCTTCTTGACCATTTCGGCAAGGTCCTCGAGCGTCACATAGGTGCTGGTGCCGGTGTTGTAGAGGCGGCGATTGGCATATTTCTTGATGATAATCGGTTCGTCTTTCGCGGCCATCAGCATCCTCCCGGGACTCCGGCGCACTTGAGTAAGCTGCCGGTAACGATTGCGCCTTTTTCAAGGATATGCGCAAAAGCGTCACAATTCCAAGCGGTTTGTGCAGTGCGGCATCAATTAATGCTGCACGGCGGGCTAAAAATGCTGCGCAGCAATGGGCGGGCTGTATCCACCGCGATGCGCAAACCTGCTTGCGGCGCATGGCCGGTATGCCCATTTCCGGTTTGACTTGGATCATTGAAAGGGCAAGAAAAGCCCTGACGATACAAACTGCGATACCAAAACCTCGATACCTCGAAGTCTGGAGAAGAACATGTCCGCTGCCATCGTTGTCGCCAGTGCGGCGCGCACGCCCGTCGGTTCCTTCAACGGCGCCTTCGCCACCACGCCGGCGCATGAGCTTGGTGCCGTGGTCATCAAGGAGTTGCTGTCTCGCGCCGGTGTCGAGCCGGCGGAAGTCGACGAGGTCATCCTCGGCCAGGTGCTGACCGCGGCTCAGGGCCAGAACCCCGCCCGCCAGGCATCAATCGAAGCCGGCCTGCCAAAGGAAACCACCGCCTGGGGCCTCAATCAGGTGTGCGGCTCAGGTCTGCGCGCTATTGCTCTCGGTATGCAGCAGATCGCCACCGGCGATGCCAAGGTGATCGTCGCCGGCGGGCAGGAATCGATGTCGCTGGCCCCGCACGCTCAACACCTGCGTGCCGGCGTCAAGATGGGCGACTACAAGATGATCGACGTCATGATCAAGGATGGGCTGTGGGATGCCTTCAACGGCTACCACATGGGCAACACGGCCGAAAACGTCGCTCGCCAGTTCCAGATTACCCGCGAGGACCAGGACCAGCTCGCATTGGCCTCCCAGAACAAGGCAGAGGCCGCGCAGAAGGCCGGCAAATTCAAGGACGAGATCGTCGCCTTCACCGTCAAGGGCAAGAAGGGCGACACCATTGTCGACCAGGACGAATATATCCGCCACGGCGCCACGATCGAGGCCATGGCCAAGCTGAGGCCGGCCTTCGACAAGGACGGCACGGTGACCGCCGCCAATGCCTCCGGCATCAATGACGGCGCCGCTGCCGTGCTGCTGATGACCGAAGCGGAAGCCGCAAGGCGCGGCATCACGCCGCTGGCGCGCATCGTGTCCTGGGCGACCGCCGGCGTCGATCCGCAGATCATGGGCACCGGGCCTATTCCCGCCTCGCGCAAGGCGCTGGCCAAGGCCGGCTGGACGGTCGGCGATCTCGACCTGGTCGAGGCCAACGAAGCCTTCGCCGCCCAGGCCTGCGCCGTCAACAAGGACATGGGCTGGGATCCGTCGATCGTCAATGTCAATGGCGGCGCCATCGCCATCGGCCACCCGATCGGCGCCTCCGGCGCCCGCATCTTCAACACGCTGGTTTACGAGATGCGCCGCAGGAGTGCCAGCAAAGGCCTTGCCACGCTGTGCATCGGCGGCGGCATGGGGGTTGCCATGTGCGTGGAAGCGCTGTGAAGTCATCTGCAAAGCGCAGTGAGGACGGAGTGAGCAAGCCGTGAAATGAAATGGTCGGTGGCAAACGGGGCTCGATCGCCGTTCGTCGCCCGCCGCTCATGAAAAAAGGGAGGAAACCATGACCAAGGTAGCACTCGTCACCGGCGGGTCGCGCGGTATTGGCGCCGCGATTTCGATCGGCCTGAAAAACGCCGGCTATCATGTCGCCGCGAACTACGCCGGCAATGACGAAGCGGCGCAGAAATTCAAGGCAGAGACCGGCATCCCGGTCTACAAATGGTCGGTCGCCGACTACGATGCCTGCGCCGCCGGCATCAAGCAGATCGAGGCCGATCTCGGCCCGGTTTCCGTTCTGGTCAACAATGCTGGCATCACCCGCGACGCCATGTTCCACAAGATGACGCGCGAGCAGTGGAAAGAGGTCGTCGATACCAATCTTTCCGGCGTCTTCAACATGACGCACCCGCTGTGGGGCGGCATGCGCGACCGCAAGTTCGGCCGCGTCATCACCATCTCCTCGATCAATGGCCAGAAGGGCCAGGCCGGCCAGGTCAATTATTCGGCGGCGAAGGCCGGCGATATCGGTTTCACCAAGGCGCTCGCCCAGGAAGGGGCGCGGGCCGGCATCACCGTCAATGTCATCTGCCCCGGCTACATCGCCACCGAGATGGTCAGGGCGATGGACGAGAAGGTGCTCAACGAGCGCGTCATCCCGCAGATCCCGGTCGGCCGCCTCGGCGAGCCGGAGGAGATCGCACGCTGCGTCGTCTTCCTCGCGTCAGACGATGCCGGTTTCATCACCGGCTCGACCATATCAGCCAATGGCGGCCAATATATCACCTGAGGCGGCCCGTTGACGGTGACTGTTGCGCGGGTCTAACCACCCGCACGGCCGAGTTCGCGGCCGGGACCGGATTAATCCGGCTGTCAGGCGACACGCTTCAGCTCTGGTTCGGCTGCCGACTTGGTCTGGGCGACTGGACCCGGCTGGCGCCAAGGTGCCGGCAGGCGGGCAAGCGACGCCCGGCTGAGGCCCGACAGTTTCAAGGCGATGCGACGCTTCAGAAATGGACTGAGGTTCAGCGCCGAAAGCACGAGATTGCGGACGAACCGCTTCACCGAATTGCGGGAAAGCGCCATCTCGGTCATCGTGCCCGCCAGTTCAAGCACTTCCTCGGCCGCCGGGCGGCGCAGCGTTTCGTAGAGGTCGAGCGCGGCTTCCGGGCGCACGCCGTTCACCACGTCGCCAAGCAACCGGCCAAGCACGACCGCATCGATGATGCCGGTGTTCATGCCTTGCCCTCCCGCCGGGCTGTGCACGTGCGCGGCATCGCCGATAAGGAACAACCGGTCCTTGCGATACGAGCGGACCAGGCGGTGATGCACGCGAAAACGCGAACTCCACCCCAGTTCAAGCACCCGGGTTCTTTTCTTGGTCGGACCACGGCTGTCGAGCAGCGCCTGGATGTCGGCGACCGCCGGGTTTTCCGGTGCCTCATCCATTGTCGCGACGACCCGGTACGAACCGTCCGGGAGCGGCGCCACCACCACCAGCCCGGCCGGTGCAAAGAACAGCGACACTTCCGTCGGCCCAACCGGCCAGTCGAGACGAACATCGGCGAGTACGAACGAAGCGTCATAGGCGGCGCCGTCGAACTCGATGCCGGTCGACCTGCGCACCAGGCTGTGCATGCCGTCGGCACCAACGACGTAGCGTGCCGATATCAGTTTCTCGCGGCCGTTCTCGATCACCGTCACGCGAGCGCCGTCAGCGTCCTGAACGACTGCCTTGGCCTCGACCGTCCGATGAATCACGCCGCCCAGGGCCGCAATTCGTTCGGCGAACACCTGTTCGGTCAGGTTCTGAGGCAGCATCATCAGATAGGGATGCTTTGACGGAAGCTTGCTGAAATCGAGCCTGAGCAGCGCCCGGCTGCGGTCGCGGATGGTGAAATTCTGCAGCTTCAGGGCAAGTTCGCTCAGCCGCTGCGTGACGCCGAGAGGCTCCAGAGTTTCCAGCGTCTGCGCGTGGATGACGCCAGCCCGCGAGGTCTGAAGGCCCTCAGCCAGCCTATCGATCAGGACATGATCGACACCGGCCTGGTGCAGCACGATGGACAGCGCCATGCCGGTCGGGCCGGCGCCAATGATCAGGACTTCGGTGGTTTCGGGCAGCATTTCTCTCTCCATTTGTCAACGATCGTTGACTTTCTAGACGAAGCCATTGCGTTTGTCAACGACCGTTGGCATATAGCTTCCATGACCGAGACTCAGCCGAAAAAGCCCAGCAAGTCGGACCGCACGCGCGCCCAAATCCTGGAGGCCGCGAGGCTCCTGTTCGCCGAGCGCGGCTATGACGGCGCCTCGATCCGCGACGTCGCGGCGCATGCCTCGATCGATCCGGCCATGGTGATCCGCTATTTCCGCAACAAGGACGAGCTGTTCGCCAGGGCGGCGGTCGTCGATCTGCAATTGCCGGCACTGCGGGTGATCGACCGAAACGCCATCGGTGAAAAGCTGATCAGGCGTTTTCTCGAAATCTGGGAGGGCCCGGCCAGCGGCCCTGGCATGGCAATTCTGCTGCGTTCGGCGACGTCGAACGAATTCGCCGCGGAAAAATTGCGCGACGTGTTTGGCAACCAGGTGAGGCCGGTGATTGCGGCGGTCGCTGACCCCGCCGATGCGGGTCGACGGGCCGGGCTCGTTTCGAGCCAGTTGCTGGGTCTGGCGATGTGCCGATACCTGCTGCGGCTTCCGCCCGTCGTCGCCCTGTCCCACGACGAAATTATCCAGAACGTCGGCCCTACTTTGCAGCGCTATGCCGTGGGAGAGGCTTGAACCAAGCCGTTCTGCATTGCTGGCAGTCTGGTCAGTGACTGCGCCGACCAATGGTCGTGACGCCGATTTGTGCCAATGCGGCACGCAAAGGTTAACGGCAGCCGTGCGGCCTGTGCAAAACCCTGTTCCCCACCTGTTGATAACAGGTGGAAAACCTGTTCATGACACAACATATTGGGGTGAACAAACCGGGAAACATGCGCCGGCGCCGATTCGTCGCCGTTCCGTTCCGGCTTTGAGCGCAGCGTTAATCGACAAAGGCTGAAAACATCCAAAAATGGTTAAGGCGCGTTAAGAAAGATAAATAATTTCAAAATGTTGGATGACGCCCGCCGACCCGCGTCGATCGTTCGGCGGCAAAGGTTAACGGCGACGTCAGCCCTGCATGAAACAGGCCAATTCGGCGATTCAGCATGTGGTGAGACTCGCAGGCGAGATATCCAGATGTAGCCCTGAACAAACCATGAACCCCCGCGAGTCAGCGATTCGTAGCCGATTCGTTCCAGACTCGTTCCAACTGTTAAATGACCAACTGTTAAATCGGCCAACTGTTAAATCGGCCAACTCTTAAATCGAAACGGCGGAACGGATTGTCGACGCCGACGAAAGGCTTTGAGCTGCCATCGGAATATTCTGCTTTCGCTTCGCGCCCGAAATCCCTATGTGTCGGCTGTCACCCGCGCCACCACGGGGCGCGCTCCCGACAACGCGAGGCAGAGAGCCTTAAATTCCAGGTCGATGAACATCCAGCCGAAACACACTGAGCCACTGATCCTGTCAGGCCGCGACGTGACTGCGGTGCTCGGGCCGACCAACACCGGCAAGACCCATCTCGCCATCGAGCGCATGGTGGCGCATGAAAGCGGCATTATCGGCCTGCCGCTCAGGCTGCTCGCCCGCGAGGTTTATACACGCGTCTGCGAGAAGGTCGGCGCTCACAAGGTGGCGCTGATCACGGGTGAGGAGAAAATCCAGCCCGACGGCGCCAGATATTCGGTCTGCACCGTGGAAGCCATGCCGCGCGAGACCGACGCCGCCTTCGTTGCCGTCGACGAGGTCCAACTGGCCGGCGATCTCGAGCGCGGCCACATCTTCACCGACCGCATCCTGCATCTGCGCGGCCGCCAGGAGACGCTGCTGCTCGGCGCAGCGACCATGCACGGCATCCTCCAGCGCCTGCTGAAGGGGGTGTCGGTGGTGACGCGGCCACGGCTGTCGCATCTCGCCTATGCCGGCTCGAAGAAGCTCACCCGCCTGCCGCGACGTACGGCGATCGTCGCCTTCTCCGCTGACGAGGTCTATGCCATCGCCGAACTGATCCGCCGCCAGCAGGGCGGTGCGGCAGTCGTGCTCGGTGCGCTATCGCCGCGCACCCGCAACGCGCAGGTAGAGCTGTTCCAGTCGGGTGATGTCGATTATCTGATCGCCACCGATGCGATCGGCATGGGCCTCAACCTCGATCTCGATCATGTCGCCTTCGCCCAGAACCGCAAGTTCGATGGCTACCAGTATCGCAACCTGACGGCGGCCGAGCTCGGCCAGATCGCTGGCCGCGCCGGCCGCCACTTGCGCGACGGAACCTTCGGCGTCACCGGTCAGGTCGATCCGTTGGACGAGGAACTGGTCAAGAAGATCGAAGCGCATGATTTCGACCCGGTGAAGGTGCTGCAATGGCGCACCGCGCGTTTCGATTTCGCCAACCTCGACGCGCTGAAGCGCTCGATCGAGACCAACGCGCCGGTTGAAGGCCTGACGCGCGCGCTGCCGGCGGTCGATGCGCAGGCGCTCGAGCATCTGTCCCGCGACGAGGACATCCGGGCGCTGGCCACCGACGCCAGGCGCGTGGCGCTGTTGTGGGAGGCCTGCGCCCTTCCCGATTACAGGAAGATCGCCCCGGCTCAGCATGCCGACCTGATCGCCTCGATCTACATGGATCTTGCCAGGCATGGCCATGTCGACGAGAATTACATGGCCGAGCAGGTGCGCCGTGCCGACACCACCGAGGGCGACATCGACACGCTGTCGCACCGGATCGCCCAGATCCGCACCTGGACTTTCGTTTCCAACCGGCCCGGCTGGCTGGCCGATCAGGCACACTGGCAGGAAAAGACGCGCGAAATCGAAGACAGATTGTCGGATGCGCTGCATGAGCGGTTGACGAAACGCTTCGTAGACCGCAGGACTTCCGTCCTCATGCGGCGCCTTAGAGAAAATACCATGCCTGAAGCCGAAATCAGCCCAACCGGAACCGTCCTCGTCGAAGGCCATCATGTCGGCGAGTTGCAGGGGTTCCGCTTCACCGCCGACCAGAGCGCCGGCGGCGAGGATGCCAAGGCGGTGCGGACAGCAGCCCAGAAGGCGCTTGCAGCCGAATTCGAGGCGCGGGCCGAACGCTTCGGCGCCGCGGCCAATGGCGACATCGCGCTCGGCTCCGACGGCACCCTGCGCTGGATCGGCGCGCCGATCGGCACGCTGGTCGCGGGCGACGAGCCGTTGAAGCCACGCCTGGTGCTGCTGGCCGACGAGCAGCTCACCGGTCCCGCCCGCGACAAGGTCGCGGCGCGCGCCGAGCGTTTCGTCAATTTCCAGATCGAGTCGCTGCTGAAGCCGCTGGTCGACCTCAAGAACGCCGAGCAGATCACCGGCATCGGCCGCGGCATCGCCTTCCAGCTCGTCGAGAATTTCGGCCTCATCAACCGCCGCGACATCGCCGAGGAGATGAAGTCGCTTGACCAGGAGGGCCGCGCCGCCCTGCGCCGGCTCGGCGTGCGCTTCGGCGCCTACCACGTTTTCGTGCCGGCGCTGATCAAGCCGGCCCCGGCCGGACTGGTGACGCTGTTGTGGGCGCTGCAGAACGACGGCAAGGACAAGCCCGGCTTTGGCGACGTGGTTCACGCGCTGGCCTCCGGCCGCACCTCGGTGGTCATCGATCCCACCTTCGACAAGACTTTCTACAAGCTGGCCGGCTACCGCAATCTCGGCCGTCGCGCGGTGCGCGTCGACATCCTCGAACGGCTGGCCGACCTGATCCGGCCCGCGACCAACTGGAAGCCGGGCCTCGGCCAGCGCCCCGACGGCGCCTATGATGGTCAGTCCTTCATGGTGACGCCGCCGATGATGTCGATCCTCGGCGCCACGGCCGACGACATGGAAGAAATTCTGAAGGGCCTCGGCTACCGGGCCGAGCCGAAGCCGGCTGTCGAGGTGAAGGCACGGCTCGAGGCCCAGGACAATGCCGCGCGCGAAGCCGCCGCGGCCAAGCAAGCGGCGGAAGAACAAGCCGGGCAGGCCAAGGCAGCCGAAGCCGCGATCGCGGACACAGCCGCCGAGGCGCCGGCCGACAGTTCTGAGCCGGATGCGGTGGCGGAGGCTGCAGCCGATGGCTCGGCCAAGCCCGCCGCCGAAGCGGCAGCCGAGCCCGCCACGGGAGAGCAGCCCGAAGCTGCACCCGAGATCACGCAAGAGACAACGGAAGCGGTCGGTGCCAGCGCTGCCGCCGAAGGCGCCGACGCCCTCACCTCCCCCTCGATGGGGGAGGTCGCGGCGAAAAGCGACGCGGGTGGGGGTGATGGCGCCGACGATGCAGATAGGGCTGACGGCGCCGTCGCTCCCCCCACCCCGGCGCTGCGCGCCGACCCTCCCGACGAGAGGGAGGGTGAGGCCAGCGGGCCCGCCGCAGAGGCAGAAGAACCAAAACCCATCCTGTTGTGGCGGCAGGGCCGCTTCGACCAGCGCCCACGCCACCGCCACCACGACAACCGGCCCCGTGACAGGGACAATCGCCCGCGCGGCGGACAAGCCGCGCGCGATGGCCGCAGCAACGCGCCGGCAGAGGCCGGGCAGCAGGCCGGCGCACCGGGCGGCCGGCCCGCCCGTGAAGGACGCCGCGACGGTGACGGCGCCGGCAAGCCGCGCTTCGACCGCAGCAAGATCAAGCCCAAGCCCCAGGGCGAGGCAGGGGAACGGCGCGACGGCAAGCCGCAGGGCGAGCGTCCCGATCGTCGCGAAAGCCGGCCCGACTGGAAAGGCGGCAGGCCGGACGGCAAGGCTGGCGCGCCTGGTGGAAAGCCCGCGTTCCAGCCGAAGCCTCGCGAGGAGCGTCCGGTGCGCTTCGACCCGGATTCCCCCTTCGCCAAGCTCGCCGCGTTGCGCGACCAGCTGAAGAAGTAAGTTCGTTCGCTCCGATGGTCGCTGAAGGCCGCCAGCGCATCGACAAATGGCTGTTCTTTTCGCGTGCCGTGAAATCGCGCTCGCTGGCAGCGAAGCTGGTGGTGGCCGGACGCGTTCGCATCAATCGCGACAAAGCAGCGCAGGCCTCCGATCTGGTCCGCGCAGGCGACGTCCTGACCATCACTCTCGAGCGGCGCATCTTCGTCTGGAAGGTGCTCGGCACCGGAAGCCGGCGCGGTCCCGCCGAGGAAGCGCGCTTGCTCTACGAGGATATCTCGCCACCGCCGGCGCCAAAGGGCGAAGCCGTTGCCGATGCGATCCCCGCACTGCGCGATGCCGGCAGCGGCCGCCCGACCAAGAAGCAACGCCGGGAGACCGACCGGCTGCTCGGCGACGACTGACGCATAACCGGCTTTCGCCGCATCGCCCGGAATTCCATTCCGGAAACACCGGCATCACGCGCAATGGCTGCCCTTGCAAGCGGCGGGCAAAGACGTTACCTCACCAAAAAAGGCCCACCGCGTCGGCCCGAAAATCGATATCGATTTTCCAAGAGCACGATGCGTCGATTCAAAGTGTCAGAGCGTACTTTGTGCGTCCGATTGGAAGCACGGCGCTCCAACAAAAACGGGATGTCCCGGAGCCGACCGATGACCTATGTCGTGACCGATAATTGCATAAAATGCAAATACATGGACTGTATTGAGGTCTGTCCGGTCGACTGTTTCTACGAGGGCGAGAACATGCTCGTCATTCATCCCGACGAGTGCATCGACTGTGGCGTCTGCGAGCCGGAATGCCCGGCCGACGCGATCAAGCCGGACACCGAGCCGGGGCTCGACAAGTGGCTGCAGATCAACACTGAATACGCCGATAAATGGCCTAACATCACCGCCAAGAAGGAGCCTCCGGCCGACGCCAAGTCCTTCGATGGCGAGGCCGGCAAGTTCGAGAAATATTTCTCCCCCGAGCCCGGCCAGGGCGACTAGCGCACGACCGCGAAAATCGAAATCGATTTTCGTAAAGACTGTGCGTGAGATCGAAGTGCAACAGCGTCCCCCTACGCGTCCAGTACGGGACGTGGCGCTGTAACGGCGACGTTGTTTTGATCGGCATGATGCATCGTGATAGGCACCGCACGTTAACTGCCTTGACAGGCCGAGATCGCGCTTGACCTTCGCGCGTGCAGCAAAACCTTGATTCTCCCGACTTTTTGTGCTACATCAACCAAACATGCCGGTGACACAACGTCGATTTATGGCGCAAACGCCCCAAATCACTGAAAGGTGAATTTCTCAATCCGGACCAGAGCGATCTGGGGCAGGCAGGCGCAACTATGCGGTTTGCCGGCCTTGGCTTTTCCGGCGGTTTCATCGTTGTGCGGCTAACGATCGGCACCCGATCGCGCGAGTTCGGCCGGCAGAATGCCGGTTCCACACCAAGGAGTTCATGGCGTAATGGCAACAATCACCCCGCAGAAGAAGTCCAGCGCAGCGCGTCACGGTTTTAAGACCGGCGAGTACATCGTCTATCCGGCGCATGGCGTCGGCCAGATCGTCTCGATCGACGAGCAGGAAGTAGCGGGCCACAAGCTGGAACTGTTCGTCATCGACTTCCAGAAGGACAAGATGCGTCTGAAGGTGCCGGTCGCCAAGGCGACCTCCATCGGCATGCGCAAGCTGTCGGAAGAGGATTACGTCGATCGCGCGCTGAAGGTCGTGCAGGGCCGCGCCCGCGTCAAGCGCACCATGTGGTCGCGCCGCGCCCAGGAATATGATGCGAAGATCAATTCCGGCGACCTGATCTCGATCTCGGAAGTTGTGCGCGACCTCTACCGCGCCGACAACCAGCCGGAGCAGTCCTATTCCGAACGCCAGCTTTATGAGGCGGCGCTCGATCGCATGGCGCGCGAGATCGCGGCCGTCAACCGCATGTCGGAAACTGAAGCGGTGCGCCTCATCGAAGTGAACCTCAACAAGGGTCCGAAGCGCGGCGCCAAGGCCGACAACGAAGAAGCCGAGCAGGAAGAAGCAGCCTGAGCGCTTCTCGCCTTCGAATTTGAAAAACCCGGCCTCGTGCCGGGTTTTTTGCTTTTTGGGTGATCGTCACCCCAAAACCGCTACGCACTTTTTGGGCGACAGGCATTAACCTTCGCCGCCGGTTTCCTTCTCTGCCTCCTGCTTCAGCGTCGCGATGAACCGCTTGGTTCGCTGGCGCTCGGGATTGCTGAACAAAACAGCGGCGGGGCCTTTCTCGACGACGCTGCCGGCGTCGAGAAACACCACCTCCTGCGCGATTTTGGAGGCGAGCCGCAAATCATGCGTCGCCATTACCATGGTGGTGCCCTCACTGGCGAGCCGGCCGAGCACGTCGACCACCTCCTGCGCCAGTTCCGGATCGAGCGCCGAGGTCGGCTCGTCGCACAGCAGCACTTTCGGCGATGGCGCCAGCGCCCGGGCGATCGCCACGCGTTGCTGCTGGCCGCCTGACAACGTCGCCGGCCAGGCGTCGGCCTTGTGCGCCATCCCAACCTTTTCGAGCAGGGCGAGCGCCCGCTCGCGCGCTCGCCCGGCCGGCCATTTCAACACCGTCACCAGCCCCTCCATGACGTTTTCGATCGCCGTGCGGTGCGGGAACAGCTGGAAATTCTGGAACACCATGCCGGTCTGCAGCCGCAGGCGCTGGATGGCCCTGCCGGGAACCTTGCCGCCGGGGTGGAATTCGAGTGCGTCGTCGCCGATCCGCACCGTGCCCGAGGTCGGGATCTCGAGCAGGTTGATGCAGCGCAGAAGCGTGCTTTTGCCGCCGCCCGAGGGGCCGACAAGCGCGGTGACGCTGCCTTCCTCGATGGTGACCGTCACGCCCTTCAGCACGAGGTTGTCGCCGAAGCGCTTCTCGATGTCGGTGAGGCCGATCATGAGCGCGCCTCCAGGAAGCCGCCATAGCGGCTGAGCCGCTTTTCCAGGCGCGTCTGCAACGCCGACAGCACCGAGCTCAGTGCCAGATAGAGAGCCGCCGCCTCGACATAGAGGATCAGCGGCTCATAGGTGGTGGCGACGATGCGCTGCGCCGCCTGGAACATCTCCGGCACCGTGATGGCGGCGGCCAGCGACGTATCCTTGACCAGCGAGATGAAGGTGTTGGACAGCGGCGGCACCGCGACGCGGCCGGCCTGCGGCACTATGGTGCGTCGCATCGCCTGGCTCCAGGTCATGCCGATCGAATAGGCCGCCTCCCACTGCCCCTTCGGCACCGAGCCTATGACGGCGCGGATGATTTCCGACGTATAGGCGCCGATATTGAGTGTGAAGCCGATCAACGCGGCTGAAAAGGCGTCGAGCAGGATGCCGACCGAAGGCAGGCCGTAGAAGATCAGGAAGAGCTGCACCAGAAGCGGCGTGCCGCGGAAGATCCAGACGTAGAAGCGGACCAGCGCGACCAGCGGCTTCGGGCCGAACAGCCGGACAAGCGCTGCGACCAGTCCTACCAAGAGACCGAATGCGAACGACAGCAGCGTTAGCGGTACGGTGAAGATCAGCGCCGCCCATAGCAGCGTGGGCAACGAATCCAGCATCAATTGCAGCCAGTGCGGCACGAAAGCCCTCCTTGCGAGATTGCGCCCAAAAATCGGCCCGACAGCATCGAGGCGCGACCATAGGGGGTCGTCATATCACGCCAAAAGCGGCGGCCGTCAAAGACGGCTCGCCGCGATAATTTTGCCGTGCCGGCCGACAACCGGCCTTCGGGGAATGCGGTTAATTCGAAACGTCCTGGCCGAAGTAAGTGTCGGCGATCCTCTGGTAGGTGCCGTCGGTCTTGATATCGGCTAGCGCCCGATTGATGGCGGCGACCAGTTCCGGATCGCCCTTGCGCACGAGCACGCCGGAATAGTCGGCGTTTTCTTCCTGCGCGGCGATCTTCACATTGGCGTCGGGCTTGTGCTTCTTGAAATCGAGGAAGGACAGGCTGTCGTTGATGGTGGCGTCGGCGCGGCCGGTAAGAAGCAGCTGGATAGATTGGTCGAAACCATCGGTGGCGACGAGTTCGGCGCCGTTCGCTTCGGCGAGCTTGCCGAAATTCGAGGTCAGCGACTGCGCCGCCTTCTTGCCCTTCAGGTCGGCAAAGCTCTTGATGTCGGTATTGTCGCCGCGCACGATCAGCACCGCCTTGGAAGCAATATAGGGATCGGAGAAATCATACTTGGCCTTGCGCTCCTCAGTGATGCCGACCTGGTTGATAACGGCGTCATAGCGCTTGGCGTCGAGGCCGGCGATCAGCCCATCCCATTTGCCTTCGAGGAATTCGGCCTTGACGCCGAGCCGCTCGGCGATCGCCTTGGCAATCTCGACTTCGAAGCCGACCAGTGCGCCCGAGGCATCATGATAGGTGAAGGGGGCATAGGTGCCTTCCGTGCCGACCTTGAAGACACCGGCCTGCTTGATCTGGTCGAGATTGGCGCCGGCATGGCCTGATGTGCCGGCCAGCACCTGCAGTGTTGCGGCGACGATAAGCGATTTGAGCCATTTCATTTTTCTGTGATCCCGTCATTGACCGGCGTCCGGCACATTTGTCAGCGCCGGAATCTGGCAGATGCAGGCAGCGAAATAAGGAACCAGATTTCAAAAATGAGACGTTTTCGAAATCCCATTCTCAAAACCACCCAATTCCCAAACTGCATCATGTCACGCCAACCGGCCACGGAGCGACCGCCGCATCGCGCTTTCGAACAGTGCAATCCACGCGACATCAGCGGCGGAACCATTCGCGCGGGTGGCACGTTTGTTGGCTGTTGTAGGGCGCGGCGTCGCCAATTCAACCACGATGCCAGCTCAGGGTCGAGCGATCGCACCGCAACGCCCGGAACAGGGAGCATGGCATGATGGAAGATACGGCGGGGCGAACCATGGTCCGCGCGGCGATGAAAGCCCCCTATCTCGAGCGCGACGAGGAGCATGTTCTCGCGCTGCGCTGGAAGCAAGACAACGATCAGCAGGCACTGCACCAAATCGCCATGGCGCATATGCGGCTGGTCATTTCCATGGCCTCGAAATTCCGCCACTATGGCCTGCCCTTGGGCGATCTGGTGCAGGAAGGCCATGTCGGCCTGCTGGAGGCAGCGGCCCGTTTCGAACCGGAGCGCGAGGTGCGGTTTTCGACCTATGCGACGTGGTGGATCCGTGCCTCGATGCAGGACTATATCCTGCGCAACTGGTCGATCGTGCGCGGCGGCACCAGTTCGGCGCAAAAGGCGCTGTTCTTCAATTTGCGGCGCCTGCGCGCCCGCTTGGCGAACGGTGCCGAGCCGATCTCGAACACCTCGCTCTACCGCGAGGTGTCGGAGGCGCTCGGCGTCTCCGAGGCCGACGTGGCGATGATGGATTCGCGCCTTTCGGCCCCAGATAGTTCGCTCAACCAGCCGCTCGCCGACGATTCGGGCGCCACCGAGCGGATGGAGTTCCTGGTTTCGGACGATCCTTTGCCGGACGAGGTCGTGGGCGACACGATCGATGTCGAACGCCGCTCTGTCTGGCTGAAAACCGCGCTCGGCGCGCTTAACGCCCGCGAGCTCAGGATCATCGAGGAACGCCGGTTGAGCGACGAGGGCGCGACGCTCGAAGCCCTCGGCGAGGCGCTTGGCATCTCCAAGGAACGCGTCCGCCAGATCGAGGCACGCGCCATGGAAAAGCTCAAAATAGCGCTGGTGAAGCAAAACCCCGAGTTTCTGGCGACCGCCGCCTAATCAGGGTGTGTTGAGAGTCAGGTTAGGCCGAGCCCGAGTCGAAGACGGGCGCGAAGCGACCAAACCAGGTGGTTTCCGAGAACCGGAGCGGAGCGTACTTAAAGTACGTGAGGACCGGCCTACGCCGGCTGTAGCCTTAACTGCCGCGACCGCATGAGCGCTTCGGCCGGCGAAGGCCGGAAGCGCAGGAAACTACCGTTTGCAGGGCCGGCATCACCCGAACATCGACACACCCTATTTGTCGGTGATGATCTTGACCTTGTCGCCGGCCGAAACGGCTGCGCCCGGCGACATTGCATTGAGCACCCTGAACAGGTCGAGCTTGCGGTCGACGCCGACCATCTGCGCCGCGAGCGAACCCATGGTCTGTCCGGGCCGCACCGTGACGACGCGGATGTGCAGCGGCTTCAGCGCCGCTTTTTCGGCCGCGCTCAAGATACGGAACGAGCCGCTGACCGAGTTCGCCACCGCGTCCAGCGAGGTGCTGGCAGAGGGGACTGCCGTCAGCAGCCGGTAGACCTGTCCGCCGGCGCGGATCACCGCAATACCGAACTGCCAGCCCTCGGCGCGGGCATGCGCCGTCGCCGCCTCGTTGCCGTTGATTGTTTCCTGGCGCACGCTGCTCTCGTCGAGACCGGCCACCCAGCCGCTGCGGATGTAGTCGGTCAGCGAGCGGTTTTTGTCGATCGAGACGCCGTCGAAGCGGATCGCTATGTCGCCCGGCCCGGTTGCCGTCACCGCCGCGGCCGAGTTGTCGATGATGAAGCCGTCGGGCACCGAGAACGACACGCCGAGCCCCGGATGCAGGAAGGTTTCGCCACGCACATAGCCTTCCTCCGGCGCGTCACCATAGAGCAGGCCGTCTATGCCGGCGAGGAAGGCGTCGCGGTCGCGCGTGCCGACGCCGGGCGCGCCGAACTGGCGGGCATGGCGCTGCGCCAGATCGATGCGTTGCGGCGTGTTCGGATGCGTTGCCAGGAAGTCGAGGCTGGCGTCGGTGGCGCCGCTGATCGAGCGGAAATCGGTGTAGGCCGACATCGATTGCAGGAAGCGGCCGGCGGCAAACGGATCGAAGCCCGCCTCGCCGATCGACTTGATGCCGATGCCGTCAGCCTCCAGCTCCTGATTGCGCGAGAACTGGGCAAGCCGCAGCTTGCCGCGGATCAGTGCCGCCTTGGCGGTCGGACTGTCGCCGAGCACATCCGAGACGACTTTTGTTGCAAAGCCCTCCTCGGCCTCGAGCTGCTGGCGCTGCAAGCCGTGGTTTGCGGTGACATGGCCCATCTCATGCGCGATGACCGCGGCGAGCTCGGCCGAATCGTTGGCCAGCGCCAACAGGCCGCGCGTGATGTAGAGATAGCCGCCCGGCAATGCGAAAGCGTTGACGTTGGGCGAATTGAGGATCGTTATGCGGTAGGTCTGGCTCGGATTGGCCGACACCACGGTCAGGTTGCCGACGACCTTGGCGACCATGCGCTCGAGCTTGGGATCGGAATATTCGCCGCCATAGGTCGCAAGGATGCGCGGATGCTGCGCCTTGGCCATTTCGGCGAGCTTGCTGTTGGCAGCAACATTGTCGACGGTGACCGGCCTGCTGGAAGGCTGGAAGCCGGATTCCTGAACGTCCGGAGGCGTGAACATCTGGCAGCTTGCCAGCGCCATGGCAAAGCCGGCCAGCGCCAGGAAGCGCGCCAGCGGTTTCCTTCTCACTCTGTCTGTGCCGGTCGGCAGAACAGCTTCCTTTCGGCTCTCAGCACATGGCTCCGAAATCGGGCATCGATTTTCAGAACATGCGTAAAATCAAATGCCACAGCGTCCTTCGCGCCCACGAGCACGGCCCACGACCACTCATGGCAGCGTAGTGGCAAATCACAACCTATGCCGGACCAGTATCGGAGGACCTAGCCACACTACTTTGACCATGGCAAGCAAACGCCACATCGCCTGAAGCCGGTTTGGCCGTAAATTATGTCCGCTTCCGGGCAACATCTCGTGATCCTGCGCCAAACGGACCTGCACCGATATAGCGCCGGAAGGCTTCCGGTCCAGCCTTGGTAAAAAAATCGGCGACAGTCCCGGTTGCGGCAACCGTGCCATTATCCAGGAACACCATGTCCTGGCCGATACGGTGGGCGTCCTCCGGCTGATGCGTGACGAACAGCACCGTCATGCGCCGCTCCGCTTGGACGTCGGCTACCAGATCGATCATGTCGTCGCGCAAGGCCGGTCCGAGCGAGGCGAACGGTTCGTCGAGCAAGAGCACCGGCCGGTCGCGCACCAGGACGCGGGCGAGCGCGACGCGCTGCCGCTCGCCGCCGGAGAGTTCGCGCGGCAGGCGCTGTTGCTTGCCGGCAAGGCCGACGCGCTTGAGCGCCGCGGCGATTGCGCCGTGGTCGGCCTCGGTCAGCCTGAGCGACGGCGAGCGGCCAAGACCGACATTTCGTTCGACCGAAAGATGGGCGAAGAGATTGTTTTCCTGGAACACCATCGACACTGGCCGCGCCGAAGGCGGTTTGCCGCCGACGTCGCCGCCACCGATCAGCACGCGTCCCGATTGCGGCGTCTCGAAGCCGGCCACCAGGTTGAGCAGTGTCGATTTTCCCGAGCCGCTCGGCCCCATGATGGCGGTGATCTTCGAGGCGGCGAACCGGACATCGAATAAAAACGGCGCTTCGCCATAGCTGAACGAGACCTTTTCCAGCCGCACAGCCGTACCGTTTTCGCTGTTGAGCGTCATCATCTCTCTCCCCGCCCCAGCCGGTCCGCGGCCAGGACAAGCGCGAGACAGACCAGACCGAGCAGCAATGCCAAGCCGGCCGCGTCCATGGTGCGGTAGCTGCCCATGCGGGCCAGCAAGAGATAAGGCAGCGTCTGCAGGGAGTCGCTGCCAAACAGGGCAATGACGCCGAGATCGCCGAGCGACAAAGCCATGGCGAACGCGAAACCGGTGGCGAGCGGCCGCCGCAGCGACGGCCAGTCGACCAGCCGGAACCGGTTCCAGCCGGAAATGCCAAGCAGCAAACAGAGCCGTTCGTGGCGTTCACTCGCCGCATCATAGCCGGGGCGAATGGCGCGGATGGCAAACGGCATCGCCATCACCGCATTGACGGCGACGACCATGACAGGGGCGATGGCAAAGACGTCGCTGACGGAACGCAGGAGCAGGAACCAGCCGGCGCCGATGACGACGGGCGGTACGACGAGGACGAAGCCGGCGCCGGTATCGGTGGCGTATTCGAGCAGTGTCCTGGCGCCGACGCGACGCCTCAAGGCCAGCGCCCGTCGCGCCATGACCAGCGACAGCGACAGCGACACTGAAAGCAGCGCCGCCAGCAAGGCGAGCACGGCGCTGGTCAGCGTCGCTTGCCGCACCGCGCTCTCGCCCGCCAGCCGGCCGAGATCGGCGCCAAGGCCGGACATCACCGTGGCCGCCATCGGTCCGGCGACGAACAGCAAAGCCAGGATGATCAATGCTGCGTTCAGCACGGTCTCGGCGGCGCCGGCCGAAAAATGCCGGCGCGAAGCCACCGGCAGGTTGGCGTCGCCGACGGTGTTGGCGCCGAGCCGCATCAATGCCAGCACGACGACGAAGGTCAGCGCGATCTGCAGCACTGTCAGCGTCACCGCGCGGGCAGGATCGAAATCGAAACGCAGCGCCTGGTAGATGGCGACCTCCAGCGTCGTCGCACGCGGCCCACCGCCCAGCGTGAGCACGATCGTAAAGGATGTGATGCAGAGCATGAAGACAAGCCCGGCGACGCCCGGCAGCGCCGCGCGCAGCGTCGGCCATTCGATCAGCCGGAAGGCGGGCCTGGCGCCCATACCGAGCTGGCTCGCCAACCGCCACTGGTCGTCCGGCACTGTCCCAAGCGCTTCGAGGAACAGCCGCGTGGCCAGCGGCAGGTTGAAGAAGACATGGGCGACGAGGATGCCGGACAGGCCGTATATGCCCGGCCAGCCCTGGCCGCCAATCGCAGAGAACACGCCGGCGAAATAACCGGCACGGCCATATAGAGCCAGAATGCCGAGTGCTGCGACGATGGCCGGCAGCGCGAGCGGCACGGCGAAGAGCTGCAGGATCAGGCCGCGACCAGGAAAGCGCGGATGCCGCGACAGCGCCCGCGCCACGAACAGCGCCGGCACGACGGAAAGCAGCGTCGACAGAGCCGCCTGCCAGAGCGTGAAGCGGGCGACGCGCAAGAGGTAGGAATCGAAGGCCGACGCGGCCCCGGACGGATCGCGTGCGCCTTCCACGATGAGCCCGGCGAACGCGCCGCCGACCAGCAGCGCAACAGCGGCAAGCGCAATGGTGCCGGCGGTGACGCGGGGGTCGGGTGATTGTGCGCGTTGCACGCTAGACCACCTGACGCGAGATTGTTAGCGAGGATTGCGTTCCTTCGCGCCCCCCTCTGTCCTGCCGGACATCTCCCCCACGAGGGGGGAGATTGGCCGTCACCCACGCGTTAGCCAATCTCCAATCTCGCTGGAGAAGGGCCGGCAATGGAGCTGCCGATCTCCCCCCAAGTGGGGGAGATGTCCGGCAGGACAGAGGGGGGCGCCATAGGGTGATCACCTTGATCAGCTCGCTACGATTACTTGCTCATCACCGACAGCCATTCGTCGACCCAGGCCTTGCGGTTGGCGGCGACTTTTTCGGGGCTGAACAGCAACGTCTTGGTCGGCTTGACGAGCTTGTCGAAAGCCGGATGGAGCGGCTTCTCGGTCTTGCCGGCCGGGAACATCCAGTTAGTCTCGGGAATGACATCCTGGAATTTCGGCCCGGTCATGAAAGTCAGGAACTGTTTCGCCAACGGGTTCTTGGCACCTGATTTGGTGATTCCGGCAACCTCGATCTGCAGATACGCGCCCTCCTCGAAGGACGCCGCCTGGTAGCGTCCGGTGTTTTCGGCGACCATATGATAGGCCGGCGACGTGGTATAGGACAGCACCATCGGCGCCTCGCCCTTGGTGAACAGGCCGTAGGCCTCGCTCCAGCCCGGCGTCACCGTGAGCACCTTTGCCTTAAGCTTGGCCCAGGCTTCCGGCGCCTTGTCGCCATAAACCGACCTCACCCACAACAGCAGGCCGAGACCGGGCGTCGAGGTGCGCGGATCCTGGATGACGATCTTCTCGTCGGCATCGCCCTCGACCAATTCCTTCAGGCTCTTCGGCGGGTTTTTGAGCTTTTCGGTGTCGTAGACGACGGCGAAATAGCCGTAGTCGAACGGCACGAAAACATCGTCGCTCCAGCCGCCCGGCACCTTGGCGTCGATGACGGCGCCATGCGATGAAAACAGGCCGGTGGCCTTGGCTTCCGCCGTCAGATTTGTGTCGAGGCCGAGCACGACGTCGGCTTTAGTCGCGGCCCCTTCCAGTCTGACGCGGTTGAGCAGGGCGACGCCGTCGGCGACCGCGACGAATTCGAGAGTACAGCCGCATTCGGCCTCGAACGCCTTCTTGACCGCCGGGCCTGGACCCCAGTCGGCGGTGAAGCTCTCATAGGTATAGACGGTGAGTTTTTCCTGCGCGGATGCCTGCCCGATGCCTGCGAGAATGGTTGCCGCGAGCAGCACTGCCGAAACAAGTGTGTATAAAAACGTGCGCATCGGCGCCTCCTTCGTTGGCGTTGAAGGGAATTGAGGCGTCGGCTTGTCCGAAACGTCTAATCCCTCCGCCGGTACAAACCGGATCAGGTTCAGCGGGTTGGCAGGTTGCCTCTCAGCTGGTCCGCGAAGATCGCGTCCAGCACCCCGTTAGAGCGTTTCGACACATAGGCCCGGTCCAACTGCGGCGCAAGCGCAAGTTTGTCGGGCGCAAGCAAGTTTGCCGGCCCATCCGGAACGCGGCCTTCCGTTTCGCAAGCAGGGCTGGTAAGGGCCACGCATATGAGCAAATTCACCATCCTGCTTGGCGGCGACCTTATCCGCACGCCGCTACTCGACCGCCAGGTCGAAGGCACGCGTGTCATCGCCGCCGACGCCGGCATCAACCATGCCCGGACGCTGAGCCTGACGCCGGAACTCTGGGTCGGCGACTTCGATTCGGTGCCGGCGGATTTGCCGGACGAGCTCGCCGCCGTGCCGCGCCAGGTGTTTCCGGCAGAAAAGGACAAGACCGACGGCGAACTGGCTATCGCCGCTGCGCTCGAACGTGGCGCGACCAGCCTCGTGCTGGCCGGCGCGTTCGGCGGCAAGCGCACTGACCACGCATTCCTGCACCTGGCGCTCAGCGTCCGGCTGGCCGAGGCAGGGACAGAGGTGCTTTTGACCAGTGGCGCACAGGAAGGCGTCCCCTTGCTTCCCGGAAAGGCCGGCTTCGACTACGCCGACGGCATGCTGTTTTCGATTCTCGGTTTCTCCGACCTTGGCGGCCTGACCGTGAGCGGCGCCAAATGGCCGCTGAACCATGTCGAGGTGGCGTTCGGCTCGTCGCTGACCATTTCGAACGAGGTCAAGGGCCGGCTCGAAATCGCGCTGGGCAGCGGCCGCGCGCTGCTGCTCGCCCATCCATTTCCCCTGCCTGAGAGCTGACATGGCGCCGCCGCTTCTCAATCTCGACGGGATAAAACTGACCTTCGGTGGCACGCCGCTGCTCGACGGGGCGGAACTGACGGCGTCGGCGGGTGACAAGATCGCTCTGGTCGGCCGCAACGGCTCGGGCAAGTCGACGTTGCTGAAGATCGCTGCGGGATTGATCGAGCCGCAGGATGGCGAAGTGTTCCGCCAGCCTTCGGCAACAGTGCGCTACCTGCCGCAAATGCCCGACATGGATGGTTACGCCAGCGTCCGCGCCTATGTCGAGGCGGGGCTCGGACCTGCCGACGATCCCTACCGCGCCACCTATCTGATGGAGCATCTCGGACTGTCCGGCGAAGAACGGCCGAACGATCTCTCCGGCGGCGAAGCCCGCCGTGCTGCCCTTGCCCGCGTCATGGCGCCGGAGCCCGACATTCTCCTCCTCGACGAGCCGACCAACCATCTCGACCTGTCGGTCATCGAATGGCTGGAGGAGGAGCTTGCCCGCACCTCTTCGGCGCTGATCGTCATCTCGCACGACCGCCGCTTCCTCGAGCGCGTGTCGCGCGCCACCATCTGGCTCGATCGCGGCCAGACCCGCAGGCTGGACAACGGCTTTGGCCATTTCGAGGAATGGCGCGACACCGTGCTGGAAGAAGAAGAGCGCGAGCAGCACAAGCTTGGCCGCCAGATCGTGCGCGAGGAGCACTGGTTGCGCTATGGCGTGACCGCAAGGCGCAAGCGCAACATGCGCCGGCTCGGCGAATTGCAGACCATGCGCCAGCGCTTTCGCGGCCATCGCGGCGCCGAGGGTGCGGCGACCATGGTGGCCAGCGACGCCGCCGAATCCGGCAAGCTGGTGATCGAGGCCCGGAACATCGAGAAGAGCTTTGGCGACCTCACTGTGGTCAAGGGTTTCTCGACCCGCATCCAGCGCGGTGACCGCGTCGGCCTGGTCGGCCCGAACGGCGTCGGCAAGACGACGCTGCTGAAGATGCTGACCGGCGAATTGAAGCCGGACTCGGGCACGGTGCGGCTCGGCACCAATCTGGAGATCGCCACGCTCGACCAGAAACGCGAGGCGGTCGATCCGCAAGAGACGCTGGCGCAGTATCTCACCGACGGCCGCGGCGAGAACCTCGTCATCAACGGCGAGCAGCGCCACGTCGTCTCCTACATGAAGGACTTCCTGTTCAAGCCAGAACAGGCGCGCACGCCGGTGCGCGAGCTTTCGGGCGGTGAGCGGGCGCGGCTGCTGCTCGCCCGCGTGCTGGCGCGGCCGGCAAATCTTTTGGTGCTCGACGAGCCGACCAACGATCTCGACATGGAGACGCTGGAACTGCTGCAGGAATTGGTCGCTGGTTTTGCCGGCACCGTCATCCTGGTCAGCCACGACCGCGATTTCCTCGATCGCACGGTGACCAGCCTGATCGCGCCGGACGGCGGCGGCCGCTGGATCGAATATGCCGGCGGCTATTCCGACATGCTGGCGCAGCGCGGCGGCACCAGGCTGGACGACCGCAAGACGCGACCGAAGGCCGAGACCAGCGAGGTGGCGGCGGCTGGAAGGACCGAAGCAGCTGCGCCGAAGGGCCCGGCGAAAAAACTGTCGTTCAAGCAGAAATTCGCGCTGGAATCGCTGCCCAAGAAGATCGAGGCGGTGACCGCCTCGATATCACGGCTGGAGGACAACATCGCCGATCCGGCCTATTACGAGCGCGACCCGGCCTCGTTCCAGAAAACCATCGCAGCCCTCGACAAGGAGCGCGCCACGCTGTCAGCGCTCGAGGAGGAATGGCTGGAACTTGAAATGTTGCGCGAGGAGATGGAGGGATAATGCATGTCGCGCAAAAGCATGCCCTCGGGCTTGAACCGAGGGTGTGCAGCGGTTTTGCGGTAACGACATGCATAAAACAAGAACCTAAAGCGCGTCGCATGAGGCCGGTCAAACGCGACGCGCTTTAGACGCTTCGCCGTTGCTCCAACACGAAAATGCGCATAAATTATGCGCATGCTGCGGAGGTTATCATGCGAAAGATAGCTATGAATGCGGTTCGTCAGCCGGCAAATCTGTCGATCGACTCAAAGCTCATGAAGGAAGCCAAGGGGCTCGACGTGAATGTCTCGCGCGCCGCCGAAGCTGGCATCGCAGAGGCGGTGGCTGCCGAAAAAACCCGACTATGGAAGCTTGAGAATCGCGCCACGATAGAAGCGTGGAACGAATACGTCGAAAAGCACGGTATTCCGTTGGAAGAACATCGGCAGTTCTGATGGCACGCTATGATGTCTTCGCGGGTCGGGTCGAAGGCAGCTATTTGCTGGACGTCCAATCCGACCTGCTCGACGATTTTAAAACACGGGTGGTGATCCCGCTGCTTCCGACAACGATGACGCCGCCGCCGATGCGAAAGCTCCATCCCCTCGTCGAGATCAATGGGCGAAAATTGGTTGTGGCCACCCATCTGATCGCCACGGTTCCGGCCGAGGAATTGGGCGAAAGTCGACTGAATATCTCCAGGCATCACGACGACATCGTGGCCGCGCTCGACATGCTGTTCCAGGGCTTCTGAGCCGAAGCGAGGCCGGTGAGCCCGTCTCAGCCCGCCTCTTTTGTTTGCCAGGCCTTCAGCGCCTCGTCGAACACCTTCTCGCCGGGAATGCCCTTTTCCATGGTGAGCAGCGCCCGCCGTCCAGTCTTGTATACGACCGGCACGTCGATCCATTTCTGGCCCCGGAGCAGGGTCAGGTTGGCATCTTCGTCCGGCTTTGTGTCGTTGAGAGCGACCAGGAAGAAGCCGTCGGCGATCTTGGCCGGGATGCCGATCAGCGGACTGCCGGCATCCTGTTCCGAGCCCTTCATGGCGACGCGCAGGATGTTGTCGACACCGCCGCCATCGAAACCATCGGGCGTCAGGAAAATCATCTCGATGATGTGGCTGGCCGGCAGCGTCTGGTCGGTGTTGCGGCGGATGGTCATGCGCAACTGCACGTCCTTACCCGGAATGCTCGCCTCGGCGCGGATTGCCGGCTCGGGCGGCAGATTGCCGCCGGGCGATTCCTGCACCAGCGACCAGACGATGCTGCCGGGCTCAGCCGAGCCTTGCGCGGTGCTGGTGCGCTCCTCGTAGAAGATCGCCTTTTGGCCGACCGCCAGCGCGGCTTCCGCAGGCGCGGCTGTCGGCGCGGCACCCGGGGCCGGCGCTGCCGGGGCGGCTGCGTTCGGCGCCGCCGGCGTCGGCGTGGCGCCGGCGGCAGGCGGCGCTGCGGGGGCCGCACCCGGTGCGGGCACATTCGTGGCTGGCGTGCCGGCAGGCGCTGCAGGCGCAGGTGCGGCCGGCGGCGGCGTGGTCAGTGCGGCGACCGATTCGCCCTCTCCGATGCCGCCTTGTCCTGAAGCGGGGCCGGGATCGACCTCACCGCCCTCAGGTGTCAGCCGCTGGGTGAACTTTGTGCCCTCGGCATCCGCCGGAGCCGCTGCGGCCGGCGCCCTTGCCGCGGCATCGTTAGCCGGCCGTTCGGCCGGGCTCGGCTTCACCAGCGGTTCTACGGTTGCGACCGTCGTGCTGTTGAGACCCAGCATGTTGCTGAACGCGTCCTTGTTCAGCCAGATGCCGTAGCCGCCGCCGGCGATGACCAGCAAGGCGACGACAGCGGCGATCAGCCCGCCATAGCTGCGCCTGCGCTCGGCAGGACGCTGACGCTGAAAAATGTCCGGCGCCGGCTCCTCGTCATCGGGGAAGACATCGTCTCTAAAGCTGTCGCTCTTCTCGTACGCCGCTGGAAGTTCCGCGTCCGAAGGTTCCGAATCGATGTGTTCTGGAGGAGAAGCAGCGGATGGCGGTTTTTGCCAATTCGGCGCGGCCTGGGCGGCAGGTGCCGGCTGCCATGCCGGCTCGGCCTTTGCCGGCTGCCGGACATGGCTGGGTTGGTTCTTGTTGCGGTCGATGGAGGAAAAGATGTCTTCCAGCTCCGACAGTGGATCGGATGCCGGCGCAGGCTTGGCGTAGCCCCGCTCGACGCTGGCGATGGCATCTTCCAGGGTGCGCTTGTGCTGGGCAACGACCGACGGCGCCAGCGGCGGTATGTTCTTCGCCAGCTTGTCCGCGATTGTCGAACGGGCCTTGTCATAGACCCTGGCGCGTATCTCCGGCGTCGGATTGCCAAGACCGTCGAGCGTCTTTTTCAGAGCACCAACAAAATCTGCCATGCTTCAGTCGACCTGCATTTCGTTTCTGGGCCGGCCCCGCAAATCGGCCGCGATGCCCGGAACAGCTTGGAATCTAGTCTTGAAACGGATCGGTCACAAGTATTGTGTCGTCCCGTTCAGGGCTGGTGGAAAGGAGTGCGACCGGCGCGCCGATCAGTTCCTCGATGTGACGGACATATTTGACTGCCTGGGCCGGCAAATCGTTCCAGCTTCTGGCGCCGGCGCTGGTGCCTTTCCAGCCCTCCAGCGTCTCATAGATTGGTTCGACGCGCGCCTGCGCACCCTGGCTGGCCGGCAGATAGTCGATCGCCTCGCCATCGAGGCGGTAGCCGGTGCAGACCTTGATCTCGTCCAGCCCGTCGAGCACGTCGAGCTTGGTCAGGGCGATGCCCTTGATGCCGTTCACGGCAACCGCCTGGCGAACCAGCACGGCATCGAACCAGCCGCAGCGACGCTTGCGGCCGGTGACGACGCCAAACTCGTGGCCGCGCGTGCCCAGGAACTCGCCGATCTCGTTCTTCTGTTCGGTCGGAAACGGACCTTCGCCGACCCGCGTCGTATAGGCCTTGGTGATGCCGAGCACATAACCGATGGCGCCCGGGCCGACACCGGATCCAGCGGCCGCTTGACCGGCGATCGTGTTGGACGAGGTGACGAACGGATAGGTGCCGTGGTCGATGTCGAGCATCGTGCCCTGCGCGCCCTCGAACAGGATGCGTTCGCCGGCGCGGCGCTTGTCGTCGAGGATCTTCCAGACGCGGTCCATATAGGGCAGGATCTCGTCGGCGACCGAAATCAGCTCACTCATGATCGCGTCATGCGTGACTTCGGCGTGGCCGAGCCCGCGGCGCAGCGCATTGTGATGCGTCAGCAGCCTGTCGACCTTCAAGGGCAGCGTTTCCAAATCCGCCAAATCCATCACCCTGACCGCGCGCCGGCCCACCTTATCCTCATAAGCGGGGCCGATGCCGCGACGGGTCGTGCCGATTTTTGTTCCGGAATTGGAAGCGGCGTCTTCGCGGAATCCGTCCAGCTCCCGGTGCAAGGACAGGATAAGCGCGGTGTTTTCGGCTATTTTCAGGCGCTCCGGCGTCACCTCGACACCCTGCGCCTTCAATTTCGTCACTTCCGCGACAAAGGCATGCGGATCGAAGACGACGCCATTGCCGATGATGGACAGCTTGCCTTGCCGCACCACGCCGGACGGCAGCAGCGACAGCTTGTAGACCTTGCCGTCGACGACCAGCGTATGGCCGGCATTGTGGCCGCCCTGGAAGCGCACGACGACGTCGGCGCGTTCCGACAACCAGTCAACGATCTTGCCTTTGCCCTCGTCGCCCCATTGCGAGCCGACGACCACCACATTGGCCATGTTCTTTTCCCTTGAGGCGCCGCTCCGAGCGGCTTGAATGGTTCGAAACGACAGGCTTCTATCGCATCGGCCAGAAAATCGGAATCGATTTTCGGAAAGCACGACGCGAACGTTCAAAGCCTTGAGACGCGTACTTTGTGCGTCCAGGTGGACGTACGTCGTTCTATAACGTCAACATCCGGCGAGCGCGACCATTCTTTGCCGCCGAAAGCCCCCTCAGGCACAACAATTTTCGCCTTTGACATCATTTACTTGGGCGAATCACCACAATAATGCATGTCGCGCAAAAGCATGCCCTCGGGCTTGAACCGAGGGTGCGCAGCGGTTTTGCGATAACGACTTGCGTAAAGACAAGAACCTAATGCGCGTCGCATTTGCTCCGTTCAGATGCGATGCGCTTTAGGTCGGCAGTGACCCTGCCTACCCCGGCTGGAATTTCGCGATGCATCGAACCGCCTATCTGTTCCTGCTGTTCACCACCTTGCTGTGGGGCGGCAACGCCGTGGCCGGCAAGCTGGCGGTCGACCATATTTCGCCGATGACGCTGGTTTTCCTGCGCTGGGTCCTGGCCGTCCTGATCCTGCTGCCGATCGGCTGGCGAACGTTGCGCGAGGACTGGCCGGTGGTGCGCAGGCACTGGTTGCTGCTTGGCGGGCTCGGCGCTTGCGGCTTCACCTTTTTCAACGCGATCTTCTACACGGCGCTCAGCTACACGACGGCGATCAACGTCTCGATCGAACAGGCGGCGATACCGATCGTGATCATCCTCGCCAATTTCATGCTGTTTCGCCTGCGTGTGAACCGGGTGCAGATCGCCGGTGTCGTGCTGACGATCATCGGTGTCGCTCTGACCGCCAGCCACGGCGATCTGCGCCAGCTTCTCAATCTGGATCTCAACTTCGGCGACGCCATCATGCTGATCGCAGTGCTTTGCTACAGCTTCTACTCGGTCGGTTTGCGGCTGAAGCCAGCCCTACGCTGGCAGAGCCTGATGTTGACGCTGTCGATTGCCGCACTCGTCACCTCGCTGCCCTTCTTCCTGTGGGAAGTGGCTGCTGGCAAGGTCATCGTCCCCGATGCGCGCGGCTGGGCGATAGCGTTCTACACTGCGATCGGCGCTTCGGTCGTCTCGCAGATCCTTTATATCAGGGGCAACGAACTGATCGGCGCCAACCGGGCCGGCCTGTTCATCAACCTGGTGCCGATCTTCGGCACGCTGCTGTCGGTGCTGATCGTCGGTGAGACATTCCAGCTCTATCAGGGCGTGGCCCTCGCGCTGGTGCTCGGCGGCATCAGCCTGGCCGAATACAGCGGACGTAAAATGGCGATTTGACAGCCCCATCCTGTAATGGGCCGTGAAACAACTCTCTCGATAACGACATTGTCGAAACGCCCCGTAGCCTTACAAAGCCAGCGGGGCGTTCGCGCATGATTCAGGCGACGCCGACGTCAAAATGCAGCCGCTTGGCGGAGTCGATCGACTTGTGCGCCCGCACCTGTTCCAGCACCTTCTCCGGAAATGGCGCATCGAGATAGAGCAGCGCGATGGCATCGCCGCCAGGCCGGTTGCGGCCGAGTTGGAAGTTGGCGATGTTGACGCCGTTCTCGCCGCAGACCGTGCCGAGCAGGCCGATGATGCCGGGCGCGTCGGCATTCGTCGTGTACAGCATGTGCTGGCCGACCTCGGCGTCGAGGTTGATGCCCTTGATCTGGATGAAGCGCGGCTTGCCGTCCGAGAAGCAGGTGCCGGCGATCGAACGCGTCTTGTGCTCGGTCTTGACCGTCAGCTTGATATAGCCGTCGAACACGCCCGATTTGTCGCGCTTGACCTCGGCGACGATGATGCCGCGCTCCTTAACCATGATCGGTGCCGACACCATGTTGACGTCGGAGACCTGCGGCCGGATCAGCCCGGCAAGCGTGGCGCTGATCAGCGCGCGCGTGTTCATCGTCGCGGTCGAGCCGTCGAACAGGATCTCGACCTCCTTGATCGGATCCTCGGTGACCTGGCCGACAAAAGCGCCGAGCACTTCGGCCAGCTTGACGAAAGGTTTTAAGCGCGGCGCTTCCTCGGCGGTGATCGACGGCATGTTGATGGCGTTGGAAACGGCGCCCTTGATCAGATAATCGGCCATCTGCTCAGCGACCTGCAGGGCGACATTCTCCTGCGCCTCCATCGTCGACGCGCCGAGATGCGGCGTCGCCACCACATTCTCCATACCGAACAGCTCGCTTCTCTCCGCCGGCTCGACCTCGAACACGTCGATGCCGGCGCCTGCCACCTTGCCGCTTTTCAGCGCCGCGATCAGGTCGGCCTCGACGATCAGCCCGCCACGGGCGCAGTTGATGATGCGCACGCCGGTCTTCATTTTGGCGATTGCCGTGGCGTCGATGATGTTGCGTGTCTTGTCAGTCAGTGGCGTGTGCAGGGTGATGAAATCGGCGCGGGCGAACAGCTCGTCGAGTTCCACCTTCTCGACGCCCAGCTCCTCGGCGCGGCTGTCCGACAGGAACGGATCGAAGGCGATGACGTGCATCTTCAGGCCGACGCCGCGCGTCGCGACGATCGAGCCGATATTGCCGCAGCCGATGATGCCCAGCGTCTTGCCGGTGATCTCAGTGCCCATGAAGCGGTTCTTTTCCCACTTGCCGGCATGGGTCGAGGCATTGGCCTCCGGTATCTGGCGGGCCAGCGCGAAGATCATGGCGACGGCATGCTCGGCGGTGGTGATCGAATTGCCGAAGGGCGTGTTCATCACGATGATGCCTTTGCGGCTCGCCGCCGGGATGTCGACATTGTCGACGCCGATGCCGGCACGTCCGACCACCTTGAGCCTGGTGGCGGCGTTGATCAGCTTTTCGGTCACTTTGGTCGCCGAACGGATGGCAAGGCCGTCATACTGGCCGATCACTTCGAGCAGCTTTTCCTTGTCCTTGCCGAGATCGGGCAGGTAGTCGACCTCGACGCCGCGATCCTTGAAAATCTGCACGGCGGTGGTGGAGAGTTTGTCTGAGACGAGAACGCGGGGCGCCATGGCGGCCTCCTTCAAATGAGATTTGATCCGTTTGGGAATGGGCGGCCCGAGGGCCGCCATCGGAAACTCAAGCGGCCGCCTTGAGCGACGCCTTTTGTGCGGCAAAGGCCCAGTCGAGCCACGGCAGCAGCGCTTTGAGGTCGGAAGTCTCGACCGTCGCGCCGCACCAGATGCGCAGGCCCGGCGGCGCATCGCGATAGGCGCCGATATCGTAGGCGACGCCTTCCTTGTCGAGCGCCGAGACGATGCCCTTGGCGAACGCCGCCTGTCCGTCGGCATCGAGCGCGGCGACGTCCGGGTCGGTGAAGGAAAGACAGACGGACGTGTTCGACCGCGTCGCCGGGTCGGTGGCCAGATGGCCCAGCCACGCGGATTTATCGACGAAACCATCGATAGTTGAGGCATTGGCGTCGGCGCGGGCAATCAATGCGTCGAGGCCGCCGATCGACTTCGCCCAAAGCAGCGCGTCGATATAATCCTCGACGCACAGCATCGACGGCGTGTTGATGGTTTCGCCCTTAAAAATGCCTTCGATGAGCTTGCCGCCCGAGGTGAGGCGAAAAATTTTCGGCAGCGGCCAGGCCGGCTTGTAGTTTTCCAGCCGCTCAACGGCGCGCGGGCTGAGGATCAGCATGCCATGCGCACCTTCGCCGCCCAGCACTTTCTGCCAGGAGAAGGTGACGACATCGAGCTTCCCGAAATCGAGCCTTTGCGCAAAGGCCGCCGAGGTCGCGTCGCAGATTGTCAGGCCCTTGCGGGCGGCCGGGATGAAATCGCCGTTCGGCACGCGCACGCCTGACGTCGTGCCGTTCCAGGTGAAGACCACGTCGCGGTCGAAGTCGATTTTTGTAAGATCCGGCAGCGCGCCGTAGCTGGCTTCAATCCTGCGCACATCGGCGAGCTTCAGCTGCTTGACCACATCGGTGACCCAGCCGGAACCGAAACTCTCCCAGGCGACCATGTCGACGCCGCGTTCGCCGAGCAGCGACCACATCGCCATCTCGACCGCGCCGGTGTCCGACGCCGGCACGATACCGATGCGATAATCTGCCGGAATTTGGAGAATTTCCCGCGTCAGCTCGATTGCCTGTTCGAGCCTGGTCTTGCCGATCTTGGCGCGGTGCGAACGTCCGAGCGCGGCATTGCTCAGCGCCTCGACCGACCAGCCGGGGCGTTTTGCACAGGGACCTGAGGAAAAATTGGGATTTGCCGGGCGCAGTCCGGGCTTCGTATGGATCGTCATCGTGGTCTATCCTTCCAGATAGTGGCCCCTCGTTGGGGAGGGGTGGCCCACGGACGGCGATATGCGTTCAGGCTCCCGGCGTCAAGAGGAAAGTTTTTGTCGCTGACGGGATACTGGTTGCATCCGCCACCAAAACAGAACGGCGGACCGAAGTCCGCCACTGGCATTCCCGTGGCTTTCGCGGTGCCTACCAGAGATCGTAGCGCAGCCCGACCTTGACCTGATGATTGCTGATCCCTTTGTCGATCGGATAGGAATCCAAATCCTGTGCGGTGGTATATTCGGCGTCGGGTGCGGAAAAATATTGATAGCCCAGATCGACTGAAAGGTTCTTGGACACCTGGTAGGCAAGGCCGGCGTTCAGCGTATAGGCTAAAGAGTAATGGGTCTCGTTGTCATCGCGGACGAAATCGTCGGCGGGGTTGGCGTTGTCTGTGAAGTAGTCCGCCGAGAGGCGCCGCCTGGTCTGGACAATACCGATACCGGCGCCGAGATAGGGTGTGATCCCGACATAGCTGCCAAGATCGACATAGCCGTTGAGCATGCCCGAGAACGCGTAGTTCTCCAGGTCCGCCGATGCCACGGTCGTTCCGTTGTCATAGCTGACGCTGATCTCGTTGCCGGGCAGATAGCCGAGATTGAGATCGGCGCGCAGATAATCGTTAAAATGGTAGCCGAAGCCGATGCTGGCGAAAATGTGATTCTCTTCTTCGTCGAAGTTCGCTGGCGCGAAGGCGAAGTCCTCATTGTCGAAGCTCTTGTGCACCAGATAGGAGACATCGCCGCGCAGATACCATCCCGAACCGACTTCGACCGGCACATAGTCCGGCGCCTGGTCGACATAGATCGGCGGATCGTAGTCGGCGCCAAGTGCCTGCGACAACGGCGTCAGGGCGATTGCTGCAAGCGCCAGTGCTATGCGCGATTTGACTGTCATGATCCCCGGCTCCCGAAGCTGGCGCCGTTCGCGATCGCGAGCGCCGTTTCAGGGCATTGTTAACCATAGTGGTTAAGTGGCGGTTAAGGATAACAGGGCGTTAGCGAAATGATTTGATGCGCGTCGCCGCCACCACGAAAAAAACCGCCCGGCTTTTGCCGGGCGGTCCGCAAACCCTGCTCTCGAAGCGATTACTTGGTGTAAACCGGTTCGGGTTCGTAGGCGATCGGCTCCGGCTGGACGCAGTCCGAGTTGCCGAACTGGTAGCGCAGACCGCCGCGCACTTCGTGCACATTGATGCCCTTGTCACGACCGGGACCGACATTGCTGGCGAAGTCGAACATCTTGCCGCCCTCGATATGGCTGAAGCGGTAGCCGAGATCGAGCTTGACGCGATCGGTCAGGCAGTAGGAGGCGCCCGCCATCGCCGCATAGGCAAAGCGCCAGCCCTTGCCGCCATTGTGGAAGAATTCGCCGTCTTCAATGGTGTTGTGCAGCTCATCCCACTTGACCCAGGCGCCGCCGATGCCGGCGCCGACATAGGGCGTGATGCCGTGCCAGGTGCCGATATCGACATAGGCGTTGGCGAGCAGCAGCAGCGCCGTATAAGACGACCTGTCGGTCGAAGTACAGGGATCTCCATCGAGGCAGATGCCGGTCGTCGAGCCGCGGAAATCGGATTTGCTCATCCAGTCCGCGGTCAGGTCGGTGCGGAAGTGCCGGTTGATCTGGTAACCGACGCCGGCGCCGGCCGAGAAGGCGCCGTCCAGCTCGCCGCTGTCAAAGCGGCCGGTGCCTGGATCCGCCCCGTAGGTGATGTAGTCGCCGCCTCGAAACTTCGACCAGTGATAGTCGATGTCGCCGCGAATGTACCAGCCGCCATATTCGACCGGCTGCTCATAGACGGCCGGCGGCGGGGCCGGCTCGACCACGGGCGGCTCGACGAAGTCGGCGGCGAACACTGGTCCGGCCACGCCGGCGAGCAGCGCGGCAAAGACGGCCATTCTTGCTGTATTGAACATGCTTGTCACCCCTGAGAACCCTCGGCACAGCGAACGCGTCCGAATCTGTTTGGCTTCAGTCGTGGATAATGAATTGGAAACGTTAAAAGGCGTTTAACCCTATCGCTTAACCATGAATCACTAAAATCTTTCATGATTTTCGCGTTTTCCACCAATGACTTGGCGTGCGAATACGCAAAAAAAGCCCGCCGGAGGCGGGCTTTTCAACCTGGCAAAAGCTTGGGATCAGGCGGCGCTGCGGGTTTCCGAAATGACCCCGACAATATCGTTGACGACGGCCTCGACCAGCTGCTGATCGTCGCCCTCCGCCATGACGCGGATGAGCGGTTCCGTGCCGGACGGCCGGATGACCAGGCGGCCGGCCTTGCCCAGGCGGTGGCGTCCATCTTCGATCGCCGCCTTGACCAGGGCTTCCTCGAGCGGCTTGCCGCCGGAAATATGAACGTTCTTCAGCAGTTGCGGCACCGGCGCGAACTTCTTCGACAGTTCGCTGACCGGTCGGTTCTGCCGTTTGATGCAGGCGAGCACCTGGAGCGCCGAGACGAGGCCGTCGCCGGTGGTGGAAAAGTCCGACAGCACGATGTGGCCCGACTGTTCGCCGCCGACGTTCAGGCCGTGCGCACGCATGTGCTCGACGACATAGCGGTCGCCGACCTTGGTTCTGTGCAACTGCAGGTTGATGTCGCCGAGGAAGCGTTCGAGGCCGAGATTGGACATCACCGTCGAGACGACGCCACCGCCGGCCAACCGTCCGCTCTGATGCCAGGACTCGGCAATCAGCGCCATGATCTGGTCGCCATCGACGATCGCGCCGTTCTCGTCGACGATGACGACGCGGTCGGCGTCGCCGTCGAGCGCGATGCCGATGTCGGCGCGCACCTCGTGCACCTTCTTCTGCAGTCCGGCCGGATGGGTCGAGCCGCACTCCTTGTTGATGTTGAAGCCGTTGGGCTCGACGTTGATGGCGACAACCTCGGCGCCGAGTTCCCACAGCGCCTCGGGCGCCACCTTGTAGGCGGCGCCATTGGCGCAATCGACGACGATGCGCAGGCCCGACAGCGACATCGAGCGTGGCAGCGTGCGCTTGGCAAATTCGATGTAGCGGTCATGGACGCCGTCGACGCGCTTGGCGCGGCCGAGCCCGTCCGAATCGGCGAGCGCCAGGTCGATATCCTTGTCGAGCATCCCCTCGATGCGCTCCTCGATCTCGTCGGAGAGCTTGTAGCCATCGGGGCCGAACAGCTTGATGCCGTTGTCGTAGTAGGGATTGTGCGAGGCCGAGATCATCACGCCGATGTCGGCGCGCAACGAGCGCACCAGCATGGCAACCGCGGGCGTCGGAATCGGGCCGAGCAGGAACACGTCCATGCCGGCGGCGCACAGACCCGACACCATCGCATTCTCGATCATGTAGCCGGAAAGTCTGGTGTCCTTGCCGAGCACGACGCGGTGGCGATGGTTACCGCGCTGAAACGAAAGGCCGGCGGCCATGCCGACCCGCATGGCGACCTCCGCCGTCATTGGAAACCTGTTGGCGCGCCCGCGAATGCCGTCCGTTCCGAAATAACTTCCTGCCATGCTAGTCAGCTTCCCGATGGTTCTTTTTCCAGCACGTCATGCCACAAATTGGCCCGAGCCCTATCATCACAATTCATGATTATAGGGCACCAATCCTTAGAAAACTGTTGTCTTGTGTGTTTTGTGTCACGTCAGTGCTGTGATTTCGCCTGCCCTGGTTGCAGCACAGCGTTCAGGAACTTCAGACCGCATCTGGATTCTTTCATGTGCCAGTCGATAGGCATTGAATTCGGAACCCACACTTCGTGTTGCTCCGTGCCGGCATTCAGGTCCGCCGCACTGGCCGGCCCGATCTGCCCTCCATGTGAGGCAGTTCCTGAGAGTGGTCCGCCCCATGCAAGTTTTCCGTGCAAATGCGCCCGGAAAAATCGCCTGGCGGACAGGCCCCGGCACCTATTTTGTAAAAATAATGCGCTTTCCGACAGCTTTTACGCCATTTAGCCTCTGGCGCAACCTTTCGTTGAGTGCTATTGCTTTCTTGGTACATAACGTGAACATCCAGAGGGAGAAGACACATGCTCATCCATCGACTTGCCACTTTGACGGGTCTTGCCGTCGCGACCTTATTCCTGGCGGCGCCCTCCAATGCGCTGACCATGGCCGAATGCAGCACCAAGTATAACGCAGCAAAGGACGCCGGAACACTTGGCGGGCAGAACTGGAACCAGTTCCGCAAGGCAGAATGCGGCACCGTGGCCGCCGCAACCGACGCCGTGCCAGCCAAGGCGGACAGCACGAGCGCTGCAGCTCTCGATGCGGCCGCCGCAGCGACGACCAAGGCAGCGGCAACCGCCGATGCAGGCAACGGCCTCAGCAGGGCGGAGTGCGGTGCCAAATATCGGGCGGCCAAGACCGCCAACACGCTGAACGGCATGAAGTGGAACGACTTCCGCATGAGCCAGTGCGGTGCCAGTGCTTTCGACGACGACATCAAGCCGGCAGCCGATCAGGCAAGCCTCACCAGCAAGTCGGAAAAGCCGGCCGTCATCGCTCCCCAGGGAGTGACGTTGCCGAAGACGATCTCCGCCAAGTATAGCAGCGAAACCCCGGCCAAGGCCCGCATGTACACCTGCCGCGACCAGTACCACGCCAACAAGGAGGCCGGGACACTCGGTGGCCTCAGGTGGATCCAGAACGGTGGCGGCTTCTACAGCCTGTGCAATGCCGCGCTGAAGAGCTGATCGGCATCAACATTCGAAGATGGCAAGGCCCGCGAACCGCAAGGGACGCGGGCCTTTTTGTCGGCGGCGGACACGCCAACGTCACCGCTGAATGCCACGCTATTTTTGCAGAACTTGACGCACACAATTTGGCGAGGCCACTGCCAATCTCGCCTTTGACGGGAGATTAGCAGGACAGAGGGGAAGGATCGCGGCATCATTCCAGCTTGGGTTCCTCGCCCCCACGAAGTGGGGGAGAGGTGGCTCGGCGAAGCCGAGACGGAGAGGGGGACTGCGCCCTACGAAGCCCCCTCTCCGGCCGCTTCGCGGCCACCTCTCCCCCGCCCTTGGCGGGGGCGAGGAACCAGACTTTGAGAGGTCGGCAGGACAGAGGACAGCGCCCACTGTAACCCAACATTTTCCGATTCCAGTTATGGGAGCGGATGCGATGGGGGGCTGAAAGGCTTTTAGGCCGCGATCGGCTGTCGGCACCTCCTGAACTGAAAACGCCGCGGTTCGAGCCGCGGCGTTTTCGCAATCAATCTCCTCAGCCGGATCCTAGCTTGACGGCTGAGGCTCCATGCCGCCTTCGGGCTCCGGACCCTTCTTGCGGCGGCTGCCGGACTTCGGCACGGCCGAGCCACGGCTCGGCGGCGTGTCGTCGCCGAGATCGCGGGCCGGCTTGTGGCCGGCGATCAGTTGCTTGATCTCGTCGCCGGACAGCGTCTCATATTCCAGAAGCCCCTGCGCCAGCGCGATCCATTCCTTCTTCTTCTTGGTCAGGATGGATTTCGCCGTCGAATAGGCCTCGTCGATCAGCCGGCGCACTTCGGCGTCGATGATCTGCGCCGTCTCTTCCGAGACGTTCTGCGTGCGCGCCACCGAATGGCCGAGGAACACCTCCTCCTGGTTGTCGCCATAGGCGACGTGGCCAAGCTTGTCGGAGAAACCCCAGCGCGTGACCATGGCGCGCGCCAGCTTGGTTGCCTGCTCGATGTCCGAGGAGGCGCCCGAGGTGATGTTCTCCTTGCCGAACTTGAACTCCTCGGCGACGCGGCCACCCATCATGATGGCGAGGCGCGAAATCATGTATTTGTAGCTCATCGAATAGCGGTCGCCTTCCGGCAACTGCATGACCATGCCAAGCGCCCGGCCGCGCGGGATGATGGTCGCCTTGTGCAGCGGATCGGCCGACGGCACGTTCAGCGCCAGGATGGCGTGGCCGGCCTCGTGATAGGCGGTGAGTTCCTTCTCGGCCTGGGTCATCGCCGACGAGCGGCGCTCGGCGCCCATCATGATCTTGTCCTTGGCGTCCTCGAACTCGGCCATGGTGACAAGGCGCTTGTTGCGCCGCGCCGCCATCAGGGCGGATTCGTTGACGAGATTCATCAGATCTGCGCCGGAAAAGCCCGGCGTGCCGCGTGCGATCACCTTGAGATCGACATTGGGGGCCAGCGGGACGTTGCGCACATGCACCTTCAGGATCTTCTCGCGGCCGACGATGTCGGGGTTCGGCACCACCACCTGGCGGTCGAAACGGCCGGGCCTGAGCAGCGCCGGATCGAGCACGTCCGGCCGGTTGGTGGCGGCGATCAGGATGATGCTTTCGTTGGATTCGAAGCCGTCCATTTCGACCAGCAACTGGTTCAGCGTCTGCTCCCGCTCGTCGTTGCCGCCGCCGAGGCCGGCGCCGCGATGGCGGCCGACCGCGTCGATTTCGTCGATGAAGATGATGCAGGGCGCATTCTTCTTGGCCTGGTCGAACATGTCGCGGACGCGGCTGGCGCCAACGCCCACGAACATCTCGACAAAGTCCGAGCCGGAAATGGTGAAGAACGGCACGTTGGCCTCACCGGCGACCGAACGGGCAAGCAGCGTCTTGCCGGTCCCGGGAGGGCCGACGAGCAGCACGCCGCGCGGAATCTTGCCGCCAAGCCGCTGGAACTTCTGCGGATCACGCAGGAATTCGACAATCTCTTCCAGGTCTTGCTTGGCTTCGTCGACGCCGGCGACATCCTGGAAGGTGACGCGGCCATGCGCTTCAGTCAAAAGCTTGGCCTTCGACTTGCCGAAGCCCATGGCGCGGCCGGAGCCGGACTGCATCTGGCGCATGAAGAATATCCAGACGCCAAGGATGAGGATCATCGGCAGCCAGGAAATGAGATAGCTGAACAGCGAATTGGAACCATCGGATTCGGGGCGCGCGTTGATGGTGACGTTCTTGTCCTGCAGCCTCGAAACCAGCGACGGATCACCCGGCGAATAGGTCTGGAAGCCGGTAGAGGTGTCGGTATAGGTGCCCGAGATGCGGGCGCCCGCGATGGTCACCGTCTTGACCCGGCCCGCCGCGACGTCCTGCAGGAACTGCGAATAGGGGACGTCACTCGCTGCTCCGCGCGTCTGCGGCGTCTGGAACAGATTGAAGAGAGCGATGAGCAGGACCGCTATGATCGCCCAGAGCGCGAGATTGCGATAATTCGGATTCATCAATTGTCCCGTTGGCGTCCGCTGGCGGACACGCGTCGTGAGAGGAAACTTGGGTCTAACATAGGGATGGCGCCCTTCATTGCCAAGCAGAACAGCATGTCGCGGTTAAGCTTTCGCCCATGATCAACCGGCAGTGTGGCCGCCGAAAGGCGGGGCAGGAAGTCGCGGCGCGCCGATCAGCGCCGCGACAGTTCCGGCCGGCGCCAGGTCGAAGGACGGCAGGAAGCGGGCAAAGGGCGCGACGACCGGGTATACCGCCATTCCCGGCAAGATCGGGCTGTCGCTTGGATGTTCGCTTGTGCGCCACAGCACCGGCTCGGCCGCCAGAGCTGCGCGGACAAGGCTTGGCGGCGTGCGGTTTTCGGCAATCGCCTGTTTTGCGGCACCAGCCGCGCCGAGCGGCGCGATCAAAAATTCACCCGGTCTGTCGCCCAATGTGATCCTCCGTCGGCCGTCCCAGAGGGCATTGTCTACGGCAGGAGCAGCCGGCGGCAGGTTGCGGGTTTCGCGACGCAGGAAGATGCCGGCACGCCGCGCATCGACCACCGTCCGCGACAAAGTAGCGCAAAACGGGGCAGCCAAAAATGGGGTTGTGCCAAGTGGTTCGGGCCGCAGCCGGTTGAGCAGCGCCTCGCTGCGAGCCTGGTCGGGCAGAAAGGCAACGCCACCGACAGTCGCCAGCATGACGCGCATCGCGTAGACGGCCGCCGCCTCGTCGCCGGCCGTCGCAAAGCCCGGATCGAGACGGACAAGGCCGGCGGCGGGCCTGCTGGCAAAGCCACGGATCAGCGCGGCGGTGCGATGGCCAAGCTGCTCGCGCTCCACCGCAGCCAGCGCGGCCAGCGCCAACGCGTCTTCCCGCGCACCATTGCGGTCGGCAAGCGCTGCGCGGATACGCGGCCGCTCGAAAGCCTCGTCTTCATTGGTCGGGTCTTCTGCCCAGCCGACATTCGCGCGCCGCAGGACTTCGCGCAGCGCAGCACGCCGTGTGCCGAGAAGCGGCCGTGCGATCCAGATCCGCCAGTCATAGAGGGTGGCCGGTGCCATACCGGCCAGACCTCGCCCTGGCTCTCGCTCCCCCTCCTGGCGAGCTTGCCGCATCAGCACGGTCTCGGCCTGGTCGTCGGCTGTGTGGCCGGTCAGGATCAGGCCGATAGCTTCCGCCTGCGCCGCCTCGGCCAGCAGCCGGTAGCGTGCCTCTCGCGCGGCAGCCGGCAGGCCGGTCGAAGGCTTGCGTCCGGACCAGACCAGGATGCGGTGGGCAATACCGCGCCCGGCGCAAAGCCTGGCCACGGCCTGCGCTTCCGCTGCCGAGCCCGGCCGCAGACCGTGATCGATGGTCACAGCCAGCAATTTCGTTGCCGGCGCGGTACGGTCGAGGTGATCTTTGAGGAGAAGGAGAAGGGCGGTCGAGTCGCTGCCGCCGGACACGGCCGCAACAGCGCCGCTGGTAAAGTCGATCTGCGAAAAAACCGAACGGTCAGGCTCGGTTTCGGGCGTCAAAGCATGTCGCCCAAAAGTCGCCCCGGCGCAGGGGCAACGACATGCGAGAGAAAAACTAACACGCCGCGAGCGCCCTTTCCTGCTTGACGCGTTCCTTGAGCGCGCCGGAGACATTCGGATAGCGCTTGCCGATCTCGCTGAAAGTGGCGCAGGCCACGTCGCGCTGGTTCAATCCGACCAGCGACACACCGAGCTTCAGCAGCATGTCGGGAGCCTTCTTGGCCTTCGGATAGTCCTTGCTGGCGGCGAGGAACGTCTCGGCCGCGTCGCGGTATTTTTGCTGGCCGAGCAGCGACTCACCCAGCCAGTAATGCGCGTCCGCCGTCTTGGCGTCCTTGGGGAAGCGGGCGATGTGGTCGCGAAAACCCTGTTCGGCAGTGCCGTAGTCGCCCGACAGGATGAACTGATAGGAATTGCGGTAAAGCTCCTCCGGGTCGTCGGTGGCGGGCAGCGCCGCGACCACCGTATCGTCGGACTTGCCGGCCTGGTCGCCGGCAGCCTGGTCGCCGGGAACGGCGTTCTGCGCCGGCGCCTTGCCCTCGACCACATTGCCGTTCTTGTCGACGGTGATGGTGCCGAACGTCTTCGGCGGCGTGCCCGGGATCACCGCGCCGGGTTCGCCTGTCGGTGACTCGACGATGACCTCCTGGCCGCCGGCGGGCGGTGTGCCTGCATCGGCCGGCGCCTGCGTCGCCGGAGCCTCGGCGACGCTGCGGTCGGTGTCGGTGGTGGCGTCCGACTTCTTCTGCTCGCGTGGCTGCTGCGCGCCTTGCGAGCCGCCTTCCAGCTGCTGGAAGCGGAACTCGTTGTCTTCCTGCTGCTTGCGGATCTGCTCCTGCATCTGCAGCACCTGGAAGTTGAGCTCCTCGATCTTGCCGTTCATTTGCCGGAGCTGTTCCTGCAGCCCGGTAGAGCCGGTGCCATCCTGTGCATATTGCACCTGATCCGGTTTCTTTTTCTCACCGAAAATGCCTAGCGTCGGCAGGCGGAAGGAAAAACCGCTTTTTTCTGTGCCTTGCTCATTGCCTACTGCCGGGGCAGCGACGCTTGATACGAGCAGCAGCGCAAGCGTGCCGCTCAAGACCGATCTGAAATGCATGTGCCTCTCGCCGTGAAATTGATTGCCTGTTGCATGCCTTCCGATCGGAGTGGGACCGTCGGGCGCTCGGCTTTTACCAGGACGCAGGACTTCGGCCAAATTTTGTTTCAAGTCCCATATCCGGACGCCGGACATGAAAAAGGCGGCCGCCGCCGCCTTTCGCACGTAGGTGTTGCATTTCTGCCGATCGGAAAATTGCCGATCAGGAACCGGCGCCGCTGATCGTGGTGACGGCGCGGCGGTTCTGCGACCAGCAGGAGATGTCGTCGCAAACCGCGACCGGACGCTCCTTGCCGTAGGAAATGGTCTTCAGGCGCTGGGCGGAAACACCCCTGGCGACGAGAAAATCGCGGGTGGCGGCGGCGCGGCGGGCGCCGAGCGCCAGATTGTATTCGCGCGTGCCGCGCTCGTCGGCATGGCCTTCGATGACGATGGCATACTGCCTGTACTGGTTCAGCCATTGCGCCTGGCGCGAAAGCGTCGTCTGCGCGTCGGCGCGGATTGAGGACGAATCGGTGTCGAAGAAGATGCGGTCGCCGATGTTGACGGTAAAATCCTGGGCCGATCCGGGAGTTGCCGCCCCAGCGCCGCTGAGACCGAGATCGGCGGCGCTGTTCAGGTTCTTCTTCGAGGCGCAACCGGCGATGGCGAGCAACGCCACCAGCGCGATCATCGCCGGGTTTCTGGTAAGTGCTGCGATACGGCCCATGCCGCCTCTCCTTCGCAATTCGAGTGATTTCGTTGATCGTCCAGTAACCACGTTTGGGTTAACCGGCGTTCAAGAAACACGGTTAAAATTTGGTTTCGGCTGCCGCCCGCAGCCGTTTTGCCGAGCGCCGCCCGAGGGATCCACAATGTGCGCGGACCGTAGGCAGAAATGCGGCTGAAACGCGACCAGGCCGTGGAAAGGAGCGAATTGAAGAGTTGAGGAATCCCTTTTTCTCCATCTCTTCAGTTCCTCAATTCCTCAATTCCCCTTCCAGCCTATTCCAGCAGCGGCGACCAGGCCGGGTCCGAAGCGAAGTTCGCGGTCGGGATCGACTGTTCGTTGCGGCCGGTGAGATCGACCGAAACGAGTTTCGGGCCGCCGGCCGAATCGCGGAAGAACATCAGCACCCGGCCGTTGGGCGCCCAGGTCGGCCCCTCCTGCTGGAAGCCGGTCGAGAGGATGCGCTCGCCCGAACCGTCGACGCGCATGACGCCGATCTGGAACTCGCCGGCGGTCTGCTTGGTGAAGGCGATGAGATCGCCGCGCGGCGACCATACCGGCGTCGAATAGACGCCGTCGCCGAAGGAGATGCGGGTCTGGCCCGAACCGTCGGCGCCCATCACATAGATCTGCGCGCGGCCGCCGCGGTCGGAGGTGAACACCACCTTGCTGCCATCCGGCGAATAGGACGGCGAGGTGTCGATGGCCGTCGAATTGGTGAGCCTCGTCGTCGAGCGGCTTCTCAGATCCATGGCGAAGATGTTGGAATTGCCGTCGTCGCGCAGCAGGCTCATGATCACCTTCTGGCCGTCGGGCGAGAAGCGCGGCGCAAAGGTCATGCCGGGAAAGTCGCCGACCAGTTCGCGCTGCCCGGTCTCGATCTGCAGCAGATAGACCTTCGGCTGGCCGCTTTCATAGGACATGTAGGTGATTTCCTGCCGGCTTGGCGAGAAACGCGGGGTCAGCACGATCGACCTGCCGTCCGACAGGTAGCGGATATTGGCGCCGTCCTGGTCCATGATGGCGAGGCGCTTCTTGCGCGCGTTCTTTGCGCCCGATTCGTCGATGAAGACGACGCGCGTGTCGAAATAGCCTTTTTCGCCGGTCAGCCGCTCATAGATGGCATCGGCGATGATGTGGGCGACACGCCTGGTGTTGGCGTCGTTGGCGAAGAACTGCTCGCCCGACATCTGCTGGCCGGCAAAGGTGTCCCACAACCGGTACTGGGCGCGGACGCGGCCATCGGCCTCCTTGCTGACGCTGCCGGTGACCAGCGCCTGGGCGTTGATCACCTTCCAATCCTCGAAGCGAGGCGTGGCATCGGGGTTGGAGATCTTTTCGATGAAGGCGCTCTTTTCGATCGGCGCGAACAGGCCGGAGCGTTTCAGGTCGGCGCTGACGATGCCGGAAATCTCCGCGCCCAACGCATCGCCGCCCTGGAAATCGGTGATGGCGATCGGCAGCGGCTCGACATTGCCTTTGTTGACGTTGAGCTCAACGAGCGCCCGCGCCGGCAAGGTGGCGGCGGCAGTCATGCCCAGCGCCATCGATACGATCATCAGGAGCGGCTTGAGGATGGATTTCATGTCTTCTCGCTTCTCTTCAATGATTCTACGGATCTTCGAGGCGCCGGGCCTATAGACCCAGCATCTCCCTCGGATCGAACGTGACCCGGACGTCGGCCCAGATGTCTTGCTTGCCCGCGGGAACCTGCAGGCCGGCCACATCGCATTTCTGAACCGCGCGCACGGCACTTTCGTCGAACGGGCGGTTGCCGCTCGATTTTTCGACAGTAGGCCGGCCATCCAGCTTGCCGGAAGCGTCCAGGTTGAACTGGATCACAGCGACGAAATTCTCCGAGCCCTCGAGCCCTACCGGCAGGGTCCAGCAATTACTAAGCTGGGCCTCCAACGCCCCCATCTCAGACTTCGAGAGCTTCTGACCCTGGTTTTTGTCCCCGCCGAGCGATGCTTGCTGGGTCGAGCGCTTGGCGCCGCCGCCGGACGGCTTGCGCTTGTCGAGCAGCGCCGAAATCTCGTCGGCGTTGAACTGCTTGTCTTCCGATTTCGGCCTGGACGAGGCTTCCTTGACCGGCTTGTCGGCGTCCTTGCGCTCGGGTGCCTTGGCGCTTTCGGCCTGGGCCGGCTGCGGCTTCGGCCGCGCCTGCGGGGCGGGTGCCGAGTCCGGAAGCTGCGTCTCCTCGGTTGGCGGTTCCTTGGCAATCGCTTCGGCGACGGCGTCCGGCTTGACCTCAGGCTTCGAGTCGATGGCGGCGGTCTTGTCCTGCGGCGGCGTCGGCGCCGGTTCCTTGGCCGGCGTCGGTTTTGGCTCCGCCTGCTTGACCGGCTCGGGCTTGACCTCTTCCTTCGGCTGCGGCACTGGTGCGACCTCCGTCGCCGGGACGGGCTTGGGCTGCTCCTTCGGTTTCGGCACGTCCTCGGGCTTCGGCTTTTCCTTCGGCGTCGGCGCGGGCGGCGGCGCCTCAGCCTTATCGACTGGCTGGGGCTTGGGATCCGGCGTCGGCGGCTTGTCGGTATCGACGCTGTTGTCACCGACCGTCCTCGCGTCGGCCACGATGTCCGGGCGCTGGGTCGGGAGTGGCGCCGGCTTTTCGCTCACCGCAGCTTTCTTGTCGCCTTTCTGTATCTGCGCTATCGCCTCCATCGGCACGATTTCGACCGCCAGCGACTCGGCATCGGACGCCGGCAACGCCGCCGGCGCAGATAGCGTGAACAGGCCGAAGCCGATCGCGACCGCATGCAAGATCACCGATGTGGTGAGGCCGGTTCTCATCTAGCGTCTACTGATCCTGTTTCGGCAGTGAAAGCAGCGCGATGTTCTTGTAGCCGGCGTCCTGGATGAGACCCATCACTTCCATCGCGGCGCCATAGTTGGTCGTCTTGTCGCCGCGGATGAAGAGGCGCTCTTCGTAGCCGGTCTTGGAAATCGCCTGCAGCTTGGCGACCAGTTCTTCCTGCGGAATTTCGGTCTCCTGCAGGAAAATCTTGCCCGTACCGTCGATTGTAATCGTGATCGGCTGGGTATCGGCGTTCATCGCCTTGGCCTTCGTCTCCGGCAGGTCGACCGGCACGCCGACCGTCAGCAAGGGTGCGGCGACCATGAAGATGATCAACAGCACCAGCATCACGTCGACCATCGGCGTGACGTTGATTTCCGATATCATGGCGTGATGGCGGCCGCGCCGCCTGTGGCCGCGACCACCGCGTCCTCCGCCACCCGCGCCTACAGACATTCCCATGATTGTTCCTCAGGTCTTCTGAGCGACTTTTTCATCGATTTGGCGCGAGAGTATGGCGGAGAACTCGTCCGCGAACCCTTCCATGCGCACGGCGATCTTGCTCGCGTCCGACGACAGCTTGTTGTAGGCGATGACGGCGGGGATAGCCGCGAGCAGGCCTATTGCCGTGGCCAGCAGCGCCTCGGCAATGCCGGGCGCGACCACCGACAGGCTGGTATTCTTGGATGCGGCGATCGCCTGGAACGAGGTCATGATGCCGATCACGGTGCCGAACAGGCCAATGAACGGCGCTGCCGAGCCGGTGGTGGCGAGAAAGCCAAGCCGTCCTTCCAGTTTTTCCATTTCGCGGGTCAGCGCCAGGTCCATCGCCTTGTCGATGCGGGTCTGCAGGCCAAGCGGCGATTTCGCCCCCTTCTCGAAGCTCTTCTTCCATTCGCGCATAGCGGCGACGAAAATGGCGCCCATGCCTGATGTCTTGCGGTCGGCGAGCGTGCGGTAGAGCTCTTCCAGCGACTGCCCCGACCAGAACACCTGTTCGAAGCGATTGAGCGCGAGCCGCATGCGGCCATAGGCGACGAGCTTGTCGACGATGATCGCCCAGGTCCAGATCGAGGCGCAGAGCAGCCCGATCATAACCAGCTTGACCACCCAGCCGGCCTGCGTGAACAGCGCCCAAATCGACAAATGCGCGCCCGGTTCGGCGAGTGCGATATTTTCCATGGTTACGTCCTTAAGAATTTTCCGGGCACGGCTGGCGGCTGGCCCATAGGCATCCCTTGTAATCCGTCGCGCAAAAGCTTGCGGAATAACCCCAAAATGCACCGTTGGCGGCCTTTTCAGGGCAAATCTTGGTGAAAGGAAGGCGCTGGATTCCTCCAATCTTCACCACTCTCTTCATGAACCGTTATGGTTAAGGATGGGTTAGGACGCACAGCGCGGCGCATTGCCGCGCCTTGGCGAGCCGCCTGGCATCGTCAGCAGATCATCGGGATCGATAATTTACCGATTTGATGTCTTGGGCATGAAGGCTGCGATCCATTCCTTCGGAAAGCGCCTTGGCCGGCCGTTCTCGCCGACGATCGCCGCTTCGACCCGCGCCTCGACCAGCACCTCGTCGCCGCGCTTCAGCTGCTGCGCCATGAAGATGCGGGCGCCCGAAATGTCCTCGGTGCGCGTCTCGATGGTCAGGATGTCGTCCATGCGGGCGGAGCCGCGAAAGTCGATCTCCATGCGCCGCACCACCCAGATTATTCTTTCGCCATGCTTGCCCTCGGCAAGCTCGGTGTGGTGAACGCCGGCAAGCCTGAGATAATCGGAACGGCCGCGCTCGAAGAATTCGAGATAGCGCGCGTGATAGACGACGCCGGAGAAATCGGTGTCGGCATAATAGACCCGCGCCATCAGCCGGTGGCCGAATTCGGTCAGCGCCCCGGAAAGCCCGGCGCAGAGCGCCGCCGATTCACCATGATCGTCCATCGCGCTTTCCTTTTTTGGCCTGACCGGGCACCTGAAGCGCGACGCGGTTCAGGTTCCGGGCGCGTCATTGTCGCAAGACCGCTACCAATTTTTTGGGCGACACACATTGACTTGGCGCATGAACCCGATGGCATTGTTGACGGTGATGATCAAGACCTTGATGACGGCGCTGCTTATGCTGGCCGCGCTGGCGCTGCCGGGTCAGGCCGCGAGCTTTTCGATGAAGCGCGGCCTCAATCTCGACCAATGGACGACATGGCCGGGCGAGGACAAGTGGGGCGACCGGCAGGCGATATTGCCGTATCCGGAATGGCGCAAGTTCCTTGGCGATGACGACCTCAAGGCGCTAAAGAGCGCCGGCTTCGATTTCCTGCGCATGCCGGTGGACCCGTCGCCGTTCCTGTCCGGCGAGACGCTGGCGCTGCGCGACGAGCTCTATGCCAGCGTACTGACCTCGGTGCGCATGATCAACCGCGCCGGGCTGAAGGTGATCCTCGACATGCATCTGATCCCCAGCGGCAGCAGCCGCGAGATCGGCATGGGCGAGGTGATGGACGATCCACAAATGTTCGACGCCTATGTCGAAACGGTGCGCAATATGGCGCGGACCCTGGCCAACGAGGATCCGCGCCAGGTCGCTTTCGAGCCGATGAACGAACCGGTCATCGACTGCGACGCCGACGGCGCCGGCCTGTGGCCGGAGCGCCAGCAAAAACTGTTCGCGGCGGCGCGTTCGTCAGCCACCAAGCTCACCCTGATCCTGACCGGCGCCTGCTATTCCAGTGCGGCATCGCTGGCAAAGATCGATCCGAAGGCGATCCCCGACGACAACGTCATCTGGACCTTTCATTCCTACGAGCCGTTCCTGCTGACCCATCAGGGCGCGACCTGGGCCGGCGACTTCATCCCCTACGTCACCGGCCTGCCCTATCCGCTCAGCGCCGTCCCGCGCGCCCAGCTGGAGGCTGTGCTCGATAGGATCCGCGCAAGGATCAAGGCCGAGGCGCCATGGGCGCGCCAGAGCGGCCTGCTTGCCTATCTCTACGAGCAGGTCGCCAGCCTGGACACGGATGAGAAGTTGCGCGAGACGATGGATGCGCCGTTCACCAGGGTCGAGGCCTGGGCCAAAGCCAATGGGATAAAACCGGAGAACATCACGCTCGGCGAATTCGGCATGATCCGCCAGGAATACGGCAATCCCTACGTGATGCCGGCCGAATACCGTGCCGCCTATGTCAGGGACGTGATCGCGCGCGCAGAAGCGCATGGCTTCTCATGGTCTGTCTGGAGCTATGGCGGCGCCTTCGGCATCGTCGATGCTTTTGCTGGCGACAAGGCCGAGCCGGATGTGATGGACGCGATCAGGTCACTTCATTGAAGCGCCGAACCCAATTCGATCGAAACAATCTCTGGTCGCATCCCGAAACGCACCGGCAGGATGCTGAAGCCGAGACCTCCGGAGACGATCAGGTTGCGGTTCTCCTCCACGACATGGCCATAGGCAAAACGGTTGCCGAAGCGTGATGGCACGACCGGAGAATAGCCGAGCAACCGCACCTGTCCACCATGGGTATGACCGGAAAGCGTCAATGATACCCGTGGCGGGACCTTCGGAAAAATGTCCGGCTCATGTGCGAGCAGGATAACGGGAGCCTTGTCGCTCACCTTAGCCAGCGTGCCGCGCAGGTCGTCCAGTCCTTTGAACCTGCTGCGGCCCCAGGTTTTGCCCGGCCGCAGCGCAAGTTGGTCCGCAAGTCCGGCGACCCAGAAGCCATGCCCGTCTTTTTCCAGGCGGACGGCATCGTTTTCCAGGACCGGTATGCCGGCGCTCTCGAGCGCCCGGCGCGCCACCGTCGGCCCCAACCCGGCCTTCTGCGCGGAAAGGTCCTCCCACCAGTCGTGATTGCCAAGGATTGACCACACCCCGAGCGGCGCCCTCAGGCCGGACAAGGCCGGCGCCCATTCGGAGGCATCCACCCAGTCCGTAACCAGGCGTGTGCCGGCTGCATAGTCGCCAAGCAGGACAATCAGATCCGGCTGCAGGCTGTTCGCCCGTTCGGCAAGCGACCTGATCCGCTCCGGCGTCATCCATGGCCGACAGGCATGGATATCGGCGAGAGCGACGACGCGAAGCCGCAATCCGGCAGGCCAGTTTGGCGGGGTCAGTGAATAGCGCTTTACATGCGTCAGCAGCATCGGCTCGAGGCCAACCGCATAAGCGCTGAGCGATACGGCGGATAAGAAGGAACCGCCGATGAGGCGCAGGAAGCCGCGTCTGGTGATCATTGCTCAACCCCATCTTTTGTGGAACCGACGGTCCCCACAGCGAAGCGTTAGAGCCGGCAAATGCGCCGGCAAGCTGACCAGGATTAGGAGATTTTGCGCAGGATGGAGCCGCAAGGCCGCGCGGCCTACTCTTCCTGGAACAGGCTGATCTGCTGCTGAGCCAGGTCCTTCGGCGCATCGAGGCCGAGATGCCGCCAGGCATTGGCGGTCAGCACGCGGCCGCGCGGCGTGCGCTGAATAAAACCCTGCTGGATCAGATAGGGCTCGATGATGTCCTCGATGGCGTCGCGCGGCTCGGAAAGCCCTGCCGCGATGGTCTCGATGCCGACCGGCCCGCCGCCAAAATTCCGCGCGATCATCGAGAGATAGCGGCGGTCGAGCGCGTCGAGGCCGAGCGCATCGACCTCGAGCCGCGTCAGCGCCTCGTCGGCGATCTGGCGGTCGACGTGTCCGTCGCCGGCGACGGAGGCAAAATCGCGCACGCGGCGCAACAGCCGGCCGGCGATGCGCGGCGTGCCGCGCGCGCGCCGAGCGATCTCCAGCGCGCCATCGTCGCCGAGCGGCATGGCAAGAATGCGGGCGCCGCGGCGCACGATCTGCTCCAGTTCCTCGACCGAGTAGAAATTGAGGCGGACCGGAATGCCGAAGCGATCGCGCAGCGGATTGGTCAAAAGGCCAAGCCGGGTGGTCGCGGCGACCAGGGTGAAGCGGGCAAGATCGATCTTGACCGAGCGCGCCGCCGGCCCTTCGCCGATGATCAGGTCGAGCTGGAAATCCTCCATCGCCGGATAGAGGATTTCCTCGACCGCCGGGTTGAGCCGGTGGATCTCGTCGATGAACAGCACGTCGCGGTCTTCGAGATTGGTGAGCAGTGCTGCGAGATCGCCGGCCTTGGCGATGACCGGACCCGAGGTCGAGCGGAAATTGACGCCAAGCTCGCGCGCCATGATCTGCGCCAGCGTCGTCTTGCCGAGGCCGGGCGGCCCGACGAACAGCACATGGTCGAGCGCCTCGCTGCGGCCCTTGGCGGCCTCGATGAATACTTTGAGATTGGCCCGCACCGCCGCCTGGCCGACAAAATCGCCGAGCGTCTGCGGCCGCAAGGTCTGCTCGGCATCTTCGCCGCGCTTGTCGGGAGCAATGAGGCGTGGCGAAAGGCTCATCAGGCGCGCCCACTTCCATCGCGATCACCGGCGACGTGGCGACCAACGACATCCCACACCGCGGCGTCGATTTCCTCCAGCGTGGCAGGCCCGCCGGGCGGATTGCCCAGAAATCCGGCAAGGTCGGAAAATCTAGGATTGCGCGGCGTTCCTATCAGAAGACCGTCCGTGACCGTCCACGCAACCGTATCGCCTGCCTTGAGCGACAAGGCGTCCCGGACTTTCTTTGGAGTCGTAAGCTGCCCCCTGGAGGTCAAACCGGCATATCCACCCATGCTCTTGTTCCTAGTCGGAATTTATTTCTCGGGCAATGTCTCACCGCGCCAGTTCCTTCAGCCCGAAGCGGATCAGCTTCGGCGCATCCGCGTCCTCGCCGGCGCTTTTCAGCGCCGCCGCCACCGCATTGGCGGCGGTATCGCGCGAATAGCCGAGATTGACCAGCGCCGAGACGGCGTCGGTGATCGGCGCCGGCGCGACGCCTTCGCCAAGCTCCTGCTTCAGGCCGATGGTGCCGGACGCAGTGCCCGCAAACGCCGGCGCCTTGTTCTTCAGTTCGGTGACGATGCGCTCGGCCACCTTCTTGCCGACGCCGGGCGCGCGGCTGACCATGGCAATATCACGCAGCGCGATGGCATTGGCGAGTTCGGCCGGCGCCATCGTCGATAAAATGGCCAGCGCCACCTTGGCGCCGACGCCCTGCACATTGCTCATCAACAGCCGGAACCACTCGCGCTCCAGCACCGACTGGAAACCGTAGAGCCGCAGCATATCCTCGCGCACATAGGTTTCGATGAACAGCACCACCGCCTCGCCGGGTGCCGGCAAAGCGGCAAGCGTGCGCGCCGAGCAGTGGGCGACATAGCCGACGCCGTGCACGTCGATGATGCAGAAATCCTCGTCGACCTCGTCCAGCGTGCCTTTCAGCTTGCCGATCATGCCAAAGCTCTCATGGGTACAAGGTTCTCATGGATAGGGCCCTCATGGATCGGTTTCAGGAGACATGATATCGAGATCCGGAAAGCAAAGCACGATGCGTGGATTCAAAGTGCTAGAGCGTACTTTGTGCGTCCAAACGGACGCACGTCGCTCTAGCCTAACGCCGCCAACCTGTAGACTACACTCTGCCGGTGATGCGCGTGGCAGATGGCAATGGCCAGCGCGTCGGCGGCATCGTCGGTGTCGAACGTCGCCTTTGGCATCAGCACCTTGACCATCATGTGGATCTGCTTCTTGTCGCCATGACCGACGCCGATCACCGCCTTCTTGACGGCGTTGGGCGCATATTCGGCGACGACAAGGCCGGCCAGCGCCGGCACCAGCATGGCGATGCCGCGCGCCTGGCCAAGCTTCAGCGTCGCGGCCGCATCCTTGTTGACGAAGGTCTGCTCGACCGCCGCCTCATGCGGCATGGCGGCATGCAGGATCTCGGCAAGCCCGTCATGCAACTGGCAAAGGCGCGTCGCCAGCGCCGACCTGTCGTCGGAGCGCACGGTGCCGGAGGCGACGAAGCGCAGCGAGTTGCCGAGGCTCTCGACGATGCCCCAACCGGTGCGCCTCAGCCCCGGATCGATACCGATGATGCGAATCATTTCCCCCATCCCGCCAAGTCTACCCATGGCGGACAGCGATGCCAGCGAAATGTGAACAAACCAGAAACAGGCTCCGCAGCGTCCCACAGGCTGGTTGAGAATTCGCTCTGACGAGACAGATGGCGTGGTTTTCGAGAACTGAAGCGGAACGGACATTCGGGTCCGTGAGCACCTCAATCAGGCAGGCCGAGCGCTTGGCGCGCCTCAATGCTCAGATCGATGATCGGTCGGGTCCCAAGCCAATTTCCTCCTCCCGCGCTCCACTTTATTGCAAGACGGTCAAATTTGAGCTTTCGCATTCATGTTTTGTCGAGCGTATCTCTTAGAGTCACTTAAACCTTCTGCGCCGTAAGTTTTCACCGTGCTGAATCGCCGTCAGCGCCGATGACGACGAAATGGGAGAATGCAATGACTCGCAATCACGTTGAACGTCTTGAAGAGTTCAGGGAAATCCTGGTCGCGACTCGACGCGAAGGAGTCCGTAACGTGCACCATACCCGCGACGCAATGCGGGCAAGCGGCTTTCAGATCGGGGACAGCGACGGCTCCAGCTACGGAGCCAAGCTAAAGGAGCTCCAAGAGGAAATCGAGGCAGTCGATCGCGCCATCGAAGACGAGAAGCGGTTGGCCGTGGCCCTTGGCAGTGCGGCTCAATCCCGCCGACCAATAAAGCCGAGGATCGTGAAGGGAACATAGAGTCGGCGACGGATTGGCCCGCGAAAGGACGCTTCTGGCGTTTAGCCGAGAATATCGAGCGGCCTGTCAGCCGCGGGCGAAAGCCGTGTTCAGCAGCGTGATCTGATCGGAAACCGGATTGACGCGGCGGCCGGATGGCGCGACCTCGGCCACGGCGCCGTAAATTTCCTCGTCCATGCGACGCACCAGCGCCTGCAGGCGCAGCGAGCGGTCGATGAGGTCAAGAAAATCCTTGGGCAGTTCGGCCCAGCCTGCGGCATCGTTGTTGGCGGAAGCGGTGTCGAGACGCACCTTGGATTTTTCGGAAGCAACCTGATCGCGAGTCATCTCGCCGGAATTCGCCGCGCGCTGCAGAAGCAGCCAGGAGGCGACCTGCATCAGCCTCGTGGTCAGTCGCATCGACTCGGCCGCATAGAGCGTCGCCGCCAGCCTGGACAGTTTCTTCGCCTCGGCCCGGCCCTTGCCGTCCAGATATTCGGCCGCCTGCTCGACCAGGCCCATGCCTTCCTGGTAGAGCGGCTTGAAGGATTGGGAGAAAACCCGGCGCTCCGCCAGCTTGATGGTTTTCGCGCTTCCCTTCGAAGGATCGTTCATCGATACGCCCTGCACTTGCCTTACAGCCGGCCGAATCGGCGTCATCGCCGTCACGCCTGCACCCTATATGACCGAGGCTTGAAAATGCGCTTCGCCGCCGGCGAAGGCAAGCACATGTTTAACAAACGGTTAACGGCGGGCGACCGGCAATCCGGAGCGCGAAAAAAAAGAGCCGCGGATAAGGCGGCTCTCAGGAGTTTAACAGGGAGGCGTCAAACAAAGTGGCTCCAACCACTCGGTAAGAATCCAGATCACTGGATGCGCATAGTAAACGCCCGTAAAGCTTAATGAAGCCTTAACGTCGTGGATATTTTTTGATCAAGCCTCGCCCGCCTGTGCCGTAACAGCACAATAACTCCAGGCCTTTTCGGGCCCAAACCTTTGGACTCAGGCCTTTTGCGTCTCAGGATGCCGCTCGGCTTTCCACACCACCGGCAGCGCGATATAGGCGAACAGCAGCAGCCCCGCGTAAAAAGCCATCGAGGATGTTGCCACCAGCGGCTCGATCACCGGGTTGCCGGCAAGCATAATGTAAAGGCCGATCAACAGGCCGGTGCCACTGATTGCCGTCAACCAGAAATGGACGGTGGCAAGCGTCTTTTCCGCGACTGCCGGAAACAGATGGTAGAAGAAGGCGAACACCGCCGACATCAGCCATCCGGCCACCATGATGTGGGCGTGGGTTGGCATCTGCGCATGATCTTTGCTGATCGCCATCTGTAGGCCGAGCGCCATCCCGACCAGTGCGTAGACGACGGCCAGCGTGAAGAAGTTTCGTGCTACCTTTTGCATTGTGTGCCCCGATTTGCCTTTTCCCGTCATGGGAATGGTTGAGATCAGGCGGTCGCCCCGCCACCGGGTCCCCGGCATCGGCGCATTAGCATCGGCAATGTTTCTGGACGATGTCGCATCGCGCCCGACCCCTCCCGGCGCTGCCAAAATAGCAGAAAACGGCGTGACGCGCTTGCCTTGAGCGGTTCCCTTCCGGCCGTGCCTCATAGGACGCCGAAACAAAGCCGTCTCCCACGCGACGCAATCTAGAGAAGGCCGGCGATCCCGTCCCACAGGAGCTTGACCGCGACGACCGCTACGGTCGCATAGGTGAAGGGGTAGAACAGTTCCGCTCGCATCCGCCGCACCAGCCAGGCGCCGGCGATGGTCGAGAGCGGCGCCAGCGGCACCAGAACCGCCGACGCGGTCAGGTTGGTGGCGTCGAACTGTCCGAGCGCAAAATAGGGGATGAGCTTCAACGCGTTGGTGGCGGCAAAGAAGATTGCGGCGGTGCCCGACAGCACTTTCGGATGGAGTCGGATTGGCAGCGCATAGACCTGAAAGGGCGGGCCGCCGACATGGGCGACGAAGCTTGTGAACCCGGCGACGGTCCCCCAAAATGCGGCAGCCGCGCGGTTGGGCTCGGCTGAGTGGCTCGCACCGTGCCGCATCTGCAGATAGACCCAGCGAAGCACGAAGATAATCGCCACGGCGCCGACGATCAGCCGCACCATTTCCGCTGTCACCAGCGCCGCGGTCAGCCAGCCGAGGCCGATGCCGATCACTGCCCCCGGCATCATGTCCGCAAGCATCTTGCGGTCGTAGACACCCCACCATGTCCACACCGAGACGATGTCCATCAGGCACAGTATAGGCAGCAGGATGGCGGCTGCCTGCACCGGCGGCATGGCCAGCGCCATCAGCGGGACGCCCACGAATCCGACCGCACCGCCAAAGCCGCCCTTGGACAGACCGACCAGGATGACGGCTGGAATGGCGGCGGCATAGAACCACGGATCGAGAAGCAGGCCTGACATCGACGGGAGCAGTTGGAGGGAAAGCGTGCAGACGCTGGAATAGCCGATAAACTTTCGCGCCGCGACTGCAAATGCGCACATGACGCTGTGCGTCGTTCGTGCTGAGGCCTGTCACGGATTCGAGATGGCGGTTGCGGCTAGCGGCGGTGGGCGCCTGCGGATCGGCTGCGCCTTGATGATGGCTGTGCTCGTTTCGGCCTTGTCGGCGATACGGTCGAGAAGCTTGTCGAGATCGCCGATCGAGCGCACGAACAGCCGGGCAACAAAGCAGTCGTCGCCCGTCACCTTGTCGCATTCGCCAAACTCCGGAGTCTCCTCAATCAGCTTCTGCACAATATGCAGCTTGCCCGGCAAGGGCCGGATGCGAACGATCGCCTGCAAGGTGTAGCCGAGCGCTTGCGGATCGATCTCGATGGTGAAGGCCCTGATAACGCCACGATCCTCCAGCCGACGCAGGCGTTCCGCGACACTCGGCGACGAAAGTCCTACCTGTTGGGCCAGTTCCTTCAATGAGGTTCGCGAATCCTTGATCAGGATTTCGAGAAGGCGTCGGTCCAGATCGTCCAGCATTTGACATTCCCAAGAAAAAGGCCGGCTTCACCTTATTTTATTAGGCACTACCAGCATATCACCTAGCGAAAATTATAGAAAGCGCCGATGCGGCATGGAATTATCAATCATCAGCGTTTCGAGAGGCAATATTCATGGACAGCACGGCGCGCGGCACGATCGAAATGACGGCCGCAATGGTGATCCTCGGCACGATCGGATGGTTCGTCGTCATGTCGGGCGAGCCCATCATGGACGTCGTCTTCTGGCGCTGCGCCTTCGGCGCGATAACGCTACTGATCATTTGCGCTGCCCTAGGGCTGCTGCGCGGCAGGCTGTCACTGCGCATCGTGGCGATCTCGGCTCTCGGGGGTGCTGCCATCGTCGTCAACTGGCTGCTGCTGTTCAGCTCGTTTTCCCGCGCCTCGATCTCGATCGCCACGGCTGTTTACAACACGCAGCCCTTCATGCTGGTCGGCTTTGGCTCGCTCTTCTTCTCAGAGCGGCTGACCCTGACAAAGCTGACCTGGCTTGGCATCGCCTTCGCCGGCTTGCTGCTGATCGTGCAAGGCTCGCCTGATGCGGGCTCCGATGCAGGCCCCAATACAGGTAATGTCGGTACGGATTATTTTATCGGCATCGCGATGGCGCTGGGTGCGGCTTTCTTCTGGGCCGTCGCCGCCATCGTCACCAAGAAGCTCAAAGACACGCCGCCGCACCTGATCGCCCTGATCCAGGTCTGCGTCGGCGTCGTCATGCTGGCACCCTTCGCCAGCCTTTCCCACCTTCCCGCCGACGTGTGGAGCTGGAGCATGCTGGCGACGCTTGGCGTCGTCCATACCGGTCTGATGTACATCCTGATGTACGGCGCCATTCAGAAACTGCCAACCTATCTGCAGGGGTCGCTGTCCTTCATCTACCCTATTGTCGCGATCCTGGTCGATGTCGTCGCCTTCGGCCACCGGCTGCATCCGGCCCAGATCGTCGGCGGCGCCGCCATCCTGGTCGCCGCCGCCGGCATGAATCTTGGCTGGACGCTGTGGCAATCGAAGACCCCAGCCGAAAGCACCCAGGCAATCAAGTGAGGCAAGAACGTCGCCGTGCGACAATCATGCGCCAATGGTCCTGGCCGCCCGCCTGTTCAAGGCCGGCACTTTGCTCTATGCCGCAATGCAACCATCTTCGCCCGGCATAGGCGAAAACCGGGGTCAAAAACCATGAACGACGCAACGCCTCCAAATCGCTGCCGCATCGTGCTGATCGCGCCACCCGGCGTGTCGGCTGAGCGCATCGGCGCGGCGTTCGAGGGCGGCGATGTCGCCTCGCTGATCCTGCCCGAAAACGACATGGACGAAGCCTCCTTCCAGGCCTTCGCCGAACAGATCGTGCCGGCGGCGCAAGCGGCAGGCGTAGCTGTCGTCATTGCCGGCGACACCCGCATCGCCGGCCGCGTCCAGGCCGATGGTATCCATGTCGAGGCCGGCAAGGCCGAACTCGCCGAGACGATCGAACGTTTCCAGGCAAAAATGATGGTCGGCACCGGCGGCGCCAAGACCCGCGACGATGCGCTGGAACTCGGCGAGCTCAGGCCCGACTACATCTTCTTCGGCCGCTTCGGCTACGACAACAAGCCGGAGCCGCACCCACGCAACCTGTCGCTGGGGCAATGGTGGGCGGATGTGATCCAGATCCCTTGCATCGTCATGGCCGGGTCCGACATCGCTTCGGTAGAAGCGGTGGCTGCCACCGGCGCCGAATTCGTGGCGCTGTCCAGCGCCGTCTTTGCCGAGGGCGTCGACCCAAAGATGGCAGTCGCCAGCGCCAACGCGCTGCTCGACGAAACCGCGCCGCGTTTCGAGGACTGACGTGCCGGCGCGGACAATCCTTTTCGGTGCTTTGCTTGCGCCGCTCACGGTGCAGGCCGCCATGGCGGAAACCGTCCCGTTGCCGCAAGCCGAGCCCGGCATCGCTGCAAGCACGGACAAGCCGATCGCCACTCCGCTGCCGCAGCCGGCCACCACGGCGCCGCTGCCGTCGGCCGACGCCATCAATCCCGACCGCTTCGGTGCCAAGCCGTCGGATTCCGCCTATGGCGCCTTCCAGCGCGGCCTGTACAAGACGGCCTACAACCTCGCTCTGGTTCGCGCCCAGAACGGCGATCCGGCGGCGCAGACATTGATCGCCGAGATATTGTCGCGCGGCCTTGGCGTGCCGGTCGACGCGGCGGAGGCGGCAAAGTGGTACGCGCTTGCCGCCGAGCAGGGCATACCGGAAGCGCAGTTCCAATATGCGCTGATGCTGCTCGACGGCCGCTACGTCAAGAAGGACGAGAAAGGGGCCTATGCGCTGATGCAGGCCGCCGCCGAGGCCGGCAACCGTCTGGCGCAGTTCAATTTCGCGCAGCTGCTGGTCCAGCAGGACCCCGGCGATGCCGGCATCGCCAAGGCGGTGTCCTATTATCAGCGCGCCGCCGCGACCGGCCTTGCCGACGCGCAATATGCGCTGGCGCAGGTCTATGCCAATGGCGTCGGCGGCAAGCTGCGCGACGATGCCCAGGCGCGCGGCTTGCTGGCGCAGGCAGCAAGGCAGAACTACGATACGGCGCAGATCGATCTCGCTGCCTGGATGATCGAGGGACGCGGTGGCGCCCGCGACCTGAAGTCCGGCTTCGGCTGGATGAAACAGGCCGCCGAGGGCGGTAATGTCGCCGCCCAGAACCGCCTCGCCAAGCTTTACATGGGTGGCATCGGCACCGATCCGGACCCGGTCCTTGCCGGCGCCTGGTACGTCGTCGCACGCCGCGCCGGGCTGATCGATCCGCAGATGGACGATTTTCTGCAGGGCCTGACCGACGACCAGACCAAGCAGGCGCTGCAGAAGGCCAACCGCCTGCCGTAAAGCGTCGCGGACAGTGAACATCGGCAGCGGATGCTGACGAGGGGAGGCTCCGCCGTTGCGCCCCTCCTGTCCACTCCGCCTCTTGCCCACTCCCCCGCTTGCCCAGTCCCTTGCCTCTCCCGGCGATTTGTGGTCTTGGAGGCGCCAATTCGCTTTCGTCGCGAAAATCTCATTCCGGATCACATCATCATGGCCAAGATCAACGGCAACGAAATCCGTCCCGGCAATGTCATCGAGCATGATGGCGGCCTGTGGGTGGCGGTCAGAACCAACACCGTCAAGCCCGGCAAGGGCGGCGCCTACAACCAGGTCGAGCTGAAGAACCTGATCAACGGCACCAAGCTCAATGAGCGTTTCCGCTCGGCCGAGACCGTCGAGCAGATCCGACTGGAGATGAAGGATTTCTCCTTCCTCTACGAACAGGGCGAAGCGCTGGTGTTCATGGACACCGAAAGCTACGAGCAGCTTGAATTGCAAAAGGATTTCGTCGGCGATCGCGCTGCCTTCCTGCAGGACGGCATGATGGTGACGGTCCAGCTCTATGACGAAAGGCCGATCGGCATTTCGCTGCCCGACCAGGTGACGCTGACGATCACCGAGGCCGACCCGGTGGTGAAGGGCCAGACCGCAGCTTCGTCCTATAAGCCGGCGATGCTGGAAAACGGCATTCGCGTGCTGGTGCCGCCGTTCATCGGCTCGGGCGAGCGCATCATCGTCGACACCAACGAAATCAGTTACGTGCGCCGCGCCGACTAAGGCATGATCCCAAAAAGTTGCAGACTTTTTGGACGAGATCATGCTTCAAGCAAACAGCCATGATCCCAAAAAGTTGCAGACTTTTTGGATAAGATCATGCCTCAAGGCAAATAGGCGCACCGGCAGGAAGATGAGCAATGGCGCGTTCAGCGATCCTCAATGTCATGGTCCAGGCCGCTATGAAGGCCGGCCGCTCGCTGTCGCGCGATTTCGGCGAAGTGCAGAACCTGCAGGTCTCGATGAAGGGACCGGCCGACTATGTCAGCCAGGCCGACCGCAAGGCCGAAGAAATCCTTTTCACCGAACTGTCGAAGGCGCGGCCGGGCTACGCCTTCCTGATGGAGGAGCGCGGCCTGATCGAAGGCGACGACGGCCAGCACCGCTGGATCGTCGACCCGCTCGACGGCACCACTAATTTCCTGCATGGCATTCCGTTGTTCGCCATCTCGATCGCGCTGGAGCGCCAGGGCCAGATCGTCGCCGGTGTCGTCTACAATCCGGCGATGGACGAACTCTACACCGCCGAGCGCGGTGGTGGCGCGTTCATGAACGACCGCCGGCTGCGGGTTGCCGGCCGCACCAAGCTGATCGACACGGTGATCGGCTGCGGCGTGCCGCATCTCGGCCGCGGCCAGCATGGCAATTTCCTCATCGAGTTGCGCAACGTGATGGCCGAAGTTTCGGGCGTCCGCCGCCTCGGCTCCGCCTCGCTCGATCTCGCTTACGTCGCTGCCGGCCGCATGGACGGGTTCTGGGAAACCGGCCTGTCGGCCTGGGACGTCGCCGCCGGCATCCTGCTGATCCGCGAGGCGGGCGGCTTCATCTCCGACTTCGCCGGCGGGCAGAACATGCTGGATGGCGGCTCGATCGTCGCCGGCAACGAGACCATCCAGCGTGCGCTGTTGAAGACCGTCAGGAAGCCGGTGACGCGCTAGACTCTAGCTATAGCCAGCGGACTTGGCGCGCTGAACCGCCGCAGTCGCAAAACCGCAACGAAAGCTTGAAATGCTGTCCGGCATCCGCCCAAATAGGCGGATGCAGGATCGTTCATGACGCATATCGGCTCGAAATCCCAGATCGACATACCCCAGATCGAAATCCCCTTCATGGGACGCTGGCACTATTCGCGCGCCGAAATGATCGCCGACGGCATCGTCCATGCGGTAGGCATCGTGCTCGCCATTGCTGCCGGCTCGACGCTGCTGGCGCTGGCTGCCTTCCATACCGGTCCGGGCGAATATATCGCCGCCGCTTTCTATGTGATTTCGCTGCTCACCGTGCTGTCGGTGTCGCTGGCCTACAATCTGTGGCCGGTGTCGTCGCCAGCCAAGTGGATATTGCGGCGCTTCGACCATGCCGCGATTTATCTGCTGATCGCCGCGACCTACACGCCTTTTCTCGCCCAGCTCGACGGCTCGCCGCTGGCCATCTCGATGATCGTCCTGGTCTGGGTCGCGGCAGCGATCGGCATCGCCATCAAAGTGCTTCTTCCCGGTCGCTTCGACCGGCTGGCGGTCGTCTTCTATCTCGCCATCGGCTGGAGCGGCATCGTGCTTGTCGAGCCGCTCGTCCAGACATTGCCGACGACATCGATCGCGCTGATCGTCGCCGGCGGCATCGTCTATTCCTGCGGCGTCATCTTCTTCGCCTGGAAGGGCCTGCGCTTCCACAATGCGCTGTGGCACGGCTTTGTCGTCACCGGCGCCGGCCTGCATCTTGCCGCCATGGTCGACTGCCTGGTCATCAACCGACTCTAACGCAATGGTCCGCTTGGCAATATTGCCAAGCGCCATTCAATTTGGTCACAATTGCGTTTAGAGTCGCCGTCAAACGTGAATTGGCGGCGGCGGCGGCATCGGAAACGGGGCACGGATGGCTTTTTTCAAATCCTTCGGCATGGGCAGACGCTCCGACGTGCTGATGTACGACCCGCACAAATTGTCGAGCCCGCAGGTCTTTCTCCTGACCATGGTCATCTTCCTGATGATCGTCGCTTTCATCGCCGCCATCCTGACCCGGCAGATCTCGACAGCCTTTGCCACCAATCCCGGTCTCAACGGCCTGATCGTCGGCGTGCTTGCGGTCGGCATCCTGCTGGCTTTCGCACAGGTCGGTCGGCTGTTTCGCGAAGTGCGCTGGGTCAACTCTTTTCGGGCCGGCTCCGAAACCACCGAACCGGTGCTGCTGGCGCCGATGAAGGCGATGATCGGCCGCTCGCCGACGATCGCCTTCTCGACCAGCTCGATGCGCACCATGCTCGATTCGATCGCCACCCGCCTCGACGAAACCCGCGACACCTCGCGCTACCTTGTTGGGCTGCTGGTGTTCCTCGGCCTGCTTGGCACCTTCTGGGGCCTGCTCAACACGATCGGCTCGATCCGCGAAACCATCGAGTCGCTCGATCCCGGCACTGGCGATGCCGCAGCCGTGCTCGAATCGCTGAAGGCCGGGCTTGCTGCGCCGCTGGCCGGCATGGGCACCGCCTTCTCGTCCTCGCTGTTTGGCCTGTCCGGTTCCCTGGTGCTCGGCTTCCTCGACCTGCAGGCTGGCCGCGCCCAGACACGCTTCTACACCGAGCTCGAAAACTGGCTGTCCTCGGTCACCGACCTGTCCTCCGACATCGTCGTCGCCGAACCGCCCAAGGTCGAGTCCTCCGACGAGATCCGCGTCCTGTCTGAAAGACTGCGCAGCATGCAGGAGAACGGCGGCGGCGCCAATCCGCGTGTCGCCACCGCCATGGCCAACCTTGCCGACGGCATTTCGGGCCTGGTCAAGAACATGCGCTCGGAGCAGCAGATCATGCGCGACTGGGTCGAGGCCCAGTCGGACGAGCAGAAGGCGATGCGCAACACGCTGGAGAAGATCGCCGACGCCCTGAAGAAGACTGGAGTCCATTAGCATGGCTCTCGCCAGGAGCCGGCGTGCCGATCGCCGTATCGACTACTGGCCGGGCTTCGTCGACGCGCTGTCGACGCTGCTGCTGGCGATCATGTTCCTGCTTACCGTCTTCGTGCTGGCGCAGTTCCTGCTCGGCCGCGAAATCTCCGGCAAGGACACGGTGCTCAACCGCCTCAATTCGCAGATCAACGAACTGACCCAGCTTCTGGCGCTGGAGCGCTCGACGACGCAGGACAGGGAAGATTCGCTTGCCAATTTACGGGCGTCGCTGTCTGCGTCGGAGGCGGAAAAGAGCCGGCTCGAGCAGTTGCTGGCGCAAGGCGCCGGTGCCGGCGACGCCGCCAACCAGCGGGCCACGGCGCTTTCGGGCGAACTCGACAACCAGCGCCAGATCAGCCAGCAGGCGCTGAGCCAGGTTGAAATCCTCAACCAGCAGATCTCGGCTCTGCGCAGGCAGATCGGAGCGCTCGAAGAAGCGCTCAACGTGTCCGAAGCGCGCGATCGCGAGTCCAACACCAAGATCGCCGATCTCGGCCGCCGCCTGAACGTCGCGCTGGCGCAACGTGTGCAGGAACTGAACCGCTATCGGTCCGACTTCTTCGGGCGCTTGCGCGAAATCCTCGCCGACCGCGAGAACATCCGCATCGTCGGCGACCGTTTCGTCTTCCAGTCGGAAGTGCTTTTCCCGACAGGCTCCGAAGTGATCAACGATGCCGGCAAGGACGAGATGAAGAAGCTCGCCGACGCCATCATCGACCTGCAGAAGGAGATCCCGCCGGAGATCAACTGGGTGCTGCGCGTCGACGGCCACACCGACGACAAGCCGCTGTCGGGCACCGGCCGCTACCGCGACAATTGGGAATTGTCGACGGCGCGCTCGACCTCGGTGGTGAAGTTCCTGATCGAGAACGGCGTGCCGGCCAACCGCCTGGTTGCCGCCGGCTTCGGCGAATTCCAGCCGCTCGACCCCGCCGACAGCGAAGACGCGCGCAACAAGAACCGCCGCATCGAGCTGAAACTGACCGAGCGTTGATCGCCCCGGCTCCAGGCGGGGCTTGCGCACGCAGGTCGCTCAACTTGATCGGGCGGCGCGAGAGGCCGCGCGAGATGGAACGATACCGACCACGCAATGGCGGCGATGGCGGGTACTATCCAAACGGCTACGGCCCAAACTATCCAAGAGGCTGAAATCGTTCGGTATAGCTCCACGCGTTTTTCCGGCCTTCGGCTTGGGATCATGCGCCAGTTGATCAAAACCTGACGCTTGGTGCCGATGCGAAATACCTGTTCCGACCCTAAGCGGAAGCTCGTTCGCGCTCGACCGAATTCACGCCCACTCTTCAGTTAATGCGGAGGCCGGAGGTTTGACTGACGATCGCGAAGGTCGGCCGCTGCCGCTGCTCGAAGGTCAGCTTTGGAGAAGCGGGCAGAATGTCGCGAAATGGCGCGACCTGCTCGTTCTGGCAGATGAGCCGAACAGCAGCGTCGCCGCATGACGTTCGCGACATTCGCATCGCTTCAAAACGGCTTGATGTCGCCTTATTTGGTGCTGGAGCAAGCTATCGTGTTAAGATCGCTGGTCGGCACCGTGCTACCTCAGGGGCAACGCGGCTACAAGTGCCGGTTCATACGCATGAGTAAACTGCCAAGCTGACCGCAGAAGACAATGCAAAGATTTTCTTGCCGCAGATTTTCGCAAAAGCAAGGAGAGGTTCATGAGCGCAAGTGGCCGATATCTCCGGAGCCTGATGGCATGCATGCTTGCCTGTGTCTTTTGGGTGGCTACCGCTTCAGCGCAGTCGAATAACTCCGGCTGTACGTTCCGACTGGTAGCAGGTACGTCCCGACAAATTCTGAGATGCCAGGAGGGCCTTACCATCATTGCGGAAGATGGCGCTCGTTTTGCACTGGTGGACCGTGATCGAAATGGTAGCGCCGATGCGGTCAGATTACGGCGCAAGGCGCTGTTGCTCGATGCTCCAGCCGGCAGGGTCCGAGGTGGCTTCGCTGTCGTCACCCCGCAGGCGATTGCCGCAGTGCGAGGTACAAAATGGGCAGTCGACGTTGCCCGTGGCAAGACGTCTGTTTTCGTCGTCAAAGGTCGCGTCGCCGTGCAAAGGCCGGCGTCCAATGCTGGCGTAGTCCTCGGGCCGGGCGAAGGCGTCGATGTGGAAACAGGAACAGGCACACTAACGGTCAAGCGCTGGCCCGCCGCACGTGTTTCGGCTTTGATGGCCCGTTTCGGTCAGTAAGCTAAATGAGCGGGCGAGCGCTTCAGACGCTGATCGCGCTCGTTCTGGCGGGTCTTTGGGGGGCCGGCCTTGGCTTTGCGCACTGGCGCGGCAACTTGTGGTCCCTCGATCGCGTCGAAGCAACGATGACGGATCTTCGAACGCTTGTTCGGGGAACGGCAAAGCCGCCGGAACTGATTACCATTGTCGCAATAGACGACGAAGCGGTCCGAAACGACGGCCGCTATCCCCTTAGCCGCGCCACCCTTGCCCGGATTGTCGATACGATAGCTCGCTTTGGGCCGAAAGCCATTGCGGTCGACCTGCTACTGGTCGATCCCGGGAAAAAAAGTGATGATGAGGCGCTCGCGCGTTCGCTGCGTGGGACTTCAACCGTAATCGCTGCTGCAGCGGTCTACTCGGGAGGTAAACAATCGATTGCAGTCGAGGGCGATGGCCCTCTCGCCCGAGTGCCGAATGCCCAGCGGTTTCTGTGGCCCCTGAAAGCGTTCTCGGATATCGCCGCTGTCGGCGTCGTGAACGTGGTTACCGACTGGACGGGAACGCCTCGGTTCGTCCCGTTGCTGTTTCGGGCCGGAGATCGGACGGAAGCGTCTTTCTCCTTGCGCGTTGCCGCCATGGCGGTGGGAGAGGATCCGGGAATTGCGCCCGACTATCTATCTCTGGGCGGACAGCGGATTCGGACGGACATTGGTCACATACTCCCTCTGACATTCTATGGCCCCCGCGGCACAATCCGCACGATCAGCGCCACGACGGTGCTGGGGGGCCAAGCCGATGGCGGCATTATTCGGGATCGAATTGTTGTGATCGGTGCAACTGCAACCGGCACCGGCGATGTTTTCCCGACACCGTTTGATCCCGTGCTCCCAGGCGTCGAGGTCATGTCGACGGCCATTGCCCATCTTATGACCGGCGACGGCATAGTGCGAGATCAGTACGTTCGCCTTGCAGATGCCGGCTTTGCAATGGTGCTGCCAGTGGTTCTTGTGGGGCTGTTGGCATGGCGTCGCAACGCCATCGGCCTTGCAGCGGTCTTCGGCGTGGTTGTGATCTGGTTCGTGGTCAATATGACCGCATTCTCACACCATATCTGGCTGAGCGCGGCGTTGCCTATGGCCGCCGCCGTTCCGCCAGCTATTTTGTTCGGGGCCGCGCAGCTTTGGTTGGGCAGGAACCAGGCCCAGTATTTCGCCACGCAGAGCGAATTGCTTCAACGAGTTCAGGCCCCGGGCTTTGAGGGGTGGCTCGCGAAGCATGGCGACTTTCTCCTGGAACCTGTCCGGAGGGACGCCGCCATCATATTCATTGACCTGTCCGGTTTCACCGGACTGAGCGAAACATTGGGGCCGAACGCCACACGCGAACTTTTGAACACGTTCCATGCGTTGGTGGACGAAGAGGTGACAAGCTGCGGTGGCGTTGTCACGAATTTCATGGGTGACGGAGCCATGATCCTGTTCGGTCTACCGGAAGCAGCGACAGATGATGCCTTCAATGCTGTCCGCTGCTGCGCAGCGCTCTCCAGCCGTACGAACAACTGGCTCGTCTCGTTGCCCGCATCGACTGCGTCGAGGCTCGGCTTCAAGATCGGAGCGCATTACGGAACAATCGTTGCGTCGAGACTCGGTGGCAAAGGCCGTCAGCACATCGCGACTACGGGTGATACGGTTAACGTCGCCAGTCGCTTGATGGAGATCGCGGCCGACCAAAATGCCGAAGTCGCAGTGAGCGACAAAATGCTGCAAGTCGCCGGCCGCGACTGCGAGTTGTTCAAATCTGGTGCTCTAAGAGGACCTGTGGAAGCACAGGTCCGCGGGCGTTCAGGCTCGCTCGCAATCTGGCTGTGGCAGAGTTCGCAGACGCTGTAGGATACCAGGCCTCGTGAACACCCTCGGCCAACCCGAACGGGAGATTCTGAAAAAATCCGCATTTGATGCAAGGCAGCTTCGGGTCATGGGCGTGAATTCGGCCCGGGGCGAACGAGCTTCTGCTTAGGGCGATCATGCTTCGTCTCCCCGCTGCGACACGGCGCCGCCTCGCGATATTGATCACGCACGCCACCGCTCCTGCAAGACCCATCGCGGCGTGCATCCTGGCCAGCAACCAATGTGCCCATCGTCGACGGCCTTCAGGCTTGCCAATATCAGCGCAGTGGTATCTTTTCCCGCCGTTCAAATTCAGCGGAACCCGCCATGTCCTTTCAAAAACTCGACGACCTCGGCCAAAAGCTCGAAGCACTGGAGCATGCGCTCGCCATTCTCGGCGCCGACGAGGCGACCCACATGGCCGTCGGCGGCGGCGAAAAGCGCGCCGAGGCGATGTCGGCGCTGGCCGGCATGCATCACGCCAGAGCGACCGCGCCGGAGATCGCCGACTGGATCGCGGCGGCCGAACAGGAAACGCTGAACGAAGAACAGCAGGCGGCGGTCAAGGAGTTCCGGCGGCAATACACCAACCTGACCTGCCTGCCGGTCGAATTCGTCGAGCGCCAAACCACCGCCCGGATGCGCTCCGAGCAGTTGTGGCGCGACTTGCGTGCAAAGAACGACTGGGCCGGGTTCTTGCCGGCGCTCGAAGGCGTCGTCGCGCTGGTGCGCGAGGAAGCAGCGCTTCGCGCCGACGTGCTCGGCCTCGATCCGTACGACGCACTGATGGAGCAGTACGATCCCGGCAACCGCACCGCCGACATCACGCCGGTCTTCGCCGAGTTGAAGACCTTTCTCAGGGATTTCGTGCCGGAGGCACTGGCCGTGCAGGAAGAGCGACTGGCGAAACATCCGCTGAAGCCGCTTTCGGGCAGCTATGCGATCGAAAAGCAGCGCGAGCTCGGCCTCGCCATGATGGCGGCGGTTGGCTTCGATCTCACCCATGGCTCGCTGTCGGTATCGCATCATCCGTTCTGCGGCGGCGTGCCGAGCGACGTGCGCATCACGACCCGCTACAAGACCTCCGATTTCCTTTCGGCGCTGATGGGCGTACTGCACGAGACCGGGCACGCGCTTTACGAACAGAACCTGCCGCAGGCGTGGGCGCACTGGCCGCTCGGCAAGGCGCGCGGCATGGCTGTGCATGAAAGCCAGAGCCTGTTCGTAGAGAAGCAGATCGGCCGCAATCCGGAATTCTGGCGCTGGGCGCTGCCGGTGGTCGAAAAGCACCTCGGCGAGACCTGGTCGATCGACGACATCCTGCCGCATGTACACCGGGTCGAGCGCGGGTTGATCCGCGTCGACGCCGACGAGGTCACCTATCCGCTGCACGTCATCCTGCGCTACGAGCTGGAGCAGGAGCTGGTTTCGGGGCGGCTGGAGGCCGCCGACCTGCCCGAGGCCTGGGACGCCAAGATGCGCTGTTATCTCGGCCTGTCGACATCAGACAATCCGGCCGACGGGCCGATGCAGGACGTGCACTGGCCGGGTGCTGCCTTCGGCTATTTCCCGTCTTATACGCTGGGCGCGATGATTGCGGCGCAGCAATGGGCCGCCTTGACCAGAGAGCATCCCTCGGCCGACGAAGACCTCGCCAAGGGAAATTTCGCAGCGATCAACGACTGGCGCCGTGAAAGGATCTGGTCGCAAGGCTCGCGCTGGTCGACGCCCGAGCTGCTCGAGCGCGCCACCGGCGAGAAGCTCAACGCCACGCATTTCACCGATCATTTGAGGAGAAGGTACGGGGAGGTGCTGAATGGGGCCTGACATATCTTCAAGCGCATAGAACGCGGCGGCACTTCGTCACTGCCGACCAGCGCCATTTGCAAAAGACGAAGCCGTTTGGCAGCGTCGTCCCACTACTCCGCGGCGCCCCTGAAAGCGTTCGCCCCGGTTTCGAACTGCAGCTTGGCCAGCCGCGCATAGATGCCGCCCTTGGCGACGAGGCTCTGGTGGGTGCCTTCCTCGACGATGCAGCCGCCATCCATGACCAGGATCCGGTCCGCCTTCAGCACCGTCGCTAGCCGGTGGGCGATGACGATGGTGGTGCGGTCCTGCATCAGCCGCTCCAGCGCCGTCTGCACCAGCGTCTCGCTTTCGGCGTCGAGCGCCGAGGTTGCCTCGTCAAGCAGAAGGATCGGCGCATCGCGCAGGATCGCGCGGGCAATCGCCACGCGCTGGCGCTGGCCGCCGGACAAGGTCACGCCGCGCTCGCCGACCTGGCTGTCATAGCCTTTCTCGAGTTTCAGGATGAACTCGTCGGCAACCGCATCCCTGGCCGCCGCCTCGATCTCGGCCTGGCTGGCGTCCGGACGGCCGAAGCCGATATTGTCGCGCGCGCTGGCCGCGAAGATGGTGACATCCTGCGGCACGATGGCGATGCGCTCCCGGATCGCGGCAGGGTCGGCCTCGCGCACATTGACGCCGTCGATCATGATCTTGCCGGTCTCGGGGTCGTAGAAGCGCAAAAGCAGCGAAAAGACGGTGCTCTTGCCGGCGCCCGACGGGCCGACGATCGCCACCGTCTCGCCGGGCTTGACCTGGAAACTCAGACCGTGGACGGCGGCGCGGTCGGGCCCAGCGGGGTAGGAGAAGGACACGTCGTCGAAACTGATTGCGCCTCTGGCCGTCGCCGGCAGCGGTTTCGGATGCGCTGGGGCCTGGATCGCGGGCTTCTCGGCCAGGATCTCGGTCAGCCGTTCGGCAGCACCCGCCGCCTGGGAAAGCTCGCCCCACACTTCCGACAGCGCGCCGAGTGCGCCGGCGGCGAACACCGAATAGAGCAGGAACTGGCCGAGAGTGCCCGGCGACAGCGTGCCGTCGAGCACGTCGCGCGAACCGAACCACAGCACCGCCACTACCGAGGAAAAGATCATGAAGATGGCGAAGAAGGTGAGGAAGGAGCGGGCAAAGATCGAGGACCGCGCCGCTGCGAAAGCGGCTTCCACGGCAGCTGAAAAATGCCCGGTGACCAGCTTCTCGTTGGTGAAGGCCTGCAGCGTGCGCACCGCGCCGATCTGCTCGCTGGCATAGGCCGTGGCGTCGGCCAGCGTGTCCTGCGCCAGCCGTGATTTGCGCCGCACCGAGCGGCCGAAGGCGACGAGCGGCAGCACGATCACCGGAATGGCGGCGATGACGAGGCCCGACAGTTTTGGGCTGGTGAAGACCATCATCGCCACGGCGCCAAGCCCAAGAATGACGTTGCGCAGCGCCACCGACGCGGTGGCACCGACCGCCGACTTGACCTGCGTCGTGTCGGCGGCGAGCCGCGAGACGATCTCGCCCGACTGTGCGGTGTCAAAAAAGGATGGCGACAGCGTCGTGACATGGCGGAATACGTCGCTGCGGATGTCGGCGACGACGCGCTCGCCCAGCGTGATGACGAAATAATAGCGGCAGGCTGACGCCACGGCGAGCAAGGCAGCCATCACCACCAGCATGGCGAAATACTCGGCGATGAAGCTGGAGTCGGAGGCGGAAAAGCCGTGATCGATCATCCGCCGCACGGCCAGCGGCAGCGCCAGCGTCGTCGCCGCAGCAATGGTCAGCGAGACGACCGCGCCAATGACCATTTTCCGGTAGCGGGTGATGTAGGGGAACAGGCGCCGCAGCGGCTTGAGCGAGCGCCTGCGCTCGTCTGCATCGCCGCTGGTGTGCGCCATGACCGTTTCCTCTGGCCGCCTTCTGGGCATGCGCCTCAATATGCGCTTGCCGCGGCCTTGTGATTCAATTCCGGCTGATGTATAGGCTCGCCGACCGTTTTTAAAAGCCGTGGCTCCTCAATAGCTGCGGCTTCGAGTTTTAAAAAGGGGCGCATCGACGCAGGCTTTACGCCCGTCAGCGGCGCCAGCGAACCAGGAATAGCACAATGAAGACCGATATCCATCCCGACTACCACACCATCAAGGTCGTCATGACCGACGGCACCGAATACATGACCCGTTCGACCTGGGGCAAGGAAGGCGATACGATGAACCTCGACATCGACCCGACCACCCATCCGGCCTGGACCGGCGGCCAGCAGACCCTGCTCGACCGCGGCGGCCGCCTGTCGAAGTTCAAGAAGCGTTTCGAAGGTTTTGGGCTGTAGGCCTAAACTTTTAGCAGATCAAAACCCGCCTTCTGGCGGGTTTTTTGTTCATGGAGCCTCTCGTTCCAGGTTCTGCGCTGCGCTGCCCTCACCTTCTGCCGGCGACCTCTCCCCGTATAGTGACGGGGAGAGGGACGCTCTCGACTATTTTCCGCCAATTGTCAGCGTTGCAGGAAGTGTGCCGCGGTGGCGGCCGGCTCTTTCTCCTCGTCTCATACGGGAGAGAAGGTGCCGGCAGGCGGATGAGGGGCGGCGCTCGCTTCGGCCGTTAGTCATCGTTACACGGGCCGGTCTATTCGCCGACCAGTTCGCGCAGCGCCATCCGCTTGTAGGCAGCGACCAGGTCGTCGCCTTCCTTTCGATCGACCGAGATCGCCAGCCGCATGGTGGCTTCGCCCATCTGCCAGACGAGAAACGCCGTCGTTTCCAGCGCCGCCGGATCGGCGGTCGGCCGCAGCCGCTTCAGCACCGCGGTGAGGAATTCGGCGTTGGCCCGGCTGTCGGCGAGCTCGAGTTCGTGCAGTGCCTTGTCGGCCTGCGTGCCTGACCAGATGTCGCGCATCACCGGCTCGGCCAGGAACAGCCCATAATAAATATCCACCAGCTCGGAGAATGCCCGCCGCAGCCCTTCGGCGTCGCGAACCTCGGCAAGTGCTGCCGCGATGCAGGCCTGGCTTTCGGCGGTGTAGCGTTCGGCCAGCGCCCAGATGATCGCCCGCTTGTCGGGGAAGAACTGGTAAAGCGAGCCGATCGACACGCCGGCCCGTTCCGCCACTTCGGCCATGCGCATGGCATCGCTGCCTTGTTCGGCGATCAGCGCAGAGGCGGCGGCCAGCATCCGCTCGACCCGCTCGCGGCTGCGCTGCTGGCTGGGCGCCCGGCGCGGCGATGCGATCTGGCCATCCTGCGAACCCGATAAGCCTTCCATCACTGTCTCCCCGGCGAATGATCAACAAATTGGCTTGACTCAAGAAATACGAGGGTTTATCACGTTTTGCAAATGTGAGGATTACTCATATTTCTGAGCAAAGGAAATCGCCATGACCGACACAGCAACAAAACCGATTTTGATCCTCGGCGGCACCGGCAAAACCGGCCGTCGTCTCGCAGACAGGCTGACGGCGCAGGGCCTGCCGGTACGGATCGGCTCGCGCTCGGGCACGCCGCCCTTCGACTGGGAAAACGACGCGACCTGGGAACCCGCGCTCGATGGTATCGGCGCCGTCTACATCAGCTACTATCCCGATCTCGCGGTGCCCGGTGCGGCCGAAGCGGTCGGCGCCTTCTCTCGTCTTGCCGTGGAACGTGGCGTCAACCGGCTGGTGCTACTGTCAGGACGTGGCGAAACCGAAGCGCAACGTGCCGAAGAGATGCTCAAAGCCTCGGGCGCCGACTGGACGATCCTGCGCTGCGCCTGGTTTTCCCAGAATTTCAGCGAGAGTTTACTGCTCGATTCGCTGCTCGCCGGTGAGGTGGCTTTGCCGGTCGGCACTGTCGGAGAACCGTTCGTCGACGCCGACGACATTGCCGACGCCGCCGTGACGGTGCTTACCCGTCAAGGCCATGTCGGCCAGCTTTACGAGCTGACCGGGCCACGGCTGCTGAGCTTCGCCGACGCGGTCGCCGAGATCGGCAACGCGGCCGGCCGCGACATTCGCTTCGTCAGGATTTCGCATGCCGAGTTCACCGCCGCTGTAGCCGGGTACAACTTGCCGGCCGAGTTCGCCTGGCTGCTCAACGAGCTGTTCACCGAAGTGCTCGACGGCCGCAACGAGGCGCTGACTGACGGCGTCGAGCGCGTGCTCGGCCGCGCCCCAAAGGACTTTTCCGCCTATGCATCCGAAACTGCTGCTACGGGCATCTGGAGTGACTGACATGATCATGAAACTGCTTCCCAGCCTCACCTTCATCTCCGCGCTCGGCTCAGGCGTCGTCGCTGGTGTCTTCTTCGCCTTCTCCAGCTTTGTCATGCCGGGCCTCGCCCGCATGCCGGCCGCGGGCGGCATCGCCGCCATGAATTCGATCAATGTCACTGCGGTGACGCCGATGTTCATGACCGCGCTCTTCGGCACCGGACTGATCTGCCTTGTGCTTGCCGTCGGCGCTGTCATCGGCTGGGGCCAACCGGGTTCATTCTGGATTCTCGCCGGCGCCCTGGTCTATCTCGTCGGCAACCTGATCGTGACGATGATCTTTAACGTGCCGCTCAACAACGCGCTGGCCGCCGTCGATCCGGCGAGCGCCAACGGCGCCGCTGTGTGGACCACCTATCTCAGGGATTGGGTGATGTGGAACCACGTCCGCACCATCACTGCCATCGCAGCACTGGCCTGCTTCATCATGGCGTGGCGGTGAAATGCAGGGACCCTGCGTCAGGCAGGGTTTTTTGACGTGGTATCTTTTTCTGTTGACTTGTCGATCTTGCGGTCGACATGGCCAAGATCGCGGTCCGGATCGATCACGTCGCGAACCAGCTGCTTGAGCCTTGCGGCATCGGGAAAGCCGCCGTCCCGCTTGCGGTCCCAGATCAGGGTGTCGTTGCAGGAAATGGTGAAGATGCCGCCGGTGCCGGGCACCAGCGTGACTTCGCCCAGATCCGTTGCGAAGGTCGAAAGCAGCTCCTGAGCCATCCAGCCGGCCCGCAAGAGCCAGTGGCACTGCACGCAATAGCTGATGCGGATGGTGGGCAGCACCTTTTCGGCCATGTCAGATTGAACTCCGCTCATATCTCGGACTGAGCTGTGCTCATGCAGCGCTGAGTTTCGCCATGGTTTCGTCGTCGACCTCGAAATTGGCGTAGACGCTCTGCACGTCGTCATCGTCCTCGAGCGTGGCGACCAGCTTCATCAGCGACTGTGCCCGCTCCTCGTCGACCGCAATGCTGGTTTGCGGCTTCCAGATCGGCTTCACCGATTCAGCCTCGCCGAGCGCGCCTTCCAGCGCCTTCGACACTTCGCCGAGATTCTCGAAAGCGCAATAGATCGTGTGACCTTCCTCGTCCGACTGGACGTCGTCGGCTCCGGCCTCGATCGCCGCGTCCATGACCTTCTCGGCGCTGCCGACCGACGCCGGATAAAAAATCTCGCCGACACGGTCCCACATGAACGACACCGAGCCGGTTTCGCCCATCGCCCCGCCGGCCTTGGTGAAGGCGGCGCGCACATTCGACGCCGAGCGGTTGCGGTTGTCGGTCAGCGCCTCGACGATCAGCGCGACGCCGCCTGGCCCGTAGCCTTCGTAGCGCACGGCTTCGTAAGTCTCGGCATCGCCCATCGACGCCTTGTTGATGGCGCGCTGGATGTTGTCTTTCGGCATCGACACCGCCTTGGCGTTCTGCACGGCAAGACGCAGGCGCGGGTTCATCGACGGATCCGGCGTGCCGCTCTTGGCGGCGACGGTTATTTCGCGCGCCAGCTTGGAAAACATTTTCGACCGCACCGCATCCTGGCGGCCCTTGCGGTGCATGATGTTCTTGAACTGTGAATGGCCAGCCATGGCACCCCTGTCGTCTTCTTGGCGGAGCATCCTGCAGCGAGGTAGTCACCTCGCCTTTGCCAAAATGCTCGAATTCAAAATCTCAGAACGTCCCTGCTGCGTCCGGATGGACGTACGGCGCTCTGTCTCGGAATGGCCGGCTTATAGATAAATCGGCTCAATTCGTCCAGCCGCGCCGCAAGGGCGGTGCTCAACACGCCGGCCAGCTGCATGCCTGCGGCCGCTCACCCCTCCAGATCGGATCTCAGCCGGTCGAGAATGCTGATCGCATGCGTGGCATACTGGCTGATCCAGCGGTCGTGGATCTGCTTGATCGGCAGCGCATTGAGATGGTTCCAGCGTTCGCGCCCCTCGCGCCGCGCCACCACCAGGTCGGCTTCCTCCAGCACTTTCAGATGCAGCATGACGGTGCAGCGGTCCATGTCGGGAAAGGCATCGCACAGCATGCCGGTGGTCCGCGGCGCGTCCTTCAGCTCGTCGAGCAGCGCACGCCGGCGCGGATGCGCCAGCGCCTTGAAAACATTGTCGTCCTGCGTTTTGCTTGACATGTTATATTTTTATAACATAATGCGGTTCTGATCAAGGAAGGAGCTGTGGATATGTCTCTTGGATTCAGAGTTTCGGGCCGCATCGGCAAACCGGTCGCCGAAGTCTTCGATGCGGTCGTCAATCCGAACAAGCTCAGCGGCTATTTCACCACCATCGGCGGCGCCAGTGCCCCGCTGGTGGCCGGCGCCAGGGTCGTCTGGTGGGGCAAGGTCCCGGTCGAGGTCGATGAGGTGGAGAAAGACAGCCGCATCGTGTTGCGCTGGGACGCCACCGACGCCGACCGCAAGCCGGCTTACAAGACGCGCATCGAGATGAATTTCGAGCCGCTGGACGACGGCGGCACCTTCGTCACCATCTCCGAGGCCGGCTGGCACGAGGACGCGGTCGGTCTGAAAAAATCCTACCTCAATTGCGAGGGCTGGTCGCAAATGCTGGCCTGCATGAAGGCCTATGTCGAATACGGCATCAATTTGCGCGACGGCTACTATCGCAGCGAGATGAAGGGCGAGCCCGCCAATGAAGACAATATCTGAGAAGACGGAGCAAACAATGGCTGCGAAAATCACCGGCGGCATCAACATCGCCATGAAAGTGCCGCCTCACCAATACCAGGAGACGATCGCCTTCTACCGCGATGTCGTCGGCCTGAAACCGTTCACGGCGAAGGCGCCGGCCGTCGGTTTCGAGCTCGGCCCCAATCGCCTGTGGCTCGACGAGGCCCCGATGCTGAGCCAGGCCGAGATCTGGCTGGAGTTGTTCACCGACGATTTTGCGGCCGCGGCCGATCATCTCGCCAAGGCCGGCGTTGTGCGCTGCGACGCCATCGAGGCGCTCGGCGAAGGTTTTCGCGGCGGCTGGATCACCAATCCGGCCAACATCATTCACCTGGTGCGAGAACCCGACGCCTGGTGACCCCGACGCCCGCTGACAGAGGCTGCGTCGACTTCAAGAGGAGGACAACATGGAAATCCGTGAGGCACCGGTCGCCGAAGCCGGCATGCTGATCCGGCGGCGGGTTGCCGACGTGTTCGAAGCCATCGTCGATCCGGCGATCACCACGAAATTCTGGTTCACCCATGGCAGCGACAGGCTCGAAAGCGGCAAAGAAGTTCGCTGGGAATGGCGGATGTATGGTGTTTCGACGCCGGTCACGGTCAGCGAGTTCGTCAGGAACGAAAAGATCGTCATGCAATGGAGCGATCCGCCGACCACGGTGGTCTGGACTTTTACCGAGATGCCGGGCGGCACCTTTCTCGAGGTTCGCAATTTCGGGTTTGCCGGCAGCCCCGATGAACAGGTCAAACAGGCGATCGGCTCGACCGATGGCTTCGCGCTGGTGCTCGCCGGCGCCAAAGCCTGGTTGGAGCAAGGCTTGACGCTTGGCCTGATCGGCGACCGTCATCCGAACGGCGTGCCGACCGCTTAGCTGAAGCGCTTAGGACCGCCGCTTTTCCTGCTCCGCCACATGACGACGGAGCACGCGATTGATCTCGGTTTGATAGCCGCCACCCTCGACATGCTCCTTGAACCAGGACAGCACATCCGCGTCGAGCCGAATGGTCACCGGTTGCTTGAGCGGTCGATAGAGATGCCCGCGGCGAGCGTGAACCCAGTTCTCGGTCGGGGCTTCTGGAATGTCGGAAGTATCGATTTCGTCGTCAGGCAAATCAGCCAGCTTGGCAAGCTGGTCGCGCTGATCCTGGCTAAGCTCCTTCCTGCTCATAGCGCCTCCTTTCATGCGGCGTCGCTTTTCGGGCGCCGATAATCCGAACCCGTTCTCCATCGTCGAGATCAGGGTATGTGTGCACAACGAGCAAAACCACCAGCATCTCAATCATCCCGATCGCATGCCATCGTTGCTCCCCATCTTCGAACCGGTCAGGCACGGAGATGAAGCGGATCATCGAAGACGCCCTTTGCAAGATCGAATGCGACACCGTGCTTGCCAAGATTGCGCCTGGCCTTTTCAGCATCCCACTCGAATTGCAAGGCCGCACCATAATTTACAATATTGTACGTACAATTCCGTAAGAGTCAAACATCGATGACTCAGTGCCCCGCGCCGGCCTTTGCCTTCCTCCGACGTCGCGCCAGCATGTTGAGGCCCTCGACCAGCGCGGAAAAACCCATGGCGGCGTAGATGTAGCCCTTCGGTACATGGAAGCCCATGCCGTCGGCGATCAGCGTCATGCCGATCATCAGCAGGAAGCTCAGCGCCAGCATGACGATGCTGGGATTCTTGGCGATGAAATTGGCGAGCGGCCCGGCCGCCAGCATCATCACGGTGACCGCGACGATGACGGCGATGTACATGATGGCGATCTCGTCGGTCATGCCGACCGCGGTGATGATCGAATCGATCGAAAAGACAAGGTCGAGCAGCAGGATCTGGAAGACGGCTCCGGCCAGCGAAAGCTGCAGCGCCTCGCCGATCATCGTATCCTGGTGATCCTCGAGATCGACCGTATGGTGGATTTCCTTGGTCGCTTTCCAGACGAGGAATAGGCCGCCGGCGATCAGGATCAGATCGCGCCAGGAAAAGCCATGGCCGAAAGCGGTGAACACCGGCGCCGTCAACTGGACGATGATCGAGATGGTGGCAAGCAGCACCAGCCGCATGATCAGCGCCGCAGAAATGCCGATTCGCCGGGCGCGGGCCCTCTGCGTCTCCGGCAATTTGTTGGTCAGGATCGAGATGAAGATCAGATTGTCGATGCCGAGCACGACCTCCAGCACGATCAGCGTCAGCAACGCGACCCATGCGGTCGGATCGGAGACAAAGGCGAAATGTGGCGCCAGGAATTCGATGAGCTGCATGGAGGTCGTCCCCTCTTACGATCTGAAGCAGGCGTAGCCGGCAATTAGGTACTACAATCGCTTACATCAATGTCATGACCAGAACGAGGGCGCGGTTTCTTCGAGCCGCGGCCCGCGGCGAAACGGCGCAATCCGCTCGGTCAGTCCGCTGCGATCCGAAATGTCGACGCCGACGCCGCACAATGTCGCCGGGCCGCTCGCCGCTTCGAAGCGTCCTTTCGGCACCTTCGACAGAAACCGGTTGAGCGGCTCCTCCTTGTCCATGCCAAGCGAAGAATCATAGTCGCCGCACATGCCTGCGTCTGAGATGTAGCCGGTGCCGCCATTGAGGATATGGTGGTCGCCGGTCGGCTGATGCGTGTGGGTGCCGACGACCAGGCTGGCGCGGCCGTCGACGAAGTGCGCAAAGCACATTTTTTCAGAGGTCGCCTCGGCATGGAAATCGATGACCACCGCATCGGCCTGCTCGCCGAGCGGGCAGGCGGCAAGCTCGCGCTCGCCGGCCTGGAATGGATCGTCGAGTTCAGGATGCATGAACACCCGGCCCATGATGTTGGCGACCAGAACGCGCGCGCCGTTCCTGGCGATGTAGACGCCCGAGCCCCGCCCCGGCGTGCCCTTGGGGAAATTGGACGGACGCAGGAACCGTTCCTCGCGCGGCGCGAAAGCCAGCGCATCGCGCTGGTCCCAGACATGGTTGCCGGTGGTGACGACATCGGCGCCCGCCGCGATCGTCTCGCGAAAGATCTCTTCGGTGATGCCGAAGCCGCCGGCGGCGTTCTCGCCATTGACGATGACGAAGTCGAGTTTGAAATCCGAGATCAGGCCGGGCAGTTGTTCCCACACCGCCGTGCGTCCCGTCTTGCCGACCATATCGCCGAGGAAGAGAAGTCTCATATAAGCCTGATCCCGAACCGAAGGTCAGCGAAGCAGAAAAGCTGCATGACTTTCGGAAAAGACCATGCGTCCAGGAACTTTACTACAATTTCGGCGCGAACCGGCGCAACCCGCTCTCGGTGAGTATTTCCGGAATGGTCACGTCATGCGGCTCGTCCGGCACCAGCGCCACCTCCTGGCAGTCGAAAGCAATGCCGATCAGCCGCGGCGGCTGCCCCTTGTCGACCAGCCGCGCGATGGCACGGTCGTAATAGCCGGCGCCGTAGCCGATGCGGTGGCCGCGCGCATCGAATGCGGCAAGCGGCACCAGCATCACCTGGGGATCGAGCACCTCGGCCTCCTCATGCGGCCCGACGGTGCCAAACCCCATCTCGATCATCGGTGCGCCGCGCACCAATTCGCGAAAGACGATGGTGGTCTTGTCGAGAATCGCCGGCAGGCAAAGCCGTGCACCTTTTTCGCGCAACGCGAACATCAGCGGCCGGACGTCGACTTCCGAGCGCATCGGCCAGAAGCCGGAGACGATCTGGCCCGGCTCTATCGCGATGCTGTCCCGCGCCGTCTCGGCCATTTCGAGTGCTGCCTCCACCCGCCAGAACGGATCGAGCGCGTCGCGGCGCCCGAGTGCTTCGCGTCGCAGTTTTTTTTTCAGTTCTTTCAAGGATGTCATGCGCCGACGTGTAGAAAAGGTCAGATTTGGATGGAGTTTTAGGAGCGACGTTTTCCACCGCATGATCCACCGAGGCGTGGACCCTTTGCGTCGAGTGACGATCCACACAACCGGTGGAGAGAGCGATCCCGGGAACCTACAAAGTAGGTGGGCGCCGTATGAGAAAACCCACGGGTCTTCCCAGGGACAGCTCCCTAGGGATCATTAAGGCCCCGGGGAAAATGTTCTCCTGCCGGGAAGCGCAGACCGTCTTGCCCAATATAGGCCGACGATCAACCAAGCGCCATAGAGATGGCCATGCTCGGTGGCTTAATTCGTCACTCAGCCCTGCGTGAGAGTTTCCAGGCACAAGGTTTTACCGCGCCCTCCCGCTGCGCCTTGCATGGGCCGGGCTGCCTCCTTACGGTTGCCGTGAAAACCGAGGAGCAAAAATGCGTTTCGAAGGCACGGCGGCCTATGTCGCCGACAAGGATCTGATGGTGGCGGTCAATGCGGCGATCGCGCTGGAGCGGCCATTGCTGGTCAAGGGCGAGCCCGGCACCGGCAAGACCGAACTGGCCAGGCAAGTGGCGGCCGCGCTCGGCCTCGATCTGATCGAATGGCATGTCAAGTCGACGACAAGGGCGCAGCAGGGCCTCTACGAGTATGACGCCGTCTTGCGGCTGCGCGACAGCCAGCTCGGCGACGAGCGCTTCAACGACATCAGGAACTACATCAAACGCGGCAAGCTGTGGGATGCCTTCGCGGCGGCCAGGAAGGTCGTGCTTCTGATCGATGAGATCGACAAGGCCGACATCGAGTTCCCCAACGATTTGCTGCAGGAACTCGATAGGATGGAGTTCTTCGTCTACGAGACCGGCGAGACGATCCGCGCCGCCGTGCGCCCGATCGTCATCATCACCTCCAACAACGAGAAGGAACTGCCGGACGCCTTCCTGCGCCGCTGCTTCTTCCACTATATCCGCTTTCCCGACGTCGAGACGCTGCACAGGATTGTCGACGTGCACTATCCCGGCATCAAGCAGAACCTGGTGCGCGCCGCACTCACCCAGTTCTACGAGATCCGCGACGTGCCGGGCCTGAAGAAGAAGCCGTCGACCTCCGAGGCGCTCGACTGGATCCGCCTGCTCGTGGCCGACGATATCGCGCCCGAGGATCTGCGCGCCGACCCGAAAAACGCGCTGCCCAAGCTGCACGGCGCGCTGTTGAAGAACGAACAGGACGTGCATCTGTTCGAGCGGCTGGCTTTCATGGCGAGAAGGCAGGGGTGAGGAGCGGTCGGCCAAAGCCGACGAAAAGCCAGCGATTTGGCTTTTCGAGCGACGAACGCCCGAAGCCATAGCGGCCGGGCATGCGGCGGACAGCGCTTTCCCGTTGCTGGACCGTTGCCGCGGGCCGGGCACCGAGGCAGCTTGAGCCGAAAGCTTCGGAAGGAAATGAAATGACCGAGATCACCGTCCGCCCACTCGCACAATCCGACCATGCCGACTGGCAGCGTCTGTGGACTGCTTACCTCACCTTCTACGAAACCAAGCTGCCGGAAGACGTCTACGCCGTCACCTGGAAGCGGCTGTTCACGGCGGGTGAGTTCGAACCAAAAGGGTTCATCGCCACGCTCGGCGGTAAGGCGGTCGGCCTCACGCACTACCTCTACCATCGCTCCTGCTGGTCCGAAAAAAACAACTGCTATCTGCAGGATCTGTTCGCCGACCCGGATGTGCGCGGCAAGGGCGTCGGCGCCGCCCTGATCGAGGCGGTCAAGCAGGAAGCCGGCAAGATCGGCGTCAAAAACGTCTACTGGATGACGCATGAGACCAACACAACCGCGCGCAAACTCTACGACCACGTGGCACGGCGCACCGGCTTCATCGAATATGATCTGCTATAGATGGTGCCATGTTCATCCCCTTCTTCCTCGAACTGAAGGTTGCGCGGGTTCCGGTCTCGCTCCGGGAATATCTGTCGCTGCTGGAAGGGCTGGAGATGGGGCTGGTCGACTATGACGTCGAGGGTTTTTACTATCTCGCCCGCTCGGCACTGGTGAAGGACGAGCGCCACATCGACCGTTTCGATCAGGTCTTTTCGCACGTTTTCAAGGGCGTCGAAGCGTTGGCTGGCGAAAACCCGGTCGACGTCCAAAACATCCCGGAGGAATGGCTGCGGCGGCTTGCCGAAAAGCACCTGACCGATGAGGAGAAAAAGCTCATCGAGGCGCTCGGCGGTTTCGAAAAGCTGATGGAAACGCTGAAAAAGCGGCTGGAGGACCAGAAGGGCCGCCATCAGGGCGGGTCGAAATGGATCGGCACCGGCGGCACCTCACCGTTCGGCGCCTATGGCTACAATCCCGAAGGCGTTCGCATTGGCCAGCATGAGAGCCGCAACCGCCGTGCGGTGAAAGTCTGGGACAAGCGCGAGTTCAGGAATTTCGACGATGCCGTCGAGCTCGGCACCCGCAACATCAAGATCGCGCTCAAACGCTTGCGCCGTTGGGTGCGCGAAGGCGCCGAGGAGGAGTTCGACCTGCCCGGCACCATCCACGCCACGGCCGAGCACGGCTATCTCGACGTGCAGACACGGCCCGAGCGGCGCAACGCCGTGAAGCTGCTGATGTTCTTCGATGTCGGCGGCTCGATGGACGATCACATCAGAAGCGTCGAGGAGCTGTTTTCCGCTGCCCGCGCCGAATTCCGCCAGCTCGAATATTTTTACTTCCACAACTGCCTCTATGAGGGTGTGTGGAAGGACAATCGCCGTCGCCATGCGGAGGTGGTTCCGACCTTCGATCTGCTCCACAAATACGGTCCGGACTACAAGGTGATCGTCGTCGGCGATGCCTCGATGAGCCCCTATGAGATCGCCCATCCCGGCGGCTCGGTCGAGCATTGGAATCCGGAGGCCGGCGTCGTCTGGCTCGGCCGCCTGCTGCAGCAATGGCCGAACGCGGTATGGCTCAACCCCGAAAGTGAAAAGCACTGGGGTTTTACCCGTTCGGTCGCCATGATCCGCGACATCTTCGGCGGCCGCATGTTTCCGCTGACGCTCGCCGGGCTCGAAGCCGCGACGAAGCAGCTTTCAAGGAAGCACTGAATGGATTCGCACAAAACAGGACGGCCGACCTGTTTCCTCTGCCTGCAATGTGGCGTCCAGTTCGCAGCGGCAGCGATGCCGCCGCAACATTGCCCGATCTGCGAGGACGAGCGGCAATATGTGCGCTGGGAGGGCCAGGCCTGGATCACACCGCAAGAGCTCGCCGCCGGGCATCGGCTCGTGATGAAAGACGACGCCGGCGTGCTCGCCTTCGGCGTCGAGCCGCGCTTCGCCATCGGCCAGCGGGCGCTGCTGGCACAGACGCCGCATGGCAATGTGCTGTGGGACTGCATCTCGATGGTCAGCGACGAGGCGGTGGCCGAAATCAACCGACGAGGCGGCCTCACCGCAATCGCCATTTCGCACTGCCATTATTATTCGGCGATGGTCGAGTGGAGCGAAGCGTTTGGCGGCGTGCCGATCTATTTGCATGCCGACGATCGTCAGTGGATCATGCGGCCGCATCCGGCTGTTGTCAGTTGGCAGGGCGAGACGCGCGCCCTGAATCCCTCGCTGACACTTATCCGTTGCGGCGGTCACTTTGCCGGCGGCCAGGTGCTGCACTGGAAGCGCGACGGCGGCGACGCCATCCTGGCCGGCGACATCTTGCAGGTCACCCCGACGCGCCGCCATGTCAGCTTCATGTACAGCTACCCGAACTACATCCCGCTCAATGCGGCGAAGGTGCTCCGCATCGCGTCGGCACTGGAGCCTTTCGCGTTCGACCATATCTATGGCGCATGGTGGAACCAGAACGTCATCGGCGAGGCAAAGGCGGCATTTGCAGGGTCTGTTGCGCGTTATCTCGCGGCGATCGCCTGAGGATTCTTCGCGGGCAGGATTGGAAATACGGGCAAACGCCGTAACAAATGCCTATTTTTAGGCGAACTTGGGAAGACAACCCCCAATAGCGGCATGAACCAAGAGGCAAAAATGGACAGTCACACCTACCCCGTCACCCGCACCGATGCCGAATGGCGCGCCCGGCTGACGCCGGAGCAATATGCTGTGATGCGCAATCACGGCACCGAGCGGCCGGGCAGTTGCGCCCTGCTCCACGAGAAGCGCGCCGGCACTTTTTCCTGCGTCGGCTGCGACCAGCCCTTGTTCGAATCCAAGCTGAAGTTCGAGAGCGGCACCGGCTGGCCAAGCTTCAACGATCCGGTGCCCGGGTCGGTCGAGACGACCGTCGACCGCAGCTACGGCATGGTCCGCACCGAATGCCACTGCGCCCGCTGCGGCAGCCATCTCGGCCACGTCTTCGAGGACGGCCCGCCGCCGACCGGCCTGCGCTATTGCATCAACGGGGTCGCGCTGAAATTCGAGCCGGCTACCTGACTGCAATTTAAGGTTGTGCAATTCAGCACTGTCCCGTCAGATCACCACCACCAGTATCAGCCACAGCACAGCTCCCAGCGTCATCAGCGAAGCCTTGACGCCGCCGGATTTTTCGGCGGTACGCCACACCGCAAAAGTCAGGAAAAAATTGTACGGCACCGGCGCGAAATGCACCGCCAGAACCAGAGCGAGCGGCAGCTTCAGCCCGAGCAGGATCAGCGCCAGCACCGACGCTGCGATGTTGATCGCCGTGCCGACAACGACAAGATCGCGCCAGAACAGCCGGTCTAGCGGCGCCGTGCCTTGCCAGCGCGAACGAAAAAAACCCGCCGCACGGCCTGCCTTGCCGTCTTCGCTTTCGAAAGTCTCCGGCGCACTCATCGATGCGGCTTTCTCTCATTCGACAGCCGCAGAGATTTCCAAAGCAGCAAGCCTGTCAACGCAAATCGATCGTCGGCACGCAAGCGTATGATTTGACAGATTGTCATCAAACGGTCGTGAAACCTTTCTACGTCGGCATCTTGGCAAGGATACCTTGCCCGCATCTGCCGCCCCATCATCCAGTCGCCTGCCAAGGAGGTCTAGAGATGAGCGATAATGTCTACAACGTGCTGTTTCTTTGCAACGCCAATTCGGCGCGATCGATCATGGCCGAAGCCATCCTCAGCCGGATCGGTGGCGGCAGGTTCAAGGCGTTTTCCGCCGGTTCGCAGCCGAAGCGCGAGGTCAATCCCTACGCACTGCAGCTGCTCGAAAGCCTCAGCTACGACACGAGCTTCGCCCGTTCGAAAGGCTGGGACGAGTTTGCCGAGCCCGACGCGCCGGAAATGAATTTCATCTTCACGCTTTGCGACAGCACCGCGAATGAATCCTGTCCGATCTGGCCGGGTCATCCGATGACCGCGCTCTGGTCGATACCGGACCCAGCCAAGGCAGACGGCACCGAAGCCGAACTGCATCTTGCCTTTGCTGATGCCTATCGCATGCTCAACAACCGCATCTCGCTGTTCACCAATCTGCGGGTGGATGCGCTCGACCATCTGGCGCTGCAACAGCATCTCGACCAGATTGGCCGCGACACGGCGCAGCCGACCTGACTCAAGCCACTGCGACGCGAATTCACGGACCGGCTTGCCCACCCTCGCCCAGCACCTCGGCAACGGCGCGCTCGAAACGCGATGCTTCCGTCACCAGCCAGTCGGCCATGGCCGGCCAATTGTCCTCGGCAAAACAGTTCACGCGCCACAGCGAATTGATGCCAAGGCCCTCGCAACTCTGTTCCGGCCTGAGCTTCAACCTGTCTTCGATCGCCGGCTGGAACGGCTTCAACCGCGACCAGGCTTGCGTGGCACCGAACTTCTCGTTGCGGCCGAAGAAGACGCCGACATGGTTCTGCGCCGGCGCGACATACATGGAAAGGACCAAGGCGAAGTCGGGCAGCCCGCGCTGCCAGAACCAGGGTCCGCTCCGCGCCATCAGAGGCCTTTCTTCCGGATGCCGTTCCGCGAACAGCGTCCAGAAGCCGCGTTGGCGGAACTCAGAGGCGCGGCGGCCGCCAAAGTCGAATTCGCTCATGGTTCGACCCGTTGCGGGCGCAACCGGCGCCCAGGGCGGTTACCAGCCTTACACCATGCCGAGTGCGGCTTTGTAGAGATCGAGGATGGTTTCCTCCTCTTGCCGCTCAGCCTGGTCCTTCTTGCGCAGCCGGATGATCGACCGCATCGCCTTGGTGTCGAAGCCGGTGCCCTTGGCCTCGGCGAACACTTCCTTGATGTCGTCGGCGATCGTCTTCTTCTCTTCCTCGAGCCGCTCGATGCGTTCGATGAAGGCTCGCAGCTGGCCGGCGGCAACAGTCTGGCTGGTTTCGGTGATGTCGTCGGCCATTTTTTCTCCGCGTCGTTTTCCATGCCGCGACTCACGAACCGTCGCGGCGAATTTGCAGCGGTTCGATGCCCGACCGGGGGCGGCGGGTCAAGCTGTTATCGATGCGGCCTGAAGGGCTGCCGCCGGACGCAGACAAACTCTGCTTGGGCGACATTTGTGTCTCATCCGAAGGCTATCAACAAATCCTTGGCGTCGATCTGATCGCCGGCCTTGACCAGCACTTCGGCGACAACCCCATCGCGCTCGGCATGCAATGCCGTCTCCATCTTCATCGCCTCGATCGACAAAAGCACGTCGCCGGCCTTGACCGCCTGGCCGGCGGCAACGGCGAGCGCCGAGACGACGCCCGGCATCGGTGCGCCGACATGCGCCTCGTTGCCCGGCTCGGCCTTGCGCCGCGCCTTGGCGGCGGAAGCGCCGTGCGCCCGGTCCGGCACTTTGACCCGGCGCGGCTGACCGTTGAGCTCGAAGAACACGGTGACCATGCCCTTCTCGTCGACATCGCCGATGGCCAGGCAGCGCACCACCAGCGTCTTGCCCTTCTCGATGTCGACAAAGATCTCGTCTTCCGGCTTCATGCCGTAGAAATAGGTCGGCGTCGGCAGCACGCTGACCGGCCCATAAGTTTCCTGCGCTGCGGTAAAGTCGGAGAAGACCTTCGGGTACATCAGCCACGAGGCGAATTCGAATTCGCTGAGCTTGCGCTCGAGCTTGTCCTCGATCTCCTTGCGGCTGGCCTTGAGATTGGCTGCTTTCAGCAGCGAACCGGGCCGCACGGTGATCGGTTTGTCGCCTTTCAGCACCTTCTTTTGCAGCGCCTCCGGCCAGCCGCCGGGCGACTGGCCGAGGTCGCCGCGCAGCATCGACACGACCGAGTCAGGGAAGGCGATATCCCTAGCCGGATTTTCGACATCGGCAACCGTCAGGTCCTGGCTCACCATCATCAGCGCCATGTCGCCGACGACCTTGGACGACGGCGTCACCTTGACGATGTCACCGAACATCAGATTGACGTCGTGATAGGTTTGCGCCACTTCGTGCCAGCGCGTTTCCAGCCCGAGCGAGCGCGCCTGCTCCTTGAGGTTGGTGAACTGCCCACCCGGCATTTCATGCAGGTAGACTTCCGAGGCCGGCCCCTTCAGGTCGCTCTCGAAGGCTGCGTACTGATTGCGCACCGCCTCCCAATAGAACGAGATGTTCCTGATCCATTGCGGGTCGAGCCCCGGATCCCGCTCGGTGCCCTTCAGCGCCTCGACGATCGAGCCCAGGCAAGGCTGCGAGGTGTTGCCGGACAGGGCATCCATCGCCGCATCGATGGCGTCGACACCGCTGTCCACCGCCGCCAGCACCGTCGCCGCCGACAGGCCTGACGTGTCGTGCGTGTGAAAGTGGATCGGCAGATCGGTCGCCTCGCGGAGCGCCTTGAACAGTACGCGGGCGGCATTCGGCTTCAAGAGCCCGGCCATGTCCTTGACCGCGATGATATGGGCGCCGGCCGCCTGCAACTCCTTGGCCAGGGCGACGTAGTATTTGAGGTCGTACTTGGCTCGGGCCGGGTCGAGTATGTCGCCGGTGTAGCAGATCGCCGCTTCGATCAGCTTGCCTTCGGCGCCGACAGCGTCCATGGCGACGCGCATGTTGTCGACCCAGTTCAAACAGTCAAAGACTCGGAACAGGTCGACGCCGCCGCTTGCTGCCTGTTTGACGAAATGCTGGACGACATTGTCGGGATAGTTGGTGTAGCCGACGCCGTTGGCGCCGCGCAAAAGCATCTGCAGCAACAGATTGGGCGCTGCCTCGCGCACCAGCGCCAGCCGCTCCCACGGGTCTTCGGTGAGAAAGCGCATGGCGACGTCGAAGGTCGCCCCACCCCAGCATTCGAGCGACAAAAGCTGCGGCAGTGCGCGCGCATAGGTGCCGGCAATGCCGGCGATGTCATAGGTGCGCACGCGCGTCGCCAGCAGGGATTGGTGTCCGTCGCGCATCGTCGTGTCGGTGACCAGCACTTCTTTGCGTGCGCGCATCCAGGCCGCGAATTTCTCCGGCCCGAGCGCGTCGAGCTTCTGCTTGCTGCCATCGGGCACATTGCCGTTGAGGTAGGGCACCATCGGTGCCGCCGCATCGGCCTTCGGCTGCGGCCGGCCGCGCGTTTCGGGATGGCCGTTGACGCTGACATCGGCGAGGTAGTTGAGCAGCTTGGTCGCGCGATCCTGCCGCTTCACGCTGGCGAACAGTTCCGGCGTCGTGTCGATGAACTTGGTCGTATAGGAATTGTCGGCGAAACTCGGGTGATTGATGATCGCCTCGAGGAAGGTGAGGTTGGTCGCCACGCCGCGTATACGGAATTCGCGCAGCGCCCGGTTCATTCGGGCAATGGTCTCGGCCGGCGTCGGCGCCCAGGCCGTCACTTTTTCCAGCAGCGGGTCGTAGAAACGGGTGATGACCGCGCCCGAATAGGCGGTGCCGCCATCGAGGCGGATGCCGAAACCGGTAGCGCCGCGATAGGCGGTGATGCGGCCATAGTCGGGGATGAAATTATGCTCGGGATCCTCCGTAGTGATGCGGCACTGCAGCGCATGGCCGTTGAGCCTGATATCCCCCTGCGCCGGCACGCCCGAGTCCGGCGTGCCGATGGCGAAACCGTCGAGGATATGAATCTGCGCCTTGACGATGTCGATGCCGGTCACCTGCTCGGTGACCGTGTGCTCGACCTGGATGCGCGGATTGACTTCGATGAAGTAGAATTTGCCGGTGTCGGCATCCTGCAGGAACTCGACCGTGCCGGCTCCGATATAGCTCGTCTCGCGGGCGATCTTCAGCGCGTAGCCGCAAAGCTCTTCGCGCTGCGACATTTCGAGATACGGCGCCGGCGCGCGCTCGACCACCTTCTGGTTGCGGCGCTGGATCGAGCAATCGCGCTCGAACAGGTGCACGGCGTTGCCGTGTGTGTCGCCCAGCACCTGGACCTCGACATGGCGGGCGCGCTCGATCAGCTTTTCGAGATAGACCTCGTCCTTGCCGAAGGCGGCTTTCGCTTCGCGCTTGCCCTCCGTCACCTCACGGGCGAGATCGGCTTCCGAGCGGATGGCGCGCATGCCGCGGCCGCCGCCGCCCCACGACGCCTTCAGCATCACCGGATAGCCGATCGTCCTGGCGAGGGCCTTCACCGTCTCGATGTCGTCCGGCAGGGGATCGGTGGCGGGAATTACCGGCACGCCGACCTCGATCGCCAGGTTGCGTGCGGCGACCTTGTTGCCGAGCCTGCGCATCGTATCCGGCTTGGGTCCAATGAAAATAATGCCCGCCTTGGCGCAGGCTTCGGCGAATTCGGGGCTTTCCGACAACAGCCCATAGCCAGGATGGATGGCATCGGCGCTCGAAAGCCTGGCGACGCGGATCACTTCCTCGATCGACAGATAGCTTTCGATCGGCCCCATATCCCTGTTCAGATGCGGCCCGCGCCCGACCTGATAGCTTTCGTCGGCCTTGAAGCGGTGCAGCGAGTATTTGTCCTCCTCGGCCCAGATCGCCACGGTTTTGAGGCCGAGTTCGTTGGCCGCGCGGAAGACGCGGATGGCGATTTCGGACCGGTTGGCGACAAGGATCTTCGTGATTGCCAAGGACAAGGCTCCGGACGTATCGGGAAAGAACTGGTGCCATGATTAACGCGAAAATGCTGCAGCGCAAACAAAATCAGGCAGAGATTAAACCGATTTAGTTGATCTCGCCTTGTCACATTGCGTGTCGGTCCGGACAACGCATCGCAGTCCCGATCCAGGCTTTCGGAAACTCCCATGAAAAATGCCCGGCGCGAGACGCCGGGCATTCCGAGATTGTTGTCGTCGACAGGCTTACATCTTCTGGACGTAGGTGTACTTGCCGTCGTCGCCCTTCTTCCATTCGTACATGACGTAGCCAGGCAGTGTCGGGTCGCCCTTCTCGTCGTAGGAAAGCTCGCCCAGCACCGTCTTGAACGGGCCGTTAGCCTTGAGAGACTTGGCAACTTCCATCGGATCGTTCGACTTGGCGGCCGTGGCGGCTGCCGCGATCGCCTGCATGGCGGCGTAGGAATAAAGCGTGTAGGCCTCCGGCTCGAAGCCCTGCGCACGGAACTTCTCGACCAGTTCCTTGTTCTCCGGGATCAGACGCGGATCCGGGCCGAACGTGTTCAGCGTGCCCTCGACCGCGTCACCGGCGATCGAGGCCAACTCGTTCGACACGATGCCGTCGCCGGAAACCAGCGTGGCCTTGAGGCCCTGGTCAGCCACCTGGCGGATGATCAGTCCCGCTTCGGTGTGCAGACCACCCCAATAGATGATGGAAACGCCGGCTTGCTTCATCTTGGCGATCAGCGCCGAGAAGTCCTTGTCGCCGATATTGACACCTTCATACATGACTTCCTTCACGCCGGCAGCGTTCATCGCCTTCTTGGTCTCGTCGGCAAGACCCTGACCATAGGTCGTCTTGTCGTGGACGACCGCGATCTTGGCATCCTTGAAGTGCTCCGCGAGATAGGCGCCGGCGATGCTGCCCTGCTGGTCGTCGCGTCCGCAGGTGCGGAAGGTGTTCCACAGGCCGCGCTCGGTGAACTGCGGGTTGGTCGCGGCCGGCGTGATCTCGAGGATACCGTTTTCCGCGTAGACTTCCGATGCCGGGATCGAGACGCCGGAGTTGAAGTGGCCGACCACGAACTTGACCCCGTCGCCGACGAACTTGTTGGCGACTGAAATGCCCTGCTTCGGATCGGAGACGTCGTCGCCGACCGTGAGCTTGACCTGCTCGCCGTTGATGCCGCCAGCCGCATTGATGTCGGCGACAGCCTGTTCGGTGCCCTTCTGCAACTGCGCGCCGAAGGCGGCGTTCGGACCGGTGATCGGACCGGCAACACCAACCAGGAGGTCAGCCCACGCGCTTCCGCTGAACGCGACAAGCGCGGTCAGGGCGACGGCGGACAAAAGTGATTTTCTCATGTAAAACGCTCCCATTTACAGAGTGGGCGTGGATGATGCTTTCATGCGATGCCCACCTTTACTCGCAGAAAGCGTACTTTGCCGATTTTCAGGCACTTGTCACGCCGATTCATCCCCGAAACGGCGTTAATGATGAACGTCAACCTTTTGGTTTCCAACTCAAAAGCGATGCTCTTTCGTAGAGCCAGCTATACTGTGTCACCATCTGGTTGGTGCGCGTGTATTGATAGCCGATGAAGCCCAATATCATCAGGACGATGGTGTCGACGATGTAGTAATGCAGCGAGAACATCGTGCCGTCGAACAGCGCGTGATGGATGAACCTTACGGCTATACCGAGGCAGAGCAAATAGGCGAACAACTGGACGACGCTGCGCCATGTCTGGGCGCAGGCCTTGCCCGTCATCCACGCCGCCCAGCCGCCAAGCAGGCAGGTGACGAAGAAGAACTGCCAGACCGAGGGTTCCTCATAGAGAATGCCCTGCATGATTGAAGTCTCCTGAACTCAGTGATGGCCGCCTTCGAGATAGGCGGCGCGCACGTCCGGATCGGCGAGCAGCTCCTTGCCGGTGCCGCTCATCGTCACATTGCCGTTGACCATGACATAGCCGCGCGTGGCGAGCTTCAGCGCGCCGAAGGCGTTCTGCTCGACCAGGAACACGGTCAGCCCCTGCGTGCGGTTCAACTCGCGGATCGCGTCGAAGATCTGCTTGACGATCAGCGGCGCCAGGCCCAGCGACGGCTCGTCGAGCAAGAGCAGTTTCGGCCGCGCCATCAGCGCACGTCCGATCGAAAGCATCTGCTGCTCGCCGCCCGACAGCGTGCCGCCGCGCTGGGCAATGCGTTCCTTGAGGCGTGGAAACAGCGTGAACACCTTCTCGACGTCCTCGTCGAAGTGCTTGAGGTCGTCGAGGCTGGCGCCCATCTGCAGGTTTTCCATCACCGTCATGCGCGGGAAGATGCGCCTGCCCTCCGGCGACTGAGCGATGCGCATGCGCGCGATCTCATGGGTCGGCAACTGGGTGATGTCGGTGCCGGCGAAGGTGATGGTGCCGGCCCGCGCCCGTGGTGCGCCAAAAATGGTCATCATCAGCGTCGACTTGCCGGCGCCATTGGCGCCGATCAGCGCCACGATCTCGCCCTGCTTGACGGTGACATCGACGCCGTTCAGCGCCCTGATGTTGCCGTAGTAGGTCTGGACGCCCTTGATGTCGAGCAGCGTTGTGCCGGCCATCATTCATTCCCTCCGCCCCGGTTGGAGTCGCCCGGTGTCTTGGGCTTTGCCGCGGAGGATTTCTCGGCGGAAGGTTTCTCCGTCGGTTTGGCTTCGGCCGGCGATGCGGGCCTTGCCGCCGCGCCCGACCTTGCATCGACCTGCCCGGCTTTCGAGGCGCCCTTCGACACCGTGACGCGCTCGCCCTCAGTGTGTCCGACGGTGTCGGCCACCGGTCCGGCGAAATACGAAGACGATGAGTCCGGACCGTGTGTCGAATCCGGGCCGGTGTCGAGTTGCTCGATGACGTCTTCGTCGCCGACCTCGATCAGCACCGTCTCGACGTCCTCGTCTTCGACCCCGAGATAGGCGGCGATGACACGCGGGTCGGTGCGCACCGCATGCGGACTGCCGTCCGAGATCTTGCGCCCGTATTCGAGCACCACGACATGGTCGGAAATCTGCATGACCACCGCCATGTCGTGCTCGATCAGCAGGATGGAGGTGCCGGTGTTGTCCTTGATGTCCATCAGCAGCGCGTTGAGCGCCATTGATTCCTTCGGATTGAGACCGGCGGCCGGTTCGTCGAGGCACAGTAGTTCCGGACCCGTGCACATGGCCCGCGCGATCTCCAGGCGCCGCTGCGCGCCGTAGGGCAAGTCGCCGGCCGGATCGTCGGCTCGATCGACGAGGTCGGCCTTTTCCAGCCAGTGCCTGGCGAGGTCGATCGACTCGGCCGACGCCGTCCGGTAGCCACTGAAGCCAAACAGGCCGAGGACAGTGTAGCCGGACGCCTTCATCAGCTTGTTGTGCTGCGCCACCAGCAGATTCTCCAGCAGCGTCATGCCGGAAAACAGGCGGATATTCTGGAAGGTGCGCGCCACCTTGGCGCGCGCCGGAATCTCATGGTTCGGCAGCCGTTCGAGCAGATAGCTCGAGCCGTCGCGCCGGTTGAGCGTGAGCATGCCCTCAGACGGCTTGTAGAAGCCGGTGATGCAGTTGAACACCGTGGTCTTGCCGGCGCCGTTCGGCCCGATCAGCGCGGTGATCTCGCCGCGCTTCGCCTGGAAGGACAGGTCGCCGATGGCGACCAGACCGCCGAACTTCATCGACAGATGTTCGACCTGCAGGATGGCATCGTTCATGGATGGGCTCGCATCGCTCATCAGCCGTGGCCCTCCTTGGTGAAAGAGCCGGATACAGCCTTGCTCTCCTTGAGAAAGGCTGTCGGTTCACGACTGCCGACGAAGCCGCGCGGCTTCCACAGCATGACGATGACCATGGCCATGCCGAACAGCAGCATGCGGTAGAGTTCCGGCGTGAAGTCGGGACCGAAGACCTGCTTCAGGAAATCGAGTTCGCGCAGCACCTCGGTGCCACCGATCATCACCATGGCGGCTACGGCGATGCCGACCAGCGAACCCATGCCGCCGAGCACGACGATGGCGAGGATGATCGCCGATTCCAGGAAGATGAAGGATTCGGGGCTGACAAAACCTTGCCGCGCGGCGAAGAACGAGCCGGCGAAGCCGCCGAACATGGCGCCCGTGGCAAAGGCGGTGAGCTTGGTGGTGGTGGTGTTGATGCCAAGCGAGCGGCAGGCGATCTCGTCCTCGCGCAGCGCTTCCCAGGCGCGGCCGACGGGCATGCGCCTAAGCCTTATGGTGACGAAGGCGGTGAGCAGGCAGAGCCCGAGGATCAGGTAATAGAGGAAGATCTTGTAATAGGCGCTCGACGTGGCGATGTCCAAGACCTTGGCGATATAGTTCTCATCCGAGACGTTGAACGTCATCAGCCCGAAAAAGGTCACCTTGGGGATGCCGGTAATACCGGCCGAGCCGTTGGTTACCTCCCGCCAATTGATCAGCACGAGACGAATGATCTCGCCGAAGGCCAGCGTCACGATTGCCAGGTAGTCGCCACGCAGGCGCAGCACCGGAAAGCCGAGCAGCACGCCCCAGAAGGCGGCCATGACGCCGGCGGCCGGCAGCAGGATCCAGAACGACAGGCCGTATTGCGTACCGAGCAGCGCATAGGCATAGGCGCCGACGGCATAGAAGGCGACATAACCAAGGTCGAGCAGGCCGGCGAGGCCAACGACGATGTTCAGCCCCCAGGCCAGCATGACATAAATCAGGATCTGAATGCCGTAATTGTCGACCCATTTCAGAGAACCCTGGAACCCGGCGGCCACCGATCCTCCGTACAGAGCAAGCACCAGCACGACGATAACCGGGTAGAGCGCCAGTGCGGTTATGCCCAATGCCGAGAAATGGGCAAGGATGAAGGTTCGGAAATAGAACATCACCGAGGCGAGGGCGTAGATGATCGCCAGCGCCCTCAGGAACCGGGCATAACCGGCCAGGCCGGGACCCAGCAATCCGTCAAGGGAGCCGGCAAGGAAACCCAGCACAGCCACTATGACGATGGCAGCGATGAAATAGGGCAAGCGGAAGAACCGCACCGCCATGCTCTCCGGCAGCAGGCCGGTGGCGACGTCGACGATCTTCTGATTTGCCAGGAAAGGCTGTCCGTAGGCGACATAGAGAAAACGGCCGGCCATGGTCAGCACAACCACGGCCGCGAGAAGCCACCAGCGCTGAACGAGGATCAGCTCGTTGGAGATGTTCTGGTGGGTCTTCAGGCCGATGAACAGCACGAACATGCCGAGCGCGATGGCGCCGGCGTAAAGCGCCTCGCGCGTGGCGCGCTGCATGGGGGTGGCGACGATGTCGCGCTCCGGAGACGTGGTGACCGCCATGATCTCAGACCTTTTCGACTTCTGGCCGGCCAAGAATGCCGGAAGGCAGGAAGATCAGCACGATCGCCAGGATGGAGAAGGCGGCGACATCCTTGTAGTCGATCGAGAAATAAGCCGACCACATGCTTTCGATGAAGCCGATCATCAGCCCGCCGAGCACAGCGCCGGGCAGCGAGCCGATGCCGCCGAGCACCGCCGCGGTGAACGCCTTCACGCCGGGCACGAAGCCGTCGGAGAAGGCGACGACGCCGTAATACATCAGGAACAGCGTGCCGGCGACGGCGGCAAGTGCGGCGCCCATGATGAAAGTGATCGAGATGGTGCGGTCGACGTCGATGCCGAGCAATGCCGCCATCTTGCGGTCCTGCTCGCATGCTCTCTGCGCTCGACCGAGCGAGGTCTTGTTGACCAGGTACCAGAACAGCGCCAGCAGCAGCGCGGTTACGATGACGATGACGATCTGCTTCAGCGACACGCTGATGCCCTCGATATTATAGACCTTGGACACCATCGGCGGGATCGGCTTGTTGCGCGGCCCCTGCGTCACCTGGACGAAGTTCGACAGCGCGATCGACATGCCGATCGCGGTGATCAGCGGCGCCAGCCGGAACGAACCGCGCAACGGCCGGTAGGCCACTTTCTCGATCGTCCAATTGTACAGGCTGGTCAACAACATCGCGACGATCATCATGATCAACAGTGCCAGGACCACCGGCACCGAATAGAACATCGCGCCGAGGATGAGGAAAACGACGAGCGCGGCGAAGGCCCCGACCATGAAGATGTCGCCATGGGCGAAATTGATCATGCCGATGATGCCGTAGACCATCGTGTAGCCGATCGCTATCAGCCCATAGATCGATCCCAGCGTCAGCCCGTTGATAAGCTGCTGGACAAAATACTGCATGCTGTCGTGGCTCCCCTGGAATGTCGCCCATGCAGACGCATTCCTTTTCGTATTTCCCCTAGTCGTAAAGTTTCGAGCCCGGATTGCAACGTCATTCTTTAATCGGCATGCGTGATTTTGAAGCACGCAATCGGATTGCCCGTTCTTTCCCGTCCGGCCTCTGGACTATCGCGGACCCTATCATTGGCATAACGCAATGTCTTTGGCGATTCGTCGTAAAAATGCACGCCGTTTCGAAGGAATCGCCGTCAAAATAAGTTGATGAGCGGGATCGTTGCGCCGTCGCAGCGATCGATCTTTGCGTTCCGTTCGTCTTTCCTAGGTCTGGATTCTCTCTACTTGACGACGAATCCGTGCGCGAACGGATCGCGGTCGTCGATGAAGATCGTGTTCAATCCGGTCATCCGCGCCCAGCCGCCGATCGAGGGAATGATCGCCGGCTTGCCCGCCACCGTGACTTCCTTCTCGACTCTGCCCTTGAACAGCGAGCCGATGATCGATTCGTGGACGAATTCGTCGCCGGTCCCCAGCTTGCCCTTGGCGTGAAGCTGCGCCATCCGCGCCGAGGTGCCGGTGCCGCAAGGCGAGCGGTCGATCGCCTTGTCGCCGTAGAAGACGGCGTTGCGTGCATCCGCCAGGCTGTCGGTCGGCGTACCCGTCCACAGTATGTGCGACAGCCGGTCGATGCCGGGATTCTCGGGATGCACGAAGGCGTATTTTTCGTTGAGCCGCTGCCGCACCACCGGGCTCCAGGCGATGAGGTCGCCGGCAGAGTGGTCGGCCATGTCGCGATAGTTCTTCTGCGGCTCGACGATGGCGTAGAAATTGCCGCCATAGGCGACATCGACGCTGATCTCGCCGAGCTGCGGGCATTCGACGGTCAGGCCCTCGGCGTGGAGGAAGGACGGCACGTTGGTGATGCGCACCTCCTCGACATATTCGCCGACCTGCTTGTACTCGGCGGTGACTAGGCCGGCCGGCGTGTCCAACCTGAGCAAGCCCGGTGTCTTCGGCTTGACCAGCCCGTGCTCGATGGCCATCGTCACCGTGCCGATGGTGCCGTGACCGCACATTGGCAGGCAGCCCGAGGTTTCGATGAACAGGATGGCGATGTCGCAATCGGGCCGCGTCGGCGGGTAGAGGATCGAGCCGGACATCAAATCATGGCCGCGCGGCTCGAACATCAGCCCGGTGCGGATCCAGTCGTATTCGGCCAGGAAATGGGCGCGCCGTTCCATCATCGTCGCGCCGTTGAGCAGCGGCCCGCCGCCGGCGACCAGCCGCACTGGATTGCCGCAAGTGTGGCCGTCGATGCAAAAGAAGGAGTGGCGCGCCATTTCTAGATCCCGTCAGAAGCGGTTCGGAGAAAACGGAAACAGATCAAACACCGGATTTTGGCCGAGAATGAGATCGCGGACCAGGCGTCCGGTGGCAGCCGCCTGGGTGAGGCCGAGATGGCCGTGGCCGAAGGCATAGACTATCGTGCCGGCCTTCCTGGCGCCACCGATGACCGGCAGCGAATCCGGCAGCGACGGCCGCAATCCCATCCATTCGCGGCCGCCGGCCGGGTCAAGCCCCGGCAGGAATTTCTGTGCCTTGTCGAGCAGCGCTTTCGCGCGGGCGTAGTTGGGCGGCCGCTCGATGCCGCCGAGCTCGACCGAGCCGCCGACGCGCACGCCGGTTTCAAGCGGCGTGACGACGAAGCCGTGGCCGGAGAAGATCAGTTGCCGCTTCACGTCGAAGGCAGTCTTCGGCAGCGTCGTGTTGTAGCCGCGCTCGGTTTCGAGCGGGATACGGTCGCCGATATGTTTTGCCAGGAGATGCGACCAGGCGCCGGCGGCGATGACGAGGCATTTTGCTTGCCGCGCCGAGCCATCGGCCAGCGTCAATGTCACGCCGTCCTGTCCCGCCCCGACATGGTCGATCCTCGCCTTTTCGAAACGCGCGCCGTTCCTCTCGGCATAGGCCCAGATCGCCTTACCCAATAATTTCGGATCCGTAACGGTCTTCCATCCCGGCACGAAAGTGCCCTTGACGAAACGCGGAGACAGGCCCGGCTGCAAGGCGGCGAGCACATCGCCCTCGACATGGCTGAAGCCGATGCCGAAGCGTTGCCTCGCCGCCCAGCCGGGCAGCGACGCCTTGAACTCGGCCTCGCTCTCGTAAAGTTCGAGCGAGCCGTCCTCGCGCAGCATGTTTTCGGTGCCCGAGCGCGCCATCAGCCCGGCCCATTCGGCCTCGGCGAGCCGCATCATCCCGGCCTGCGCCGCGAGGCTGGCCTGGTAGCGGTCGCTTCGTCCGGCGCGCCAGAAGCGGATAAGCCAGGGCAGCAGCTTCGGCAGGTAGGCCGGCGGGATGCTGAGCGGGCCGAGCGGATCGGCAAGCCATTTCGGCAGATGCCTGATCATGCCCTTGTGGGCCAGCGGCAGTACATCGGAGAAGGCCAGGGCAGCGGCATTGCCGGAACTCGTTTCCTCGCAGATCCCCGTCCGATCGAAGATCGTGACGTTTCGCCCCGCCTCGGCCAGATAGGCGGCGACGCAGATGCCGATGATGCCGCCGCCAATAATGGCGATGTCGATTGCAGCATCGCTATTCATGGCTGCGCGCCAACTGCATGGCTCTGCCTCCGCATCGCTCCGTACCTTGTAGGCAGACCCCCACATCGCAACCCTTAGAATTGCGGCAGCTCCGGCCGCGCCGCCAGCGCGTCCCGGACGATCTTTTCGACCGTCTTGCGGCGCTCGCCCGACAGCGGCTGGCGCGGCATGCGCACGCGGTCGTTGGTGTTGATCGCCAGGACTTCGGCGAGCTTGATGTTCTGCACCAGGTAGGTCGACACGTCGAGGTCGAGCAGTGGCCGGAACCAGCGGTAGATTGTCAGCGCCTCCTCGCGGCGGCCCTGCTTCATCAGCTGGTAGATCGCGACCGTCTCGCGCGGAAACGCGGTGACCAGCCCCGCCACCCAGCCGATGGCGCCGACCGACAGCGCCTCGAACGCCAAATTGTCGACGCCTGTGAACAAATCGTAGCGGTCGCCGAAACGGTTGATGATTTCGGTCGAGCGGCGGATGTCGTCGGAGGATTCCTTGATGGCTACGAAACGCTTGTCCTTCGCCAGTTCCGCCATCTGATCGACGGTGACGTCGACGCGATAGGCAAGCCGGTTGGAATAGATCATCACCGGCAGGTCGCCGGCCTCGGCGACGGCGCGCAGCGCGGCGACCGTCTCCTCCGCATTGGTGTGGTAGATCGGGCTCGGCACAACCATCAGGCCGTTGGCGCCCTCCTTGGCGGCGCGGCGCGCGATCGCCGCCGCCTCGCGGGTGCCTGGTTCGTTGACCGTCAGCAGAACCGGCTTGTTGCCGGCGATCTTCTGCGCCGTCTTCAGCACGTCGATCTTCTCGTCATGCGAGAGCATCGGCCCTTCGCCGAGCGAACCGCAGACGATGATGCCGTCGCAGCCGGCCTCCATCTGCAGCGCAAAGCAGCGCTCCATCTCAGCGTGGTCGAGGCGGTCATCCTCGGTGAATTTCGTCGTGACGGCGGGTAAAACTCCGGTCCACATGGCGGTCGCTCCATCTGATATATCAGTCGTATATTTGTTAAGAAACGGACTGTCAACACGGATTCGACTATGATATACCAAAAATATATCAGGAGTTCGCCTTTGATATTCAATGAAACAAGCCCGGCATTCGAGCCAGTGGCGGCGAAAGCCTACCGCGTGCTCGAGCACATGATCGTGACGCTCGAACTGGCGCCTTCAAGCTTCATCACCGAGGGCTCCCTGATCGACAGGCTGGGGCTCGGCCGCACGCCGGTGCGCGAGGCGATCCAGCGGCTGGCGTGGGAGGGACTGCTGGATGTCCGGCCACGTGCCGGCATCGCCATTGCCCCGCTGCATCCCGGCGACTGGTTGCGCGTTCTCGATGCACGGCGTGGCGTCGAGGTGGTTCTTGCCCGCTCGGCCGCCCGCTTCGTCACGCGCGAGGCGGCCGACCTGTTTCACGACGCGGCACTGGCCATGCAGAAGGCGGTGATATCGGGCAATGTGCTGGCCTTCATCCAGGCCGACAAGGCGCTCGACGAGGCGCTGGCGCTCGCTGCCGACAATCCCTTCGCCGCGCGGCTGGCGGCTCCCTTGCAGACCCACAGCCGCCGCTTCTGGTTCCGCTACAAGGCCGATACCGGGCTTGCCGAATCGGCCGAGCACCATGTCGCGCTGATCCGCTCGATCCTCGACGGCGACGAGGATGCCGCCGCCAAGGATGCCAAGCGCCTGATGGCGCTGCTGCGCGGCCACGCCGAGGCGGCTGCCACGCGCTAGGAGATCGGCAGAAAACTTCGGCAGGCATTTTTGCCGCAAGAGATCGCCGAACGGGTCGCCTTCCTTGTTTCGGTTCAAAGATCGCAAAGCGCCCGCGCTGCCAGGCGCTGAACATCGTTCAATTCGGTCATGCGTCCTGGTCGGCCGGGATCACCACGTTTTCCCAATGTTCGCCGGCCGCGACGATGCAGCTTCTGCCGGCGACATCGGTGACGATGATCGTCCAGGTACCGGTGTCGGCGACATAGACTTCCATAATCGCCATTTGACCGATCAGCCCGAAAGCAAACTGTCTTTCCTGGAACTGCTCGCTCAGGTGGGCGACGAGATCGCCATGTTCAACGCAATGATATTGGGCGCTTGCGACGTTCGTACCCGCCGCCAATGCACCAGCAAGAACCAGGGTTTTCAGCCAACCCAACAGCGATTTGCGTGCCATAGGCACCTCCTTTGCCATCGCGTCCGGCAAAGGGAGACGCCTCATTTTGCCGGAACGATCCAGGCCGGTCCCGACGTCATCACCATCGCGTCGTTCCTTTCCGTGTTCCGGTCTGTCACTAGCGGGACGATTTCAGATGTTCCCACTATGTTCCATATATGGTGTTGACAAGGAAAAAGCGCAAGCAGGCGCCCTTTGGGGCGCCTGTGGATCCGTTTCATGGTCGTCACGAGAACCGCGGCCTGGCGCGGCTATGCTAAGGCGGCTCAGGTACCTGGCAGCGCTGCTGTCGTCACCGCGCTCTCCCAGCCTTCACCCACCGAAACCACGCAGCTTTGACCGCGTGTGTCGCTGGCGAGGATGGTCCAGGTGCCCTGGTCAGAAACGAAGACTTCAACAATCACATTGGGATTGACGACGCCGAGCGCGGTCGGATTTTCCCGAAACTTCTCGCCAAGCGCCTTGATCATGTCGGCTCGTGGCGCGCATTGGTCGGCCGCTGTTGCCGGGGCGGCGGAAAGCGCCGCAACCGCTAGGAACATCGTCGCTATTAGACGTGTCATCTGACACCTCCTTGCGCCGGCCGCCCCCGAAGCTGTTGCCAGCGCCGTTGGTTGGTCTACCGCGCCTGCTTCGCTGCAGGATTGCAATCTTAAGATTTTTGCCGCCGCCTGGTTCCATCACATTAGCGCTCACCCAGATACCGTGCGAGACAGCCAACAGACAGGTCCGGTTTTCAGCCGGGCCTTTTCGTCTTCAATCATGAAATCTGGAACTGCCCGCGCGCCCGCAGCCGGAGGCGAGGACGCGCAGACAAAAAAACGTCCGGCTAGTTCATCGTCGGGATGACGAATTCGGCGCCGTCCTTGACGCCGGACGGCCAGCGCGAGGTCACCGTCTTGGTCTTGGTGTAGAAACGGAAGGCGTCCGGTCCGTGCTGGTTCAGGTCGCCGAAGGAAGACGCTTTCCAGCCGCCGAACGTGTAGTAGGCGATCGGCACCGGGATCGGCACATTGATACCGACCATGCCGACCTGGACCCTCGAGGCGAAGTCGCGGGCCGCATCGCCGTCGCGGGTGAAGATAGCGACGCCGTTGCCCATCTCATGGTCGTTGGCGAGCTTGATCGCGTTCTCGTAAGTCGGCGCGCGCACCACCGAGAGCACCGGCCCAAAAATCTCTTCCTTGTAGATGCGCATATCGGCGGTCACGTTGTCGAACAGGCAGCCGCCCATATAGTAGCCGTTCTCATAGCCCTGCATGGAAAAGCCGCGCCCGTCGACAACCAGCTTGGCGCCTTCCCTGACACCGGTATCGACATAGGACTTGACCCGGTCCAGCGCCTGCGCCGTCACCAGCGGGCCGAAATCGGCGGACGAATCCGTCGACGGGCCGACCTTCAAGCTTTCGACGCGCGGCACCAGCTTTTCCATCAGCCGGTTGGCGGTGTCGTTGCCGACCGGGACCGCCACCGAGATCGCCATGCAGCGCTCGCCGGCCGAGCCGTAGCCGGCGCCGATCAGCGCGTCGACGGTCTGGTCCATGTCGGCGTCGGGCATGATGATCATGTGATTCTTGGCGCCGCCGAAGCACTGCACGCGCTTGCCGGCCGCGCAGCCGCGCGAATAGATGTACTGGGCGATCGGCGTCGAGCCGACGAAGCCGATCGCCTTGATGTCGGGATCGTCGAGGATGGCGTCGACCACGTCCTTGTCACCGTTGACGACGTTGAGGATGCCCGCCGGCAGACCGGCCTCGATGAACAGCTCGGCGATGCGCATCGGCACGCCCGGGTCGCGCTCCGAAGGCTTCAGGATGAAGGCATTGCCGCAAGCGATAGCCGGCGCGATCTTCCACAATGGGATCATCGCCGGAAAATTGAACGGCGTGATGCCGGCAACGACGCCGAGCGGCTGGCGCATCGAATAGACGTCGATGCCAGGGCCCGCGCCGTCGGTGAACTCGCCCTTCATCATATGCGGCGCGCCGATGCAGACCTCGACCACTTCCAGGCCGCGCTGGATGTCGCCCTTGGCGTCGGCGATGGTCTTGCCGTGTTCGCGCGCCAGAATGTCGGCCAGCTCATCATAGTCCCGGGCGACCAGTTCGAGGAATTTCATCAGGACGCGCACGCGCCGCTGTGGATTGGTCGCCGCCCAACCGGGCTGCGCCGCTTTGGCGTTCTCCACCGCCGCGCGCAGTTCCGTCTGCGAAGCCAGCGCCACGCTGCCGCGCACCGTGCCGTCCATCGGCTGCATCACGTCCTGCTTGCGGCCGCTGGTCCCAGCGACACGCTTGCCGCCGATGAAATGACCGTATTCGATCATGGTCTCTCTCCCTGTATGTGTGATGCGGCATTGTCCGCCTTTGCGCCGCCGATGGCAACGTGAGTGAAAACGCAACCGTTGTGCGGGAAATAGATAGCGGTTCGCGCCTGTGCATCAATTCCCGCAAATGATAGGGTGCTGGTTCGCAGCAGCAAGGATTGAGAAGTTGAGTTCCTTCGCCGTAGAGCGCTGTCGTAGTCGTCGTCATCGGGACCATCCTCATGAACTGGGATGACGTCCGCATCTTTCTTGCAGTGGCGCGTGCCGGCCAGATCCTTGGCGCGGCCAAGCGGCTGGAGCTGAACCACGCCACTGTCTCGCGCCGCGTCGCCGCACTGGAGGATGCGTTGCGCACAAAACTCTTTCGTCGGCTGACCACCGGCAGCGAGCTGACGCCGGCGGGCGAGCTTTTCCTCGACATCGCCGAGCGCATGGAAGGCGACATGATCGCCGCGCGCGCGACCGTGGCGGGCGAGGGCGACGACGTCTCCGGCACCGTGCGCATCGGCGCGCCTGATGGTTTCGGCGTCGCCTTCCTGGCCAAACGCCTCGGCGCGCTGACGGCGCTTCACCGTGAACTCACCATCCAGCTGGTGCCGGTGCCGCGTTCCTTCTCGTTGTCCAGGCGCGAGGCCGACATCGCCATCACCGTGGAGCGGCCGACCGAAGGCAGGCTGGTGGCGGGAAAGCTGGTCGACTACACGCTCGGCCTGTTCGCGTCCCGCGCCTATGCCGACGCGCATGGCCTGCCCCAGACGCCGGCCGAGCTTGGCCGGCACACGCTGATCGGCTATGTGCCGGACCTCATCGTCAGCCCCTCGCTCGACTATGCGGCCGAGTTCAGCGCCGACTGGCGCACGAGCTTCGCCATCTCCTCGGCGCTCGGCCAGGCCGAAGCGGTGCGCTCCGGCGCCGGCATCGGCATCCTGCACACTTTTGTCGCCCGCTCGATGCCGGAACTGGTGGCCGTCGACATCGTCGCGCCCATCCGCCGCGCCTACTGGCTGGTCTATCACGAATCGGTCAGGCCGCTGCGCCGCGTCCAGATCGTCGCGAGCTTCATCACCAGGGCGGTGGAACGGGAGCGAGGCCTGTTCGTCTGACGATTTTCTCTGACGCGGCGAGGTGTGTTGGAGCCTGATCCCGAGTCACGCGGCAAGTTCCTCGCCGCGCTCAACTGGCGTGAAGAACAATTTCCGATCCTACCGCTGATATCGCTCCGGTCCGAGGTCGCGGACATCGATGTCCGGCACCCGGCTGGAAATGATGTCGGCCAGGACCTTGGCTGAGCCGCAGGCCATGGTCCAGCCGAGCGTGCCGTGGCCGGTGTTGAGATAGAGGTTGGAAAACTCGGTGCGGCCGATCAGCGGCGGCCCGTCCGGCGTCATCGGCCGCAAACCGGACCAGAAGGTCGCCGACCGCATCTCGCCGCTGCCCGGAAAAAGGTCGCCGAGCGAATGTTCGAGCGTGCGCCGCCGCGATTCATGCAGCGTCAGGTCGAAGCCGGAAACCTCCGCGGTACCACCGACCCGGATGCGATCGCCGAGCCTGGTAATCGCCACCTTGTAAGTCTCATCCATCACCGTCGAGACCGGTGCTGCGGCAGCATCCTTGATCGGCACCGTGATCGAATAACCCTTGACCGGATAGACCGGAATGGGCCGTTTCAGGCTGCGCATGAATTTTGCCGAATAGCTGCCCATCGCCATCACATAGGCGTCGGCGGCCTTCGCGCCTTTGCTGGTATTGATGTTGGCGATATGGCTGCGCTTGCGGACGATGCGCCGTATCTCCGTGTCGTATTCGAAGGTGACGCCGCGCGCCACGCAGAGCTCGGCCAGACGGTCGGTGAACATCTTGCAGTCACCGGTTTCGTCGCCCGGCAGCCGCAGACCGCCCACGAACTTTTCACGGATCCCTGCCAAGCCCGGCTCGGCCGCGATGCAGCCGTCGGGATCGAGTATCTCGTAGGGAACGCCATATGTCTTCAGCACCTCGACATCGCCTGACGTGCCGTCGAGCTGTCGTTGCGTGCGAAAAAGCTGCAGCGTTCCCTTGCTGCGCTCGTCATAGGCGATGCCGGTCGCCTCGCGCAGCGCTTTCAGCGTGTCGCGGCTGTATTCGGCCAAAGGCACCATGCGCGCCTTGTTGACCGCATAGCGCTCGGCCGTGCAGTTGCGCAGCATCCTGACCAGCCATACCCACATGTGCGGATCGAGAGTCGGCCGCACCACCAGCGGACCATGCTTCATCAGCAGCCATTTGATCGCCTTCAGCGGGACGCCGGGACCGGCCCAGGGAGAGGCGTAACCGGGCGAGATCTCGCCGGCATTGGCAAAGCTGGTTTCCAGCGCTGGACCCTTCTGGCGATCGATCACCGTCACTTCATGGCCGGCCTCGGCCAGGTAATAAGCAGTGGTGACCCCAATGACGCCGCCGCCCAGCACGAAGATCTTCATCGCATAGTTCTCCAGAACGAGGTCTTGTCAGCGGGCGGCATCGTGGCTTTCTGTCTGCCGGATTTCACCGCGTCCGCCAAGTGCCCAGGCATGTCGTCCAAAAGTACGCAGGAGGTTTTGGGACGACGACACATGCCTAAAAAAGCCCGCGCGCTATCCATTCACATAGCGCCGGTGAAAGCGGTGCCCGAGGCTGGTCAAGATTTCATAGCCGATGGTGCCGGCATGGCCGGCCGCCTGGTCGACCGTCTGCGACGGGCCGATCAGTTCGACGAGGTCGCCCGCCTTCAGCCTGCCGGGCGGCAGGGCCGAAATGTCGAGAACGATCGAATCCATCGACACACGGCCCAGGAACGGCAAGCGCACATTTTCGAACCAGGCGGCCGAGGCCGCGCGTCGATGCCAGCCATCGGCATAGCCAAGCGAGATCGTTGCGGCAATCAGCGAATCGGTGACATGAAAAATATGGCCATAGCCGACGCCGGCTCCCCTCTCGAGGCTGCGTGTCTGAATGATTTTTGCTTGAAGCCGCACCACCGGCAGCATCGGATTTTCCTGCGCTGGCGTCGGATTGATGCCGTAGAGCGCCGCACCGGGCCGGGCGAGGTCGTAGTGAAAGGGCTGCCCAAGAAAGATACCGGAGGAATTGGCGAGCGAGGCCGGCGCCGGCGGCAGCATCCTGCGCAGCCGCTCGAATTCCAGCCGCTGCTGCTCGTTGGCCGGATGTTCGGGCTCGTCGGCGCGAGCGAGATGGCTCATCACCAAGGTGACGTCGATACCGTCGAAAGCCTGCGGGTCGGCAGCGACGGCCTCCACCTCGGCTGCCGCCATGCCGAGCCGCGACATGCCGCTGTCGACCTGGATTGCAGCCTTAAGCTTGCGGCCGGCCCGCCGCGCCGCCGCGCGCCAGGCGGCGAGCTGGCTGGCGCTGTTGATGACCGCGCTCAGCTGCGCTTCGACCGCTTCGCTTTCGGCGCCCGGCTGAATGCCGTTCAGCACATAGATCGCTGGCCATGCGCCGAGCGCCTGGCGCAGCAAGGCACCTTCGGCCAGATGCGCGACGAAAAAAATAGCGCAGCCTTCGGCCGCCAGCGCCGCCGCCACTTGCGGCCCGCCGAGCCCGTAGCCATCGGCCTTGACGACACCGGCGCAGTTAACGCCGCCCAACCGCACCTTGAGCCGCCGGTAATTTTCGCGGATGGCGCTGAGATCGACGGTCAATATGGCGCCGGCCGCCGCTTCGCTGATCGGCGCGGCTTTGACGGCGACCGTTTCAGAAAGCGTTTTTTTGGAAGTGCCGTTCATGCCGATCCCGTCTGCAGCGGATTGGCCATCAATAAGGCCACCGCGCCGACGCGGCAACCGTGGTCGGCGCGAGAGCGGCCTGCGCCAGGCTACGCAACCAGATGCCGGAATGCCGCAACCACATCCTCATAGACCTGACGCTTGAACGGAACGATCAGGTCGGGCAATTCCTCCATTGGCCGCCAAGCCCATTTGTCGAACTCGGCGGTGTGGCCGCCCGGCGGCGGATTGATCTCAATCTCGCTCAAATCGCCATGAAAGCGGAAGGCGAACCATTTTTGCGTCTGGCCGCGATACCTTCCCTTGAAGGCGACGCCGACGAGATGGGCCGGCAGGTCGTAAAATATCCAGTTCGGCGCCTCATCCAGCAACGAGACGCTGCGCATGCCGGTTTCTTCGTAGAGTTCCCGCTGTGCCGCCTGCAGCGGCTCTTCGCCCTTGTCAATGCCGCCCTGCGGCATCTGCCAGAGCTGCGTCGTGCCGGCGAATTCGCTGTCCGGCTCGGCAATGCGATGCCCGACCCAGACCAGCCCCTCTCCATTGAGGACCATCGCTCCGACGCAGCGACGATAGGGCAGCGTCTCGGGGTCGACCGGTTTTTTCTTCGCCATGCTCAACCTTTTTCCGGATCCGCCGCCACTGCCGAAATCGGCACGATCTCGACACCGCGCTTCTTGGCCTCGATCACCCAGGATGACACGGTATCGACCGTCAGGTCGAAGGCCGAGCCGATGCCGACGGCAAAGCCTTTCGCCCGCGCGGTTGCTTCCAGTTCGTCCAGCTTCTTCAATATAGCGCCGCGGTCGCGCACGGCGTCGATCAACGTGTCGCCAGCGGCGAACGGCACACCGTTCTTCAACGCCAGGTCGGGCGCGAGGCTGCGTGCCGACGAACCGTCGTCGACATAGGCCAGGCCGCGCTTGCCAAGCTCGGCCATCAGCGGCCCCATCGCCGCAGCATCAGCCGAAAAACGCGCGCCCATATAATTCATGACGCCGGTGTAATTGGTCGTCCGCGACAGCGCCCAACGCAAGTTCTCCAAATTCTCGTCCGGGGTCGCCACGACCGTCAGCGTGTTGCGGCCGGGATTGACGTTCGGATAATCGAAAGGTTCGAGCGGCACCTGCATGACGATCTCATGGCCGCCCTGCCGCGCCGCCTGCATCCAGCGGCCGATGCTGTTGCCCTGCGGCGCGAAGCCCAGCGTCACTTCGGCCGGCAGCTTGGCGATGGCCGCCTGCGTGCCGGTCTGTGACACGGCAAGCCCGCCGATGACGATCGCCACGCGCGCACCGCGCGCACCGGACCACGGTCGCGCATAGACATCGAACGGCCGCCTGCCGTCGGCAGCACGAACTGGCAATGGACCGGTTTCGCCGGACTCAACCAGCGCCCTGTCGGGAATATGCGCGATCCTCAGGTTCTGGCCGGTGGTCGAAGGGTCGTGGATGACGATGGCCCCGGGTGGACCTTCGCCCGCTTCGGTCGGCATTTGGATGATCTGCGGCCCGCCCGTCTTCGATCCGCTTGTCTTCGATCCGCTTGTCTTGGACCCACTTGTATTGGATCCGCTCATCTTGGACGCTGCTTCGGTCTTCGGCGCCGATTCAGTCACCGGCGCTGCGGAATCGACCACCTCAGTCGACTTCTGCGTCGAGACGGCGACTTCTTCCGGCTTTCGAAATGGCCTTTCGCGGAGCGCAATCGCGCCTGAGACGCCGATCACCGCCAGCACCACGACAGTGGCCGCGACCACGCCAGCGCTGATCCTGCGGGCCGCGCGCGGCGGCCGGACGGCCTGCCCGAGTGGGCGTTCGATGTCACTACCGATGTCAGCCAAGCCGCATCCCCAGCCGCGGTCCCCCGAATCAAACTGCCGAGGCCTTGCAGCCCCGGCAGCATTACATCGCTTCGATCAGGCAGCCAGACCTGTTGTCCGGCTGATCGACGTTTACTGGTTCTGCACGGCCCCTACTGGTTCAGGACGGCCTTGTCCGGATTCGGCGGGAACGCCGGATCGGTCTTCTCGCCGCGCAGCAACTGCTGGGCGAAGATGAGCTGCAGATCGTCCTTCGGCTCCGGCGGCACATAGGCTGCCGAGCCCGAACCGTCATCGCCCTCCTCGCTGCCCTTGATGTGGCCCTTGAGGTCCGATTCGCCGCGCGTCAGGTCCCTGCCCTGCAGGTTCGGCGGCAACGGCTGGTCGACCTTGATATCGGGCGTGATGCCCTTGCCCTGGATCGACTTGCCGGACGGCGTGTAATAGAGCGCCGTCGTCAGGCGCAGCGCGCCGTTCTCGCCGAGCGGGACGATGGTCTGCACCGAACCCTTGCCGAACGACTGCGTGCCGACGACCGTGGCGCGGCGCAGATCCTGCAGCGCGCCGGCGACGATTTCGGACGCGCTGGCCGAGCCGCCATTGACGAGCACGACCAGCGGCTTGCCGTCGATATCGTCGCCCGGCCGCGCGTCGAAGCGGGTGACGTCCTTCGGATCGCGGCCGCGCGTCGAGACGATCTCGCCACGGTTGAGGAAGGCGTCGGACACGCTCACCGCCTGATCGAGCAGCCCGCCCGGATTGAGGCGCAGATCGAGCACGTAGCCCTTGAGCTTTTCGTTCGGCACCTGCTTCTCGATGGTTTCGATGGCGTTCTCGAGATCATCATGGGTCTTTTCGGTGAAGGAGGTGATCTTGATGTAGCCGATGTCGTTCTCGACCCGGAACTTGACCGCCTTGACCTTGATGATGTCGCGCACCACCGTCAGTTCGATCGGCTTGTCGGCGCCCTGACGCAGGATGGTGAGCTTGATCGGCGTGTTGACCAGCCCGCGCATCTTCTCGACCGCATCGTTGAGGCTCAGGCCGCGAACCTCCTCGCCGTCGATCTTGGCAATATAGTCGCCGGCAAGCACGCCCGCTTTGGCAGCCGGCGTATCGTCGATCGGCGTGATCACCTTGACCAGGTCGTTTTCCATGGTGACCTCGATGCCGAGGCCGCCGAACTCGCCCTTGGTCTGCACGCGCATGTCCTGCGCCTCTTCGGCGTTCATATAGGAGGAGTGCGGGTCGAGCGAAGTAAGCATGCCGTTGATGGCGTTTTCGACCAGCGACTTGTCGTCGGGCGGCGTCACATATTGCGCCCGCACCCGCTCGAAAATATCACCGAAGATCGCCAGTTGCTTATAGGTCTCGGAGCCCGCAGCGTTCGCCGTCGAGCCGGGCGCGCCATAGACCAGGCTCATCGCGGATGCGCCCATCAGCGCACCGGCAAACAGAAGCGACAGTTTCCGCATCATCTCACGTCCTTCCAGACAAACGGTCCGCCCACCATGGGGTCGGATCGACGGGTTTTCCATCCTTGCGGAACTCAACATAGAGTTCCGGCGTGGCATTTCCATTCTTCGATGCCGAGGTGCTCGCCACCCGGGCCTCTCCCATCGCGCCGACCGGCTCTCCTGCGAGCACCGACTGGCCAGACGCGACGCTGATTCTGCTCATCCCCGCGAGAACGACATGATAGCCGTCACCTGCGTTCAGGATCAAGAGTTGACCATAAGAGCGAAAAGGTCCCGCATAAAGTACATTTCCGTCCGCTGGCGCGGTGACGATGGCTCCCGATTGTGTCGCAACCATGTCACCGAGCATCACTGCGCCGTTACCGTCGCTGGCCCCGAACCGCCGCTTGATCTTGCCGGTGACCGGCAACGCGATCTGCCCCTGAAGCGCCGAAAACGGTGCAGCGGCGGTGAGCCGGTTGGCTTCCGGCACCGGCAGGGCCGCCAGTTCCGGGGCCTTCTGCGCCGGAGCGTTGTCGGCACCCGCTGCCTTCTGCTCCGCGGCTTTCTGCTCCGCGGCTTTCTGCTCAGCAGCCTTCTGCTCGGCTGCCTTCGCCGCGTCCGCGGCCTTGCGGGCCTTGTCGGCCTCGAGCGAGGCGATCAGTTCTTTCAGGCTGCCGGCCTTGGCCGCCAGTGCTGCGGATCGCTGCTTTTCCGCCGCCAGGGCCGTTTGCGTCTCGGCCTCGAGCTTCTGCTTGGCTTCGAGCAGCATGCCGAGCCGCTTCTTTTCCGCCGTCTGCTCGGCGACTGCCGCCGTCAGCCGCGCCCGCTCCGCCTCAATCGAGGCCGTCACCCGTGACTGCTCCTTGAGCTCCGCCAGCAATATTTCGGTCTGCTGGCGCAGTTCCGGCACCACGGCGCCGAGCAGGATGGCGCTGCGCACCGACGACAGCGCGTCCTCCGGCTTGACCAGGATGGCCGGCGGCGGATTGAGCCCCATGCGCTGCAGCGCGGCCAGCACCTCGGCCAGAACGTCGCGTCTGGCAGCCAACGAGGCACGGATTTTCTGCTCGTCGCGCTTCAGCCCTTCCAGCCTGGCACCGATGTCCTCGATGTCCTGGCCGAGCTTCTGCTCGGTCATCGCCGACTGGATCAGCGCCGCGGTGATCGAGGCATGGTCCTTCTTGACCGTCGCCATGTCGGCGGCGAGCTTGGCCAGCCGCTCCGACGACAGCGTGATCTCCTGCGATATCCGTTCGTATTCGGCGCGGCTCTGATCCGGGTCAGGCGCCATTTCGAGCCTGCTCTGCGCCTGCGCGGCAGCGAGCGACAGCATAAGCGCCGCCGCTGCCAAGCCGCAGCCTGCGCGCCAAAAGCCCGTTCGCGATTTCCAACCTTCAGCCATTGAAGCCCGACTCTATGCGTGGCTTCGTTAACGAACAATCAACCATGTTCGAGAGCCCGTCGACCGAAAAACAGCCTCGTGACGCATTGAGGCGAAAATCCGGGCGGCTCACGCCAATCCACCGGTTTCGGTTGAACCTGCAACGGCTCACGAGCGGTGATAGGGATGGCCGGACAGGATTGTGGCCGCCCGGTAAAGCTGCTCGCCCAACATGACACGGACCAGTTGGTGCGGCCATGTCAGCGCGCCGAACGACACCATCTGGTCGGCCTGATCGCGCAGCGACTGGTCGTGACCGTCGGCGCCGCCGATGGCGATGACCAGCGCCTTGCGGCCGCTATCACGCAGCAGGCCGATGCGCCCGGCGAAATCCTCGGAGGAGAAATTCTTGCCGCGTTCGTCGAGCAGCATCAGCGCGGCGCCAGGCTGCAACTGCGCCTGCAGCTTCTGGCCCTCTTCGCGGCGACGCTCGTTGGCGGTCTGCGCGCGGCCCTCCGGGATCTCGACCACCCCTGAGAATTCGAGGCCCACGGCCTGCCCGCTCTTGGCGAAGCGCTCGAAATATCGGTCGGCGAGCAACTTCTCGGGGCCGGCTTTCATCCGGCCCACGGCATGAACGGTGATTTTCATCCCTGCCCCGCAGAGCCGCTAATGCATGTCACCAAAGCATGCCCTCGGGCCTGACCCGAGGGTGGTCACCGATTTTGGCAAACGACATACATTAACCAATACGGCTCAGTGGAGGGTCTCTTCCTCGAGGTCCGGCGCCTGCCACATCTTTTCGAGATTGTAGAAGTCGCGGACTTCGGGGCGGAAGACATGGACGATGATGTCGCCCGAATCGATCAAGACCCAGTCGGCGCCTGCCAGTCCCTCGACGCGCGCCGTGCCGAGCCCGGCATCCTTGAGCGCCTTGAGGAGATGATCGGCGACAGCCGAGACATGACGGTGCGATCGGCCGGACGCGATGACCATATAGTCACCGAGGCTCGATTTTCCCTGAATGTCGATTGAGACGATGTTTTCGGCCTTGGAGTCTTCCAGACTGGCAAGGACTGTCTTGATGGCGCGGGACACGGCGTCGTTTACGCTGATCCTGGCCGGCGAAGGCACGATGTCGGCCTTCTTCCACAGTGCTGTTCTCAGTGTATTTCCTTTCGCAGCAAGAACAACCAAATCACCCTTCAAAGCAGGTGACACCCCTTAGATAGGCAGAGTTGCGTTGCAGTTTCAAGACGGCAGCCCTGCCGTAGCCAACGAAGAACCGTTCTTCCGGTTCCGCAGTTGAAGAAAAATCGGAACTCTTGCCGCCCGGCGAGGGTTATCGGCGCATTGACCAATCGGATCCCCCTCATGCCTGTCGACCCTCAGAACGCTCTCCTTACCGTGCAGTCCGGCCTTGCGCAGCTCAGCGCGCTGATCGTCTCGTACTCGTTCTCGGCCATTGGCGCCGTCATCCTGCTGGTCCTCGGCTATATCGTCGCCGGCCTTGCCCAGCGCTCGATCTACGCCGGCCTCGGCCATATCCATGGCTTCGACACGACGCTGCGCCACTTCTTTCCGAGGATCGTCCGCTACGCCATACTGATCCTCGTCGTCGTCATGGTGCTCGGCCAGTTCGGCGTCCAGACGACCTCGATCATTGCCGCCATTGGCGCCATCGGCCTGGCCATCGGCCTGGCGCTGCAAGGCACGCTGCAGAACATCGCCGCCGGCATCATGCTGCTGGCGCTGCGACCGTTCCGTATCGGCGAATATGTCGAGGTCGGGGTCATTTCCGGGACCGTCGAGGAAATCGGGCTGTTCGCCACCCGGCGGACAGTCGAGGGCGTCTACGTCCTCGCCCCCAATTCGACGCTGTGGAACCTGCCAGTCCGCAACTTTACCCGCAGCGGCGTCCGCCGTGCCGACATCACCCTGACCATCGGCTCGTGGAACGACATCGATCTGGCGCAGAAGACCATGCTGGGCGTCGCCGCCGCCGACCGACGCGTCAGGCGGGAGCCGGCGCCGATTGCCTTTGTGGCGACCGTCGGCGACAGCAACGTCGCCATCACCTTGCGCTACTGGACCTCGGCTGGGGATTTCTTCGCCGCCCAGATCGATCTCACCAAACGCGCCAAGCAGGCTTTTGACAGCGAAGGCATTTCAATACCCGCGCCGCCACCGGAAGCACCGCGGCAGGAAACCGTCACCAGACAGTGAGACAGTCAATCCGCGGCGCAGGTCTACTTATCCGCGCGGCGCTGCTCTTCGGACGGAAAGGCGAGGTCGACCGGCAGCGGCGCTTGCGCTGTCATCGGCGCGAAATTGCCGGTCTCGGCGGCGGGAACAGGCGACATCGCCACCACGCGCCACAGCACGAACAGGCAAAAGGCAGCGGCGATGACGATGGCCACATGGATGAAGGCCTGCGTTCCGTAGACAGCGGAAAGCCCGGTCACGATGCCGGGCACGATGAAGCCAGACAGCGACCACGCAAACAGCAGTGAACTGGACAGCGCCACCATGTCGTCCTTGCCGGCGCGGTCGGCGGCATGTGCGCTGGCCAGCGAATAGATCGATTCCGATGCGCCGGCCCAGACCACATAGATGACGACCAGCGCCGCCAGCGCACCACCATCGAAGCCCATCGCAAACAGGCCCGCCACCATGGCAAGCGCCGAAGCGGCGACCAGAACAAAGCGCCGGTCGGTTCGGTCGGAAATCCATCCGAGCGGGATTTGCAGGATCAAAGTGCCGATCGGCATCGCCGACAACAGCAGTGCCACATCGGCCTGGCTGTAGCCCTTGGCCGTGGCATGGATCGGCGCAAAGCCTGAAATCGTCATCGACAGGCCGCCGACGGCAAGCATGCCGGCGACGCCGACCGGTGAAATCCGCCAGGCCCTGCCAAGCGCCACCGACGCCGCCTGCGGCGGCGGCGGCTGGGCGAGCCGCGTCAACCCGACGGGGAGGATCGACAGCGCGGTGAAGGCGATGCCGATCAGCGGCGCGTCCGCAGCCCTTATGTCGATCAGCGCCAGTGTCGAGTAGCCGACACCGAGCCCGGCGACATAGGCGACGTAGAAGAAGGCCATGACCCTGCCGCGTATGGTGTTGGCGATAACGTCGTTGAGCCAGCTCTGCGCGACGATGAACAGGCCGCATATGGCAAAACCGTAGAGCGCGCGTGCCGCAATCCACGACAGCGGGTGCGGCCCGGCCCCGACGGCGGCGTTGGACAGCACGATCAACGCCGACAGCACCATGAATGCGCGCGCATGGCCGACGCGCCGTACCAGCGGACCGGTCAGGATGCAGCCTGCCAGGCCGCCGGCCGAGAGGCCGGTGACGATCAGCCCGGCCCAGGTCGGATCGAAGCCTGCGGCGCCGAGCCTGACCGGGATATAGGCGAACATCAGTCCGTTGCCGACCGCTACCAGCGCCATCGACAGGACGACGCTGGCGATGGCGATCGCCGGGGCCGGCGGGCTGCCCTGCGCCGGGTCGCGTCTGGTCTGGTTTCGCTCGAGAATCGCCATACTCGCGCAGGATCGCTCACGGACCGGGGAAAGGCAGCCGCAAATGCGACATGGCCCGACTTGCCTTATCCCCTTGTGGGAGAAGGTGGATCGGCGCGTAGCGCCGAGACGGATGAGGGGTGCTGGAAGAAATCCGGCGTAAAAAAGACCAAAGAGTTTCGAGTGCTTAGGTCTTCAGGGTAGCGATCCTTCCAGCACCCCTCATCCGGCCGCTTCGCGGCCACCTTCTCCACAGGGGGAGAAGGAGATTCTCACCCCTGCGCCATGTTGCGGATCGCGGTCGACGACAGCGACGAGCGCGGCCCGTGGATGAAGGTCCAGGCCGGCGCCTTCATGCGGGCGAGCCGCGGCGCGTCGCCCTCGTCGATACGCGCGTAGTCAAAAGTCTTGGCGACAACCGACGACAGGAACGACAGCGTAGCACCTGGGCGATCGATCACCGCGATCGGAAACGTCATCACGATCTGGCGCCAGCGCTGCCAGCGGTGAAAGTCGCGCAGCGAATCGGCGCCCATGATCCAGACGAAGTCGACGCCGGGGTTGCGCGCCTTGACCAGGGCCAGCGTGTCGGCGGTGAAGCGGACATGATGGCTCGCCTCGAAGGCGGTGACCTTGACCTTCGGGTTCCGGGCAATCTGCTCGGACAGGCGTAGCCGCTCGGCCAGCGGCGCCAGTTCCCGCGCGCTCTTGAGCGGATTGCCCGGCGTCACCATCCACCACAGCTGATCGAGCGCCAGGCGCCTGAGCGCGATTTCGGCGACCAGCGCATGGCCGGCATGGGCAGGATTGAACGAACCGCCGAACAACCCGACGGCGAGGCCCTTTGCGGCATGCGGCATTTTTAGAGAGTGGGAAGGAACGGTGGGGTCGGAAGGGGAGAGCATCGTGCTAGGCACCCCCCTCTGCCCTGAGGGGGAGATGCCCGGCAGGGCAGAGGGGGGTGGCTGGGCGCACGCCTCTCAGGCTCTAACCGCGAACAGCTTCAAGGCCTCACCTGTCCGGTCCCCCGCACGCGGTACTTGAACGAAGTCAGTTGCTCGACACCGACCGGGCCGCGCGCATGCATCTTGCCTGTGGCGATGCCGATTTCGGCGCCCATGCCGAATTCGCCGCCATCGGCGAACTGGGTCGAGGCGTTGTGCAGAAGGATCGCCGAATCGATCTCGTTGAAGAACCGTTCGACGGCGTCGGCATCCTCGGCGACGATCGCCTCGGTATGATGCGAGGAAAAAGTCTCGATGTGCTCGATCGCGCCGGCAACGCCATCGACCAGTTTTGCCGCGATGATGGCATCGAGATATTCGCTCACCCAGTCGGCGTCGGTCGCCGGCTTGGCGTCGGCAAACACTTTCAGCACCTCGGCGTCGGCGTGGATTTCGCACCCTGCCGCGCGTAATGCGTCGAGGATCGGCACCAGATGGGTGGCGGCAACCGCGCGGTCGACCAGCAGCGTCTCGGCCGCGCCGCAGACGCCGGTGCGCCGCATCTTGGCGTTGACGGCGATCCTGACTGCCATGTCGAGATCAGCAGAGCGGTCGATGTAGAGATGACAGATGCCTTCGAGATGAGCGAAGACCGGCACCCGCGCCTCGTTCTGGACGCGTTCGACCAGGTTCTTGCCGCCGCGCGGAATGATCACGTCGATGTTGCCGGAAAGCCCCTTCAGCATCTCGCCGACGGCGGCGCGATCGGTGGTCGGCACCAGCTGGATGGCATTTTCGGGCAAATTGGCCACCTTCAGCCCTTCGACCAGGCAGGCATGGATCGCCGCTGAGGAGTTGAGCGAATCCGAGCCGCCGCGCAAGATCACCGGATTGCCGGCCTTGAGGCACAGCGCGCCGGCATCGGCGGTCACGTTCGGCCGGCTTTCGTAGATGACGCCGACAACCCCGAGCGGCGTGCGCACGCGCTCGATATGCAGGCCGTTCGGCCGGTCCCATGCGGCAATGACGTCGCCGACCGGATCGCGCAACCCGGCGATTTCACTGATGCCGTCGGCCATGGCGCGGATGCGCGCCGGATCAAGCTTCAGCCGATCCATGAAAGAAGCCGAAAGCTCCGACTGCTCGCCATTTTTGATGTCGATGGCGTTGGCGTCGAGAATATCCTGCTCGTGGCGAAGGATCGCCTGCGCCATACCGATCAACGCGGCGTGCTTGCGCTCGGCTGTGGCGACGGCCAGCGGCCGGGCGGCGGCTCGCGCGCGACGGCCGATGTCGGCCATCGTTGCTGCGGTATCGTCCCGGGATTTTTCATGCAGCTTCAGCATGGCTCATCCTCCGCTATGGACCTTGTCACCGACTACTTGGTCACCGGCCCGTACTTGGTCAGTTGAATGGCTCACCACAAGGTCGTCGCGGTGGATCATCGCCGATCGTGCTTCATAGCCAAGCACCGTTTCGATCTCGGCTGTCTTCAAGCCAGCGATTCTTACGGCATCGGCGGCATCGTAGGCAACCAGTCCGCGCGCGATCTCGCGGCCTTCGGGCGACAGGATCGCCACCGTGTCGCCGCGCGAGAAATTGCCGCTGACCAGCTTGACGCCGGCCGGCAGCAGCGACTTGCCCGACTTGAGCGCGCCGATGGCGCCTGCGTCGACGGTCAGCCGGCCTGCCGGTTCGAGCTGCCCGGCGATCCATGTCTTGTAGCCCTTGACCGGATTGGCGCTCGGCCGGAAGAACGTCGCCCGCTCGCCACGCTCGATCGCCAGCAGCGGCGACAGCCGTGTGCCTGATGTGATGACCATGGCGGTGCCGGCGGCGGTGGCGATCTTGCCGGCGTCGAGCTTGGTGCGCATGCCGCCGCGTGAAAACTCCGAAGCAGCCGCACCCGCCATCGCCTCGATCTCAGGAGTGATGCGGTCGACGACAGCAATGAACCTGGCTTGCGGATCACGTGCCGGCGGCGCGGTGTAGAGCCCGTCAATGTCGGAGAGCAGCACCAGGAGATCGGCGCCCATCATCGTCGCCACCCGCGCCGCCAGCCGGTCATTGTCGCCATAGCGGATTTCGGAGGTCGCCACCGTATCGTTCTCGTTGATGACCGGCACCGCCTTCATCTTGAGCAGCGTCGAGATCGTCGCGCGCGCATTGAGATAGCGGCGGCGCTCTTCGGTGTCGCCGAGCGTCAGCAGGATCTGGCCCGATTTCAGGCGGCCCTTGCCAAGCGCATCCGACCAGGCGCCGGCCAGCGCAATCTGCCCGACGGCGGCAGCCGCCTGGCTTTCCTCGAGCTTCAGCGCCCGCTTGCCAAGGCCTAAAATGGTGCGGCCCAGCGCGATGGCGCCGGACGACACGACGAGGATCTCGGCGCCATTCTCGGCCAGCACTGAAATGTCGTCGGCAAGCGAGGCCAGCCAGTCGCGCTTCAGGCCCGCCGTGCGGTCGACAAGCAGCGCCGAGCCGATCTTGACGGTGATGCGCCGGTATTCTTTCAGCTGCGCGGCCATCGCTATCTCCAGCGCGTCTCGACCGGCGTGGCGACGGCTTCGCGCGCCTCGGCCACGACCGTCATCAGCGCCCGCAGAACCGCCTCGACGCCTTCGCCGGTGACCGCCGACAAAAGCATCGGCGCGCGGCCGGCGGCGCGTTTCAGCGAAGCAACCTTGTTCTTGCGTGCCTCGGCATCGAGCGTGTCGACCTGGGAAAGTGCGACGATCTCGACCTTCTCGACCAGCCCATGGCCATAGGCGTCGAGTTCGGCGCGCACGGTCTTGTAGGCCTTCCCCGGGTTTTCTTCCTGCGCCGAGACGAGGTGCAGGAGGACGCGCGTGCGCTCGACATGTCCAAGGAAACGGTCGCCGATGCCAACGCCTTCATGCGCGCCTTCGATCAGGCCGGGAACGTCGGCGATGACGAACTCGCGCCCGTCAATACGGGCGACACCGAGGCCCGGATGCAGCGTGGTGAAGGGATAGTCGGCGATCTTCGGCTTGGCTGCGGTGACGGCGGCCAGAAATGTCGACTTGCCAGCATTGGGCAGGCCGACCAGGCCGGCGTCGGCAATCAGCTTGAGCCGGAGCCAGATGTTGAGCTCTTCGCCCGGCTGACCCGGATTGGCGCGGCGCGGCGCCTGGTTGGTCGAGGTCTTGAAATGCTGGTTGCCAAAGCCGCCATTGCCGCCCTTGGCCAGCAGGAAGCGTTGGCCGACGACGGTCAGGTCGCAGATCAGCGTCTCGTTGTCCTCGGCAAAGACCTGCGTTCCCGCCGGCACTTTCAGCGTCACGTCGGCGCCCTTGGCGCCGGTCATGTTGCGGCCCATGCCGTGCGTGCCGGTTTTGGCCTTGAAATGCTGCTGGTAGCGATAATCGATCAGCGTGTTCAGCCCATCGACCGCCTCCACCCAGACGTCGCCGCCGCGGCCACCGTCGCCGCCGTCGGGACCGCCGAACTCGATGAACTTTTCGCGCCGGAACGACACCGCTCCGGCGCCCCCGTCGCCGGAGCGGACATAGACCTTGGCCTGATCGAGAAATTTCATCGTATTGCCGAGTTTCTGCTAGTGGCCTTGCGGCATTGCTCTAACGTTCGGCACTGCTCTAAACCAAGGCGGGGCGAAGGGCGAGGCTGTTTATCAACATCGCCCCAGTCTGAACATCGCCGGAGTCGCAATGAGGCTTGTAACCTACAACATCCACTACGGCGTCGGTCTTGACGGACGCTACGATGTCGGCCGCATCGCCGATGCCGTGCGCGGCGCCGACGTGATCGCGCTGCAGGAGGTCTCGCGCAACAACCCCAACAATGGCGGCCGCGACATGGTGGCCGAGCTTGGCGAGGCGCTGCCCGAATATTTCGCCGTCTACGGCAGCAATTTCGAGGCCAATGTCGGCTCGCGCCTGGAAAACGGCCGCGCCATCACCACCACTTTCCAGCTTGGCAACATGGTGCTGTCGAAAACCCCCGTTCATCTGTCGCGCAATCTCCTGTTGCCGCGCAGCCGCAGTTTCGAAGTGATGAATTTCCAGCGCGGCGCGCTGGAGGCGCTGATCGAGACGCCGCTTGGTTTCATCCGCTTCTATTCCACCCATCTCGACCGTCGCAACCCGGTCGAACGCGCCAGCCAGATCCGGTTTCTGCGCCGGCGCCTGTTGAACTATGCGATCGAGGGCGGCGCGCTGTCGGGCGTCGCCGAAGTCGGCCTGCCGGACCTGCCTTGTCCCGAAGGCTTCGTCGTCATGGGCGACTTCAACATGCTGACCGGATCGCCGGAACATGTCGAATTCGTCGGCCACCTGGATCACGAATTCGGCATGCCGGTGACCGCGGATCTTGCCGTCGATGCCGCCCTGCGCCTTGCCGCCGCAGGCGCCGACCTCGTCACCTGGGTCGACCCCAAGCGGCCTGACGACACCAGCCGCCACAAGCGCATAGACTATGTCTTCACCAGCGCATCGCTGGCCAGATCGCTGAAGCGCCTGTGGGTCGACCGGCAAGCAGTCGGTTCGGACCACTTGCCGGTCTGGGTAGAGATGGCCTGACAAGCGCGGTGAGGTGTGTCGAGATTCAGGTTGGGCCGAGCCGAGAATGACGGTTTCCGAGAACCGGAGCGGAGCGTACTTAAGTACGTGAGCCCGCGCATGACCCCGAAATCGAGATCGATTTCGGAAAGGTCATGCGCAAAATCAAAGTTCTACAGCGTCCTATGCGCGCCCAACAGGGCGCGCGGCGCTGTAGGCAAGCGCAGGAAACCGCCATTCGCAGGCCGGCATCACCTGAATATCGGCACACCTCAAAAATGCACCCAGTTCCTGAGGCTCGTCCAGGTCCTGCGGTCGAGGCGGTAGCGCTCGACCGGCACCTGACCGGCAACGATCGAGTTCAGCATGCCCTGGCCGGCATATTGGAAGCCGCATTTGTGGATCACCCGGCGCGAGGCCGGATTGATGACCCGCGTCGAGGCATGCAGCACCTGGATCGGCGTCTTCTGGAAGGCGAGGTCGACCAGCGCATGCGCGGCCTCCGTCGCATAGCCGCGCTTCCAATAGGGCTCGCCGATCCAGTAGCCGAGCTCCAGCCCGCGATCGGTGGTGTTGAGCCCGGCGCAGCCGACGAAGGTTTCGGTCCCGGCCAAGGTCAAGGCATAGGCAATGCCGGCCCGGCGCGATGCCGTCATCGCCAAGAGGGCGCGTGCCTCGGCCTCGCCATAGGGGTGCGGCATGCGGGCCAGCATTTCGGCGACATGGCGATTGTCGGCGAGCGCCACCAGTTGCTCGATGTCGCTTTCGCGCGGCGCTCGCAGGACCAGCCGCTCGGTCACCAGGACCGGACAATCTATCGCGTAACTTTCACCGTCTGTGTCTTCCGCTTCGGCAACCATGTCAGTCCTCCAGGCACAAGAAAAAGGGGAGATGGAAACCCATCTCCCCTGATCCATTTCCTGGCTTGGCCAGACACCGGTTCCCGAGATGGGTGCCGGTGTTCTCGTGCGGAACCGGCTACTCCGCGGCCTTGGTCATCGGGTTCACCGATACGTAGGTTCGGCCATTGGCTTTTTTGTTGAAGGTGACTGCGCCAGCTTCGAGCGCAAACAGCGTGTGATCCGTGCCAATGCCGACATTGGTGCCGGGATGCCACGTCGTGCCGCGCTGACGAACAATGATATTGCCCGCAATCACGGCTTCGCCGCCGAATTTTTTCACGCCGAGCCGCTTGGAATGGGAGTCGCGACCGTTGCGCGACGAACCGCCAGCTTTCTTGTGTGCCATCTAACTAACTCCGATGCGCCGCTAGGCGCTTAAAAGGTCTTATGAACGCGTTCGCGTTCCGTTTCAAGTCCGAACCGGCGACGATCGCGCCGGCCTGCTTTACTTCTTCGCCAGTTCTTGGGCCTGCTCGCGCCAGTCCGTGATCTGGTCGGTGCTGAACGGCATATGCTCGTCGATCCTGGCGATATCCTTGTCCGACAGCTTGGCTATCTGGGCGAAGGTCGTGATGCCCTGCTCGTTCAACTGGCCGGCCGCAACCGGGCCGATGCCCTTGATCACGGTCAGATCGTCCGGCTCGCCCTTCGGCGCCTTGAACAGCGGCGCGGCGGTTTCGGTTGCCTTGGCCTCGGTTTCCTTCGACGCAGCATCTGCCTTGGTCTTCGCTTCGGTCTTAGGCGCGGCTTCAGCCTTCGCGCCAGTCTTTGCAGCACCTTCGGCCTTTGCAGCAACTTCGGCCTTCGCCTCGGTCTTCGCTTCGGCCTTGGCCGCGGCCTTCTTCGTCGGCTTGGCGCCACCCAGCAGGATCTCAGCGATCCGCACGGTGGTCAGAAGCTGGCGATGGCCGATCTTGCGGCGCGAATTCTGCCGGCGGCGCTTCTTGAAAGCGATGACGGTGCGGTTCTTGCCCTGTTCGACGACTTCGGCGGTAACCAACGCGCCGTCGACGAACGGTGCGCCGAACGTCACATTCTCGCCCTCGCCATGCGCGAGCACGTGGCCGATCTCGACGATGTCGCCGACCTGGCCTTCGACTTTTTCGATCTTCAGAAGATCGTTGGCGGCGACGCGATACTGCTTGCCGCCCGTTTTGATGACTGCGAACATTTTTTGCCTTTCGCTGTTCGGTCGGCCTTGATGAACCGCTTCAGGCGGTTCGGCCGTCTTTTTGTCAGTCTGCGGGTTCAAAAAACAAGCGGCGCGGAAGAACCCTCCACGCCGATTGCGCGCTGTCACTAGCCGAAGGTTCGCCGCGAGTCAAGGCAAACGGCCGCAGGCTGGCCGCAGGCGAGCCGCGAACGTGCTCAGGCCAAGCGCGCGGCAACACAGAGAGCCGGGCGGCAAGCCCGACAAGAAGCCGGATCGCGGGCAAGATTGGCCCTTGTAACCTGTCCGCCCAGCCGTTATCTAGTGCGCCGCGCCGGCAACGGCGGACCATGACCGCGGAGAGGTGGCAGAGTGGTCGAATGCACCGCACTCGAAATGCGGCATGGGTGCAAGCCCATCGGGGGTTCGAATCCCTCCCTCTCCGCCATCCTGCTTCGCGCTGCGCGCATCGCAGAACAAGTCCGGCAACTCCCTCTCTGCGCCTAGCAGGATGCCCTCCGAAGCCTTGGCGAAGGAGGGCTTCGTCGAACTTGGCGAGCACGGTGACCTTCTTCCTGTGCATGAAGATGCAGCAGCAGGGGGTGGTGAACCTGTTCACCTTCTCGCGACCGGCCTGCCGCTAACTGCGATTGATGAATCTACCTCATAACGACATGCGGATTTTGCCACCTAATCGATCGGCGGCGTCGTCGCTATTCTATTTGGACATTCGCAGCACTGCCGCGCATGCCGAGGAATGAGCGGCAAGCCTGCGACAGTTCAGGACGTCCAAAGGAGACAGGCATGAACAAGCAGATCGAAATCGAGAGCACGGCGCAACCGCAGTCCAGTGTCGACGTTGGCCGGCGTGATCTGCTGAAGCTGACCGGCGCCGGCGTTGCCGCGCTCGGTGCGGCGTCGCTGTTCAACATCCCCTTCGCAAAGGCTCAAGACATGTCAAACGGCGCCAACAACTTCTACACCAGCGATAAGGTGACGCTCGAAAAGATTGCCTTCAAAAGCCAATACAAGATGAACGTCGCGGGCAACCTGTTCATTCCCAACGACCTCGACCGCAAAGCGCGGCATCCGGCGCTCGTCGTCGGCCATCCGATGGGTGCGGTGAAGGAGCAGAGCGCAAATCTTTATGCCACCAAGATGGCCGAACAGGGCTTCGTCGCCATGTCCATCGACCTGCCGTTCTGGGGCGAAAGCGAGGGCGAGGCCCGCCAGATCGTCTCGCCGGACGTCTACGCCGAAGCGTTCAGCGCCGCGGTCGATTTCCTCGGCACGCGGCAATTCGTCGACAGAAACCGCATCGGCGCGATCGGCGTCTGCGGCAGCGGCAGTTTTGTCATCAGCGCGGCCAAGATCGACCCGCGGATGCGCGCCGTCGCGACCGTCAGCATGTACGATATGGGGGCCGCCAACCGCAACGCGCTTAATCATTCGCTGAGCGTCGAGCAGCGCAAGCAGACCATTGCTGCAGCTGCCGAGCGGCGCTGGGCAGAGTTTGAAGGCGGAGCGGTCGAATATACCAGCGGCACGGTGCATGAGCTGACCGCCGACACCCATCCGATCCAACGGGAATTCTATGACTTCTACCGCACGCCGCGGGGTGAATTCACGCCCGCCAGCGCAAACCCGCAGATCACCACGCATCCGACGCTGACCAGCAATGTCAAGTTCATGAATTTCTACCCGTTCAACGACATCGAGACGATCTCGCCGCGCCCGATGCTGTTCATCGCCGGCGATCAGGCCCACTCGCGCGAGTTCAGCGAGGATGCCTACAAGCGAGCGGCCGAACCGAAGGAGCTTGTCTGGGTTTCCGGCGCCGGGCACGTCGACCTCTACGATCGCGTCGACCTGATCCCGTTCGACAAGCTGGCCAGCTTCTTCAACCAGCACCTCGCCGCGTGAGCGGCGCGATGGAGCCTGTACCGGACGGAACAGGCTCCATCAGCATATCGGGAGACACGACGGCATGCTGAACCTATTGCTGAGCGCCGCTGTAATCGCACTCGGAACGGTTGGATCTGCCATGGCTCAAGAACGCATTCGCATTTCTTCGGATTGGGGCGAGGTCACGGCCGATCTCGCCGATAACGAGGCCGCAAAATCTCTGGCGCAGATGCTGCCGCTCACGATCGAGATGTCCGATCATCTGCGCCAGGAAAAGACCGGCAATCTGCCTTCCGCCTTGCCCGAGCTGGCGCGGCAGCGCGACTTCTCTGTCGGCACGCTTGGACTGTGGAGCTCCGATCATTTCGTGATCTACTATCGGAGCGGTCGCGTCCCGGCGCCCGGCATCATTGTGGTCGGCCAGGTCACTGGCGATGTCTCGATCTTTGATCGTCCCGGTCCCGTCACTGTCCGCGTCGAACGCACCGACTGAAAACCTGCGCCATCCGCTCACAGCCTGTCGCCGGAGGGCGAGCGGTGGACTGGATGAAGTCTCTGTGTCTGCCTTCGATTTATCCGGGTATAATCGAGTTCTGGCGATCAAAGGATTCATGAGTGTCGCGGCAGAATGTCAACGATCTGCTCGCGTTCCTGGCCGTTAACTTGCCGCGGGCTTTGACGGCCTTGCCACTGAAGCCACGCAGCGAAAGTCGACGACAACCTTAAAGCGCGCCGCATGAATCCAGTCAGCCGCGACGCATTTCAGGGCTGCTGTATAGCCGCCAGCTTCCAGTCGCCGCCGTTCTGGCGCGTGAAGGTCCACAGTTCGGTGGTTTCCGTCGGCCGATCGGCTTCGCCGGCGACGATCTTGCCGCTGGCGCGATCGCGCATCACGTCAAGAGACTCGTAGCGCAGGGCAGCCGTCGCGTAGTCGCGATCATCTTCCCGCCAGCTCTCCGCAATATCGGCCTCCAGCAGGCTAACGTTCGACACCTCGTTCCTGATGCCGTTCTTGGCATTGTCGGCAAGTTCTTCGGACAGGTAAGACACCATCTCGGGGGTCGCCAGCCGGCGCAGGCCAGCATGGTCTTCACGCCCGAATGCTTCCTGGACTTCGGTCAACCGCTGCTGGAATGTATCGAGATCGGCCGACGTCATCGTAATTTGATCGTTAGCTGGAGCCGTCCGGCCAAACCCGGAGCCGATGCCTGGAATGGGAAAAGACGAGACATTGTCCGCCTCGCGCTGGGCTGCCGCGTTTCGCCCAAAATTGTCCATGCCCTGGGGAACGCCGGCCATGGCAGGCGCCTGGTTGCGTGCCGATTGCGACCGGAAAAAGCGGATGATCAGCATGATCGCGCCGCCGATCAGCAGTCCTTGCAGCAGCAGGCCCAACATGCCAGCCAGGCCGCCGAACCCCTGGCCCAAAAGAAGTCCGATCAGACCGCCGAGCAGCAAGCCGCGCATCATCGAACCGCCGAGGCCGCTGAACATCCCTGGTCGTTGGGCAGCCGGTGTCTGGCGGGCCGCATTATTCGTTGTGGTGTTGGGCGTCATCGAGCGCTCGACCGGCGCGGCCGGCTGTGGCGCCGTCCTGGTCGGCGGGACCGACTGGAAGGTGCGCGTGCCGCGGCTGCCGAAGCTGCCGCCACGCCGCGCCTCGGCGTAATCGGCCGTTACCATGGAAAAAGCCAGGAACAACCCTGCAAACAAAACGGCAAACCGGCTCGAACGCGAAATCATCATGACAAATCCTCAAGCGACACTCTGGCGCTATATGGGGTGCGCCGATCGAAATATCAGTGGCCGCAGCTTCCGTACCTGGCAATTGAGGAGAATTCCAGGGTCGCCACAAATTCAGCCAAAGCAGCCGACCGTGATCCTTCTGCCACCTTGCGCGTTGTCGCCTGAGGCACACCGAGGAGAAAAACGGTGTTTGCAGGTTTCAGGGCCACCAGTTTGCAACTGGACGACACGACCATTTTCGCAAGGGTCGGCGGAACCGGTCCGCCGCTGCTGCTTCTTCATGGTTTTCCCGAAACGCATCTGATGTGGAGGGATATCGCCGTGGCCTTGGCGCCCCGCTTCACAGTCGTCGCCGCCGATCTTCGAGGCTATGGGCAAAGCGGCTGCCCGGTCTCCTCTGCCGATCATGGCCCATACGCCAAACGCGCCATGGCCGGAGACATGGCTCAAGTCATGCAGCAGTTGGGATTTGGGCAGTTCATGGTTGCCGGACACGATCGCGGCGGGCGGGTTGCCTATCGCCTGGCGCTCGATCACCCCGATGAGATATCCAGGGTCGCGGTCCTCGACGTCATCCCGACCGCCGCCGCGTGGGATAGGGCGGACGCCAGACTGGCCCTTGGCTTCTGGCCCTGGAGCCTTCTTGCGCAACCGGAACCGCTGCCGGAGCGACTGATAGGCGCGGCGCCCGATGCCATCGTCGACAATGCAATTGTGCAGTGGGGATCGCCGGCAGAAATGTTCTCCGAAAGGATCAGGGAGGCCTATGTCAAGGCGCTTCGCGATCCCGTTCATATTCATGCGATCTGCGAAGAATATCGGGCCGCTGCCACGATCGATCGTGAACATGACGCGCTGGACCAGGCAAACGGTCGTCGCATCAAGTGTCCGCTGCTGGCGCTGTGGAGTAGCCAAGGCGGCCTCGAGACCTGGTACCCGGAGGAAGGCGGACCGCTGGCTATTTGGCGGCAATGGGCCGACAGAGTTGAAGGAGGTCCCGTTCCGGGCGGGCACTTCTTTCCAGAAGAGCACCCTCACCAGACCGCAGCGGCTCTCTCGAAATTCTTCGAGGATGAATAGGGGAATGACGCCCAGAGCAGAGTGTTGTAGAGGTTCACATGCCTCATTCGCCCGTCCGGCGTCAAATCTGCTGATAAAATGAAAGCCATCTCGCCAGCCACGGCCCTGATATGCAGCCTCGTGTTTGTCGGAGGTTGCGCATCGCCCTTCAATGCATCCTTTGATGCCGCGCAATACGACAGGATGAATTGCGTCGAACTCAACGTGGCCATGGGTGAAGTCGCCAAGGAGTTGTCGGCGACAGCGATCACCCGGGGCAAAGTCGCGAAAACCAACATTCCGAACTGGCTATGGGGAGCCCGGCGCGTCGCCTCGACCGTGACTGCCCGCCAGAGCGCGAAAATTGAGCGCTTGCAGCAGCAGGAGGCCGCGATCGCAGCGGCGAGACGAAGCAGGTGCTGATTGCGGCGCCGGCGTGAGGGCCTGCAGCCGCCCCCTGCGGCTATGCCGTTCGCGGGTCGCCTGCAGCCGGCGGTCGAAGTCGCCAATCGTCCGCCGCTCCTCGGCAATCGCCTTGAGGTCGAGCAGAAGACCCGCGGCCGTATCGTAGCCGGGAGCGTTGCGGCGCTCGATTTCGGTCTCCACCTCGCCCCACACGGTTTCGCCGCGCCGCATCATCGCATCGAGCCGGGCGCGGCGGGCGCTTGCCTCTTCCGCCTGCCGCCGTTCCCTTTCGGCCTCCCGCCGCTCGCTTTGCTCGCGCTCGCGAGCCTCGCGGATCGCATCGGCACGGGACGCGTAGACAAACCGCGCAAGACCTGGCGATCAGCTTCACTGAGCGGACGGTCGACCGCCTGAAACTCGTAATATTGGTATTCGCTCATAGCAGCTTCATAGCCGATCCTCGGCTCACAAGTCAGTTCCGAGGCTGAGCTTTGTCGAAGCGATCCGCGAGTCTGAGACCTTCTGCACAGGTATTTGCCGTTCATGCGACGGATGGACTGTTGAAAGGCAGTCGGTCTGTCGTAGATTTGCCAAGCACGAACGACAGCGAGGATGCCATGAAGAAGCAAGAGCTGGAATCCGTCCTTGGCCGTGGCGGGCCCGGCTTCGATCTTGGTCCGATCGAAGATCAACTGCATGACCTGGCAAACGACCGGCAATTTCCGGACGTCGCAATCGCTCACTGCATCGCAAGGATTGAAGAATCCGCTCCCGCGCTGCGGGCGATCCTCACAAGAGCGGCCGAAGGAGAGCATCTGTCACGGGAAGATGAGATGCGGCTCTTGCGAGGCATTTACATTCTGGGCGGCGGTCGCGACACTGGAACGTTCGGACCGTTGCTGCGCCTGCTGCGCCGGCCGGGACGCGAGCTCGATGACCTGCTCGGCGACGTGGTGACCGAGAGCATGGCGCGTATCGTCGCCGGCGTATTTGATGGCGACGCCGACGCATTGTTCAGCTTGGTCAGCGACCGCTCTGTCGATGAATACGTCCGCGACGCAGTTTTGGGCGCAGCGACCTTCCTGACCTGGGAAGGCCGCATCGAGCGTGACCGAATGCGAGATTTTCTCGAGCGATTCCACACCGAGAGGCTGGCCGGTGACGACAATTTCGCCTGGATCGCCTGGCTGGAGGCAATCGCCCGGCTTGGTTTGCGCGATCTGGCGTCGCTTGTTTACAGCGCATGGGACGACGGCCGCATCCCCGAAGGGATAATCGACCGCAGTGATTTCGAAGACGATCTCCTGGTCGCCGAGCAACGCCCGAACGACATCGATCGATTCGAGCGCGTCGGTCTCGGCTATATCGACGATGTGATTGAAGCGCTGGAATGGACCAGCCACCTTGAGTATTTTAGCAAGGAAGATTTGCAATCGCCCTTGCCGGAACAAACTTGGCTTGACGACCTGCCGAGCCTGACAGCGCCGGTCACAAACCCTTGGCGCCATGTCGGACGAAATGATCCATGTCCCTGTGGAAGCGGCAAGAAAGCGAAGAAATGCTGTCTCGCAAACTGACCTGCTGCGGCACCGCTGATTTGATCTTTGGCTGTCTCAGACCGGCACCCCGGACTGGTGCGCGGCGATTGCGCCGAGGAAGATCTCGCCGAATTCCCTGAGTTTTGCGGCGCCGACGCCATTGACTGCAGCGAAGGCGTCGAGGTCGCGCGGGCAGCGTTCGGCCATATCGATCAGCGTGCGATCGGAGAAGATGACGAAGGCCGGCACCTGGCGCTCCCAGGCGAGACGCAGCCGAACCGCCTTGAGCGCAGCCAAGAGCGCGGTATCCAGCTCTTCCGTGCCGGCGGCAGCATCGGGACGTGTCTTGCCTCGCGCCGCGCGGTTCCGCATCTCTACGCGATACCGGAACGTGCCTTGACCACGGGCCAGCTCACGGCCCTTTTCGGCGATGGCGAGGCCGCCATGGCGCCTGGGTCCAATGACAGAAACCCTGCCGCGACGAGCTGGCGGATCAGCGACTGCCAGACATTCTTCTTTTGCGCCACACCGGTCCCGAAGCTGGCAAGCCTTTGGTGGTTCCTGGCCAGGACCTTCTCGCTTTCATGGCCGAGCACAACATCGACGATATGGCCAGCACCAAAGCGCTCGCCGGTCTGCGCGATGGCTGCGAAGACGATCCGCGCCTCCGCCTCGCCATCTTCATGCGGCGTCTGGTCAAGGCAGTTGTCGCAATTGCCGCAAGCCGCAGCATGCTCGCCGAAATAGCCAAGCAGGATCTGGCGACGGCACTGGGCCGTTTCGCAATAACCGATCAGCGTATCGAGCCGGCCATGCGCGCGTCTTTTGTGCTCCGCCGGCGCGTCCTCGTCGTCGATGAAAAGCCGTCGCATGCGGATATCGCCGAGACCGAAAAGCATATGTGCCTCGGCGGCCCGCCCGTCGCGGCCGGCGCGGCCGATTTCCTGATAATACGCTTCGAGGCTGCCCGGCAGGTCGGTGTGGAAAACATAGGCAACGTCAGGCTTGTCGATCCCCATGCCGAAGGCGATGGTCGCCACCATTACCACGCCCGACAGGGTCATGAATGCGTTTTGATTCGCTTCACGCGCGTCCTTGCTCATGCCGGCATGATAGGCGAGGGCGCGCACGCCGTTCTTCTCGAGGAACGCCGCCGTCTCTTCCGTCTTCTTGCGCGACAGGCAATAGACAATGCCGCTGCGGCCGGCATGACGCTGCACGAAGCCCAGCAATTGGCGCTTGCTGTCCTGCTTGGGCTCGATGCCAAGCTTGATGTTCGGCCGGTCGAAACCCAGCACCAGGGTTTCGACGCGCCCGGCGAACAGCTGTGCGGCGATATCGGTGCGCGTCGCCTCGTCCGCTGTCGCCGTCAGCGCAATGATCGGCACTTCGGGGAAAATGTCGCGCAGCCGCGACAACTCTTCATATTCGCGCCGGAACGACGGCCCCCACTGGGAGATGCAATGCGCCTCGTCGACAGCGATCAGCCGGATATCGAGCCTGGCCAGCGCCTCGAGCATCCGCGCCGTCATCAGCCGCTCCGGCGCAAGATAGAGCAGGCGCGTCTGGCCCGCCGCAACACGGCGCCAGGCGGCGACATTGGCATCGCGGTCGAGCGAGGAATTGATCGTATCGGCGGCCACGCCGGCAAGACGCAATGCGGCGACCTGGTCCTGCATCAGCGCCACCAGCGGTGAAACGACAATGGTGAGGCCGCCCAGGACCAGCGCCGGGACCTGATAGCAGAGCGATTTGCCGGCGCCGGTCGGCATGACAGCCAGCACATGACGCCCGGCCAGCAGCGCCTCCGTCACGGCGTCCTGGCCAGGACGAAAATCGTCGAAGCCGAACACGTCCTTCAGGACGCGCCGCTTGGGATCCTCCAACGGCACGCTCGCCGCTGCCTGCATCAGGGAATTTCTATCCACGGCGCCGCCCGAAATGGCAGTGGGGAACGGCCAGGTGAAGCGCGGACGTGACCTGCCAAAGACTGGCGAATCGCCGGGTGACTGCCCGGACAGCCGATTCGAACATTCGAACGCTCCTCAAGTCCTGTCTCCGTCGGCACCGTCTGAAAGGTATCCCCCCTCATTGACGGATATGCGAGCGTGATTCCAGCCTCTATTCGCTTTGGCTGTGAATACCGCGCAATGGCCCGGGCCGATTAATCCTATCTTCACCATGATTCGGCAGGTTCAGGTCCTGCGGTGATGTTTTGAGTACCGCGGCGCCACAAGCGCCCAGGCAACACGCCCGCGTCTCTCCGGAGGCGCGGGCTTTTCGTTTGCGGGATATGCTGCCGCTGCGTATTGACCTGCGGGCGTTCTCGTACCGTCAGACGAGGAAATCGGCGCGATGCGGGGTAAAACTGTCGACGAGGCGGCCGGCCTCGAGCGCCTTGACGCCGTGGACCAGATTGGAAGGGACGATGAAGCTGCTTCCCGTTTCCAGGATCTCGGTCCTGCCGTCGATGGTGACCTCGAAGCGACCTTCGGCGACATAGCTCGCCTGGACGTGCGGGTGCGAATGCAGCGCGCCGACACCGCCCTTGTCGAAACCGAACTCGACCATCATCAATTCGCCCGTGTGCAGCAGCACACGCCTGCGGTTACCATCCGGGGTCGGCGACCACGCGCCCTCGCCGGCATGCGAAAAGATCTTCGTTCCGGTCATCGCCACATCCTCGTCATGGGCATGCTCCTCATCGCGCCAGCCAGCCGCCGTCCACCGGCACCACCGCGCCATGCATGTAGTTTGACGCCGGCGCCAGCAGGAAGACGGCCGCGTCGCCGATGTCTTCCGGTCCGCCCCAGCGTCCGGCCGGAATGCGCGCCAGAATGGCCGTATTGCGGTCAGGGTCGGCACGAAGCGCCTCGGTGTTGTTGGTCTCGATGTAGCCGGGCGCAATGCTGTTGACGTTGATGCCTTTCGACGCCCATTCGCAGGCGAGCAACCGGGTGATGCCGAGCACGCCATGTTTCGAGGCGGTATAGGAGGCGACGCGGATGCCACCCTGGAAGCTCAGCACCGAGGCGATGTTGACGATCTTGCCGCGCCGTTCCGGATCGGCAAGCACGCGCCGGGCAAAGCTCTGGCTGAGAAAAAACACCGTCTTCAGATTGACGTCTATGACGTCGTCCCAATCGGCCTGCGTCAAATCGACGGCGTCGGCACGCCGGATGATCCCGGCATTGTTGACTAGCCCGTCGAGCGGCCCGGTTTGGTCCCAGACGCGATCGAGCATCGCCTGGGCGGCTGCGTGGTCGGCAAGATCGCAGCGCACCGCCTCGAAGCCGCCGCCCGCCGCGGCGATCTTTTCCGCAGTCTCATCCATTGCAGAGCGGCCGACGCCGACCACTGCACCACCGGCCCGCGCGATCGATAGGGCGATGCCCTGGCCGATTCCGGTGTTGGCGCCGGTGACGAGAATGCGCTTGCCGGCCAGGCTGAAAGCCGAGAAGTCGCTCATCGCAGCTCTTCCATCGCTACCGGGTCGACATCGGTATAGTCGACATTGTCGCCGGCCATCGCCCAGATGAAGGCGTAATTGGAGGTGCCGGCTCCCGAATGGATCGACCATCCCGGCGACAGCACCGCCTCCTCGTTGCGCATGACGAGATGGCGCGTCTCGTCCGGCTCGCCCATGAAATGAAACACCCGCGCCGTCTCCGGCAGGTCGAAATAGAGATAGGCCTCCATGCGCCGGTCATGCACATGGCACGGCATGGTGTTCCAGACCGAGCCTGGGGCGAGCTGGGTCATGCCGACGACGAGCTGGCAGGTTTTCACGCCTCCGGCATGGATGAACTGGAAGATCGAGCGCTCGTTGCAGGTCGCCTGGCTGCCGAGATCGAGCCGCTTGGCATCGCCGATGCGGATCAGCTGGCTTGGATGGCTCTGATGCGCCGGCGCGCTGAGCAAATAGAATTTGGCCGGCTCGGCTGGGTTGACTGAGGCGAACGAGACCTCATTGGCGCCCATGCCGAGATACAGCATGTCGCGCGGCTGCAGCTCGTAGGACTGGCCGCCGGCCTTAACGATGCCGGCGCCGCCGATGTTGACGGCGATCATTTCGCGGCGATCGAGAAAGTTCTTTGTCCCGGTCGGCTTGATCGCCTGCAGCGGAAGCGGTGTTCCGGCAGGCATGGCGCCGCCGACGATCATGCGGTCGTAATGCGTATAGGTCAGGCCGATGCGGCCGAGCTGGAACAAGCCTTCGATCAGGAAATTGTGACGGAGTTCGTCCGTCCCCATCGCCGCGGCGGTGACAGGGTCGATGGCGAAGCGGGAGGTGAAGTGGTTGTCAGTGTGATTCATTGCTGTCCCATTGGGCTGCCTCATTGGTCATTCGGTTGCCGCGGCCTTGACCGAATCGGCATAAAAAATCTGACGTGCGTGCAGGCGCTCGCGATAGCGCTGCTGGCTGGCGCTGAGATGCGCGCGCATCGCTTCGCGCGCGGACTCGGCATCGCCCGTCATAATGGCATTCAGGATCACCAGATGCTCACCCTGCAGGCCGCGCTGATAGGCGTCGGATTGGGCGAGCTCGGTCGACCACGGCGATGTCACGTCGCAAGGAATGGCGCGCCGGCCGAGCACGTCGAGCATCTCGACATAAAACGGATTGTTGGTGGCGCTGGCGATCGCCCGGTGGAAGGCAAGGTCGGCCGGACCTGTCGGCTCGCTGTTCAACAGCAGCCGCTCGAACTCGAAGAACGCTTCCTGGATCGCTGCTTCCTGCGCGGCATTGCGACGGATAGCGGCCAGCCCGGCGGATTCGATCTCGATCGCCAACCTGACTTCGAGCACGTTGAGCGCGATCGAATCCTTGCTGCCGATGTCGGCAGCCAGCGTGCCGAACATCGTCGAGATATGCTCGGTGACGAAGACCCCGGCGCCCTGGCGCGGCTCGACCAGCCCGTCGGCGGCAAGCTTGGCCAGCGCCTCGCGGATGACGGTGCGGCTGACCCCGAAGGTTTCGGTCAGTTGGCCCTCGGTCGGCAACTTTTGACCCGGTGGGATCTCGCCCGCCTGCAACTGCTTGCGGATCGCCGCGACCACGGTCTCCGACAGCTTGGGCTTGCGTTCGACCTTCAGGCTGATCGCCATATCCGATGCCATTGCCAACCCCTATTTGAAGACGCTCGGCAACCATAGCGAGATGGCCGGAATGTAAGTGACGAGCCCCAGCACCACGAGGCCGGCCCCATAGAACGGCCAGATTGAGCGCATCGCTTCCCAGACGGATATCTTGCCCACTGCGCACGCCACGAACTGCACTGCGCCGACCGGCGGGGTGTTCAGCCCGATGCCGAAATTGAGGATCATGATGACACCGAAATGCACCGGATCGACGCCGTAGGCCTGCGCCACGGGCAGGAAGATCGGCGTGCAGATGATGATCGTCGGCCCCATGTCCATGAAGGTGCCCAGGAACAGCATCAGGAGGTTGAGCAGGAGCAGCACGACCAGCGGATCCTCCGAGATCGCGTTCATCGAGGCTATCAGCGCTGCCGGCACTTTCAGGAAGGCCATCAGCCACGAGAACGCCGCTGCCATGCCGATGATGAGCAGCACCATGGCCGTGGTGCGCACGGCGCCATGGGTGGCTTGAACGAAACCCTCCCAGGTCATCTGCCGGTAAACCAGGACAGTCACGAGCAACGCATAGATGACGGCGATGCAGGAACTCTCGGTGGCCGTGAAAACGCCCGATCGCACGCCGCCGAAGATGATCGCAATCAAAAGCAAGCCTGGCACCGCGACAGCCAAGAGATGCGCGACGGCGGCGAAGCCCGGAAACGGCTCGGTCGGATAACCGCGAGAGCGCGCCACGAAGTAGGCGGTGATCATCAGTGCCAGCGCCAACAGCAGGCCCGGGATGATGCCGGCCGTGAACAGGTCGGCAATGGAGATCTTTCCGCCTGCCGAGATCGAGTAGATGATCATGTTGTGCGACGGCGGTAGGAGCAGCGCGATCAGCGCCGCCATCGACGTGACGTTGACGGCGTAATCCGCTCCATAGCCACGCGCCTTCATCTGCGGGATCATCAAGCCGCCGACCGCCGCTGCCTCCGCCACCGCGGAGCCCGAAATGCCGCCGAACAGTGTAGCGGTGGCGATGTTGACCTGCCCGAGGCCGCCGCGCATGTGGCCGACGAGCGAGCCGGCGAAGGCAACGATCTTGCTGGCGATGCCGCCGCGCACCATCAGGTCGCCGGCGTAGATGAAAAACGGAATGGCCAGCAGCGAAAAGACGCTCATGCCGGAATTCAGGCGCTGGAACACGATGAGCGGCGGAAGGCCTATGTAGAGGACGGTGGCAAAGCTTGCGACGCCGAGGCAGAAAGCGATCGGCGTGCCGATGAGCATCAGGACGGTGAAGACGCCGAAGAGTATCCAGAGTTCCATGGCGTCAGACCTTCACGTTGGCTGTGTCGAGTTCGGCTGCGACTTCCGCCGGCGGCAATTCGTCGAGCGCATCGTCGATCGGCGCACCGGAAAGGCGAAGCACGATGCGCTCCAGCGTAAACAGCACGATGAGCGCGCCTCCCGCGACAAGCGGGACGTAGTCCCAACCCCCCGATATGCCGAGCGACGGCAAGGTTGCGTTCCAGGTCAATGCGACCAGCTGGCTGCCATACCAGATCATGCCGATGCCGAAGGCGAGCGCGACGAGATCCGAGATCATCCTCAGCCAACGCTTGCCGCCCTTCGGCAGCACGTAGAGCAGGACGTCGAAGCCGAGGTGATAGTTCTCGCGCACCCCGACGGCAGCGCCGAGGAAAATGAACCAGCTCATCAGCATCACCGAGCCCTGCTCGGTCCAGCTCGGCGAGCGGTTCAGAACATAGCGGCCGAACACCTGCCAGGCGACGAAGGCGGTCATCAGCACCAGTCCGATGCCGGCGATCCACAGCGCCGCCGTGCTGACGCGTGACATCACCCGCGCGATGCCGGACGGGGGCGCACTCTGTTCTTGGCTCGAGGTCACCGGTTCTCTCCGCAAAAGGATGGCGGCGCGGACAGTCCGCGCCGCCGCTTGATCACTGCACGGCTTTGATCGCCTCGACCATCGCCTTCAGCTTGTCGTCCTTGACGTGCTTTTCGTAGACCGGGCCCATCGCATCGATGAAGGGCTGCTTGTCCGGGGTCGTGATCTGCGAACCGGCCGCCTCGACCTTGGCACGCGATTCCTTGACCTTGGCGGCCCACAGCTCACGCTGCTTGGCGACGCTTTCCTTGGCGGCCGCCTTGAAGATCGCCTGGTCTTCCGGCGTCAGCTTGTCCCAGCTCGACTTCGCCATGACGAAGGCTTCCGGCACCATCGTGTGCTCGTCGAGCGAATAGAACTTGGCGACTTCGGCATGCTTGGCGGTGTCGTAGCTCGGAAAATTGTTCTCCGCGCCGTCGATGACCCCGGTTTCGATCGCCGAATAGACCTCGCCATACGGCATCGGCGTCGCGTTGGCGCCGAGTGCGGCCACCATGTCGACGAAGATGTCGGACTGGATGACGCGGAATTTCATGCCGGCCATATCGGCGACAGAGTTGATCGGCTTCTTCGAATTGTAAAAGGAGCGCGCGCCGCCGTCATAAAAGGCGAGCAGCACCAGCCCGACCTGTTCGAACGCCGCCGCTATCTGGTCGCCGACCGGTCCGTCCATGACCTTGTGCATATGGTCTTCCGAGCGGAAGATGTAGGGCAGCGAAGGCACGGTGGTTTCGGGGATGAGTCCGTTGAACGGCGCCATCGAGACGCGGTTGAGGTCGATCACGCCCGAGCGCACCTGCTCGATCGTGTCCTTTTCCTCGCCGAGCTGCGCGGAATGATAGACATCGACCGAATAGCGGCCAGCCGTGCGCTCCTTGACAAGCTCGCCGAAATATTTGACCGCCTCGACCGTCGGATAGCCGTCCGGATGGGTGTCGGACGAGCGCAGGACCGTCTGGGCGCTTGCCGTTCCGGCCATCAGCGCGGCGGCCAGTAGCGCAGCTCCCGCCAGTCTAGAAAAATGCAGCATTAGGTTCCTCCCGTTTGAACGATGGCGGCAAGCGCCGTTAGAGCCGGTACGCCTTTGTTGCGAGCGTATAGGCAAGTTCCTGCGCCAATTCATGCGCCTCGTCCTCGCGGAGCCGGTGCTCGGCGACGAGACGCGCAAGAAAGGCGCAATCGACCCGACGCGCCACGTCGTGGCGGGCCGGGATGGATGGAAAAGCGCGGGTGTCGTCGTTGAAGCCGACGGTGTTATAGAAGCCTGCCGTCTCGGTGGTCATCTCGCGGAACCGGCGCATGCCCTCCGGGCTGTCGTGGAACCACCAGGCCGGCCCGAGTTTCAGCGCCGGATAGACGCCGGCGAGCGGCGCCAGTTCGCGCGCATAGCTGCTCTCGTCGAGCGTAAAGAGGATGATTGTAAGGTCGCGCTCCAGCCCGACGCAGTCGAGCAGCGGCTTCAGCGCCGTGACATAGTCGGTCCTGGCCGGGATATCGAAGCCCTTGTCCCTGCCGAACTTCTGGAAGACGGCAGGCGAATGATTGCGCCAGGAGCCGGGATGGATCTGCAGCACCAGGCCATCGTCGCGGCTCATCTTGGCCATCTCGGTCAGCATCTGGGCGCGAAACAGTTTTCGCTCGCGCTCGTCGTCCGAGCCCCGGCGGATGCGGCTGAACAGCTCCTGCGCGGCGGCATCCGACAGATTGGCGGTTTCCGCCGTCGGATGGCCGTGATCCGACGCAGTCGCGCCGAAACTTTTGAAGAACGCCCTTCTCTGGCGATGCGCATCGAGATAGCCGGCCCACGTGCCGGTATCGCAGCCAGTGATGTCGCCGAGCCGATCGAGATTAGCCGAAAAGCCTTCGAAATCGGGGTCGACGACGGCGTCCGGCCGGTACGCGGTGACGACGCGGCCCTCCCAACCGCTGTCGCGGATCATCTGGTGCCAACCGAGATCGTCGAGCGCGCCTTCGGTCGTCGCGATGACTTCAATGTTGAAGCGCTCGAACAACGCTCGCGGGCGAAAATTCTCCCACTGCAGCAAGGTCGAGATCGTGTCGTAATGGCGGTCGGCGGTTGCCGCCGTCAGCGGCTCTTCGATGCCGAACAGATGGGCCAGCACATGGTCGAACCACAGCCGCGTCGGCGTGCCGCGGAACAGATAATAGTGCTCGGCGAAGCGCCGCCAGATCGTCCTGCCGTCAGTCTCCACCGGTGAGCCGTCGAGCGTTGGCACACCAAGGTCCTCGAGCCGGACGCCCTGGCTGAACAGCATGCGGAAGATGTAATGGTCCGGCACAACAAGCAATTGCGCTGGATCGGAAAACGCCTCGTTGAGGGCATACCAGCGCGGATCGGTGTGGCCGTGCGGGCTGACGATCGGCAGATCCTTGACAGCTGCGTAAAGATCGCGGGCAAGCGAGAGCGGACGCCCCTCCGACGGAAACAGCAGATCCGGATCGGTCAATGCGGCCACGTCGTTCCTCCCAACCCGGCCATCGGTAGGATCGGAAGGAAATAATGTCAACATACAAAAAATAGATTGTTGTATGATGACTTTTCAGCCCATTGTGCGGGAACCAAACGGATGTTACGCTGCATGCCGGCCACGCCCGGCACGAGCTCGATCAGACCATCGCACAATGACAGCCAGACGCCTTTCCAACAGCAGGCGGCAGGCATTGCCGGCCTCGGTCGCCGTCCCCGGCTACGACCGCAACCGCGTCGTGCCCGGCATCATCCATCTCGGCGTCGGCGCATTCCACCGCGCCCATCAGGCAGCCTATGTCGACGACTGCTTGGCGGCGGGAGACACGGATTGGGGCATTGTTGGCGTCTCGCTGCGCAGCGCCGACACACGCGATGCGCTGGCGCCGCAGGACGGGCTCTACACGCTGGCGGTCAGGAGCAGCGACAGCGAAAGCCTGCGCGTCGTCGGCTCGATCCTGTCGATGCTGGTGGCCCCGGAAGATCCTGGTGCAGTGCTGGCCGCGCTGACCGATCCGCGCACCGCCATCGTCACGCTGACGATCACCGAAAAAGCCTATCTCAGGGCGGCGGGTGGCGGACTGGACACAGCCCATCCCGACATCGTCCACGATTTGGCCAACCCGCAAATGCCGCGAACGGCGCATGGTTTTCTGGCCGAAGCGCTTGCGCGCCGCCGGGTCGCCGGTATCCAGCCATTCACCGTGCTGTGCTGTGACAATCTCCCGGCCAACGGCGCCACGCTGCACCGGCTGCTGGTCGAATTTGCCGCTTTGCGCGGCACCGATCTCGCCCGCCATATCGCCGACCAGGTGGCGTTTCCGTCGAGCATGGTCGATCGCATCGTGCCGGCGACCACCGATGCCGACCGGGCACGGATATCAGGCCAGCTCGGCGTCGAAGACGCCTGGCCTGTCATGACCGAGCCGTTCTGCCAATGGGTGGTCGAAGACGATTTCCCGGCGGGCAGGCCGGACTGGGAAAGGTTCGGCGTCACCATGGTCGGTGACGTCGGGCCGTTCGAAGACATGAAGCTGCGCCTGCTCAACGGCTCGCATTCGGCGATCGCCTATCTTGGCCTGCTCAGCGGCTATGAGACGGTCGACCGCGCCTTCGCCAATCCGGCGATCCGGCAATTCGTCGACGGATTGTGGGCCGAGGCGATCACGACGCTGCCGAAGGATGTCGGGCTCGACACGGCCGACTACACGGACCAGCTCGCCAAGCGCTATTCGAACACCGCGCTCGCCCATCGGACGGCGCAGATTGCCAATGATGGCAGCCAGAAGCTGCCGCAGCGCATCATTGCCTCGGCCATGGAGCGGATGAGCGGCGGTGCCCCGCCCGCTTATCTGATGCTGGTGGTAGCCGCCTGGATCGCCGCTTGCGAGGCGCGCGGCAAATCCTTGCCGGAAAACCATTTCACCGATCCGCTCGACTTGGCCCTGGCTGCGCTCGACACGCGGCATCTGTCGGCTGGCGAAGCGGTGGCGGCGGTGTTCGACCTGGCCGGCTTCGCCAAGGACGGTGCTGAGCGCTTGACGCTGATCGACCTCGCCGCCGCCCATCTCGAACACCTGCGCCAGGGCGGTGTGGCTGCTGCTTTCGCAGCGCTGGGCATTGCAAGCGAATGACTATTGGGCGGCCTGCAAAGCGCAATGCGCGCGGTAGATTCGCTAACGGGCTGAGCCACTTACCTTCTCCCCTTGTGGGAGAAGGTGGCCTCGCGAAGCGAGGTCGGATGAGGGGTGCTCCAGCTTGGCACCGACGGCGCTCCGTCCAACACCCCTCAACCGTCTTGGCGCTGCGCGCCAATCCACCTTCTCCCACAAGGGGAGAAGGGAAGTGGGCGCCCGGCCGAGGATTCGTGCCCTCTATGCCGGCAGGACGGCGCCTTCGAGTGTGGTGAGCTGGCTAAGGAACTGCTCGGCCTTGCTGCGGGTCTCGTCGTCCTTGGCGTCGGCGACGTCTTCCCTGGCTTCCTGGATACGGCGGGCGAGGTCGGCGCGATCGATGTCGCCGACGGCTACCGCCGATTCTGCCAGCAGCGTGCAGCCGGCCGGAACGATGTCGGCGAAGCCGCCGAACACGACGTAGCGTTCCGCCTTGCCTTCCGCGGTGTTCACCGTGACGACGCCGGGCTTGATCGTGGTCATGACCGGCGCATGACGGGCCATGACGGTCATTTCGCCTTCGGCGCCCGGAATGACGACGGATTCGACCTGCTCGGAAACCAGCAGGCGCTCCGGCGAGACCAGTTCGAACTTGAAAGCTTCAGGCATGATCAACTTAGCAAATAGCGAGTAGTGAGTAGCGAATAGACAAAAACGCTCGGCTCACATCGCCCCCTATTCGCTACTCCCTATTCGCTATTCGCTTGATTACGCCGCTTCAGCCGCCAGGCGCTGAGCCTTCTCGACCGCTTCTTCGATGCCGCCTACCATGTAGAAGGCGGCTTCCGGCAGGTGGTCGTAGTCGCCGTTGCAGAGGCCCTTGAAGCCCTTGATGGTGTCAGCGAGATCGACCAGCTTGCCAGGCGCGCCGGTGAACACTTCGGCGACGAAGAAGGGCTGCGACAGGAAGCGCTCGATCTTGCGGGCGCGGGCCACCGTCTGCTTGTCCTCTTCCGACAGCTCGTCCATGCCCAGGATGGCGATGATGTCCTGCAGCGACTTGTAGCGCTGCAGGATCGACTGCACCTGGCGGGCGACTTGGTAGTGTTCCTCGCCGACGACCATCGGGTCGAGCATGCGCGAGGTCGAATCGAGCGGATCGACGGCCGGATAGATGCCCTTTTCCGAGATCGCGCGGTTGAGCACGGTCGTCGCGTCGAGGTGGGCGAACGAGGTCGCCGGCGCCGGGTCGGTCAGATCGTCCGCCGGCACGTAGATCGCCTGCACCGAGGTGATCGAGCCCTTGGTCGTCGTCGTGATGCGCTCCTGCAGCGCGCCCATGTCGGTGGCCAGCGTCGGCTGGTAGCCCACGGCCGAAGGAATACGGCCGAGCAGCGCCGACACTTCGGAACCCGCCTGCGTGAAGCGGAAGATGTTGTCGACGAAGAACAGCACGTCCTGGCCCTGGTCGCGGAAATATTCGGCAACTGTCAGCCCGGTCAGGCCGACGCGGGCGCGCGCGCCCGGCGGCTCGTTCATCTGGCCGTAGACGAGCGCCGCCTTGGATCCTTCGCCGCCGCCCTGCTTATTGACGCCGGACTCGATGAACTCGTGATAGAGATCGTTGCCCTCGCGGGTGCGCTCGCCGACGCCGGCGAACACCGAGAAGCCGCCATGCGCCTTGGCGACGTTGTTGATCAATTCCTGGATCAGCACCGTCTTGCCGACGCCGGCGCCGCCGAACAGGCCGATCTTGCCGCCGCGGGCATAGGGTGCCAGAAGGTCGAGAACCTTGATGCCGGTGACCAGGATCTGCGCTTCCGTCGACTGCTCGACATAGGTCGGCGCCGGCTGGTGGATGGAACGCATCTCGATGCCGTCGACCGGGCCTGCCTCGTCGACCGGCTCGCCGATGACGTTGATGATGCGGCCGAGCATGCCCGGGCCGACCGGCACGGTGATTGGCGCGCCGGTGTCATAGACCTCCTGGCCGCGAACCAGACCTTCGGTCGAGTCCATGGCGATGCAGCGCACCGTGTTCTCGCCGAGATGCTGAGCCACTTCGAGCACGAGACGATTGCCGACATTGGACGTTTCCAGCGCGTTCAGGATCGCCGGCAGATGTTCGCCGAACTGCACGTCGACAACGGCGCCGATGACCTGGCGAACCTTGCCGGCCAAGCCGGTCTTCTTGATGGCAACGGTCGGCGCCTTCGCCGCGGCGGCCTTGGCGGGCGCTGCCGCCTTCCTGGCCGGAGCCGCCTTCGCTGCAGCTGCCGGAGCCTTTGCCGGTGCTGCCGCCGTCGCGGCGGTCTTCGGGGCCGCCTTCTCTGGGGTCGCTGCTTTCGCCATCGTCTTTACCCTTTTCGTCTGTTTGTTTCTCGCGCGATCCGCCTGAAGGTCGCTGACCTTCATCGGAGCGCGCCTAGAGCGCCTCGGCGCCCGAAATGATTTCGATCAATTCCTTGGTGATCTGCGCCTGCCGCTGGCGGTTGTAGGTGATCGACAGTTTGTTGATCATGTCGCCGGCATTGCGCGTCGCATTGTCCATGGCGCTCATCTTGGCGCCCATCTCGCCGGCGGCGTTCTCGAGCAGCGCGCGAAATACCTGGACGGAAATGTTGCGCGGAATGAGATCGGAGAGGATTTCGCCCGGCTCCGGCTCGTATTCATAGACGGCACTGCCGCCGTCGGTCGCTTCGGCGGTAGCGGCAGGCACGCCTGCCGGGATGATCTGCTGGGTTGTCGGGATCTGGCTGATCACCGATTTGAACTGCGAATAAAACAGCGTGCAGATGTCGAAGCCGCCCTCGTCGAAGAGCTGGATGACTTTTTTGGCAATGGCATCGGCATTGACGAAGCCCAGCGTCTTTACCTCGCGCAAGTCGACGCGTTCGAGGATCAGCGCTGCGTAGTCACGACGCAGGATGTCGAACCCCTTCTTGCCGACGCAGATGATCTTGACCTGCTTGCCGTCGGCCAAAAGCTTGCGGATATGGTCGCGGGCAAGGCGTGCGATCTGCGAATTGAAACCGCCGCACAGACCACGCTCCGCGGTGCAGACGACGAGCAGATGCACGTCGTCCTTGCCGGTGCCGGTCATCAGCGCCGGGGCCTCGCCACCGCCGCCGATCGCCTGGGTGATGTTGGCCAGCACTGCACCCATGCGCTCCGAATAGGGGCGCGCGGCTTCCGCCGCCTCCTGCGCGCGGCGCAGCTTCGCCGCGGCGACCATCTGCATCGCCTTAGTGATCTTCTGTGTCGCCTTGACCGAGGCGATACGGTTACGAAGGTCTTTTAATGAAGGCATGCTTCAAACCTGATCCCGTCCGTCCGGCCGTCGTTCAAGCAAAGGTCTTGGCGAAGGTGTCGATCTCCGCCTTCAGCTTGGCGCGCAGATCGTCCGACAGCGCCTTCTCCTTGCGGATGCCGTCGAGCACCTCCTTGCCGGCCGAACGCATGTGGCTGAGCAGGCCATGCTCGAATTTGCTGATCTGATCGATTGCCAGCTTGTCGAGATAGCCGTTGACGCCGGCGAAGATCACCGCGACCTGTTCTTCGACCCTGAGCGGCGAGAACTGCGGCTGCTTCAGGAGTTCGGTCAGGCGCGCACCGCGGTTGAGCAGGCGCTGCGTCGCGGCGTCGAGGTCGGAGCCGAACTGGGCGAAGGCCGCCATTTCGCGGTACTGCGCGAGTTCGCCCTTGATCGAGCCGGCGACCTGCTTCATCGCCTTGATCTGCGCCGAGGAGCCGACGCGCGACACCGACAGGCCGACATTGACCGCCGGGCGGACGCCCTGGAAGAACAGATTGGTTTCCAGGAAGATCTGGCCGTCGGTGATCGAGATGACGTTGGTCGGGATATAGGCCGACACGTCGTTGGCCTGGGTCTCGATGATCGGCAGAGCCGTCAGCGAACCACCGCCATTGTCGTCATTGAGCTTGGCGGCCCGCTCCAGCAGGCGCGAATGCAGGTAGAAGACGTCGCCCGGATAGGCTTCGCGGCCAGGCGGGCGGCGCAGCAGCAGCGACATCTGGCGATAGGCGACGGCCTGCTTCGACAGATCGTCGTAGCTGATCAGCGCGTGCATGCCGTTGTCGCGGAAATATTCGCCCATCGTGCAGGCGGTGAACGGCGCCAGGAACTGCATCGGCGCCGGATCGGAAGCGGTGGCGGCGATGATGATCGAATAATCGAGCGCGCCGCGCTCTTCGAGAACTTTCACGAACTGCGCGACGGTCGACCGCTTCTGGCCGACGGCGACGTAGACGCAGTAGAGCTTTTCCTTCTCCGGCCCGTGCTCGTGCACCGATTTCTGGTTGAGCATCGTGTCGAGGATGATCGCGGTCTTGCCGGTCTGGCGATCGCCGATGACCAGTTCGCGCTGGCCGCGGCCGACCGGGATCAGCGCGTCGATGGCCTTGAGGCCGGTCGACATCGGCTCGTTCACCGATTTGCGCGGAATGATGCCGGGCGCCTTGACGTCGACGCGTTTGCGCTCGGTCGCCTGGATCGGCCCCTTGCCGTCGATCGGGTTGCCGAGCGCGTCGACGACGCGGCCGAGCAGGCCCATGCCGACCGGCGTATCGACGATGGCGCCGGTGCGCTTGACGATATCGCCTTCCTTGATGTCGCGGTCAGCGCCGAAGATGACGACGCCGACATTGTCGGCTTCGAGATTGAGCGCCATACCGCGGATGCCGCCGGGGAACTCGACCATCTCGCCGGCCTGGACGTTGTCGAGGCCGTAGACGCGGGCGATGCCGTCACCGACGGACAGAACCTGGCCGACTTCGGAGACCTCGGCCTCCTTGCCGAAATTCTTGATCTGGTCTTTCAGAATTGCGGAAATTTCCGCGGCGCGGATGTCCATCAGCCGACCTCTTTCAGTGCAAGCTTGAGCGAATTGAGTTTGGTTTTGAGAGACGTATCGATCTGGCGCGAGCCTATCTTGACCACCAGCCCGCCGAGCAGCGACGGATCGACGGTCACGGTGATCGCGACGTCCTTGCCAGCAACGCTTTTCAGCGCCGCCTTCAGCTCGGTTTGCTGGGCGTCGGTCAGCGCATGCGCCGAGGTCACTTCAGTGGCGGTCTCACCACGATGCTCGGCGGCGATCTGGCGGAATGCCTTGATCATGCCGGGGATGGCGAACAGCCGGCGGTTCTGGGCGACGACGCGCAGGAAATTGCCGGTGAGGCCGGTGATCCCTGCCTTGTCGGCGATCGCCGCGATGGCCTTGGCCTGGTCCTCGCTGGAGAACACCGGGCTATTGACCAGGCGGGCCAGATCCGCACTGACTTCGAGCATCGCCGCGAAACTGTTGAGGTCGGCCTCGACCTGGGCGACCGAATTCGCCTGGAGCGCGAGCTCGAACAGCGAACCCGCATAGCGTTCTGCGACACCTGAGATTGGCGATGACGATTGGGCCACGGACCGTCTTTTCTCTTGTCTGACAGGCCGCAGATTGTTGGCGCGAGCAAAAACTCTAGCTAAATCTTTGACCTTACTGCATTTTTCCAAGCACGGAGACGCGGCTTCCGCTATCCCCGGCCGAAAGTCGATTGCCGTCTAGCACAGGCATTTTAAGACCGCAATGCGTCGCCCCGCATGGTTTTCAGGCACTATTGTCGCATCCGGCGGCGCGGTTCGACCGCCGCTCCCGAATTAGCCTTTGATTCAAGGCACAAAGCCGAAGGCGAAGGCAAGCGGCAACGTCGCCAGCACCAGTTCCACCACGATGGAAGCCCAGTTGAAAGGTGTGTTGGCGCCATCCGACATCATCGACAGCAGGCGGCCGAAGGCGGTGAACAGCCAGGAAAAGCCAAGCGCCATATAGAGCAGCGGTTGCGCCAGCAGAATGCAGCACAGGCCGACGCCGAGATAGAAGCCTGACATCCTGCCGCGCCCTTCGGCGATCGCCGCCGCCTTTTCGGGATTGACCTGCAGTCTGAGAACCCGGAAGCCCAGCCTCGGCGCCAAGAACAGCAGCAGCCCGAACAGCAAGGTCACGACGGCGCTCGACCACGCCAGCCACTCGCCCTGGCTCATCGGCCACGGAAACGCAAATTCCATACTGTCCCCTCGCAAATCGCTGTTTCGAAATTTCGGGCATTCTAGCGAAGCAAGAGACCTGCGCCAGATGCGCGTCGGCGAATTGCGTAAAGCGCATCAACCCAGAGCGAATTCGACCGCCGCTTCGGCATCGATGCGCGTGAGGCCAAGGGTTTTCATCTCTTCACAGCTCCGGTCCAAATTGCACGGTCGGCCTCACAGAAAGCTCTGCGGGTCGATGTCGACCTGCACGCGCACCGAGCCCCGTAGCTTCGGTCCCTCGGCCAGCATGGTGCGGATGAATCCTTGCATATCGGCGCGCCGCTCGCCCTGGATCAGCAGGCGGAAGCGATGGCGGCCGCCGATCAGCGACAGCGGCGCCTCGGCCGGGCCGAGCACGAACAGGTCGGCGGCCTGGGGTGCGGCGCGCCGCAGACCCCGCGCATGGCCCTCCGCTTCCGCCCGCGTCGCCGCGCTGACGATGACGCCGGCGAGCCGGCCGAAAGGCGGCAGCACCGCCCGTTCCCGTTCAATGATCTCGCGCTGGTAAAAAGCCTCGGCGTCGCCGGAGACGATCGCCCGCATGACCGGGTGGTCGGGCTGGAAGGTCTGCAGCAGGCCCAGGCTCTTCTTGCCGGTACGGCCGGCGCGGCCGGTGACCTGGCTGAGCAGCTGAAAGGTGCGCTCGGCGGCGCGCGGATCGCCATTGGCCAGGCCGAGATCGGCGTCGACCACGCCAACCAGCGTCATGTCAGGGAAATTGTGGCCCTTGGCGACAAGCTGCGTGCCGATGACGATGTCGGCCTCGCCATTGGCGATGGCTTCAAGCTCCAGCCTCAGCCGCCGCACGCCGCCCATCAGGTCGGACGACAGGACGATGGTTCGGGCGTCGGGGAAATGCGCGACGACTTCTTCAGCGATGCGCTCGACGCCCGGCCCGCAGGCGACCAGATGGTCGAGCGTGCCGCATTCCGGGCAGGCCTCGGGCCGCCGCTCATTGTGTCCGCAATGGTGGCAGACGAGCTGGCCGCGAAAGCGGTGCTCGACCAGCCAGGCCGAGCAGACCGGGCAGCCGAAGCGATGGCCGCAGACCCGGCACAGCGTCAGCGGCGCATAGCCGCGCCGGTTGAGGAACAGCAGCGACTGCTCCTTCTTCTCCAGTGTCTGGCGCATATGGCCAAGCAGCACCGGCGACAGGAAGCCGCCGCGTGCCGGCGGGGCGCGGCGCATGTCGATCGTCTTCAGGTCGGGAAGCGCCGCCTCGGCGAAGCGCGCCGAAAGCACCGCCCTGCTATAGCGGCCCTGGCTCGCATTGACCCGGCTTTCGACCGATGGCGTCGCCGAGGCGAGCACGACCGGAAAACCGCCAATATGGCCGCGCACCACCGCCATGTCGCGGGCATTGTAGAAAACGCGGTCTTCCTGCTTGTAGGCGGGGTCGTGCTCCTCGTCGACGACGATCAGCCCAAGCTCGCTGAACGGCAAAAACAGCGCCGAACGCGCGCCGGCAACGACGCGCACGCCACCTTCCGCAACCTGCCGCCAGACACGCTCGCGCATCCTTGGCGGCAGGTCCGAATGCCATTCGGCCGGCTTGGCGCCGAACCGTTCCTGGAAGCGCTCGAGGAAGGCGTGGGTCAGCGCAATCTCCGGCAGCAGGATCAGCACCTGCTTGCCGCGGTCGAGCGCCGCGGCCACCGCTTCGAAATAGACCTCGGTCTTGCCCGATCCGGTCACCCCGTCGAGCAGCGTGACGCCGAATGCGCCGGCCGCGACACTGGTGCGCAGCATCTCGGCCGCATCGCTCTGGTCCGGCATCAGCGATGGCTGGGCGTATCCTGTGTCGGGTGCTGCGACCACCGGTCGCGGCGGGATCATGACCGTCTCGAACACGCCTTGCGCCTTCAGCCCGTCGATGACCGTCGACGACACGCCGGCCGCATGCGCCAGCCCGGATCGCGTCCAGGCGAGCCCGCCTTCGGCTGTCTCCAGAACGCGCAACCTTGCATCCGTCATCCGGTCGGGTTTGGCCAAGGTGCGTTGCAGCCCTTCGATCCACGGTTCCGGGTCGAAGGCCTCCGGCGCCCGCAGCAGCATGCGCGCCACCATGCCGGGCGGCGACAGCGTGTATTGCGCGATCCAGTCGACGAAGCGGCGCATGGCGCGGTCGATTGGCGGGCAGTCGAAGACCTGCTCGATCGGGCGCAGTTTTTTGGCATCGACCTTTTCGACGGCACCGTCCCAGACGATGCCGGCAACCTGGCGCGGTCCGAGCGGCACGCGCACGATCGAGCCCGGCACCACGCGCATGCCGGTGGGCACGGCATAGGTGTAGGGCCGCTCGGCGGGCATCGGCACCAGCACCGGTGCGGCCGCGACAAAGGGCGAATCTTCGATCATGAGGCGTGACCTTGCCCCGACTTTCGTCTAGATCAAAGTCCGACCCCAGAGGTGCATGACATGCACTAGAGCGACGTGCGTCCATCCGGACGCACAAAGTACGCTCTAGAACTTTAAACCTCGCATCGTGCTTGCCGAAAATCGATTCGATTTTCGGGCCGATGCGATAAAAATCTTCAGGAGACCGTCATGAAATTTTTTGTCGACACCGCCGACGTCAAGGAAATCCGTGAGCTGAACGATTTGGGGCTGCTCGACGGCGTTACCACCAATCCTTCGCTGATCCTCAAATCCGGCGGCAAGATCGCCGACGTGACCAGAGAAATCTGCGAGATCGTCAAGGGCCCGGTCTCGGCCGAAGTCGTCGCCACCGAATACAAGGACATGATGGCCGAGGCCAATATCCTGGCCAGGATCGCCGACAATGTCTGCATAAAAGTGCCGCTGACGCTCGACGGCCTGAGGGCCTGCAAGGACATCCGCTCGGACGGCCGCATGGTCAATGTCACGCTGTGCTTCTCGGCCACCCAGGCGCTGCTCGCCGCCAAGGCCGGCGCCTCCTTCATTTCGCCCTTCGTCGGCCGCATCGACGACAGCGGCTGGGACGGCATGGAACTGATCTCGGACATCCGCACCATCTACGACAATTATGATTTCCAGACCGAGATCCTGACCGCCTCGGTGCGCACGGTGAACCACGTCAAGCAGGCTGCATTGATAGGCGCCGACGTCATCACCGCGCCGCCGGCGACGCTGAAGGCGCTGGTCAAGCACCCGCTGACCGACAAGGGCCTGGAGCAGTTCCTCGCCGACTGGGCCAAGACCGGCCAGAAAATCGGCTGAAATCAAGACGTCGCGTTCCCGCAAAAAAGGCCGAGCAATCGGCCTTTTTCTGCGCCAGGGATAACCGGAACGTCTCGATTCAGCCGAAAAGTTTAACCCGCCACCGTCTTGCCGTGCTTGACCAGATCCTGGGCGATCGACAGGCGCAGCAGCTCCGCCAGTTCGCGCGCCGCGCGGTTCTCGGCATCGATCTGCGCCCGATAGGTGGCAAACTCCTGACGGGGCCGGTCGTAGGACGACGCTATCGAGCGCCTGCCGGTCGCGATCGTCTTGCCGGTCTTGGCGTCGGTCAGCACATAGTTCGCGGTCAGTGTCACCGTGCCCGCGGTTGGTTCGTCGTCATCGGTCGTGACCTGCACATTTGCAGCGGATTCAACAAGTTCGGTAACGCCGAGATCGAGCGAATAGGCGGGCGACGCCGGCTCGCCCGCACCCTGGCCGAGCGCGAAAATCAGATTGTTGCGGACCTGCTGGGCGTAGCGGGTGTTGACCGGCTTGACCGAAATGGACCCGAGTTCGGCAGCAGCGCCGACTTGCGAGCCGGCCGACAGCGGCGCGCTCGAATAGAGCGGGCGCACCGTGCAGGCCGAAACCAGCGCAACCGAAGCGACCAGGCCATACAGCGTGGCACGGCGCAGCAAATGCGTCACTTCTGTCTTCCTCGGATCAGGCAACGACATTGACGATCCTCTGCGGGACGATGATCACCTTGCGCGGTGCCTTACCTTCGAGCGCTTTCTGCACGAAGTCGAGAGCCAGAACCGCTTTTTCGACGGCACCTTGGTCCGCGTCGCGGGCAATTGTCAAATCGCCGCGCTTCTTGCCGTTGACCTGGACCGGCAGCACGATCTCGCTGTCGACGACAAGCGACGGATCATAGACAGGCCAGGGCCGTTCGGCGACCAGATCAGTGCCGCCGAGCGTCTGCCAGCATTCCTCGGCCAGATGCGGCATGACCGGCGCAATCAGATGCACGAGGATGTCGACGGCTTGCCGGCAGGCAGCCTGGAGCGCCGGATCGGCCTTGCCTGCGGTCGCCTCGCTAAGCGGCATGGTGAGTGCATTGGCGAGTTCGTAGATGCGGGCGATGGCGCGATTGAAGGCAAGCTTTTCGATATCCTCGCCGACCGATTTCAACGCCTTGTGCGCGGCCTTGGAAACAGTCCCTGCCTCGCCCTGCTTCGCCGCTGCCGGCTGGATTCCGGCGAGCGATTCGGCGGCCGTCGACACCAGGCGCCAGATGCGCTGGATGAAACGGTGCGCGCCGGCGGCGCCCTCGTCGGTCCATTCGACGTCACGCTCGGGTGGCGAGTCCGACAGCATGAACCAGCGCGCGGTATCGGCGCCGTAGCCGTCGGTGATCTCTTCCGGGCTCACCGTATTCTTCTTCGACTTCGACATTTTTTCAAGCGGGCCGATCACCACCTCTTCGCCGGTCGCGATTTCGATGGCGCGGCGCTTGCCGTCGACGTCCTCCAGCCGCACCTCGCTGGGCGCAAGCCAGCGGCTGTTCGAGCCACTGCCGACCCGATAGGTCTCGTGCACCACCATGCCTTGCGTGAACAGGCCCCTGAACGGCTCGGCGAGGTCGACATGGCCGGTCTCGCGCATGGCGCGGGTGAAGAAGCGCGAATAGAGCAAGTGCAAAATGGCGTGCTCGATGCCGCCAATATACTGGTCGACCGGCAGCCATTCGGTAGCTGCCTTGGGATCGGTCGGATCGTTCGCCCAGGGCGCGGTGAAGCGCGCGAAATACCACGACGAATCGACGAACGTGTCCATCGTGTCGGTTTCGCGGCGTGCATCCTTGCCGCATTGCGGGCATTTGACGTGCCGCCAGGTCGGATGGCGGTCGAGCGGATTGCCCGGCCGGTCGAACTCGATGTCGTCCGGCAGCCTGACCGGCAGGTCCGCCTTCGGCACCGGCACGACGCCGCAATCCTCGCAATGGATCATCGGGATCGGACAGCCCCAGTAGCGCTGGCGCGAAATGCCCCAGTCGCGCAGGCGGAAGTTGACCTTGCGCTCGGCCATCGGCCGGTTGCCGATGGTCTTTTGTTCCAGCAGCTTCGCCACCTCGTCGAACGCCCGATCAGGCTTCATGCCGTCGAGGAAGCGCGAATTGATCATCACCCCATCGCCGACATAGGCTTCCTCGATGATCTGGAAGTTTCCCTGGATCTCGCCTTCCGGCATCACCACCGGAATGACCGGCAGGCCATATCTGTTAGCAAAATCGAGGTCGCGCTGGTCACCGGACGGGCAGCCGAAGATGGCGCCGGTGCCGTACTCCATCAGCACGAAATTGGCGACATAGACAGGCAGCGTCCAGTTCGCGTCGAATGGATGGACGACACGGATGCCTGTATCGAAGCCCTTCTTCTCGGCCGTCTCCAGTGCCGCCACCGACGTGCCCATGTGATGGACTTCATCGATGAACTTTGCCAGCGCCGGATTGCTTTCGGCAGCCTTCTTGGCAAGCGGATGATCAGCTGCGACCGCCATGAAGGAGGCGCCGAAGATGGTGTCCGGCCGCGTCGTGTAGACTTCCAACTCATGCTCGCCAGCAATCGGCTCGGCCAGCGGCCAGCGGATCAGCAGGCCTTCCGAGCGGCCGATCCAGTTCGCCTGCATCAGCTTGACTTTTTCCGGCCATTCGTCGAGGCCCTCCAGCGAGTCCAGCAGATCCTGCGCATAGTCGGTGATCTTGAAGAACCACTGCGTCAGCTCGCGCTGTTCGACCAGCGCGCCCGAGCGCCAGCCGCGTCCGTCGATGACCTGCTCGTTGGCAAGCACCGTCATGTCCTCCGGATCCCAGTTGACCCTGGAGGATTTGCGAGTCACCAGCCCCTTCTCGACGAAATCGAGGAACAGCATCTGCTGGCGGTGGTAGTAGTCGACATCGCAGGTGGCGAATTCGCGTGCCCAATCGAGCGACAGGCCCATGACCTTGAGCTGCTCGCGCATGGCGGCGATGTTCTGATAGGTCCAGTCCTTGGGATGGACCTTGTTCTGCATCGCCGCGTTCTCGGCCGGCATGCCGAAGGCGTCCCAGCCCATCGGGTGCAGCACGTTGAAACCCTTGGCCCGCTTATAGCGCGCCACCACGTCGCCCATCGTGTAGTTGCGGGTATGGCCGATATGGATGCGCCCCGACGGATAGGGGAACATCTCGAGCACGTAGTATTTCGGACGCGGGTCGTCGTTGTCAGCCTCGAACAGCTGCTTGGCGTCCCAGGCCTTCTGCCATTTGGGCTCTGATGCGCGCGGATTGTATCGTTCGGTTGCCATCGGGTGTTTTTCACTTAAAAAGCATGCGCGAACAGCCGGACATGCCCGGCGGTCGAGGTAAATGTCGTCGCGGTGTTCACCATGGATTGCCGGACCCGTCAACTGCGACGCCCCGGTGAGGATAGAAACTTAGGGACGGATATAGGCATGGCGAGCGCCGTCGAACAGTATTTCACGGTCAAGGCGAGGATCGCCGCCGCCGAGCGCGAGGCAAGACGTCAAGCCGGCGCGGTGGCGCTGGTCGCGGTCTCGAAGACCTTCAGCTCAAACGATATCCGCCCGGTCATCGAGGCCGGGCAGCGCGTCTTCGGCGAGAACCGCGTCCAGGAAGCACAAGCCAAATGGCCGGCGCTGAAGCAAGCCTTCCCCGACATCGAGCTGCATCTGATCGGTCCGCTGCAATCGAACAAGGCGAAGGAAGCGGTCGCGCTGTTCGACGTCATCGAGACGGTCGATCGCGAAAAGATCGCCGCCGAACTCGCCAAGGAAATCGCCAGACAAGGCCGGTCGCCAAAACTCTATGTTCAGGTCAACACCGGCTCGGAACCACAAAAAGCCGGCATCGAACCGCGCGAAGCCGTACCCTTCGTTACGCGCTGCCGCGAGGTCCATGGCCTCGCCATCGAGGGCCTGATGTGCATCCCGCCGGCCGACGAGAACCCCGGCCCGCATTTCGCGCTGCTGGAAAAGCTCAGCGCGGAGGCAGGGGTGGAGGAGCTTTCGATGGGCATGTCCGGCGACTACGAAACCGCGATCGCCTTCGGCGCAACCAGCGTCAGGGTCGGCTCGGCGATCTTCGGCAGCCGCTAGCGGACATTTCGTTTGGCGGCAATTTAGCGATCAGCCTTGATAGTCGGGCTCGTCAGGATTATAGCTAGCCAAGCTAGCTAGCAGCCATGGCCTGGCATCTTCAGGATGCGAAAAACAACTTTTCCAAAGTGGTTCAGCGCGCGCGCAGCGAGGGGCCGCAGACGGTGACCCTGCGTGGCAAGCGCGCGGCCGTGGTGCTTTCTGCCGAAGACTATGACCGCTTGTCGGGAAAAAGGAAGTCACTGGCAGAATATCTTCTGACCGGTCCCGTCTGGGATGATGATTTCGCCGAGGAGGTCAACCGTCGCTCGGATACAATGATCCGCGACATCGACCTCTGATGTACCTGCTCGACACGAACATAGTTTCGGATGTGGAACGACGCTTGCCCAATCCGACCGCCTGGCTGGCTTCGGTGGATCCGGCTTCGGTCAATCTCAGTGTCATCACGCTTGGGGAGATCGAACGCGGGATCGTCAAGCTGCGCAAGGTCGATCCCGAACGGGCAACACGCCTCGATCTGTGGTTGCGAGAGCTTCGGCGCGACAATGCCGACCGCATCCTTGCGGTTACTGAAGAAGTAGCGTTGTCGTGGGGTCGCATTTCGGCTGGCCGCACACGCGGCAGCGCCGACACGCTGATCGCCGCCACAGCTTTTGTCCACGACCTCATTCTGGTTACGCGCAACGTCACCGACTTCGACGATACCGGGGTGACGGTCCTCAATCCTTGGACAATCTGAACGTTCCCCACTACGACGGATCGTCGGGTCGCGGAACTTGGTCCAGAAACCTCCAGGCCGCTACGCCAACAAGTGGAAACGAAACGTATCGTTCCTATATCGACAGGGTTATTCGAAACTTTTCGGAGCCGCACCATGCGTTATAGTCAACTTGGAAACACGGGGATGTTTGTCTCCGAACTTTGTCTCGGCACCATGACCTTCGGCGCCGCCGAGCAAAACAACCAATGGGGCCTGATCGCCAGCCTCGACCAGGATGGCGTCGACAGGATCGTCCAGCGCTCGCTCGCCGCCGGCATCAATTTCTTCGACACGGCGGATGTCTATTCCTTCGGCGTATCGGAACGGCTTCTCGGCCAGTCGCTGCGCAATCTCGGCATCAAGCGGCAGGACGTGGTCATCGCCACCAAGGTCCATGGCGCCATGGGCGACGGCCCGAACCAGCGCGGCTCCTCGCGCGGCCACATCATGGATTCGGTCGAGGGCAGTCTGGAGCGGCTGCAACTGGACCATATCGATCTCTACCAGCTGCACGGCACCGACGCGGTGACGCCGATCGACGAGACGCTGCGGGCGCTCGACGATCTGGTTGCCAGCGGCAAGGTCCGGTATGTCGGCGTCTCGAACTGGGCGGCCTGGCGCATCGCCAAGGCATTGGGCATCGCCGAACGCAAGGGCTTTGCCCGTTTTGAGACGGTCCAGTCCTACTATTCGATCGCCGGCCGCGATCTGGAGCGCGAGATCGTTCCGTTGCTCGACGAGGAGAAGCTTGGGCTGATGGTCTGGTCGCCGATGGCGGGCGGGCTGCTTTCCGGCAAATACGGGCCCGGCGCGCCCGGCAATGGCGAGGGCCGCCGCGCCAGCTTCAATTTCCCGCCGGTCAATGAAGACCGCGCCTGGGCGGCGGTCGCCGCCATGCGCGAGATCGCCGGCAAGCACGGCGTCAGCGTCGCCACGGTAGCGCTTGGCTATGTGCTGGCCAAGCCTTTTGTGATGAGCGTGATCATCGGCGCCAGCCGCATGGAGCAGCTCGAACAGAACCTTGCCGCCACCGAGTTGAAGCTCGACAGCGACGATCTTGCTCGTCTCGACGAGGTCAGCGCGCTGCCATCCGAATATCCGGCCTGGATGCTCGAGCGCCAGGCGGCTGGCCGGCGTCCGGCGCCCTTTGCGCCGAAAAAGTAAATCTCATCTTCGATTTCGGGAGCCGGCGGGCTCCCGATCTTTTTTGGGCTCAGCTCAGCCGGACCGTCTCGACCAGAAAGTCGAGAAAGGCCCGCACTCGCGCCGGCAAATGTTTGCCCTGGCCGACGTAAACAGCGTGGGTAAGCTCCTCGTCGCCAGGGTTGAAGTCCTCCAGAAGCGGGACCAGCCGGCCGGCGGCGATGTCGGGCTCGACATGCCAGCGCGCCAGCCGGGCGATGCCAGTGCCCGAAAGCGCCATCAGCCGCATCGCCTCGCCGTCGCTGACCAGCGCATTTCCGGTGATCGGGACGAGAACGACCTCGCCGGCCGCACCGACGAAGGGCCAGCCGTCGACGTGGCGAACGAAGCAGAAGCCCATCCGGTTGTGACGATCGAGATCGGCCGGCGTTTGGAGCGCGCCATGCGTCCGGATGTAGGATGGCGCGGCGACGACGACCAGCCGGCTCTGCCCGAGCTTGCGCGCCACCAAACGTGATTCGCCGAGCGGTCCGGCGCGGATCGCGACATCGGCGCGCTCCTCCATCAGGTCGATGACATTGTCGGTCAAAACCAGATCGACGGCGATTTCCGGATAGCGTTCGAGAAAGCGCGGCAAGAGCGGGATCAGCCGGTGCTGCCCGAACGGCACGTAGCTGTTGACCCTTAGCCGGCCGCGTGGCGCAGCACCGGCCGCCGCCTCGCGCTCGGCTGCCGCCATGTCGGCCAGGATGCGCATGCCGCTGTCGAAGAAGGCCGCGCCTTCTGGAGTCAATTGCAGCTTGCGCGTCGAACGGCTGATCAGCCGCGCGCCAAGCCGGGCCTCAAGCCGCGCAATCAGCTTGCTTACCGCCGACGGTGTCATCCGCAGCATCCGCGCCGCAGCCGAAAAACTGCCCGCTTCGACGACACGGACAAACACTTCGATCTCGCCGGAGCGGTTGATGTCAGGCCTCGCCATTCGTGAATCTATTTCACAGACAATGTGCCCGACGCAAGGCTGGTTCACAGCACATGGCAACACGATCTTCCCCGTCGGGGCGCAGGAGGATACGGCGTCCTGTCGTCAAAACTGCTGTCATCGAAGTGGGAACCGCGATGCCTCTTGCTCTTTATGCTCTCGCCGCCGGTGCGTTCGGCATCGGTGTCACCGAATTCGTCATCATGGGCCTGCTGCTCGACGTCAGCACCGATCTCGGCGTCTCGATTTCGACCGCCGGCCAGCTGATCTCCGGCTATGCGCTGGGCGTCGTCATCGGCGCGCCGCTGCTGACGATCGCCACCGGCCGCTGGCCGCGCAAGACCGTGCTTCTGGCGCTGATGGCGGTCTTCACGCTGGGCAACCTCGCCTGCGCGCTGGCCCCCGACTACTGGACGCTGATGGCTGCCCGCGTGCTGACCGCCTTCGCCCACGGCACCTTCTTCGGCGTTGGTTCGGTCGTTGCGACCGGGCTGGTGGCTCCCAACAAAAAGGCCTCGGCGATCGCCCTGATGTTCACCGGCCTGACCATCGCCAATATCCTCGGCGTGCCCTTCGGCACCTGGCTCGGTCAGGCCTTCGGCTGGCGGGCGACCTTCTGGGCGGTAACCCTGGTCGGCATCGTCGCCTTCGCCATCATTCTCCTGCTGGTGCCGCGCAGCCCGGCAGCGCTGGAAAAGAGCGACCTGCGCGGCGATCTCGCCGTGCTCGGCCGCGCGCCGGTTCTGCTTGGCTTCGCCGTCACCGTACTGGGCTATGCCGGTGTCTTCGCCGTCTTCACCTATATCGCCCCCTTGCTGACCGAGATCACCGGTTTTGCGGAAGCAGCGGTGTCGCCGATCCTGCTTGTCTTCGGCGGCGGCCTCATCGCCGGTAATCTCGCCGGCGGCAAGTTCGCCGACCGCTGGCTGGTGCCTTCCGTCCTCGGCAGTCTCGTTGTGCTGGCGCTGGTGCTCGGCACGATGACCTTCGCCCTGCACAGCCGGGCGATGGCCGTCATCTATGTCGGCCTGCTCGGCGCCGCCGCCTTCGCCACCGTAGCGCCGCTGCAGATGTGGGTGCTGGAAAAGGCTGAAGGCGCCGGCCAAAGCCTCGCCTCGTCCTTCAACATCGCCGCCTTCAACCTCGGCAACGCCGCCGGCGCCTGGCTCGGCGGCATGATCATCGCCCATGGCCCCGGCCTTGGCGCCGTCACCTGGGTCGCCGCCCTGCTGCCGCTCTCGGCGCTCGCCGTGGCGGCGCTGGCGCTGCGCCTCGATCGCCCGACGCTTGGAGAACCGGCATCTGCCCGCTCGTAGCAAACTGACGAACCCCTTAGACATCACAGGAGAAAAAAGATGGATTATCGACGTCTTGGCGCCTCGGGCCTGAAGGTCCCGGCGCTCTCGTTCGGCGCTGGAACTTTCGGCGGTTCGGGGCCGCTGTTCGGCGCCTGGGGCAACAGCGATGCGACGGAAGCGCGGCGGCTGCTCGACATCTGCCTGGAGGCCGGCGTCAACCTGTTCGACACCGCCGACGTCTACTCGAACGGCGCCTCCGAGGAAGTGCTCGGCGCGGCGATCAAGGGCCGCCGTGACGCCGTGCTGATCTCGACCAAGACCTCGCTGCCGATGGGCGACGGACCCAACGATGCCGGCTCCTCCCGTTCGCGCCTCATCAATGCGGTCGAGGACGCGCTGAAGCGTCTCGGCACCGATTACATCGACCTGCTGCAGCTGCATGCTTTCGATGCCGCAACGCCGATCGAGGAGGTACTGTCGACGCTGGACAGTCTCGTGCGCGCCGGCAAGCTGCGCTATGTCGGCGTCTCCAACTTTTCCGGCTGGCAGGTGATGAAATCGCTCGGCCTGGCGGACAAGCACGGCTACCCGCGCTACGTCGCCCATCAGGTCTATTATTCGCTGGTCGGGCGCGACTATGAATGGGAGTTGATGCCGCTCGGCCTCGACCAAGGCGTTGGCGCGCTGGTGTGGAGCCCGCTCGGCTGGGGCCGCCTGACCGGAAAAATCCGCCGCGGCGAGCCACTGCCGGAAAAAAGCCGGCTGCACGACACCGCAAGCTTCGGGCCGCCGGTCGAAGACGAGTTGCTCTACAGGGTTGTCGATGCGCTCGAAGCCGTGGCCAGCGAAACCGGCAAGACCGTGCCGCAGATCGCCATCAACTGGTTGCTGCAGCGGCCGACCGTCGCCTCCGTCATAATTGGCGCGCGCAACGAGGATCAGCTGCGCCAGAACCTCGGCGCCGTCGGTTGGTCATTGACATCAGACCAGATCAAGACACTCGACGCGGCAAGCGCGGTGACCGCAGCCTATCCATATTTTCCGTATCGCCGGCAGGAGGGTTTTGCCCGGCTGAGCCCGCCTGCGGTCTGACCCGGTTCGATACCTTAAACGCCCGGCGACAGGGCATGTTGAGATTCAGGTCAGGCCGCGCCGAGAATGGTGGCTTCCGAGAACCGGAGCGCAGCATACTTAAAGTACGTGAGCACCGGAAGCGCAGGAAGCCGCCATTCGCAGGCCGGCCTCACCTGAATATCGACATGCCCTAGTGCAGCATGAACTCGCCGTCGACCTTGTGCCACTCGTTGGGCGCGATCAGCTTTTGGTGGGTATAGCTCACCGAATGCAGCGGACCATCGAGCTTGGTCTGCCAGAACTCGATGAACCGGATCAGCACCGGAAATTTCGGAGCGATGTCGTAGTCCTGCCAGATGAAGCTCTGCAGCAGATGCGGATGATCGGGAAAATGATAAAGAATCTTGGCCGTGGTCAAGCCGTAGCCCTTGAGCATCAGGTCCATTTCGGAATGGTCGCGCATTGCGGTCCCCTGGTTGATTCTCCTTCCTCCCATTTGAAATTGTGCGCGCAATTTGCTTAATCGTCTATTGATATTTCGTAGGTAGTTGCCAGATTTACGACGTAAAAACATGCAGTTAGCAGCGATCATGGTCGAGTGCTGATAGCGGCGAAAACGACGTCTGCGGCATCCCGCCGCGCGAATCCAACGTCTAATGTTGCCGTCACCGCGGAACTGTTAATAATGCGCGCGAATTCGCGGCCGCATCGCCGCGATGCCGCCGGCGGTCAAGCCGGGCGGCCTGGTTTCGGGAGGAAGGCAAAAAGATATGTCCGAGGTTCATGTCCATCGCGTCCAGCCGGCGTGGAAGAAGAATGCGCTGATCGACAATGACACCTATTTGAAATGGTACGCCGACAGCGTGAAGAACCCGGACAAATTCTGGGGAAAGCACGGCAAGCGCATCGACTGGTTCAAGCCCTACAGCAAGGTCAAGAACACCTCCTTCGACGGTAAGGTCTCGATCAAATGGTTCGAGGATGGCGAGACCAATGTTTCGTGGAACTGCATCGACCGGCATCTGAAGAAGCGCGGCGATCAGACTGCCATCATCTGGGAAGGCGACAATCCCTACGACGACAGGAAAATCACCTATAACGAGCTCTACGCGCATGTCTGCCGGCTCGCCAATGTGATGAAGAAGCACGGCGTCAGGAAGGGCGACCGCGTCACCATCTACATGCCGATGATCCCGGAAGCCGCCTATGCGATGCTTGCCTGCACACGCATCGGCGCCATCCATTCGGTGGTCTTCGGCGGCTTCTCACCCGACGCGCTGGCCGGCCGCATCGACGACTGCAAATCAAGCTTCGTCATCACCGCCGACGAGGGCCTGCGCGGCGGCAAGCCGATCCCGCTGAAGGACAACACCGACAAGGCGATAGAGATCGCCGCCAAGGCCGGAACGAAAGTCGAAAAGGTCGTCGTCGTGCGCCGCACTGGCGGCAAGACCGGCTGGGTGGCCGGACGCGACGTCTGGTATCACGACGAGGTCGCAACGGTTAAGGCGGAATGCAAGCCGGAGAAGATGAAGGCCGAGGACCCGCTGTTCATCCTCTACACATCGGGCTCGACCGGCAAGCCGAAGGGCGTTCTGCATACCACGGCCGGCTATCTCGTCTACGTCTCGATGACCCACCAATATGTCTTCGACTACCATGACGGCGACATCTACTGGTGCACCGCCGATGTCGGCTGGGTCACCGGCCACAGCTATATCGTCTACGGGCCGCTCGCCAACGGCGCCACCACGCTGATGTTCGAAGGCGTGCCGAACTATCCCTCGCAATCCCGCTTCTGGGAGGTCATCGACAAGCACAAGGTCAACATCTTCTACACCGCGCCGACGGCGTTGCGTGCGCTGATGGGCGCCGGCGACACCCATGTCACCAAAACCTCGCGCAAATCGCTGCGCGTGCTCGGCACGGTCGGCGAGCCGATCAATCCGGAAGCCTGGGAGTGGTATTTCAATGTCGTCGGTAACGGCAAGGTGCCGATTGTCGACACCTGGTGGCAGACCGAGACCGGCGGCATCCTGATAGCGCCGCTGCCCGGCGCCACCCCGCTTAAGGCGGGTTCCGCGACGCGGCCGTTCTTCGGCGTCAAGCCGCAACTGGTCGACGGCGACGGCAACGTGCTGGAAGGCGTTGCCAGCGGCAACCTCTGCATCGCCGATTCGTGGCCGGGCCAGATGCGCACTGTCTATGGCGACCACGAGCGCTTCGTGCAGACTTATTTTTCGACCTACAAGGGCAAGTATTTTACCGGTGATGGCTGCCGCCGCGACGCCGACGGCTATTACTGGATCACCGGCCGCGTCGACGACGTCATCAACGTCTCCGGCCATCGCATGGGCACGGCCGAGGTCGAATCCGCGCTGGTTTCGCACGACAAAGTCTCGGAAGCCGCCGTCGTCGGCTATCCGCACGACATCAAGGGCCAGGGCATCTACTGCTACGTCACATTGATGGCTGGCGAGAATCCGAACGAGGAACTGCGCAAGGAACTTGTCGCCCATGTCCGCAAGGACATCGGCGCCATCGCCACGCCCGACAAGATCCAATTCGCTCCGGGCCTGCCGAAAACCCGCTCTGGCAAGATCATGCGTCGCATCCTGCGCAAGATCGCCGAGGACGATTTTGCCGCACTCGGCGATACCTCGACGCTGGCCGACCCGGCGGTCGTCGACGACCTCATCGCCAACCGGCAGAACAAGAGGATCTGATGTAGGGCCCGTGTCGGGGTGGGGCGATTTGATGCGGTTCGTTTAGTCGGTGCAGAATATTTGAGATGTAGCCGGGACAGCGCCCCCTCTGTCCGGCGACAAAAGGGGGGCGCGAAGGATCGCTGCAGAACGCAATACGTGTGCTGATCACCGATAAAGATCTGCCCGCGTCGGCGGCAGTCCGCTCGGGCCCCGCGCGCGCTTGGTGACGACGGTTTGGAAAACCTGCGCCGAGGCGCGTTCGAAAGTGATCGAACAGCCGGTGAGATAAAGCAGCCAGAGGCGCGCCTTGGCTTCGCCGACCTCGGCGATCGCTTCGTCGAAGCGGGCGTGGAGGCGCTCGGCCCACAGACGGCAGGTGCGGGCGTAGTGCTCGCGCAAATTCTCGACATCGTAGACGAGGAACCCGTGCGCCTCGAGATTGCCGAGGGTCATGCCGATCGTATCGAGCTCGCCGCCGGGAAAGATGTATTTGATCAGCGCCTTGAATTCCGGGCCCTTGCGCAAGGTCTTCTTGATGCTGCCCTTGTCGCGCCGGGTGATGGCGTGGTGCAGATAGACGCCGCCCGGCTTGAGCAGGCGATGAATGGTCGAGAAATAGGCGGCGTGGTTGGCCAGCCCGAGATGCTCGAACATGCCGATCGACGAGATCTTGTCGAAGGAGCCGGACAGCTCGGCATAGGACTTTATCTCGATGGTGATGCGATCCTCCAGTCCCTCAGCACGGATGCGCTCGCGGGCGAGCTCAGTCTGGGCTTGCGACAGCGAGACGCCATGGCCTACGACGCCGTAGTTTTTCGCGGCATGGATGAGCATGGCTCCCCAGCCGCAGCCGATGTCGAGCAGCTTTTCGCCCGGCTTCAGCCGGAGCTTGCGGCAGATATGATCGAGCTTGTCTTTCTGCGCCTGGTCGATGCCGTTGGTGAAATCGGTGAAATAGCCGCAGCTATAGACCATGCGTTCATCGAGGAAGAGCCGGTAGAAGGCGTTCGAAATATCGTAGTGATGCTGGATCGCTTGCCTGTTCGACCCGCTGACGAAGGGGTTGCGCCCGGAAAGGTCGGTCCGCGCCGTCATCTGCTTTCGCGAAAACAGCACGGCCGGCAGGTCGCGCAGGACCGCGAGCTTGGGCAACGACTTCAGCTTCGTCCTGAGCTTGCCGTTCGCAGGCAGAGCGTAGAAATCGAACAGCGACCCGTCTTCCACGTCGATGGTCTTGGAGATCCACATTTCGATCAGCGTCGAGAGGTTGGGCCGGCGCATCACCTGCCAGACGATGTCCTGGTCGTTGATGGTGACCACCGGGCCGGTGGCGGGGCCGATTCGCTCGCCGTTCCACAGCCTGACCGCGAAACCCGGCTTCAACGTCTCGATAACTGTTCGAACGATCCGTGCGGCTCTGTCGGCTGCCTCCATCCCCGTCCTTCCTACTCATCCCGCTGGTCCGGCAGCGACTTTGCCTGTCCGATCTGATAGCCGCAAGCGGTTAGCGGCAAGCCCACACCGCATTTTCACGATGGCGCCTTGCCATTTGCGGATCGACACCCCATCATGAGGACGTCTTCAACAAATCGAAAGGAGGTGATCCGATGTCGAGTGATTTCGTTTTCCAGAACGTGGCCTCAGCGGATTGCACTTTCGGGAAGCAGTCTTCCCGTTAAGGCGCGAGATGCGCGGCCGGCGACGCCTGGAGCGCCGCGCGTCCTTTGGACGCGCAAGGGACGCTGCAGCACTTTAAGTCACGTCGCCGCCATGAGCCGCGCCATGGACGGAAACACGGAAGGCCGCCGGCTTCGAAAGAAGCGGCGGCCTTTTCCTTGCGTGTATTCACCCCGGTCGGGGAAGATCAGCGTTTGATGGCAAGCTTCTCGATATTCTTGCTGATCTCGTAGAAGGCGGCGGCCAGCTCCGTGCCCGTGGCGGCCTCGTAGTAATGCTTCAGCGAGGACGTGTCCGCTGTAGAGCAATTCTTGAGCACGCTCTTTGCCTGGTACCGCTCGGTCGCCGTCATGGTCGGATCGTTCAGGTCGAAGCCGATCGTGAATATCTCAATCCCGTCGCGCTTCATGTTGGCGCAGATGGCTTCGGCATTTTTTCGCGAGGTCTCGCCCTGACCCTGCGAGCTGGGCGCACCACGCCCCTTGGCAAAAGCAGTGTTGAATTGGCCGTCGGTCATCAGGATGGCGATCTTGGCCACCTTCCTTTTATCGAAATTGGCGGGGCCGGCACCCAGACCGGCATCGACAATCGCCGAGCGCCACGACGGCGAAAGCATGTAATAGCCCCATTGCGTGGCGATACCGCCGGCCGTGACGCCATCCGCACTGAAATCCGCGATTGTGTTGAGCAGTTTGTCTTTGTCGGCCGTCAGGGGGATGAGCTCGGCGAACGGGCAACTGCGCATATTGTAGTCCCGATTGACTTTGGCCAGATAGGTTTTGCCGTTGTTGTCCAGGCGCGGCGTGTAAGGCCCGTCGGGCGAATAATCGGCGTAACCATCCTTGTCCTTGCGTTCGGTGGCACATTTGTCCGACGACAATGTCAAAGACACCGAGACCGGAGCATCGATCGGGGGCGGCACCTTTGATCCATATCTCGTCTCGACGAATACCGTGCTGGCCAGACCGCCTGTGTTGACGGCTTCGGCGTAGGGAACGATCGCGATGCGTATGCGGGGATCGTTCTCGTCGCGGTTCCATTTGAGCAGGTCTTCGACGGCTCCCGAAGCCGCGTCCCGCAGGTCGCCAATTTTGTCGGTCCTCTTATACGAGTTGGCTTCCATCGATCCGGTCACGTCGAGCATCATCGCCACTTCAATCTGCCTGTCCGAAAAGAGTGCCGTTGTCGATACTGTGACACGCTGCATATCGCCCATGCTGAAAAGCGGAAAATAGAGGCCGAGATCGACATGCACGTCCGCCTGAACCGTGCTGGCGGTCCTGTCGATGGTCAATTTGTCGAGGACGATCCGATCCGTCTGCAGGATGCCCGCTCGGCTGTTGGCATCGAGAAACGCCTGCACCGACTTGTTGGCGTCGGCCTCGTTGATGACGCCGGTGGTCAGGTCGCGTGCCGTCGAGGTCACCGCCGCATCGACGACGCCCTGCAAGCTCGACTTGGCGTTGTAGAGCTGGGAAACATTGACGGCAAAGCCGACGCCAAGCGCCAGCACCGACGCAACCATGCCGAACAGAACCGCCAAATTTCCGCTGCGATCTCCGGCAAAGCCGCCGATTGCGTCAACAAGACCCCCAAAATGCCGCATGCTCGCCTCCATTCGCCACGACTCGAGCCGTGTGAAGGCCGCACTGCAGGATTCCGGCCGGACGGCGTGGTCAACGCAGAAAAAGCCGGCGGCTCATCGTCAAGCCGTTGTTTTTGCTTGGTTTCGAAATGCGGCAAGGTAAACAGCCAGTAAACGAGGAACCGCTCCGGCAGTTTCGTTTACGAAACGCTTACCATGATCCCGACGTCTGCCGTGGAGCACAAGAGCCGGATCCCGATCCGGCACAGAGGTTCTGTGCCGAAGCGGATCAGGCGCATCAAATCTATAGGGAAGCCCGGTGATCGTAACGGCCGGACGCGCCGTTCGCGCTTGCGCCTCTATGCCAGCATCTGCGCGCTGGCCGTCCTGTCGACGCCGCGATGAGGCGGGTTGAACAGATTGCTTTCCTGCTCGTAGGTCCAGACCTTGAACAGGCTGAGCCGGTGCGGGCCGAAACTGTGCAGCAGCGGCACGTCGGTCGCGTCGCGGCCGCGCGCGATGACGACGCGGCCGATCCTCGGCATGTTGTGGCGGGGGTCGAACGTGTACCACTTGCCGTCGAGGAACACTTCCAGCCACGCCGAAAAATCCATCGGTGCCGGGTCGACCGGCACGCCGATGTCGCCGAGATAACCGTTCACGTAGCGGGCTGGGATGTTCATGCAGCGGCAGAGCGTGATCGCCAGATGTGCGAAGTCGCGGCAGACGCCGACGCGCTCCTCATGCGCCTGCGCCGCCGTGCGGGTCGGGCGCGCATAGCCGTAGCCGAACGACAGGCGGTTGTGGACATAGTCGACGATCGCCTGCACCCGCGCCCAGCCGGATGGGACCGGCCCGAAAACCTGCCAGGCCAGATCGCTGAGATGATCGGTTTCGCAATAGCGACTGCCGAGCAGATAGCAGAGCACCTCGTCGGGCAACTCCGCCACCGGCACTTCCCTGGCCAGCGTGTTGACTTCGTCGGGCTCGCCGCTGTCCTCGACGACGGCGTCGTAAAGAATGCGAAAGCCTCCGCCAGGCGCAGTGAAGCGGCGGCAGGTGTTGCCATAAAGATCGTGATAGAGCCTGGTTGGGACGGAAGGCGAGGTCAGCACGCGCGTCTGCCGTTTGATGTCGGCCTGGCGCTCTCTGTGGATCTCGAGCAGCGAAATCACCGGGGTTGAATCAGCACAGTCGATAGCGATTTCGTAGCCGAGCCGAATCAGCATCGCGGTTCCCCTCTTGTGAGTGTCGTGGAAGACGAATGGATTAACGCAAGATGGCCCGCCGTGGTTCCCTGGTCTGTCGAAAAAGGCGATCTCGCGCCTTCCCATGCCGCCGGTGCGACGTTACGGTCGATCGACAGGCTTTGGTTCCTTCCGAAACAACTTGGGGTAGCAGATGTTCGCAGGCAGAAAATTCGCAGCCTTGCTGTTCGACATGGACGGCACGGTGGTCAATTCGATTGCCGCGGCAGAAAGGGTCTGGGCAGATTGGGCTCGCCGGCAAGATCTCGACGTTGCCGCATTCCTGCCGACGATCCACGGCGTGCGGGCGATCGAGACCATCGCTCGGCTGGCGCTCCCAGGCGTCGACCCGATGCGTGAAGCCGATGCGCTTCTGCAGGCCGAGGTGGCCGATATCGACGGCATCCTTCCGATCGCCGGCGCCGCGGCGTTTCTAGCGTCGCTGCCACCCGAGCGCTGGGCAATCGTCACTTCGGCGCCGCGAGAGCTGGCTCTCCTGCGCATCGCGGCCGCCGGCATCCCGCTTCCCGCCACCCTTGTCGCCGCCGAGGACGTTTCCCGCGGCAAGCCGGCGCCGGATTGCTTCCGGCTGGCGGCCGAGCGGCTGGGCGTCGATGCGCGCGACTGCCTGGTTTTCGAAGATGCGCCCGCCGGAATAGCGGCGGCCGAGGCCGCAGGAGCCACCGTCGTGGTCATCAGCGCCACGCACCAGCATCCGTTGCAAACGCCGCACGCTGCGATCACCGGTTATGACGGGCTAGGTATCACCGTCGACGAGCGCGGCTGGATTGTCCTCGGCGCGGAGCGCGCTGCGGCTTAGGGTATGTTGAGATTCAGGTCAGGCCGAGCCGAGAATAGTGGGTTCCGAGAACCGGAACGGAGCGGACTTTCAGGTCCGTGAGAAGCGCAGGAATCCGCTATTTGCTGGCCGGCTGAATATCGCATACCCTTAGAAATCGCTGGTCAGGCCCTTGACCTCCCAATCGCCGTAGCGGCCGGGTTCCCTGCCGCCACGGCCGCCGATCTCCCGGGGCATCGCGGCTTCCTGCCGGCGATAGTGTTTGCGCCGTGCTTCGGCTTCCGCCAAAGCGCGGCGGGCTGCCGGTGTCAGCGTCTTTTGCGGCGCGTCGTGACCGGCGCCAACGTTTGTCTTGCTGATTTGGCCCGTTTTATCGGTTTCATCGGTCATGCGATATTCCCGGCGGATTGAAACATGCCCAATTGAAACAGGGCCACACGTTTCCCATCATATAGCGATGAGCCGACAGGGATCGACCCTTTTTCCGGAAGGCCGGCAGAAACGGAGCAGACAATGAACACACTTCGCACCGCCATGCTTTTGGCAGCGATGACCGCGCTGTTCATGGGCGTCGGCTATCTGATCGGCGGATCGGGCGGCATGGTGATCGCCTTTCTGATTGCCGCCGCCATGAACCTGTTCAGCTATTGGAACGCCGACAAGATGGTGTTGTCGATGAACCGCGCCGTCGAGGTCGATGAAAGGAACGCCCCGGAATATTACGCCATCGTGCAGAACCTCGCCAGACAGGCCGGCCTGCCGATGCCGAAAACCTACCTGATCGACAACCCGCAGCCCAACGCTTTCGCCACCGGCCGCAACCCGCAGAATGCCGCGGTCGCCGCCACCACCGGGCTGTTGCAGCAGCTGTCGCATGAGGAGGTCGCGGCTGTCATGGCGCACGAGCTCGCCCATGTCCAGCACCGCGACACGCTGACCATGACGATCGTTGCCACGCTTGCCGGCGCGATCTCGATGCTCGGCAATTTCGCCTTCTTTTTCGGCGGCAACCGCGACAACAACAATTCCCTCGGCATTATCGGTGTGCTGGTGGCGATGATCGTGGCGCCGTTCGCCGCCATGATCGTGCAGATGGCAATCAGCCGTACCCGCGAGTACGAGGCCGACCGACGCGGCGCCGAGATCTGTGGACAGCCACTTTGGCTTGCCTCGGCGCTTGACAAGATCGCCCGTGGCGCCGAACGCATCCGCAACCCGGATGCCGAACGCAACCCGGCGACCGCCCACCTCTTCATCATCAATCCTCTTTCCGGCGAGCGCATGGACAGTCTGTTTTCCACCCACCCGAACACCGACAACCGCATCGCCGCCCTGCAGGCGATGGCGCAGGAGATGGCATCCGCCCCTGCTCAGCGGCGAGCCCCAATGCCGGGGCAGGCGGGCGGGCAGCGGCCATCAGGCCCGTGGGAGAGAGCAGCCGAACAGCCTGAGCAGCCGCCGGCCACGCCGAAATCCAATCCCTGGGGCCGCAACCCGACCGGACCCAAGGGTCCGTGGTCGTGAACGAAGCGAAACGCCGGCACCGAATTTCAGGCGATCATGAACACAATGCGGCGAGCCCCGGCGAGCCCGTTGCCGGCCTCGCCGCGCGCAAGGCGGCTGCACGGCTGCTCGCCGCCGTCATCGATGCCAAAACGCCGCTCGACGGGCTGACCGACCACGAGAACGGCCATCCGCAATACAAGGCGCTCGACCTGCGCGACCGGGCGCTGGTGCGCGCCATACTGGTCACTGCGCTGCGCTTCCGCATGACCATATCCGGGTTGCTGGCCCGCCGCCTGGAAAAGCCTCTGCCGCCCAACGCCACCGCGCTTTCGCATATCCTGCATGTAGCAGCGGCGCAGATCCTGTTCCTCGATATTCCCGACAGCGCCGCAGTCGACCTTGCCGTGACCCACGCCAAGTCCGATCCGCGCACGGTGCGCTTCTCCGGTCTCGTCAATGGCGTGCTGCGCACGCTGGCGCGGTCCAAGCAGGCCGAACTGGCTGCAGCGCTTGCCGCCACCGACGAAGCGCCGAAATGGTTTTCCGACCGGCTCAATGCCGCCTATGGCACTGAGAAAGCCAGGCAAATTCTCGCTGCCCATCGGCACGAGGCGCCGGTCGACTTTACGGTCAAGACCGATCCTGCGCTGTGGGCCGAGCGGCTCGGCGGCATCCTGCTGCCGACCGGCACTGTGCGCGTACAGAAACTCAGCGCCTCGGTCACTGAACTGCCCGGCTTTGAAGACGGCGCCTGGTGGGTCCAGGATGCCGCCGCCAGCCTTCCGGCCCGGCTTTTCGGCGACGTCAGGGGCTTGCGCGTCGCCGACCTCTGCGCCGCCCCCGGCGGCAAGACCGCTCAGCTCATTCTCGGCGGCGCCACGGTCACCGCGATCGATTCCTCGAAGAACCGGTTGGCGCGGCTCACGCAGAATCTCGAACGGCTCGCTTTGTCCGCAGAAATTGTCCAGGCCGATCTGCTCAAATACGAGCCGGAACAACTGTTCGACGCCGTCCTTCTCGACGCGCCCTGCTCCTCGACCGGCACGGTGCGGCGGCATCCCGACGTGCCCTGGACGAAGACGGCGGCCGACATCGAAAAACTCGCCGATCTGCAACGCAGGCTGCTCGCCCGCGCCGTCAGCCTGGTCAGGCCTAGCGGGCGCATCGTCTTTTCCAACTGCTCGCTCGACCCGCTTGAAGGCGAGGCGCTTCACCGCGCCTTCCTCGCCGGGGCGTCTGACATCGTCGACGATCCGCTCCGCCCGGGCGAGATCGCCGGTATTGATCCGTTCCTGACGCCGCAGGGCACGCTACGCACCACGCCCGCAGATCTGGAGCTCGGCTCACCGGAACAGTCCGGGCTGGATGGGTTCTTCGCCGCCCGCATGCGCAGAGCCGGCCAACGCTGAAAATTTGAAGAGTGTTTTAGCAAGAATCCTGCGGAAAACAGGCTGAATTTCAAGGCCTCCTTGGAATTCGCCTTCGCATAAGTTCTTGAATCATATAAACTTGTCGTCGGATTGGGCGTTACGAGGAGGGCTTTTGGCGATCGCTGTCGGCAGCACGACGCGTCTATGGACGCTTGTCGCGAAGGAGTTCTGGCGCAAGACGCGCCGGCGCCTGCGTGCCGGGCCGATCCATCGCTGGCGTTACTCCGGCCGCACTCCGGAACGCGTGTTGATCGCTCCGCCGGACCTGCGCCTGGCCGACCGGCAGATCGCGCTCGAGATTTATTATGGCCGCTATCCGCTGTCGGGACATCTGATCGAGACCGGCGGCACGTCGCCCTTCCAGATCGCCGTGGCCAATCCCGGCTGGCAAAAGGCCCTGCACGGCTTTCGCTGGCTGCGCCATATGCGCGCCGCCGGCACCGAGCTTGCCGCCGCCAATGCCCGCGCGCTGGTCTCCGACTGGATCACCATCCATGGCAGCAATATCTCCGGTGTCGCCTGGGAGCCTGGCACGACGGCCAAGCGCGTCATTGCCTGGCTGCAGCATTCCTCGGTGGTGCTGCAGGGTGCTGAATTTCCCTTCTACCGGGCCTTCCTGAAATCGCTGGCCATGCAGATCCGCTATCTCAGGGCGATGGCACGCGAGATGCCGGACGGCAAGGACCGGCTGCGCGCCCGCATCGCGCTTGCCTTTGCCGCTCTGTCGCTACCGGCGCCGGCATCGGCGCTACGCGGCGCGACCCGCAACCTCGCCGAGGAACTCGACCGTCAGATTCTGCCGGATGGCGGCCATATTTCCCGCAATCCGATGGCCGTGCTTGAAATCCTCGCCGACCTTCTGCCGCTGCGCCAGACCTATGCCAATCAGGCCGAAACGCCGCCGGCGGCGCTGATGGGCGCCATCGATCGCATGCTGCCGGCGCTGCGATTCTTTCGCCACCAGGACGGCAGCCTCGCCCGCTTCAACGGCATGGGCGCGACCATCCACAACCGCATCGCCACCATTCTGCGCCACGACGACACCGCCGGCGCGCCATTGCTGCACGCACCGCATTCGGGCTACGAGCGCCTCTCCATGGGCGGCGTCACCGTGATCGCCGATACCGGCCCGCCACCGCGCATCGATGTTTCCAACGCGGCGCACGCCGGATGCCTTTCCTTCGAGCTGTCTTCCGGCCGCCGTCACTATGTCGTCAACGCCGGCGTCGACACCTATGGCGCCGCCGAATTCCGGCCGCTTGCCCGCGCCACGGCCGCCCATTCGACAGCCACCATCAACGACACCTCATCGGCGCGTTTCAGCCATTCGCTGCGCGTCAACGATCTGCTCGGCACGCCGCTGATCGGCGGCCCGCAGCATGTGCCTTGCAAGCGCACCGACCAGCAAGGCAGCCAAGGTTTTCTGGCTCGCCATGACGGCTATGTCGCGCGCTTCGGCTTGCTGCATGAGCGCGAGCTGAAATTGTCGACGAACGGCAATGTGCTCGCCGGCAGGGATCGCCTTCTGCGGCCGGGCAATGCTGCGATCCGCAACAACGGCCGCGATTTCGTTACCATTCGCTTCCACATCCATCCCGACATTGGCCTGCTCCAGGACCAGCACGACCGCCTGGTGCTGACCGCCGATGAAGCCGACACATGGGTGTTCGCCTGCACCGAGGTGGCGCCCGAGGTCGAGGAATCCATCTATTTCGCCGGTCTTGGCGGCCCGCGCCGCAGCCGGCAGATCGTGCTGGCCTTCAAGGCATCGGAGGTTTCCGAAGTCCACTGGCAACTGACACGGACGGCCATCGCCGGTCATTCGGCAAAAAGCTGAGACTGCGGGTAGCCCCGCAGTTTGATTTCCAGGCCTCATGTGCTACGGCGCGCGGACACTTTCCCAACCAGCCGTGAAAGGCCGCCAGCCCATGGCCGTCGCCGCCAAGAACATTCCCGCGCCCGACCTCGTTCCCGTTCGTCGCGCGTTGCTTTCCGTTTTCGACAAGACCAGGCTCATCGATTTCGCCAGGGCGCTGGCCGCGGCCGGCGTCGAGCTAGTCTCCACCGGCGGCACCGCAAAGGCGATCGCCGAGGCAGGCATGGCTGTACGCGACGTCTCCGAACTCACCGGCTTTCCCGAGATCATGGACGGCCGCGTCAAGACTCTGCATCCGTCCGTGCACGGCGCGTTGCTTGGCGTGCGCGACGATCCCGAACACGCCGCGGCGATGCGCGATCATGGCATTGCGCCGATCGATCTCGTCGTCTCCAATCTCTACCCTTTCGAGGATGTCCGCCACTCCGGCGCCGCTTACGCCTCGATCGTCGAGAACATCGACATAGGCGGCCCGGCGATGATCCGCGCCGCCGCCAAAAACCACGCCTATGTCGCCATCGTCACAGACCCCGAGGACTATGCCTCGGTGCTCAACGCGCTTGAGATGAATTTCGGCTCGCTCTCGCTGGATTTCCGCAAGAAGCTGGCGGCCAAGGCCTTCGCCCGCACCGCGACCTATGATGCGGCGATTTCCGGCTGGTTCGCCGAAGCGCTGGAGATCGAGCATCCCACATGGCGCGCCTTCGGCGGCAGGCTCGACCAGGTGATGCGCTACGGCGAGAACCCGCACCAGAGCGCCGGCTTCTACGTTGACGGCGACAAGCGGCCGGGCGTCGCGACGGCGCGCCAGCTTCAGGGCAAGCAGCTTTCCTACAACAACATCAACGACACCGACGCCGCCTTCGAGCTGGTCGGCGAGTTCGATCCGACCCGCTCTGCCGCCGTCGCCATCATCAAGCACGCCAACCCGTGCGGCGTCGCCGAGGGCGCTTCGCTGAAGGCGGCCTACGCCAAGGCGCTTGCCTGCGATCCGGTGTCGGCCTTCGGCGGCATTGTCGCGATGAACCGCACCCTCGATGCCGAGGCCGCCGAAGAGATCGTCAAAACCTTCACCGAGGTCATCATCGCGCCGGGCGCCGCGGACGAAGCAATCCGCATCGTCGCCGCCAAGAAGAATCTGCGCTTGCTGGTCACCGGCGGCTTGCCCGATCCGCGCGCGGCCGGCTCCACTGTGAAATCGGTTTCCGGCGGGTTGCTCGTCCAGGGCCGCGACAATGCGGTGGTCGACGACCTCGACCTGAAAGTGGTGACCCGGCGCGCACCGACGCCGGCCGAAATGGCCGATCTCAAATTCGCTTTCCGCGTCGCAAAGCACGTCAAGTCGAACGCGATCGTCTATGTCAGAGACGGTGCCACCGTCGGCATCGGCGCTGGCCAGATGAGCCGGGTCGATTCCTCGCGCATCGCCGCGCGCAAGGCGCTCGACGCGGCCGAGGCAGCCGGCCTGGCCGAGCCGCTGACCAAGAATTCTGTCGTCGCCTCGGACGCCTTTTTCCCGTTCGCCGACGGGCTTTTGTCTGCGATCGAAGCCGGCGCCACCGCCGTCATCCAGCCGGGCGGCTCAATGCGCGACGACGATGTCATCGCCGCCGCCGACGAGCACGGTATTGCCATGGTGTTTACCGGCGTCAGGCATTTCAGGCATTGAGCGCTTCTTGCCTTCTCCCCTTGTGGGAGAAGGTGGCCGAGCGAAGCTCGGTCGGATGAGGGGTGCTGGACGGAGTGCTGCGGCAAGTACGTAAGCATTTAAAATTCTTGATGTTTTCACGTTGAGTTTCTTCCAACACCCCTCATCCGTCTCGGCGCTGCGCGCCGATCCACCTTCTCCCACAAGGGGAGAAGGGAAGAGCAGCGCTACTCCGCCGGCGGATTATCTGCCGGATATGGCGTGCGGATCAGGATCGCCAGGCCGACGCCGAGGAACAGCACGATTGCAGCCATGCCTAGCCGCGACGAGCCGCTGGCCAGGGTGATCGTGGCCACCATGAATGGCGCAGCAAAACTGGTCGCCCGTCCGGCCAGCGCATAGATGCCGAAATAGCGGCCCGATTCGGCCGCGGTGACGCTGCGCGCCATGTAGGAGCGCGACGATGCCTGCACCGGCCCGAAGGCAAGCCCGATCAGCAGGCCAAAGAAGATGTAGGCTTTTTCCGCCGGCGTACCGAACAACCCGCCGCTATCGGCTCCGGGCATCATCCAGGCACCGAACAGCGTGTAGCCCGGCCCGGTCGAGACGATGCCGATCGTGGCGAGGCTGAGCAGGACAAGCGCAATCATCACTATGGCCTTGGAGCCGAGCGCCAAGTCGAGGCGTGCGGCCACCAGGCAGCCGACGATGGCGACCACGTTGAGGATGATGCCGAACAGGCCGATCTCGGTGATCGACCAGTGGAACATCGCCGCCGCAAAGGCACCGCCCAGCGCGAGCAACGCGTTGACGCCGTCCTGATAGATCATGCGGGCGACGAGAAAGCGGAAAATGCCGCTGCGCTGGCGTATTTCGCCCAGCGTCGATTTCAGCTCCGACAGTCCCTCGCGCACCGCCGGTCCAAGCGGAAGGCCCTTCACCGCGTCTGGTGTGAAAAAGAACATTGGCAGGATGAAGAGCAAATACCAGGCCGCCGACAGTGGTCCGGTGGCGCGCGCGTCCTCGCCGAGCTTCGGATCGAGCCCGAAGAGCGGGTCGAGGCCGATGATCGTCTTGCCGGTCTCCGGCGAACCCGCCATGAAGGCGACAACAAAGATCAGCGCGATCATGCCGCCGAGATAGCCGAGCCCCCAGGCCATGTTCGAGATTCGGCCGATTTCGCCCTTCGGCACCAGACGCGGCATCATCGAATCATTGAAAACGGTCGAGAATTCCGCCGCGACCGAAGCCAGCGAGAAGAACAGCACGACCAGGAAAAGGTTCGAACCGGGAGCAGCGAACCATAGCAGGCAAAGACTGGTGATCTTGACCGCGGCGAAGAGTGCGATCCACGGTTTTCGCGGGCCGGTCTGGTCGGCGATCGAGCCGAGGATCGGCGACAGAACGGCGATGGCCAGACCCGCCGCGGCGATGCCGTAACCCCAGGCCGCCTGGCCCGTTTCCGGATCGCTCGCCATGCGCGAGACGAAGTAGGGACCGAAGATGAAGGTGGTGATGACGGTGAAGAACGGCTGCGCCGCCCAGTCGAACAGCATCCATCCCCAGATGCCGCGTTCCGGCGCTCGCTGCACTGCTATTTCGGCCATATGCCCTCCCACCAACGGCGCCCCGAAGTGCGGCACCGTCTCGCTCTATAGCGCAGTTCCTGCTGGCAATCGCGCGCGATGTGGAAGACGTCTCACAGCGCTGTCAGGTCGCTGATCAGCCCCGATGCCACCGACAGCCGCGACACGGTGATGTCGCCGCCCTCGGTCAGCGCCTGCAGCCGCTCGCGGATGCGCCCGACTCTCTCGCCGCCGGCCTCCAGCCATGCCGCCACCGGGTCCGCCGCCTCGGCATGGCCGGTGAGCGCCGCCACGGCGATGCCGCGCCTGGCTGCGCCGATCGTGTCGGTGGCGCGGGAAAGCGCCAATTGGTCGTAGTAGTCGGACGGCGCGATCGAGCGCGCCGCATCCTCGACGCGCGGAATGCGGAAGGCATCGCTGACCGCGAAAAACGCCTTCGCGGCGGCGACGATGTCGGCATTCGCCGTTCGGGCCGTCAATGCGATGTCAGGCACGACGCCGGCCACATCGGTCAGCGCCAGATGTTCTGCCAGCTGTTCGGGCGCACCGCCCTTGGCCAGACCATGCCGCCGCTCCTCTATCCGCTCGCGCGAGAAGGCCGGCAGCAGCGAAGTGAGCTTCGGCTCCAGTGCCTTGCGGGCGTTCTGCAATTCGGCGATCCGTTGGCCGAGCGGAGCGGTGCTGGTATCGTTCTTGAGATACCAGCCGCTGGCGACATAGATGAGGCGGCTAACCGCCTGATAAAGGTCGAGCTGCACCTGACCGTCGATCTGGTTGTCGAGCGCGTCGATCTGGCGATAGAGCGCCGGCAAGCCAAAGCCGTCGCGCACCAAAGCGAAGGTCCGGACAATGTCGGCGGCGCTGCGGCCGGTCGCTTCCTGCAGCCTGTTGACGAAGGGTGGGCCGCCGCGATTGACCAGATCGTTGGCGACGACACGGGCGATGATTTCGCGGCGCAGGCGATGGCCATGGATTTCGGCCGCGAATTTCTTCGCCATACGGTCCGGGAAATAGCCCATCAGGTCACGGTCGAAATGCGGATCGTCCGGCACGTCGCTGGCGACGATGTCGGAAAACAGCACGATCTTGGCATAGGCCAAAAGGACGCCGAGCTCGGCCCTGGTCAGCGGCTCGCCACGCGCCTCGCGCTCGGCAAGGGCTGCCGGCGACGGCAGAGCTTCGACATTGCGGTCGAGCAGGCCGCGCGCCTCGAGCGCTGCCATGAAACGGCTCTGATGGGCGATATCGGCAAGGCCACGCTTGCGGGCAAGGGACAGCGCCAGCGTCTGCTGGTAGTTGTTGGACAACACCAGCGCGCTCACCTCGTCGGTCATTTCGGCGAGAAGCTTGTTGCGCGCTGGGCGGGTCAGCGCACCCTTGCGCATGGCGGAAGCCAGCGCGATCTTGATGTTGACCTCGACGTCGGAGCAGTTGACGCCGCCCGAATTGTCGATGGCGTCGGAATTGCAGCGCCCGCCATTCAGCCCAAACTCGATGCGGGCCCGCTGCGTCGCGCCGAGATTGGCGCCCTCGCCGATGACCTTGGCGCGCACTTCGAGCGCGGTCACCCGAATAGCGTCATTGGCGCGATCGCCGGCGTCCTGGTTGGTTTCCGACGATGCCCTGATATAGGTGCCGATGCCGCCGAACCACAAAAGGTCGACCGGCGCCTTGAGGATGGCGCTCATGATCTCGACCGGCGAGGCGGTCGTCTTGCCGAGGCCGATCGCCGCGGCCGCGGCCGGCGGCAGCGTGATCGATTTCTGGCTGCGCGAGACGATGATGCCGCCTTCGGACAGTTTTGTCTTGTCGTAGTCCTGCCAGCTCGAACGGGCGAGGGCGAACATGCGCCGGCGCTCGGCCATCGAGGCCGCCAAGTCGGGATTAGGGTCGATAAAGATATCGCGATGGTCGAAAGCGGCGATCAGCCGGGTCTGCTCGGACAGGAGCATGCCGTTGCCGAACACGTCGCCCGACATGTCGCCGACGCCAACAACGGTGAAGGGCGCAGTCTGGATGTCGCGGTTCATTTCACGGAAATGCCGCTTGACAGCTTCCCAGGCACCCTTGGCGGTGATGCCCATCTTCTTGTGGTCGTAGCCGGCCGAGCCGCCGCTGGCGAAAGCGTCGTCGAGCCAGAAGCCATGCTTCTCGCTGATGGCATTGGCGGTGTCGGAGAAGGTCGCGGTGCCCTTGTCGGCGGCGACGACGAAATAGGGGTCGTCCAGGTCGCGCCGCACGACGCCGGCCGGCGGAATGACGCCGTCGAGGCCGATATTGTCGGTGATCGACAGCAGGCTGGAGACGTAATTCTTGTAGGCGGACGCGCCGGCTTCGAAGATGGCGTCGCGGCCGGCGCCCATCGGCAGCTTCTTCGGATAGAAACCGCCCTTGGCGCCAACCGGCACGATCACCGCGTTCTTGACCTGCTGCGCCTTGACCAGGCCGAGCACCTCGGTGCGATAGTCCTGGGCGCGGTCCGACCAGCGCAGGCCACCGCGGGCGACCGGGCCGAAGCGCAGATGCACGCCCTCAACCTCGGAACCGTAGACGAAGATCTCCCGCCAAGGCCGCGGCGCTGGCAGGCCTTCGACCGCTTGCGAGTCGAGCTTGATCGCCAGCGACTGGCCCTTCTCCTTCAGATCGGGAACGAAATGATTGGTGCGCAGCGACGCTTCGATCAGATTGAGATAGCGACGGATGATGGTGTCGTCGTCGATGTTGGGAACCTCTTCCAGCGCATCTCTGATCTTTGCCTTGAGGTGCCTGGCCGCGACCGCCCCTTCCGTCTGCGCCGTCGGTCCGAGGCGGGCGACGAACAGCTCATGCAGGCCACGCGCGATCTCCGGATAGCGATTGAGCGCGGCGGCTATGAAATCCTGGCTCTGCGGGATCCCGGCCTGCTGCAGATAGCGGCCATAGGCGCGCAGGATGGTGACTTCGCTCGACCACAGGCCGGCGGTCTGGGCAAGGCCGTTATAGCCGTCATTGTCGATGTCGCCGCGCCAGACGGAAAGGAATGCGTCCTCGAACAGCGCGCCGCGGTCGCCAAGGTCGATTGGCTTGCCGTAGCTGTTTTCGAGCTCCATGTCGTGGATGAAGACCATGCCCGGCTGATCACTATTGATCATGCCGGAAGCCTCGTCGCCGACCTCGAAGGTGCGCTCGCTGATTACGCGGAAACCGATGTTCTCCAGCACCGGTACCCGCCGCGACAAGGCTACCGGGCTGCCATGGTGATAAATCTTCAGCGCCGCCTGATGTGGCTCCTGGTTGGCATGACGATAGTAGTCGATGGCGATCGGATTGGCCGCGCTGATCCTGGCGATGCGACCGGCATCGGCCAACGCCTCCGCCGGCGAGAAGCTGTCGCGATAGCTTCCCGAGAAGCGCGAGGCGATCGTCGTGAGCGCCGCGTCGGCGCCAGTCTCTTCGGCGGTCTCGCGCAGAATGTCGTCCCAGGTCCGCACGATGGCGCGGATCGCCGCCTCGATCGTCGTCTGGTCGACCTTCGGCGTCTTGCCGCCGGAACGGCCGATGATGAAATGAACACGCGCCAGTCCGCCTTCCGGAAAGGCGGGGTAGTAGGCCGAAAGCCGGCCCTGGAACACCGTCTTCAGATAGGTGCCGATCTTCTCGCGTACGACGCTGTCGTAGCGGTCGCGCGGCACGAAGACGAGGATCGAGACGAAGCGGTCGAACTGATCGGCGCGCACCAGCGCTCTGACGCGTGGCCGCTCGATCAGCCCCAGAATGGCTTCGGCGTGCTTGCGCAGGATCGGCACCGGAACCTGGAACAGCTCGTCGCGCGGATAGCTCTCCAGCACATTGATCAGTGCCTTGCCGGAGTGATCTTCAGGGTTGAAACCGGATTTGGCGATGATGATTTCGGCTTTCGACCTGAGATAAGGGATCTTCATCACCGAGCGCGTGTAGGCAGTCGAGGTGAATAGACCGACGATGCGCAACTCGCCGGCAAGCACGCCCTTGGCGGTGTAGGTCTTGATGCCGATGTAATCGAGATAGATGCGGCGATGCACGGTCGACTTGGCGTTGGCCTTGGTGACGATCAGCGGCTCCGGCCCGTGCAGGAAGGCGCGAATTTCCGGCGTCGTCGACACCGCTTCGGTGCCGCGCCGCAGCACCAGCACGTCCGGATCGGAGAGGATGCCGAGGCCGGGCTTTTCGGTGCGCTCCAAGGTGCCGCTTTTCTCGCCGCCGGTATATTTGAACTCGCGCATGCCGAGGAAGGTGAAGTTGTCGTCGCGCAGCCATTCGAGGAAGGCGATCGCCTCGGCGACGTGGGCCTTGTCGAGAGGCACCGGAGAGTAGCGGAACTCGGAGATTGCCTGGTCGAGGCGGGCCAGCATCGGCTTCCAGTCGGTGACAGCGGCGCGCACCTGGCCTAATATTTTCTTCAGCCGCTCGGCCAATGCCTCGGCCTGATCGGCCGAAAGTCGGGCGATATGGACGTGGATGACGCTCAGCCGCTCATGACTGTGATCGCCCTTGGCAAAGCCACCATCGCCGAGGATTTCTTCGACGCCGCTCTTGCCGTGCCTGACGACGATGACCGGGTGGGTGACCAGCAGCGGTTCGCCGGCGCTCTCGGTGATCTCGCCGAGGACGGAATCGAATAGGAACGGCATGTTGTCGTTGACGACAGTGATCACCGTCATTGGCCTGCCCTGGCGCACGACACCGGAATCGACCTCTATGGCGACGAGGCAATCGCCCTTCTTGTGCCTGGCGACGGCGCGCCCGGCGAGATCGGCGGCGCGTTCGAGGGCGGTGACCTCATAGGCGGCGACATCTTCGGCCGGCGCTCGAGCCAGCAGATAGTCGGCAAGCCTGCCCGGCTTCTCGCTGCCCCTGGCCGCGCTTATCTTTTTCAACTGGCTTGCAGATTTCAGGCCGGCCATGTCGCTAGTCCCTCCCGTCATATGTTTTGCAACTATGGTAGCAGATGGCCGAGATTGGCGACAAAGGTTTGACCGCTTGCGACGAAATGTCGGAGTTCGGCAGCAAATCATCAACAAAGGAGGAAAAACAGCCCATGGCCGGAAAAATCACAGCACTCGATCTCGCACCCCACGCAATCGCTCGGTGAGAGCATGGCGGTTGCGAGCCAACGGACCTCACATTAGTGATTTGCATTCTCGTTGCGTCTTTGCCGGTTTGGTCCGATGATTGCCGCTGCGGCGTGACCGCATGTCGGTTCGACGCCGCCGATCAACGGAAGATCAACGGAGGAGAACATGGCGAAATTTCTCTATGTCTATCACGGCTCCGGCAAGATGCCGACCGACGAGGCCGAACGGCAAGCTGCGATGGATGCCTGGAACGGCTGGTACGACAAGCTTGGCTCGGCCGTGGTCGACGGCGGCAATCCAGTCGGCATGTCGAAGACCGTGCTGCCCGGCGGCAAAGTCGAAAACAATGGCGGCAGCAATCCGACCGCCGGTTACACAATTGTCGAAGCGACAGACATCGACGATGCCGTCGACAAGGCCAAGGATTGTCCTATCCTGAAGGATCCGGCTTTCAGCGTCGAGATCGCGCCGATCATCGAAATGAGTTGACGCAATGGCTCAGGATCGAGCCGCGATCGCCGCCGCGGCACCGGCCATGGTGGTGGCGCTGACGCGGTTGGCGATCTTCATCGCCCGTTTGCTCTTCAGGAGTTTTCGCGCCTGCGCTGCCGCCAGTACCCAGGCCAGATCGATGGCGACCAGAACCACGGCCATAGTCAGCGTCAGCTCGATCCAGCCGACGACCGTCACCGAGGCGAGATCGATGATGGTCGGCAGCAGCGCCAGGTAGAACATCATGATCTTGGGATTGCCGAGCGTCACCGCCATGCCGGCAAAGAACAGTTTGACGGCCGATTCCTCGCGCGGCATCTCGCCCTCGCGCGCCTCGACCGGGGCCGTCCACATCTTCCAGGCGAGGTAGGCGAGATAGGCGACGCCGACCCATTTCAGCACGACGAAGGCGAGATGGAAGGTCTGCGCCACCACCGCCAGCCCGAACACCGCCAGCGACAGCCAGATGGCCTCGCCGATCCACATGGCGAGCAGGAACGGGAACACGTCGCGAAAGCCCTTTGCGATGACACGCGCCACCAGAGCGGCAATCGAGGGGCCGGGCGAGCCGGCGGCGACAAAAAGGGCGGCGGCGAAGATCAAAAGCGAGGTGAATTGCATGTGAGTGCCTTCGAGCGTCAGGGAGCCAAGGATATCCGATCGGCAGCGAAATGGCACCCCTGCAGCGTACAGAGAACTTTGCCCTCTGAAGAGGCGCCGGCGCTGCCCCTCATCTGGCTGCCGCCATCTTCTCCCCGTCAACGGGGAGAAGGGCGCCGTCATCGACGGTTCCGCCAATTACCAGCGTTGCAAAAAATGAACGCCGAGGGTGCGGTCAGAGGTCTTCTCCCCGTTCACGCAGGGCTGTCCGGGGAAAGTTTTGAGTGAATCGAAATGCCACATGTGCATGCCCCGTAAAACGGGGTTTGTCCGTCTTTTCTCTGGTTGTCGAGACTCAGAAAAGGAACGGGGCATGCGCTTTGCACCTAGCATCTTCGGGCAGCTTCTTGAACCCATCGATCGGCGTCAATTCCAAGCAATTGTGGATCGCCACGACGGGGATGCGTACGACAAATCGTTCAGAAGCTGGGATCATCTGGTGGCGCTGATCTATGCCCAGTTCTGCGGCAGCAGCAGCTTGCGTGGCCTGGAAGCCGGCTGGAACGCCAACAGCCAGCATCATTATCACCTGGGCAGCGGTCCGTTGATGCGTTCGACCTTGTCGGATGCCAACAGACGGCGTCCGGTCGCCATCTTTGCCGAGGCGTTCGGTCTGGTGGCGAACCTGCTCGACAGGCAAATGCGGCGCGAGGGCGAAGCGATGCTGCGGCTGATCGACTCGACCCCCATTCCGCTCGGCAAACTGTGCGATTGGGCCAAGTCGAACGGGCGCATCCGCGGCATGAAGGTGCATGTCGTCTATGACCCGAAGACCGACTGTCCGCGCATCCTCGACATCACCGACGCCAACGTCAACGACGCCCAGGTCGGTCGCCAGATCACGATCGAAGCTGGAGCGACCTACGTGTTCGACAAGGGCTACTGCCATTATGGCTGGTGGACGGCGATCGCCGAAGCCGGATCGATCTTCGTGACGCGGCCCAAATCCAACATGAGGCTGGCGCTGCTGCGTGATCGCCCTATAGCCGAGCCGCAGGGCGACGGCTTCCTGGTTGTGGAAGACAGTGAGGTAAGCTTGGTCAGCAAGGCTGCTTGCAAGCTGCCGATGCGGCTGCGTCGCCTGCGCGTTCAGCGCGAAACGGGCGACACCATCACGCTTTTGACCAACGATCTGGAGCGCTCTGCCGTCGAGATTGGACGGCTTTACAAAGGCCGCTGGCACATCGAGCTTCTGTTCCGATGGATCAAGCAGCACCTCAAGATCCGCAAGTTCCTCGGCAACAACGGCAATGCAATCCGCCTGCAACTCTTTGCCGCAATGATCGCCTTTGCGCTGCTGCGCATTGTCGCGCGCACCCGCCGCGTCACTATTCCTATCTTGAGGTTCACAGAACTGGTCGCTCAATACTTGTTCGGGCGGCGGAAACTGCACACCATCGATAAGCCGCCACCGGTCAATCCAAGCCGACCAAGGGACCGAGCCTCTCCCAATCAGATGGCCTTCATTTATGAATAACTTTCCCCGGACAGCCCTGCCGTTCACGGGGAGAAGGTGCCGGCAGGCGGATGAGGGGCAGCGCCGACCTCCCTTCAATGAGACATCGCGCTTACGCCGCGCCGACCACTTTCGCCGACTTCTCAAAACGCTTGCGCTCGTTCGGGTCGAGATAGAGCTTGCGCAGGCGAATGGTCTTCGGCGTCACTTCGACCAGCTCGTCGTCCTGGATCCAGGCCAGCGCGCGTTCCAGCGTCATGCGGATCGGCGGCGTCAGCTTAACTGCTTCATCCTTGCCGGCGGCGCGGATATTGGTCAGCTTCTTGCCCTTCAGCACGTTCACTTCGAGGTCGTTGTCGCGTGAATGGATGCCGATGATCATGCCCTGATAGACCTTGACGCCCGGATCGATGACCATCGGGCCGCGGTCTTCCAGGTTCCACATGGCATAGGCCACTGATTCACCCTGCTCGTTGGAGATCAGCACGCCGTTGGTGCGGCCCGGCAGCTCACCCTTGTAAGGTTCGTAGGCATGGAAGAGCCGGTTCATGACTGCCGTGCCGCGCGTGTCGGTCAACAGTTCCGACTGGTAGCCGATCAGCCCGCGCGTCGGCGCGTGGAAGACGATGCGCTGGCGGTTGCCGCCCGACGGGCGCAATTCGACCATCTCGGCCTTGCGCTCCGACATTTTTTGCACGACGACGCCGGCATGCTCCTCATCGACGTCGATAACGACTTCCTCGATCGGCTCGAGCAATGCGCCATTGTCGCCCTGCCGCATGACGACGCGCGGCCGCGACACGGCGATCTCGAACCCTTCGCGGCGCATGGTCTCGATCAGCACGGCGAGTTGCAATTCGCCGCGGCCGGAGACGAAGAACGAATCCTTGTCCGGCGATTCCTCGATCTTCAGCGCGACATTGCCTTCGGCCTCGCGCAGCAGGCGGTCGCGGATGACGCGGCTGGTCACCTTATCGCCCTCGGTGCCGGCCAGCGGGCTATCGTTGACGAGGAACGACATCGTCACGGTCGGCGGATCGATCGGCTGGGCATGCAGCGGCTCGGTCACCGACGGGTCGCAGAACGTGTCGGCGACGGTGCCCTTCGACAGCCCGGCAATGGCGACGATGTCGCCCGCCTGCGCTTCGTCGATCGGCTGGCGCTCAAGACCGCGGAAAGCCAGGATCTTCGAGATGCGGCCGGTTTCGACCTGGGTGCCGTCATGATGCAGCACCTTGACCGCCTGGTTGGATTTCAGCGTGCCGGATTCGATGCGGCCGGTGATGATTCGGCCGAGGAACGGATTGGCTTCCAGGATGGTGCCGATCATGCGGAACGGGCCGGGATGAACGGTCGGCGCCGGCACGTGCTTGACGACGAGGTCGAACAGCGGCGCCAGACCCTGGTCCTTCGGGCCTTCGGGGTTTTCCGAGACCCAGCCGTCGCGGCCCGAGCCGTAAAGGATCGGGAAGTCGAGCTGCTCGTCGGTGGCGTCGAGCGCTGCAAACAGGTCGAATACTTCGTTGACCACCTCGACGTGGCGGGCGTCCGGCCGGTCGATCTTATTAATGACGACGATCGGTTTCAATCCGACCTTGAGCGCCTTGCCGACGACGAATTTGGTCTGTGGCATCGGCCCTTCGGCGGCATCGACCAGCACGATGGCCGAATCCACCATCGACAGGATGCGCTCGACTTCACCGCCGAAATCGGCGTGGCCGGGGGTGTCGACGATGTTGATGCGGGTGTCCTTCCAGTCGACCGAGGTCGCCTTGGCCAGGATGGTGATGCCGCGTTCCTTTTCGAGGTCGTTCGAATCCATGGCGCGTTCGGCGACGCGCTGGTTGTCGCGGAACGAACCGGACTGTTTCAGGAGCTGGTCGACGAGGGTGGTTTTCCCATGGTCGACGTGCGCGATGATCGCGATATTACGAATTTTCATGTTGTGGTCTCGGGAGCGTTGCAGGCAGCAGGCCAAAAGGCGCTGCCTCTTTCGGTTGGGCGGCTCATACAGGGTTTTTCGCAATTGCGAAAGAGGAGGCGTGCCACCAAATACATGGTCACCAAATCTTAAGCGTCTTGGTGTGAAATTGAATTATTAACCAAAGCGGAACCTTTCACTGTCGGGACAGTTCAAATTTCATGAGCAAAACTGGCATCAGATACTGGCCAATCCTTGCATGGGCTGCCCTCGCCGTTCTGCTTGCGGCAGGCGTGGCACAGTCAGCCGCGAGGTCGAAGGAGGCACGGCCTGCCCTGCCGTCCGACACTCGAACGGCGGAGCAGTTGTTTGCCGATGCTCCCGATGGCGTCGACCCGGTGGTGACCGGGCCGGTTAGCGCCGCCTTCAAGCAAAGGCAGGAGGCCGCCAACTGCGACCGCGCTGTTTGGCCCAATATTCCGGCCGTTTGCTATCCAGATTGACGACGCGCCCGGCGGTAGTCATCCCGAGATCCCGTTCCGCTGCGAGCCTTCACGCCCCCCTCTGCCCTGCCGGGCATCTCCCCCACGAGGGGGGAGATCGGACGTCGCCGCCGCTTTCGCCAACCTCCAACGTTGCAGGCGCGAGCGGAGCGCCCAAGCTGCCAATCTCCCCCCGCGTGGGGGAGATGCCAAGTTTTGGCCAAGACGGCAGGACAGAGGGGGCGCTGGCCCGCCTGCGTTTTGGCCACTATTGAAACCATTCTCTCACGCCGAATGCACCGGATCGAGCGTGACCTTGTAGAGTTCATTGTCGTCGCGATCCATCAGCCGCACCGTCATCTGTTCAGTGGCGCCGTCGATGTCGACGAGGCCGAAGAACTGCAGGCCGGCCGAGGGTGGCAGGTTCTGCCCCTGCTCGGCTGTCGGCGCCTTGATGAATTTCAGCTCCGGGCCGAAGGTCATGTCGAAATCGTTGGGTCCAAAGGTGCCGGCATGGAGCGGACCGGAAACAAATTCCCAGAACGGATTGAAGTCTTGGAACTGCGCCTTGTCAGGATTGTAGTAGTGCGCCGCTGTATAGTGCACGTCGGCGGTCAGCCAGACGGTGTTGGTGACGCCGGCATTCTTTATGTAGCGAAGCAGGTCGGCAATTTCCAGTTCGCGGCCCTTGGCCGGGCCATTTTCGCCATTGCTGACGGCCTCGGCGCCGGCCTTTTTGGTGGCGTCGTTCCAGACGACGAGACCGAGCGGCATGTCGGCGGCGATGATTTTCCAGGTCGCGTTGGAGTTTGCCAGTTCGCGCTTCAGCCACTTCATCTGCTGTTCGCCCAGAATGCGCGATTGCGGCGTCACCGCATCCTGCATGCCGGGGCCATTGGCGCCGCGATAGGAACGCATGTCGAGGAAGAACACTTCGAGCAGCGGCCCGTAGGCGATCTTGCGATAAACGCGGCCGGGTTCCGACGGTTCGTAGCGGATCGTCGTCATCTCGTGGAAGGCACGTGCCGCGCGTGCCGCCAGCACATGAATGTTTTTTTCCGAGTAGCGGTCGTCGGCGCCCAAATCCTTCGAATCCGACCAGTTGTTGACCACCTCGTGGTCGTCCCACTGGTAGAAGGTCGGGCAGATCGCGTTGAGCCCCAGCACATGTCTGTCCATCATGTTGTACTTCCACTGGCCGCGGTACTCGTCCAGCGTCTCGGCAACCTTGCGCTTTTCGTCGATGAGGACCTTGTTCTTCCAATTGCTGCCGCCGGCAAGCTGGACCTCGTCCTTCATCGGGCCGTCGGCATAGACGGTGTCGCCGGAATGCAGGAAGAAGTCGGGCGTATGCTTGCCGATCGTGGCATAGGTCTTCATGCCGGTGTCGTCGATGCCCCAGCCCTGGCCGGCGGTATCGCCCGACCATGCGAACCGAATATCACGCTTCGAGGCCGGCGCCGTGCGGAAGCGGCCGACGATCGGCTCGGAGACGGCGTTGATGTCGGCGAGATCGGCCGCGATCATGCGGTAGAAGATGTCCTGGTCGGAGGCGAGGTCGGTGAGCAGCCGCTTTACCGTGTAATCGCTGGCCGGCGACGTATCGAGCGGCGCAAGACGGACGGCGTTGGCGAAATTTTCCGTCGACGACACTTCGAACATGACACGCGAAGGGCGGTCGGTGCGGGTCCACACGACGCCGCTGGTGGCGTCGACGTCGCCCGACTGGATGCCATGGGTGAAGGCGGGCCGCTGATTGGCGCGCGAATAATAGGGAAACGCGAAGCCCGATATGCCGACGAGGCCGGCGGCGCTCGCCGACGTGACAAAAGCGCGGCGTGAAATCCTGTTCATGGCTGTCTCCTGGATGGCTTAAACGTCGCCGCCAAGGTCCAGCCTCAATGTTTCACGCACATCTCGAAACCATGAAGGTTTTATTACACTGAACAGGTGATCTCCCCCCTTGAGGGGGGAGATTAGCGCCAGCCGTCACAACTCAAGCCGCCTGCGGTTCCGGCTCGAAGGCCGGACGGTTGGTGTTGATCAACAGCGAGATGCAGGCTGCGGCTATTGCCGTCATGCCGGCGATGAGGAAGGCAAGCTCGTAATCGCCCTGCAATTCACGCATGGTGCCGCCGAAGAAGGCGGCGGCCGCCGCACCCACCTGATGGCCGGCGACGATCCAGCCGAAGACGATTGGCCCGCTGCGGTCGCCGAACGCCTCGTTCGACAGCCTGAGCGTCGGCGGCACGGTGGCGATCCAGTCCAATCCGTAGAGCACGGCGAAGATGATCAGGCTGGTCGACGAAAAGCCGGAATAAGGTAGATAGATCAGCGACAGGCCGCGAATCGCATAATAGACGCCGAGCAGCTTGCGCGGGTCGAAACGGTCGGTAAGCCAGCCCGACAGCGTCGTGCCGATCAGGTCGAAGATGCCCATCAGCGACAGCAGGCCGGCGGCTTGCACCTGCCCTATGCCCATGTCGCCGCAAAACGCGATCAGGTGCGTGCCGACCAGTCCGTTGGTGGTGAAGCCGCAGATGAAGAAAGTGGCGAACAAATACCAAAACACGCGCGTGCCGGCGGCACGACGCAGCGTGCTGAGCGTGTGCATGAGAAAATTGCCTTGCGAGGCCGGCGGAACCGGCGGCACGTCGTCGACGTCCGCGCCGTAGCGCACCATGCCGATCGAGGACGGACGTTCCGGCACCAGCAGCCAGACCAGCGGCACCAGGCAGGCGGTGGCGACAGCAATGGCGATGGCGACCGGCTTCCAGCCGCCGGATTGGGCGAGCGCGGCGAGCAGCGGCAGGAACACCAGCAGGCCGGTGGCGGCGGAGGCCGACATCAGCCCCATCACCAGGCCGCGATTGGTCTTGAACCAGCGATTGACGATGGTGGCCCCGAGCACCGTGGCGACCGCGCCGGAACCGACGCCGGAGAATACGCCCCAAGTGAGAAGCAGGTGCCACGGCTGAGTCATCAACAGGCTGAGCGCCGTCGAGCCCGACATCAGCACCAGCGCCGCCAGCAGCGTGCGGCGCAGCCCGATCCGTTCCATCAGGGCCGCGGCAAACGGTCCGGTCAGGCCGTAGAGGAAGATGCCGATGGCCGCGGCGAGCGAGACGACATCGCGCCGCCAGCCGAAAGTCTCCTCCAGCGGCAGCATCATGACGGCCGGCGCCGACCGCAAGCCTGCCGCGATCAGCAGGCACAGGAAAATGACGGCCACCACGACAAATGCATAGCGCTGGCCAAACGGGCGGGATTGGACTATCATGTTACTGACCGGTACGTTGCGATTGCACCAACGTACGTACCGATCGGTAACATTGTCAAGCAGGCAACGGCGCGTCCTAGATGAAAAGCATTGAGCCAACGATCAAAGCCGATGAAGTAACCCCGCCCCGCGCCGGCGAAAAAATTCTTCGCGTTGCCCGCGACCTGTTCTACCGGCAAGGCATCAGGGCGATCGGCGTCGACGAGATCGTGCGGCGCGCCGGCGTCACCAAGCCCAGCCTCTATCGCAGCTTTCCGTCCAAGGACGAATTGGCCGCCTCCTACCTCCGCCAATTCGACCTCGAGTTCTGGGCCCGCTTCGACGAGGCGGTGGCTGCCCATCCCGGCGATCCGCGCGCGCAGATCGCCGCCTTCCTGACACGCATCGGCAAGCGCACGCAAAAGCCCGACTATCGCGGCTGCGGCATGACCAATGCGGCCGTCGAATATCCCGAACGGGGCCACCCGGCCCGCGTGGTGAGCGAGGCCAACAAGCAGGAATTGCGCCGACGCCTGCGCGCCATGGCGGCGGCGATGGGTGCCAGCGACGCCGATACGCTGGGCGATGGGCTGCTGCTTCTGATCGAAGGCGCCTATATCAGCGGCCAGCTGTTCGGTGCCGGCGGACCGGCGAAGTCTGTGGCCCGCAACGCCGACCTGCTGATCGAAGCGAGCTTGAAGAAATAGCGTTTGGCATTACAGCGCCGCGCGTTCTTCCGGATGCGCAAAGGACGCTGTAACACTTTGCAGGCCGACGCTGCCCTCATTGCCCTGCCGGGCATTTCTCCCCGTATAGTGACGGGGAGAAAGACGCCGCCATGAGTGGTTTCGCCAATCACCAGCTGCTGAATGGGTGCCAAGGTCGAGGTCAGCGGGCTTCTCCCCGTTCACGGGGAGAAGGTGCCGGCAGGCGGATGAGGGGCGGCGCTACGCCGGGGTTTGCCCGCAAATTTCAGGCGTTTCGGCTACTTGCTTGCCTTGGCCCGCTCGATCGCCTCGACGATCATCCTTTTGGCATAGGCGGCGTCGTGCCAGCCCTCGATCTTGACCCATTTGCCGGGTTCGAGATCCTTGTAGTGCTCGAAGAAATGCTGCACCTGCTGGCGGGTGATGTCTGGCAGGTGCGTGTATTCGGTGACGTTCTCGTAGCGCAGCGTCAGCTTGGGCGAAGGCACCGCGATGATCTTTTCGTCGAGGCCGGAATTGTCCTCCATCACCAGCACGCCGATCGGCCGCACATTGATGACGCAGCCCGGCACCAGCGCGCGCGTGTTGCAGACCAGCACGTCGATCGGGTCGCCGTCACCCGACAGCGTGTGCGGCACGAAGCCGTAATTGCCGGGATAGCGCATCGAGGTGTGCAGGAAGCGGTCGACGAACAGCGTGCCGGCCTCCTTGTCCATCTCGTACTTGATCGGCTCGCCGCCGATCGGCACCTCGATGATGACGTTGATGTCCTCCGGCGGGTTCTTTCCGATGGCGATGGCTTCGATTCGCATGGCTTTTGTCCCTCTTTCGATTGGAGACCGATAGCGGGCAGCGGCGCATGGTGCAATGCGGCGAATGGTACTGAGGACATCATCACTTCGTCATCCCAGGCCGGAGCGAACGCGAAGCGGAGCGCAGACCCTGGGATCCATTCCGTGAAATCAGCCGAAGAATGCAGCGGCGCAGAATGAAAGCCGCGATCCTCTCCGCCCTGTTCGGCATCAGAGGTTCTGCACCGTCGCTACACCCTAAAGTTACGGCATTGGATCCCAGGGTCTCCGCGACGTCGCTTCGCTCCTGCTCCGCCCTAGGATGACGAGGCCAGGTCATTCCCAGACGAAGGCGACCTTCTTCAGAGCCTTTTGCTCGAAGACCTCGACGCCCTCGGCGACGTCGCGGCCGCCGGCGCCGGCATAGAAGCTGAGCGCGCTTTGGTTGTCCTCCAGCGCCCACACCACCATGCCTTTCAGGCCATGATCCGCCAGTCGCGCCCGTGCGGCCGAGAATAGCCGGCTGCCGAGCCCGATGCCCTGATATTCCGGGCGCACGTAAAGTTCGTAGATCTCGCCCTGCTGCTTGAGCTCACGGGCGCGGTTCTTGCCGATCGTGGCGTAGCCGGCGACCTTGCCGCCGATCTCGACGACCAGGACGGTGGCGGCACGGCGAATCGCGTTCGCCCACCAGTCGGCGCCGCGGCGGTTGATCATCGATGTCAGCGTGCGATGCGGGATGATGCCGGAGTAGGCGCCGCGCCAGGCCAGCAGGTGCACGTCGGCGATGGCGCTTGCGTCGCGCGGCTCGGCTTTCCTGATGTCGATACTCAGCGTCTTCATGATTGGTTAACCATAAACCCGCGTTGCCCGATTGCAAGAGTCCGGTCAGCGGCTCCCAAGCTTTCGCACAGACGATAGACGTGCCGTTGAGTGCTGAAAAAGCCGTAGCGACTCAGATTTCGACCAGATGGTCGTCCAGCTCGTTGCTGTCGCCGGAAGAAACTGGGAAATGCTCGGCCAGCACCGCACCCGTCTCTTCGATCGCCTTGATGAAGCCGTCGGCGAGACGATCGTCGCGGGCATGCGCGGTAAGGTCGCGGACGACGTCGTCCCAGACATGTTGGCCGACGCGGCTGTTAATGCCGCTGTCGGCGATCACTTCGGCGTAATGCTCGGCGATCGAAACGAACACCAGCACGCCGGTTCGCGCTGTGGTACGGTGGACGTTGCGGGCGAGAAACTGCTTTATCGCATTGGCGTGCGCGGCCTGGTAACGCAGCCGTCTCGGCACCAGGTGGATGCGCAAGCCGGGCACCGCCCACAACAGGACAAGTATCGAGGCCATCGCCAGAAGCTGGGCGATGACGAAATGCGGCAGGCGGATCGACAGCCACCACGCTTCCAGCCCGTAGCCGACGGCGAGGCTGACGACGAGCATCGCCAGCGTCGCCATGAAGGCGGCCGGAAAGAAATAGCCGTCGCTGGCATAGGCGACCACGCAGTAGATTTCGCCGTCGGTCTTTGATTCGGCGACGCGGATCGCTTTGGCGATGCGGTCATGATCTTCGGCGCTGATCGGTCGCGTTGCCATGTCGTGTCTCACCAGCTTCCTGAAGAACCGCCGCCGCCGGACGAGCCGCCGCCGCCCGAAAAGCCGCCGCCACTGCCTGAGGACCAGCCTCCTCCGCCCGACGACCAGCCTCCCCCGCCGGAACCACCCGACCAGCCGTCAGATGATCGCCGGCCCGGCTCGAACGTCATGCCCAGCCAGCGATAGCGACCGGGACCGATCTTCCGGCCGAAGATCGGCGGCAGGATGGAGGCAGCGATGCTGCCGAAGAAGATGATCGCCCAAATGCTTATGAAGATCGCAAAGAACAGATCGTCGGTGTTGAATGGCGGCTGCTGGTTGCGGGTCCCGCGCGCTTCCAGTTCTTCCGGATTGCCTTCCAGCACCATGACCATGTCGTCGACGGCCTTGGCTATGCCGCCGGAGAAATCGCCGGCGCGGAAGGCCGGCACCATGTCGTTTTCGATGATCAGCCTGGTGTGCAGGTCGGTCAGCGTGCCTTCCAGCCCGTAGCCGACCTCGATTCGCATCTTGCGGTCGTCCTTGGCGACCAGCAACAGCACGCCATTGTCCTCGCCGGCCTGGCCGAGGTTCCAGGCGCGGAACAGCCGGTTGGCGTAGGGCTCGATCTCCTCGCCGTCGAGGCCAGGAAGCGTCGCGACGACGATCTGGTCAGAGCTCTTGGCCTCGAAATCCGCAAGCTTCCGGGTCAGCGCCGCCTCGGTGGCGGCATCGATGATACCGGCATTGTCGACAACCCGCCCGGTCAGGGCAGGCAATTCGGCGGCAAGGGTGGTGAGGGGGAGGAAGAGAAGGCTTAGGACGATGAACAGGATTGCCAGGCTGGCGTTCCGTGGCGCCCCCCTCTGTCCTGCCGGACATCTCCCCCACTTGGAGGGAGATTGGCAGCTTTGTCGAACGCGCCCTCCTTGCAACGTTGCAGGTTTGCGAAAGCCGTGATGACTGCCGATGTCCCGCCTTGTGGGGGAGATGTCCGGCAGGACAGAGGGGGGTGGGACGGAATGCAAGGCCAATGTAACTGCGCTCGCCAAGCGCCGATCACCCGCCCTGCTGCGTGCCGAAATCGACCTTCGGCGTCTGAATCTTGTCTTCCTCGATGGTGAAGTTGGCGAACGGCTGATTGTCGCGGAACCACAGGGTCGCCCAAATCACCGACGGGAAGGTCCGCAGCGTCAGATTATACTCCCGCACCGCCTCGATATAGTCGCGGCGGGCGACCGAGATTCGGTTCTCGGTGCCTTCGAGCTGCGCCTGCAGCGCCAGAAAATTCTGGTTGGCCTTGAGGTCGGGATAATTCTCCACCACTGCCAGCAACCGCGACAGCGCGCTGGTCAGGCCGGCTTGACTGTCCTGGAATCTCTTGACCGCTTCCGGATCGCTCAGCGTCTCGGGCGTCACCGTCACCTGCGTCGCCTTGGCGCGCGCCTCGACCACGGCATCGAGCGTATCCTTCTCATGTGCGGCATAGCCCTTGACCGTCTCAACCAGGTTGGGGATGAGATCGGCGCGGCGCTGGTACTGGTTCAGCACCTGGCTCCATGCGGCCTTGGCGTTTTCCTCCGCCGTCGGAATGGTGTTGTAGCCGCAGCCGGCCAGCAGCGGCAGCACGATCGCCATCATCAGCAAGGCCGGAAGGTTGCGGAAGACGAAAGGGGAGGAAAGGGCAGGCATGAAAAATCCCTCAACAAGACTGACGGGCGAAGCATTACCACAATCCGCGCGCAAGAACATGGCCTCGACCTGGAGCGCTGCTGGTGCTTTGTCATTCACTGTCAGGCCCTGTGATTGGCCGGGCGAACAGGTTAAAGTCGCTGCGAAAAACAGGGCATGGAAATGGCGGGACGCCAGGACAGCGACGACGAATCGCGCCGTATCATCGAGCGCGTGGCACGTGAAACCGACCCGGCCTCGTCCGTGGCGCGGACCGCGAAGGGCGCGCGCGATGACGTCACTGCTGCAGATGCCGACCGGGCGGACCCGATCGAATATTGGGGCACGCGCATCGGCCGGGCGCTGGGGCTCATTGTCGGCATTGGCCTGTTGATCTGGCTCGTGCTTTTCATCATCCAGAGTTAGGAACCTCGTGAGCACCGAAGAACACGACGCGCCGCGCGCGGTCATCGTCATTTCCAGCCATGTCGCGCGCGGCTCGGTCGGCAACCGCGCCGCAGTCTTTGCGCTGGAGACGCTGGGCTTTCCGGTGTGGGCGGTGCCGACCGTCATCCTGCCCTGGCATCCGGGCCATGGACGGGCGACGCGCATCGTACCGCCGCTCGATCAATTCAGGGCGCTGATGGCCGATCTCGAGCGCGCGCCGTGGCTGGGCGAGGTCGGCGCGGTGCTGTCCGGCTATCTCGGCGAAGGTGGCCAGGCCGACGCCGTCGCCTCGCTGGTCGGCGCGGTCAAGGCGAAGACGCCGGACGCCGTCTATATCTGCGACCCGGTCATGGGTGATTCGGGCGGGCTCTATGTGCCGGAGACCACCGCCATTGCCATGCGCGACCGGCTGATGCCGACCGCCGACATCGCAACGCCCAACCGCTACGAGCTGGAATGGATGGCGGGATCGCCGCTGCCCGACCTCAAAACGGTGATGGCGGCCGCCCTTCATGCCGGGCCGTCGACCATGCTGGTCACCTCGGCGCCGGCGATGATGGCCGGCGGCACCGGCAATCTGCTGCTCAACGGCAACCAGGCGCTGCTCGCCGAGCATCGCCTAATCGACAAGCCGCCCAAGGGCCTCGGCGACCTGACGGCGGCCGTCTATCTGGCGCGCATTCTGTCCGGCCAGACGGCGATCAAGGCGCTGCAGTCGACCACGGCGGCGGTCTACGAGATCCTGGCGCGCACCGCCAAGCGCGGCGGCGACGAATTGCAGCTCGAAACCGACGCACAGAGCCTGTCGCACCCGATGGCGATGGTGCAGCTTCGCCATCTCCTGCATCCGGGGCGGGACAAAAGAGCGTGACTATCGTCGGTGTCGACGGCTGCAAGGCCGGCTGGATCGCCGTTCGCCGCGATCCGGGGGCAGCACCTTCGGCAGCCGTTTTTCCCAGCTTCGCAGCACTGCTCGACGCATTGCCGGCCGATGCGACGGTCGCCGTCGACATGCCGATCGGCCTGCCTGATGTTTCGCAAAAGGGCGGACGCGGGCCCGAGGCGCTGGTGCGGCCGCTGCTCGGCAACAGGCAATCCAGTGTCTTCGCCATCCCCTCGCGTGCGGCGCTTTATGCGCATACGGACGGCTTCACCACGATCGAGGCCTGGTATGCCGCGCATCGCAGGGCAAGCGAAGTGGCCAAGGCGACCTCCGATCCGCCGCGTGGCATCTCGATCCAGGCGTTCGGCATTTTTGCCAAGATCCGCGAGATCGATGTGGTGCTGATCGCGCGTCCCGAACTGCGCCGCCGGGTCTTCGAATCGCATCCGGAAGTCGCCTTCTGCCGGCTGAACGGCGATCAGGCGATGCGCTTGCCGAAGAAGATCAGGGGCGCCGTCAACCCGGCCGGCATGGCGGAACGCAAGGCGCTGCTTTGCCGGCACGGTTATGTCAGCGGCTTTCTCGACCGGACGCCGCCGCGCGGCGCTGCTGCCGACGACTTTCTCGACGCCGCAGCGATGATGCTGATCGCCGGCCGCATCGCCGGCGGCGAGGCAAGGCCGTTTCCGGATCCGCCGCTCGCCGACCGCTTTGGCATCCCCGTGGCGATCTGGGCATGAATTTCTTCGTCTAACGGCGAGACAATCGCATTGGGCGAAGGCCCCTCATCCGGCCTCCGCTTCGCTACGGCCACCTTCTCCCCTAAGGGGAGAAGAGGTCGCAGGCGCAGTTGCCAGCCTCTTCTCCCAGCGGGGAGAAGGTGGCCCGAAAGGGCCGGATGAGGGGGCCTTCCAGCATGGCAATTGCCGCCATCTGCGATTCGGCATTGCTCGCGACCGGCTTTTGCCGCTAGAGCCTTGCTGACCTAAAAGAGCTGCCGCCTAACCCGGAAAGGCTCCAGACGCCGCCTATGCCTCATCTGCCTGAACATCTGCTCACCGGCTACCGCAATTTCATGAACGGCCGCTATCTCGCCGAAAGCGGACGCTATCGCTCGCTCGCTCGCGAGGGCCAGTCCCCGGAAACGATGATCATTGCCTGCTGCGATTCCCGCGCGGCCCCCGAGGCGATCTTCGACGCTGGCCCCGGCGAGCTCTTCGTGCTGCGCAATGTCGGCAATCTGGTGCCGCCCTATGCGCCCGACGACCAGTTCCACTCGACCTCGGCGGCGCTCGAATTCGCCGTGCAGAGCCTCAAGGTGAAGAACATCGTGGTGATGGGCCATGGCCGCTGCGGCGGCATCCGCGCAGCACTCGACCCTACAGCCGCGCCACTGTCGCCCGGCGACTTCATCGGCAAGTGGATGAGCCTGATTGCGCCGGCCGCCGAGACCGTGTCGTCAAGCACCTTCATGACGGCGACCGAGCGGCAGACCGCGCTCGAGCGCATTTCGATCCGCTATTCGATTGCCAATCTCAGGACCTTTCCCTGCGTCTCGATCCTGGAAGGCAAGGGACGGCTGTCGCTGCACGGCGCCTGGTTCGACATCTCGACCGGCGAGCTCTGGGTGATGAACAAGGACACCGGTGACTTCGAGCGGCCGGAGATGACGTAGGAGGGTTGCATGGCATGCCGTTCGATCGCTTTGGCCGCAGCGGCGCTGCTGTTTTCACTGATATCCGTCCGCGCCGACGACGGCGCGCTCATCGGCCGCTGGTACGCGGCGCTGCTGGTCGCCGATCGCACAGAATTGTCGGACCTGCTTGCCGACGACGTCCGGATAAAACTCGACGATCTCGGCGTCGTCCAGACCAAGCAGGAATTCATCGCCTCCATCGACGACTGGGAGGGCGCAGTCGCCGGGGCTGAAATCCGGCATCGGATCGAAAAGACTGAAGGCGGCGTCACCACGGTCATCGCCTGTTATGATTTCCCCAACAACGACGTGCTGATGCAGGAAACCTTCGCGATCGCCGACAACCGCATCACTGCCAGCTCGCAGGCGGCGATCGCAGAAAACTGCGACAGCTACTGACCAGCCGCGATATTGCGTGCGACAAGCCAGCGCCTTTACATCGGTGACGATCCGTCTCATCCCGCCACTCAGCGAAAGCCCCTCACTTAACGGAAGATTGCCCATGCCGTCCGCTGTCGACCTCGCCGCCCATCCGCTGACCAGCTGGCAAGGGCCGCTCGGCCTGCCCGATTTCACCCGCATCGGCGACGGCGATTTTTCCGGGGTTTTCGATGCGGCATTGACGGCGCACGAGGCCGAGATCGAGGCGATAGCGGGCAATGCCGAGACCCCGACCATCGAGAATACGCTTGCAGCACTCGAACTCGGCGGCGAGGCGCTCGACCATGTCTCATCGATCTTCTGGTGCCGGGCCGGCGCCCACACCAACGAAGCGATCCAGGCGCTGGAGCGCGAAATATCGCCAAAGATGTCGCGGCATTTCTCGGCGATCTCGATGAACGAGAGATTGTTTGCCCGTATCGACGATCTCTACCAGCGCCGCGACGCGTTGAAGCTCGACTCTGAGACGCTGCGGGTGCTGGAAAAGACCTGGAAAAATTTCGTCCGCTCCGGCGCCAAGCTCGACGCCGAGGGCAAGAAGCGGCTGGCGGCGATCAATGAGGAGCTGTCGTCACTCGGCACGATTTTCGGCCAGAACCTGCTTGCCGACGAGCGCGACTGGGCGCTGTTCCTCGACCAGGCCGATCTTGCCGGCCTGCCGGAATTCCTGAAAAGCGCGATGGCGGAAGCCGCCGAGATGCGCGGCCAGAAGGGCCGTTATGCCGTCACCCTGTCGCGCTCGATCTACGAGCCGTTCTCGACCTTCTCCGAGCGCCGCGACCTGCGCGAGATCGCCTTCCGCGCCTTCACCATGCGCGGCCAGAATGGCGGCGCCACCGACAACACCGCCGTGGTGCGCGACATGCTGCGCCTGCGTGCCGAGAAGGCGAAGCTGCTCGGCTACCCGTCCTACGCAGCGCTGAAGCTCGACGACACCATGGCAAAGACGCCACAGGCGGTGCATAAGCTGCTCGACCCGGTCTGGGAAAAGGCGCTGGAAAAGGCGGCAAGCGACCAGATCGAATTGCAGCGGCTGGCGGCCGAGGCCGGCAGCAACGAAGAATTCGCCGCCTGGGACTGGCGCTTCTATCAGGAGAGGCTGCGCGCCGAGATATTTGCCTTCGACGAGGCCGAGCTGAAGCCATATCTGCAGCTCGACCGCATCATCGACGCCTGCTTCGACGTGGCGACAAAATTATTCGGCATCAGCTTCGAGGAGAAGCAAGGCATTGCCACCTGGCATCCGGAAGCACGTGTTTTCGTCGTCAGGAATGCCGACGGCAGCGAGCGCGGTCTGTTCCTGGCCGACTATTTCGCGCGGCCCTCGAAGCGCTCCGGCGCCTGGATGAGCGCGCTGAAGTCCGGCTACAAGCTTGGCGATGGCTCCAGGCCGGTCATCTACAACATCATGAATTTCGCCAAGCCACCGGAGGGCGAGGCAGCGCTTTTGTCGGTCGATGAAGCCAAGACCCTTTTCCACGAATTCGGTCATGCGCTGCATGGCATGCTGACCGAAGTCACCTGGCCGTCGGTCGCGGGCACCTCGGTCAGCCGCGATTTCGTCGAACTGCCCTCGCAGCTCTACGAGCACTGGCTGACCGTGCCGGCGGTGCTGGAAAAGCATGCGCTGCACGTGACGACCGGCAAGCCGATGCCGAAGGCGCTGGTCGACAAGATGCTGGCGGCGCGCACCTTCGGCGCCGGCTTCGCCACGGTCGAGTTCACCGCCTCGGCACTGGTCGACATGGCCTACCACGCGCGGCAGGATGCGCCGGTCGAGCCGCTTCGTTTCGAAGCCGAAACGCTTGAAAAGCTCAACATGCCCAAGACCATCGCCATGCGCCATCGCACCCCGCATTTCGGCCACATATTTGCCGGTGACGGCTATTCGGCCGGCTATTATTCCTACATGTGGTCGGAGGTGCTCGACGCCGACGCCTTCGCCGCCTTCGAGGAGACGGGCGACCCATTCAATCCGGCGCTGGCCGAGCGGCTCAGGAAAAACATCTATGCCGCCGGCGGTTCCAAGGACCCGGAAGAGCTCTACACCGCCTTCCGCGGCAAGATGCCGTCGCCCGAAGCGATGATGGTCAAGCGCGGCCTGGTGTAGAGCGAGGGCCAACGGACCAATCGCCAACCTCGACCGACTGATCAAAAGCATCTCGCAGCAGGCCACCTTAACGCGGCGCGCTTGGGCCGCCACCCAGCGCCTCGATGGCTTTCGTCAGCGCAGCCGGATCGCCGAGGACGTGCAGCGTCTTCAGCCGGGCCGTGCCGCCGGCGACGACCGAGACGGCCGATCGCGGCACTCCCAGCGCCTTGGCGACCAGCTGTTCCAGCGCCTGGTTGGCGGCGCCGTTTTCCGGCACGGCGCGGACGCGAGCCTTAAGATGGCTTCGTCCATCCGCCGAGGTCTCGATGCCCTCGAGCCTGTCCAACGCCGCTTTCGGCGTCAGCCGGACGAACAGGTCAAGGCCGTCGTTACGCGGGCGAAACGGCCCAGCCATGCAACGCCGGGTCAGACGACCAGCGGCGCCACCGTGGTGAGCAGGAACTGCCTGAGGAAGAACAGGATCAGAAGCAGGATGATCGGCGAAATGTCGATGCCGCCGAGGTCGGGCAGGAAGCGGCGGATCGGCCGCAGCGCCGGCTCAGTCAGCCGGAAGAGCATGTTGCTGACGCTATCGACGAACTGGTTGCGCGAGTTGACGACGTTGAAGGCGTAGAGCCAGGAGAAGATCGCCGAAGCGATGATGATCCACCAATAAATGTCAAGCGCCAAGACAATGGTCTGAATGAGGGCTATCATGCCGGTCTCCGATTGTTGCCGACATTTAGCCATTGCGGGCGAAGGCGGCAAGAGCCAGCTTCCGCGGCGGCCGGTGCCTGGCCGTGCAGTATTGGGCAAAACGCCGTCTTGACAGGAAACCGCCGCGCCCGATAAATGCGCCGATCCGCTGGACGGGGCTGTAGCTCAGCTGGGAGAGCGCGTCGTTCGCAATGACGAGGTCAGGAGTTCGATCCTCCTCAGCTCCACCAGCGGAAATTTACCCAAATAAAATCAGGAAGATAGCTTTGGCGGCGCACCCCGAACGCGCTCTGGCGGACTTTGAGCTTGGGGCTTTAAACCTGGCCATCAAGCCATTCCCGCAGATCGGGGTCCTCGTGACCTTCAGGGCCAGGCGGTCTCGTTCTGACGTACCAAATCACGCCAAATCCAACTGCCGCCCACGCGCCAGCAACCACGAATGTGATGATGTCCGTCACTTAAAACCCCTAAGCCCAACCCACATTTAGCTCGACCGAAATCGCCCCACAAGAGCAAAATCAGGTCGTTGCCGGAGTGGACTAATGGTGCCCAGCCAGGGAAGTCATGCTGTGGTCAGATGCCCAAATCAGCCGCATCTTTGCAGCGGCCCAAGGCCAATCTGCAGTTTCACCGCATCGACAATGGGCTCGACATCGCTTCGAGCGCATGGTTGATCTGCTGGCTTCTGTGAAAACGGAAACCTTGTCCCGGGAGGAGGAATGGAGTTTCGGTTGGAAGGCAAGGTGGTGCTGGTCACCGGTGCGACGCAGGGCGTCGGCCGGGCGATCGCCGAGGCGCTGGCGCGTTCCGGTGCCGGCGGCCTGCTGGTCACCGGCCGCGAGCCCGTGCGCGGCAGCGAAGTGGCGACCTCGCTCTGCCAGGCCGGCACGCCAACCGCATTCGTCGCCGCCGATCTGGCGGATACCACGGCGCCGGCGCGGCTGGTTGACGAATGTATCAGTCGCTTCGGACGTATCGATGCCTTGGTCAACGCCGCCGGGCTGACCAACCGCGCCTCATTCCTCGATGCCGATCTTGACGACTGGGCGGCGCTGTTCGCCGTCAATGCGCGGGCGCCGTTCTTTCTGATGCAGGCGGCCATCAGGCAGATGCGCAAGCAAGGTCAGGGCGGCGCCATCGTCAACATCCTGTCGATCAACGCGCATTGCGGCTCGCCGGAACTCGCCGTCTATTCGGCCACCAAGGGCGCACTCGCGACGCTGACCCGCAACGCCGCCAACGCGCACCGTTTCGATCGCATCCGCGTCAACGGCATAAATGTCGGCTGGACCGACACGCCGGCCGAACGCATCATGCAGGCGCAGACGCTGGGGCATGGCCCCGGCTGGATCGACGCCGCCAACGCGTCGCAGCCTTTCGGACGGCTGCTGGCGGCCGACGAGGTGGCCAACCTCGCCGTGTTCCTGCTCTCCGACGCCTGCGGGCCGATGACCGGCGCGCTGATCGACCAGGAGCAACGGGTTATCGGGGCGAACCGGTGACGGTTTTCGCATCGCCCGAAACGCTAAGTCCGGCACTGCTTAGCCGGCTTCCTCCCGCTACAACCGGTTGGCGCTGGTCCCGGGGATGACTCATGGCGGACGGGATCGCCACCGACGATGATTTCCGCACAGCTGTCACAGCCACTCACGACGGTCTGCTCAGCGACAATCCGATGGCGTTCGTCGACAGGTTTGCGCATTGCCGGCGGCCACACGGTTGAAGCGGCCCGCACAATCGGCATAGTAGGCCGGTCGTGAACCACGGGAGGGCCACATGAAGCTCGGACTGCTCACCGCACCGTTTGCCGACACCCCGCTCGGCGAGGTCGCCGACTGGGCAAGTTCTGCCGGCTTCGAGGCGCTCGAGATCGCCTGCTGGCCGAAATCCTCGGGCGCTGCCCGGCGCTATGCCGGCACCAGCCATATCGACGCCGCCTCGACCTCGGCCTCGCAGGCCAAGGAAATCACCGCAGCACTGACGGAAGAGAACCTGTCGATCTCGGGCCTCGGTTTCTACCCCAATCCGCTGCATCCCGATGCTGCCCACCGCAAGGCCGTCATCGATCATTTGAAGAAGGTGATCGTGCTGGCCAGCCATATGGGCGTGCCTGTTGTCAACACTTTCTGCGGCGGCGACGCCTCAAAAACCATCGACGCCAACTGGCAAGAGGCACTCAAACTATGGCCCGCCATCATCGCCCATGCCCGCGACTACGGCGTCAAGCTGGCTTTTGAGAACTGCCCGATGATCTTCAGCTATGACGAATGGCCAGGCGGCCACAACATCGCCTATTCACCCTATATCTGGCGCCGCATCCTAGACGCCTGGGGCGGCGACGTCGGCATGAACTTCGACCCGTCGCACCTGGTCTGGCAGATGATCGACCAGGCCCGCTTCATCAGGGAGTTCGGCCCGTACGTGCTGCATGTCCATGCCAAGGACCTGATGATCGATCGTGATGGGCTTTACGAGCGCGGTATCCTCTCGGCCGGGATGGGCTGGCAGGTGCCGCGCATGCCGGGGCTTGGCGACGTCGACTGGAATGTGATCTTCTCCGGCCTCTATCGCGCCGGCTACGACGGGCCCATCATCATCGAGCACGAGGACCGGCGGTTTGAGGGCAGCGATGAAAACGTCAAGCGAGGCTTTCTGCTGGCCCGCGACGTGCTGCGCCCCTTCGTGAAATAAATCCCTTTTCGAACTGAACTGAAAACAATGTGGAGGAGGACTGAAATGAAAAAATTTCTGGCAATGGTCCCGCTGCTTGCCGGCGCGGCGTTTCTGGCTTCGATGGGCGTCTCGTCCGCTGAAGCCAAATACACGATCGGCGTCTCCAACACGGTGCAGGGCAATGGCTGGCGCGAGGAGATGATCTGCGCCATCAAGGCGCAGGCGCTCGCCTCCGGCGAGGTGACCAAGCTCAACATCGCCCATCGCAACACCGACGCCGCCGGCCAGCTCGAGGACATCCGCAACCTGATCAGCGCCAAGGTCAACGCCATTGTTGTCAACCCGGCCGATCCGGCCGGCATCAAGTCAGCGCTTGAGGAAGCCACCAAGGCCGGCATCGTCGTCGTCGCCGTCGACCAGGCGGTCACCGAGCCCTCGGCCTACATCATCTCCAACAACCAGGAGCAGTACGCTTATCTCGGCGCCAAATGGCTGTTCCAGCAGATCGGCGGCAAGGGCGACGTCGTCTATATGCGCGGCGCTGCCGGCGCCTCGGCAGACAGCGACCGCGACAAGGGTTTTAAGAAGGCGCTTGCCGAATTCCCCGACGTCAAGGTCGTGCATGAGGTCTTCACCGGCTGGCAGCAGGACCAGGGCAAGCAGCAGATTCTCGACTTCATCGCCACCGGATCGCCATTCAACGGCATCTGGACCTCGGGCATCGACAATGTGATCGTCGATGCGCTGGTCGAGTCGCAGACGCCGCTGGTGCCGGTGGTCGGCGCCGACAATGCCGGCTTCGTCGGCCAGTTGAACTCGGTCGAAGGCCTCGTCGGCGCGGCGGTGACCAACCCCGGTTCGATCGGCGGCGCCGGCGTGACGCTGGCGCTGCAGATCCTGAACGGCAAGAAGCCGGCGGAGCAGACCGTGCTGGTCGAGCCGCAGCTTTGGGAGAACGTCACCGAGGAGGGCAAGGCCAAGCTGAAAAGCGTCGCCGATCCGTCGCTGAGCCCGGAATGGCCGGTCTCGATCTCCATCCCGGACTGGACCACCTATACCAAGGACCAGATCATCGCCTGCAAGGGCCCGGGCGAGTAATTCGCTGCTTTGACGAGCCGCGCTTCTGCCTTCTCCCCCTGTGGGAGAAGGTGGATCGGCGCGCAGCGCCGAGACGGAAGAGGGGTGCTGGAAGGAATGAGATGTTGGTGTTCCCTGGAGCACCCCTCATCCGACCTCGCTTCGCGAGGCCACCTTCTCCCACAAGGGGAGAAGGGAGGATCGCCATTTACTACTTGGAACGAGAGCAACGCGATTTTGACCACCAACCCCCTCCTGGACGCCACCGGCGTCGTCAAGACCTACGGCGCCGTGGTGGCGTTGCGCAATGCCTCGCTGTCGGTTCTGCCGGGCGAGGTTCACGCCTTGATGGGCGCCAATGGCGCCGGCAAATCGACGCTGGTCAAAATCCTGACCGGCGCCATCCGCGCCGACGCCGGACATATCCTGATCCGCGGCGAGGCCCGCGACGTGCGCTCGCCTGCAGATGCGCGCCGCGCCGGCCTGCTTCCGGTTTACCAGGAACCGTCGCTCATCCCCGATCTCGACGTCGCCTCCAATCTTCGCCTGACCGACACGCCGGTCGAGCCGTTCCGCGCCTGGGTGCGCGAACTCGGCATTCCCGACCTCGAGATTCGCGACACGGCGCGCGACATCCCGCTTGCCGTGCTGCGCGTGCTCGATCTGGCGCGGGCGCTGGCGGTCGAGCCCGACGTTCTGCTGCTCGACGAGATGACCGCCGCTCTGCCGGCCAACCTTGCCGAAAAGGTGCTTGAGGTCGTCCGCCGCCAGGGCGACAGCGGCCGTTCGGTGATCTTCATTTCCCACCGTTTTGTCGAGATTTCGGCGCTTTGCGACCGCGCCACCGTGCTTCGCGACGGCGAGACCGTCGGTGTCGTCGACATCGAGCCCGGCGTCGAGGAGCGCATCGTCGAGATGATGCTCGGCGCCAGGATCGAAAAGACGCAGCGGACGGCGCGCCAGGCGAGCCAGGCCGCTTCGCCTGGGGACCGCCGTCCGCGCCTCGGCGTGGCGAACCTTCGCGTCGGCACGAGGCTCAATGACGTGTCATTCGACCTGGCCAACGGCGAGGTCGCCGGCGTCGTCGCGCTTGAGGGCCAGGGCCAGGACGAGCTGTTCGCCGCGCTGGCCGGCTCGATCCGGCCGTCCGGCGGCACGATCGAGGTGGACGGCAAGCCGGTGAAATTCGCGCATCCGGCGGATGCGATCCGCGCTGGAATCGCCTATGTGCCCGGCGACCGCACCGAAGCGCTGACCATGCAGCGCTCGGTGCGCGAAAACATCGCGCTGCCGTTCAGCGCCGCCTTGCGAAACTGGGGGCCGACCAACATGGCGCAGGAACGATCCAGGGTCGTCAGTGCGATCGAGCGGCTGCAGATCGACACGCGCGCCCAGCGCGAGGTGCAGCGGCTGTCCGGCGGCAACCAGCAGAAGGTGACGATCGCCCGCTGGATCGCCGCTGAAGCACAGACCATCCTCTGCTTCGACCCGACGCGCGGCATCGATGTCGGCACCAAGCAGGAGATTTACAAGCTGCTGCGCGAACTCGCCGACCAGGGCAAGTCGGTGCTGTTCTACACATCCGAACTCGAGGAGGTGCAGCGTGTCTGCGATCGTGTCATCGTCATCTTTGGGGGGCGCGTCGTCGATGTCTTCCCAGTCGAACTCGCCGACGAGCCGGCACTGATGCGCGCCGCGTATGGCTTGCCGCGCGGCGCCAAGGTGGACGTCGGCATCCTTGCCGATATCCATTCGAGCCGGTGGCGAAACCTTGACCCGCCTCGTCCGCAGTCAGGGCTGGGTGGTCGGCCTGCTCGTCCTGTTCGTGGCCCTGTTGGTGATCACCAGGCTCATCCAACCGGGCTATGGCAGCGGCGATTTCGGCTCGCTGGTGCGTGCGGTGCTGCCCTACGCCTTTGCCGTGGCCGCCCAGACGATTGTCGTCATCGCCGGCGGCATCGACCTTTCCGTCGGCGCCATGATGGCGCTGACCAGCGTCACCGCCGCCTCGATGATGGACAGCGCCAGCGAGGAATACGCGCTTTTTGTCGTGCCGTTCGTGCTGGCCATGGGGCTGGTGCTGGGCGCCGTCAACGGCATGCTGATCGTCGTCACCCGCGTGCCCGATATCGTCGTCACGCTGGCCACCCTCTTCGTCCTGCAGGGCGCGGCGCTGCTCGTCCTCGCTGCGCCCGGCGGCGCGGTGGCCGAATGGCTGCGGGCGACCATCGTCGGCACCGTCCCGATCCCGGGCTTGCCCGGGATCTCGGCCTGGATACCGAAGGCGCTGGTGCTCCTCGTCGTCTGCCTCTGCATTATCTGGATACCGCTCAAGCGCTCAAAGCTCGGCCTGTCGATCTACGCCATCGGCAGCAGCGAGCTCGCGGCGTTTCGCAGCGGCGTGCCTGTCGCGCACACCAAAATCATAGCCTATGCCCTGTCGGGGCTTTTCGCTGCCATGGGCGGGCTGGCGCTGACCATGAGCACCGGCATCGGCGCCCCCATTCCCGGCCCTTACCTTCTCGCCAGCGTGGCGGCGGTCGTGCTCGGCGGCGTCGCACTTGGCGGCGGCAAAGGCGGGTTGCTCGGCCCGATCGTCGCCGTCTTCGTGCTGCGGCTGGTGCGCACCGACCTGACGCTCATGGCGATCGATCCCAACGTCACCGCAATCATCGAGGGCGCGATCATGGTCGCCGTCGTCATGTTCGGCGCCTTCATCACCATGCGGAGCCGGCAATCATGAGCAATGGCGTGAGGCTGGTTTATGGGGTCGGCGCTCCACGGCGCCCCCCTCTGTCCTGCCGGACATCTCCCCCACTTGGGGGGAGATTGGACGGCGCGACGGCTTTCGCCAATTGTCGGCGTTCCAAGAATGAGCGAGGCGCCGAAGCTGCCAATCTCCCCACCCGTGGGGGAGATGTCCGGCAGGACAGAGGGGGGCGCCGTAGAGCACCATCCTCTCGCGGCATCGCGCCACCCCAATCGCGAGCAACGTCATGAGCATTACCGCGATCCAGCCTACCCCCTTCGGCCGCCGCCTCAAGCGGTTCATGGCCGACCGGCCGCTGATTCCCCTGATCATCCTGCTCGTCATCCTGGTGCTGGTGCTGCAGATCCTGCGTCCCGGCATCGTCAACGAGCGGTGGCTCGCCAACACCATAAAATTCGCCATACCGCTGGCAATTCTTGCCGGCTGCCAGACCATGACCATGCTGACCGGCGGCATCGATCTGTCGGTCGGAACCGTGGCGACGATGAGCGCCTTCATCATGGCGACGCAGGTGGTCAACCATGACCCGGCGGTGGCGATTCTCATCGCCTTGGTGCCGGCAGTGCTCATCGGCCTGGTCAACGGCATCGGCGTCGGCGTGTTTCGCGTGCACCCGCTGATCATGACGCTCGGCACCAGCCTGATCGGCACCGGATGCCTGCAGGTTTACCAGCGCACCGTCATCGCTTCGGGCGCCAAGATTCCGCCCTTCCTGGCCTGGCTGGGCACCGGTCTCACCTATGGCGTGCCCAACGCGCTGCTGCTGTTCGTGCCGGTGGCCGTTCTCATCGTCTTCACCTTGAACCGCACCGGTTTTGGCCGTCTTCTTTACGCAGTCGGCGACAATGAGGGGGCGGCACGCCTGTCCGGCGTCCGCTACTGGCAGGTCATCACAGCGCTCTACGTCATTTCGAGCGTGCTCGCCGGCATCACCGGGCTGCTCTATATCGGCCTGATCAAGGCGCCGTCGCTGTCGCTGGCCGAACCGCTGGTGCTGCCCTCGGTGGCAGCCGCCGTGATCGGCGGAACCTCGATCTTCGGCGGCCGCGGCGGCTACACCGGCACCATCATCGGGGCGCTCATTCTCACCGTGCTGACGACCCTGCTGACCATCCTGCAGATGCCCGAAGGCGCGCGGCGGATATTGTTTGGGCTGATCGTGCTGTTCGTGACGGCGGCGTATTTGCGGATTATTGAGGATCGTTAGGGGCGCTGAGGCGAGGCGAATGGCTGGTTTTGGATCTAACCCGACTCCTGTTGCGCTGATTAGAGTTTACGAGAAGCCGACATCGGCTCCGGCGTCGCTGTTGGAACTCATCTCGCGTCCCACCGACGCTTCAAGGAAAGGAGCCTGGGATCATTGCTCAAGCGACTGTCTCCTTTTCCAATGCGGTCAATAGTGCTCTCGATCCCATAGGGCCAAGCCGCAGCATTCTCTGGAAGGATTACATCAAGAATTGCGAGTGTCTGTTCGGGATAGATATCTACGATGTTGTCCTTCGATTTTCTAAGGTTCGGCATCCTGACTGAATCGCCTTCCGCCTTGCTCAACAGCGGAAGAACGATGTTGGCTCTTTTAACAAAGCGGTCTTTGCTGGAAAAAGCAAAGTTGCAGAGGCGCGCAGAGATGCGGGGGGACTTTGCCGCAATTTGCCGCGGCCACACATGTTCAAGCAGCCTCTCTATTTCATCGGACCAACTAACTCCTGTTGCCTCCTTCTTTGCTTCGGACCACCGCTCGGCCTGCCACAGAACATGAGACCTAAATTCGTCGTCCGATTTGAGTAGCAGATCGCGCATTTCATCGTCGGAAACGCACGCCTTGCCCTCAGCGGGATCAACATTGGCCCAGCCGGATAAAAGAATGCCGGCCAAAACCTGCTCATGTGAGCGCTTGGAAAGCGTGTCACTCTTAGCGATAGCAAGGAGATCATCTTTCAACACCCGATAAAGTGTCGGATGCGGAATCTTCGCAGCCCAAAAGAAGCCCGCCCAAGCCGCATCTCTGTCGTCTATGTCATCGTTTTTCAGGGCGGCGATAAGGTGCTTCCGCGTCCATTCAGGATCAACGAAATCGAACCATAGGAGATTGTGACAGAAGATCACGAGCGAATGGCATCGCGGCTCCCCTTGGACAAGCAGAAGTCGATTGACTTGGCTAAGCCAATTCTCTGAAAGGCCTTTTCCTTTCTTCACTCCCTCCGTCGAAGGAGTATTAAAAAGGGCTTGAGAAATCTTGCCGGCTGGCGAATTCAGTGCCTCTGTCGCCCAATCACGACTTCCGGTCCCTCGTATAATCGCCGAAGCGCCTGCGCGGGGATCGGAGCCAATGATGTCAGCAATTCTGGTCACTATTTCGTAGAAGACTGCCTCATGATTTCTGGAAAGGGTCTTTGCGACTTTTAAAACCCACTCCGACAACGAGTAAATCAGCTCAGAAATATCTTGTCGTCGATAAGACAGAAGCCGCTTGGCCGTCAGCCAAATGAGTTTAGGGTCGTCATTTTTCCGGGCATCCGAGCCTAGGAACGCACGCCATGCCCATTCGGGGAACTCTCCACCTTTAGCGGCGAAGTGCAAAGCCGCCAGTGCTCTAACCGGCTTCTCTTCGACCAGTCCGGAGAATGGCGCGTTTTCTACGAATGCGTCGTCGCGTCCACTTATTTCTCTAGCTTTCGATATGACTCCCGATAGTGGCAGCGCGAGCAAAGCCGAGAAGTCTTTTTCTGTTCTCACCCAGCCAACGCGCCCCTCCAACGAAGCTGCCGCCGATTTGGAATATTCTGTTTTCCATTTCGGAGCGAGTGGCTGAAGTTGCTCAGAAAGAGTTTGCAAATCAATCGTCAGAAGGCATCCTTGATCGCGGAACCAATGGAGGCGATTCAGAACATCAAAGGCAGATCTCTCTTTAAAGTGATCCTCTTCTTCATCCTTCCAGCGTGAAGGACCTCGGACGAGCCTTTCCTCAATAGCTTGCCTCGTCTCTGCCTTAAGGCCGTTCCATCGGCCTTTGAGAGAAAGGAGAAGGTCTCTCTGGTCGCGGGAACCCCAAAAAGAGTCATCGCTCAAGCGTTGCAACTCTTTCGTGAATTCGCTCTCGGGAAGCAAGTTCTCGTCGCCTAGCGCCCAAATCCGGAGCGATTGAATACCGCGTCTCCAATAGGCCATGCGCTCAGTTCAGATTTTGCTGCACTTGGATCGAGGGCTACTAGCCGTTTCAAAATTACAACATACTCGATCACATGGGCAGAAAGCCCATGACTGCGCTCGTACTGATCATCACCCACAGTTTCGTCAGCAACAATTGGGCTGATTGAAAGCAAGCCATAGCCGCCAATTTCATTCTCTAAAGCAACGGCTAATTCCAAATTCAGGCGGAGCGCTTTTACAGTTTGTGACAGCCAGCCATCGGGGATGTTAATAGGATCGTGCCTTTCTGGATACTTGACGTCGAGCCGAATTAGATTGCCAAGACGAATTTCTGCACCGTCGTCTGGTGGCTTTGGCCCTCCCCAATAGGCGTTTCCGGCAGAGAAATAGGGCTTCCTTATCGCCGCATATTGCCTGACGGCGGTATCGTCCCAGCCATCCTTGGCTACCTGAGCCGCTAACTCATAAATGCCCCTGTGAAATTCTCCACGATAGGAATCCCAGCTTTCGAATAGGAACCTCCAGGCCTTTCGGATTTCGGGCGCCGACGCCTCGTCCGCCCGCTCCAACCGCCAGCGGATACGGTCGCGAATATCGGGATGGAGGGCAGACTGATGGGCGGCCCACCAGACCGCAGCCGGCTGATCCGATACCCGTGTTAGCCAGCCAGCCAACTGAAAGATGCGAAGTACCAGGCGCGGTGCGTTTCTTGCCCAGTGTCCCCGCAGAGCAATGACGTTCTCGTCGTTGAGCGCCTGGCGATCTAAGCGATTGATAGAGAAGGCGTCCCAAGCCTCATTCGGCACGTCTCGTCGCGCATAGTGATCTTCGGGATTAGGTTTGGCCGGAGCAACGTCGGAATCCAAACAGTACAGGTCGAACGGATCGACGTAGTCTCCCCTCTCTAACATCGTACCCAAATGTCCCGGTCGTTCGTAGCGTCGATAGGGATCGAAAACACACAGCCAGTTTGCCGGAGGTGGCGACGCTGCTTCGGTGAAACGCTTAGCACCTTCGTAGGACGAGACAATGTGAGCTACCTGTCCCCGTTCATGAGGCATCATCGGTTCAGGGCCTCGCTGCGCCAAGTCAATCACATCGTTGTACCAGCCATCTATATTTCGTGCCCTAGCAGACCAGGCCTCCAATGTTGCCCACAAAGCCGTATGACTATTCGCCGGGTCGTAGGCGATCGCATTAACACCCTTATGTCGCCACCGGGCCGTGGCGTCGCTCTCGTCACCAGATTGGAAGGCGTAGACGTTTTCAATACGACCAGACGCCTTGGTCAGCGCTTCGAGCAAATATTGGACTGGGGGGTCGTCCGCTGTGTAGCCAACGAAAACGACTACGAATTTCCCTAGAATCGCCCTGAAGAAATCAGTTGCCCAGCCATCTGCTAAATACGCCTTACCGAACTCCGAACTTGAAAGCACAAACCCATCGCCTTCTGCACCATCATAGTTTGGCGTGACCCTGCCATGCAGGTAGACGATCCCCGTTAGCTCGGCCGGTCTTCGAGGGTCAGGTAAACGCGGCGGTTGCCACGTCTGAAGTTGACGGCTGCATTCATCGAACAACCGGTCGAAGTTAGTCGTTACGATACGAACCGTACCATCTGGACCGGTCGCCAAGTCCAGCAAGACTTTGTGGGCACTCACGTCGCACGGCGCCTCCGGCTTTAAAGCGCCGGCCACAGCGGCTTCGATATCTCGCGACAAGAACTCGCGTTCCAACAAGCCAAATACCCTGTCGGCAGATATTACTCCCGCAACACCGACACGATCATCGATTTGGCGTGCTTCCTCAATCAATCGGCAGGCAGGGCTCTCCTTTGAAACGCCGAGGGTCGAGATTACTTTCTCGGCTAATCCAAAGAAGTCGGGAAGCTTCGCACGGGCTCGCGAAACTCCGGCGCCGCAGAAGAATATTACGCGACCCTGATCCCGAGCCCATAGCAAGTCATCGGGGATAGATGGACCGTCCGAGACAAATCGCAATTTCTACCCCTTGGTAGCGCCGTGAAATCAGAATCATCTGAGGCATCGCCGATCATCAGGTCATACCTATAGAGTAGCAATTCCATCTCGAATACTGACTCTAAGCAACAAAGTTTCGCATACTACGCCTCTGGAACTCTACTCCGTACGCTGCACATGGCGGCTCGGGCTCGAAATCTGACACAAACCCGCGTCGGCTTCTGGCAGAAACCGGCTTGTCCGCTGCATCTGCCGTTTAACTATAGCCAACGCCGCTTGCCACCCCATCACACCGCCAAGCTCCCCTGCTCGGCCCCTGCGGATCCGCCGGCGCCGTCGCCCAGGCGAGTTCCACCAGCGTCACCGTCCGCCGTCCAGTCCCGTCGAGCTGGCAGACGATCATCCCCTGCTCCTCGATATAGGTCAGCAGGCGCCGGGCGCGGGGCAGCGAGTGTGAGCCATAGGCGCGGGCGATCGCCGCGTCGCTCGGGCAGGGCCAGCCCTCCTTCGCGGCGCGGGCACGCCGATGACACGGAACCCCGCGTCGGGCTGCGCCAGGAGGCGGCTGATGCTGTCGGAGGGAAAGACTGCGAGCAGCGCGGCGTTCGCGATCGGCTACGAAAGCGTGTCGCAGTTCACCCGGGAATATCGTCGTCTGTTCGGCCGGGCGCCTGTTCGGAATGCCAAAGAGGCAAGAGGCAGAACCTTGGCCACCGCTTGAGCAGGCCGTGAGCAGCGATGAAGCGGGTCGGCGCGCCGGCAAAGGTCGTCCTCAGGGGGGTAGCTAAGCGGTCGGCCGGAAATAACCGATGTCGCGCTTGCCTTGCCACGAAACATGCCGTCCGTCAGGCCCCTCCACAGCGCTAATCATCGCGCACGTTCCCCCCGATCAGCGCGGAAATTAGCGTGGAGCGATCTCTGCGACGAGATCGTTCGTCGTCTTGACCCCAGCCATGAAGCCGGCGGCATTGAATTCGCTCATGACAAAGAAAGCGCCGACGCCGCGTGTCGGTGCAATCGCAACATAGAGAAACATCCCTTGCAGGCCGCCGCTCTTCTGGAGGATGAGCGGGCGATGCTCGTTGGGGAGCATGATGACCCATCCGAGACCCATGGCGTCCATCGGGCCGCCATCATCCAGCCCCACCACCGACGCGAGCCCGTCCCGGTACAAAAAAGCCGCGTGGTTCAAAAGGCGGAACTCGGCGTCGGCCGCGGAAGGCTCCTTGTCGACATGCCAGTTCATCCAGCGCAGCAGGTCGTTCGCCGTCGAGTACAATCCACCGGCGCACTCGATGGCTGTGCTCGTCGGCACGATGGGCATGGCACCGCCGTCGAAGTTATGGCCCTGCATCAGGCGCGGCTCGTCCTCCGGTCTTGGGTTGAAAACCGTGTCTTTCATGCCGAGGGGATCGAGGACACGCTCCCGAAGGAGCTCGGCATAGGGCTTTCCAGAGACATTCGCGAGCGCCGCTCCAAGGAGGTCGTATCCGAAGTTCGAATAGAGAACGGCGGTGCCCGGCGCGAAGAGCAGCGGATTGTCCTTGAGGGCGGCAATCTGCGCCTCCTTGGTGTTCGTAGAGAAGGGGTCGGAGGGGGGCGCCTCGGCCACTGGCACCTCCCGCGGAAGGCCGGAAGCTTGCGCGACGAGATCGATCAGGCGGAGGGCGCGGCCATCCTTCTCAGGGAGCGTGACGTCCCAGCCAAGGCGATCCTGCAGCCGGTCGGTGAGCTGTACCTTGCCGTCGATCGCCAGCGAGGAAAGCACGCTGCCGCAGAACACTTTGCTCACGGACGCGATGCGGAACATTGTGTCGCCGTCGGGCACTTTTTCACTCCCGTCGGCAATCTTGCCGAAACCGGCCAAGGCCGTCTCGCCGTTGCGCACGGCGCCGAAGATCAGGCCAGGCACCTTGGTGGAGAGATACAGGATCGTACCGTTGAACTGCACCGCTTCCGTCAGCAGCTTGTCCTCGGCATGTCCATAAGAGGGAACGGCTGCGATTGCCGTCAAAGCGACGGCCATAAGTCGGCGCGATCGAGACAAACGCATTGCCAAAATCCTTTGATAAGCTGAAGAATAAAATCTTCGGAAAAAGGGCCGCCGCGTAGTATCTTACCATCTCTCGAGAAGCAGGAGATGTCAACAGAACGAACCGAAGGGGTAATCGGCGGCGGTAGCGTAGTTTCGGCGGCTATTTGCGCTACAGTCCTGCCGTATTTCTTGTCCTTCGTCAGTTGATCGTGGCTGATCTCTTCATTAGAAAACCGACCCGCGGGTAATTTACAAGATATGTAAAGCGCCGTCGGCAGGAGGGAGCGCTATAGCATCGAACACCTTACAATAGGCGGATCGTCGTCGCGCCAATCGTCGTCGTATGATGAAGACGGGCCAGCGAGGCCCTATCTGCGCAAAAAAGACTCGACGCTGTACCTGCCGCTAGCCATACATCGCCTTGATGCGTTGCATTCCCCTTGCGCGCTCGGCCGCCGCCTCACACCGCCAAACGCCCCTGCTCTGCCTGCTCGGCATTCGGATCGCCCGGTGCCGTTGCCCAGGCCAGTTCGACCAGCGTCACGATCCGCCGGCCAAGCCCGTCAAGCTGGCAGACGATGAGGCCCTGCTCCTCGATATAGGTCAGCAGGCGCCGGGCGCGGCGCAGCGAGTGCGAGCCATAGGCGCGGGCGATCGCCGCGTCGCTCGGGCAGGGCCAGCCCTCCTTCGCCGCGCGGGCGATCATCATGAACACGCCCTGCATATCCTCGGGCAGCAGCGAGGCGCGGGCCGAGACATCCTGCCACGCGTCATCGCCTGCCATGTCGGAGCCGAGGCCGGCGCGGGCGTGCGTCAGCATGCGGCGGAAGGCGGGCAGGTCCGGCACGACCGAGGCGAGGCCTTCGATCCGGCAGCGGACCACGAACTCCTGATAAAGCACGCCGATGACACGGAACCCCGCGTCGGGCTGCGCCAGCACGGCGCGCAGGACGCGGTCCACCCGCTCACGCCGCTCCGCCAGGTCCTCGGCGCTGATTGGCGGCGCCGCCGCTTCGGGGCGGATTTCCAGCGCCGCCGACTTTGCTGCCATCAGCTGATCGAGCAGGTCCGGCGACGACCGGCGCTGCGGCCGGACAGTTTCCGGCGGCGGGGCTGCCAGGATGATGGCGCGCGCGTCCTCCAGTGCCGCTTCCGGCAGCGGCATCAGCCGCGGCGTTCCATTGCGCGGACTTGTGTCGGTCGGGCCAATGCGCAAGCCCAGCGGACGGCGCGACAGCGCCGGGCCCAGTGCCATGAACTGCCCGCGCTCCAGGTCGCGAAAAGCCTCCGCCTGTCGCCGCTCCATGCCCAGAAGGTCGGCGGCGCGCGCCATGTCGATATCGAGAAAGGTTCGGCCCATGAGGAAATTGGAAGCCTCGGCGGCGACGTTCTTGGCAAGCTTGGCCAGCCGTTGGGTGGCGATGATCCCGGCCAGCCCACGTTTGCGGCCACGGCACATCAAATTGGTCATGGCGCCGAGAGAGAGCTTGCGCGCCTCGTCCGAAACTTCACCCGCAACGGCCGGCGCGAACAGCTGCGCCTCGTCCACCACCACCAGCATCGGGTACCAATGGTCGCGGGCGACTTCGAAAAGCCCGCCGAGGAAGGCGGCGGCGCGCCGCATCTGGTTCTCGGCGTCGAGCCCTTCGAGATTGAGCACCGTGGAGACGCGATGGATGCGCGCGCGCTCGCCGGCGCTCTGCAGGCCGCGCTCGGTATGCTCCTCGGCATCGATCACCAGATGGCCGAAACGGTCGCCGAGCGAGACGAAATCGCCTTCCGGGTCGATAATGGTCTGCTGCACCCAGGGCGCACTCTGCTCGAGCAGGCGGCGCAGCAGATGCGATTTGCCCGAGCCCGAATTGCCCTGCACCAAAAGGCGCGTCGCCAGCAGCTCCTCAAGGTCCAGTGCCGCCGGCGCGCCTGCGCTCGTGTGGCCCATCTCGATCGCAACGGTCATGTCTCGACTCTCCTTGAGGAGAGGGCTTATCAACCGCATCACAGCCCGTCGAGCGCCGATGGCCGGCGGCTCGGTGTTGCGCACAGCTGGACGAACGCTGCCCGCCCCGATGGAGCGCAAACATCGGACGCATCCCGACCAGCTCACGACGATGTTCTGGCGCCAGAGCTCAAGCGAGGCTAGGGCGGGCGATCACGGCGAATGAAGATCGGCGACACCACCTCGCAAGCTCTCACATCTTTCGCATGGCCGGCCGCCGAGCGCGGTGCGCGATCAAGGAACAGACTCTATTCCCGTAGATCGAGGCCGGAAAAGCAGCAGCGTGAGCGTGCCGACCAGCACCACATTGATCACGGCAAGTGCCGACAGGACGGCAAGCATGCAATGCGCACCGAGCTGTTCGACCAGCAGCGCGCCCACGGAAGGGGCGGCTGCTTGAGCAATCAGGCTTGGCATGGCCAGGCGCCCCATAAGCCTGGCGTAGCCGGAGTCGCCGAACAGGGCCAGTGGCAACGTCCCTCGGGCAATTGATTCCAGGCCGATGCCGGCACCGTAAAACGCCAGGGCCAACGGGACGATCGGCATTCCCATCCAGAGAGCCGACACCCCGATCGCGACGCATCCGACCGATACGACCTTGGTCCATATCGGGTGGTGATAGCGGGCAACGACCATCTCGATTGCGCGAGCGCCGACCTGCGACGGACCGACAAGCGCGCCCAGTCCCACCGCGGCGGCCAGCGCCATGCCAGTCGACTGGAGGACAGTCAGAAGGTGGACGGAGAGGGTCGAAGAAATGACCGCTGCGAGCGTTATGGTCGCCGCCAGGATGACCATAACCGGCGTCGACCTCGTCACCGGCGCGGGAGCCACGACCGACTTCTGATCGGACTGGCTGGCGGGCCGGGCGACGCCCCGCGGCAGGATAAGGAGATACAGCGGCAGAGCGACCAGCAATTGCACGGCGGCATAGCCCAGACATGCCCCTCGCCATCCGATCTCGCCCATCAAAAAAGCAGAGAGCGGCCAGCAAACCGTGCTCGCGAAGCCGCCGAACAGAGTGAGCGTGGTGATGGCAGAGCGCGCGCCATGGCCATAGAGCCGGCCCAGGGTTGCAAAAGCGGCATCGTAGAGCCCCGCCCCCATCCCAAGGCCGATAATAAGCCAGGCAATGATGTAGACCGCTAAACTTGGAGCAATCGCCAGTCCGATCTGGCCAGTCCCGATGCACGCGGCGCTGAAGGCCAGCACATTCCGGCCGCCATGTCGTTCGATCGAGCTACCCACGCGTGGAGAAATCAACCCGCCGACGAGCAGGCCAAGGGATAGGCCTCCGACAACCCATGCCAGAGGCCAACCCGTGTCGGCCACTACGGCCGGCGCAATCACGGCCGGGAGATAGTACGAAGACCCCCACGCCATGATCTGCGTCATGCCAAGCGCAGCGATGATCGTGCTGCGACTGGGCGCTCCGGACGCCGTAGGCGGGGAAAGGCTCATGCCGCGACGCTGCAGCCGCAGCCGCTCTTGCCGCTCGCCTTTGCCTTGGCGTCGTCGACACAGCAGGCATCGACAGCAGCCGGCGCCGGTCCGCCGCAGCAGCCTTCGGATAAGGTTCCGAACGCGGACACCGGCACCGTGCAGACGCCGGTCTCGGGCAACACCAGCTGCACGGCATCGGCAGCAGCCATGTCGCCGGCGAGCGCCGCGGCGACCGAGCGGACCTGTTCATAGCCGGTCAGCAGCAGGAAGGTCGGCGCCCGGCCATAGCTTTTGACGCCGACCGTGTAGAAATCGGGCTCGGGGTGGCTGAGCTCGCGGTGACCATGTGGCGGGACGTCGCCGCAGGAATGCTCATTTGGGTCGATCAGCGGCCCCAGCGCCTTGACGCCTTCGAGCCACGGATCGAGGTCCAGCCGAAGCTCCCGGGTCAAGCTGAGATCGGGGCGCTGCCCCGTCGCGGCGACGATCCGGTCGACGGGGCCGAGCGTACGCAATCCGTCCTTGGTCTGCCCTTCCACCACGAGACGGCCGTCGACCTCGCGGATGGCAAGCGTGGCAAAGCCTGTCACCAGCCGCACGCGGCCGCTCTCGGCGAGCTGCCGGACATCGGAACCAAGCTCGCCGCGCGCCGGCAGGGCGTCGGCATCGCCGCCGCCGTAGATGCGGACAAGGTCGGTGCTGCGCGTCACCCATAGTGCCGAGGTGCCGGGTTCGGTTTGCGCGAGCCGGTCCAGTTCCAGCAGGGCGGTGGCGGCGGAATGGCCGGCGCCAACCACCAATGTCGTGCGGCCTGCATAGAGATGACGGTCGCGTCCCAGGATATTTGGTATGCCGTAGGCGATGCGATCGCCAAATTCCGTTTCACCTTCGGCCGACAAGCCGCCCGCACCGAGCGGGTTCGGCGTTTGCCAGGTGCCGGAGGCGTCGATGACGGCACGGGCGCTGTCCCGCCGCGTGCCTTCCGCCGTTTCGACCAGAAGCATGAACGGCCGCGTCTCCCGCCCCTTGCTCAAAACCTTATCGGCTCCCCAGCGGGAAATAGCCACAACGCGGGCATTGGTCTCGATCGACGGCGCCAGTTCGGCAAGCTTTGCCAGCGGCGCGAGATACTGGGCGACGATCTCATCGGCCGTAGGGAAAGCCTCCGGCTCCGGCATTCGCCAGCCATGGCTCTCGAGAAGTTTTCGGGCGACCGCATCGACGCAATAGCGCCACGGCGTGAAGACCCGCACATGGCCCCAATCCAGAAGGTTCGACCCAACCGCGGAACCTGCCTCGTAAACCTTGACCGGAAGGCCGCGGCTGACAAGTTGTGCGGCCGCCGCCAGACCGACAGGTCCGCCGCCGATGATGGCGACCGGGAGGCTGTTTTGAGGAACCATGATGCACCTTCTAAGTTTCCAGAATTATCGAAGTTTGGCCCAAAAAAATTACGCCGCCGACTCGCCGACAGCCGGGCCGCATGCGGCATCGGCACAACATTCATCGGCAAGAAAGCCGAGGAGATCGTTCATGACAGGGTAATTGGCACGGCAGATCAGCGTCGTTGCCTGGCGTTCCTGGGTGACCAGACCGGTCAGGATAAGCCGGTGCAGATGATGCGACAAGGTCGACGCAGCGATGCCGAGAGCTTCCTGCAGATAACCGACCGGTCGCCCGGCCTGACCTGCCCTCACCAGCGTGCGATAAAGCTTCAGCCGGGTCGGATTGCCGAGCGCCTCGAGCTGTTTTGCAGCTTGTTCGAGTTTCATAGAAATAACGTAGCGCCGAGACAGCGCCGCGTCAATGCAATTTCGAAAATTTTCGAATTAATGCATGTCGCGCAAAAGCACGCCCTTGGGCCTGACCCGAGGGTGTGCAGCGGTTTTGCGATAACGACATGTATAAAACAAGCAGACGCACACCCCCTCAAATCGACCGCTGGTTGACCCGCTTCGCCACCCCTTCGGCGCTTTCGACGCGCTCCGAATAACGGTCCGTGAGATAGGCAGACCGATCGCGAAGAAGCAGCGTGAATTTCATCAGCTCCTCCAGCACGTCGACGATCCTGTTGTAATACGGTGACGGCTTCATGCGGCCGGCCTCGTCGAACTCGTTGAAAGCCTTGGCCACCGACGACTGGTTGGGGATGGTGACCATCCGCATCCAGCGGCCGAGGATACGAAGCTGGTTGACGGCGTTGAAACTTTGCGAGCCACCGGAAACCTGCATCACCGCGAGCGTGCGGCCTTGCGTCGTTCTGACGCCGCCGGCCGAGAGCGGCAGCCAGTCGATCTGCGCCTTCATCACTCCGGTCATCGAGCCATGCCGCTCCGGCGAGCACCAGACCTGCGCTTCCGACCAGATCGACAGATTTCGCAGTTCCTGGACTTTGGCATGATCGGCCGAGGTCGAATCCGGCAGCGGCAAGCCGGATTGTAGATCCGCACCTCGGCGCCGAGGCGGCGCAAAATGCGAGCCGCCTCCTCTGTCGCGAGCCGCGAGTAGGACCGCTCGCGCAGCGAGCCGTAGAGCATCAGCACGCGAGGTTTTTGGATCGACCGCGGCACGTCGAGCAGCGCCCGCAGGTCGATCGGCCGGAACTGGTCTTTGTCGACGTTCGGCAGCGAGTCTTCGGGCACCAGGTCAGGCAACGCGCTTGCCCTGCGCGTCGATGACGACTTCGCCGTCTTCCTTGGTGAACGGCCCGATTTCAGGATTGGGCAGGATGTCGAGAACGGCTTCGGACGGCCGGGCCAGCATGGTGCCGAGCGGTGTGACGACAATCGGCCGGTTGATCAGGATCGGATGCGCCAGCATGAAATTGATGATCTCGTCATCGGTCCATTTGGGGTCGCCGAGATTGAGCTCAGCGTACGGCGTGCCCTTCTCGCGCAGCAATTGGCGCGGCGTCATCCCCATCGCCTTGATCAGCTCGACCAGCCGTTCGCGCGACGGCGGGTTTTTCAGATACTCGATCACATCAGGCTCTTCGCCGGACTGCCGGATGATCGCCAGCGTGTTGCGCGAGGTGCCGCAGTCGGGATTGTGGTAGATGGTGATGGTCATTTCGCGGCTCCCATCTGTCTGATTGGCTTGGGATCAGCGAGCAGCCATCCTGCCAAGGCCATGGCAAGCAGCGCGCCCAGCAGCTCGGCCACGATGAACCCCGGCAGGTCTATGGGACGGATGCCCGCGAAGGTGTTGGAAACCGCCCGCGCGATGGCGACTGCCGGATTGGCGAACGAGGTCGAGGCCGTGAACCAATAGGCGGCGGTGATGTAGAGCCCGACCAGCCAGGGGATGGCATCCGAGCGGAAGCGAAGGCCGGCCAGAATGGTGAAGACCAGGCCGAAAGCGGCCACCAGCTCCGCAATCCATTGTCCGTTTCCGGTCCGCACGGTTTGCGATATCTGTAGGATCGGCAGTTCGAACATGGCGTGCGCCAGCAACGTCCCGGTGATGCCGCCGGCAATCTGGGCGACGGCATAGGTCAGTGCAGCGTTCGCTTCGATTTCCCGCCGAAGGGCAAAAACCAGTGTCACCGCCGGATTGAAATGCGCCCCGGAAATCGGTCCGAGTATGGTGATCAGCACCACCAGGATCGCTCCAGTCGGCAAGGTGTTGCCGAGCAGGGAAACAGCGACGTCGCCCGTCAGGCGATCCGCCATGACCCCGGAGCCGACGACCGTCGCGACGAGCATTGCCGTGCCGAGCGCTTCCGCGACCATGCGGCGGGACAGGTCGGCCGCCATGAGGTCAGCCGGCCTTCGGCAGATCGCGGCCGATTTCATCGAGCCGTTTCTGCAAAGCGAGCTTGTCGATGGTGTTCATCGGCAGGCTGACGAAGATCGAGATCCGGTTGTTGAGCATGCGATAGGCTTCGGCAAAGGCCAGATGCTTTTCGGCGTCGGTGCCGTCCACGGCGGCCGGGTCGGGCACCCCCCAATGCGCCGTCATCGGCTGTCCCGGCCAGACCGGGCAAGCTTCATTGGCCGCGTTGTCGCAGACGGCGAACACGAAATTCATCTCCCGGGCGCCAGGAGCCGCGAATTCCTGCCAGTCTTTTGAGCGGGCGAAGGAGGTGTCGTGGTTGAGGGTTTTCAACAGCTGGAGCGCGTAGGGATGGACCTCTCCCTTCGGCCGAGATCCGGCCGAATAGGCCCTGAACTTGCCGGCGCCGACACGGTTGAGGATCGCCTCGGCGAGGATCGACCGTGCCGAATTGCCGGTGCACAGGAAAAGCACGTTGTATGGGTCATTCATGGGGTGGTCCTCCCTTCTAACAGTTGCAAGTCACGGCCTGAATGACCGGCTGGCAGAGTTCTGGCGCGCCGTTGCAGCAATCCTCCATGAGATAGGCCAGAAGATCGCGAAAGCCGGTCATGTCGGCGATGTAACGGACTGTCCGGCCGTCGCGCTCGGCGCGGACCAGGCCGGCATGGTCGAGAACCTTCAAATGCGCCGACATGGTGTTCTGCACCGCACCGAGGCGCGCGGCGATCTCGCCGGCCGGAACACCGTCTGCGCCGGCCCGCACCAGCAGGCGAAACACTTCCAGCCTGGTGTCCTGGCCAAGCGCTGCCAATGCGAGAAGAGCGGTGTTCTTATCCATGTATCCTTAAATCCGGAGATATGGATGTATAGGACGGGTATGTGACAGCCGGATGACGATCGGCATTCGGAAATCGTCGCCGAATGCACGGTGCAATGGCGTGCAAACACCATGTAGAATCGGAAGCGGCAAATGGCTCTCGGCCTGCGGCCGAATCACCGCAGGTCGAACCTCAACGGCACATTGACACGCGAGCTAACGCCTTCTGGCGGCGCCGGCACTGTAGCGCCCTGTAGCAGGTCCAGGACACTGCGGTCGAGATCAGGGTCGCCGGAGGAACCGGTGATGCGAACGGACGTCACTCGACCGGAGCCGGCCACCATGAAGGAGACGCTCACAGTGCCTTCCGAACGGCGGGCTTTCGCGGCCCTCGGGTAGCGCTTGTGCCGATTGAGCCACCTTGTCAGTTGCGAGTTCCACTTCTTGGCGTCGCCTCGGGACGCAGCCGCCGCTTTGGCCGCCTTCGGTGCGGCCGCCCTAGCTGCGGATGTCGCAGCGACACTGGCTGTTGTCTGGGGCCGTGCGGCCTTTTCCTTTTTCGGGGGCTTTTTGGCCTCTTTGACAGGCTTCTTCGCCTTGACCTCGGCCGGCTCCTTCACCTCAGTCTTTGCCTGCCTGGCTGGCTTGGCCTCGACGGGCTTGTCGACCGGTTTCGGCTGCGGCAGTGGGATGACCACTTCCGGCGTGACCGCCTCGGCAATGTCGGGCACGACTTCCTCGAGCGGCGGCTGGTCGACCCGTTCGGCCACGGTCGGCGGGGTCGGCTCGACCGTGTCGGTCGGAGCGGCTTCCGACGGCTCAATGACCGGCTCTGCCTGCTCGACGGGCGGTGCGGGCGCAGGCTCCGTTTCGGTTGTCTCGGGCTCCTCGACCGGCTCCGGCTGATCGGGGGCTATGACATCCGGCAGCGGCGCCGGTATGGCCGGTGCAACCGCCATCGGCGACAGTTCGATCACCTGCGCCTGCGGCGGGCCGCCATCGGGCTCGGCCGGGCGCCAGCTCTGCATCGCATAGCCGATCGCCGCATGCGCCACCAGAACCAGCGCAGCCGCGCCCGCCCACCAGGCAATCTCGCGCGCGCCAAAACGCCGCTGATCGGCCATCGGCAGGGCGGCTGCCGGCGACATTATTGGCCGGTCCCGACTTGCGGCGCCGCGGCATCGTCGGGCGCCGCCTCAAGGCCAACCAGCGCGATCTTCAGATAACCGGCGCCGCGCAAAAGGTTCATCACCTCCATCAGCTCGCCATAACCGACCGCCTTGTCGGCGCGCAGGAAGATGCGCGTCTGCCTGTCGCCTTTTGTCCTGCCGACCAGCGCCGCGGCGAAGGCTGCGCGCGGCAGGGTGTCGTTGCCGATCGCCAGGCTGAGATCATCCTTCAGCGTCAGGAACAGCGGCGTCTCCGGCCGGGGGGCAGGCGTTGCTGTCGAGCCCGGCAGGTCGACATTGACGTCCACCGTCGCCAGCGGCGCCGCGACCATGAAGATGATCAGCAGGACCAGGATCACGTCGATGAACGGCGTGACGTTGATCTCGTGGTTTTCCTCGAGATCGCCGTCGATGTTCTCTCGAATCCTAGCCGCCATGGCCTCGCTCCGTGTTCATTCCGCGGCCATCTGCTTTGCCGGCGCGACCGTGCGGAAATCCAGATCCCGGCTGACTAGCCGTTCGACCCCTGCCGACGCGTCGGCGAGGATTTGCCGGTAGCCGGCTATCGATCGCGCAAAGACGTTGTAGATGACCACCGCCGGAATCGCCGCGACAAGGCCCATCGCCGTGGCCAGCAAGGCTTCCGCGATGCCCGGGGCAACGACGGCGAGGTTGGTGGTCTGCGCCTGCGAGATGCCGATGAAGGCGTTCATGATGCCCCAGACCGTGCCGAACAGGCCGACAAAGGGCGCGGTCGAGCCGATCGTCGCCAGCACGCCGGTGCCGCGCGACATGCGCCGCGCCGCCGCCGCCTCGATGCGCGACAGGCGCGAGGTCACCCGCTCCTTCAGCCCCTCGCCGGACACATGGTCGAGCGAGCCGGCCGAAAGTGCTGCCTCTTCTTCGGCTGCCCGCACCAGCAGGGCGCCAGGACCGTTATTGTGGCCAAGCGCGCGCCCGGCCTGGTTCAGCGTCGCGGCATTGCCGATCGCTTGTGCCGCGCGGCGGGCGCGCAGCTTGCCGCCAAGGATCTCCAGCGATTTGGCCAGCCATATCGTCCAGGTGACGAAGGACGCGAAAGCCAGCCCGATCATCACCGCTTTCACGACGATGTCGGCCGCCATGAACATGCCCCATGGCGACAGGTCGCGCGGCAGGGTCAGAGAGGTTGCCGTCGAAGGACCCGTCTCGGTGGGCGTTGTCTCGATAGGCGTGGCCTCGGGGGGCGTCGTCACGCCGGGCTGCATCGCCGGTGGCGCGGCCGCGTCTGGCGCAGCCTGCCCAGGCGCGGGAGCCGGTGCCTCGATCGCCGGGGCGGCGGCCGGTTGCTCCTGGGCGGCCGTGCCCGGTTGCTCCTGGGCGGCTGCGCCGCCGGCCGACAGGATGACCGATGCGAGCAACGCCGCGAACAAACCATGTCTGGACAAGGGCTTCTTCCTCATTCTCACAGTGGCCTCATTGCACATAGCCGATGGGCTGGCCGGTGAGGGGATGCGCAAACACGCCCATCTCGACACCGAAAATTCCTCTAAGCACCTCGCCCTGCATGATCTGGTCCGGCGTGCCGCGCGTCAGCAGCCTGCCGTCCTTCAGTGCGATCAATTCGTCGCAGTAGCGCGCCGCCATGTTGGGATCGTGCAGCACGACGACGACGCACAGGTCGCGCTTGCGGCTGAGGTCCCTGACCAGCCCCAGCACCTCGACCTGATGGGCAATGTCGAGCGCTGAGATCGGCTCATCGAGCAGCATGACGCCGGCATTCTGCGCCACCATCATGGGCCAGCCATGCGCGCTGGCGCTCGCCGCCGGACAATTCGTCGACCATCCGGTCGGTGAAATCCGCCATGTCGGTCAGAACCAGCGCCTCCTCGACATGGCGCCTGTCCTCATGCCCGAAACGGCCGAGCGCGCCATGCCAGGGATAGCGCCCGAGCGTCGCCAGTTCGCGCACGGTCAGGCCGGTCGTCGCCGGCGTCGCCTGCGGCAGATAGGCGAGCGCGCGCGCCAGTTCACGCGCGCCCCACTGCACCAGCGGCCGCTGCGAAGGTTATGCCGCCCGAGCTTGCCGCCTGCTGGCGCGCCAGAAGCTTGATCAGTGTCGATTTGCCGGAGCCGTTGTGCCCGATCAGCCCATAGATGCGCGAGCGTTGCAACTCGAGTGAGAGAGGACCGAGCAGCGTCCGCTCGCCGACAGCGAACCGCACCGCGTCGATTTGGAAGGCAGTCTGGGCATGAATGCCTGCCACGGTCTCGGCCTCTCTCCAGCTTTGCGCGCGCATTTCGAAATCCGGTTTTCGGCAATCCGGTTAGCGGGCGCCGATGTCCGGTTGACTATGAAACATGAGTTTACTAGTCAACAATGAAGATGACTTTTTGAGTCAACAAAATGTCGTGACGCGCCGGATTTGCGTCGAAATTCGAAAAAGCGGAGCGCGTCGAAATGGTGACTGGTTTTGGTCGCGGAAGAATTCAAAACGAGATGGCTGCGTTCCGAAACCTGCTGATCGCGACGATGTCGTCGGTGCTGCTCGGCGGCGGTCACGCCGTCGCGCAGGAGGCGACCACCACCCTCGACCCGATCAACATTCAGGAACGCGTCGAAAGCGCCTTTGGGACGGTCGACGGCTATGTCGCCACCCAGGGCTCCACGGCCACCAAGACGGACACGCCGCTGATCGAGACGCCGCAGTCGATATCGGTCATCACCAAAGACCAGATGGAAGCGCAGGCGGTGGACAGCCTGAACAGTGCGCTGCGTTATACGCCAGGCGCCACCGGCAATCTCTACGGCACCGACAATCGTGGCCACGGCTTGCAGATGCGCGGTATTTCGAACTCCAGCGGCGTCTTCTACAAGGACGGGCTTCAGCTCAAGGAAAGCAATTTCACGCTGTTCACGGCGCTCGATTCCTACGGCGCCGAACGCTACGAAATCCTGCGCGGGCCGGCGTCGGTGCTCTACGGCCAGGCAAGTCCTGGCGGCATCATCAACTATGTCAGCAAGCGCCCGACCGAGGAGAACCTCCGCGAGATCGAGCTCGGCGCCGGAACTTTCGACCGCTATGAAGGAAAGTTCGATTTCAGCGGGGCTGTCAACGCCGACAAGTCGCTGCTATTCCGCCTCACCGGCGCCGCCCACACCGGCGATACGCAGACCGACTTCGTCGAGGACGACCGCATCTTCATCGCGCCGGCGCTGACCTGGCAGCCCGATGCCGATACCAGCCTGACCATCCTCGCCAACTATCAACGCGACCGGTCTGGCTGGGCGATGCAGTATCTGCCGGCTTTCGGCACGATCAGGCCGGGCAAGGACGGAAAATATCTGCCGAACAGCATGTTCGTCGGCGAACCGGGCTTCGACACCTACGACAACGACCAGGCGTCGATCGGTTACGAATTCGATCACCGTTTCAACGAGACATGGCAGGTTCGCCAGCATGCCCGCTACGTCTATCTGAAGCATTATGAGGAAGGCGTCTTCGGCGGCGGGCTTCTGAATGATGACGGCGACTATTCCCGCTATGCCGATGCCGGCGGCACCAGGCTCAGCGGCTTCACCATCGACAACCAGGCGCAGGCCGATTTCGACACCGGGCCGCTCGCCCACACGCTGCTTCTCGGCCTCGACTACAAGCGCTACACCTACCGCGACTATGCCGCCAGCAACGATATGCCCGGGGACGATTTCAATATATTCGACCCGGTCTATGGCTACCCGGTCGGCGAAATGACGCCCTATACAGACACCGACACCACCCAATCGCAGGTCGGCATCTACGCGCAGGACCAGATCAAGCTGGGCAACTGGCGGCTGACGCTGGGCGGCCGTCAGGACTGGGCGGACGCGAAAGTCCACGACAATCTGACCGGCGCTTTCGATCCCCGCCAGAAGGACGACGCCTTCACCAGCCGCGCCGGCCTGCTTTATCTCGCCGACAACGGCCTTGCCCCCTATGTCAGCTATTCCGAATCGTTCCAGCCGGTGTCCGGCCCCGACAGCAACGGCAATCCCCTCGTGCCCGAGACCGGCAAGCAGTACGAGGTCGGCCTGAAATACCAGCCGGTCGGCTGGAACGCCTTCGTCACCGTCTCGGCGTTCGACCTGGCCCGGCAGAATGTCGTGCGCTATGGCGGTGTTGGCGCGCCCAACGACATCTTCCAGACCGGCGAGATCCGCTCGCGCGGCATCGAGCTGGAAGCTGTTGCGAGCCTTGATTCAGGCTTCGATTTCCGGGCGGCCTATACATATCTCGACACCGAGATCACCAAGGCCACCTCGATCACCGTCGATGACGATAGCGGCGAGACGGTCAGCGATGAGGGCAACACGCCTTTCGGCGTGCCGGAACACGCGGCTTCGCTGTGGGCGAACTACACCTTCGGCAGCGGCAGATTGGAAGGCTTCGGGCTCGGCGCCGGCATCCGCTATGTCGGCTCGACCTTCGGCGACGACGCCAACACTTTCAAAGTGCCGGCGGTCACGCTTGTCGATGCCGCACTCCGCTACGAATGGCGGAACGCCGAGCTGAACCTCAATGTCAGCAATCTGTTCGACAAGCGCTATGTCGCCTCCTGTTACGCGGAAAGCTTCGGCTGCTTTTATGGCGAGGGTCGCCGGATCAAGGGTTCGGTGAAGTATACATGGTGATCCTCGGGTGCAGGCGCGGACCCGATTGGCACCCCTGACGCGGCGCCAGTGCCTTGCCGGCCTGGCCGTGGCGAGCCTCGGTCTGCGCGGCGACCCGGCGCATGCGGCGCGGCCGCCGCGGATCGCCTGCCTCGAATGGACCTCGGCCGAGATGGTCACCTCGCTCGGCATCGGGCCGGTGGCGGTCGCCGACACCAAGGGCTACCGCGACTGGGTCGCGGGTCCGGCTCTTCCTGCCTTCTGCCTCGATCTCGGCTCGCGCGGCGAGCCCAATCTCGAACTGCTCCTGGAACTAAAACCCGACCTGATCACCGGCGCCTATGGCTACGGGTTGGACGAAGCGCCGTTCAAGCGGATCGCGCCACTGCACACCGTGCCGTTCTACGACGGTAGCGAAGCGCCTTATAGGCAGGCTGAGGACGAGACGCTGAAACTTGGCGCGCAGCTCGGCCGCAAGGCTGAGGCTCAGCGCCTCATCCAGGAGACCGCGGCGACAATCGCCCATGTCAATGCGCAATTTTCGGGACGGGCAGACCAACCGCTCGCTGTGGTCAGCATGTTCGACGACCGTCATGTCCGCGTCTACGGCAAGGGCAGTCTGTTCCAGGACGTACTCGACCGGCTGAGCCTCACCAATGCCTGGACGGCGCCCACGAAAAGCTGGGGCTTTTCCATGGTGGGCATCGAACAGCTGGTTGCGATCGGCGAGGCACGGCTGATTTCCCTCGATCCGATCCCGCCGCATGTGAAGATCCGGATCGACCAGAGCAGCCTCTGGGCGAACCTTCCCTGTGTCAAAGCCGGCAACGTCAGGACTATCCCACCGGTATGGCCGTTTGGCGCGTTGGCTGCCGCTGCCCGTTTTGCGACGTTGCTGGCCCGGGCATGACCACGATGCAGTCGACGGCCGGCCATCGCGCGCGTTTCATGGGAGGGATGCTCGTCGCGCTCGTCGGCGTGCCGGCGGTGCTTGCCGCATATCTCACCGCTGCCGGGCTTTTGCGCCTGTTGCCCGCCGACATGTGGTGGCAGTCACTCGGGGCCGCGGACTTTGCCGACCCGCGGCAGCTGCTTTACCGGCATGCCTTTCTGCCGCGTCTGGCGATCGGTCTGCTGGCCGGCGCGGCGCTCGGCCTGACCGGCACTCTGCTCCAGCAGGTACTGCGCAATCCGCTCGCCGAGCCGACGACCATAGGCACCAATGCAGGCGCCACCGTCGCCCTGACGGTCGCCACACTCTACGCGCCGTGGCTGCTGGAGCAAGGTCGCGAATGGGTGGCGCTCGCCGGCGGCGCCCTGTCGACGCTGGCGGTTTTGGCTCTGGCCCAAGGCCGGAGTTTCTCGCCGGTCGCGATCATCATTTCCGGCCTGGTGGTCAGCCTCACATGCAGTTCGGCGAGCGCCCTGCTGATGGCGGCCAATCGCGAATATTCCGAGGAGCTCTTCATCTGGCAGAGCGGTTCGCTGATCCAGAACGGCGATGCGGTGGTGCTTGGGTTCGCGCCATGGCTGGCGGTGGCCGGCATCGCTGCCTTCCTTCTGCTCCGGCCGCTGCGGCTTCTCGACCTGAGCGACGAGGGAGCCGAAAGCCTCGGCACGAAACCCGTGGTGACACGGCTGGCGGGGATGACTGTCGCCGTCGCGCTGAGCAGCATGGTGGTCGCAGCCGTCGGCGTCATCAGCTTCGTGGCGCTTGCAGCACCAGCGCTGGTCAGGCTCGCCGGCGCACGGACCTTGCGCCAGCGCATGATCTGGGCGCCGCTTGCGGGCGCCGCGCTGTTGTGGCTCACCGACCGGCTGGTGCAGGTCATGCCATTTACCGCTGAAATCCCGGCCGGTGTGGCGACTGCATTCTTCGGTGCGCCGCTGCTGTTGCTTCTCCTGCCAAAATTGCGCATCAGCCCGGATCGGCACGGCGCCATGCTGTCTTCGGTGCGCAGGCGAAGCGGGTGGAGCTATCTGCTGGCAGGGCTCCTCGCGATGGCGGTTCTTCTCTGCGCCGCGCTTGTCGTCGGGCGAAGTGCGGCCGGCTGGCATCTGGCCTCGGCCGCCGAAGTTGCGGATCTGCTGCCGCTTAGGGCGCCTCGCATCGTCGTCGCGGTTTGCGCTGGCATGATGCTGGGCGTGGTCGGCACGCTGATGCAGAGGATGACCGGCAATCCGATGGCGGCGCCCGAGGTGCTGGGTATCTCCGGCGGCGCCTCGCTGGGCATCCTGCTGCTGTTCGTCGCGACTTCTGATGTTAACCGTCCGGCGATGATCGCGGCCGGTCTCGTCGGGGCTCTGGCCAGCCTGGCGATGATTTCGCCGACCGGCCGCCGGCAGCCGATCGCGAATGACCGGTTGCTGCTCTCAGGTGTCGCCGTGGCGACGATGGCGTCGGCATTCTCGGCAGTGATGCTGGCCAGCGGCGATCCTCGGCTGGATACGCTCATCGGCTGGCTATCCGGCTCCACCTACCGGGCCACCGCCGCCGATGCCACGATCGCCGCCGTGACGGCGACTGCGCTGCTGGCCATCGTGCCGCTCACCAGCCGCTGGCTGGAAATCCTGCCGCTTGGCGAAGCCGCCTCGCGCGGGCTCGGGCTGAGCCTCTTTCGCGTGCGGGTCGTTCTCCTGGTGCTTGTCTCGGTGCCGACGACTATAGCCACGCTGGTCATCGGGCCGCTGAGCTTCGTCGGATTGATGGCGCCGCACCTGGCCCGCATGCTCGGCTTGCAACGCGCCTTGCCGCAGCTTTTCGCATCGGCGATGCTTGGCGGCATGATGCTTGTTTCGGCCGACTGGGCCGGCCGGATGCTGATTTTCCCGTGGCAGATTCCGGCGGGTTTGCTAGCTGCCCTGGTTGGCGGGCCATATTTCATGGTGCTGATGTGGAAAGGTCGGCAATAAGCGATGTCTGAGCGCATCATCGGCATCGCCACCTCCTCCATCACGTTGGGGTCAAACGGGTGCCAAAGCGCACCGGCATTCGGTTCATTCAACTCCGATATTACGAAACGGCAGATCGCTATCCCTTTAGCCGGCCCTGCTGACTCGAGCCCCCATGATCAGGGAACAAAGCCCAGAACGACTGCCCCGGTGAACACGAATGCAAGGGCAAAGATGAGATAGGCAAAGGCTCCCGCATAGGCCGGCCGCCAAATCTGCTCAGAACCGAGTGTTTGGCCTTTGCGGGCAGTCCGGGCGTTCTGGAAATAGGACATATTCGACCTCCGTCTCGGCGATTAATCTATAAAATTAGTAGACTTTGTCGAGTGCTATTTTCCAGCGATCCTTGGAACGTTTTTCTCAATCCGGACGGCAATTTGGTTTGTTTGCTGCTTAGCACGGCACTTCCGAGGCCGATCGGCCCGATGGCAAAACGCCGAGCCCATGCAGGCGGAGGGCGCGAATGGGAGAGCGGCCGCTATTTGCTGGGTGGCCTGTAAGCTTCCAGCCCGAACAGCATCAGCACGATCGACACCAGGAAGAACCCAACCGCCACGCCAAGCGCGATCCGGGCGTAGAGTTTATAAACGTCGCCCATGATGGTGCCGAACACCCGTCGCGCCGGACCATCGGCTGGGCGCCATTTCTCATCGAGGTAGAGCCAGACTTCAGTGTCCTTGGGATTCTTGCCGGCCGCCGTCATGGCTTTCCACATCAGGGCAAGAACCATGGTCAGCGTGAGGAACGCGCCGGAGCGAAAGGCAGATACCGGATTGAAGGAGAAACCGACCATGACGCAGCCGATGGCAAGCGAGCCGAACATGACGGCGCGCCCGATGCACCCCACAGCAACCCGTCTGATCTCATCCATCAGCGCCTCGGCAACAAACTCGCCGACAATGTGCGAGCGCTGCGACCGTATCAAATCACTTTAAGGCGAATGCGCCGCCAGGACGGGTATACCCTCGAGATTCAACATGGACGTGCAGGCGCGGAACTGCCGGCGCAACTTTGCGAACGCAACAGCCTGAAATACGGCCATCGACGCGGCCCGCCGGCGCGCTCTATGTTGCAGGGCAAGCAGGATCGAACCGTTCCGGCATCGACAGGCCGTCTCGGCGAAGACATCCGGCAGAGGAAGGCTATCGGCTATGCCGAAGGAGACGGAATTGAAGCCGGTGAGCGGCGCGACACCGCTGATAGCCGTTGCGGCTGCCGCGGTCGACACCGAAACAACCGGGCCCGACGCTACCAAGGCGCGCGTGGTCCAGATTGGCGCGATCGGCATCGCGCATGGCAAGGTTGTCCGGGAACCTCAGCTTGATCTCCTCATCAATCCTGGTGAAGCAATCCCATCCGAGGCTTCGCTCGTCCACGGCATCACCGATGCCGATGTCGACGGAGCCGGCAGCTTCCCGGATGCATGGGCACAATTCCAGGCGTTCGTCGGGAACCGCATCCTCGTCGGCCATTCGATCGGATTCGACCTGGCGGTCTTGGAGCGCGAATGCCGGCGCGCCCGCTTGCCCTGGAAAAAGCCTCGGGCGCTGTGCGTCCGGCTTCTTGCAACCATAGCAAATCCCAATCTGGCAGACCATTCGCTGGAAACGATCGCCGCCTGGCTTCGCCTGCAGATAGTCGGCCGGCATTCGGCTCTGGGCGATGCGATCGCCGCGGGAGACATCTTTGCCGGGTTGATTCCGGAGTTGCGCAAGCGCAACATCCGGACACTCGGAGAGGCCGAGGTTGCCTGCCTTGCCCTTTCCGACGCTCTCGAAGCCGGCCATCGTGCGGGCTGGGCCGAGCCGGTGTCGCGACCCCAGGCTCCCGCGTTCCAGCCGGTCGATCCCTATGCCTATCGCCATCGCGTCGGCAGCCTGATGAGCAGCCCGCCAGTCGTGGTGAAGTCGAACAAACCGACAAGGCAAGTCATCGACCTCATGGTGAAGCGCAAGATCAGCTCGGTCCTGGTGTCCGAGCGTGGAACGCCGGATCAGCCAATTGAGGAGTACGGCATCGTTACCGAGCGCGACCTGCTGCGCCGCATATCGTCCGACGCCGAGCGGGTTTTTGACATGCCGGTCGCAAGCATCGCAACGCGCCCGTTGATAAGCATCCGCGCCGCCGCTTTCGCTTATCGGGCGATCGGCCGCATGGATCGGCTGAAAGTCCGCCACCTCGCGGTCCGCGACGACGGGGGTGTGCTGGTCGGCGTGCTTTCGGCGCGTGACCTGCTAAGACTGCGCGCCGCCGCCGCCATCGATCTCGACGACACGATCGAACATGCCAGGGACGCCGCCGAACTGGCGGACAGCTGGTCGATGCTGCCGGGCGTGGTACGTTCGCTCCTCGGCGAGGCGATCGACCCGCGCGTGGTGGCGGAGATCATCAGCGACGAACTTTGCTCGCTTACCCGCCGCGCCGCCGTGCTTGCCGAACAGCAGATGCAGATCGAAGGTCACGGCCCGCCGCCCTGCGCCTATGCCGTGCTCGTGCTCGGCTCAGGCGGCCGTGGCGAAAGCCTGATGGCCCCCGACCAGGACAACGCAATCGTCTTTGCCGATGGCGAGCCGGATGGACCCGAAGATCGCTGGTTCAAGAACCTCGGTGCCAAGCTCGCCGACATGCTCGACATCTCGGGCGTGCCGTATTGCAAAGGCGGTGTAATGGCCTCGAATGCCGCATTCCGCGGAAGCCTCGACACCTGGAAGCGGCGCGTCGAGGATTGGGTTCGCCGCCTGCGGCCTCAGGACCTGCTCAACGTCGATATCGTCTACGACCTGCGGCCGGTGCATGGCGACACGATCTTGGCCGCGCAGTTCGTCGAATATGCGTATGACCGCGCCTACGCCGAGCCGGTGTTCGCGAAGCTGCTCGGCGAGCAGATGACGACCGGCAATCCCTTCACGGTCTTTGGCGGCTTTCAGCTTGAAAATGGCCGGCTCGACATCAAGAAGCATGGCCTTTTTCCAATCGTCGCAACCGCACGCACGCTTGCAATTCGCCACGGCATCCGCGAGCGGAGCACGCGTGCCCGGCTCGAGCGACTGATCGCGCTGGATATTGGCGGCGAGCCCGACATGAAGGCGATGCTGGCCGGCCACGCCATGCTGATTGGCTTGCTGCTCGCTCAGCAGACGCATGACATCTACGCCGGTATACCGGTATCCAACCAAGTCGAGATCAATGCGCTGGCGCGCGAGCAGCAGGCACAGCTCAAAACACTCATCAAGCGCCTTCAGTCGGCACCCGACCTGGTGCGGGACCTGATGTTTTCATCGCCGGCGACGCTCCAACGGTAACGAACTCAGCTGCGCGCGGCGCCAAGCAGTTGGTCGACGAGGGCGCTGCGGTCGGCCTGCACCAGGAAATCCTCATGCGCGCGCAGCAGATTCATTCTCAGGAAGTTGAAAATATAGTCGTAATCGTTGGTCAGCAGATTGGGGTGGATCGGGACCATCTCGAAAACCGTTCGCGCCAGCGGCTCGGGGATCTGGCGCACCGGGCGCGGCGGACCGATCTGCGTGGCAGCGAGGCGCTGACGGGTGAACTCGGCGGCGTCCTCCCAGAAAGTGGGGGGCGAGCCCTCCGGAACGGCATATTTGGAGAAGCTTGCCAGGGCCACTTTTTCCAGCGCCGCTGGCAGGCCTCGCTGGCGCAACCCGGCGGGTTCGCGCAGCGCACCCTCCACCATTTCCGCCACGATGGCATAGCACGCAGGGTAGGCGCGCCAGCGTGAATGGTTCAGCGCCGCCTGGAACTCCTTCTCGCTGAACAGCTTCTGCCAATAAACCCCTGCCCTGACCCGGCAGAACTCGACGATGCTTTTCTGCGCCAGGAAGGCGGCGCGCGAATCCATGAAATCAGCCAGATCATCGACGCTGACGATCGGCTGCGGCTTGCGCAGGAACGCGGGCAACAGGTCGTTCAGCAGGCCCATAGCGCTCTCCTTTCGGTTTTGTTTCCAACCGATGTTGACCGTGTAGCCCCCACGACGCCGCACGGCTAGTCCTGTTGCTGATTCAAGTCCTCTTGCCGATTCTCCAGGTCCTCTCTCCGATTCTAAAGTCGTATGAACAGCTGCGACAAAAAGTGATACTCCTGCAAAGTTACGGTCGGCTGATTCTATATCTGGCCGTAACATATGCCGGAGGGCTTCTGCATCAGCGGAAGAGGCAAGCTTTAAACGGCGCCTTGCGGTCGAGACGGTTCGCAAGCTGCCAACCAAGGGAGGGTTCTAGCTATGGCGACTCCAGACCGCGTAAGTTACTGGAACAAGACCAAGAGCCTCATGTTCACCATGCTGGGCCTGTGGGTGTTCTTCGGTTACGTCATCCACATGTTCGTGGAGCAACTCAACACCATCGTCATTTTTGGCTTTCCGCTCGGCTTCTACATGGCCGCTCAGGGTTCGCTCATCGCCTTCGTCGTCATGCTGTTCTGGTTCGCACGGCGCCAGAACGCGATCGACGAAGAGCACGGCGTCCATGAAGATTGATCGGGGGAACTTCAATGGCTAACACGACAGCGACTTCGGCAGGCGGAGGCGACTTCACCTCAAATCTCGGCCGCATCTACGGCATCTACACCGGCGGCTTCATAGCCTTCATCATCCTGATGGCTGTCTTGAGCGCCATGGGCGTCGAGAATGTTGTCATCGGCTACCTGTTCATGGGCTTTACCATCGTCATCTACGCGGTGATCGGCATTCTGAGCCGTACCATGCATGTCGGCGAGTACTACGTCGCCGGGCGTCGCGTACCGGCGCTCTACAACGGCATGGCGACCGGCGCCGATTGGATGTCGGCGGCTTCCTTCATCGGCATGGCCGGATCGCTCTACCTGCTCGGCTATGACGGCCTCGGCTTCGTGCTCGGCTGGACCGGCGGCTACGTGCTCGTGGCCATCCTCGTTGCGCCCTATCTGCGCAAGTTCGGCGCCTACACGGTTCCCGACTTTCTGTCGGCGCGCTATGGTGGCAATCTTGCCCGCTTCATCGGCGTGGTCGTGCTGTTCTCCTGCTCGTTCACCTATGTGGTCGCGCAGATTTTCGGCACCGGGCTGATCTCGGCTCGCTTCCTTGGCATCGACTTCAACGTGGCGGTCTATGTCGGCCTGGCCGGCATTCTCGTCTGCTCGATGCTGGGCGGCATGCGCGCCGTCACCTGGACGCAGGTCGCCCAGTACATCGTGCTGATCATCGCCTACCTGATCCCCGCCATCTGGATGTCGACGGTGAAGACCGGCGTGCCGATCCCGCAATTGATGCAGGGCCAGGCGTTGGCGAACATCACCGCGCTTGAGACGGCGCAGGGCATCACGTTGCATCACATCACCCCTTTCGCGCATGGCGGCTATGATGCCAAGAACTACTTCCTGCTCATCCTCTGCCTGATGGTCGGCACCGCGTCGCTGCCGCACGTCCTGATGCGCTACTTCACCACGCCGTCGGTGCGTGAAGCGCGGGTCTCGGTCGCCTGGTCGCTGCTGTTCATCTTCATCCTCTACTTCACCGCGCCCGCCTATGCGGCGTTCGCCAAGTGGACGATGCTCGACCTGGTGGCGTCGGGCCTGACGCCTGAAAACATCGCCGAGAAAGCCGGATGGATGATGCGCTGGGCCGCTGCCGACAATACGCTCGTGCAGATCTGCGGCAAGGCGGCGACGGATACCGCGGCGATCGTCGCGGCCTGCGGCGAAAAGGGCGTGACGGCACTTTCCTTCGCCGACATCAACCTCAACGCCGACATGATTGTGCTGGCCACGCCGGAAATGGCCGGCATGCCTTACGTCATCTCCGGCCTCGTCGCCGCCGGCGGTCTTGCCGCCGCGCTGTCGACGGCGGACGGCCTGCTGCTGGCCATCGCCAACGCACTCAGCCACGACATCTATTACAAGATGATCGACCAGAATGCGCCGACGTCGCGGCGCCTGATCGTGTCCCGTATCCTGCTGGTTATGGTCGCGGTGCTGGCCGCCTACGTCGCGTCGACCAAGCCGTCGGACATCCTGTCGATGGTGTCGTGGGCGTTCTCGCTTGCCGCCGGCGGGCTGTTCCCGGCGCTGGTGCTCGGCGTCTGGTGGAAGCGCGCCAACACGGCGGGGGCTGTCGCCGGCATGATCGCAGGCTTCGGCATCACCCTGTTCTATCTGGTGATGACCCAGTACGGCGCCGATTTCGACAAGGCGACACCCAACATGGAACTGTGGTGGGGGGTGAAGAACATCTCGTCGGCGACCTTCGGACTGCCGGTCGGCTTCGCCGCAATGGTCATCGTCAGCCTTGTCACCAGGGCGCCGGCCCGGGAGATGCAGGATTTCATCGAGGAAATCCGTGTGCCGCGCGGCAAGCAGTTGATGGAAGAAAAGACTGCCTGATCGCGCATAGCAACCGGCGCTCAAGGCGGGGTCCGGCGACGGGCCCCGCTTTCATTTCCGGGATGTAGATAGCATAACGCGTCGCCGCCGCTGCTTGGAAAATTTCCCATGAACGATTTCTGGTCCTATTGGTATTTCCACATCCCGAATTTCATCCTCGCCGCGGTGATGTACACGCTGATCGGGCGTCTCGTGCTCGGTCTCTTCGTGCCCGAAAGCTGGGACAACTACATCTGGCGCTTCTTCAAGACCGTCACGGACCCGTTCCTGCGGATCGTGCGGACCATTACGCCGTCTATCCTGACCCAGCCGGTGGTGATCGTCTTCGGCGTGCTCTGGCTTATGGCCTTGCGCGTGTTCTATCTCGTCTTGCTGATCAGTTTCGGCATTGCGCCGATGGCTTCACAGGGGGGTTGAGGCAATGGACAGAAACGCACTTGTGCCGGTCATGGCGGTCGCCATCGTCAACGGCATCTTTTCGCCGTGGGTGCTGATGGTGTTCCTGTTCTATCCTGTCTGGTATCCCGGCTGGGCGCCCCCCCTAAGCCAGATCGTCTACATGGCAAGTGCGCTGATCCTGTCGACGATGACCATCATGCTCGCCGGCGTGCCGGCCGCGCTCTATGAGCGCTGGTCAACGCGCCCCAGAAGCATCGTCGTCGCGTCGATCTGGCTTGCCGGCACGGTTTTGCTGACGCTGCCGGCGCTGCCGAATGTGATGCGGGCGCTAAGCGGCGGCTGAGAATTTCCCTGCCGGCCGGTCAGCGTTCTTCGCGGCGGAACGGCTTGAGCAGCGCCGAAGGCGCGACGGCATTGCGCGACATCACTGCCATGGCGACGATGGTGAAGATGAACGGCAGCATCAGGAACGCCTCATAGGGGATGTGGCCGAGCCCGCTTGCCTGCATGCGCAGTTGCAAGGCATCGACAAAGGCGAAAAGCAGGGCAGCCCCTGCCGAACGCCAGGGATCCCAGCGGCCGAAGACGACCAGCGCGATCGCCACCCAGCCACGCCCGGAGACGAGGCCGAAGGTGAAGGCGTTGAACTGCACCATCGACAGGAAAGCCCCGGCCAGCCCCATCAGGGCGCCGCCAAGGATCACCGCCTGGAAGCGCGTCGCGATAACGCCGACGCCGGCCGAATCGGCGGCGCGCGGATTTTCGCCGACCATGCGCACCGACAGGCCCCACGGCGTCCGGTAAAGCACGAAGGCGGCCAGGGGAACGGCTGCCATCGCCATGTAAACCAGCGAAAACTGGTTGAACACCGCCAGTCCGAGCACCGGAATGTCGGAGAGAGCTGGGATCGGCAGCGTTTCGAAACTCTTGATGCTGGGCGGCACCGATTGCTGGCCGAAGATCAGCCGGTAGAGAAAATAGGCGAGGCCCGACGAGAACAGCGTCACACCGATGCCGCAGACATGCTGGCTGAGCCCGAGAGCCACCGTGAACAGCGCATGCACTGCGCCCATCAGCGCACCGGTCAGCACTGCCGCAAGCACGCCGAGCCACAGGCTGCCGCTAAGGCTCGTCGCGGTGAAGCCGGTCATCGCCGACAACAGCATGATGCCTTCGATGCCGAGATTGAGCACACCGGCCCGCTCGGAGAACATCTCGCCCAGTGTCGCAAAAGCCAAAGGCGTGGCGATGCGGATGATGGCGGCGAGGAAGCCGACCTGGAAAATTTGTTCGAGCACGACGCTCATCGTGCGGCTCCGACGCGGCGGATGCGATAGGCCGTGAACAGCAGCGCCACCAGCATGGCGAGCAGCGCCGTTCCCTGGATGACATCGCTGAGGAAGGCCGGAACGCCGGTGGCCCGCGACATCGCCTCGGCGCCGGTCATGACGGCGGCGAGGAACAGCGCCGCCGGCACCACGCCGAGCGGGTTGAGCCTCGCCAGCATGGCGACGACGATGCCGGAATAGCCATAGCCCGGCGAGATGTCGCTCATCACCTGGAAATGCACGCCACCGACCTCGCCGACGCCAGCGAGCCCGGCGAGCGCGCCGGACAGCAGCGCCGTCGAGATCAGCACCCGTTCGACATGGATGCCGCCATAGCGCGCGGCCTCGGGATTTTCGCCGATGACCCTGATCCTGAAGCCGAGCGTCGTGCGCGCGATCAGGAACCAGATGACCGGTGCGGCCAGGAACGCCGCCACGACGCCGAGGTGCAGCCGTGTGCCTTCGAGCAGCACCGGGAAATTGGCTGAATCCTCGATCGGCGGCGAGATCGGGTAGCCACTGAAACTGTCTTTCCACGGGCCTTCGATCAGCGCCATCAGCGCGTAGAAGATGATCGAGTTGAGCAGCAGCGAGCTGACCACATCGTCGACCTTGAATTTCACCCGCAGCGTCGCCGGAATCAGGGCGACCGCCGCGCCGGCGGCGGCGCCGGCGAGCGCCATCAGCAGCATGGCAAGCGGCCCCGGCATCGGGATGGCGCCGACCGCGCAGCTCGCCACTGCGCCGGCAAGCAACTGCCCCTCCGCGCCGATGTTCCAGAATTTGGCGCGGAAGGCGACCGCTACGGCAAGCCCGGTGAAGATCATCGGTGTTGCGCGCACCAGCGTTTCGGTGATCGCGTAGCTGTCGCCCAGCGACGCCGAAAACATCACGCCATAGGCCTCGATCACCCCGGCACCGGCCAGCGCGATGAGGCCGCTGCACAGCACCAATGTCGCGCCGATGGCCAGCAACGGCAGAGCCAGGTTGAACCAGGCGGGCGTTGAGGTGCGGGCTTCGAGGCGGAACATCAACTATGGCCCTCCGCCCCGGTCATCATCAATCCGAGCCGCGCGATCGTGGCGTCGGCGCTGTCCAGCGTGCCGACGATGCGCCCCTCATACATCACCGCGATGCGGTCGCAGAGCATCAGTAGTTCTTCGAGGTCTTCGCCGATGACGACGATGCCGCAGCCCCTGGCACGCATGTCGAGGAACTTTTCGTGGATGAAGCGCGCCGCACCGATGTCGAGACCGCGCGTCGGCTGCGACACGATCAGCACCTTTGGCTCGAAGGCGAGCTCGCGCGCCAGCAGCGCCTTTTGCAGATTGCCGCCGGAAAGCGCCCCGGCCCGCGTCATCGGCCCGGGGCAGCGTATGTCATAGGCCTTGATCTGCGCCTCGGCGAAGGCGCGGATCGCGTCTGGCCTGAGCAGGCCATTGCGGCTGAACGCCCCGGTGCCGATGCGCGGCAGCACCATCGAATCCGCCAGCGGCAGATTGGTGACCAGTCCTGTCGTCATGCGGTCTTCCGGAATGCGCCCGAGACCGAGCGCCTGCACCTCGCGCGGCGAGAACCGTGAGACAGCTTTGCCGGCTATCGTCATCCGGCCGGCATCGGGCGCGCGAACGCCGGAGATCACCTCGGCAAGCGCCCGCTGGCCATTGCCCGAGACACCGGCAATGCCGAGGATCTCGCCCGCGCGGACAAAGAGCGAGACATCGGCGAGCGCCATGCCGGAATGCCGCGATGTCGAGATGCCGTCCAGGGTCAGCACCGCGGCACCCGGCGTCGATGGTCCCCTGGCCGGCGGAACGATCTCGTGGCCGCACATCAGCCGCGCCATCTCCGATGAGGTGGTGCTGGCGGGTGCGTCGACGCGCCCGGTCACGCGGCCATGCCGCAGCACCACGCAGCGATGGGTCAACGCCCTGACCTCGTTAAGCTTGTGCGAGATGAAGATGATGCCAAGGCCCCGGGCCGCCATCGATCGCAGCGCCGAGAACAGCCCATCGACCTCTGTCGGCGCCAGCACCGCCGTCGGCTCGTCGAGGATCAGCAGCCTTGCGCCGCGAAACAGCGCCTTGACGATTTCGAGCCGCTGCTGCTCGCCGATCGAAAGCGCCGAGACGGGACGGTCCGGATCGAGCGTGAGCCCATGTTGGCGGCCGATCTCCGCCAGTCGCGCCAGCCCGCCGGCGCGGTCGATCCGGCCTGATTTGCCGGGAATGCCGATCAGCAGGTTTTCCAGCACCGACAGCCGCGGCGCCAGATGAAAATGCTGGTGCACCATGCCGATGCCGGCGGCGAGCGCATCGGCCGAGCTGTTGATCGTCACCGGCCGGCCCTGAACCAGGATCTCGCCGGCGTCGGGCGCATAGGCGCCGAACAGCACGTTCATCAGCGTCGTCTTGCCGGCGCCATTTTCACCGAGCAGCCCTAGGATCTCACCGGGTGCCACGCTGAGATCGACGGCTTCGTTGGCCATGACGGCGCCGAAACTCTTGGAGATGCCGCGCATTTCGATGAGAGGGGCGGGCGTTGACAAGGGTGCTCCTGATCGGAATTGGCTCTACGATTCAGCTTTGATCGAGGGGAAGCGCTGCACCCCCCTCTGGCCTGCCGGCCATCTCCCCCTCAAGGGGGGAGATTGGATGTGATCTCGACTTTCGCCAATCTCCTAAAGTTGGCTGAAGAGCACGGCCGATGAAACTGCCAATCTCCCCCTTGAGGGGGAGATGGCCGGCAGGCCAGAGGGGGGTGCAGCGCCAACCCCAAAGACCGCTCAATCCGAAACCGGCGTGTTCTCGTCGACGACGACGCGGAAATTGCCTTCGAGGATTTCGGCCTTCTTCTTCTCGACCAGTTCCTTGACATCGGCGGGCAGCGTCTTGTCGAATTTGTGGTAGGGCGCCAGAAAGGAGCCGCCCTTGGCCATGCGCGAGAAATCGCCGTAATCCTGGGCGGTGAAGACGCCGGCCTTGACCAGTTTGATCGCATGCTCGACCGTCGGATACATGTCCCAGACCGGGCCGGTGATCACCGTGTCCGGGCCGAGGCTGGACTGGTCGGACATGTTGGAGATGGCGAGGATCTTCCTCTCGACCGCCGCTTCGATGACACCGAAACGTTCGGCATAGATCACGTCGACGCCGGCGTCGATCTGGGCGATTGCCGCTTCCTTGGCCTTTGGCGGGTCGAAGAAAGAGCCGATGAAAGCGACCTTCCTCCTGATGTCAGGATTGACCTCCCGGGCGCCGGCAAAGAAGGCATTGACCAGCCGATTCACTTCCGGAATGCCCATCGCCGCAACGGCGCCGATCGTGCCTGATTTCGACATCTTTCCGGCGATCAGGCCGGAGAGATAGGCCGGCTCGTGGATCCAGTTGTCGAAGACGGCGAAATTCGGCTCGGCCGGCCCGGCGCCGGAGCCGAACAGGAAGGCGACCTTCGGAAATTGCTTGGCGGTGCGGCGGGATTCGCGCTCGGCCGCAAAAGCGTCGCCGAGCACCAGCTCATAGCCGCCTTGCGCGTATTCGCGCATGACACGGCTGAAATCGGCCGACTGCACCTTCTCCGACCATTTGTATTCGATGCCGAGTTCCTTCTCGGCCCTCTGCAGCGCGACATGGATCTGGTGGACCCATGGCTCCTCGGTCGGCGTGGCGAAGATCGCCGCCACCTTCAGCTTCTTGTCCTGTGCCAGGGCCTGGCCCGGCAGCATGGCTGCCGCCAGGCCGAGCGCGCCGAGTTCCAGCACATTGCGCCGCGAAAGTCCTTCGCGTTTCGACTGGATTTTGCTCTTCCCGTTTTCCATTGCATGCCCCTCTGATTGGCGCCGTGTCGAGCCGGCTGTTTCTTTGGATATCAGCGAGAGAACTATGGAACGGCGCCCGACCTTTGTCCACATGGTCAAAATTGTCGAGAAGCTGCGGCTAGCCACACGTCGCGGCAAACCGCGGCCGACACCAGCTCTCTTTCCCGGTTCCTCAAAGCTTGATCCGGTCGCGCATGGCATACCAGAGCATGCCGAGCACATAGAGCGGGCCGCGCAGCGCCGTGCCGCCGGGAAACGGCATTGGCCTCAGCGTCGAAAACAGATCGAGCCGCGAAGTATCGCCGGTGATCGCCTCGGCGAGCAGCTTTCCCGACAGCGTCGACAGGATCACGCCCTTGCCGGAATAGCCATGCGCAAAATAGACCTCGCCATAGTGGCCGACATCCGGCAGGCGCGATGTCGTCACCGAGACCAGCCCGCCCCAGGCATGATCGATGCGGCGGCCGCGCAATTGCGGAAAGGTCTTTTCCATATGCGGCCGCACGAAGCCGGCAATGTCTGCGGGCGGCGACGGCGTGTAGCGCTCGCCACCGCCGAACAGCAGGCGACCGTCTGCCGACAGCCGGTAATAGTTGACGACGAAGCGTGTGTCGGAAACGGCGGCATTGCTTGGGATGACGTCGCTGGTGTCGTCCAGCGGTTCGGTGGCGACGATGTAGTTGCCGACCGGCATGATGCGGCTGTTGACGCGCGGCTCGAGCCCCTGGAGCAGGGCGTCGCCCGCAAGCACGACATGGCTTGAGCGGACCGAGCCCTTGGCCGTCGAAATCCGGATGCCAGGTTCACGCTCCAGCCGCAGCGCCACCGAATTCTCGTGGATTGTGACACCTGCCGCTGCCGCGGCGCGCGCAAGACCCAGCGTGTAGTTCAGCGGATGCATATGGCCGCCGAGCTTTTCGTACATGGCGCCGTGATAGGGCGTGTTCACCATTCCACGCGCCTGCTCCGCCGACAGCATCTCGACGTCATGAAAATTCATCACGCTGGCTAGGCACTCGACCTCTTCCTCGAGATCGCGTAGGTCGGAGCTGTTGACCGCACCGGCCAAATGGCCGGTGAGCCGGAGGTCGCAATCGATGGCATGGCGCTCGATCAGGTCGAGCACCAGCCCGCGCGCCTCGAGGGCGAGATCGAAAAGCGCCCGCGCCCGTTCGGGCCCATAAAGCTTGACCAGGCTCTTGGCGCCCTTGCGCAGTCCGGGGATGATCTGGCCGCCATTGCGCCCCGACGCTCCCCAGCCGATCTTGCCGCCTTCCAAAAGCACCACCTTCAGCCCGCGCTCGGCGGCATGAAGGGCTGCGGACAGGCCGGTGCAGCCGCCGCCAACCACCACCAGATCGGTGTCGACGTCGCCCTGCAGCGCCGGATGATCAGGAGCCGGATTGGCGGTCGCGACATAGTAGGATTTGCCGATATCCAGGCCGGAATTGAAGCCCATCATCAGACCTTGAGCAGCAGGTGGTCGCGTTCCCAGCTGGTGACGACGCTCTGGAACAAGTCGAGCTCGACGCTTTTGACCCGTAGATAGGTCTGGACGAAATCCTCGCCGAGCAACGCCCGAACCGCACTGCAGGCAGCGAAACGGTCGAGCGCCTCCTCCATGGTTTTCGGCAGCGTGCTCTTGCTGCGATAGGCGTTGCCCGATGCCTCGGGCGAACGCGACAGCTTTTCCTCGACGCCGAGATAGCCGCAGAGCAGCGAGCCGGCCATCGCCAGGTAGGGGTTGGCATCGGCGCCGGGCAACCGATTTTCCACCCGCCGCGCGGCCCGTCCGCCGGCCGGCACACGCAGCCCGCAGGAACGGTTGTCGTGCGACCACTCGATGTTGGCGGGCGCGCTGTGGTTGGGCCGGATGCGGCGGAACGAATTCACGTTCGGCGCAAACAGCGGCATCACCTCGGGAATGTATTTCTGCAGGCCGCCGATGAAATGCCCGAACATTGCGGTGTCGGCGTCGTCACTCCCGGCAAACAGCGTATTGCCAGCCTCGTCGACGACCGACATATGGAGATGCATCGAGCTGCCGGCTTGTGCGGCGATCGGCTTCGCCATGAAGGTCGCATGCATGCCGCTTTCCTGCGCGGCCTGGCGCGGCATCCGCTTGAACAGCAGCACCTTGTCGGCCAGCGGCAGCGCGTCGCCATGCAGGAAATTGATCTCCAGCTGCCCCGTGCCCGATTCGTGGATCAGCGTGTCGAGCGGCAGCCCGGCCACAGCGGCATAGTCGTGGAGCCGCCGGATCACCGGCTCGAACTCCTCCAGCGCCGCCATATCATAGGGGTGCTGCACGGTTTCGGAGCGGCCATTGCGCCCGACCGGCGCGAGCAGCGGCCGATCGGGATCGGGATTGGGCGCGGTCAGGTAGAATTCGAGCTCCGGCGCGACCACCGCCCGCCAACCGCGCTGGCGATAAAGATCTAGTACAGCCCTCAGGAGATGACGCGGCGAGGCCATCCATGGCCGGTCGTCCATGTGAAACGCGTCGGCGAAGACGTAGGCTTTGCCCGCTCCGGCGCCCGGTGCAAGGCAGAGCGTCGCGACATCCGGCACCATCCGCATGTCGGGGTCCTGATAGGCGAAACCCTCGTCGTTGGAACCGGAATAGCGGCCGTCGATGCAAACCAAGAAGGCGCTGCTCGGCAGGTAGAGCGCGCGGTCCTCAAGCGACTTCAGGAACTTGGCCGTCGGCAGGGTCTTGCCGCGCAACACGCCGTTCACATCCGGCACCAGGCACTCGACTTCCCTGACCCCCTGCTGCTCCAGCCATCGCTTCGGATCGTCCGTCGGGGTCATTTGCGGTGCATCCGTTGTCGTTGTGTTGAGCATCAGGTCACGTCCTTGCGAGGGCGAGAATGGCTTCGGCGGCGGCGTCCGTTCCCGGCGCCCGCGCCATGGTGGCCGCATTCTCCTTGAGACGAAAGCGCATCTCGCCGTCGGCCATTAGGCCAAGGATAGAATGTTCCAGTTCGTCGTCGCTCCAGCCGTCGCGGCTGAGGTGGCGGCCGACGCCGGTTTCCTCGGCGCGTTGCGCGTTGTCGTGCCCGTCCCAGCAATAGGGCATGATCAGCGACGGCACGCCGAAACGCAGCGCCTCGCAAAAGCTGTTGTTGCCGCCGTGATGGATGAAGAGATCGGATTTCGCGACGACCGACGGCTGCGGAAACCAGGCGTCGAGATAGACGTTGTCCGGAACCGCGCGGTAGCTGTCGCGCAGACCGCCGACATTGACGATGAAGCGGGCCGGAAGCCGGTCGAACACGGCGAGCATGCGCTCGATCAGGCCGACATCCATCGCGCCCAGGCTGCCGAAGCTGAGATAGACCAGCGACCCGTCATTGCGTGGAAAGACCGGCACGTCGAACGGGCCTTCCGAACGGACGCAGCCTTCGAGATAGACGAAGCGGGCCGGGTCGAGCGGCTCGGCGCGCTGCCTGCGCACGATGGTTGGGGTCAGCAGCAGATTGAGATCGGGCGAAGCTTCGAGAAAAAGCCCCTTCGGCAAGGGCGCAAGACCGGCGTCGGTGCGAAGCCGATTGAACCGGTCATGGGCCGGAGCGACGGCTGCCAGGTAGCGCGCCTCGAAGGCCGCGCGACCGGGGTCGTCGGCGGCGAGGCCGGAGAGATAGGGCGGTACATCGGCGTCGGGAAGCTCGGTTTCGGCGCAGGAGACGACGCGCACCCATGGGCAGCCGGCGGCAGCAAGTGCTGGAAACATGATGACATTGTCGAGCACCAAGGCGTCCGGCTTCAACCGGGCCAGCAATTGGCGCAGCGGCGCCTCGGCATCGACCGCGGTATCGACGATCGCTTCCCAGGTCGGGGCGACATAGGTTTCGAGCTGGTCGATCGGGCTCAGCCTGAAATGCGGCAGATGCCGGCGCACGAAAGCCTGCCAGTAGCTCTGGCGCTCGCTGTCGGTCAGCGGATCGTCGGTTGGCAACTGGTATTCCTGAAAACCGTAGTCGGCGAACACGCCGGAAAAGCCGGCGTGACAGATGAACACCGGCCGGGCGCCACGGGCGCGCAAGGCCTGCGCGATGCCGACGCAATTGAGCGCCGCGCCGAAGCTCGCTTCGGGAAACAACGCGATGGTCGGGCTGGCTTTGCGCGTCACTGCTCTCGTGGTCCTCGTCAATCCGGCCGGCTGATCATGCCGAACAATGCGGGGGCCCCGCGGCTGGCCGCCTGCGGTCGCTGGCTGCGGGACAATCGCAGATGGACGCGAAGCAGATCGGCTGCAACCTCATACTGCCGGCTTTCCAATTGGTCGAGTATGGTCAGGTGCTCACGCAGCGATTGCTTCAGCCGGAAGACGTTGACGCCGGCATAGGTCCCCGGCAACCGGCGCAGCCTGAGATGATCGAACAGCGCCTCGGTGACGAACCGGTTGCTGGAGCCGTCGGCGATCATGCCGTGAAAGTCGATGTCCAGCCGCTGGAACTCTCTGATCTCGAATGCGGCGTCGGGCAGCGCCAGCAGCGCCTCCATGCCCTGGCGCAAGGCTGCCGCGCGGGTTCCGTCCAGCCGAAAGCCAGGCGCCAGAATGGCGGCGGGTTCCAGCATCAGGCGGAACTCATAGCTTTCCCCTTGTGACTCCGGATCGTCAGGCGCTCGCCTGAACAGCCAGGACTGTCCCGGTGCGCGATCCAGGAGATTTTCGTCTGTCAGTTTCTTTAGCGCTTTTAGTACCGTCTTTCGTTCGGCGCCATAGCGCCGCATCAGCCCGCCAATGGTCACCGTCTGATCCAGCCGGCGCGCCGAGCGATCACGCAGGATCATCTCGGCGAGCTCGTCCTCCTCGGTAACCGGCAGGTCAGCGGCAAGGGTCGCCTGGCTGGTGAGGTCGATGGCCAGCCGATAGCCGGAATCAGCTTCCCAGCGCACGACGCCTTTTTCGGTGAGGAGGCGCAGCGCGGCCCGCACCGGAGTCCGCGAGACGTTGCAGAGCGAGGCGATCTGCTGTTCCGGGAGATGCGCGCCGGCCTCGAAGCCGCGCTGCCTGGCCACATCGAGAATGCGCTGCGCGAGATCGAGATGATTGGTGCGCGGGCGTCTGGCAACGGCTTGCATGGCGATTCTCGTGAAACGGGCTCGACCGCTGCGGTCCGACCGATTGCCTTGCGGACGCAATCGGCGATTTCGCAGCGACGTGACAAATTATGGATTGACGTACTTTTTTCTGCAATAGTACTGTAGGTGCAATCGGCAATAAAAAGACCGGGGAACGGGATCGAAGCGCGTCGCCAGCGCTGGTCCGACGATTGAATTGACGATCAACCAGAATGGGAGTCTGTCATGACCGCCACCACCCTGCGGCGCCGTTCGTTCAGAACCTCCGCGATCGCACTTGGCCTCGCCTTGGCGCTGTCGGCGCCGGCGGCCGCCGCCGACCTCGTCATCTCCAACTGGGACGGCTACATGGCGCCGGACGCGATGGCAGCCTTCAAAGCAGCGACCGGTGTTTCCGGCGAGGTTGTCGTTCACGCAACCAATGAGGAGATCATGGGCAAGCTCGTTGCTTCGGGCGGCAAGGGCTATGACGTGGCCTTCGTTTCCTCGCCCTTCGCCGAAGTGCTGAACAAGCTCGGCCTGATCGAGACGATCGACCACGCCAAGATCCCCAATCTCGCCAATCTCTATCCTGAGGCGACCAAGCTGCCGCATGACGTCGGCAACAATTTTTCCGTGCCTTATACCTGGGGCACCACCGGCCTCTGCTACCGCTCGGATCTGGTGAAGACCGAGCCGGCCAGCTGGAACGATCTTCTCGCCCCGTCCGATGAGCTCAAAGGCAAGACCACGATGCTGGCGACCGACCGCTGGCTGCTTGCCGCCGGCCAGCTCGCCAAGGGCTATTCGGTCAACGAGACCGATCCGGCCAAGCTCGCCGAGGTCAAGGACCTGCTGATCTCGGCCAAGAAGACCTTGCTCGCCTATGACGACACCACCTTCTATGCGAAGCTGGTCTCCGGCGAGGCACTGATGGTGCAGGCATGGGATGGCTGGTGCAATTATGGCATCGCCGAGAACCCGCAGATTAAGTACGTCATCCCTAGGGAAGGCTCGGACCTGTGGGTCGACACGATGGTGGTGATGAAGGCATCGGCCAACAAGGACGCAGCCTTCCAGTTCATCAACTTCATGCTGGACGCCAAGAACCACGCCTGGGCGGCCCAGAACATCGACTACAAGGTGCCGAACAAGCCGGCTATGGAAAGCCTGCCTGCGGATTTCCTCGCCAAATTCCCCAATATGCGCATGCCGGTGGCCGAGCTGGTCAAGTTCGAGCAGTTGCGCGACGTCGGCGACGCCCAGCGCGACTATTCGAAGATCGTCAGCGAGATCAAGGCGGCGCAATAGTTTCGGCATCTGGAATCAGGCTTGCGTTCCTTCACGCCCCCCTCTGGCCTGCCGGCCATCTCCCCCTCAAGGGGGGAGATTGGGCGCGGCACCGCTTACGCCAATCTCCAACGCCAGGAGGTGAACGGGACGTTGGGGGTGTCAATCTCCCCCCTTGAGGGGGAGATGCCAAGTTTTGGCAAAGAGGGCAGGCCAGAGGGGGGTGCGACTTGACGCGAACCTCCCGTTCCTCATTGCTGATGGCGCCGGCACTGGCCTGGCTCACTGCCTTGATGGTGGTGCCTTGCGCGCTGGTGCTGGCGCTCGCCTTCTTCCGGCGCGGCATTTATGGCGGCATCGAATACAGCTTCACTCTGGAGAATTTCGGGCTGGTGCTCGACCCGCTCTATGCCGGCATCTTTCTCAATTCGGCGCGCATCGCCGGCACGGCAACCCTGATCGCCGTGGTGATCGGCTATGCCGCGGCCTATGCGATCGCGGCGGCACCGCGCCGGCTGCAGCCGGTGTTCCTGTTCTTCGCCGTCTTGCCTTTCTGGTCCAATTACCTGATCCGCACCTATGCATGGATCGTGCTGCTCAACCGCGAAGGCCTGATCACCCAGCTCTTGCGCTGGTTCGGTTACACCGGCGAGCCGCCGTCGATGCTCTATACCGAAGCCGCCGTCATCGCCGGTCTGGTCTACAATTACCTGCCTTTCGTCATCCTCGCCTGTTACGCGCCGCTGTCGCGGCTCAATCCGGAGCTCGCCGAGGCCTCGCGCGATCTCGGCGCTTCGGCCATGACCACATTTCGCCGGGTGATCCTGCCGCTGACCGTGCCGGGCATCGCCGCCGGGGCGGTTTTCGTCTTCGTGCTGTCGATCGGCAATTTCGTCACGCCGGCACTGCTCGGCGGCGGCCGCTTCCAGATGATCGGCAATCTCGTCTACGACCAGTTCCTGACCGCCAATGACTGGCCGTTCGGCGCCGCTCTGGCGATGGCGCTGATCGCCATCATGCTTTTGGTGCTGACGGCGCAGGCCTTGGCCGCAGATCGCGCCGCGGGCCGTATCGCCGAGGCGAAAGCAGGCGCCGATGACTGAGCGCGGCCTCCTTTCCTTCTCCCCGTTCACGGGGAGAAGGTGCCCCGAAGGGGCGGATGAGGGGCGGCGCGATCTTCTGCTCTGTTGGGCGCTGCCCCTCATCTGCCTGCCGGCATCTTCTCCCCGTAAACGGCAGGGCTGTCCGGGGAAAGTTTTGAGTGAATCGAAATGCCACATGTGCATGCCCCGTAAAACGGGGTTTGTCCGTCTTTTCTCTGGTTGTCGAGACTCAGAAAAGGAACGGGGCATGCGCTTTGCACCTAGCATCTTCGGGCAGCTTCTTGAACCCATCGATCGGCGTCAATTCCAAGCAATTGTGGATCGCCACGACGGGGATGCGTACGACAAATCGTTCAGAAGCTGGGATCATCTGGTGGCGCTGATCTATGCCCAGTTCTGCGGCAGCAGCAGCTTGCGTGGCCTGGAAGCCGGCTGGAACGCCAACAGCCAGCATCATTATCACCTGGGCAGCGGTCCGTTGATGCGTTCGACCTTGTCGGATGCCAACAGACGGCGTCCGGTCGCCATCTTTGCCGAGGCGTTCGGTCTGGTGGCGAACCTGCTCGACAGGCAAATGCGGCGCGAGGGCGAAGCAATGCTGCGGCTGATCGACTCGACCCCCATTCCGCTCGGCAAACTGTGCGATTGGGCCAAGTCGAACGGGCGCATTCGCGGCATGAAGGTGCATGTCGTCTATGACCCGAAGACCGACTGTCCGCGCATCCTCGACATCACCGACGCCAACGTCAACGACGCCCAGGTCGGTCGCCAGATCACGATCGAAGCTGGAGCGACCTACGTGTTCGACAAGGGCTACTGCCATTATGGCTGGTGGACGGCGATCGCCGAAGCCGGATCGATCTTCGTGACGCGGCCCAAATCCAACATGAGGCTGGCGCTGCTGCGTGATCGCCCTATAGCCGAGCCGCAGGGCGACGGCTTCCTGGTTGTGGAAGACAGTGAGGTAAGCTTGGTCAGCAAGGCTGCTTGCAAGCTGCCGATGCGGCTGCGTCGCCTGCGCGTTCAGCGCGAAACGGGCGACACCATCACGCTTTTGACCAACGATCTGGAGCGCTCTGCCGTCGAGATTGGACGGCTTTACAAAGGCCGCTGGCACATCGAGCTTCTGTTCCGATGGATCAAGCAGCACCTCAAGATCCGCAAGTTCCTCGGCAACAACGGCAATGCAATCCGCCTGCAACTCTTTGCCGCAATGATCGCCTTTGCGCTGCTGCGCATTGTCGCGCGCACCCGCCGCGTCACTATTCCTATCTTGAGGTTCACAGAACTGGTCGCTCAATACTTGTTCGGGCGGCGGAAACTGCACACCATCGATAAGCCGCCACCGGTCAATCCAAGCCGACCAAGGGACCGAGCCTCTCCCAATCAGATGGCCTTCATTTATGAATAACTTTCCCCGGACAGCCCTGCGTAAACGGGGAGAAGGACTCTTGCCGCTCGCTCACCATTATACTTTCAAGCGGCGGCCATCATGACCCAGTCGTTTGCCCGCATCCTCGGCCTGCGAGCGATTCTCGTCCTCGTCTTCGCCTTCCTCTACATTCCGATCGCCGTGCTGGTGGCGCTGTCCTTCAACCAGGGCGGGCTGCCGACCGTGTGGTCGGGCTTTTCGCTGAAATGGTATGCCTCGCTCGCCGGAAACGCCGCGATCCTTTCCGCCGCCCTCAACACGCTGATCGTGGCGCTGGTCTCGACAGCCATCGCCACGCTGCTCGGCACGCTGCTGGCGATCGGCGTCGAAATGCGCCGGCAATATGGAAGCGGCCTTGAGGCGCTGATCTTTGCGCCGATGATCATTCCCGACATCGTGCTGGCGGTCGCGCTGCTCAGCTTCTTTTCCATGCTCGATTTCACCCTGGGCCTGCACACCATCATCCTCGCCCATGTCGTCTTCAACCTCGCCTTCGTCTGCTCGGTGGTGCGCGCGCGGCTGAAAAGCTTCGACTGGTCGATCGTCGAGGCCTCCGCCGATCTCGGCGCCTCGGCCGTCACCACCTTCAGGCGGGTGACATTGCCGGTCATCCTGCCGGCGGTCGTCGCCGGCGCGCTGCTTGCCTTCACCCTTTCGGTCGACGAGTTCATCATCGCCTTCTTCACCGCCGGCGCCGGCCGCGCTTCGACCACGCTGCCGATGCAGATCTATTCGATGATCCGCTTCGGCATCACGCCGGAGATCAACGCATTGGCGACCATCGTCATGGCGGTCTCAATCACCGCGCTGACCCTGTCGCAGCGGCTCAACCGCGGAGTCGTCGGCCAATGAGCGAGCCCCGCACGCTGCTGGCGATCGACAAGGTGTCGAAGAACTTTGGCCGGGTGACGGCCGTCGACGGCATCTCGCTCGATATCCGCGAGAACGAGTTCTTCGCTTTGCTCGGACCTTCTGGCTGTGGCAAGACCACGCTGCTGCGCATGCTGGCCGGCTTCGAGACGCCCAATCGCGGCCGCATTATGCTCGACGGCCGCGACATCGCCAAAACCCCACCCAACAAGCGGCCGGTCAATCTGATGTTCCAGTCCTACGCGCTGTTTCCGCATATGAGCGTCAGGGCCAATGTTTCCTATGGCCTTGAAATGGAACGCTTGCCGGCGAAGGAAATCCGTTCCCGCGTCGATGCCATCCTGGCGACGACCGAGCTCGTCGCCTTCGCCGACCGCAAGCCGGAGCAATTGTCGGGCGGCCAGAAGCAGCGCGTCGCGCTTGCCCGGGCGCTGGTCAAGCGGCCGCGGCTGCTGCTGCTCGATGAGCCGCTCGGTGCGCTCGACAAGAAATTGCGCGGCGCCATGCAACTGGAGCTGAAGCGCCTGCAGCACGAGGTCGGCATCACCTTCGTCATCGTCACCCATGACCAGGAGGAATCACTTGTCATGGCCGACCGCATGGCTGTGCTGAGGGACGGCAAGCTGCTGCAATGCGATACGCCGCACGCTGTCTACGAACATCCGGCCGACCGTTTCGTCGCCGATTTCATCGGCGTGATGAATTTCGTGCCGGTCAAAGCCGCCGCCGACGGCGTGCTGGCAGCCGACGGCACGCGGATCGCTGGAACGGTTCCCTCGACTCTGATTCCCGGCGCTGCGGCGGTTGCTTCGGTGCGGCCCGAACGCATCCGGCTGTTCCCACCGCCAGAGACAGCCAACCGGATCGCCGGCACCGTCGAGGCGCTCGCCTATCACGGGCTCGACCTGCAGCTGCATGTCCGCACCGCTCTGTCACCAAAACCGTTCCTGGTGCGCGTCACCGCCGACGCCGCCGACCGCCGCCCGGTCGCGTCCGGCGATGCGGTCGAACTCGGCTGGGATGCCGCCGACGTCAGAATTTTCGCAGATTGATCGAAGGAGAACTTTCATGGCGCAGAAGACCATCGCGTTTTTTCCGGAAGCGGCCTACGGCCCGGCGCTCAACTCCGTCGGCATCGCCCAGGCAGTCGAGGCACGCGGCCACAGAGCGGTGTTCCTGTCGGATCCCGGCTTTGTCGACGTCTACAAGGGCTACGGCTTCGAGGCGCACCCGGTGAACCTGTCCGAACCGATGCCGCCGGAACAGATGGCCAAGTTCTGGGAGGATTTTATCAACGGTCAGATCCCGAATTTCCGCAAATCGCCCTACGACCAGATCGACAACTACGTGAAAGACTGCTGGACGGCGATCGTCGACAGCGCCAAATGGGCTGAGAAGGATCTGCCCGGCGTGCTTTCGACGATCAGGCCCGACGTGATCTGCGTCGACAACGTCATCCTGTTTCCAGCGATCAAGCAGTATGGCAAGCCGTGGGTGCGTATCATCTCCTGCTCGGAAAACGAGATCGAGGACGAGGACATCCCGCCGCATTTGTCCGGCTGCGGCGAGAACGACCACGCCTGCCATCAGCGCTATCGCGATCATTTCAACGCAGTCATCAAGCCGATTCATGACGACTTCAACGCGTTTCTGAAAGCGAACAACGAAGCGCCGTATCCGATCGGCCAGTTCTTCGAGGCCTCGCCCTACCTCAACCTGCTGCTCTATCCCGAGGCGGCAAAGTTCAAGCGCCGCCATCCGCTCGACCCGGCAAAATTTCAGTATCTGGAAGGCTGCGTGCGGCAGGAGAAACCCTACACCGTGCCGACCTTCGCGAAAAACAATGACGGGCCGCTGCTCTACGTTTCCTTCGGCAGCCTTGGCGCCGGCGATGTCGATCTGCTGAAGCGCATCGTCGCGACGCTGGGCAAGACGCGCTACCGGGCGCTGGTCAATGTCGGGGGATACAAGGACCAGTACGCGCAAGTGCCCGAAAACGTCATCGTCGAGAGCTGGTTTCCGCAGCCCTCGGTCATCCCGCAGGTCGATGCGGTGATCCACCATGGTGGCAACAACTCGTTCACCGAGTGTCTCTACTTCGGCAAGCCGGCGATCATCATGCCCTATGTCTGGGATGGCCACGACAACGCGACGAGGGTCGAGGAGACCGGCCAAGGCTTCGGCATGCCGCGCTACGACTGGAGCGATGCCGAGCTGATCTCGAAAATTGAAGCTTGCCTGACCGACCCGGCAATCAGGGCCAAGCTGGCGAAGACGTCGGCGCAGATGCAGGCGCAGAACGGCCCGGAGAAGGCGGCGGGGCTGCTGGAGCAACTGCTGTGAGCGCGATGCTCGGGGTGCCGAGCCAAGGCACCCCCCTCTGGCCTACCGGCCATCTCCCCCTCAAGGGGGGAGATTTGGTTGCAGCAACGCTTTCGCCAATCACAAGCGCTGCAGGAGCGAGCGGGGCGCCGGAACTGCCAATCTCCCCCCTTGAGGGGGAGATGTCCGGCAGGACAGAGGGGGGCGCCGTAGAGCGAGGACACGTCAAGCACAAGCATGGCGGAGCACCCGCATGACCTCCTCCGCGCCGCATCTCCGCCACGCCTCCACGCGCACCGACATCGTCGACTGGGGCGCCCAGCCCGACGCGTTGGAAGGTGCTTCGCACTCCACCGGCAGGCTCGTCCACAAGGGGCCGAACAACCAGCCGGAAGCCGGCATCTGGGTCTGCACCCCCGGCCGCTGGCGGCTGGCAATTCCGCGCGACGAATTGTGCCACTTCGTTGCCGGGCGCGCGACCTACCGATCGGATGACGGCGAGGTGGTGGAAGTTTCCGCTGCCACGGTGGTCATGTTCCCGGCCGGCTGGGCCGGCGAATGCACCGTCCACGAGACCATCCGCAACATTTACATGCTGGCCTGAAGCCAGCCGCTGGAGCTTCACGACATGCCGACACCGATCATGAAATCCCCGCTCGCCCTCACTGACCTCGTCGACTGGGGCGTCATCCCCACGATGATCGAGGGAGAATCCCGCACCTCCGGCAGGCTGCTGCACAAGGGGCCGGGGGGCCGCTCCGAATGCGGGCTGTGGGTCTGCACCCCAGGCAAATGGCACTGCCACGTCACCCGCGACGAATTCTGCCATTTCCTCGCCGGCCGCTGCACCTATGTCCACGAATCCGGCGAGGTGATCGAGATCGAACCGGACACCGCGGCGTTCTTTCCGCAGGACTGGAAGGGCGTCTGCACCGTCCACGAGACGATCAAGAAGGTCTACATGATCCGCTGAGCGGCTTGAGAGGACGACCATGGACTTTTCAACTGACCGGCCGGCCTTCTTCGTCAATCCGGATTATCGGCCGATGACCGGTGCGGCAAGACCGGTGATCGATCCGGCGACGCTGGAGACCGTCGGCGCGCTCGCGGATGCAACCGACGGCGAGATCGACGCGGTGCTCGCAGCTGGGGCCAGGGCGCAAGCTGCCTGGAAAAAGCTCGACGCCAAGAGCCGCGCCAGGCATCTGCATGCAGTCGCCAACGCCATCGAGGCAGCTGACTTCACGCGCTGCGCCGAACTGATGGTGCGCGAGATGGGCAAGCCCTATCCGGAAGCAATCGGCGAGATCGCCAATTGCGCACCGACCTTCCGCTACTACGCCGAAATGGCGCGCGACGACGCCGGCAAGATCGCCGGCACGACGCAGTCCGGTTCGTTCCAATATGCGCGCTACGAGCCCTACGGCACGTCGGTGCACATCATGCCCTACAACTTTCCGATCCTGTTGATGTGCTGGACCGTTGCCGCCTCGCTTGCCGCCGGCAATGCCTGCGTGATCAAGCCGGCCGAGGCGACGACACTGTCGACGCTGGATTTCATGACCGTGTTCCGCTCCCTGCCTGAGGGCCTGGTTTCCTGCCTGCCCGGCGCGGCGGCTACCGCGCAGGCGCTGATCGCCTCGGACCGCACGCATGCGGTCGCCTTCACCGGCTCGGTCGCCGCCGGCAAGGCTGTAGCCGTCGCTTGCGCTGAACGCATGAAGCCTTGCGTCATCGAGGCCGGCGGCAGCGATCCGCTGATCGTCAGCCGACACGCCCCGCTCGACGTGGCGGCGACCGGCAGCGTCACCGCCGCTTTCCATCTCACCGGCCAGGTCTGCACCTCGGCAGAACGGTTCTTCGTCGTCGATGCCGTTCACGACCGCTTTGTCGAGCTGTTTGCCGAGAAGACACGGGCGCTACGCATCGGCAACGGCCTCGACAAGACCGAGATCGGGCCGCTGGTCAGCGAGGCGGCGCGGGCAAAAGTCATGCGGCTGGTTGACGATGCGGTGCGCAATGGTGCCAAGGTGATCACCGGCGGGCGTGTTCCGCCGGCGCACAATGTCGGCTGGTTCTACGAGCCGACGATCCTGACCGGCGTCACCCCCGACATGGCGATCGTGCGCGAAGAATGTTTCGGACCAGTCGCCGCGATCTGCCGGGTCAAGGATTTCGACGAGGCGATAGAACTTGCCAATGACAGCCCTTTCGGGCTCGGCGCCTCGGTGTTCACCACCGATCTCGCCGAGGCGCATGAGGCTGCGGAGCGGCTTGAAGCCGGCATGGTCTGGGTCAACAATCCGCTGATCGACAATGACGCACTGCCGTTCGGCGGCTGGAAGGCGTCGGGCCTCGGACGCGAACTTGGACGCCAGGGGCTGGATGCCTTCCGCCGCTCCAAGATGGTCATCATCGATCACAAGCCGGCGATCCAGGACTGGTGGTATCCCTATCCCGACAGCTGGTTCCGCGAAGCCGGCGGTCGCAAGCACGTATGAGGTGACACAGGGGCAGCGCCGCCAAGGGTCGCTTGCTAGCGCAGCGCTTTCTGTCCGCCGGCGGCGGTGATGACACCGACGATGATCAGCCCGGTCAGCAGCAGCCGGACGCCGGCGCTGACGCCGAACGTGTTGAGCATGGTCAAAAGCAGCACCAGGAACAGCGCCGCGCCCCAGACGCCCGGCACGTTGGCCTTGCCGCCGGCCACCGACGTACCGCCGATGACGACGACGGCGATCGAGGCCAGCAGATATTCGTTGCCGATATCGACATTGGCGCCGCGGAAATAGCCGGCGAGCAGCGCCCCGTCGAGGCCGCCGAGCGCGCCCGACAGCGTGTAGGTGAGGAAGCGGATGCGGCCGACATTGACGCCGGCCAGCCATGCGGCGCGGATGTTCTGGCCGATCGCCAGCACCGAACGGCCATAGATCATGCGCTGCAGCGCGATCGCAGCGCCGATGGTGAACAGCACGGTGAGGATCGCCAGCACCGGAATGCCAAGGATCTGCCAGTTGGTAAAACTGGCGAAGCCGGGCGGCGGCTTGATCTGCAAGCCGCGGCCATAGCTGATGTCGATCGACTGGATGATGAAGCTCGCCGACAGCGTGGCGATGATCGGTGGAATACGCAGCGCCCAGATCAAGAGATAATTGGCGGCTCCGATCGCCATGCCGCAGGCCAGCGCCGCCAGCAGCCCGACGGCGATCATTGAATCATTGCCGTCCATCACCTTCATGGCGACGGCGCTGGCGAGGCCGATATTGGCGGGCAGCGACAGGTCGACATTGCCGGGACCGAGCGTGATCACGAACATCTGGCCGACACCGACGATGACGGTGAAGACGGCGAGCGAAAGTGCTGCCGTGATCATGCCGCCGCCGCCATATCCGCCGGTGAAGGTGATCGTCGCCAGCCACACCAGCAGCGCGCCGATAAAGGACCAGATCCAGGGTTTGGCGAGCAGCAATCGCAACGATGCCATCCCCTCACCTCTCTTTGCGGCTGATCAGCACGCGGGCCGCCAGCACGATGATGAGGATGGCGCCATTGGCGGCCACCTGCCAATCGGGCGGGATGTGCATGAAGGTCAGCAGCGGCGAGGCGGCAAGCGCCAGCGTCAGCGCGCCGATCACAGCGCCGATCGGCGATACCCGGCCGCCGACGAATTCGCCGCCGCCGAGGATGACGCCGGCGATCGACAGCAGCGTGTAGCCATTGCCGATATTGGCGTCGGCCGAGGTGGTGATGCCGATCAGGGCCATGCCGGACAAAACGCCGAACAGGCCGGTCAATGCGAACAGCACGATCTTGGTCTTGAGCAGCGACCAGCCGGCACGGCCGAGGGCCGCGGCATTGCCGCCGGAGCCGCGCAGGATCACGCCATACGAGGTGCGCATCAGCCCGAAGTGGACGACCGCGGCAATCAGCAGCGCCGCAATGATCGGGAACGGAACGAAGGGCGGCTTGAAGGCCATGAGCGACAGCAGCCAATCCGGCGCTTTGCCGCCGGGCTTCGGCAGGATGAGGATGGCGAGGCCCTGCCAGACAAAACTCATGCCGAGCGTCACGACAATTGAAGGCAGATTGCGCAGATGGATCAGCGCGCCGAGCAGCGCATAGACGCCGATCGAGCCGAGCAGGATCAAGACGCCGACCAGCGGCGCGTCCTTCAGCCACGTCGCCGTGACGCAGCCGACGAAACCGACGAACGTGCCGATCGACAGGTCGAGCTCGTTGCCGGCGATGACGAACATCTGCGCGATTGTCGCCAAGGCAATCGGGATCGCCAAATTGAGCATCAGGCTGAAGCCGAAATAGCTGATGGCGCGCGGGTTGAGCCAGGCGATCGCCAGCAGCACCAGCACCAGCGACAATGCCGGCAGCAGGCTGCGCAACAGGCGCGCCCGCGCCAGCGCGCCGCGCTCGGAAGAACTCTTGGGACCGGTCTCGACGGGTGCTGGCGTCATCTCAGGCCGCATCGCCGAACGAGGACTGGATGATCTTTTCCTCGGTCAGCTCGTCGCGACCAAGGTTGGCGACGATCCGGCCGTTCTTGAAGACATAGACTTGGTGGCAATTGTCGAGCTCTTCGGTTTCCGTGGTGTACCAGAGGAAGGTACGGCCGCGGCCAGCCTCTTCGCGCACGAGGTCGTAGACTTCGAGCTTGGTGCCGATGTCGACGCCGCGCATCGGGTCGTCCATCAGCACGATCTTCGCGTCGGAACCGAGCGCCCGGGCAAACAGGACCTTCTGCTGGTTGCCGCCGGACAGCGAGAAGATGTTGTTGTTCATGTCGGGGGTGCGGATGCCGATTTTGCTTTGCCAGAAGGTTGCGAGTTCGGCTTCGCGTTGAGGCGAGATCAGCAGGCCGTTGCGCAATCGCGCCAGCGAACGGATGCCGATGTTTTGCGCAATCGACCATTGCGGAAATATCCCGTCAGACTGGCGGTCGCCGGCCACCAGCGCCACCGGCGCGGTGACCTCGATGCCGGTCTTGGCGCGCGCCGCGGCGGCGAAAATCGCCAGCAGCAGATCGGTTTGGCCGTGACCGGCCAACCCGGCAAGGCCGATGATCTCGCCGGCATGCGCCACAAGTTCGTTGCCGTCCTCTTGCCGCGCCGGCCGGGCCCGGACCCGTAACGGGCCGGTCTCCGGCTTTTGGGTCGCGATTTCGGCCGCGATCTTCTCACGCGCTGCCGCTCCCCCCATGGTCGTCACCAGCCTGTCGCGGTCGAAAGCCTTCGCCGTGTCTGACGCAACGACCTTGCCGTCGCGCATCACCACGATGCGGTCGGCATTCCCGAGCACCTCGCCCAGAACGTGCGAGATCAGGATGCAGCTCTTGCCCCCGGCAACAAAGCGCCGGACGAAGGCCAGCAACTGGCCGGCCGTGTGCGCGTCGAGCGAGGATGTCGGCTCGTCGAGGATGACGAGCTCGAGCGGATCCTGCGTCACCGTGAAGGCGCGCGCCACCTCGACCATCTGCCGCCTGCCGATGGAAAGGTCGCTGGCGATATCGGCGGCGGAGATGCTGTGGCCCGGGAATATCTCGTCCAGCTTGGCGGCGATGAGATCGGCCGCCTTGCGCCGCCAGCCGAAGCCGCGCAGCGCCGGGTGGTTGATTCGGGTGTTCTCGGCAACGCTGAGATTCGGGCACAGCGACAGTTCCTGGAACACGCAGCGTATGCCGAGTTGTTGGGCGCGTGGCACCGAATAATTATCCTCGATGCCGCCACGCACCGCGATCCGACCGCTGTCGGGCACGAGCGTGCCCGCCACCATATTCATCAGCGTCGACTTGCCCGCGCCATTGTGGCCGACGAGACCGACGCATTCACCAGCACGGACGTGGAAATCCACCCCGGCGAGGGCCCGGACGGCGCCGAAATGTTTTTCGGCGCCGTCCAGTCTGATGATGTCGGCGGCACCGAAATGTTTTTCGGCGCCGTCCAGCCTGACAATGTCCGCGTCACCCCTGGGCATACCTGGCAATATCCGGTTGGCAACCTGCCAAGCTCACTTGATGTTGGCTTTGATCGACGCGATGGCGTCTTCCTGGGTGTATTCGTGGCTGGCGACGCCGCCCTTAGGGATTTTCGGCAGCGCAGCCTCGAAGGTATCCTGGGTGAAGGCGAGGTATGGCACCAAGAGGTCATGTGGCACGTCCGTGCGACCGTCGAGCACCTGCTGCGCCACCCAGAAGGCCAGCGACGACACGCCCGGCGCGATGGACGCCGACCAGGTCTGATAGCCGTCCTTGTCCTTCTGTTCCTTCCACCACTGCAATTCGTCCTGACGGTTGCCCATGATGATGGTCGGACGCGGCTTGCCGGCGGCGGCGAAGGCCTGTGCCGCGCCATAGCCGTCGCCGCCCTGATCGACGACGCCGACGATTTCCGGCAGCGACGGCAGGATCGTTGCGACCGCCTTCTGTGCTGTGGTCTGATCCCAGTCGCCGGTCACCGAACCGACGATCTTGAACTTGGGATGAGCGGCGACGCCTTCCAGAATTCCGGCGTGGATGGCGTCATCGATCGAGGTCCCAGCAAGGCCGCGAATTTCCAGCAGATTGCCGCCCTCGGGATGGAACTTGGCCATCTGCTCGACCTCCTGCCTGCCCATGTCCTTGAAGTCGACGACCACGCGATAAGCGCAGGGCTCAGTGACGATGCCGTCGAAGGAGACGACGACGATGCCGGCATCGCAGGCCTGCTTGACGGCGCCGTTGAGCGCGTCCGGCGAGGCGGCGTTGATGACGATGGCATCATAGCCTTGCAGGATCAGGTTCTGGACCTGGGCTGCCTGGGTCGGCACCTCCTTATCGGCGGTCGTGAAGATGTCTGCGGCTGCGACCACCCCGTCGGCGACCGCCTTCTTGGTGACGATGGCATAGCTGTCGAGCATCGCCTGCCGCCACGAATTGCCGGCATAATTGTTGGAAAAGGCGATCTTCTTGTCGCTGGTGTCGGCAAACGCGGCGCCTGACGCGAGCATCGCCGCAAGGGCACTCAAGACGAGTATCTTCTTCATCTGTTATCCTCCCATGGATTGCTGGTCGTTGTTGGCTACTGGTGGCTGTTTTGACGTCCCTCGTTTCAATATTGCCCTCGTTTCAATAATATTGTCAGACAAATTTAGATGGGCGCACTTGTCAACAGCGATCGGTGACGGTTTGACGATCAACTTGCGGTGCAATGATTGAAAAGCGTTCCGCTCCTGGTCTAGGGGTGGGGCAGGAGACCGAAATCGAGATGGCAGCGACGCCGACTTTTGCGCCGGGCGCACCCGGAATTCCGGCGCGCTGGACGTCAAGCGCCAAGAGCGGCGTCGGCACCGCGCTTTCGCCGGCCTGCCCTGTCTGGTTCACGATCAGCCACGGCATCCTCAACGAGGTCTATTATCCCCGCCTCGACAGCGCCTGCACCCGAGACATGGGACTGGTCGTCACCGGCCCCGGCTTCTATTTCTCGGAAGAAAAGCGCGATGCCGTGCACAGTGTCGAGCCGTTCGAGGATGGGGTGCCCGCCTACAGGCTGGTCAACACCGCCGCCACCTACCGGATCGAAAAGCGTATCGTTACGGATCCGGATCGTCCTGTTTTGCTGCAGGAAATCAGCTTCACGCCGCTGACAGGCACACATGCCGACCACCGCGTCTACGCGCTGCTGGCGCCGCATCTGGTCAACGCCGGCATGGCCAACACCGCCTGGGTCGACCACCACGAGGGAAAGCCTGTCCTGTTTGCCTCCGGGCGTGGCGTTTGCCTGGCGCTCGCATCGTCGCTGCCCTGGGGAGCATGCTCGGCCGGCTATGTCGGTGTCTCCGACGGCTGGCAGCAACTCCGTCGTGACGGCCGGCTCGACCCGGCCTGCCGCAGGGCCGAGGACGGCAATGTCGCGCTGACCGGCGAGATCGGATTTTCGGCTGCGAACCCCAAGGCGTTACTGGCGCTGGGTTTCGCAACGACGCCGCAAGAGGCGGCGGAAAATGCCTCGGCCAGCCTGAAGCGAGGCTTTGCGCCCGCGGCCGAATCGTATGTCGAGAAATGGCGGGAGTGGCAGGCTGGCTTGCTGCCGCTGGACCGGCATGGTGCGGGGATCAACACCTATCGCCTCAGTACGGCGGTTCTGGCAACGCATCGCTCATCCACCGGAGCGGCCGTCGCCAGCCTGTCGATCCCATGGGGCTTCAGCAAGGGCGACGACGATATCGGCGGCTATCATCTGGTCTGGCCGCGCGACCTGGTCGAAACCGCGGGCGGTTTCCTCGCCGCCGGCGATCCGGCGCAAGCGTCGCTTGAGATCCTCGCCTATCTCCGCTCGATCCAGCAGCCGGATGGGCATTGGCCGCAGAACGCCTGGCTCGACGGATCTGCCTATTGGCCGGGCATCCAGATGGACGAATGCGCATTTCCGCTGCTGCTCGCAGACGCGCTGCGCCGGGCCGGGCATCTGGCAGACGCCGCGTTGCGCTCCTTCATGCCAATGATCGAGCGCGCCGCTTCCTACGTCGTGCGCAACGGTCCCGTCACCGGCGAAGACCGCTGGGAAGAGGATGCCGGCTACAGCCCGTTCACGCTGGCCGTCGAGATCGCCGCCCTGCTGGCGGCGGCCGACATGTTCGAAACTTGCGGCAAAGCGGAGCCGGCAAATTATCTGCGGGAAACCGCCGATGTCTGGAACGACCAGATCGAGCGCTGGACCTATGTCACCGGCACCCCACTCGGGAAAGAGGTCGGCGTCGAGGGCTATTACGTCCGTATCGCACCGCCCGACACCGCCGGCGCGGCGTCGCCGAGGGACGGCTATGTGCCGATCAAGAACCGGCCGCCCGGCGATAGCGACCGGCCGGCCGAGGCGATCGTCAGCCCGGATGCGCTGGCGCTCGTCCGCTTCGGCCTCAGGGCCGCCGACGATCCGCGCATCGTCGACACGGTCAAGGTCATCGATGCGCGGCTGCGCTGCGACCTGCCACAGGGGCCCGTCTGGTATCGCTATAGCGGCGACGGCTATGGCGAACACGCCGACGGCGCGCCCTTCGACGGGACCGGCCAGGGCCGGCCCTGGCCGCTGCTGGTCGGCGAGCGCGCCCATTACGAACTGGCGGCGGGACACAAGGACAAAGCAGCGAGCCTGTTAAAGACCCTCGAGGATTCCGCCGGGTCTGGCGGCCTGCTGCCCGAGCAGGTCTGGGATGGTCCCGACATGGCCGAACACGAACTGCGGCACGGCGGACCGTCGGGCAGCGCCATGCCGCTGGTCTGGGCGCATTCGGAGCACATCAAGCTGCTGCGCTCGCTCAATGACGGCGCCGTCTTCGACATGCCGCTGCAAGGCGTGAAACGCTACATCGAGGACAGGACCGTGGCGCCGCGCCGGACATGGCGCTTCAATCACAAGCTCCGCGCCATGCCCGCCGGCAAGCTGCTGCGCGTCGAACTGCTGGCCCGGGCGGTGGTGCATTGGAGCAGCGACGGGTGGGCGACCATCCATGACGCCGCGACGACCGAGAACGCCTTCGGCATCCATCTCACCGACCTGCCCGTTGCCGATGTCCCGCCGGGCAATATGATCGTCTTTACTTTTTTCTGGCCCGATGCCGGCCGTTGGGAGAAGGTCGACTTTTCCGTCGGTATCGACAAGCTGGACAGAGCATGATCCCGAACCGAAGGTCCGCGTTTGCGAAAAGTGGAAACCGGTTTTCGGAAAAGGTCATGCTCCAACGAGAGAGCAAGCATGATCCCGAACCGAAGGTCCGCGTTAGCGAAAAGTGGAAACCGGTTTTCGGAAATGATCATGCTCCAAAGATAGAGCAATTAGATCTTCTATCCCTCAAGAAGCAGGACGAAAAACATGCAGATCGGAATGATGGGACTGGGCAGGATGGGCGCCAACATGGTGCGGCGTCTGCTGCGCGATGGCCACGAATGCGTGGTCTACGACATCAACCCGGCCACCGTTGAAGCCCTTGTGACCGCTGGCGCGATCGGAGCCGCTTCGATGGAGGAGTTCGTCGGCAAGCTGACCAAGCCGCGCAGCGCCTGGCTGATGCTGCCGGCGGCGATCACCAGCCGGATCGTCGACCAGGTTGCCGACCTGATGGAGCCGGGCGACATCATCGTCGACGGCGGCAATTCCTATTATCACGAGGCTGTCGACCACGCGGCGCGCCTGGCATCGAAAGGTTTGAACTATGTCGATGTCGGCACCAGCGGCGGCGTCTGGGGCCTCGAGCGCGGCTATTGCTTGATGATCGGCGGCCCCGACAGCGCGGTCCAGCATCTCGATCCGGTCTTCGCCACCTTGGCGCCGGGCGCCGATGCCGGGGTGCCTGCCCCCGGCAAGGATGCCGGAACCGCCCCGTTCGGCTATCTCCATTGCGGGCCGAGCGGCGCCGGTCATTTCGTCAAGATGGTCCACAACGGCATCGAGTACGGTGTCATGGCCGCCTATGCCGAGGGCATGAACATCCTGAAGTCGGCGAATGCCGGCAAGAGACAGCGGACCGCCGACGCCGAAACCAGTCCATTGGAAAACCCTCAATATTACCAGTTCGACATCGATATCGCCGAGGTAGCCGAGGTCTGGCGGCATGGCAGCGTCATCGGCTCCTGGCTGCTCGACCTCACGGCAGGCGCGTTGAAGGCCGATTCGGGGCTGACGCAGTTTGGCGGACGGGTTTCGGATTCCGGCGAAGGCCGCTGGACGCTGAAGGCGGCGATCGACACTGGCGTGCCGGCGCCGGTTCTGTCCTCGGCCCTGTTCGACCGCTTCTCCTCGCAAGGCGAATCCGAATTCGCCGACAAGCTGCTGTCCGCCATGCGCTATGCCTTTGGCGGCCATGTCGAAAAGCCGAAGACCGGATCGTGACGGGGAAGACACGCTCATGAACCAGGAACGGTCCGACACGCTGGTGCTTTTCGGAGCGACCGGCGACCTCGCCCACAAAAAAATCTTTCCGGCACTTTATGCCATGGTGGCCAAGGGAACGCTCACAGAGCCGGTGATCGGCGTCGCTTTCGACGCCTGGGACCTGAAGCAGTTGCAAGCGCGCGCCCGCGACGGCATCATTAGGGACATCGGCAAGGTCGATGAAAAGATCTTTGCGAAACTTGCCTCGCTGCTTCGCTATGTCAGCGGCGACTACCGCAGCGCCGCGACCTTCGAGAAGCTGAAAAGCGCGCTCGGAGCCGCGCAGCACCCGCTGCACTATCTGGCGGTGCCGCCGACCATGTTCGAGACGGTTATCCAGGGGCTGGAGCAGTCGGGCGCAGCCCAGGGCGCCCGTCTGATGGTGGAAAAGCCTTTCGGTCAGGATCTGCAATCGGCGCGCTGGCTGAACCGGGTCCTGCACCTGGTGTTCGACGAGCAGTCGATCTTTCGCATCGACCACTATCTGGGCAAGGAGGCGATCCAGAACCTGCTCTACTTCCGCTTCGCCAATTCCTTTCTCGAGCCGATCTGGAACCGCAATTTCGTCGAGAGCGTGCAGATCACCATGGCCGAGGATTTCGGCGTCGAAGGCCGCGGCCGCTTCTACGACGAGGTCGGCTGCATCCGCGACGTCATCGAGAACCATCTGCTCAACATCCTGCTACTGCTGGCCATGGAGCCGCCCGTTGGCCGCTCGGCCGACGATCTGATCGACGAGAAGGTGCAGGTGCTGCGGGCGATCCGGACGCTGACCAGGGACGATGTCGTGCGCGGCCAGTTCAAAGGCTATCTCAGCGAGCCGGGCGTCGCGCCGAATTCGCCGGTCGAGACCTTCGCGGCGGTGCGTTTCTTCGTCGACACCTGGCGCTGGCGCGACGTGCCCTTCTTCATCCGCGCCGGCAAATGCATGCCGGTGCACGCCACCGAGGTCATCGTGCGTTTGAAGCGGCCCCCGCTCGACGTCTTCGACCCGATCAAGCCGGGCGACGCAAACTACGTTCGTTTCCGCATCGACCCGCAGGTGGCGATCTCGATCGGCGCCCAGCGCAAGGCCGCTGGTGACGACATGATCGGCGAGCAAGTCGAACTCACCGCGCTCGACGACAGCAAGGGCGACATGCCGCCCTATGAGCGGCTGATCGGCGACGCCATGAACGGCAATGGCCAGCTGTTCACCCGCCAGGACGCCAGCGAGCTCGCCTGGCGGATCGTTGGCCCGGTGCTTGGCGACAGCACCCCACCACACCTTTATGAGCCGGGGACGTGGGGCCCGGCCGATGCGATGGCCGGGTTCGGACCGCCGAACGGCTGGATCAATCCGGCGAAATGAACTCGGAGGCGACGCAATGGCCAAAGCGGCGAAAAAGCCGGCACCGGACAGCGAAAAAATCGTGCTTGCGATCGATATTGGCGGCTCCCATGTCAAGATCCTCACCAGCGCCGGCGGCGAGGAGCGCAGGGCCGATTCCGGACCCGGCCTGACACCGCAGCAGATGATCGCGACCGTGCGGACGCTCGCCGATGGCTTGCCCTACGACGTCGTTTCGATCGGTTATCCCGGCCCTGTGCACCACAACAGGCCACTGGCTGACCCCGCCAATCTCGGCAAGGGCTGGGTCGGATTTGACTTCGCAACGCAGTTCGGCAAGCCGGTGAAGCTGGTCAACGACGCGCTGATGCAGGCCGTCGGCAGCTATGAAGGCGGGCGCATGCTGTTCCTGGGTCTTGGAACCGGCCTCGGTGCTGCGATGATCCTCGACAACGTCGCCCAGCCGATGGAACTCGCGCATCTGCCTTACAAGAAGCGCGGCAGCTTCGAGGACTATGTCGGGGAACGCGGCCTTGAGAAGCGCGGCAAGAAGAAATGGCGCAAATACGTCTTTGACGTCGTCGAGCTGCTGCGCGCCGCCCTTCAGCCTGACTATGTGGTCATCGGCGGTGGCAATATCGACAAACTCGACGAATTGCCTGCCGGTTGCAGGCGTGGCGACAACACACGCGCCTTCGAAGGGGGATTTCGACTGTGGCGCGACAAATCCCTGATTGTCTGATATTGTAGCGGTTCGGGCGCAAACCTGTTGATCTGGCCCGGCCGTTAGTATTGTTATTCAAAATAATGTGTGGCGTGGTGCGGCGTCATTGCGTTATGCAGATTTGCCGACTAGGAATTCTGCGACCCCACTAACGGAGAAAATAGATTGACCGACGACAGCAACAAAGCCCGCAAGGACATCGACCTTCTCGAGCTGACCGCTCACATCGTGTCCGCTTACGTCGAGAAGAACCGCTTGCCCGCTTCCGGCCTCGGCGATCTCATCGCCAGCGTCAGCGCGTCGATAGGTGGGCTTGGACAGCCCGCCGTTCCGGTCGCAGCGCCGCTGATCCCGGCGGTCAATCCCAAGAAATCGGTGACGCCGGATTACATCATCTGCCTCGAAGACGGCAAGAAGTTCAAATCCCTGAAGCGCCATATCGGCGTTCATTTCGGGCTGACGCCGGATGCCTACCGCGCCAAATGGGGCTTGCCGGCTGACTATCCGATGGTCGCCCCCAATTATGCGGCCTCGCGCTCGCAGTTGGCGAAGGCGATCGGCCTTGGCCGCAAGGCCGCCCCGCCGGCGCCGGTCAAGAAGACCAGGAAGCCCAAGGCTACGGTCTGACGCGTTCGAAGCCGGCAAACGGAAGCCTCGAAGATTAGCGGGACAGCGCCCCGTCTGTCCGGCAGGACAGAAGGGGGGCGCGGGAGAACCTTTCCACCTCCGCCGAGCCGTGCAATTAGCATGGTAGCCGGGAATCCTTGATCCAGAGCCGATTTTTGCGCGCGCGTCGGACCGAACTGCGTTAAAAGCGCTGCGGTCGGACCAGCGCCCTCGTTGAAGTGCCCCGCCGGCCGACTTCCTTGCCACGGGGCCTGATTCATGACACCCGAACCTCACGCACCGCCCGACCGGCGCTATGCCGCCTTCCGGCACAAACCCTTCCTGAGCTATTGGGCGGCGCGCTTCCTCGCCACATTCGCCACCCAGATCGTATCCGTTGCCGTCGGCTGGCAGGTGTACGACCTGACCCGCGATCCGTTCGATCTCGGCCTTGTCGGCATTGTCCAGTTCCTGCCCTCGCTGCTGCTGGTGCTGATCACCGGGGTGGTCGCCGACCGTTTCGGCCGCCGTCTGATCATGGCGCTGATGGTGCTGCTGGAGGCGATCTGCGCGCTGGCCCTGCTGCTGCTGACGCTGCGCGGCCTGAGCGGACCGGGATTGATCTTCGGCGTGCTCGCCATGTTCGGCATCGCGCGGGCCTTCTTCGGACCCGCCGCGGCGTCGCTGTTCGCCAACCTTGTGCCGCCGGAGGACTTCGGCAACGCGATCGCCTGGAATTCGTCTGCCTGGCAGACGGCGACCATCGTCGGACCGGTCGCCGGCGGCCTGCTCTACGGGCTCTCGGCGCAAGCGGCATACGGCACCGCTGCCGTTCTGATGTTTGTCGCCGCGGTGCTGGTCTTCACCATCCCAAAGCCTGCCCAGCGCAGCGAGACCGACAGGCCGACGATGCAGACCCTGTTTGCCGGCTTCGGCTATATCTGGAGCGAGAAGATCGTGCTCGGCGCCATTTCGCTCGATTTGTTCGCCGTGCTTTTGTCCGGCGCCACGGCACTGCTGCCGGTCTATGCGCGCGACATCCTCGAACTCGGCCCATGGGGCCTGGGACTGTTGCGTTCGGCGCCGGGGATCGGCGCCATCTGCGTTGCCATCTGGCTGGCCGGACATCCGATCCGCAACCATGCCGGAGTGGTCATGCTCGGCTTCGTCGCGCTGTTCGGCGCCTTCACGGTGCTGTTCGGCCTTTCCACCATCACCTGGCTGTCGATCGCAGCGCTCGCCTTGCTCGGCGCCGCCGACATGTTCAGCGTCTATATCAGAGAGACGCTGATCCAGCTGTGGACGCCGGACAAGGTTCGCGGCCGCGTCAACGCCGTCAATCAGGTTTTCGTCGGCGCCTCCAACGAGCTCGGCGAATTCCGCGCCGGCACCATGGCGGCATTGATCGGCACCGTGCCCGCGGTGGTGATCGGCGGCGTCGGCGCAGTCGTTGTCGCCGGGCTGTGGGCGGTGCTGTTCCCGCAGCTGCGCAAGATCCGCCACCTCAACGGGCGAAACTGACCCGAGGCGCTCACGACAACGCCGGCTTGCCGAAGATCGTCTGCAGGAATTCGCCGAGCCAGCGCTTCAGATGCATGTCCCAGATCAGCCGGCCGCCGAGATGATCGCGACCGGGCTGCGCGCCGGGCAACTCGAAGCGATGCGCGCCGCGAACGACCCAGCGCTGCATCATCGCCCTGGTCAATTCGCCATGGAACTGGATGCCCCAGGCATTGTCGCCATAACGATACGCCTGGTTGGGATAGGTTTCGGCCGTCGCCAGCAGCGTCGCGTCCTTCGGCAGCGAAAAGCCCTCGCGGTGAAACTGATAGACCATCTCAGGCCAGCGCATCAGCTTCCGGCCCGCCTCGGTCGCTGTCAGCGGATACCAGCCGATCTCGACCAGCCCCTCGCCATGACCCTCGACCTTGCCGCCAAGATGGTTGACCAGCATCTGCGCGCCGAGGCAGATGCCGAGCAACGGCCGGTTCTCCCTGAGCGGAATTTTTAGCCAGTCGGTCTCACGGCGGACGAAGTCGTCCTCGTCATTGGCGCTCATCGGTCCGCCGAACACCACGGTTCCGGCATGATCGTCCAGTGTTTCCGGCAAGGCGTCGCCGAGCGGCGGGCAGCGGAGATCGAGGTCGAAGCCTTCTTCGATAAGCATATGGCCGACGCGCCCGGGGCTCGAACTCTCCTGATGCAGCACGATCAGGATTTTTGGTCTCGGCCTCGGCGTGGATGGCATGGGGAACCCCGTCTATTCGTCGCTCGATGTTCCAGCCGCGCCCGGCACTTCGGCGGCCGCCTTGCGGCGTGCCTCGACGCGGTCGTGGCGTTCGACATCCATCAGTTCGGCGACCCGCCAGACGATATTGTCCTCGAACTCGTGCAATTCGCCATCGGCGTAGACGATTTCCCACATCAGGCCGATGAAGGCTTTTCGCGCGTCCGGATCGAGCTGGCGCTTCAATATGCTGGTGAAGGCGTAGAGGTCGATCGCCTCATTGTCAGCCCGCTCGCCGGCAGCCGCCAGCGCGTCGAGCTCGTCGCCGCTGATCGAATAGCTTTCCGCCAGCACTACCTTGAACCGCTCCCATTCGGCATCCTGACGCACGCCGTCGGCACTCATCACATGGTAGAGAAGGGCGGATGCGGCAACGCGCGGATCATCGGCGTTGTTGCGGGCGCGGCCGTCTCCCGGCAGGTCCTTCAGAAACGACAGAACGCGTTCGAACATGTGATTCCTACTTCCCATCGGCCAAACCTATCAAGCGCAGCCAAATCAAAACAACCGAAACTTGCGCGGTTTTTGGTCTTCCTCGTCCGGATCGACGCCGGGATCGTCAGGCAGCCGAGCCATTTCCTCCACCGGTTCGACGGCGTCGCCATCCGGCGGCACCGTGGCAGACGCCGTGGCGTTGACCGGCGCAACATCGTCTTCGCCACTTTCCGATGCCGCCGCGGTGGTCGGCCTTTCGGCCGGACCGGCGGGGTTCAGCTCGATTACATTTTCCTTTGCCGGCTTCGTCGGCGCCGCGATTGTCGGCACCGCGGCGTCCGGCGCATCCTCGTCGCTGTCGATGAACTGGCCGAGCCGCTCCATCGGCGCACGCCACTCGAAGGCGTCAAGCTTGCCGGTGATCGGCGACACCGGCGCCCAGCGTTCGGAGACGACGCCGTCGGCGACCCAGGCCGGATCGCCGGGTGCACGCACTGCCTTGGACAGAAGCTGCCGCACCTTGCCCTGATCGCCGGTCTCGGCCTCCTCGATGTCGGCCAGAAGCAGGTAGGCGCCTTCGCGGCGATCCATGCGGATAGCCGCCTCGGCCTCTTTGCGGGCGGTTGAAAAGTCGTGCGCGTCGAGCGCGGCGCGCGCCACCGCCAGCGACGATTCGGCGTGGTTCTTCTTCATCTCCTGCAGCTTCTTTGCCCGGTTCAGCCGGTCGAGCACGGCATCGCCTGGCCGGGCGTGGGTGTAAAGCTCGGCGATCTCTGGATGCGGCTCGGCTTTCCACGCCGTTTCGAGGATCTTCGCGCCCTTGCGCACATCATTCTGTCTGAACAGCAGTTTGGCTGCGATCACCGCGGCCGGCGCGAAATCCGGCCGCAGCCGGTTGGCCTCCAGAGAAGCGGTTTTGGCGGCATTGGGATCGCTGTCGATCAGCGCCTGCGCCTTGGCCGTGAGCAGCACGGCCCGACGCCGATTGGCGGCATCGCGCTCGATCTGCCGCGTCGATTTCTGCGCCTCGACCAGTTTCAGCGCGCCGTCCCAGTCGCCGCGACCGGTCAGGTCTTCCAGTGTCGATTCGGCGGCCCAGGCCAGCTGCGGCGCCATCGCCGCGGCGCGGCCGGCGTAGTGCCGCGCCGCGTTGCGGTCGCCGAGGCGTTCGGCCTCGAGATAAAGCCCGCGCAGACCGAGCAGCCGCATTTCGGGATCGTCGAGCATGGTCTCGAATTTTTCGCGGGCACCCTCATGGTCACCTTCGAGCAGCGAGGCCTGCGCCTCCAGCAATTGGATCAGCGGCTCCTGGTCGGAGCGGATGAGCTTTGCCGCTTCCCTGGTCTTCTTGCGGGCGAGGGCTCCGTCACCGGCGCCGGCGGCAATCATGCCGGTCGACAGCGCCTGATAGCCGCGATCGCGACGGCGCACGCGGAAATAGCGCGAGATGGTGTAGGGGCTGTTCCACAGCGCCTTGAGCAGCCACCAGACGATCATCACCGCGGCAACCACGGCAACGACCGCCACCGCCGCCACCATCAGGCTGACCTGGTATTGATAGCCGCTGAAGGTGACGACCATCTCGCCCGGCCGGTCTGCCAGCCAGGCGAAACCCAGCCCGAGCGCGAAAACCACGGCGAGGAAAAGCAGAATGCGAATCATCGGGGTTGTCCTCACGCCTTCATCGCACTGGCGATCAGCGCGTCAACCTGCTTCTCGACCTCGATTCGCGCCTTCAATTTGCCGGCAAATTCGGCGCCGGCAGCCTTCACCGCCTCGGGCAGCGTATCGTATTCGCTGAGCGCCTTGGCGTAATCGCCCTGATTGACCGCCACCTCAATGCGGGCGACGGTTTCCGGAGCGCCAGCGCCTTCGACGGCACCGATCGGCCTGACCTTGACCAGCGATTGCGCGCTCGACAGCAGGTTTTGCAGGAAGCTGGCATTCTGGTCGGAAGGCTCGGAGGCAGCAACCATCGCATTGGCCGCGGCAGGCATTTCGGTTGCGATCTCCGACCGGGTCGGAACGCCCTTTTCGGCGTAGGGACGCAAGGCTGCGATCTCTGGAGCACCCGGCGAAATCGCCGTAAAAGTTTCGAGTTCGGCGGCGAATGGGGCGCCACGGTCGAGTGCCGCCTTCAGCGCCGATGCGGCGATGGCGAGCGCAACCTTGGGCTGCCCGGCCTGTGCCTCGACCTTGCCGGAAAGCTGCGACACCGACTGTTCCAGCGCCGCAAGCCGGCCGTCCTGCGCCTTCGCCGTCTCACCGGCGGATTTCACCGCTGCGTCGAGCCCGGCCAGCTTCTCATTGAGCGGTCCGAGATCGACCGGCGCCGTGTTGCCGGTCTGGCCAAGCGCCGCAACCGCCGTCTCGATCTGCCTGACCTTATCGCTGAGGGCTGCAAGCCCGGCAGTGTCGCCTGCTCCGCCCTGCTCGATCGCCGACTTCAGCGCCACGACATCCGTCTTGACCTGATCGAGCGCCGACGACAGCCCGTCCACCTTGGCCGAGGCATCATTGTTGCCGGCGGTATCCCTAAGCCCGGCAATCTCGCTCTTCAGCGAGGCGATTTCGCTGTTGACGCCATCGAGCGACACGCCGCCCGAGGATAAATCGCCAGCCCCTGGCGCGCCGAGCAGGCCGGCAAACTGCAGCGCTCCGGCGGCAGCCAGCGCGATGACGCCGCCGATGACGCCGGCGGCGATGCCGTTGATGCCGCCACGCTTCGGCTGTGCTGCCATGTCTTCAGTCGCTGTCTGGGTTTCCTTCGGCGCGTCCGCGGCGCCCGCCTTGGCCGAATCGTCCTTGGCCGATGCGTCGTCAAAATTGTAGTCGAAGGCCCGCTTTGCCGATGCCTCCGAGCCGGCCGGATAAGTTGGTTTGGGCCCTTCAGGACCTTTGGCGCCACCCTCTGGCGGCTGCTCCGAGCCGTCCGGCGGGGTCGCTTCGGCATGTTCCCACGGCTCGATGTCGGTCTGGTCGGCATGCACGGGTTCTTCAGGGGCTTCCGGCTGCGACGCGTTTGCCGCTTCCTCCGCCTTCGCCTCGTCGGTCCGCCCGTTGGCGGCATCCTCGTCGGCAACGCGCGAGACAGCGCCGGGTTCGAGCTCGATGGTCACCGGCTCGCGACGGCTTTTCGAATGCCGCATCTTCGGCGTCTTGACCATGCTTGGGCTCCTGAGAATTCGCTTCGGGATGGTTCAGAAAGGGTCTAGCACATCACCAAGCGGTGAAAAGGGGCGGCGTGATGACACGGGGTCAAGGCGACGTCCGCAAAAGCTCCAGCAGCGCCTCCTCGCTGGGCTCCGGCGCAACACGAAGCTGTTCTGAGTCAACAGTCTCCAAGGCTGCGGCGATACGTCCGGACAGGGCAAAAAAACATGTCTTTCTAAAAAGCTCAGCCAGCGCCGGCCGCCCGGCCAGTGCCTGCATCGCTGTGGCCGCCTTGGCCGAATAGAGCAGCACCGCCTCGACCGGCCGGCCGGACAAGCGCGCAAGAACGGCCTCGTCGGAATAATCCAGCGCAACGGTGTCATAGGTCTCGACGGCGCGAACCTGAACGCCTGCCGGCTGCAGCCGCTGTTCGAAACCCGAAAACCGCACCTGCCCGCACAGATAGACGATGGTTTGTCCGGCGTAGTCGCCGGCAAGCGCATCCGCCAGCGCCTCGGCATCGCCCGGCCCTTCGCTAACGGACAAAAACCCGGCTGCACGGGCGGCCCCCGCTGTCCGTCTGCCGACCGCATGGCAAGGCAAACCGGCGAGCGCCGTGCGGATCTCCTTCGGCGCATGGCGCACGGCATTGGCGCTGGTGACGACAACGGCCGCGGCATTATATGCCACCCTGTCCGCATCGACCCGCAGCGCCACCGTTTCGGTCAGCGGCAGCAGGATCGGCTTAAAACCCAGGTCCTCAAGCCGCTGTGCCGTGCGCGAGGCGCCCGGCTCCGGCCTCGTCACCAGGACGCGACGCATGTCAGGCCCAGCCGTCGAAGAATTTTTCGCCGGCCTTGGCCCGCACGGTCCTGGCGGCTTCTTCGCCGAGGCGCGCGGCATCCTGCGCCGGGCCTTCCGCCTTGACCTCATGGAATTGCGCGCCGTCCGGCGAGATGATCAGCCCGCCGAACAGGACCGTTTCGCGCGATATCGTCGCATGGCCGGCAATCGGCGTGCGGCAGGAACCGTCGAGCGCCGCCAGGAAAGCGCGTTCGCAGGCCAGCGCCTGCCCGGTCGGCACGTCGTGGATTGCCGTCAGCATCCTTTGCACGTCGTCATCGCCGATGCGGCTTTCGATGCAGATCGCGCCTTGCCCCGGCGCCGGCGGAAAGCTGTCGAGCGGCATCAGGTCGGTGATGACATCTTCGAGCCCGAGCCGCTTCAGCCCGGCATAGGCAAGGATGGTGCCGTCGGCGACGCCCTCGTCGAGCTTGCGCAGCCGCGTCTGCACATTGCCGCGGAACATCACCACGTCGAGGTCCGGCCGCATCCGCCGAATCAGCGCCTGACGCCTGAGCGACGACGAACCGACCTTCGCGCCGTGCGGCAATCCGACGATGGTTTTGGCCGCCTTGCCGACGAAAGCGTCGCGGGCATCCTCGCGTGGCAGGAAGGCAGACAGTTCCAGCCCGTCGGGCAACACCGTCGGCATGTCCTTCGACGAATGCACGGCGATGTCGATGCGGCGCGCCAGCAGCGCCTCCTCGATTTCCTTGGTGAACAGCCCCTTGCCGCCGGCTTCCGACAGCGGCCGGTCCTGGATGCGATCGCCGCTGGTCGAGATGACGACCACCTCGAATGCCTCAACCGGCATACCGTGAGCGGCCATCAGCCGCGCCTGCGTTTCATGCGCCTGCGCCAGCGCCAGCGGGCTGCCGCGTGTTCCGATTTTCAAGGTTGTTTGCATGGCGCGCCGTCCGTGATAACCCCCGACAGATTGAGGTCGTTTTCCCGGCTTTCTCCTAACGGGGAAAGGCCGGCTATACAATCATCGAGGACAGCGACGACTTGATCCGCGTTCTGGGCATTGAGACGAGTTGCGACGAAACCGCCGCCAGCGTGGTAGCGCTGGACGGCGGCGGCGCGCCGAAAATCCTGTCCGACATCGTGCTCAGCCAGATCGAAGAGCATGCTGCCTTTGGCGGCGTCGTCCCGGAAATCGCCGCGCGCGCCCATGTCGAGGCGCTGGACGGCATCATCGAGGCCGCGCTTGCCGATTCGGGAGTCGATCTCGCCGATATCAACGCGATCGCTGCGACCGCCGGTCCCGGCCTCGTCGGCGGTCTGATCGTCGGGCTGATGACGGCCAAGGCGATCGCAGCCGCGGCGAACAAGCCGCTGATCGCCATCAACCACCTCGAAGGCCATGCGCTGACCGCGCGGCTGACCGACGGGCTCGACTTTCCCTATCTGTTGCTGCTGGTGTCCGGCGGCCACACGCAAATCGTCGCGGTGCGCGGCGTCGGCGACTACCAGCGCTGGGCGACGACTATCGACGATGCGCTCGGCGAAGCTTTTGACAAGACCGCCAAAATGCTCGGCCTGCCCTATCCAGGCGGGCCCAATGTCGAGCAGGCGGCGGCAACCGGCGACGCCGCGCGCTTCGCCTTCCCGCGGCCGATGAAGGGCTCGGCGCAGCCCGATTTTTCCTTTTCCGGGCTGAAGACCGCCGTGCGCCAGGCAGCGACGGCCATTGCCCCTTTGAGCGACCAGGACGTCGCCGACATCTGCGCCTCGTTCCAGGCGGCGGTGGCGGATGCGCTGGATGATCGTGTTTCGAGGGCGCTGAACCGTTTCCGCCAGGCGTTTCCGAGCGAGTTGAAGCCTGCGCTCGTCGTTGCAGGCGGTGTCGCCGCCAACCGGACGATCAAGACGACACTCGAAACCCTGTGCGAAAAAGCCGGCTTTGCCTTCGTCGCGCCGCCGCTCAAGCTCTGCACCGACAATGCGGCGATGATCGCCTGGGCCGGCATCGAACGGCTGCGCGCCGGCATCGCGGATGAAAACAGCGCCGACTTCGTGCCGCGTTCGCGCTGGCCGCTGGACAGCATCTCCGCTCCGATGGTCGGCTCGGGCCGGCGCGGAGCCAAGGCATGAACGGCGACGGGCAAAAGCCGCCAAGCGGCTGGCGCATTGCCGTGCTCGGCGGCGGTGCCTGGGGCACGGCGCTGGCACTGGCCATGCTGCGAGCCGATCATTTCGTCCGCCTCTATGCGCGCAACCCGGAGACCGTCGCCGCGATCGACCGTGGCGAAAATCCGCGCTATCTGCCTGGCATCGCGCTCCAGGCCGGCATCGTCGCAACGAGCGACATCGAGGCCGCGCTCGACGGCGCCGACTGCGTGCTGGCGGTGGCGCCGGCGCAGGCGCTGCGCGCCATGCTGGCCACCGCCAAAGCCCATATGCCGAAAGACGTCCCGCTGGTCCTCTGCGCCAAGGGCATCGAACGCGACACCGGCGCGTTGCTGTCGGCGATCGCTGGAGAGATCCTGCCTGAAAATCCGGTCGCCGCCCTGTCCGGCCCGAGCTTCGCCACTGACGTCGCCAGGGGGCTGCCGACGGCCGTGGTGGTCGCCGCCGGCAATGAGGGTCTGGCGGCCGACCTGGCCGCGCGCTTTTCGGCGCAGAATCTGCGCTGCTATTCGAGCGACGACCTGATCGGCGTCGAGATCGGCGGCGCGCTGAAGAACGTCTTTGCCATTGCCGCCGGTGCGGTCACCGGCGCCGAGCTCGGCGCCAGCGCCCAGGCCGCCATGGTGACGCGCGGCTTTGTGGAATTGCGCCGCATCGGCGCTGCTTTCGGCGCCAGGCCGGAGACGCTGATGGGGCTTTCCGGCCTCGGCGACCTGTTGCTAACCTGCTCGTCCGCCCAGTCGCGCAATTTCGCCTACGGGCTGGCGCTTGGGCAAGGCAAGCCACTCGCCGGACTACCACTGGCCGAAGGCGTGCCGACGGCGGCGATCGCCGCCCGCATCGCCGCCGAGCGCAGCATCGATGCGCCGATCATCACCGCGGTCGCCGCCATACTGGACGGCACGATCACCATTCGCCAGGCTGTGTCGGCGCTGATGACAAGGCCGCTGAAGACCGAAACCGACGTGTAATGTCGAACAATCCGGAGATGGAAAGATGCTGTTTGCGTTGATTTGCAAGGACAAGCCTGGAGAGCTGCAGGTGCGGCTCGATACGCGGCCCGAGCATGTTGCCTTTTTGGAGGGACTGAACGGCGAGAACAAGTTGGCCTTCGCCGGTCCGTTCCTCGACGACGACGGCAAGCCGAACGGCAGCCTCGTCGTGGTCGAGGCGCCGAATCTGGAGGCGGCAGAAGCGCTGTCAGCGGCAGATCCCTTCGCCAGGGCCGGGCTGTTCGAAAGCGTCGAAATCCGGCAATGGAACTGGACCTTCAACAAGCCGGCGAGCGCATGAGCCCGAAAATCGGAATCGATTTTCGCAAAGGATCATGCCCTAAATCAAAGTGCTACAGCCTCCTTTGCGCGTCTAAAAACGCGCGGCGCTGTAGCTGATCGCCAGCCCCTGGAAGGAGCAAAACAATGAACTACTGGCTGTTCAAATCCGAACCATCGGTCTTCTCCTTCGAGGACCTCAAGGCGAAGGGCAAGGCCGGCACACAGTGGGACGGCGTGCGCAACTATGCGGCGCGCAACAACATGAAGGCGATGCAGATCGGCGATCTCGGCTTCTTCTACCATTCCAACGACGGGCTCGACGTGGTCGGCATCGTCGAGGTCTGCGCGCTGGCCCGTCAGGACAGCACCACGGACGATCCGCGCTGGGAATGCGTCGATATCCGCGCCGTCAGGGATGTGCCAAAGCCGGTGACGCTGGAACAGGTCAAGGCCAATCCAAAGCTTGCCGAGATGGCGCTGGTCCGGCTCGGACGGCTTTCCGTACAGCCGGTAACGTCGGCCGAATGGAAAGAGGTCTGCCGCATGGGCGACCTGACGCCAGCGCCGTGACAGCGCTGACGCCAAACAGCGCGAGAAACTTCATCCTCGACAACACGGCGCTGATGGCGCCGCCGCATGTGCCGGAGATCCTGCTGCATCTGGCCGACGAGGCGCATGAATTGTGGCAGCGGACCGAGGATGAGCTGGCCAAGATCGGCCTGCCGCCGCCTTTCTGGGCTTTCGCCTGGGCCGGCGGCCAAGGCCTTGCCCGCTACATCCTCGATAATCCATCTGATGTGCACGGCAAGCGCGTGCTCGACTTTGCCTCCGGTTCCGGCCTTGTCGCCATTGCCGCAGTGAAGGCCGGCGCGGCAGAGGTGATCGCCGCCGACATCGACCCGTTCTGCGCGACCGCGACCCGTCTCAACGCCGGGGCCAATGATGTCGCGATACAGTTCCTCGGCTCGGACTGCATCGGAACCGACGCTGGCTGGGATGTGGTTCTGGCCGGCGACGTCTTCTACGACCAGTTCCTCGCCGACAGGCTGAAGCCATGGTTCGCAACGCTCAAGGCGCGTGGCGCCGACATCCTCGTTGGCGATCCCGGCCGCTCCTATCTGCCGAAAGCTGGACTGGAGCCGCTCGCCGTCTACGAAGTGGCGGTAACCCGAGCGCTGGAAGACGCGTTGGTCAAACGCACCACCGTCTGGCGGTTTGCTTGACGGCACCGCCGAACAGGCGTTCCATCACGCATCGATTTTGACAATGCGCGGGCGAGGGCGTGCTGTTGAGCGAGACGCTTGCGGGGAGGGAAACCATGGATTTTTCAGCAGTGAACTGGCTGGCGGTGATCGTCGCCGCGGTGGTGGCGTGGTTGTTCGGCGCTGCCTGGTACATGGGCCTGAGCAAGCCCTGGCTCAAGGCCGCCAGGCTTGATCCGGCGACCATGAGTAAATCGCCGCTGCCCTTCGTCATCAGCTTCGTCGCGGAAATTGTCATGGCGCTCGTCATGTCCCTGATCGTCGGAGCGATGACCAGCGGCGAACCGAGCCTCGTTGCCGGGCTCGTCGTCGGCTTCGTTCTCTGGCTCGGATTCGTCGCCACCACGCTATCGGTCAACCATCGTTACCAAGGTTTCGGCTGGGATCTGACCATCATCGACTGCGGCCACTGGCTCGGCGTGATGCTCATCATTGGCGCGGTGATCGGCTGGTTCGGCGCAGGGGAAGTCGCGAGCTGACGACATTGCCGGCTGATTTCAGAGCGACCTAAAGCTCATTCGGGTCCGGCTGCGGGTTGTGAACTTCGTTGAGGAGCCAATCCCTGAACGCCACGATCCTGGCGTCGCTGGCGGATGCCACGGGATAGACCAGATGATAGGCGAAGTCGGGCGGAACCCTGATGCCGAGTTCGAAGGGCCGGATCAGCCGGCCCTCGGAAAGGTCGTTCGCCACCATGGCAAAATCGGCGAGCGCAACGGCATTGCCGTCGAGCGCGGCCTGGACGGCGTCGGTCGAGGTGCCGAACACGATCGTCCGACTGTCGTCGAAATCGTCGACGCCGGCCGCCGCCATCCACATCCGCCAATTCGGCCAGGTCACGCCTTGTCGCGCCCACTCGATATGGGCGAGCGTGTGATGGAAGAGATCGCGTGGCTCGCACAGCGGCGGGCCGGAGGCCAGCAGACTGGGGCTGCACACCGGAATGATGATGTTGTCGAACAGCCGATGGCTGCAAAGGCCCGGATATTTTCCCGCACCGAAACGGATGCCGACATCGACATCGTCGAGGTCGAAATCGCGCAATTCGGAGGCAATGTCGAAGCGGAGTTCGATGCCCGGCCGCTGCTTGCGAAAATCATCGACGCGCCGCATCAGCCATTTTGTCGCGAACTGGGCGTCGAGGGTTACTTTCAGCAGCGCCGTTCCACGCGCCAGTTTGTGCGCCCGTGAGACGGCCCGGCCAAGCAGGTCGAGCGCCTCGGTCGAGGCCTCGAACAGCACCGCGCCCGCCTCGGTCAGCCGGATCGTGCGGCTGGTGCGCGTGAACAGCACGATGCCGAGCTGATCCTCGATTTCCTTGATCTGGTGGCTGACCGCGGCCGGGGTCAGGCCAAGTTCGTCCGCGGCGCGGGTGAAATTGAGGTGCCGGGCGGCTGCTTCCAGCGTCCTCAGCGCACGGGTTCCAGGCAGCAGGCGCGCTATCACAATAGGACGAGGAGAGGCCGGTCGAGCATTTCCAATCCTCAAATAAAACTTGAAGATGCGGAGAAAACTACTCGTTTCTCGTTTTAATTTCAATCCGTCATGATGTGACCATCGAACCAACATCAAACCGGATTTTATGTCCGGAGAAGCGGATTGCACCATGTCTCACATCGTCCTGAGCTCTGAAACCATCCGCCCGGCCTGGCTGCGCGCGGTGTCTGATTGGTTCCGCCATGCAAAAATGGCGGTCAACCTCCCGCCCGAGAACGTCGACGACCTCCCGGACCGCCAACTGCGCGACATCGGCGCCGAACGCAAGGACGTCGCGCGCGCGATGGACCGGGAACTCGGCCGGCTGGGTCTGCTCGACATCGGCTGGCAGAGGCCGCGGGAGTAGGGGAGTAGGGGAGTAGGGGAGTAGGGGAGTAGGGGAGTAGGGGAGTAGGGGAGTAGGAAAACAAAAGGAAGCGGCGCGCCTGCGCAACCCTACTGACACTTTCTTCCTGCCCTACTGCCCTACTGCCCTACTGCCCTACTGCCCTACTCCCCTACTGCCCTACTGCCCTACTCCCCTACTCCCCTACTGCCTACTCCCTCACTCACCTCACCACCCTCATCACCGTGCGGTCCGACAGCAGCGGCAACAGCCGGGCCATCGTGCGTGCCGTCACCGCGACGCAGCCTTGCGTCGGTGTGAAGTCGGAGCGCGCCAGATGAAAGAAGATGGCGCTGCCGCGTCCGCGGCGGCGCGGCGAAATGTTCCAGTCGAGCACCAGGCAGGCGTCATAAAGCCGGTCGGCGCGCAGCATCCGTTCGTGGCTGGCGCCATAGGGAATCTTGACCGGACGGTTGTAGTTGCGATCCTCGGGCACTTCACACCAGCCGAGATCGCGACCGATCGGCGCCATCGCCAGCCGGGTTTTGCGGCCGCCGGGAAAATGGTCGTTACGGAAATATCCCGACAGTAACCGCATCGACCCAAGCGGCGTGGCGCCATCGCCTTCGCGCTTGCCGGCCGATATACCGCCGCGCCCCAGCGCACAGGAAAACACCAGTTTGCCAGCCTGCAGAAGTCCCTGGCTGGGGTGGCCGGGCCTGGCGCGCACGGTGAGAACACGAAGCCCTTTTCGCAAAAATGCGCTCGCCTCATTGCACGCGCGTTTTTTCTTGTATGATCGTGCCACGGAACAAATCATTGTGATCGGCTGTTGTGCCGGTCAGCTTCCGCATAAACAGGCAGCGGTCAACTGAATTTTCTTTTCAAAACAACGGATTGATCCATGACTTCACGCACCATTCTGATCGTCGATGACGATGACGACCTGCGCGGCACGCTCGTCGAGCAATTGTCTCTCTACGAAGAATTCGACGTCCTGCAGGAATCAACCGCCGCCAAAGGCATCGCCACGGCCCGCGGCGGCATCATCGATCTGCTCATCATGGATGTCGGCCTCCCTGACATGGATGGCCGCGAGGCGGTGAAGATGCTGCGCAAGGGCGGCTACAAGTCGCCTATCATCATGCTGACCGGACACGACACCGATTCCGACACGATTCTCGGCCTCGAAGCCGGCGCCAACGACTATGTGGTCAAGCCGTTCCGCTTCGCGGTTCTCCTGGCCCGCATCCGTGCCCAGCTTCGCCAGCATGAGCAGAGCGAAGACGCCACCTTTTCGGTCGGCCCCTACACTTTCAAGCCTAGCCAGAAGCTTCTGATCGACCAGCGCGGCGCCAAGGTGCGGCTGACCGAAAAGGAAGCCTCGATCATCAAGTATCTCTATCGCGCCGACCAGAAGGTGGTGACGCGCGACGTGCTGCTCGAGGAAGTGTGGGGCTACAATTCCGGCGTCACCACGCACACGCTGGAAACCCATGTCTATCGGCTGCGCCAGAAGATCGAGCGCGATCCTTCCAACGCAGAAATTCTTGTGACAGAAAGTGGTGGCTACAAGCTGGTTCCTTAAACATTTAATCATTCAATCAGCGGTTAGGGAGGCGCCGCTTTCGGGTACGATCCTGAGACTGGAGGTGGTTCTGGATCGAGCTCGCTGACGCAACGGCCTAAAAACCGGATTCGTTTCTTGGAAAGCCCGGTGCGTCGATTTCAAAGCGTTTAGAGCGTCCTTTGCCGCGTCCGAAGGAACGCTCGGCGCTCCATGGAGGGATTGGACTGGCCGTTCGGGGACACAGCTAGATGGCGTTGGATGACGACATCCGCATCCTTTCCGCCGTGAGGCTCTTCGAGAGCTTCACGGAGGAACAGCTGCGTCTGCTCGCCTTTGGCGCGGAAACCACCAGGCTGCAGGCCGACCACAAGCTCTACCGCGAGGACGACGAGGCCGATTGCGCCTATATCGTGGTCAGCGGGCGCATCGTGCTGTATCGCGAGCAGGATGGTGCCCGCGTCCCGATAGGCACGGCCGGCCCCGGTACGATGTTGAGCGAACTGGCGCTGATCGCCGACACCAACCGGCTGACCAGCGCATCCGCCGAGATCGATTCGGAAGTGCTGCGGCTCAGCCGCAAGATGTTCCACCGCATCCTGGAGGAATATCCCGATATCGCGGTCCACCTGCACCAGCGCATCTCCGAGGATTTTCTGGCAATGATCCGCCGCATCGAGAAGCTGGCCCCGCGTTTCGACGACTGAACCCTTTCAACTCGCTCTCGCAATCGATGATGCGTGAAGCTATCGAATCAGGGCGGCACGGCTGAGGTGTATCGAGATTCAGATCAGGCCGAGCCGAGAATGGTGGGGTCCGAGAACCGGAACGGAGCGTACTTTTGGGTACGTGAGCACGCGCATGACCCCGAAATCGAGATCGATTTCGGAAAGGATCATGCGCAAAACCAAAGTGCTACAGCGTCCTTTGCGCGCCAAAGAGGGCGCGCGGCGCTGTAGACAAGCGCAGGAGACCACCATTCGCAGGCCGGCCTCATCTGAATATCGATACACCTAGAGCGGGATGAGATTTATGGGAGTCGTGGGATTCCCAAATCAGCGATGATCTGATTCAACCTTGCTGCTGGGCAGGAGGCCAGCATTGATGGTTGGATATTCAATGGACCTGCGCGAACGGGTTGTTGCGGCGGTCAAGGTTGAAGGGCTTTCGCGGCGCGCGGCGGCTGCTCGATTTGGCGTCAGCTACAGCGCGGCGATCGAGTGGCTGAAGCGGGTGGAACAGACGGGGAGCGTGGCGCCCCGCCAAGTGGGCGGCTACAAGCCGAAGAAGATATCGGGAGCGTGGCGCGACTGGCTTGTCGAGCGCTGCCGGGAGAAGGACTTCACCTTGCGCGGGCTTGTGGCCGAACTTGGCGAGCGTGGCCTGAAGGTTGACTACCGCTCGGTGTGGGAGTTCGTGCACGCCGAGAAGCTGTCTCACAAAAAAAGACGCTGATCGCCGCCGAGCAAGATCGTCCCGATGTTGCGCGCCGACGGAGGCAATGGGTTCTGTATCAGGACCGGATCGACCCCGCCCGCCTGGTGTTCATCGACGAGACCTGGACCAAGACCAACATGGCCCCGCTCAGGGGTTGGGCACCGGTCGGACAGCGGATCAAGGCCAAAGTTCCCAATGGCCACTGGAAGACAATGACCTTTCTGGCTGCGCTGCGTCATGATCGCGTCGAAGCGCCCTGGCTCATCGACGGGCCGATCAACGGCGAGAGGTTCCTCCTCTATGTCGAGAAGGTTCTCGTGCCCACTCTCCAGCCGGGCGACATCGTTGTGATGGACAATCTCGGCAGCCACAAAGGCAAGGCCGTGCGTCGCGCCATCCGAAAGGCCGGCGCGAGGCTCTTCTTCCTGCCGAAATACTCGCCTGACCTCAATCCGATCGAACAGCTCTTCGCCAAGCTCAAGCACTGGCTGCGAAAGGCCGCGAAGCGCACCGTTGAAACGGTCTGCAACGCCATCGGCCAGATTCTCAACCGCGTCACACCGCTCGAGTGCTCAAATTACTTCGCAGACTCAGGCTATGACCGCAGGTAATCTCATCCCGCTCTAATCCAGGTCGAACCGCGCTATGACAGGCACATGGTCCGACGGCCGTTGCCAGCCGCGCGCCGGCCGCAGGATCTCGTAGCCGGCAAAGCTCGGCACCAGGTTTGGCGACGACCAGACATGGTCGAGCCGCCGGCCTCGATCCGACGCTTGCCAATCCTGCGCGCGATAGCTCCACCAGGTGTAGAGCTTCTGCTCATAAGGCACGTTGAGCCGCATCAGGTCGACCCAGTCGCCGGCGAGCCGCATCGCCTCGAAATTTTCCGTCTCGACCGGCGTATGGCTGACCACTTTCAGGAGCTGCTTGTGCGACCAGACATCATGCTCGAGCGGGGCGATGTTGAGGTCGCCGACCAGGATCGAGCCGGACACTTCGTCGTGCTCGGCGCGGATGGCGTTCATTTCAGCGACGAAATCCAGCTTGTGCTTGAACTTGCGGTTGATGATGGGGTCTGGCTCGTCGCCGCCGGCCGGAACGTAGAAGTTGTGCAGCAGGATCGCCTTGCCGCCGGCCCGCACGGTGACCGACAGATGCCGGCAGTCCTCGATCTCGCAGAAGCGGCGCTTTTCGACAATCGCGATCGGCCGGCGCGCCACCGTCGCCACGCCGTGATAGCCCTTCTGGCCGTGGAAGGCGATGTGCTGATAGCCGAGCTTGCGAAACGCCTTCTCGGGAAACAGTTCGTCCGGAACTTTGGTTTCCTGCAGGCAGAGCACGTCCGGTGCCTGTTCGACAAGCAGGCGTTCGACGAGCGGCATGCGCAGGCGGACGGAATTGATGTTCCAGGTGGCGATTGAAAAGGGCATATCTTGGGGTTCCGGGACAGCGCAAGATCCGCCAGAGGGCTCCGACGGGCTGGTGCCTTTTTGGCGAGGCAGTTCCGGAAACTACTGCCAGCCGCGCACCGCAAAAACAAGCCGGCTGTGCTCGAAGCGCGGCCCGGGCTGGCACCAGGGTTCGCTGAGATTTAGGTCAGGCCGAGTCGAGAATGGTGGGTTCCGAGAACCGGAGCGGAGCGTACTTAAAGTACGTGAGCACCGGAAGCGCAGGAAACCGCCATTCGCAGGCCGTGCCTCACCTGAATAACAGTGGATCCTACCGCGACCTGGTGTTCAGCTCGCGGTTGGCCGTGTAGTCGATGGCAAAAGTGTCGGGGGCGAAGCTTACGCCTTCCCTGACGTTGAAGATCATCACCGTCGTGTCCTTGCCTTGCGCGTCGGTGATCGTCCACTGGCGCAATTCGTAGGTTTTCGGATCGAACATCATGGTGATCCTCGAACTGCCGAACACCGATTTGTCGGCGAGTTGGATGGTGGTGACGTCGTTCTCTTCCTTGACGCTTTTGACGCGGCCGCCGGAGAGGTCGATCCTGGTGTCGAGCAGCAGCTTGAGCGGCGTTTTCGACAGTGGGTAGAGATCGGACGTTCTCAGCCGCTTGTTGAGGATGACCACCGACTTGCCGTCGGAAATCACCCGGAAATTCGACGTCCCATCATAGTTGAAGCGTATCTTGCCCGGCCGTTCCAGAAAGAACTTGCCGCCGGTCTGCTCGCCCTTGGGTCCGAACTGCACGAATTCGCCGGCCATCGATTTGACCGAGGAAAAATGGTCGGCGATCTTCTGCGCGGTGGCTGGCACCGCCGCTTGCGCCGACGCCAGCAACTGGACCCCGGGCACGACATTGATGGCTGCGGCACCTGCCAGGCCCAGGCCGAGGCCAAGCAGTTGGCGGCGGGTCGGGGCAAAATCGCTGATCGTGGCGAAAGAAGAGTTTTTCATGCCGGTTACTCTCGTCTGGTTTATCTGTTGTCGCAGTGTTTGGCCCCCCAGTTGGGCTTAAGTTTGGCGGCCGAACAGCGCTTGGTCGTTGCAAACGCGCCAGAAGGTTCAAAGTTGCTGCCGTCAGGTTTGCAGCCGCGAAAATCCTGTCGGGTGCCGGGCGGATCAGAACTTGTCGTCCTCCGTCGGCACCAGAATCTCGCGTTTTCCGGCATGGTTGGCCGGGCCGACAATGCCTTCCTTCTCCATCTTCTCGATGATCGAGGCGGCGCGGTTGTAGCCGATGCCGAGCCGGCGCTGGATGTAGCTGGTCGAGGCTTTGCCGTCACGCAGCACCACCGCAACCGCTTGGTCATAGGGATCGTCGGAATCCTCGAAATTGCCGCCGCCACCGCCCGAGCCACCCTTGCCCGACGGCTCGTCGTCGTCCTCGTCGTCATCCTCGGTAATGGCATCGAGATATTCCGGCACGCCCTGCAGCTTCAGATGCGCGACGATCTTCTCGACCTCGTCATCGGAAACGAAGGGACCGTGCACGCGCTGGATGCGGCCGCCGCCGGCCATGTAGAGCATGTCGCCCATGCCGAGCAGCTGCTCGGCACCCTGCTCGCCCAGAATTGTGCGGCTGTCGATCTTCGACGTCACCTGGAAGGAGATGCGGGTCGGGAAGTTGGCCTTGATCGTGCCGGTGATGACGTCGACCGACGGCCGCTGCGTCGCCATGATGACGTGGATGCCGGCAGCGCGCGCCATCTGCGCCAGGCGCTGCACCGCGCCTTCGATGTCCTTGCCGGCGACCATCATCAAATCGGCCATCTCGTCGATGATGACGACGATGTAGGGCATTGGCTCGAGATCGAGGTTTTCCGTCTCATAGACCGCTTCGCCGGTCTGGCGGTCGAAGCCGGTCTGCACGGTGCGCGAGATTTTTTCGCCCTTCTTCTCGGCCTGTTGCACCCGCGCGTTGAAACCGTCGATGTTGCGGACGCCGACCTTGGACATTTTGCGGTAGCGATCCTCCATCTCGCGCACGGTCCATTTCAGCGCCACCACCGCCTTCTTCGGATCGGTGACGACTGGCGTCAAAAGATGCGGGATGCCGTCATAGACCGAGAGCTCGAGCATTTTCGGGTCGATCATGATCAGCCGGCAGTCCTGCGGCGTCAGTCGGTAGAGCAGCGACAGGATCATGGTGTTGATGGCGACCGACTTGCCCGAGCCGGTGGTGCCGGCGACCAGCACGTGCGGCATCTTGGCGATGTCGACGATGACCGCCTCGCCATTGATGGTCTTGCCGAGCGCCAGCGCCAGCTTGGCCTTGGTGGTCTCGAAATCGCGGCTGGCCATGATCTCCCTGAGATAGACGGTCTCGCGCTTGGCGTTCGGCAGTTCGATGCCGATGGCGTTGCGGCCCGGCACCACGGCGACGCGGCAGGCGATCGCGCTCATCGAGCGGGCGATGTCGTCAGACAGGCCGATGACCCGCGACGATTTGATGCCGGGCGCCGGCTCCAACTCGTAAAGCGTGACGACCGGGCCGGGGCGGACATGGATGATCTCGCCCTTGACGCCGAAATCCTCCAGCACGCCCTCGAGCAGGCGGGCATTCTGCTCCAGCGCGTCCTTGGACAGGCTGGCGTCGCGCACGACGTTCTTCGGCTCGGACAGGAAATGCAGCGACGGCATTTCGAATTGTTCGGAGCCGATCAGCGAGGACTGGGCTTCGCGCTGGACACGCGCGCCCGGAACCGGCCGCGGCGCCGGCGCCGCGACGCGGGTGGCTGCATCGGAGCGGAACGGCTGCACCTTCGCATTGGGCGCAGCGCTGCGCGCGGGCTCCGGCGCAAAATCCATGTCGTCGTCATTGTCAAAAACATCGGCATCGTCGGGATCGAGCGAGGCGCTGCGGTCATTGACCATGGCGGCGAAGAATTCCGGCTCGACGCGGGCGCGGCCATCGGCGCTCATTCGCGATTCGGCGAACTCGGCCGATTCGACCCGTTCGGCAGCGCGCCGCCAGGCGCTGGCGCGCGGCTCCGGTTCGAAATCGTCGCGCTCGCGGCGGCGGGCGGCGCGGCGGCGGAGATAGGCCCGCAACGATAGCCACCAATGCGTGATCGCGCCTAGCGCCAGAATGCCCTCGTCGCCCTCATCCTCATCATTGTCGAAAAGCAGGTCGTCGTCCTGGTCCCTCGGATCGGCTGCGGCCGGTTGCTCGAGGACGGCGAAACCGTTCTTGCGTGCTATCAGCGCCGAGCCGTAGGCAAACAGCCACAGTGCCGGCGCGGCCAGAAGCACGGCGAGCACGCTGGCGACGAGACCGGTCGGATAGCCGCCGACGACGAGGCTGGGAATCTTGAGCACCATGTCGCCGAACACGCCGCCGAGACCGGTCGGCAGCGGCCAGGTCTTGGGCGGCACCACGCAGCCGGCCACGGCCGCAGCAAGCACCGCGTAGCCGAACCAGGCGAGCCCGCGCTTCGGCAGCCTGTCGACGCCGCGCGCCGAAAACAGCAGAAAGCCCCAGACCACCGCCGGCACCAGCGCTGCGACCGCGGCAAGGCCGAAGAACTGCATGGCTAGGTCGGAGAAGACAGCGCCCACATAGCCCATGGCGTTGGTGACGATGTTGTCGGTGGCGTGGGAGAAGCTTGGGTCGGCGACATTCCAGGTGGCCAGGCTGGCGACGCCGAAGGCGACCAGCGCAAACAGCCCGGCGCCGACCAGCCGGCCGACCTGACGCCGCGCGAACGCCCGGATGCCGTGCCCCGTGTCGGCCAGCGCAAGCGGTGCTGAAGCCCCTGAACGCATGCTCTTCCCCGTCTGTCGTTGCCTGGCCGATAGCGTGCGCGCAGCTCGGCAGATTCGGGCTCCAGACTATCGGCGGGAAGGTTAAGGCAGCATTAACTATAAGGGGTTGGGGGAAGTATCTTGCGGCTAATATCTGGCTTGGCCATCTGCACGCAAAAAAGAGGCCCGGAACCGGTCCGGGCCTCAATGCGTGAGCCCTTTTCGGGAGCGTCACGACGGGAGGATGCGGGGGCGGCCGAGGCCGCCCCAGACAAGACTCACAGGTGGCTAGCCTTACGGGTGATAGGCCGCTTCGCCATGCGCGGTGAGGTCGAGCCCTTCGCGCTCTGCTTCGGCTGTCGGGCGCAAGCCTACGATCATATCGACGATCTTGTAGAGGATGGCGCTGCCGATGCCCGACCACAGGACGGTCACCAGGACACCCTTGAACTGCGACCACAGCTGCGTCGCCGTGCCGGCGTAGCCGGCGGCGAAGTCGGCCGTCGAATAATCGACGATGCCGGCGCCGCCGAGGGCGGGGTTGACTAGGATGCCGGTGCCGAGCGCGCCGATGATGCCGCCGACGCAGTGGATGCCGAAGACATCGAGGCTGTCGTCGTAGCCGAACTTGTTCTTCACGACCGAGACGAAGAAGTAGCAGACGCAGCTGGCGACGATGCCGAGCACGATGACGCCCATCGGTCCGCCAAAGCCGGCAGCAGGCGTGACGGCGACAAGGCCGGTAACAGCGCCCGAAACCGCGCCAAGCATGGAGGCTTTGCCACGCAGCAGCGTTTCAAGCACGATCCAGGTCACTGCCGCCGCGGCTGTGGCGACGAAGGTGTTGACCATGGCCAGCACAGCATAGGCGTTGGCTTCGAGGTTCGAACCGGCGTTGAAGCCGAACCAGCCGACCCACAGCAGCGACGCGCCGACCATGGTCAGCGTCATCGAATGCGGCGCCATGACGTCCTTGTTGTAGCCGATGCGCTTGCCGATCATCAGTGCGCCGACAAGGCCGGCGATGCCCGCATTGATGTGAACGACGGTGCCGCCGGCGAAGTCGATGGCGCCGAAGCTGAAGATGAGCCCCGACGGGTCGCTGTAAGCGCTCGGGCCGCCCCAGAACCAGACCATATGCGCGATCGGGAAGTAGACGAATGTGACCCACAGGATGGTGAACAGGATCACAGCCGAAAACTTGACGCGTTCGGCGAAGGCGCCGACGATCAGGGCAGGCGTGATGCAGGCAAAGCTCATCTGGAAGATGACGAACACCAGCTCAGGAATGGCGACGCCCTTGGTAAAAGTTTCCGACACCGTCGTCACGTCGACCCCGGCGAGAAACATCTTGGAAAGGCCGCCGATGAAGGCGTTGCCGGGGGTGAAGGCAAGGCTGTAGCCGTAGAAAACCCAGACGATCATGACCACGCTGGTGATGGTGAAGACCTGCATCAGCACCGACAGCATATTCTTGGCGCGAACCAGGCCGCCGTAGAAAAGGGCAAGCCCGGGAATCGTCATCAGCAGCACCAGGATGGTGGAAATCATCATCCACGTCGTGTCGCCCTTGTCGACGGTAAAGGCCGGCGCTGCTGGCGCGGCCGGAGCGGCCGGCGCCGCTTCCTGCGCGAATGCGGCGACCGTGCCCAACGCTGCGATAGCGAGTGAGCCCAGCAGCGCGGTGCGCGCCGCCGACTTCAAAGTGGAAGGAATATTCATTGAACTCTCCATTGGAATATTTTTCCGCAGCTCAAAGCGCGTCGGTGTCTGTTTCGCCGGTGCGAATGCGCACCGCCTGGTCGATGCCGAAAACGAAGATCTTGCCGTCGCCGATCTGACCGGTCTTGGCCGCCGCGGTGATGGCTTCGACGGCCTTGTCGACCATGTCCAGGCCGACCGCGACTTCGATCTTGATCTTCGGCAGGAAGCTGACCGCGTATTCCGCCCCGCGATAGATTTCCGTGTGTCCCTTCTGACGCCCGTAGCCTTTGACTTCGGTGACGGTCAGGCCCTGGATGCCGACTGCGGTGAGCGCTTCGCGCACCTCGTCGAGCTTGAACGGCTTGATGATTGCCATCACGATTTTCATAAGGTTTCACCCTTTACTGTTGCGGGTCCCCGCGTTTGCACGACTTCGCCGATCCCCATGAGAGCCGGAGAGTGCCCGCTAGGATTCAAGCTCCGTGCCAGTTGCCGAAGCAGGGTGTTAAGCTGCTGTTAAATAACGACTTGGGGAAGGTTTGTCGGCTGACTGTTCATAGTCGCGGCAGCGCAGCTGATTAAAAAGTAGGCAATTTTGCAAAATTGCCTATTCCGCGGGCGGCCGCTTCAGCCTGATCAGGCCTTCCTGGGCAACCGAGGCGATCAACGTGCCGTCGCGGGCAAACAGCGACCCGCGCGTGAACCCCCGCGACCCTCGCGTCGACGGGCTGTCCTGCGTGTAGAGCATCCAGTCGTCGAGTGGATGGCTACGATGGAACCACATCGCGTGATCGAGGCTCGCCGCCTGGATGTCGCTATCGAAGATGGCGCGGCCATGCGCAAAGGTCGAGGTATCGAGCAGCGTCATGTCGGAAAGATAGGCAAGCACGGCCGCCTGCGTGGCGCGATCGCCCGGAACCGGGCCGGTCGTGCGGATCCATATGTTCTGTTTCGGCTCCAGCTTCTCCCGGCTGGTGTAATGCTCCAGCATCACCGGCTTCATCTCGATCGGCCGGTCACGCTCCCAGTAGCGCCTGATGCCGTCGGGCACGGCCGCGCCGAACTTGCCGATCAGTTCGCGCTGCGACAGCAATGTGTCGGGCGCCGGCACGTCCAGCGGCATCGGCACCTGGTGCTCGAGACCGACTTCGTCCTGCTGGAACGAGGCTTCCAGCGAAAAGATCGCCTGGCCGTGCTGGACCGCCACGACGCGGCGCGTGGTGAAGGAGCCGCCGTCGCGGATGCGGTCGACCTGGTAGATGATCGGCACCTTGGTGTCGCCCGGCCGCATGAAATAGCCATGCAGCGAATGGACGTGGCGTTCGGGCTCGACCGTTCGCTGGGCGGCGACCAGCGCCTGGGCGATGGTCTGGCCGCCGAAGACACGCTGCCAGTCGAGTTTGGGGCTGCGACCACGGTACAGGTTGTGTTCCAGCTGCTCGAGGTCGAGAATGCCGAGAAGCTCGTCCATGGCCGCCGTCATGTTTTCGCGCCCTCGTGTCGATTTGATTCCGAAGTTCGCCTAATTTTGATATTTCACTCGAAGCGAACTTCAGAAGCCACAAAAGTGTTATGGCGGTTTCCGACAGGAATGACGGGCAGTCAAGGCCGGAACGGAATTTGGCCGGAAAGGAATTTGGCCATGGTCGACGGCAAGGCGGATGCAAAAAACCAAGCCGCGCTCGACATTCTGGTCGCCGGCGCCGGCTATGTCGGCCTTGCCGCCGCCGTATCGCTGAAACAGGCGCGACCGAGCCTGGCGGTCGCTGTCGTCGACGCCGCGCCCGCCGGCATCTGGCAAAAGGATGGCCGCGCCTCGGCGATCGCCGCCGCCGCTTGCCGCATGCTCGACCAACTCGGCGTCTGGGCCGAAATCGCCCCCGAGGCGCAGGCGATCACCGAGATGATCGTCACCGATTCGCGTACTTCCGATCCGCTGCGCCCGGTGTTTCTCACTTTCGATGGCGAGGTCGCGCCTGGCGAAGCGTTTGCGCATATGGTCGCCAACAGGGATTTGAACGGCGCCTTGCGCCGGCGCGCTGAAACACTCGGCATCGACATCATCGAAGGCGTCGCCGTCAGTGCCTTCGACGTCAACGGCGCCGGCATCACCGTGCATCTTGCCGACGGCGCGACGCTGAAGGCGCGGCTGCTGATCGCCGCCGACGGCGTCAACTCGAAGCTGCGCGACATGGCCGGCATCAAGACGGTGAAATGGGACTACGGCCAGTCCGGCATCGTCTGCACCGTCGCGCATGAGCGGCCGCATAATGGCCGCGCCGAAGAGCATTTTCTGCCAGCCGGCCCGTTCGCCACGCTGCCGCTCAAGTCGGACAAGGACGGCACCAACCGCTCGTCGATCGTCTGGGTCGAGCGCTCGGAAGATGCCGAAAAACTGGTCGATAGCGACGACCTCGTCTTCGAGCACGAGCTGGAACAGCGGTTTGGCCTGAAGCTCGGCGAAATCCGCGTTGCCGACAGGCCGCGCGCCTGGCCGCTCGGCCTGACCATCGCCCGCGATTTCGTCGCGCCGCGTATTGCGCTCGCCGGCGACGCCGCCCACGGCATCCACCCGATCGCCGGCCAAGGCCTCAATCTCGGTTTTAAGGACGTCGCGGCATTGGCCGAAGTGGTGGTCGAGGCCGACCGACTCGGCCAGGATGTCGGCGCGCTCGACGTGCTCGAACGCTACCAGCAGTGGCGGCGCTTCGACACGCTGCAGATGGGCATCACCACCGATGTCCTGAACCGGCTGTTTTCCAACGACATCGGCCCGTTGCGCGCTGTCCGCGACATCGGCCTCGGTCTCGTCGAACGCATGCCGCGGCTGAAGGATTTCTTCATCCGCCAGGCGTCCGGTCTGTCCGGCGACACGCCGAAACTATTGAAAGGCGAGGCGATCTAGAGCCCTGAAGAGCGGCAAACCAATACTGCGCGTCAGGCAATTCGTTCAGTTGACCTCGAAGCCGAGTTTCTGGCGCAGCCTCAGCATCCGCTGGTCGGATATCTTCAGGGATTGCTCACCGGCCTGCGCCGCGCGGTTCACCATCTGCAGCAAATCGTTTCGCTCAGTCACACCCAGACGTTCGCGCAGGAACGGCGCCAGCTTGTCGATGACGATCGTGGCATCGTCGATCTGTGACGCCGCCCATTTGGCGTAGACCACGGCTTCATCGGTCTTCTTGGCGTCCGCAATCTCCGAAATCATCGACCGGATCGCAGCTTCGCGCTGCGGCAGGACAGGGCCGTTCTCGGAAACGATGGCCGTGATCAGCGTCGCGGCCGCCACGACCGGATCATCGATCGCCGCAGCGGTGAGAGCGCCGCCTGCTTGCGCAGTCTCTTGCGTCGAATGTTCCCTTGCACACGCCCGACGACGTCCGCGACCTCGCGCGCCGCGTCGTTCATGGCCTTCATCCGATACCACCAGAATGCCCGTGATCCCCAAACCGCAGCGACGATAGGAGAAGTGCTGCCTCGCTTCAACGCGCAAAAGTTGCGCCCGCCGAAGAAATTTTGATTCAGCCGGACGCAAACAGAATAATCGCTAATGGTGAAAACCTAAGGCTTAGGACCCGATACAGACTTCGGTTTTAGGTGGAAAGCGGAAGCTGGCCGACAGAGCGGCGAAAGTATGCTTGGTGCTGCCACGAGCTGCCCTTAATCCGAAGGTTACTCGTGACGTTTCATCATGCCCCCTCCGCGATTTTGGGGTAGATTGAAGACCTTGGCGTTCCCGTCGCCACGAACCCGGGAGAGGGCCATGGATATTGGCGCGTGGCTGCGCGATCTGGGGCTGGGACAGTACGAACAGGCGTTCCGCGAGAACGACATCGATGGCGACGTCTTAGCCGACCTCATCGCCGATGATCTGAGCGGACTAGGCGTCGTCTCGATCGGCCACCGCCGCAAGTTGCTCGCCGCCATCGCCGCCGTGCGCGCGGGCTCGCCTCCAGCCATGTCCCCATCCATCCAGCCACAGAGCACGATCTCCGCGACAGTGGCCCTGCCGTCCCCTGAGGCGGAGCGGCGCCAACTTAGTGTGATGTTCGTCGACCTCGTCGGCTCCACGGCGCTCGCCGCGCACCTGGACCCCGAGGACATGCGCGAGGTGATCGGGACCTACCACCGCCGCATTGCCGAGACGGTTGGTCGCTTCGGCGGCTTCGTCGCGAAGTACATGGGCGATGGAGTACTGGTCTATTTCGGCTGGCCCCAGGCCGACGAGGCCGAGCGCGCAGTACGCGCCGCCTTGGCCACGTTGGAAGCGGTTGGCCAGATTGCGCCCGCCGATGAGCGGTTGTCCGCACGCGTCGGCATCGCCAGTGGCCTCGCCGTCGTGGGCGACCTGCTGGGGGCTGGGGCCGCACAGGAGCAGGCTGTAATCGGCGAGACCCCGAACGTTGCCGCGCGGCTACAATCCCTCGCTGATCCTGGGTGCGCAGTGATCGACGCGGAAACACGGCGGCGCATCGGCGGCCTGTTCGAGTGCCGCGAGCTTGATGCGGTTCACCTCAAAGGGCTAACCGGCCCAGTCCGCACCTGGCAGGTGCTGGGCGAGGCCATGGTTCAGAGCCGCTTCGACGCGATGCATCCGGCCGCCCTCACGCCGCTGGTCGGGCGCGATGGCGAGCTCGATCTGCTGCTGCGCCGGTGGCATCAGGCGAAGGGCGGCGAAGGGCAGGTCGTGCTCATCGCCGGCGAGCCCGGCATCGGCAAGTCCCGCCTGATCGCTGCGCTCGAGGAGCACGTAGCTGGAGAGGTGCATCTCAAACTCAAGTACTTCTGCTCGCCCCATCACCGTGAGAGCGCCCTGCAACCGATCATCGCACGCTGGAAGAACGAGGTAGGCTTCGTGGACGGCGAGCCTGCGGAGGCTCGGCTCGACAAGCTGGAAATCCTGCTACACCCACTCGCCGCCTCGCATGAGCTGGCGCTCATTGCCGAGATGCTCGGCGTGCCGGGTGGCGAGCGGTACCCGCCACTGGCTCTCAGCCCGGAGCGCAAGAAGGAGCAGACCTTCGGGACACTGCTTCACATCCTCGATGAACGGGCCCGCCGATCCCCCGTGCTGATGCTGTTCGAGGACGTGCATTGGGCCGATCCAAGCTCGCTGGAGCTGTTGGACAGGTTGATCATGCGCTTGGTCTCGCTGCCAGTGCTGGTGGTCATCTCCTTCCGGCCGGAGTTTGAGGCGCCCTGGGTCGGGCTGGCGGGCGTGACCTTGATGGCGCTGAGTCGTCTCAGTCCGCGTCAAGCCGCGACGCTCGCCTCTCAGGTGGTCATGGGCCAAGCATTACCGGCCGGAATGCTGGATCGGATCGTGGCGCAGACCGACGGTGTGCCCCTGTTCATCGAGGAGTTGACCAAAACCGTGCTGGAGGGTGCCAGCCAGCCCGATGCTGCTGTCTCGGCGCTTCCGATCCCGAGCACTTTGCAGGCTTCATTGACCGCTCGGCTGGATCGGCTGCCGGCCGCCAAGCAGGTGGCGCAGATCGGCGCGGCACTCGGCCGGGAGTTCAACCATGAGCTGCTGGCCGCCGTGGCGGGACTACCCGAGGCAGCGTTGGCGCAGGGACTGGACGAGCTCGTCAATTCTGGTCTCGCGTTCCGGCGCGGCACGCCGCCCGAGGCGACCTACACGTTCAAGCACGCGCTCGTGCAGGACACCGCCTACGTGAGCCTCCTGCGTGGCACACGCCAGAAGTTGCACGCCCGGATCGCCCAGGTATTGGAAGAGCACTGGCCGGAAGTGGTCGAAACCCAGCCGGAGCTGCTGGCCCATCACTTTACCCAGGCGGAACTGACCGAGCGGGCTGCGGACTACTGGCAGCGGGCCGGGGAACGCACCTTCCGGCGCTCGGCCGTTGCGGAAGCCATCGGCCATCTTACCCGGAGCATTGACCTCGTGCGGACCTTGCCCGAGAGCCGCGCCCTGGCAGAGCGCGAACTTCATCTTCAGACTATGCTTGGTCAGGCGTGCATTGCCCGGTACGGCCACGCAGCACCTGAGACCGCCTCCGCTTTCGCCCGGGCGCAGGAGTTGGTAGAGGCCGTAGGCGACGTATCACAACAGTTTCCTGTGCTGTATGGGTTCTGGGCTGTCCAATTTGTACGCATGGCGCTTCCCGAGCAGCAGAAGCTGGCCAGGCAAATTCTCGCCTTGGCCGAGCTGCACCCAGACCCGGAGCGGCTGTGCTTGGCGCACCGGATGTGCGGCGCGACAGATGAGGTGGGGGGCGAGCTGCTCGCCGCCCGCGAGCACCTCGAGTGTGCCGTTGCGCTGTACGACCCGGAACGGCATGGTTCGACGGCCTTTGTTTTTGGCCAGGACCTTGGCGTGTCCGCGCTCGCCCACCTGACCTGGGTGCTGTGGCTGCTGGGCTACCCGGATCAGGCATCCCGCCGACAAGCCGAGGGATTGGCCTTAGCCCACCGGGTCGGCCATAAGAACACCCTCGGGTTTGCCCTGATGTACAGCGCGCTGGTGGGGGCTTTTGGCCGCGACGACAGCGCGGCCGCGGCGCATGCGGCGGCGTTGCTGGAGCTGGCCCGGGAACACAAGTTGGATCTATGGGCCGCCAGCGCGACGGTGGTCCAGGGCTGGGCCATGGCTCGCCACGGTCAGGAGGCCGCCGGGATAGAAGCGATCCAGCGCGGGCTTGCGGATTGGGGGAAGAGCGGCGCGGCGTGGATGCGTCCATTCTTCCTGGGCCTGCTGGCCGAGGCTTGTGCCGTCTCGGGGGACATGCAACGGGGGCTCGGTGCACTGGATGAGGCTCTGGCAGTGATCGAGGGGACAGGGGAGCGTTGGCCGGAGGCCGAACTGTATCGCTTGCGCGGGCAGCTTTTGGCAGCCCTGCCGGACGGAAGACCAGATGAGGCGAGCGCCGCATTTGAGCACGCGATCGAAATCGCCCGGCGTCAATCCGCGAAGTCCTGGGAGTTGCGTGCGGCCACCGGTCTTGCCCGGCTCTGGCGCGACCAAGGCAAGCCTGCCGATGCGCACACCCTGCTCGTGCCCGTGAATGAGTGGTTCTCCGAGGGCTTCGAGACCCCCGACCTGAGAGAGGCCAAGGCCTTTCTCGACACCCTGAGGTGACTCAAGTCAGCTCGATGTCACTAGGGGTGGAGGCAAAACTGACTGAATGCCCGCATCGGGCTCAAACCAGCCGCCTGTTATGAGGGGTCGAAACCGGAATTTCGGCTCCGGCGCGCGCCAGACGTGCTTCTGCGGCGCATTGCGGTCTTTGACGACAGCCATCAGTCGCTGGCGATCGGTCGGCGAAACGGTGAAGGATATTCCTGTGCGCATGCGACTCGCATGCGCTTCGCCAACGGAATCCAAGCAGGACTCTTATGTTAGGCCGATACCACTAGGACCCCGGCACGTTGTAAATCGCCCTGACCTCGATCGTGCCGATTTCGGCCAGCGGAATCCCGCCGGCAATCTCCAGCGCCTCGTCGATATCCCTGGCCTCGATCATGACGAAGCCGAGCAATTGCTCCTTGGTCTCGGCGAAGGGACCATCGGTAATCAGCCGCTTGCCCTTGCGCCGGCGCACGGTTTTCGAGGTTTTTACCGACTGCAGCGCCTGCGCGATGATCAGCCGGCCGCTTTGCTCCACCGACCTGTCATAGGCCAGTGAGTCGGCGTCGAGCCTGGCCAGTCTCTCCGGGCTCATTGCGTAAAGGTCTTTTTCCTCACCATAAACCAGGCAAACGTATTTCATCTCTCATCTTCCTTGTTGTGACGAACTGTTGGCAGCCAAGGTCTCAGCCGGGCTTTTTACCGCCGCATAATCGAGAAGGGATACCGCAACCCCGATCATGGCGACCGCAGCAAGCAATCGACCGAAACCGGAAGGTTGCCGATCCAACCAGTCGGCTTCCTGTTCAGCCGCCTTTCGGCCGGTGTCTCGCCAGTGAGCAGAAAACAGATTGTTCATGGTGTCCTCCATTCGGCCGCGAAACCCGTGGCCGCCCGCAGGACGGCCGAGGCAGATGGAAGTCGACATTTTTGCAGGCGGATTTTTTTGGACTGGCCATTGGCGCGAAAGCACGGGGTGGCCTTCGTGCCCGCGCGCGCTATAGTCGACCAGACGCCGACCCCGGCTCAGCCACCACATCAAGGAGGAATTCATGGACCGCACCGCAAACGCCGTCTGGAAAGGCAATCTGAAAGAGGGCAACGGCACGCTCGACACGCAGAGCGGGGCTCTGAAAGGCACGCCCTACTCGTTCAAGATGCGCTTCGAGGATGAAAGCGGCAAGTCCGGCACCAATCCGGAGGAACTCATCGCAGCGGCGCATGCCGGTTGCTTTGCCATGCAGCTTTCGCACGTCCTGGCCGAGAACGGCACCCCCGCCACCGAACTCTACGCCAAGGCCGTGGTGACGCTGGTTCCAGGCACCGGCATCACCGGCAGCGCGCTCACGCTGGTTGGCAAGGTGCCGGGCATCGATGCCGCGAAATTCCAGGAGCTGGCCGAACAGGCCAAGGCCGGGTGTCCGGTCTCGAAGGCGCTCGGCGCCATCAACGTGTCACTCGACGCCAAGCTCGGCTGAGAGCGCTCCACGTCTGTTGAAGCAGGCTCCGCCCTCATTGCCCTGCCGGGCAAAGAGCCGGCCGCCACCGCGGCACACTTCCTGCAACGCTGACAATTGGCGAAAACCGTCGAGAGCGTCCCTCTCCCCGTCACTCTACGGGGAGAGGTCGCCGGCAGGCGAGTGAGGGGCAGCGCCAACCGGTCGATAGTGGCGGCGAACAGGATTCCTAGGAGGGGGCGCTGTCCTCTCACACGGTCGTTACCGTCCGTCGCCGGTCAGCTCGTCGATGCGTGCGCGCAGCTGCGCAACCTCCTCCTCGAGTGCGCGCACCCGGCCTTCGAGATCGGACCCCGGCGAAGGCGCCTGCAAAGGCGCCGCGGCAGCGGACAGCTGCACAGGCCTGCCCAAGAGATGCACATAGCGGTCCTCACGCTGGCCGGGAGCACGATCGATCTGCTGAACGAGCGGCGGCTTGCGGCCGATCAACAGGTCGAGATTGCTGCGAAGCTCGTCGATGGAGGGCAACCGCGCCATGCGCTCAGCTCGCGCCAGCAATTCATAAGCGGTCTGCGAACCGCGCAGCAACAGCAGCCCAAGCAGCGCGATCTGCACCGAGGTCAGCGAAAAGCGCTGCGCGACGACATGCTCGTAGCGCTCGACGCGCGAGGCAAAGACCTGCCTGACCAAGCCCTTGTGCTCGAGCTGGCCAAGCGCTCGTCTCACCTCGACAAGCTCGACCGACATCACCGGCTCGCGCGCCGTCTTCTGGTTGGCGGCGGCAAGTGCCGCATTGAGCGTCAACGGGTAGATATCGGGCGTCAGTTCCTTCTTTTCGATCAGGCAACCGAGCACGCGCGCTTCGACGGGAGAGAGAATGGGGAGTTCGGAATCGGTCATCGGATGGCTATTCCTTCTGAGGCCGGCGGGACAGCGCCCCCCTCTGTCCTGCCGGACATCTCCCCCACTTGGGGGAGATTGGATGTCACCTCGGCTTTCGCCAATCTCCAACATTGCAGACGGGGCGATATCGGTGAAGCTGCCGATCTCCCCACCTGTGGGGGAGATGTCCGGCAGGACAGAGGGGGGCGCGAAGGATCACTACCGACGAGATGTTCCCTGCAGCAACCCGTCCGAAGCTAAACCCTTCTCTCCACCATCATCTTCTTGATCTCGGCGATCGCCTTGGCCGGGTTGAGGCCCTTGGGACAGGTCTGGGCGCAGTTCATGATGGTGTGGCAGCGATAGAGCCGGAACGGGTCTTCGAGATTGTCGAGCCGCTCGCCCTTGGCCTCGTCCCGGGAATCGATCAGCCAGCGATAGGCCTGCAGCAGCGTCGCCGGACCGAGATAGCGGTCGCCGTTCCACCAATAGCTCGGGCATGAGGTCGAGCAGCAGGCGCACAAGATGCATTCGTAGAGCCCGTCGAGCTTTTCGCGGTCCTCATGGCTTTGCAGCCATTCCTTGGCCGGCTCGGGCGATACCGTCTTCAGCCACGGCTCGATCGAGGCGTGCTGGGCGTAGAAATTGGTCAGGTCGGGCACCAGGTCCTTGACCACCGGCATATGCGGCAGCGGGTAGACCTTGATCGCGCCGGAAATATCGTCGCAGCCCTTGGTGCAGGCGAGCGTGTTGGAACCGTCGATATTCATGGCGCAGGAGCCGCAAATGCCCTCGCGGCAGGAGCGGCGCAGCGTCAGTGTCGGGTCGATCTTGTTCTTGATCCAGAGCAGCGCGTCGAGCACCATCGGCCCGCAATCGTCCATGTCGACGAAATAGGTGTCCATGCGCGGGTTCTCGTCATCGTCCGGCGACCAGCGGTAGATGCGGTACTCCCGCAGATTGGTAGCATTCTCCGGCTTCGGCCAGGTTTTCCCGGCCTTAATCTTCGAGTTTTTCGGAAGGGTGAGTTCGACCATTATCTCAGGTCCTTTCGGATGACGAGCTTCAGCCCGGACCAAGTCCCGTTCACGGCGGCCATCATCAATACACTCTCGCCTTGGGCGCGATCTTGGCCAGGTTGATGCCGCCGTCTGCTTCCCTGAGCAGCGGCTCGGTGTGCACCGGCCGATAGCTGAGCGACACCTCGCCGGCCTCGCTGAGCCGGGCCAGCGTGTGCTTGCGCCAGTTCGCATCGTCGCGCGCCGAAAAATCTTCCCGCGCATGCGCGCCGCGGCTCTCCTTGCGCGCCTCGGCGGCGTAGACCGTGGTGATGGCGTTGGCCATCAGGTTTTCCAGCTCCAGCGTCTCGACCAGGTCGGAGTTCCAGATCATCGAGCGGTCGAACACTTTTACGTCCTTGAGCTCGCCCCAGATCTGCGAAATGCGCTTGCAGCCGCTTTGCAGCGATTCCTGGGTGCGGAACACCGCCGCATCGTCCTGCATCGCCTTCTGCATCTTTTCGCGCAAGACCGCCGTCGGCGTCGAGCCGTTGGCGTGGCGCAGCCGGTCGAAGCGGTCCATGGTCTTGTCGACCGAGGCCTCATTGGGAGACGGGATCGCCGCGTTGCGGTCGATCACCTGGCCGGCCCGGATCGCCGCCGCGCGGCCGAACACCACCAGATCGATCAGCGAGTTGGAGCCCAGCCGGTTGGCGCCGTGGACGGAGGCGCAGCCGGCTTCGCCGACCGCCATCAGCCCGGGCGACACCTGGTCCGGGTTCAAGGCGGTGGGGTTGAGCACCTCGCCCCAGTAATTGGTCGGCACGCCGCCCATATTGTAATGGACCGTCGGCAGCACCGGGATCGGCTCCTTGGTCAGGTCGACGCCGGCAAAGATTTTTGCCGACTCCGAAATTCCAGGAAGTCGCTCGTGCAAAACGGCCGGATCGAGGTGGTCGAGGTGGAGGAAAATATGGTCCTTGTTCTTGCCGACGCCGCGTCCCTCGCGGATCTCCAGCGTCATGCAGCGCGAGACCACGTCACGCGAGGCAAGGTCCTTGGCCGACGGCGCATAACGTTCCATGAAGCGCTCGCCTTCTGAATTGACGAGATAGCCGCCTTCGCCGCGGGCGCCCTCGGTGATCAGGCAGCCGGCGCCGTAGATGCCGGTCGGGTGAAACTGCACGAACTCCATATCCTGCAGCGGCAGCCCGGCCCGCGCCGCCATGCCGCCGCCGTCGCCGGTGCAGGTGTGCGCCGAGGTCGCCGAGAAATAGGCGCGGCCATAGCCGCCGGTCGCCAGCACCACCATTTTTGCCGAAAAACGGTGGATGGTGCCGTCGTCGAGGTTCCAGGCGACGACGCCGGTGCAGGTGCCGTCCGGCTGCATGATCAGGTCGAGCGCGAAATACTCGATGAAGAACTGCGCGTTGTTCTTCAGCGACTGGCCGTAGAGCGTATGCAGGATGGCGTGGCCGGTGCGGTCGGCGGCCGCGCAGGTGCGCTGCACCGGCGGGCCGTCGCCGAAATTCATCATATGGCCGCCGAACGGCCGCTGGTAGATCTTGCCCTCTTCGGTGCGCGAGAACGGCACGCCGTAATGCTCGAGCTCGTAGACGGCGGCGGGTGCTTCGCGCACCAGATATTCCATGGCGTCGACGTCGCCGAGCCAGTCCGATCCTTTCACGGTGTCGTACATGTGCCACTGCCAGGAATCGGGGCCCATGTTGGACAGCGAGGCGGCGATGCCGCCCTGAGCGGCGACAGTGTGCGACCGCGTCGGGAAAACCTTGGTGATGCAGGCGGTGCGCAGGCCCTGTTCGGCCATGCCGAGCGTGGCGCGCAGGCCGGCGCCGCCGGCGCCGACGACAACCACGTCGAATTTGTGATCGACATAGCTGTAGGCGGCGGACGCCGTGTTGGCGTTGTTCGCGTCCTTGGCCAAATTTCAGCCTCCAAATGCCAGTTTGAGCAGGGCGAAGATCGAGGCGACGCCGACCACTATGGGAAAGAATGTGTTGAGCGCGAGCAGCGCCAGCCTCATGCCCTCGCCATGCACATAATCCTCGATGATCGCCTGCATGCCGAGCCGCATATGGTAGAGCCCGGACAACAGCACCAGGGCCAGGACCAGCGCCACGAACGGGTTGGCAAGTGCGGCGCGCACTTGCGCATAGCCGGCGCCGTTCAGCGCGATCAGAAAGCCGACGAAGAACAGGATCAGCGGAATGTTGGCTATCGCCGTCAGGCGCTGGCGCCAGAAATGCTCCGTGCCCTCGCGGGCGGAGCCGAGGCCGCGGACCTTTGCCAGCGGGGTGCGCATGTCGGTGTTATGGTGGCTCACGATCAGGCTCCCCGCGCCATGTAGCCGGCGATCCAGATCAGCAGCGTCAGTACGATCGAGCCGGCCAGCGTCGCCCAGGCGACCCTGGAGGCGGTGTCCTTTTCAAGACCAGCCCCGGTGTCCCAGATCAGATGGCGCACGCCGCCCAGCATGTGGTGCATCAGCGCCCAGGTATAGAACAACAGCACCAGCCGCCCCAGCCAGGAGCCGAAGGCCCAGTTGACGGCGTCGAAGGTGGACTGCGAGCTCGCCGCCGCCATCAGCCACAGCGCGACCAGCAGCGTGCCGAAATAGAGCGCGCCACCGGTGATGCGATGGATAATCGACATCGTCATCGTGATCGGCGGTCGATAGACGGTCAGATGCGGCGACAGCGGCCGTTCACGTCTGGCAAATTCGCGGGTGGCTGGTGATTTGCTCATGGCTCCCCCAGTTCGGCGTCTCTGGAGCCCCAGGTGGAAATGCGGCTTTACCGCTTCCGGTTGCGACTTTGGACAGCCCGGTTTCTAATGCTCTTTTTGCACCGCGTCAAAGCCGGAAAATCGTTTCGAAAACGTAATTTAGTCTGACAAAAGGCAGTGTTTGGCTTCAATCGATTAGGGCGCGACCCTAAGCCGGCGCAACGTTCGCTGCGATGCAACATATTTGCCCGGCTTAGGCGTTCAGGGTGTGTTGAGATTCACGTCAGGCTGAGTCGAAAATGGTGGATGCCGAGAACCGGAGCGTAGCGTACTTTCGGTTACGTGAGCATCGGAAGCGCAGGGAGCCACCATCTGCAGGCCGGCCTCACCTGAACACGCCCGGTCAGCGGGTGCAGGTCAGCGGGGTGGCGCCGCCCTTCATCACCAGCGCGTCGCGCCCGTCGATCACGATTGCGTCATGCTCCGCGCCGAAGCGGCTGTTTTGATTGGCTGGGGAGGCCGGCAGGTCCTCGCTGGCGCCGTCCGGGCCAAGCACCCGCACCGAGGTGCCGAGATTTTCGATGGTGATCCTGGCGCCATCGGCGCAAGTGTAGGTCGCGCTGCGCGGCTGCGGTGAATCGGCGAGCGGATTTCCGGCCTTCGGCGCATTACAGGCAATTGTGGTCAGCAATGGACAAAGGGCCAGGTCACCCGAAACGTCCGGCCTAACGCCATGTGCTGTCTCCCTATGCGTCAATCCAGAGCGACGCTTTGCCAAGATCACCGAAGTCGCGCTCGGCGCCGGCCGCGATGGTGGTAGCAAGCATGGCCGAAAGATGGCCGCGGATATTAACCATGTTTGCCGAGACCTGACGGCCAACGGGGTTGGCATCTTAACAAAGGTTAAGAAATAGTTAATTTATGATTCGAGCAACTCTCGGCCTCTGACAAATGGGGATGCCATGCGTTCGAATTCAGGCAGATCGCGCCTTCCGGCGCCCGTCTCGATGGCCGTCGTCCTGGTGGCGGTGGCCATTGGCTTGGCAGCACCGGTACGCGCCGGTACACGCGACCGCGTCTATGCCGATTCCTTCGGCAATCTCGTCATCGAGAGCGCCGCCGGCTACAAGCGCATCCTCGTTGGCGAAGGCAACCTGGCCAAGGAACTGTCGGACTACACCGGTGCCGGCCGACCCAGAATCTATGAAAACGACGCGGATGACGTCAGCAGCCGCGACTGCTACAGGCCGCCGGTTTTCGTCAAGGGCCGCAGTTATATGTACGGCCTTTCCGACGGCGAGATGCCGGAGCTTAGCCCCTGCCGCTGATCTTCGGCCCGGCATTGGCGACAACCGGCTGCCGGGCGGCGATTGATCCTATCGAGATCCGCACGCAATTGCGTCCGCTGCCTTTCGCTTGATAGAGCGCTTCGTCGGCGCGCCGCAGCAGGTCGGAAAAACCCTCGGCCGGGTGGAGCTCGGCAACGCCGAAGCTGGCGGTGCAACGATGGTTCGCCGGCAGACAGTCGATCGGCAACGCCCCGAAAGCGCTGCGCGTGCCTTCGGCGAAGAGCCGCGCGGCGGCGAGGTTGGTTCCCGGCAGGATGATGGCGAATTCCTCACCACCGATGCGGCCGGCGACGTGATGCTCGGCGGCCGCATCACGCAGGAAGCCGGCAAAGGCCTCGATGACCCGGTCGCCGGATGCGTGGCCGAAACTGTCGTTGATGCTCTTGAAATGGTCGAGGTCGGCGATGACCAGCGCGACCGGAATACCCCTGCGCACGGCGTCACGCATGGCGAGCTCGGCATGACGCTCGAAGCCGCCTCGGTTGAGCAGCCTCGACAGCGTGTCCGTCTCCGACTTCGAGGTCGCTTCGGCGAGCACGTCGCGGACCAGAATGATCAGCATGAGAAGCGCGATTGTCATGCCGAATACCGTGCCGAGCGATTGCGACACCAGGGCGTAGTTGCTCTGCAGGTAGGCCTGCGGATTGACGCCCCAGCCGCCCAATGCATGGGCGATAAACGGCTTGCTCACGAACTGCATGGCGCTGGCCGCCAGAACGGCCATCAGCGCATGGTCGAGCCAGTCGCGTCTTTGCCTCGACGACCAGACGATGCCGACGCCGACGAACTGCATGGCGGCATAGGGAAGCTGGTAGGCCATCATGCGGGCAAGCGACTGGCGCGGCAGATCCTGCACGAAATACACTGCCACGGTGGCCGCCAACAGGAAGACGAGCATCGGCCCCCAGGGCGGCGCCACGCCGTATTTGTGGGCAAGCCCGCCATTGAAGGCGATGGTGGCGCCCAGGAAAACCGCGAAGCCCGCGACGACTGCGGGTCGCGCATTGTCGAAGACCGGAATGCAGAACTCGATAGCGAAATAGGCCATCCCGAGGAGATAACCGACCACCAGACAGCGCGCCGGCGCGCACGCCGCATCGTTGAACGATATGGTCATGAAGGCAGCCGCCAGCAGGCCGGCGACGAGCAGGTTGATTGCAAGGATGAACTCTGCGCCGCCGCCCATGTGGTCTTTCGCACTCCCCGGCGCCAGCAGATCACGAACGGGCGAAAAAGACGTTAACGTGAGGCTGATAATCAGCCGGCTTTGAGCGGACACGTCGGAACGCTCGCGGTCCAATTACCGTCCCGCTTTTTTTGCTTTTTCGGTCAATCAATTGCCGTGCGCGGTTCTTTTGCGACTGCCAAACCCATAGCCGATCATCAAGAGCAAAACCGTCGCCGCGGTGAAAATGCCAAGTCTGGTCTTTGCCGTTGAAAATCCCGCAAGTCTGCCGCGTGCCTCGGTCGTGAAGGACCCGTGGGTCTTGTGGAGCCCTTTGACCGGGTGGAAAAGATTATCATCGCGTGCAGATGATGGCTTGGTACGCCGGACCTGGCCCTTGTAAGCCGCACTAGCCAGATAGCGGTCCAGCAAGCCTGGGGCAAACATGTTTCCGATGATGGCAAAAAGGGTGCTGAAACCCAACCAGTATTCGCGGGCGGGATCGCGCGCGGCGCGGATGACATTCTCGGCCACGATTTCCGGCTGGAAAACGGGGGCCATAGGGCGAGGTTCACGGCCCGTATGCGTGCGCGCCCAATCGAATTGGGGCGTATCGACCGCCGGCAATTCGACTATCGTGACCCGTATATCGCTGTGATCGTGAATGAGTTCGGTGCGAAGAGATTCGCTGAAGCCGCGAAGTGCATGCTTGGCGCCGCAATACGCGGCCTGCAACGGAATGCCACGATAGGCCAGCGCGGATCCGATTTGCAGGATCGTACCGCGGTTGCGCGGTTTCATGTGCCGCAGCGCCGCCATCGTCCCATGGACGGAACCGAGATAGGTCACCTCGGTTACGCGGCGGAATTCTGCGGGACTTATTTCCTCCACAGGTGAGAAAACAGTCGCCATCGCATTGTTGATCCAAAGCTCGATCGGCCCCAGTGTTGACTCGATCTCGTCGGCCGCCGCAACTACTTTGGCCGCGTCGGAAACATCGGCGGCTATGGCGAGTGCCTCGCCGCCCCTGCCTTCGATTTCCGCCTTCAGCTGGCTCAGAGCAGGTTTGTGGCGCGCGATCAGAGCGACCTTCGCGCCCTCTCGTGCGAGGCGCAGCGCAACAGCGCGTCCGACACCGGCAGAAGCGCCGGTGACCACCGCTGTCTTTCCGCGATATTCAATCTGACGGCGCCGAGTTGGTATTGGCAAGGCTAAACCGCCGGTCCTTCGAGCCCGCTTCTCTCGTGCGACTTCCACAGGTACCAGCCGAGGACGGTACCGAAGAAGAATGTGTGGGCAATGAACTGCACGACCGGGCTTGCTTGCAGGAACCAAGGGAATGCGATTGGCGCGATCACATAGAAATTGACCAGCCACAAGGCGAGGCCAAAGATGCTGCCGACAACAATGAAGGTGGCTTGCCCGCGCAGCATTGCGGCAATCTCCCCGAACACGATCCCATAGGCGATGGCCAGGATTAAATGCACGATCACCCCGGCGATGCCGGCCGTCAGGAGCGGGTAGCCGGGATCGAGAGCTTCCGGTCCAAGCGCGATGGCGCCGATCATGCGCAGCGGCATGAAGAACGCTTCCGCCCCCATCATGAACGCACTCGCCGCCATTTCGAACGCCGCAAAGACGATGCCTGCAACGATACCTGCAACGGCCCCCTGCTGCAGTCCCCAGCGGATGTCGCGCGGCGTCACCGGCGTATGGATGTAATCACGGTAAGCCATAACCCTGCTCCCTGTTCTGGACGCAGATTCCTCCGTAAAATCAATGCCGGGAACGCGTCGGCGGTTCCGGATGTCCGCTACAATTCACGGGGATTTGATTGAAGTTGATGTTTCTCAAGCCGAGCGGGCGCTACATGCAGCGTGCGGAGCCAAACGGTATGCCTGCTGAATCGCCCGACCACAGCCTGGTCCGCCTGCGGGTACGGCCGGAAACGATCTATGTGAGCAAAGGCCGAACAGTTCTGGCGACCGGACGCGACGGTTTTTTCGACAACGGTTCCGATCAAGGCCTGTTTGTCCACCAGACACGGCTCCTTTCTCGCTACCGTTATCTGATCAACGGCCGTCCGCCGTACCCTGTCTCGGTTTCTAACGTGGCTCAGCACTCCTGGCTTGGCTACTACATCGCTCCGGTTCCGAAGGCGGCCAAGCGGCGCCCGACCATTTCCGAGATTGCGCAGGAGTCCATCGAGCTGCGCCTGTCGCGCTATGTCGGCGAGGGCCTGCACGAGGATGTCGATCTGGTGAATTTCACACAGGAAAAAGTCCAGTTCATGCTCGAGCTTGATCTGGACGCCGATTTCGCCGACCAGGACGAAACGCACGGTAACCGCCGACAGAGCGGCCGGCAGACCTGCAAGTGGATGGAAGGTGAAGAGCTTTCCGAGTTGATCTTCGAATATCACGCGCGCCATGGCTATGATCATCAAAATGAGAAGGGGACTGCGTCAATCCGGCGAGGTGTCAGGCTCCGCTTCTCGAACGCCACCATGCCGCCCCGATACAGGAACGGGCGCATCGCCTTCGATGTCGGCCTTGCTCCTCATGAGCGCTGGCATTGCTGCATCGATATCATTCCAGTGATGGAAGGTCGGGATCTCCTTTCGAGCTATCGGTGCCGGTCCTTTTCGCCGCAGGCCAATGACTATGATCGCCGCACGCAACGTTTTCTGAGCGATGCGCCGCGTTTTTCCAGCCCCGAAAGCACGACACTGGCGAATGTGGTGATCGGAGCGCTCGAGCAGGCCAAGCGGGATTTGGACGCGTTGCGCCTGTACGATCTCGATTGCGCGGAGCGAGCATGGACGACGGCAGCGGGGCTGCCGGTCTATATCGCGCTGTTCGGCCGCGATACGCTCACAGTTGCCTGGGAGGCTGCGCCGGTTACGACCGATATCATGCGCGGAACCTTGCCCGTGCTCGCCGGATTGCAGGGGAAAGAGATCAACGACTGGCGCGACGAACAGCCGGGCCGCATGCTGCATGAAGCCCATACCGGCCCGCTCGCCAGTCTCAACTACACGCCCAAAGCACGGTACTACGGATCGATCACGACCTCCGGCTTCTATCCTTTCGTGGCGGCGCAGCTATGGCACTGGACAGGCGACAAGAATCTCGTACGCCCATACGTCGACCCTGCGATTGCGGCTCTCAAATGGCTGGATGCGTTCTGCGATCACGACAAGGATGGCTTCTGCGAATACAAAACGCGTTCCGAACTCGGGCTCGAGAACCAAGCCTGGAAGGACTCGAGCGACGCAATCGTCTACGAAGATGGCTCCCAAGTGCGGAAGCCAATCGCGACCTGCGAGGAGCAGGGAATTGTCTACGCCGCCAAAATGAATCTCGCCGAGGTCTTATGGTGGTTCGATCGCGGAGACGAAGCAAAGTACCTGTACGAAAGCGCGAAGGAACTCAAGAAGCGGTTCAGCGAAGCCTTCTGGATGGAGAGCGAGGGTTTCTTCGCGATGGCGCTCGACCCCGATAGACGCCAAGTCAGCTCGATCGGCTCCAACGCCCTGCACTGCGTCGCAACCGGCATCGCCGACACGGCACTGGTGCCGCGCACGTTGAAGCGGCTGTTTGCCGAAGACATGTTCACCGGCTGGGGCGTGCGAACCCTTTCGTCACAACATCCGGCTTTCAATCCCTACTCCTATCACCGTGGCACCGTCTGGCCCGTCGAGCACGGTCCGTTCGCCATTGGTGCTTATCGATATGGGTGCCATGATTATGTCGAGCGGGTATGCCGTTCGCAGTTCGAAACCGCTGCGCTTTTCGACTTTTTTCGCTTGCCGGAGTGTATTGCCGGGCACCAGCGCGATCAGGATCATCCATTTCCAGCGGTCTATCCGGCCGCCAATTCGCCGCAGGCGTGGTCGACGACCACCGTCTATACGCTCCTTCAGGCGCTGCTGGGCCTGCAGCCCTTCGCGCCGCTCCGGATGCTGTTCGTCGATCCTCATCTGCCGGCCTGGCTGCCCGAGATCACGACCTCGGATCTCCGTGTCGCAAATGCGATCGTCACCATCCGATTTTTTCGCAAATCGAATGGAAGCAGCGATTACAAGGTGCTGGAAAAACGTGGCTGGCTGCACGTGGTTCGCCAACCCAGCCCCTGGTCGCTTACGGCAAGCTATAGCGAGCGCGCCAAGGACATCCTCATGAGTCTGGCACCAGGCCATTGAAATGGCATTACGATCACCGCCCGGCCCGGCAAACCTTTCGGGCTCGTCGGGTTAAGCAGCCCTATCAGCAGACCGGTGTCCAAAGGACCGTGCGCCACGCTTGCGTCAGGGAGACCTTAGAGCGGAAGCCCAAACAAGCGGTTAAGCGGATCGAATATGCGCGACGTCGCCCATGAAGCTGCACGGAACTTGAAACCGCGATCGGCGTTTTCCAGCAGCAATCGATGGAGACGCTTTCATGGCCGATACAATCATGCTGACCGACCACGAGGCAATTCGCTCTTGGGCCGCGTCACGTGCCGGATTTCCGGCAATCGTCGATGTATCGCCCGAAACAGGCACGCAAGCCATGCTGAGGCTGGTTTTCGGCCAGCATGCCTATCAGGACCAGGACCAGGCCGAACGCCCGGCCAACGCCGGTGGCTACGAACTGGTCGAATGGGACGAATGGTTCAAGCTTTTCGACGAACGCCAGCTGGCGCTCGTTGTGGCAAAGGATCAACCCGGCCGCCGTGAGCAATTCCACGAATTCGTCAGGCGCCCCGGCTGAAAGAAACGGCCCGAATCGCGTCGCGGCTCGGGCCTGGCATGCACTCATATACGGACTGTGGCAGCCCTGAACTATTTCCACTCGCGGATGTCGACGAAATGGCCGGCGATCGCCGCCGCCGCCGCCATCGCCGGCGACACCAGATGGGTGCGGCCCTTAAAACCCTGACGGCCCTCGAAATTGCGGTTCGAGGTCGAGGCGCAGCGCTCATGCGGCTTCAGCCGGTCGTCGTTCATGGCAAGGCACATCGAGCAGCCCGGCTCGCGCCAGTCGAAACCGGCGGCGACAAAGATCTTGTCGAGACCTTCGGCCTCCGCCTGCTCCTTAACTAGGCCGGAGCCCGGAACGATCATCGCATCGACATGAGGGCTGACTTTCTTGCCTTCGACAACCTTTGCGACGGCGCGCAGATCCTCGATGCGGCCGTTGGTACAGGAGCCGATAAAGACGCGGTCGAGCGCGATGTCGGTGATCTTGGTGCCTGGGGTCAGGCCCATATAGTCGAGCGCGCGCTGCTTGGACGTACGCTTGTTCTCGTCGGCGATATCGTCGGGGTTCGGCACGATGCCCTGGACCGAGACGACGTCCTCGGGCGAGGAACCCCAGGAGACGATCGGCGGCAGTTTCGCCGCGTCGAGCACGACCACCTTGTCGAAATGCGCGCCCTCGTCGGATTGCAGCGTCTTCCAGTAGGCAAGTGCTGCGTCCCACGCCTCGCCCTTCGGCGCGCGCGGCTTGTCCTTGACATAGGCAAAGGTGGTTTCGTCAGGTGCGATCAGGCCGGCCCGGGCGCCGCCCTCGATCGACATGTTACAGATAGTCATGCGGCCTTCCATGGACAGCGCACGGATCGCCTCGCCGGCATATTCGATGACGTAGCCGGTGCCGCCGGCAGTGCCGATCTCGCCGATGATCGCCAAGATGATGTCCTTGGCGGTGACGCCTTCCGGCAGCACGCCGTCGACGCGCACCAGCATGTTCCTGGCCTTGCGCTGGATCAGCGTCTGCGTGGCCAACACATGCTCGACTTCCGAAGTGCCGATGCCATGCGCCAACGCGCCGAAAGCACCGTGCGTCGAGGTGTGGCTGTCGCCGCAGACAATGGTCATGCCAGGCAGCGTAAAGCCCTGCTCCGGACCGATGATGTGGACGATGCCCTGGCGGATATCCTTCTCGGAATAGTATTCGACGCCAAAATCCTTGGCGTTCTTGGCCAGTGCCTCGACCTGGATGCGGCTTTCCTCATTCTTGATGCCGAACTTGCGCTCGGGCGAGGTCGGTACATTGTGGTCGACGACGGCCAGCGTCTTTTCCGGATGTCGGACCTTTCTGCCGGTCATGCGCAGGCCTTCAAAGGCCTGTGGGCTGGTCACTTCGTGGACGAGGTGACGGTCGACATAGAGCAGGCAGGTGCCGTCGTCCTGGCGGTCGACGACATGGTCGTCGAATATCTTGTCGTAGAGGGTGCGCGGTGCGCTCATGTGCGTAAATCCGTCGATATGAAAATGGGAAGGGGACAAACGCCGGCTAGCCGGCGAACGCGGCCTAGCGAAGTCGGCTGGTCAGAGCGCCGGAAACGCGCGCCGAGAATCGCGACGGCAGGCGTTTTCTGTCCTGCAGCACGAAACCCTTGTAAGCCGGATCGCCAAAAAGCTGTTCCATGGCGTGGCTCATATCAATGTTTTGGCTTTTCGGCAATTGGCTCGTCCAATGGCTCAGCCTTCGCAGAACCTGGGTTCCTCGCCCCACGAAGTGGGGAGAGGTGGCCCGGCGAAGCCGGGACGGAGAGGGGCCTTTCGCGCCTCTGGGAGTTCGTTGTCTCAAGGTCTCCTGATAGGCTCGTATCATGGCCTGTCTCGCGCCCTGTCCCCCACCGGCTGTGGCTTCGCGGATGCCGTCCCCCTCTCCGTCCCGGCTTCGCCGGGCCACCTCTCCCCCGCTACGCGGGGGCGAGGAACCCAAGTCCTGCAAACCGCCTCTCAAACCACCTCGAACACAAATGTCTTCACCAGCGCCTCGGGCTCGGCGATCGCATAGCAGCGGAACCACGGGCTCTCCTCGACCGGCCGCCATTTTTTCGCCTGCTCCAGTTCGTCGAACGTCGCCTGAAACCCGCCGCTCGCAAAAACCTGGTCGCGAACGGTGAAGATGGCGTGGCCGCCCTTCCCAGTGATGCGCACCAGTTCATGCAGGCCGGAGGCCGGTGCATGGCTGATGGTAAACACGCCGGTCGAGAAGAAGCCGCGAAAGTACCCGTCCGGCCAGGGCAGCGGGCCGCCGAGCATCGCCTGTTTCAGCTCGCTGTAAGCCTGCCGGCTGCCGGCGATTTTTAGCATTTCAGCCGACAGGTCGAGCCCGGCGATGTCCGGATAGCCCAGCGCCTTGAGCGACGGTCCCGACAGGCCGGTGCCGCAGCCGGCGTCGAGCAGCGGCCCCTCTCCTGACGGCACATGGCGCGCCACCCACGCTGCGATCAGGAACGGCAGGAGGTAGCCGAGCGACGCCGTTTCGCTGTCATAGGTCGCAGCCCATGCGGCGTAGGCTTGCGCAAGCGCTTCCGGCGTGTCGGCCGTATAGACCGCATCCAGCGCCGCATTGGCTTTGTCGATGACCACTGATTTCTCCGGACACAGGCATATCTGCCGCAATGGTAGCGCCGTCCTCGCCTGCCGGCTATTGCTCATGCTGGTGGCGCAGCCGTTTCTCCAGCCCCCGCAGGGCCAGCGACAGGCCGACCGTCAGGATGAGATAGATATAGGCGACGATCGAATAGGTCTCGAAGAAGCGGAACGAGCCGGCGGCGTAGATCTTGCCCATCTGGGTGATGTCGGCGACGCCGAGCACCGAGACCAGCGAGGAATCCTTGACCATGGCGACGAAATCATTGCCGAGCGGCGGCAGGATGGTGCGGATCGCCTGCGGAAACACAATCAGCCGAAAACGCTGCGTGCGCGTCAGCCCCAGCGCCTTCGCCGCCTCGATCTGGCCCTTCTCGACCGCCTGGATGCCGGCGCGAAAAACCTCCGAGATGAAGGCCGAGTAGCCGATGGTCAGCGCCATGATGGCGCGCCATAGCAACGATACGTCGCGTATCATTAGCTCGCCGAGCAGGCCGGCGCTTTGAAGCGGCGCCGTCAGCGCGTTCCAACCCGCGACGAAGGCCGGCGCGCCGGCGAAGGCGATCCAGAACAACAGCACCAGCATCGGCACGCCGCGGATGATCTCGACATAGAAGCGAGCGATCTGGCGCAGCCAGCGCGACTCCGACAGGCCCATCAGCGCAATGCCGAGCCCGATCGCCGAGGCCAGCGCGAAGGCCACCACCGTGACGAACACGGTGATGCCGATGCCCTTGGCCACGGTCGCGAAAACCTGGGCATAAAGGTCGCTTGCCGCGATGAAGATAGCCGCTGCCAGGGCGAGCGCCGCGGCCATGGCAAGCCACCACGGGAAGTCGGTTTTGGCGGTGGAGGCGAGGGGCGTTGCCATCAGGCGATGCTGACAAGGCGGCGCGCCAAGGCACCCCCCTCTGGCCTGCCGGCCATCTCCCCCTCAAGGGGGGAGATCGGCAGCTTTGACCTCGGCGCCCATTCTGCAAGGTTGAAAATTAGCGAAAGCTGATGCGACATCCAATCTCCCCCCGTGAGGGGGAGATGCCCGGCAGGGCAGAGGGGGGTCTCGTAGAGCAAAGTCGGTGAGCGTTCTAGCGCGCCATCGTCATGCAAGACGAACTACTGCCCCATCTTGTAATCAAGGAACCATTTCTTGTTGAGCGCGTCGAGTGTGCCGTCGGCCCTCAGCGCGGCGATCGCCGCATTGACCGGCTTCACCAGATCCGAGCCCTTCGGAAAAATAAAGCCGAAATCCTCGGTGCCGAGTGGTCCGCCGATCAGCTTCAGCCCGCCATTGGACGCCTCGACATAGCCCTTGCCGGCAGTGCCGTCGGTCAAAACGACATCGACGTCACCGGTCTTCAACGCCTGCACCGTGGCGCCGAACGTCTCGAACAGTTTTATGCGCGGGTTCTGCTCATTGCCGTCGAGGACGCTGTAGACGGCGGTGTAGAACGGCGTGGTGCCGGCTTGCGCGCCGATCAGCCCGTCCTTGAAAGCGGCGAGCGTCTTGGCATCGGTGAAGCGCTTCTCGTCGCCGCGCACCAGCATGAACTGCTCCGAGCGCATATAGGGGTCGGAGAAATCGACCTTCTGCTTGCGATCGTCCTTGATGGTGATGCCGGTCATGCCGATCTGGTACTGGTTGTCGGAAACTGCCTGGATCATCGCGTCCCAGGAGGTGTTCTGGTACTCGACCTGGAAATTCAGCCGCTTGGCGATCTCGTTCATCGCGTCATATTCCCAGCCGATCTGCTTGCCGGTCTTGGCGTCGATGAACTGCAGCGGCGGATAGGCATTTTCCGTCACCACCACCACCTTCTTGCCGCCGAGATCGGGCAGCGCCTGCGCCAGGGCGGCGACGGGCGCAAAAATCAGAGCCAACAGGCCGGCCAACAGCAGTTTCGATTTGATCATGGCACACCCCGAGAATTTGAACCGGCCTCGACATTGTCGAGGCTTGCTGGAAATCCGGCGCCGACTTTAGCTTTCCGCAGGCGCCTTGCAAGCCGGCCTGATGCGGCTTCGCGCGAAAATGGACTCCATGCCTTCAAGGTATTACGGAAACGATCCGTTTCGATTACGAACCGACGCGGACCGGCAAGATCGAAACCCGTTCCGCGATGCAAGAAAGGCGGCCGAAGCCGCCTTTTCCGAAATATGGTTGTTGAAGGCGCCTTATTCGGCGGCAGCGGCTTCCTCGGCCTTGGCGGCCTCGTCGGCGGCCTTCTTCTCGGCGGCGTCCTGCGCCGCCTTCTCAGCGGCCAGCGCCTGGGCGGCGGCCACCTTCTCGGCCTCGATGCGGGCCTTTTCGGCGTTCAGCGCATCGCGCTCTTCATCGTTCAGCTTGCGGGCGCGCACGCCGGTGTTTTCCGAAATGCGGGCCGACTTGCCGCGGCGATCGCGCAGGTAGTAGAGCTTGGCGCGGCGCACCTTGCCGCGGCGCACGATCTCGACGCCCTCGACCATCGGCGAATAGACCGGGAACACGCGCTCTACGCCTTCGCCGTAGGAAATCTTGCGAACGGTGAAGTTCTCCTGGAAACCGGCGCCGGCGCGGGCGATGACGACGCCCTCATAAGCCTGGACACGGGTGCGGGTGCCTTCGGTCACGCGGACCTGGACGCGCACGGTGTCGCCGGGCTGGAATTCGGGAAGCTTGCGCTTAGCTTCGATCTTGGCGGCCTGTTCGGCCTCGAGCTGACGGAGGATATCCATCTCAAAAATCCACTTCTTGTTCTTCCGACAGTCAGAGCGTCCGGCACTCGCCTTGCAGTTGCATTGACCGCTCGGCTATGCCCTTTGTTCGAGAACATTCGGGTTCGAGAACATCGGGCAGGGGCGACTACACCGTCATTGTTGACGGGTCCGGCAGATTGTTCTTGCCAGCACGGCGCGCACATACAGCTATTTCGACGCTTTGTCACGCCTTCGCCATTTCTTTTTTGGCGCCGTGTCGTTTTTGGACGTTGGCCGACATTGCAATCTTTCAGCGGCAATCTTTCTGGGCAGGGGGTTGCGTCGAAGGGCCAAGCTTTTTAAGCCGGGTAAAACGTGACTTTCCTCCGGCGGCAACACCTCCATGCCAGTTCTCGATGCGGCCCTGCTCTTTTTCGCGGGCTTTCTCTCAGGTGCCGTCAACGCCATAGCCGGCGGCGGGACGTTCATAACTTTTGGCGCCATGTCGCTGGTCGGCTTGCCGCCGATCGTCGCCAACGCCACCTCATCGCTGACGCAGCTTCCCGGCTACATCACCTCGACGCTCGCCTACTGGTCCGACATCAAGCATTTCTGGCGTACCGCGTTGCTGCTCGGCCTTATCTCGGCTTTTGGCGCGCTGGCCGGTGCGCTCATCCTGCTGGCGCTCGACAATCCGTCGTTCCGCGTTCTGGTGCCCTGGCTGCTTCTGGCGGCAACCGCGCTGTTCGCCGCCGGGCCGTGGCTGAAGCCGGCGCCCAGGCCGGGGGGTGAGGCCGCGGCGGGTTCGCTGATCGGGTTTCTGGCGCAGTTCGCCACCGCCGTCTATGGCGGCTTCTTCGGCGCCGGCATGGGCGTCATGATGCTGGCGACGCTCGGCCTCACCCAGCCTGGCGACTATCACCGCCTGAACGCGCTGAAAAACCTGCTGGCCGTGGTCATCGCAGCAGTAGCCATCCTGGTCTTCGTCTCCGGCGACGTCATCGCCTGGCCGCAGGCGATCGTCATGATACCGGGCGGCGCACTGGGCGGCTATGCCGGCGTCTGGATCGCCAAGCGTGTGCCGCAAATTGCCGTTCGCGGCTTCGTCGTCGGGGTCGGCGTGTTTCTTGCCTTCTATTACTTCACCAAGGGCTGAGCGGCTAACAGGTCCGGCCGCCGCTCCTTCGTCAATCTTTCCGATTCGGCGCGTCGCCATGCGGCGATCTTCCGGTGATTGCCGGAGGTGAGAACCTCGGGGATTTGCCGGCCCTCGAATTCCTGCGGGCGCGTGTAGTGCGGATGTTCGAGCAGGCCATTTTCAAAGCTCTCTTCATCGCCCGACATCGTGTTGCCCATCACGCCGGGTAACAGCCGCACCACGGCGTCGAGCAGCACCAGCGCCGCCGGCTCGCCACCGGAGAGGATGAAGTCGCCGATCGAGATCTCCTCAAGCCCCCGCGCGTCAATCACCCGCTGGTCGACGCCTTCGAAGCGTCCGCATACGATGACGACACCCGGCCCGGCGGCCAGTTCGCGCACTCGCACCTGCGTCAGCGGTTTTCCACGCGGGCTCATCAGCAGCCGTGGCCGTGGATCGCCTGGTGGCGAGCTATGGTCGATCGCCTTGGCCAAAACGTCGGCGCGCATCACCATGCCTGCGCCGCCGCCGGCCGGCGTGTCGTCGACGGTGCGATGGCGATCGCTGGCGAAATCGCGGATCTGGATTGCTTCCAGCGACCATGTGCCTGATACCAGCGCCCTGCCGGCCAGCGACACGCCGAGCGCACCGGGAAACATCTCCGGATAGAGCGTCAGCACCGAGGCGGAAAAACTCACCGGTTGCCCCCGGCGTCCTTCGGCCCGCGCGGCCTGCCCTTGGGGTCGAAACCATCTCTGCCGAGAGCATCGCTGTCTTCGTCATCGATCAAGCCCGCCGCCGTCGGATCGATGCGGACGAAGCCGTCCTTGATCGATACGTCAGGAACGGCAGCCTGCGTGAACGGGATCAGCACGCCTTTGCGCCCCGCCAATGTCACGTCGAGAATGTCGCCGCCGCCGAAATTATGCACGGCGACGACCTTGCCGATGTCGGCACCGGTATCGTCGCGGACCGTTAGACCGACGAGATCGGCATGATAGAATTCGTCCTCTTCGCCGTCGTCCGGCAGCATCGAGCGATCGACGAACAATTCTGTGCCGGCGAGCGCCTCGGCGGCGTTGCGGTCGCTGATCCCCTTGAAGCGCACCACCACGACGTTATTGGCCGGCCTGATATCGACGATCTGGAAGGCGCGGCCGTCCCTGGCATAGAGCGGCCCGTAGTCGGCCAGCGCCAGCGGATCGCCGGTGAAGGTTTTCACGCGCAACTCGCCCTTGATGCCATGGGCGGCGCCGATCACGGCCATCTGGACGGGGTTTTGCGGTTTGGTCATCGATGGAAAAATCCTTTGCCTTGCTCTAGCTCCACGCTCTTGTCATTTCAATGACGCGGCTCTTCACCGCTTCCTAACCCGGCTGCCGGAAGATGGCCTGGAATTGGAAGAACGAAATATCGGAAGAGCGCAATGCAGGAATTCCTCGTCCTGGCCAAACCAGACCTTCTGGCAGCCCGCGAAAGCTGGCTGAAGTTGCTGGCGCGCGAGCGCCGGCTGTCGCCGGAAACCGTGGAAGCCTATGAGCGTGACACGCGCCAGTTCCTGCACTTCCTGACCGGCCATTGCGGCGGCTCGCCCGGCATTTCGGATATCGCCGATCTGCGCCCGGCCGATCTGCGCGGCTTTCTGGCTGCCCGCCGCGCCGGAGGCGCCGGCGCCCGCACGCTCGGGCGGGGGCTTGCCGGCATCCGCTCGCTGCTGCGCTTTCTGGAGCGGCGCGGCCTCGTCAATGCGGCGGGTGCTGCGGCACTGCGCGCGCCGCGGCAGCCGAAGTCGCTGCCCAAGCCGCTGACGGCCAGCGATGCGAAACACGTCGTTTCGGTGGAAGGCCAGCTGGCGGAGGAACCCTGGATCGCCGCCCGCAACGCCGCCGTGCTGACGCTGCTCTACGGCTCGGGCCTGCGCATTTCCGAGGCGCTCGGCCTGTCGGGCGCCGATCTGTCGTCGCCTGATGAAACGGTGCTTCGCGTCACCGGCAAGGGCGGCAAGACGCGGCTGGTGCCGGTGCTGCCGATCGCGCTGCGGGCGATCGCCCAGTACCGGCGGCTCTGCCCCTATCATCTCGATCCGAAGGGCCTGCTGTTTCGCGGCGCCCGCGGCGGGCCGCTCAACCCGGCCATCGTCCAGCGCGACATGGCCAAGCTGCGCTCGGCGCTCAATCTGCCGGACACCGCCACGCCGCACGCGTTGCGCCATTCCTTCGCCACACATCTGCTTGGGCGCGGCGGCGATCTGCGCACCATCCAGGAACTTTTGGGCCACGCCAGCCTGTCGACGACGCAGATATATACCGGCGTCGACACCGCGAGGCTGCTCGAAATCTATGAAGCGGCCCATCCGCGGGCATAACCGACGCATGAATTCGCAAAGTTGCAGCCAGGATATGCCCCGTGGAACGATGTCCGAGACAATTTTGCCGCGCCGGTTAACCGTTTCGCCGTTCTTTGTCTCTAAAAGCGAGCCATGAAACGCGTCATTGCCATTGCCGACCGCACTGCTTTTGCTTCGCTGAAGCTGCTCGTGGCGCTCAACGTCCTGTTTTTCCTCTCTTTCCTCATCATCGCGTTGCTCGCCGCCGGCAAGGCGCGCGCTGAGACCCCAAGGACTGACCAAGTCTGCGCCGGCGCCGACATGCTGTCGGCCTTGCAGAAGGACGACCCGGCCGCCTACCGCAAGATCGAGACGGAAGCTGCCACGACACCGAACGGCAAGGGCCTGTTGTGGAAACTGGAAAAGGCGGGCGAAAGACCGTCCTTCCTGTTCGGCACCATGCACATGACCGACCCGCGCGTGACCACGCTGCCGCCCGCCGCGCAAAAGGCCTTTGACGCCGCCGATACTGTCGTCATCGAGACCACGGAGGTGCTCGACAAGCAGAAGATGATGGCGGCGTTCCTGAAAGAGCCCGAGCTGATGATGTTCACCGACAGCACCACGCTGTCCTCGCTGCTGTCGCCGGACGATGCGGCGGCGGTGAACAAGGCGCTCGACGCGCGCGGCATTCCACCGGCGAGCGTTGCCAAGATGAAGCCGTGGATGCTGTCGACCATGGTCGCGCTCCCGGCCTGTGAACTGGCCCGCCAGGCCGGCGGCACGCCGGTGCTCGACATCAAGCTTGCAGAGGATGCCAAAGCCTCAGGCAAGGTCGTCGATGGGTTGGAGACCGTCGCCGACCAGCTTCGCGCCATGGCCTCGCTGCCGCTTGCGTTTCATATGAAGGGCCTCGTCGACACGCTGAAGCTCGGCGACAGGGTGAACGACGTCAATGAAACCATGATCGTGCTTTACCAGCGCGGCGACACCGGCATGCTCTGGCCGCTGTTTCGCGCCGTCCTTCCCGGCGACGAAGACGATTCGGCAAGCTATGCCGCCTTCGAGGAAATCATGATCACCAGCCGCAACAAGGTGATGATCGACCATGCCAGGCCGATCCTCGCCAAGGGCAACGTGTTCATGGCGGTCGGCGCTCTGCACCTCCCTGGCGCCGAGGGCCTGGTCGAGGATTTCCGCAAGGCCGGCTACACTGTCACCGCCGTCGACTAGTTGCACGGTTGAGTTGCGGGCCCGGCAAGGCGTGATTCGGGGCGACGTCTTGTTCGAGTCACCGGAGGTTTGTCTCAGCCCAGGACGGTCGAAAGGTCTGATTTGGCTCGATCACTGCGAGTTTTGCGAGTAAAGTGCTTGCAGACAAACGATTCCCGGCGAAGAATGCCCTGTTTTCGGCGTTTTCGATTCCTAGCGTGAAACCTGTTCAACGATTGCGCGTTGATGTGTGTTGATTGATACTTTTCATCCACGGAGGACACTTTTATGGCGAATCCAAACGACCCGTACACCACTCCGACCCCCCCTCCCAAGTCGGGTGGCGGCAGCACCGGCTGGCTGATTGCCCTGGTCGTCGTTATCCTGGCCATTGTCGCTTATTATATTTTTGGAACAACCGGTGAGGCGCCAGAGCCTGGTGAACCGCCGGCTGCAACCACGCCGGCCCCGGCGCCAGCGCCCGCTGAACCGACGCCTGCCCCGGCCCCGGCCCCTGCAGAGCCTGCACCGGCCCCGGCGCCTGCAGAACCAGCGCCTGCTCCGGCGCCAGCACCTGCTCCGGCACCTGCTGAGCCAGCACCTGCTCCGGCGCCCGCACCAGCCCCGCAGTGATCGGCTGCTGACTTCAAATGCCGAACGGCCCGCTGAAAAGCGGGCCGTTTTGCGTTGAGCCGTCAGATGGCTGCCGGAGTTCCTTGGCAAAGCCTACATGTGGATCGGCTTGAAGAAGGTCGCCAGCGCCGCTTCCTTCACCGCTTCCGACATCGTCGGATGGGCGTGGCAGGTGCGGGCAAGATCTTCCGACGAGCCGCCGAACTCCATCAGCACCGCCGCCTGGTGGATCATCTCGCCGGCGCCGAAGCCGACGATGTGGACGCCGAGCACGCGGTCGCTTTGCTTGTCAGCCAGGATCTTCACGAAGCCGTCGGTGTGCAGCATCGCGCGCGCCCGGCCATTGGCGCTGAACGGAAACTTGCCGGCCTTGTAGTCGATGCCGGCCGCTTTCAGCTCTTCCTCTGTCTTGCCCACCGAGGCGATTTCCGGACTGGTATAGACGACGTTCGGGATCACCCCGTAATTCACATGGCCGGCCTGGCCGGCAATGATCTCGGCCACCGCCACGCCCTCGTCCTCGGCCTTGTGGGCGAGCATCGGCCCGGCGATGACGTCGCCGATGGCGTAGATGCCGGGGACATTGGTCGTGAGATGGCCGTCGGTCTTGACCCGGCCGCGCTCGTCGACCTCGACCCCGGCCTCCTTCAGCCCGAGACTGTCCGAATAGGCCCGGCGTCCCGTCGCGATCAGCACCGCATCCGCCTCGATGGTCTCGGTCGCGCCGCCCTTGCGCGGCTCGAAGGTGACGGTGGCGCCCTTCTTGGCCTTGGCGACACCGGTCACCTTGGCGCCGAGCCTGAATTCGATGCCCTGCTTGGACAGCATGCGCTGGAACTGTTTGGCGACTTCGCCGTCCATCCCGCCGAGAATGGTGTCGAGGAACTCGACGACGGTCACCTTGGCGCCGAGCCGCGCCCATACCGAGCCGAGTTCCAGCCCGATGACGCCGCCGCCGACCACCACCAGGTGGCCCGGCACCTTTTCCAGCGACAACGCGCCGGTCGACGACATGATCACCTTCTCGTCGATGTCGACCTTGACCCCCGGAATGTCGGCGACGTCGGAGCCGGTGGCGATGACGATGTTCCTGGTCTCGATCTCCTCGACCTTGCCGTCCTCGCCGGTCACCGACACTTTTCCGGCGGACAGGACCTTGCCGGTGCCGCGAAAGCTGTCGATCTTGTTCTTCTTGAACAGGAAGGCGACGCCGTTGACGTTGGACGCCACCGTCGCGTCCTTGTGCGCCATCATCTTTTCCAGATTGAGCTTCGGCGCGCCGATCTCGACGCCCAGCGTATCGAAGGAATGACCGGCCTCGGCAAATATCTCGGAGGCATGCAGCAGCGCCTTGGACGGGATGCAGCCGATATTGAGGCAGGTGCCGCCGAAGGTCGGGTTCTTCTCGACCACCGCCGTTTTCAGGCCGAGCTGTGCCGCCTTGATGGCGCAGACATAGCCGCCTGGTCCCGATCCGATGATAACGACGTCATAAGCCATGATTTGTCCTTCTGGTCTGCACTCAGCCTTGGCTGGGATTAGCGGCCGCCGCCCACTTCCAAATTCGCGCCTGTCGTATAGGACGCCCCGTCCGACAGGAGCCAGAGAATTGCCGCGGCGACCTCTTCGGTGGTCCCCGCCCTTTGCATAGGCACGCCGTGACGCATCCTCTCGACGCGATCCGGCTGTCCGCCGGAGGCATGAATTTCGGTATCGACAATCCCTGGACTGACCGCGTTGACGCGAATGCCTTCGCCGGCCACTTCGCGCGCCAGGCCGATCGTGAAGGAATCGATCGCGCCCTTCGAGGCAGCGTAGTCGACATATTCGCCCGGCCCGCCAATTCTCGCTGCAATCGAGGAGACATTCACGATGGCGCCGCCGTTGCCGCCATGGCTGGTCGACATGCGCTTCACCGCTTCGCGGGCACAGAGCATGGAGCCAATGACGTTGATGCGCATCATGCGCTCCAACCGTGCTCCGCTCATTTCCTCGACACGCGCCCTCTGGTCGACGACGCCAGCGTTGTTGACGAGCGCATCGAGCGGCCCGAAGACATGATCGATCCTCTCGAACATCGCCTGGATCTCGGCCTCGCTGCCAACGTCGCCCTTGATGGCCAGCGCTTCGCCGCCGGCCTGTTCGATCGCCTGGACAAGCGCGGCGGCGGCGGCCTCGTTCGATGCGTAGTTGATCGCGACGCGGTATCCAGCCTTGGCGGCAAGCCTGGATGTGGCAGCGCCGATGCCGCGGCCGCCGCCGGTCACCAGCAGCACTTTTGCCGCGCTCATTCCTGACAGCCCTTCAACGAAAAAACATCCCACGGCACCTTTGAAAACCCGTTGGCGCCATAGGCGGTCGACCTCTGCAGCGACGGTCCGAGGTCGGGAAAGATCAGGGTCTTCGGCGCGTCCACGACTTCGGCCGGCAGCAGAGCGACGTTGCCCTTGTCATCCGCACTGTAGACGACCCCCTCCCAGAGCGTGCAGGCGGCGAGTTCATCGCCGGTGACGTCGCCTGTCGGGCATTTGTACATCAGCGAACCATGCGGCCGCGCCACGCCTTGCGTCCACATGACGATGCCGTCGAGCACGACATCGTTATCGAGCACCATCTTGAAGGTGTTGGTGACCACAGCCGATCCCTCGGTCGGCCTGAAATCGATCTCGGCCGCATTTTCGGCATCGCCATAGACGGCGAGTTCGAGCGGGCATGCGGCAAAGGCTGCCGATGCCGTCAACGCAACGCCGGCCGCGCACAGCGTGAAAAACACTCCGGAATGCAAACGAGAGGAGCTCATTCGGTGGCGCAGATCCATTCTCCGGCTCACCTCGACCGGGCTAGAGATCGAGCACCAGTCGCTCCGGATCCTCCAGGCTTTCCTTGACCCGCACCAGGAAGGTCACCGCTTCCTTACCGTCGACGATGCGGTGATCGTAGGAGAGCGCCAGATACATCATCGGCCGGATCACGATCTGGCCGCCGACCACCACCGGCCGCTCCTGGATCTTGTGCATGCCCAGGATGCCCGACTGCGGCGCGTTGAGGATCGGCGTCGACATCAGCGACCCGTAGACGCCGCCGTTGGAAATCGTAAACGTACCACCTTGCATATCCGCCACGGAAAGCTTGCCGTCACGCGCAGCAATGCCCAGCCGGCCGATCTCCTTCTCGATCTCGGCTATTCCCATCTGGTCGGCGTCGCGCACCACCGGCACGACGAGGCCCTTTTCGGTGCCGACGGCGACGCCGATATGGGCGTAGTTCTTGAAGATGATGTCGGTGCCGTCGATCTCGGCATTGACGGAAGGGATTTCCTTCAGCGCATGGGTGACGGCCTTGGTGAAGAAGCCCATGAAGCCCAGCTTGACGCGGTGCTTCTTCTCGAACACGTCCTTGTATTTGGTCCTGAGCGCCATCACCGCGCTCATATCCACCTCGTTGAAGGTGGTCAGCATGGCGGCGGTCGACTGCGCTTCCTTGAGGCGGCGGGCGATGGTCTGCCGCAGCTTGGTCATGCGCACCCGCTCTTCTCGCGACGCGTCGTCGGCAGAGGACGGCGCACGGGCGGCGGCCGGCGCAGGGGCCTTCGGCGTCTCGGCCGGCTGCGATGGAGCGCCCCTGGCGATCGCGTCGAGCACGTCGCCCTTAAGCACCTGGCCGCGCTTGCCGGAACCCGAGATCTGGTCGACCGCGAGATTGCTCTCGGCCAGCAGCTTCGCCGCCGCTGGCGCCGGCGGCATCGCGCGCGCCTCGATCGGCCCGGCATCGCCGGCGATCTTGGCGGTCTCGGCCGCAGCTTGCTTGACGGTGGCTGCGGCGGTCGGCGCAGAGGCCTGCGATACCGCGTCCTGCTTCGGTTCAGACGTTGGCGGCTTCGCGGGTTCGGGTGCTGCCGCCTTTGCCCCGTTGCCCGCCGAAATCATGCCGAGCAAAGCGCCGACTTCGACCGTCTCGCCTTCCTTGACGGCGATCTCGCTGAGCGTTCCTGCGGCCGCGGCCGGCACTTCGACCGTTACCTTGTCGGTTTCGAGCTCGACCAACGGCTCGTCGGTGGCGATCGCGTCGCCCACTTTCTTGAACCATTTGCCGATGGTCGCCTCGGTGACGGATTCGCCAAGAGTGGGGACGCGGATTTCGGTAGCCATTGTGCCTGTCCGTTTTTCTGTCGGTTCTGTTCTATTCGCCGAACTCTGTTCTATTCACCAAGCGCGTCTTCGAGCAAGGCGGCAAGCTGGGCGAGATGCTTCGACATCAACCCGGTCGCCGGCGACGCGGCGGCCGGCCGGCCGGTATAGCGCACCCGCTGATGCTTGGCGTCGATATGCGCCAGCACCCATTCCAGATACGGATCGATGAACGACCAGGCGCCCATGTTCTTGGGCTCCTCCTGGCACCACACCATCTCGGCGTTGCGGAAGCGTGACAGTTCGGTGATCAGCGCCTTGGCCGGGAACGGATAGAGCTGTTCGACGCGCAGCAGATAGATGTCGTTGATGCCGCGCTTCTCGCGCTCCTCGTAGAGGTCGTAATAGACCTTGCCCGAGCAGAGCACGACGCGGCGGATCTTCGAATCCTTGGTGAGCTTGATCGCCTGGCCGGGGAGCTGTTGGGCATCGTCCCACAACAGCCGGTGGAATGCGCTTTCGCCCGACATCTCCGGCAGCGTCGACACCGCCCGCTTGTGGCGCAGCAGCGACTTCGGCGTCATCAGGATCAGCGGCTTGCGGAAATCCCGCTTCAACTGCCGGCGCAGGATGTGGAAGTAGTTGGCCGGCGTCGTGCAGTAGGCCACCTGCATGTTGTCTTCGGCGCAAAGCTGCAGGAAGCGCTCGAGCCTGGCCGACGAATGCTCCGGCCCCTGGCCTTCATAGCCATGCGGCAGGAGGCAGACGAGGCCCGACATTCTGAGCCACTTGCGCTCGCCCGACGAGATGAACTGGTCGAACACCACCTGGGCGCCGTTGGCGAAATCGCCGAACTGCGCTTCCCAAAGCGTCAGCGCCTTCGGCTCAGCCAGGCTGTAGCCATATTCGAAGCCGAGCACGGCCTCTTCCGACAGCATCGAGTTGATGACCTCGAAACCGGCCTGCGCCGCCGACAGATTGTTGAGCGGGATGTAGCGTGTCTCGTCGCGCTGGTCGTAGAGCACGGAGTGGCGTTGCGAGAACGTGCCGCGCTCCGAATCCTGGCCCGACAGCCGGACCGGATTGCCGTCGAGCAGGATGGCGCCGAAAGCCAGCGCCTCGGCCGTCGACCAATCGATGCCTTCGCCCGACTCGATCGCCTGGCGGCGGTTTTCGAGAAAGCGCAGGATCGTCTTGTGGGCCTCGAAATCCTTCGGCACCTCGGTCAGCTTCTTGCCGATTTCCTTCAGCGTTTTGACCGGCACGGCGGTCTTGCCGCGCCGCTGTTCGTCCTGGTTGTCGGCCGTGCGCAGGCCCGACCAGGCGCCGTCCAGCCAGTCGGCCTTGTTGGGCTTGTAGTGCTGGCCGACCTCGAATTCCTGCTCGAGATGTGCCCGCCAATCGGCCTTCATCTTGTCGTATTCGGCCTTGCTGATATGGCCTTCGGCGATCAGCCGGTCGGCATAGATCTGCACCGTCGTCTTATGGTTGCGGATGTTGCGATACATGATCGGCTGGGTGAAGGCCGGTTCGTCGCCCTCATTGTGGCCGAAGCGGCGGTAGCAGAACATGTCGACCACGACAGGCTTGTGGAACTTCATGCGGAATTCGATCGCCACCTTGGCGGCATGGACCACGGCTTCCGGATCGTCGCCATTGACGTGGAAGATCGGCGCCTCGATCATCTTGGCGACATCCGACGGATAGGGCGACGAGCGCGAGAAGCGCGGGTTGGTGGTGAAGCCGATCTGGTTGTTGATGATGAAGTGCAGCGTGCCGGCGACGCGGTGGCCGCGCAGGCCGGACAGGCCGAGGATTTCGGCGATCACGCCCTGGCCGGCAAAGGCGGCGTCGCCGTGCAGGAGCAGCGGCAGCACCTTGGCGCGCTCTTCCAGCGGCACGATCTCCTCGCGGCTGCGGCCAAACAGAGAGTCCTGCTTGGCCCGCGCCTTGCCCATCACCACCGGATCGACGATTTCCAGATGCGAGGGATTGGCGGTCAGCGACAGGTGGACCTTGTTGCCGTCGAACTCGCGGTCCGACGAAGCACCGAGATGGTACTTCACGTCGCCCGAGCCCTCGACCTCGTCGGGAGCGGCCGAGCCGCCCTTGAACTCGTGGAAGATGGCGCGGTGCGGCTTGGCCATGACCTGGGAGAGCACGTTCAGCCGACCGCGATGCGCCATGCCGAGCACGATCTCCTTCATACCGAGCTGGCCGCCGCGCTTGACGATCTGCTCCAGCGCCGGGATCAGCGCCTCGGCGCCGTCGAGGCCGAAGCGCTTGGTGCCCTTGTACTTGACGTCGATGAACTGCTCGAAGCCTTCGGCCTCGACCAGCTTCTGCAGGATCGCCTTCTTGCCGGCGGCGGTGAAGGAGATCTCCTTGTCGGTGCCCTCGATGCGCGCCTGGATCCAGGCCTTCTCCTCGGGATCGGAAATATGCATGAACTCGACGCCGAGCGTCGAGCAATAGGTGCGGGCCAGGATGTCGAGCATCTGCCGTATGGTGCCGAATTCAAGCCCAAGCACGTTGTCGAGGAAGATCGGGCGGTCGTAGTCGGCGCCGGTAAAACCGTAATTTTCCGGCGACAGCTCGTTGTAATCCTCGAGCTTGGCGATGCCGAGCGGGTCGAGATTGGCGTGCAAATGGCCACGCATGCGGTAGGCGCGGATCATCATGATGGCGCGCACGGAATCGCGCGTCGCCTGATGGACGTCGGCGTCGGACAGGGCGACGCCGTTCAACACCGCCTTGCTCTGGACCTTCTTCTCTATGTGCTTCTCGACGATGCCCCAATCGCCGTCGAGCGCCGAGACCAGTTCGCCATTGGCCTGAAGCGGCCACGAGGGCCTGGCCCATGAGGCGCCCTTGGCATTCTTGCGGACGTCTCCGGCGTCGTCCTTCAGCGCCGCGAAGAAATCCTGCCATTCGGGATTGACGGATTCGGGATCGTCCTCATAGGCGGCGTAGAGCGCGTCGATATAGTCGGCATTGCCGCCATAGAGGAAAGAGGTAAGCGAAAATTGGTCGTTGGCCTGATCTTGTCTTGCCATTTTTTCAGCGGAGGCTTCGCTCCGTCTCCTGTTTTGGAGGGGAGTAGGGCAGTAAGGGAGTAGGGCCGTAGGGAAAACCAGGCACTTGCCATCGTTCGTCCCGTTCTTCCTATTCCCCTACTCCCATACTGCCCTACTCCCTTACTGCCTTAACCCTTTATCGCCTCGACCAGCGTCGTGCCGAGCCGGGCCGGCGACGGCGAAACCTTTATTCCGGCCGATTCCATGGCCGCGATCTTGTCCTCGGCGCCGCCCTTGCCGCCGGAGATGACCGCGCCTGCGTGACCCATGGTGCGGCCGGCCGGGGCCGTGCGCCCGGCGATGAAACCGGCCATCGGCTTCTTGCGGCCACGCTTGGCTTCGTCCTTGAGGAACTGCGCGGCGTCTTCCTCGGCCGAGCCGCCGATCTCGCCGATCATGATGATCGACTGGGTCTCGTCGTCGGCGAGGAACATCTCCAGCACGTCGATGAACTCCGTGCCTTTGACGGGGTCGCCACCGATGCCGACGGCGGTGGTTTGGCCGAGGCCGACATTGGTGGTCTGGAACACTGCCTCATAGGTAAGCGTTCCCGAGCGGGAAACAACGCCGACCGAGCCCTTGCGGAAGATGTTGCCGGGCATGATGCCGATCTTGCATTCGTTGGGGATCAGGACGCCGGGGCAGTTGGGGCCGATGAGCCGCGACGTCGAACGGTCGAGCCGCGCCTTGACCTTGATCATGTCGATCACCGGGATGCCCTCGGTGATGCAGATGATCAGCGGGATCTCGGCTTCGATCGCCTCCAGGATCGCCTCGGCGGCGCCCGCCGGCGGCACATAGACGACAGACGCATTGGCGCCGGTCTTCGACTTGCCTTCAGCGACGGTGGAAAAGATCGGCAGGCTCTCGCCTGTGGCGCCGGTCCAGGTCTCGCCACCCTTCTTCGGGTGGATGCCGCCGACCATTTTTGTCCCGTGATAGGCCAGCGCCTGTTCGGTATGGAACGTGCCGGTCTTGCCGGTCAGGCCCTGCACGAGCACCTTGGTGTTCTTGTCGACGAGAATGGACATTTTTTAGCGACCTGATCAGTGAGTGCGGAAGGGGTTGACGGCGACCACGGAGCCGTAGGCCTGCCCGTGGTTGAGGTCTTCGGTGTAAAGTGTCTTGACGCCAAGGCGCTCGGCGGCGGCGATGATTGCGCCATACTCCGCGCGCTTGCAATCGTGTCCGATGGCGGCATGGACGAGCATGCTGGTGTCGAGGAAGCACTCAGCGGTCATGGAGAGCTTCCCGGTTCCACTTCTTGCCGCCCATGTCGCCTGAAGCCTCGCGGGCAAGCCTCAGCAGGGCCTGCCGTGCCTCGTCCTTGGCGCGCCGCTTCGTGGCCACTGTCGCGAAAAACTCCCGCACCATGGCATTGACGGTCGTTCCCTGTTCAGCGGCCGCCTGCTTGACCTGTTCCAGAACCTCGTCTTCGACGGCTAGAGTGATGTTCTTCATTTCTCTTCCTTGCACAAGCTCCCTAAAGCCGCTTGAGATCGGCGACGGTGAGATTGCTCTTGGCGTTGCCGGTGTTCAGCGTCGTCGCCGGCTCGAACATCAGCACCACCGGCTGTTCGCTCAGCGAGCGCGGCCGGTGCTCGACGGCGCGCGGCACGACGATGAACTCGCCGCTGCCAAGTTCCACCGTGCCGTCGCGGAAATCGATGGCGATGCGGCCGCGCAGCACCAGGAACGCTTCGTCCTCGTTGTCATGCGCATGCCAGTCGAAGACCTCGCCGAACTTGGCGATCTTGACCTGGGCATCGTTGACGTCGCCGGCGATATGCGGATCGAAGACCTTCTTGATCTTCTGATCCGCCGCCTCGACCAGGTTTATCTTGTGCGGAGGCACCAGATCAGCCCTTCATGCTTGTGGATGGAGGAGGAGTTCCAAAACGAAAAACCCCACTGAACTTTTCATCTACCGGCTTGTCGCAGATGGTCCAGATAACGAGGCATGCGGCGCTGCCGTCCCCAGCGGCGTGGCATGGCTTGTTTGCGTAGACCCGAACGTAGTTTAGGACCGCCAGATCGCCAAGAAGCCCCTCCTTTGGCACCTCGATCAAGCCCCGCGAGCGAGCGTAGTCATCAAACTCTGGCATTCGATTAGTGGTTCCGAAGATCTTACAGATATTGAGCAAAGACTCGTTCCCGTTTGATCCTGCCGGATTGAGTATGACAAACGGCGCCGAGAGCGTTCCAGTGCTCGTTCGATCGAAAGTCTTTCTACCACGATCATCATCATGGATCGAAAATCCATTCTCGATCGCCAATTGCTCCGCTTTAGCCAAATCGCCGTTTGATGCGATACAGATATTCTTATAGAGCACCACTGCGTCCGAAATCTCTTCCGCGTGCGCCGGCAGGGCGAAGCAGCCGAGTCCAATTGCACACAGAAGTCGGGTCGAGATCATCGACTGCCCCTTCAGCCCTTCATTGCCGCCACGATTTTCTTGGCTGCATCGTCGAGGTCGTCGGCCGAGACGACGTTGAGCCCGCTGTCGTTGATGATCTTCTTGCCGAGCTCAGCATTGGTGCCTTCCAGCCGCACCACCAGCGGCACTTGCAGCCCGACTTCCTTGACAGCCGCGATAACGCCCTCGGCGATGATGTCGCACTTCATGATGCCGCCAAAGATGTTGATCAGGATGCCTTTGACCGCCGGATCCCTGGTGATGATCTTGAACGCCGCCGTCACCTTCTCCTTGGACGCGCCGCCGCCGACGTCGAGGAAGTTGGCGGGCTCGGCGCCGTAGAGCTTGATGATGTCCATCGTCGCCATGGCGAGCCCGGCGCCATTGACCATGCACCCGATATTGCCGTCGAGCGCGACATAAGCGAGGTCGTATTTCGACGCCTCGATCTCCTTCTCGTCCTCTTCGGTGATGTCGCGCAGCTCCATCACGTCGGGATGGCGGAACAGCGCGTTGTTGTCGAACGACACTTTTGCGTCGAGCACGCGCAGCCGGCCATTCCTCATGACGATCAGCGGATTGACCTCGAGCAGGCTCATGTCCTTTTCGACGAAGGCTTTGTAAAGGATCGGAAACAGCGTCTCGCCGTCCTTGGCCGCCTCGCCGTCGAGCTTCAGCGCGCCGTTGAGTTCGTTCAAATCATCCGCCGTCATGCCTTTTTCCGGGTCAATCGCGACGGTGATGATCTTTTCCGGCGTGTCGTGGGCGACCGCCTCGATGTCCATGCCGCCCTCGGTCGAAACGACGAAGGCGATGCGGCCGACGGAGCGATCGACCAGCAGCGACAGATAGAGCTCGCGCTCGATGTCGGCGCCGTCCTCGATGTAGAGGCGGTTGACCTGCTTGCCGGCCGGACCGGTCTGCTTGGTGACCAGCGTGTTGCCGAGCATCTCGTTGGCGTTGGCGACGACCTCGGCCACCGATTTCGCCAGCCGCACACCGCCCTTGGCCTCGGGACCGAGCTCCCTAAACTTGCCCTTGCCGCGGCCGCCGGCATGGATCTGGCTTTTCACCACATAGAGCGGGCCGGGCAGCGCCTTGGCGGCAGCTTCCGCCTCGCTTGCCCTGAACACCGGCACGCCCTCGGCCACCGGTGCGCCAAAGCCCTTCAGCAGCGCCTTGCCCTGATATTCATGGATGTTCATGCTGGATATCTCCGGGTCACTTGCTGCAAGATCACTTGGCGGCGAGCTGCGGAGCGATCTTGACGCAAGCCTCGCACAGGCCCTGCACCGCCGCCACCGAATTGTCGAACATCTTCTGCTCTGGCTTGCTGAGCTCGATCTCGATGATGCGCTCGACGCCACCGGCGCCGATCACCACCGGCACGCCGACATAGGTGTTCTTGACACCATACTGGCCGGAGAGATGCGCCGCACAGGGCAGCACGCGCTTCTTGTCCTTGAGATAGGCTTCGGCCATGGCGATCGCCGAGGCGGCCGGTGCGTAGAAGGCCGAGCCGGTCTTGAGCAGGCCCACGATCTCGGCGCCGCCGTCGCGGGTGCGCTGCACGATCTGGTCGAGCCTTTCCTTCGAGGTCCAGCCCATCTTGATGAGGTCGGGCAGCGGGATGCCGGCAACCGTCGAATACCGGATCATCGGCACCATGGAATCGCCGTGGCCGCCGAGCACGAAGGCGGTGACGTCCTCGACCGACACCTTGAATTCCTCGGCCAGGAAATAGCGGAAGCGTGAACTGTCGAGCACGCCGGCCATGCCGACGACATGGCTCTTCGGCAGGCCGGAGAACTTCTGCAGCGCCCAGACCATGGCGTCGAGCGGGTTGGTGATGCAGATGACGAAGGCTTTCGGCGCGTATTTCTTGAGACCCGCGCCAACCTGCTCCATGACCTTCAGATTGATGCCGAGAAGGTCGTCGCGGCTCATGCCGGGCTTGCGCGGCACGCCGGCAGTGACGATGCAGACGTCGGCGCCCTCGATGCCGGCATAATCGTTGACCCCGGTCAGCCTGGAATCGAACCCGTCGACCGGCGACGACTGCGCGATATCCAGCCCTTTGCCTTGCGGGATGCCCTCGGCGATATCGAACAGCACAACGTCGCCGAGATCCTTGAGGCCGATCATGTGGGCGAGCGTGCCGCCGATCATGCCCGAGCCGATGAGCGCTATCTTGTTGCGTGCCATGTCAGGATGTTTTCCCTTAGATTGGATGACGGCGTCGAGGAAGGAGGCTACGGGGAAGCCGCGAAGATTTCGCCGCACCCAATAGCCCCGGCGCACAAAATATTCAATGGATTATTTTGGAGTGAGATTTTTCAATCGGTTAGATGGTTTGGGATTTACGTAAACGTCAAAGTTTGTGAGCCGACTTGGGAAAGTTACGCAATGAAGATGGAGATAAGAAGGCTGTCCCCCGGCGATGACGCCCTTGTGATGCGGATCGCCGAAGATGTGTTCGATGAACCCGTCAGTCTGGATCGGCTCGCCGCCTATCTCGCCTCATCAGGTCATTTCATGATCGTGGCATTGGCCGATGGCATAGTCGTCGGCCAATGCGCGGCCGTCATCCACCGCCACCCGGACAAGGTGAGCGAACTCTACATTGATGAAGTCGGCGTGGCGCCGGCCTTCCAGCGCCAGGGCATAGCGACGAAGATGCTCGACGCCATGTTTGAACTCGGCCGCGAGCATGGCTGCGAGGAGGCTTGGGTCGGCACCGAGCCGGACAACGTGGCGGCCCAGGCGCTTTATGAGTCGCGCAAGGAGCCGCACGGGCCTGCGGAGGCGTTCGTGATGTATGTGTATCTACTATAGGCGCCGGCGGGACAGCGCCCCCCTCTGTCCTGCCGGACATCTCCCCCACATGGGGGGAGATCGGCAACTTCGACGCTCCGTTCACGCCTGCCACGCAGGAGATTGGCGAAGGCAGGGATGACGGCCGATCTCCCCACTTGTGGGGGAGATGTCCGGCAGGACAGAGGGGGGCGCGAAGGATCGCGACGTTCCGGAGACTATCTTCAGGCCCGAGCCTGCTGCGCTTCGGTCAGCGTCGCCTTCTGCCTCTCCACCCAGTCTTCCAGCCATTCGTGGCTCTGCATCTCGATCAGCCGCGACGCAGTGCGCTCGAACTCGAAGACCTCGTTGCCACGCTTGGCCGTATAAAGCTCCGCTGGCGGTGCGGCCGCACTCACCACCAGCCGCACATGATGGTCGTAGAGCGTGTCGATCAGCAGGATAAAGCGCTTCGCCTCGTTGCGCATGCCTTCGCCAAGCACCGGCACATGATCGATTAAGACGGTCGAGAAGCGGCTGGCAATCGCCAGGAAATCGCGGGCGCCGAGCGGGTTTTCGCAGAGATCGGCAAAGGAAAACCGCGCCGCGTCGCCGGCGGCGCGCGGCACGACGACCTGCCGGCCCTTTACCGTCAGCGCCGTCGCCGGCGTCGGCCTGCCATGCGTCATCACTTTCCAGGCCTCGTCGAGGACAGCATCGGCGGCGGCATCGGCAGGGGTGACATAGACCGGCAGGCGGTTGAGCTTGTCCAGCCGATAGTCCTTGTCGGCATCGAGGGCAATCACCTGCGCATGCCGCTCCAGGATGCCGATGAAGGGCAGGAAAAGCTTGCGGTTCAAACCGTCCTTGTAGAGATCCTGCGGCGCGACATTGGACGTGGCTACCAGCACGACGCCGTTGGCAAACAGCGCCGAGAACAGCCGCGACAGGATCATGGCATCGGCGATGTCAGTGACGGAAAACTCGTCGAAGCACAGCACCCAGGCTTCCTCGGCCAACGCGCGGGCCACCGGCGCGATCGGGTCGTCTTCCCTGACGATGCCGTCTTTGCGCGCCTGCCGGTGCTTTTGGATGCGGTCCTGCACATCGGCCATGAAGTCATTGAAGTGCACACGGCGCTTGCGCCTGACCGGCACCAGCTCGAAGAACATGTCCATCAGCATGGTCTTGCCGCGGCCGACGCCGCCGTGGATATAGAGGCCCTTGACCGCCTCGCGCGTCTCACGTTTGCGAGCGAACAGCCAGCCCAGCGCACTCGATTTGTGCGCCAGCCGTTTTGCCGAAATCTCGTCGATCAGCCGGTCGAGTGCCGCGACGACCCGCTCCTGCGCCCGATCGCGGTCGATCACGCCCGTATCGACCCAATGGTCGTAACGCTGCCGGACGGTCGCATGGGTCTGAAGGCCGTCACGCAGATGCATCGGTCACGTCGTTCCGGAGCAATTCCAAGAAAAGTGTTTAGCGGTTTTCTGTCCGGAATTGCGTAAAAACAAAAGAGAGCAATTCCGGAGAAAGCGTGTAGCGGTTTTCGGCCCGGAATCGCGTAAAAACAATAAGGGCGGGCGGGTCAGCCTCTTGTCAGCGAGATCGGCAGGCCGTTGGAAGTCTGGCCGTCGAATTTCTCGCCGCCCGAGGAATAGAGCCGTGCCAGCGTGCCGCCATTCTCATCGTACAGCGTCAACTGCTTGCCGGAGACGTTCCAGGATTTGATGCCGTTGATCGGCGCCGGGCAATGCAGCGGCCCCGCCCGATAGCCGGCGCCGAATTTGGTCTGCGGCGTCGCCACCTGGCAGCTCTGGCCGGACACGCTGGCCTTCCACACGCCGGCGACGCTGGACGCGGTGAGATCCGGGGCTCCTGCCGGAGCCGTTCCGTCCGGCGGCAGCGAGGCGACCTGGGGCGCGTCTTGCGGCGCCGTCGGAAATTTCGACGGGTCGGCCGTGCCGGGCGAGGCCGGCGGCGGCAGCTGGTTGGCGGTCACCGTGCCGGAGGGTGCGGCTTGCAGCGGCGCCGGCTGCTGGTCCATGGAGGAGAACCGTGACGTTGAACAGCCGCTCGCAAACAGCGCGGCCAGCGATACGGCCAGCAAACCGGTTTTCGAAAAATTCATTTCAAACCTCCGTCGGATCCGGCTGGGCTGCCGTCCGCACAATATCCCCTTTACCAAGACGGAGAAGGTGGCAAAATTTCAACCCTCTATGGTTAAATTAACATTTGCGGCGGCACCTGTTGCAACTTTGCCACAAATGCGTGCCGCCTGAAAACCTGCCCAAGGGGTCTGACCCGGGACTGCGCCGCGGTTGGCCTGCACCGGGCGTCCGGCCGCCAATGCTTGCGCCAATCCGCTTCGGTCCTATCTCTGATGAAACCGAACCTTGCCGGAGGCGAAATCTTGGCTGCGAGGAAAAGGGTGGCCAACCGCTACTATAGCGGGCCGCCTAGCGATCATTTCGACGGCACCTTGTTCTTCAATCCCAACGGCAAGCCGCCTGCCCGCTTTTCCGATCTTTTGAAGTGGCAGTTGGGCGGCGAACGCTCGAAATGGCCAACGGCGGTTCCGAGTCCGTTTCGCCAGGCGACACCGGCCAAGCGGATCGACGGCTCCGGGCTGAGGCTGACCATGGTCGGCCATTCCTCGCTTCTCATCCAGACAGCCGGCCTGAATATCCTTACCGACCCGGTGTGGTCGCAGCCCGCCTCGCCGCTCCCCTTTGCCGGGCCGAAACGGGTCAATCCGCCGGGCATCGCCTTCTCCAGCCTGCCGCCGATCGACCTCGTGTTGGTCAGCCACAACCACTACGATCATCTCGACCTCGCCACGTTGAAGCGGCTGAAGACAAAGCACGACCCGCTGGTGCTGACGCCGCTCGGCAACGACGCCATCATCGACGCTGGCGTTCCCGGCATGCGGCTTTCCGTGCATGACTGGGGTGAGCGGGTCGAGATCGGCAACGACGTCGCCGTCCATGTCGAGCCGGTGCACCACTGGTCGGCGCGCGGCACCCGCGACCGGCGCATGGCGCTGTGGGCGGGTTTTGTGGTCGAGACGCCGGGCGGAAAGGTCTATTTCGCCGGCGACACCGGTTTCCATGACGGCATCAACTACCGGCTGATGGCCGAAAGGCACGGCGGCTTCCGCCTCGCCATCCTGCCGATCGGCGCCTACGAGCCGCGCTGGTTCATGGCGCCACACCACCAGAACCCGGAAGAGGCGGTGCAAGGCATGCTGTTGTGCAACGCCGCCTATGCCGCCGGCTGCCATTGGGGCACGTTCCGGCTCACCAACGAGCCGATCGACGAGCCGGCAAGAAAGCTGTGCGAGGCGCTCGTCGATCAAGGCGTCCCGCAAGACCGCTTTCGCGCCCTGCGTCCCGGCGAAGTCTGGGACGTGCCGGCGCTCTAGGCGAGGGGAACCGGGGACTTCGTAAACGCGTTGGTAGTCGTCCACAACCGCCGGCTGCGAGGGATTCTCCCATGATCAAATGGATCATCATTCTTCTGATTATCGCGGCCGCGGCCAGCCTGCTTGGCATGCCGGCATTGGCCGGAGCGGCCGCCACCGGTGCCCGCATCCTCATCGGCATTGTGCTGATCATCTTCCTGCTGGTCATGCTTGGCGTCTTGGCGGTAGCGTAGACAGCATCGGCCCGAAAATCGGAATCGATTTTCACAAAGCACGATGCGCAGGTTCAAAAATGTCAGAGCGTGCTCTCCAAGTCGACCGCACGTCGCGCTGGCGTCTCGCACTGGTAATTCCGGCCGCTATCCGCCATATAGGCGCCAAACCGGCATGAGACCTCTCGATCCATGGCAAGCACTGCCCCCTTCGCCAAGATGAACGGCATCGGCAACGAGATCATCGTTGCCGACATGCGCGGTCGTGCCGATCGGGTGTCGCCGGCTGCCGCCCTTGCGCTCAATGCCGATGCGGCGACGAAATTCGATCAGATCATGGCGATCCACGACGCAAGAACGCCGGGCACCGCCTTTTTCATCGACATCCTGAACTCCGACGGAACCGGCGCGCAGGCCTGCGGCAACGGCATGCGCTGCGTGGTGCAGGCGCTTGCCGCCGAGACCGGCCAGAAGACCTTCGCCTTCGAGACCGTCGCCGGCATCCTCAATGCCGAAGAACATGCCGACGGGCTGATCTCGGTCGACATGGGCAAGCCGCGTTTTGGCTGGCAGGATATTCCGCTCGCCGAGGAATTCCGCGATACCCGCATGATCGAGCTGCAGGTCGGCCCGATCGACGCGCCGGTGCTGCACTCGCCCTCGGTGGTGTCGATGGGCAATCCGCACGCCGTCTTCTGGGTCGACCGCGACGTCTGGTCCTATGAGCTCGACCGCTTCGGTCCGCTGCTCGAAAACCACCCGATCTTCCCCGAACGCGCCAACATCACCATCGCGCGGGTGACCTCACCCGAGACGATGGTCATCCGCACCTGGGAGCGCGGCGCCGGCCTGACCAAGGCCTGCGGCACGGCGGCTTGTGCGGCCGTCGTCGCTGCCGCGCGCACCAGGCGGACCGGACGCAGCGTCTCTCTGGTGACGCCCGGCGGCGGCTCCCTGCATGTCGAGTGGCGCGGCGACGACCACGTCATCCTCACCGGTGCCGCCGAATGGGAATTTTCCGGCAGCTTCGACCCGTCGACCGGCGTATGGGCCCGCGACACCGAAAGCGCCGCCTGATGGCTCCTCTTGCCAAACGGGTTGACGTCGTCACCTTCGGCTGCCGGCTGAACACCTATGAATCCAAGGTGATGCGGCGAGAGGCGGAAAGCGCCGGCCTTGGCGCGCTGGAAGGCGGCGCCATTATCTTCAACACCTGCGCCGTCACCGGCGAGGCGGTGCGCCAGGCAAAACAGTCGATCCGCAAGGCCCGTCGCGAGAACCCGCAGGCCCGCATCATCGTCACCGGCTGCGCCGCGCAGACCGAGCCGCAGAACTTCGTCGCCATGGACGAGGTCGATCTCGTCCTCGGCAATGAGGAGAAGCTGAAGGCGCATTCCTATCGCGCGCTGCCTGATTTCGGCGTCAACGACACCGAGAAGGCTCGCGTCAACGATATCTTTTCGGTGCGCGAGACGGCCGGCCACATGGTCGACGCCATCGAGGGCCGGGCACGCGCCTTCGTCCAGGTTCAGAACGGCTGCGACCACCGCTGCACCTTCTGCATCATCCCCTATGGCCGCGGCAATTCGCGCTCGGTGCCGATGGGCGCCGTGGTCGAGCAGGTCAAGCGGCTGAGCGGCAATGGCTATGCCGAGATCGTGCTGACCGGCGTCGACATGACCAGTTTCGGCGCCGACCTGCCGGGCAGCCCGAAGCTCGGCAAATTGGTCAAGACAATCCTGAAGCAGGTGCCTGACGTGAAACGCCTGCGCCTTTCCTCGATCGATTCGATCGAGGCTGACAACGAGCTGCTCGACGCCATCGCCACCGAGCCTCGGCTGATGCCGCATCTGCATCTGTCGCTGCAGTCCGGTGACGACATGATCCTGAAGCGGATGAAGCGCCGGCACAACCGGGATCAGTCGATCCGTTTTTGCGAAGATTTGCGCAAATTGCGTCCCGGCATCGTCTTCGGTGCCGACATCATCGCCGGCTTCCCGACCGAGACGGACGCCATGTTCGAAAAATCGCTGGAGATCGTCGAGGAATGCGGCCTGACTCATCTCCACGTTTTTCCGTTTTCGCCGCGCCAAGGCACCCCCGCCGCGCGCATGCCGCAGCTTCGCCGCGAACTGGTCAAGCAGCGTGCGGCACGGCTGCGCGCCGCCGGTGACGCCGCCTATCGCAGCCACCTTTCCTCGCTCGCCGGAACACGCCAGTCGATCCTGGTCGAGCGCGACGGGCTCGGCCGCACCGAAGGGTTTACGCTTGCCGCGGTCTCCGCCGGCGCGCCGGGCGAGATCGTTGACGCCGCTATCGCCGGCGATGACGGTGTCAGACTGATCGCGGCGCCGCTTGCCGCCCGCGCCGCCTGAGACGCAAGAACATGGCTGGTTTTTTCAAGAAGATATTTTCGTTCGGCAAGAAGGAAGTGGTCGAGGAGCGGATCGACGAGACCGCACCGCTGCCGCCGATCAAATGGGACGCGCTAGAAGCGCTTAAACCGGCCGCCGAGCAGGCTGTTCCGCACCCTCCCCTTGATGGGGAGGGTCGCCGCGAAGCGGCGGGGCGGGGTGACAGCGCCGAGGCCGCTCACCCCCACCCCCGAGTTGCGCTCGGGACCTCCCCCATCGAGGGGGAGGTAAGATCAGCGCCCGCGGAGCCGACGCCCGAGGAAATCCCGGCCGCTCCCGTCAGCCCCGAGCCAGTTCCTGCACCAGAGGCGCAGGAAATTTCTGAGCCCGAGCCGCCGCCGGCCGAAATCCCGCCCCCCATTCGCCAGCCGGCGCCGGTCGAGGCGAAGCCGGTCCTTGCCGAGATCGCGCCCGAGCCTGAAGCCATGCCAGCGCCCCACCCTCCCCTCGATGGGGAGGGTCGCCGCGAAGCGGCGGGGCGGGGTGACAGCGCCGAGGCCGCTCACCCCCACCCCCGAGCTGCGCTCGGGACCTCCCCCATCGAGGGGGAGGTAAGATCAGCGCCTGCTGAACAGCCGGCGCCCGAGGAAATCCCGGCCGCTCCCGTCAGCCCTGAGCCAGTTCCTGCACCAAAGGCGCAGGAAATTCCTGAGCCCGAGCCGCCGCAGCCGCAAGAAATCGCCCCATCCGATCCGGAACAACGGCCTGAGGCGCCGGCGGCCGAAATCCCGCCCCCCATTCGCCAGCCGGCGCCGGTCGAAGCGAAGCCGGTCCTTGCCGAGATCGCACCGGAGCCTGAAGCCATACCAGCGCCCCACCCTCCCCTTGATGGGGAGGGTCGCCGCGAAGCGGCGGGCTGGGGTGACAGCGCCGGCGCCGGCGCCAGTCATCCCCGAGCTTCGCTCGGGACCTCCCCGATCGAGGCGGAGGTAACGCGCGAGCCCGTTCCGCAACCACCGCCGGAGCCAAAGCCGGCTCCCGGCAAGGTCACCGTCGCAAAAAAGGTCGAACAAAGAGCCGAGCCGCAGAAGGCGCCGGAACCGGCGCCGAAACGCTCGTGGTTCCAGCGCATGAAGGAGGGGCTCGCCCGCTCTTCCCGGGAACTGTCGGGCAACATCGCCGGCGTCTTCACCAAGCGCAAGCTCGACGAGGACACGCTGCAGGATCTGGAGGACGTGCTGATCCGCGCCGATCTCGGCATGGAGACGGCGTTGCGCATCACCGATTCGCTGGCTGCCAGCCGCTACGGCAAGGACGTCTCCGAGACGGAAGTGCGCGCCATCATGGCGACCGAGGTGGAGAAGGTGCTGACCCATGTCGCCTTGCCGCTGGAACTCGACCTCAGCCACAAGCCGCATGTCATCCTTGTCGTCGGCGTCAACGGCACCGGCAAGACCACGACCATCGGCAAGCTGGCGGCAAAGCTGACCGATGGCGGCCTGTCGGTGATGCTCGCCGCCGGCGACACGTTCCGCGCCGCCGCGATCGAGCAATTGAAGATCTGGGGCGAGCGCACCAGGTCGCCGGTCATCGCCTCGAAGCTCGGCGCCGACGCCGCCGGCCTCGCCTACGATGCCTTCGAACAGGCCAGGCAAGCCGGCTCCGACGTGCTGATCATCGACACCGCCGGGCGGCTGCAGAACAAGACCGAGCTGATGGCGGAACTCGAAAAGATCGTCCGGGTGCTGGGCAAGCTCGATCCGGAGGCACCGCACACCGTGCTGCAGACGGTCGACGCCACCACCGGCCAGAACGCGCTCAGCCAGGTCGAGATCTTCCGCAACGTCGCCGGCGTCAACGGCCTGGTGATGACCAAGCTGGACGGCACGGCACGCGGCGGTATTCTGGTGGCGATAGCGGCAAAGCACAAACTGCCGGTTTATTTCATCGGCGTCGGCGAACAGGTCGATGACCTCGAACCATTCTCCGCAAGCGAGTTCGCCAGGGCGATCGCTGGAGTGGCGTAACAAGCGAGTTCCCAAAAAGTGCAGACTTTTTGAGATCATGCGCAAGAAGGAAAGCCTATGAACCCGCGCATCCTCGAACGTGACCCGTCCGACCCGCAGAAACAGAAGAAGGAAGGCGTCAATCCGCTGCTCAAGCTGGTGCTGGAGCTCGGCCCGTTGATGGTGTTCTTCTTCGCCAACGCCCGTGGCGCATGGCTATCGCAGAAATTTCCGGCGCTGGCCGAATTCGGCGGGCCGATCTTCGTCGCCACCGGCCTGTTCATGGCCGCGACCGCGATCGCGCTGGCCGCGTCCTGGCTCCTCACCCGCACCTTGCCGATCATGCCGATGGTGTCGGGCGTCGTCGTCTTCGTCTTCGGCGCGCTGACGCTCTACCTGCAGGACGACATCTTCATCAAGATGAAGCCGACCATCGTCAACATGCTGTTTGGCGGCGTGCTGCTCGGCGGCCTGTTCTTCGGCAAGTCGCTGCTTGGCTACGTCTTCGATTCGGCCTTCAGCCTCGATGCCGAGGGCTGGAAGAAACTCACCTTCCGCTGGGGCCTGTTTTTCCTGTTCCTGGCCCTTGTCAACGAACTGGTCTGGCGGAATTTTTCCACCGACGCCTGGGTTACCTTCAAGGTCTGGGGGATCATGCCGATCACCCTGCTTTTCACCTTCAGCCAGATGCCGCTGATCATGCGCCATTCGCTTGAAGGCAAGACCGGAACAGAAGGGAAGCCCGGCAAGTAACCGGCCCCGGCTAGTAACTGGCAAGGAGGCGGCATGGAATTCGTCACCACGCGCGAACAGCTGAGAGCGATCTACAAGACGCCTCGGCCGACCGACGGCTCGATCCGCAAGGAACTGAAAGCGCTGGATGGCCACTGCCGTTCCTTCATCGGCAAAAGCCCGTTCGTGCTGATCGGCTCCTCGGACGGCGCCGGCAATGCCGATGTGACGCCGAAGGGCGACAGACCGGGCTTCGTCGCCGTGCTCGATGAGAAGACCATCGCGATCCCCGACCGGCCCGGCAACAACCGGCTCGACACGCTGGAGAACATTCTCCTCAACCCTTCGGTCGGGCTGCTCTTCCTCATCCCGGGCATGAACGAGACGCTACGCGTCAATGGCGACGCCCGCATCACCGTTGATGCGGCTTTGCGCGAGCGGCTCGCCGTCGACGGCAAGGAACCGCAAAGCGTCGTCCTGGTGACGGTCAAGGCCGCCTACATGCATTGCGCCAAGGCCTTCATGCGCTCTGATTTGTGGAAGCCGGAAACCTGGTACGACCGCGCGACGCTGCCGACGCTCGGCCAAATCCTGCGCGACCAACTGGCGCTCGCCGATTCGGCCGAGGCGACCGATCGCTGGCTGGACGAAGAATACAAGCAGACGATGTGGTAGTGTGCCCGGCAACGAATCGGCAGAAAACGGCGGCCACCGTGCTTTCGTTGGGGCGGAGCGAAGGCAAGGGAGGAGATCGGCCGTCATCCCCCCCTTTCGCTAACCTCCAACCTTAAAAGACTGGGCAAGGCGACGAAACTGCCGATCTCCCCCAAGTGGGGGAGATGCCCGGCAGGGCAGAGGGGGGCGCTGTCCGGGGGCGCTGTCCCGCAGCCTCTCGCAAAACTTCCTTTCCGTCTCAACGTCTCGACATTGGTTTCGCCGACGAACCAGTCACGCGCAGGACCTCTTCGAAAACCCCACGGCCGCTCAAAATGTCTTTGCGCCGTTGACCATCAGCCGGACCATGTAGAGCGAGGTCGTGCCGGCGATGTAGAGACAGTTCAGCTTGTTGCCGCCGAACACGCAATTGGCGACGACTTCCGGCACCTTGACCTTGCCGATCAGCGTCCCGTCCGGATCGTAGCAATGGATGCCGTCGGCGGCACTGGTCCAGATCCGGCCCTGGTCGTCGAGCCTGAAACCATCGAACAGGCCGGCCGTGCAATCGGCAAAGATCTTTCCGCCAGAAACCTTTTTGCCGGCCTCGTCGACATCGAACACCCGCATATGCGCCGGATTGTCCGCACCATGCGTGCGGCCGGTATCGACGACATAGAGCTTGCTCTCGTCGAGCGAGAAGGCGAGCCCGTTGGGCCTGACCATGTCGGTGATCACCGCTTCGATCTCGCCAGTGCCGGGGTCGGCCCGGTAGACGTGGCAGGCGCCGATCTCGCTCTCGGCCTTGTCGCCCTCATAATCCGTATCGATGCCGTAGGTCGGGTCGGTGAACCAGATCGAACCATCGGACTTGACCACAGCATCGTTGGGCGAGTTCAGCCGCTTGCCGCGCCATTTGTCGGCGATGGTGGTGATCGAGCCGTCATGCTCGGTGCGGCTGACGCGGCGGCCAGAATGTTCACAAGTGACCAGCCGGCCCTGCCGGTCGACGGTGTTGCCGTTGGAATTGCCCGACGGCTGCCGGAACACGCTGACGCTGCCGTCGGTCTCGTCGTAACGCAGCATGCGGTTGTTGGGAATGTCGGACCAGACCACATAACGGCCGGCCGCAAACCAGGCCGGCCCTTCCGCCCACCGGCATCCGGTGAACAGCTTGTCCACCTGCGCGTTGCCGTTGAACAGCCGCGCAAAGCGTGGATCGAGAATTTCGTAGTGTTCGGCGGCCATGGTTTCCTCCCGGTCATGCAAATCGTTGGTGCCCGCGCGATCAAGCCAGCCGGCGATCGATATGGCAAGATCGTTGATATCGGTCTCACCGGGCCATGCGCCGTTAACCGGCTATGCGCCCAGCGCAATGGTGCATTGCAACATCTTATTTTTGCAGCGCACCATAACTATGTCATGCTGCGTATCGATCAGGGAGGAACAACCTGCCGCAGCAATGCGGCGCAGAAGGAACCTCGCCATGATTTTCGACAGCCTCATGAACCGCGCTCGCACCAGCATCGCCAAGCGCCGGCAATACAACCGTCTCATCGCCGAAATCGACTCGTTTTCCAGCCGCGATCTGGCCGACATGCGCGCCGACCGCAGCGAAATGCTCTACCAGGTCCACAAGCAGATCTACGGCTGAATCTTCGGTCGACCTGTCACGTTCGGTAGCCCGTGATTTCACGCGTTGACAGCGGCGGGCCATCAGCCGGGTGCTGCCAACGCCTTCTCGATCTCCGGCAAAAGCAGCGTTTGTGCCGAGCCCGGCGTCAGCGGGCCGACGTGCTTGTAGGCGATCTTGCCGTCCTTGCCGACGACGAACGTTTCCGGCACGCCGTAGACTCCCCAGTCGATCGCCGCGCGCCCTGCCGCGTCGACGCCGATCGCCTGGAACGGGTTGCCGAGATTACCGAGGAACCGGCGGGCGTTTTCCGGCTGATCCTTGTAGTTGAGCGCGGCGATGACGAAGCGCTTGTCCTGCGACAGCGCCAGCAGCAGCGGATGTTCGTCGCGGCACGGCCCGCACCACGATGCGAAGACGTTGACCAGCGTGACCTTGCCGGCGAACTGCCTGGAATCGAGTCCCGGCAAATCCATGCCCTCCAGCGCCGGCAGATTGGTCTGCGGTGCGGGCAGGCCGATCAGCGCCGATGGTACTTCCGAAGTGTCGCGGCCGGACAGCAGCTGCGTCAGGAACAGCCCCGCCAGCGCGAGAAAAATCAGCAGCGGCAACAGCACGATCAGGCGGCGTGAGCGCGCCGGCGTTTCCGTCTCGGTGCTCATGATTTCCCCGCCTTGTCGGAGCGCCGCCGCACGCCGGATGCTTCCAGCTCGGCGAGATCTCGTCTGCGTGCCCGCTGGTCGAGCAGGATCCAGCCGATCAGCCCGGCCAGAACCACGGCCGTGATGGCATAGGCAGCGGTCACATAAAGCGCATGTGCGCTCATATCGGTCGCTCCTCCGATGCAAAACCTTTCAGCCGGACCATTTCGCTTCGTTCCAACATTCCTTCCCTTAACCTTGCGCCATCGGCTTCGCAATCGACAGCAGCGCCGCAGCCTTTGACGCCATGTGATCATGAACGATGTAATCACGAACGATGGCCGGCCACATCAGTCGGTTCCATGGCGCAGCGCCAACGCTGCCGCAACCGGTCCCAGCACGGCAAGAAACAAGGTCAGCGCGGCAAGAATGAGGAAAGGCTGCAGAAACGGATCAGGGTTCGCCACCGCGCCATAGCTTGCCGAGACGCCGAAGATCAGCACCGGGATGGTCAGCGGCAGCACCAGCACCGAGATCAGCAGCCCGCCGCGCGGCAGCGCCACCGCTACCGCCGCACCGGCAGCGCCGATGAAGGTGATCGCCGGCGTGCCGACCAGAAGGGTCAGCGCCGTGGCGCCGATGCCGATCGGCTCCATATTCATGAACAGGCCGAGCAAGGGTGCGGCGATGACCAGCGGCAGCACGCTTCCCGCCCAATGCGCCAGGCATTTCGTCAGCACGGTCAGCGCCAGCATCTGCCGGTCGTCGCTAAGCACCAGCAGGTCGAGCGAGCCGTCTTCCCGGTCGGCCTGGAACAATCGGTCGAGACCGAGCAGGCAAGCCAGCAAGGCGCCGATCCACAGGATCGCCGGACCGATGCGGGCAAGCAGATTGAGGTCCGGCCCGACGCCGAAGGGGATCGTGGCGATCACCGCTAGAAAGAAGATCACGCCGGTCAGCGTCCCGCCGCCGGCCCGGATGCTCAGGCGGATGTCGCGCAGGAAGAGGGCTAGCATTGCGAGGCGATCCCGAATGAGTGAAAGCCAAGCAAAGGATGGAGCACCGACATCAAACTGCCTCCCCCATCACCAGTTCCTGCGCCCCCTCCAACCCCAGCGGCAGATGCGTCGCCGCAATGATGATTCCTCCCTCATCAAGGTGCTCCCGCATCAACCCGTCGAATCGCTCTTCCGAAGCCTTGTCCAGCCCGGCCGTCGGCTCGTCGAGCAGCCACAGCGGCCGCCGGCTGACCAGCAGTTTTGCGATCGCCGCGCGGCGGCGTTGCCCGGTGGAGAGATAGCCGAACGGCAGATGGCCGATACCGTCAAGCCCGACCGTTGCCAGCGCCTGTTCGGCGCTCAAAAAATCCGCGCCCGAAAAATCGCGCCAGAAGCGCAGGTTTTCCGCCACGCTCAACGCCGTCTTCATCGCGTTCTGGTGGCCGAGATAATGGCAGGCCGAGGCTACCGACGGAAAATCCTCAGCCCCGCCTTGGATAAGCAAACGGCCTGCCGCCACCGGCAGCAACCCGGCGACCACCCTGAGCAGTGTCGATTTTCCCGCGCCGTTCGGCCCGGTGACGATCAGCGCCTGGCCTTTGCCAAGGGCAAAGTTGAGGCCGGAAAAAATCGTCTCGCCGCCGCGTTCGCCGCCTAGATTTTCGGCGATCAGCCGCATTTCTTGCCCGTCCCGAAAACGCCGCTTCACGGCAGCTGCCGCATTGCACAAAATAGCCGTTCGACTGTCTAGAACTATTCCAGGAAATTCTCTATATGCGAGGCATCCGTGCCAGCGGTCGGCACGGGAAGCGAATTAGCGCCGAACCAGCGCACGCGCCGCCTTGAACGGCTCGGGTTGGCTGGGAACGGACAGCGGAAATGGCCGTACCCGCACCTTTGCGCGTGATTGCATGCCATCGGCGTCCGTTCCCTTTCAGGCTGAACAGACAAGGACGGATCGCACGTGTCAAAATCCCTCGATAGTTTCAATTGCCGCCGCACGCTGACTGCAGGCGGCACCGACTATGTTTATTACGACCTCGTCGAGGCCGAGAAGAACGGCCTCACCGGCATCGCCCAGCTGCCCTATTCGATGAAGGTGCTGCTGGAGAACCTTTTGCGTAACGAGGACGGCCGTTCCGTCACCAGGGAGAGCATCCAGGCGGTCGCCGGCTGGCTGACCGACAGGGGCACCGCCGGGGTCGAGATCGCCTATCGTCCGGCCCGCGTGCTGATGCAGGATTTCACCGGCGTTCCGGCCGTGGTCGACCTGGCCGCCATGCGCGACGCCATGGCTTCGCTCGGCGGCGACCCGCAAAAGATCAACCCGCTGGTACCGGTCGACCTGGTCATCGACCACTCGGTCATCGTCGATGAGTTCGGCACGCCGCTGGCTTTCGCCAGGAATGTCGAGCTTGAGTACGAGCGCAACGAAGAACGCTACAAATTCCTGAAATGGGGCCAGCAGGCCTTCCGCAATTTCCGCGTCGTGCCGCCCGGCACCGGCATCTGCCACCAGGTCAATCTCGAATATCTCGGCCAGGTCGTGTGGACCAACAGCGAAGGCGGCGAAACCACCGCCTATCCCGACACCTGCGTCGGCACCGATTCGCACACCACCATGATCAACGGCCTTGGCGTGCTCGGCTGGGGCGTCGGCGGCATCGAGGCCGAAGCCGCGATGCTCGGCCAGCCCGTCTCCATGCTGTTGCCCGAAGTCATCGGCTTCCGGCTCACCGGCAGGCTCAGGGAAGGCGTCACCGCCACCGATCTCGTGCTCACCGTCACCCAGATGCTGCGCAAGAAGGGCGTTGTCGGCAAGTTCGTCGAATTCTTCGGTCCGGGTCTGTCCAACATGACGCTGGCCGACCGCGCCACCATCGGCAACATGGCGCCCGAATATGGCGCCACCTGCGGCTTCTTTCCGGTCGATGGCGAAACCATCCGCTACCTCACCATGTCCGGCCGCGAGGAAAACCGCATCGCGCTGGTCGAGGCATACGCCAAGGCGCAAGGCATGTGGCGCGAGGACGGCTCGGCCGACCCGGTCTTCACCGACCTGCTCGAGCTCGATCTCGGCAGTGTCGTGCCGTCGATGGCCGGCCCCAAGCGGCCGGAGGGCCGGGTGGCGCTAGAAGGCATTCCGGCCGGCTTTGTCAAGGCGATGGAAAGCGAATACAAGAAGGCGGTCGAAATCGACAAGCGCTATGCCGTCGAGGGCACCGGCTACGACCTTGGCCATGGCGACGTCGTCATTGCCGCCATCACCTCCTGCACCAACACCTCGAACCCGAGCGTGCTGATCGGCGCCGGACTTTTGGCGCGCAACGCCAACCGCCTCGGGCTCAAGCAGAAGCCGTGGGTCAAGACATCGCTGGCGCCGGGCAGCCAGGTCGTCGCCGAATATCTGGAGAAATCCGGCCTGCAGAAGGAACTCGACCAGATCGGCTTCAACCTGGTCGGCTTCGGCTGCACCACCTGCATCGGCAATTCCGGCCCGTTGCCGGCGCCGATCTCCAGGACCATCAACGACAAAGGCTTGATTGCCGCCGCGGTGCTGTCCGGCAACCGCAATTTCGAGGGCCGCGTCTCGCCCGACGTGCAGGCGAACTACCTCGCATCGCCGCCGCTGGTCGTCGCCCACGCGCTGGCCGGGACCGTGACCAAGGACCTGACCACCGAACCGCTTGGCGAGGACCGCGACGGCAACCCGGTCTACCTCAGGGACATCTGGCCGAGTTCGGTCGAGATCCAGGAGTTCATCGAGAAGAACGTGACGCGCGAACTGTTCGCCCGCAAATATGCCGACGTGTTCAAGGGCGACGAATATTGGCAGAACGTGAAGGCGCCGGAAGGCCAGACCTATGCCTGGGACAACAATTCGACCTATGTGCAGAACCCGCCCTACTTCGCTGGCATGACATCGGGCTTCGGCACAATCGGCGACATCAAGGGCGCCCGCGTGCTCGGCCTGTTCGGCGACAAGATCACCACCGACCACATCTCACCGGCCGGCTCGATCAAGGCGGCCTCGCCGGCCGGCAAGTACCTCATCGATCATGGCGTCGGCGTTGCCGACTTCAATCAATACGGCACACGGCGCGGCAATCACGAGGTGATGATGCGCGGCACCTTCGCCAATATCCGCATCCGCAACCACATGCTGGGCGAGAACGGTCGCGAGGGCGGCTACACGATCCACTATCCGTCGAAGGAAGAGAAATCGATCTACGACGCCGCCATGGAGTACAAGAAGGAAGGCGTGCCGCTGGTCATCTTCGCCGGTGTCGAATACGGCAACGGCTCGTCGCGCGACTGGGCGGCCAAAGGCACCAACCTGTTGGGCGTTCGCGCCGTCATCGCTCAGTCCTTCGAGCGCATCCACCGCTCGAACCTGGTCGGCATGGGTGTCATCCCCTTCGTCTTCGAGGAGGGCACCTCATGGGCCTCGCTCAACCTCAAGGGCGACGAACTGGTCGAAATCGACGGACTGAGCGCCATCAAGCCGCGTCAGAAGATGATCGCCAAGATCACTTATGGCGACGGCACGGTGAAGAACATTCCGATCATCTGCCGCATCGATACGCTGGACGAGCTCGACTACTTCAAGAACGGCGGCATCCTGCAATATGTGCTGCGCGATCTGGCAGCTTAGGGAAGGGGAGTAGGGCAGTAGGGGAGTAGGGGAGTAAGGGAATAAGGCAGGGAACACATCCCCTACTGCCCTACTGCCCTACTGCCCTACTGCCCTCCCTTCCCGAACCGCGCCGCCGCCGCCAGCAGCACGCCGAGCATCAGCCCGTTGAGGATGTGCCACAGGAAATGCGTGCCGAGCGGGAAGCTGCCGCAGACCAGCGGATCGATCGTCCTGAAGATGACCGACACGACGAAGATCGCCGAGCCGGCCAGATTGTACCAGCCGGCGCGGTTGCCGCTCGCCACCACCCAGGCGCCGAAGAAGGCGAGCGCCAGGAAGGGCGGCAGGTAGCCGGTCGTGCCGTTCGATGCCTGGCGCAGCCAGTCCGGCACAGCCCAGGTCAACACCCCGGTGACGGCATAGAAGGCAAGGAAGATGGCGATCGCCTTGCCCCATTTCATACCGAGGAAACGGCGCAGGTTGAACAGCGTATAGGCCAGCGTGAACCCGGCGATCGGCAGCACGTCGGCCCAGACCGTGGCATGGTTGGCAAAGGTGTGGAACAGCGCCGAGCCGATGCCGATCGCCACCACCCACCAGGCCAGCATTTCGGCGAAGATGCCTGTGCCACGCCGGCGCACCTCCCGGACACCCCACAGTCCGGCGACAAGAAAAGCCAGGTTGGTCAGTGCGTTGACCGGCTCGGCCCAGAACTCCGGCCCCACCCGCTCGCAGTACAGGTCGACCGGCGTGAGGAAAGTTTGCCACATGCTGATTGTTGCCCGAATCGGTATCTACCCTGAAGTGTAGCCGTCCTGTTGCGCCCTTGCAGTTGGCTACACGGTAAAAGTTTCACCGCAACGTGACTTCCCGTTGACTGCCGCTTCTGCCACATATTTCGCCAACCAGAACAAAGCCGGCCATCACCGGCGGGAGTCGAAACGGCCATGACACCTCGAAGACCATTGCGGCTTGCGGCATTGGCGCTGGCCCTCTCGGCGTTTGCCGGCGCTGGACTTGCTGGCAATGCGCTGGCCGGCGAGGCCGACAAGCTCCGGGCTGATAAAGCCTCGACTGATCAACCCTTGGGCGTGGTCGAGCTCTTCACCAGTCAGGGCTGCAGTTCCTGCCTGCCGGCCGATGCGTTTTTCGCCGAGCTTGCCGCCAAGGAGAACATCGTCGCGCTCGCCTATCATGTCGACTACTGGGATTATCTCGGTTGGAAGGACACGCTGAGCCGCAAGGAGAACACGGAGCGTCAGTATGAGTACATGCGTGCCTTCGGCAGCCGCTCGGTCTATACGCCACAGGCCGTCATCAATGGCCGCAGCCATGTCAACGGCGCCCGCCGCGAGGAAGTCGACGGCGCACTCGCCCGCATGGAAACATCCGGCGAAGGCATGCAGGTCGCCATCAAGGTCAGCCGGACCAGCGACCGCGTCATCATCGACGCCGGCGATGCCGGGAGCGGCCCCAGCGATGCCCATGTCGTCATCGTCTATTTCGACCCGCCGCAGACCATCAAGATCGGCAAGGGCGAGAACACCGGCCGCAGCATGACGTATTGGAACGCCGTCTCCGGCATCCAGACCGCCGGCATGTGGCACGGCAAGGCGCAGCGCTACGAATTGCCGATGAGCGTGGTTGCCAAGAAAGGCGGCTGCGCCGTGCTGCTGCAATCGGTGGGCAAGGACGGCTTGCCGGGTCCCATCCTGGGCGCCGCAATGATCCACAAGCCCTGAACGCCCTCTCCTTCTTCCACAAGGGAAGGGAAGGCGGCGAATCAATAAAAAACCGACGTCAGCTTGCTTCTGACGCCGGTCATTTAGGTATTGGGATCGTCGCACTCGTTTTCTCCAGGGGAGAAACCGAGGTTGGTTCGATCCGACGCAGACCCGTGGGCGGGGGGCTTGGGGTTACGAGCCAGTGCCGGACCGAACCGTCTCAGGCAACACCGGTAAATTCGTCGGAGATTGGGGCTTTAGCGCGGATAAAAGAAGGCAGAATTGTGGCAAAGCATCACCAATTTCAACGCGCGTTTTTATAAACGTGACTGGACACCGCGGAAACGGTGCGCCGCAAGCCTTTACCCAGCCGGGCTTGCAATTCCATGGCGAAAGCGCCAATTTTGATGAGTGTAAGATTCACTCGAAGGGATCGAGGCATGACTGATCACGGCAGTGGGACGGAGGATGGGGACGCATCCGCAATACTGATCCCGCTGCATGAGGCAAGACGTGAACGCCTCGACCAGCCGGTGCGGTTCGACCGGCGTGAATTGGACCAGATCCTGAGGCTTTACGGGCGCATGGTCGCCGCCAATGAATGGCGCGACTACGCCATCGACCATCTTGCCGACCGCGCCGTCTTTTCGGTCTTCCGTCGCACCAGCGAGGTGCCGCTGTTCCAGATCGTCAAGGATCCGAAGCTGGCGCGCCGGCAAGGCGCTTTCGTCGTCATTGCCGCCGGCGGCCGCATCCTCAAGCGCGGCCAGGAACTTGGCCGCGTGCTTGGCGTCTTCGACCGCACGCTGAAGCTGGTCGAGGCCTGACTATTTGTTTTGATTCAGGAATCTCCGTTCCGGCAGTGAGTTGGGATCGGGCGGAACCTGAGACCCGCCATTGATTGGTAGTTGCATGAACACCGTGTCGAGCCAGCGTCCGTGCTTGTAGCCGGAGGCTTCCAGACGGCCCGAATGGCGAAAGCCGAGCTTTTCATGCAGCCGGACCGAGGCACTGTCCGGCCGACCGTCGCCGATCACCGCGATGATCTGGCGGAAGCCCGCCGCCTCGGCCGCCGCGATCAGCCCTTGCATCAGCTTCAGCCCGATGCCATGGCCCTTGGCCTCGGGTGCGACATAGACCGAATCTTCGACGATAAACCGGTACGCAGGCCGCGGCCGGAAGGGGCCGGCATAGGCATAGCCGAGAACGATGCCGTCTTTTTCCGCCACCAGATAGGGAAAGCCGCCCGTTATCAAACTGTCGAAGCGCTCGCCCATCTCGGCACGATCAGGCGGCTCCAGTTCGTAGCTCGCCGTGCCGTGGGTCACCGCATCGGCATAGATGTCGGTGATCCGGTCGAGATCGGTCGAAGCCGCGGGCCGTATCGTGATGTTGCTCATAATTTATGCACGTCAATCATCTGCCGGCCATTTCATCAAAGACCGGAGCAATAGAAAAGGGCGGCCGTTGGGCCGCCCTTTCCAAATTCGCTGGTCCACAGACGCAGGGACCGTCTTTTTAGCGGCGATCGCCCATGAACTGCAGCAGGAACATAAACAGGTTGATGAAGTCGAGATAGAGCCTCAGAGCGCCCATGATCGCCTTGCGGCCGGCGACATCAGTCTCGTCGCCCTCGAAATACATCTGCTTGATGTTCTGGGTGTCGTAGGCGGTCAGCCCTGCGAAGACCAGCACGCCGATCGCCGAAACGGCGAAGGTAAGCGCCGACGACTGCAGGAAGATGTTGATCACACTCGCGATGATCAAACCGACCACCCCCATGATCAGGAACGAACCGAGCCCGGAAAGATCGCGCTTGGTCGTGTAGCCGTAGAGCGACAATCCGCCAAAGGCGGCGGCGGTGGCGAAGAAGGTCTGCGAGATGCTGGCGGTGGTGTAGACCAGGAAGATCGACGACAGCGACAGGCCGACGAGGCCGGCATAGACCCAGAACGTCGTCTGTGCCGCCGAAACGCTCATCGACTGGACACGGAACGACAGGAAGATCACCGCTGCCAGCGGGGCAAAGATCACCAGCCATTTCAGCGGCGAGCCGAAGATCGCGTAGCCGAAGGATGTCAGCATGTCGCCGTTCGGCAGCGTAGCGACCGCCGAAGCCGGATCGGTGGTGGTGGCCAGCATGATCGTTCCGACCGCGACGAGGCCGGTGATGAGGAGGCCAAGCCCCATCAGATTGTAGACCTTGATCATATAGGCGCGCAGGCCCTGGTCGATAGCAGCATCGACGCCGACGCCGGGCACGGCACGCGTCTGATAATTGCGAACGGGTTCAGCCATGGAAATCCTCATATTGCTTCTGCCCCGTCCGGTGTCCGGTCCATTTCGGACCGAGGCGCCGCTGGCGGGGCTCCAGCATGCCTGCGGCGAAATATGATGGTTATCGGCGTCAAGAACAAGACCGTAACCGGGCGTAATGCTTCGTGAAGACACAAAAATCCGGATTTATCGGCCTTCCGAAGCCCAACATTAACAAGATTTAACCAATCCCGGTCGCGTTGAGCTTGCAGTTCCCTCGCAGATCAGAGATTGCGCAGCACCGGCGCCGCCTTGTGGCCGAGCACCCGCCAGGTGCCGGCCAGGCCGATGCCGACCGTGACCAGCAAAGCAAAGAGGATGGTCGCCACCGCCACTTCGGGCATGAAATGCGACGGCAGCGTCATGACGCGCGCGACAACGAACCACGCCGAAATCCCGCCTGCCGCCAGCGCGAAGATCGCGGTGGCGAGGCCGATCAGCATGTATTCCAGCGAAAAGGCCGCGATCAGCGTCTTCCTGGTGGCGCCCAGCGTCTTCAGCACCACCGCATCGTGGATGCGGGCGCGGTTGCCGGCCGCCAACGCCCCGGCCAGCACCAGCACCGAGGCGATCAACGCCACGCCGGCCGCAGCCCTGATCGCGGTGCCGAGTTGCGCCACCAGCCGGTTGACGATGTCGAGCGCGTCCCTGACCCTGACTGTCGTCACCGCGGGAAAGGCACGGGTGACGGCGTTGAGAAGACGGGCATCGTCGGCCGGCGACGCGCCCTTTTCGGTCAGCGTCGCCAGCCAGCTGTGCGGCGCGCCGGCAAATGTGCTGGGCGAGAACACCATGACGAAATTGATGCCCATCGTCTCCCACTCGACCTGGCGGAAATTGGCGATCTTCGCCGTCACGTTGCGGCCAAGCACGTTGACGGTGACGGTATCGCCGAGTTTCAGCCCGATCTCTTTGCCTTCCTCGGCCGAAAACGACACCAATGGCTCGCCGGCATAATCGTCCGGCCACCATGCGCCTTCGGTCAGCGTCGCATTCGCAGGAATTCTGGCCTCATAGGTCAGCCCGCGATCGCCGCGCAGCACCCAGGCCCCTTCCGCCGGCACCTTGACCTTGTCGACGTCGACGCCGTTCAGCGCCATTATGCGGCCGCGCAGCATCGGCACCTTCATCAACGTGCCTTGCGGCGCCTCCCTGCCGACCAGCGCCGAGAACGCTTCGACATCGCTGCTCTGGATGTCGACGAAGAAGAAGTTCGGCGCCCGTTCCGGCAGGCTGCCGGAAATCTGCCGTCTGAGATTGCCGTCGATCAGCGCCAGTGTCACCAGAAGCGTCAGCCCCAGCCCCAGCGACAGCACCACCGATGGCGTCAAGGCGCCCGGCCGATGGATGTTGCCGATGGCCAGCCTGAGCACAGTCGAGCCAACGCGCGGGCTCTTCTTGGCGGCCCACTGCACCAGCGCGCCGACAAGGCGCAGCACCAAAAAAGCAAAAATGGTGGCGCCGACGAAGATCGAGGCGATGTAGCGGTCGCCGGAAAACAGAATGGCCAGCGCCGCCAGCAGCAGCGCGATGCCGAGCGCCGCCGCCATGTAGAGCGGACGCGGAAAACCGCGGCCCTCAAAACCCATTTCACGAAACAGCGCCGTCGCCGGCACGTCGCGCGCCCGGCCGAGCGGCAGCAAGGTGAAAGCCAGCGTCACAAGCAGTCCGAACAGTGCCGCCATGCCGAGTGCGCCGGGATAGAACCCACCTTCCGCCGGCACCGGAATGACCGACTGGAGTACCGCGCTCGCCGCAAACGGCATCAGCGCGCCAAGCACAAGGCCGACCGTGATGCCGAGCCCGGCGATCATCAGGATCTGCACCAGATAGACGGTAAAGACGAAACCGCCCGAAGCCCCCAGGCTCTTGAAGGTGGCGATGACGCCGCGCTTGCCGTCTAGATAGGCGCGCACCGCATTGGCGACGCCGACGCCGCCGACCACCAGCGCCGTCAGCCCGACCAGCGTCAGGAACTGCGAAAACCGTTCGATGTTGGAGGACAACGCCGGTGCTGCGTTGCTGCGCGTGCGGATCGACCAGCCGGACTCGGGAAAATCCTCCGCCGCCTGATCCTGAATGGCTTTTATGCCCGCCTCGCCGGTGCCGCCGGGCAGGCGGACCTTGTAGGCGTTCTCGACCAGGCTGCCGGGCTGGATCAAACCGGAAGCGGCAAGCCCGTCCGTCGAGATCATCAGCCGCGGCGCAAAGCCGAAGCCGTCGGACACCGCGTCCGGTTCGCTGACGAGCCTGGCGCGCAGTTCGAATGTGGCGCTGCCCAGCTTCAGCCGGTCGCCGACCCCAAGGCCCAGCCGCTCGAACAAAAGGTCGGGTGCGGCAGCGCCGAAAACACCGGATTTTTCGCCGAACAATTCCTGCTTCGACAGCGCCGGCTCGGTCTCCAGCGCGCCATAGAGCGGATAGGCTCCATCGACCGCCTTGGCCTCGACCAGCGCCTGATCGGAGCCGTCCTCGAGCCGCGCCATCGAGCGCATGTTGGCGCTGTGCGAGACCGTGCCCAGCCCGTCAAGAAAGACGTGTTCGGCTTGCGTCGCGGCGCGCTGATTGAGCTCGAAACGAAGGTCGCCGCCGAGCAGCGACTGGCCTTCGTTGGCGACGCCGGCGGTAATCGCCCGGGCCACCGAATTGACGCCGCCGATCGCCGCGACGCCAAGCGCAATGCAGGCAAGGAAGATCAGGAAGCCGGACAGCCCACCGCGCATCTCGCGCAGCGAGAAGCGGAAGGCGAGCTTCAGCGTGCGCGACAGCGGCATCAGGCCGGCACCTTGCCGGGCTTTGGTGCTGATTCTGGCGCATCCTCGATCCGGCCCGACCGCATCGACACCTGTCGGGAGCAACGTGCGGCGAGCGCCGGATCGTGGGTGACCAGCACCAGCGTCATGCCGCGCTCGGCCGCTTTGGCGAACAGAAGATCGGCGACCTGCCGTCCCGTTGCCTGGTCCAGATTGCCGGTCGGCTCGTCGGCGATCAGGATGCGCGGCGAAGGCGCCAGCGCCCGGGCGATCGCCACACGCTGCTGTTCGCCGCCGGACAATTCGCCGGGATAGTGAGTGACGCGGTCGCTCAAGCCCACCGCCTCGAGCTCCCGCGCCGCCACCGCGAACGGATCGGCATGGCCGGCTAGTTCCAGCGGCACTGCGACGTTTTCGAGCGCCGTCATGTTGGGAATCAGGTGGAAAGACTGGAAGACGATGCCAATGTTTCGCCCGCGAAACGATGCGATCGTGTCTTCGCTCTTGCCGTTCAGCAATTCGCCGGCGATTCGTACCGTACCCGAATCGACCCTTTCCAGCCCGGCCAAGACCATCAGCAGCGTCGACTTTCCCGAGCCCGACGGACCGATGATGCCGGTCGCCTCGCCACTCGCCACGTCGAGGCTGACGCCTTTCAGCACATGAACGGAAGACGCACCTTCGCCGAGCGTCAGCGAAACATTTTTCAGCGCGATGACGGCTTCTGTCAAAATAAAATCGTCCTATATGGGAGAGGGAGGGCAGAATTCCGCCTACCGCCAGTATAATGTTCTCGGACATATGGGGCCCTGCCGCATGGCTTTCAAACACCGACTTGCCGCAGCCTTCGTCCTTGTCCTCGGAATTTGCGGCGCCATTTCTTCGGCGCGCGCCGAGCCGTTCAAGATCGTCGGTTTCGGCGACAGCCTGATGGCAGGCTTTGGCCTCGGACCGGACGAAGCCTTCACCCGAAAACTGGAGGCAGCACTTCGCGCCAAGGGCCACGATGTGACCGTTGCCAATGCCGGAGTCTCCGGCGATACGTCGAGTGGCGGTCTGTCGCGGCTCGACTGGTCGGTGCCGGACGGCACGCAGCTTGTCATTCTCGAACTGGGTGCCAACGACATGCTGCGCGGCGTTTCTCCCGATATCACCCAGAAAAATCTGGACGCCATGCTGGCGAAGCTGAAGCAGCGCAACATCGCCGTGCTGCTGGCCGGCATGCGCGCCGCCCCCAATCTCGGCGCCGACTACCAGAACGGCTTTGACGCGATCTTCCCGAAACTGGCGGAAAAATACGACGTCCCGCTTTATCCGTTCTTTCTCGACGGCGTCGCCGGCGAACCAGCTTTGCAACTTGAGGACGGCCTGCACCCGAATGCCAAGGGCATCGACCGCATGGTCGAGCGCATACTGCCGGATGTCGAGAAAGCCATTGCCGTGGTTAAGGGCAACTCTTGAAGGGACCGGATTTCGATGAGGCTACGCATTCCACACACGATTTGATTTTAGGCCAGGTGCAACCAACAAACCGCTTGCCCCGCTCGATTTTCGATGATTCGCTAGGGGCAAGAGTTCGATTCGAGGACAGGAGGCTTACCATGCCGCGTCTTTTCACCGCCCTCGAAATACCGCGTGAAGCCGCCCTTTCGCTGTCCCTGCTCCGGGGCGGCCTGCCCGGGGCCCGCTGGATCGACGTCGAGAACTACCATATGACGCTGCGCTTCATTGGCGATGTCGAGGGCCATGTCGCCGACGAGATCGCCAACGCGCTCGACCGTGTCCACCGCCCGTCCTTCGCGCTGACACTGTCCGGCGTCGGCGCCTTCGGCCAAAAGAAACCGCACGCGGTGTGGGCCGGCGTCTCCGCCTCGCCCGATCTTGCGGCGCTGCAAGCCGAGATCGAGCGCATCTGCCAGCGCCTCGGCATCCCCGCCGACCCGCGCAAATTCATGCCGCATGTGACGCTGGCCAGGTTGCGCAATTCGAGCCCGCTCGACGTCGCCCAGTATCTTTCGGCACGCGGTAATTTTTCGACGCTGCCCTTCCGTGTCGGCCGCTTCGTCTTGATGTCGTCGCGCGATTCGGTCGGCGGCGGACCCTATATCGTCGAGGAGGCCTGGCCGCTGTCGGGCACTGATGCCCGTGCCTCGAGCCGCGTCGCCAGCGCCTCCGACGCTTCGCGGATCATGCGGTAGACCGAGGCAAACGCCTCAGGCCCCTGGTGATAGGGGTCCGGCACGTCGCCCACCCTTCCCTCGGCGAACTCGAGGAACAGATGGACACGGTCGCGCATGGCGGCAGGCACCAGCGCTTTAAGATCCCGGAGATTCGATCGGTCCATGGCGAGGATGAGGTCGAAACGCAAAAAATCGTCCGGCATCAGCTTGCGCGCCGTCTGTCCGGAAATGTCGACGCCGTGCCGCTTGGCGATCGAGATCGAGCGCGGGTCGGGTGCCGAGCCGGCTTCCCAGTCGCTGGTCCCGGCCGAATCGAGCAGGATGTCCCGATCGAGGCCGCGCTCCGCCAGGACGGCGCGCAACACGCCCTCCGCCAGCGGCGAGCGGCAGATATTGCCGAGACAGACGAAGAGAATGGATTTTATCGGCTTTGCACTCATCGATCCGGCACTATGCTGAAGACTGCAACCCAGATAGCACGGGAAACGACCATGGCGAGAGAGAAACTGAGCAGTGAGGCGGTCGCCGAGGCGCTGGCCGGGCTCGACGGCTGGTCGCTTGCCAAGGATGGCGGCTCGATCGCGCGCAGCTTCACCTTCAGCGATTTTTCCGAAGCCTTCGCCTTCATGCCCCGCGTCGCCCTGGCGGCGGAGAAGATCGACCATCACCCCGACTGGTCGAACGTCTACAAGACCGTGAACGTGACGCTGAACACCCATGATGCCGGCGGCCTGACCGCGCTCGACTTCGAACTGGCCAGGACGATGAACCGCTATTTCGGTTAGGTCGTTGCAGATCTGTCGAGGCCGTAGCCCGATTTCAGGCCGGGGGAACGGCCGAGCTCTTGTAGTGGAGCGGCGCTTTCACCACATTTTCCGCTGGCAGGCGCGCGTGGAACGCCATGCCCAGCCTGGTTAGGAGAGACTGATGGCGCAAAAATCAGGTTTTGATTTCTTCGGCTTTGGCGGCAAGCCGGGCGACGAGAGCGAAGTGCGCGAGAAGTTCTGGCGCACGGCCAAGCGGGCTGCCCGGCAGATCCCGTTCATGGAAGAGCTGGTCGCCGCCTATTACTGCGCCATGGACAAGAACACGCCGCTGCGCGCCAAGGGCATCCTGGTGGCGGCGCTCGGCTATTTCGTGCTGCCGGCTGACGTCATCCCCGACTTCGTCCTCGGACTGGGCTTTACCGACGACATCGCCGTGCTGACCGCCGCGATCACCACCGTCAAAGCCCATATCACACCGGCGCATCGGCTCGCCGCCAGGCAGGCGATCGCCGACAATAGCTGAGCCGGCGATAAGGCAGAAAAGTCAAACTCTTGCCGCTTTCGTGGCATCCAAGTCGCGAAAGGGACGTTGCAACTGCCGCTTTCGAGCGACGGGCGCAAGGATGGCGGCGGTTTCCTGGGGTGGATGTCCTTTTCCTGAAGGAAGTTCACCGTTTGGTAACCCAGATTAAATCAAAATGAAGCGACGGGCAGGACGCCGAGCCGGCCTGCCTCCGCACCATATATGGGAAAAGCGATGCGCGGATTGATTGCTACAATTTCGAGCCTGGCACTGGTGGCCATGACAGCGCCGGCTCTGGCGCAGTCGGCAACCAAGATCGGCCAGCACAATGCCTGGGGCACCTACAGCTACCAGGCGTCGGGCGGCAAGGTTTGCTATGTGTTGACCGTGCCGACCGACAAGCAGCCGCCGACGCTTGACCATGGCGACATGTTCTTCTTCGTCAGCCAGCGGCCGGGACAGCAAGTGTCCTACGAGCCGCAATTCATCGCCGGCTACAATTTCCAGGAAAACTCCAAGGCCACCGTCACCATCGACGGCAAGAGCTTTTCGATGTTCACCCGGGGCAAGTCGGCCTGGGTCGAGAACGCCGCCGAGGAGCCGGTGCTGATCGCCGCGATGAAGTCAGGCAGCGACATGAAGGTGCAGGCGAAGTCCGGCCGCGGCAACACCACGACCTATGTCTTTTCGCTGAAAGGCATTTCGGCGGCGCTGTCGTCCATCGCCAGATGCAACTAGCCGGCTCTCCCTTCTCCCTTGTGGGAGAAGGAAACCGCCGCACCAATGACTCCGCCGCCAAGCTGTGCTATGCGCCGCGCTTCAGTTCGGGCACGATGCTGTAATCGGCCGTAAATCGCTTATATTGGCGCAACAATGACCCTTTCATTCGACCTCACCGCCGAAGGCGCCCGTGACGCGTCGCGCGCCCGCGCCACGCCGGCCGAAAAACCGTCGCTGATCGGCCTGACCCGGGCCGAGCTTGGCGCTGCCCTTGTTGCATCAGGCATCGTGCCGGAGCGGCAGGCCAGGATGCGCGCCCAGCAGCTCTGGCACTGGATGTATGTGCGCGGCGTCTCCGACTTTGCCGGCATGTTCAACATCTCCAAGGATTTGCGCGCCGAGCTCGACAAGCATTTCACCGTCGCCAGACCCGAGATCGTCGAGGAGCAGATCTCCTCCGACGGCACGCGCAAATGGCTGTTTCGTTTTCCACCGCGCGGCGCCGGCCGGCCGGTCGAGATCGAGACCGTCTACATTCCCGAAGAAGGCCGCGGCACGCTCTGCATCTCGTCGCAGGTCGGCTGCACGCTGACCTGCTCCTTCTGCCACACCGGCACGCAGAAGCTGGTGCGCAATCTGACCGCAGAGGAAATCCTCGCCCAGCTTCTGACCGCCCGCGACCGGCTCGGCGATTTCCCCGACCGCGACACGCCCGATGGCGCGATCGTTCCGGCCGAGGGCCGGAAAGTGTCCAACGTCGTCATGATGGGCATGGGCGAGCCGCTCTACAATTTCGAGGCGGTGAAGAAGGCGCTGCTGATCGCGTCCGACGGCGACGGGCTTTCCCTGTCGAAAAGACGCATCACGCTGTCGACCTCCGGCGTCGTGCCGGAGATCTTCCGCACTGGCGAGGAGATCGGCGTCATGCTGGCGATCTCGCTGCACGCCACCAATGACGATTTGCGCGACCTTTTGGTGCCGATCAACAAGAAATATCCGTTGAAAGAGCTGATCGCCGCCTGCCGCGCCTATCCCGGCCTGTCGAACGCCCGCCGCATCACCTTCGAATATGTGATGCTGAAGGACGTCAACGATTCGATCGAGGACGCCAAGGGGCTGATCAAGCTGCTCAAGGGCATTCCGGCCAAGATCAATCTGATCCCGTTCAATCCGTGGCCGGGCACCAACTACCAGTGCTCGGACTGGGAGACGATCGAGAAATTCGCCGACTACATCAACAATGCCGGCTACGCTTCGCCGATCCGCACGCCGCGCGGCCGCGATATCCTCGCCGCCTGCGGCCAGCTCAAGTCCGAATCCGAGCGCATGCGCAAGGTCGACCGGCTGGCGCTGGAAGCGATGATGATCGCCGGGCACGGCGAGACGTGAACCGCCTTATCGCCTATTTCATTCGCTTCGCCGTCATCCTGATTGGCTATGGCGTCGCCGCACTGGCGGCCAGTGCATTCCTCAACATCACGTTCCTGGCCTCTCTTGGGCTGATGACGGACGAGACGCAGCCGGCAGCGCAGGCCTCGCTGTGGTTTTCCGTTCCCTTCGTTGCGCTGTTCGTCGCCTATTTCGCCTTCATGCCGGCAGCAGTGGCGATTCTCGTCTCGGAAATCCTCGGACGGCGCGACTGGCTGTTTTATGCGCTGGCGGGCGCAGTGGTCGCGGCGGTCTTCCTCGGCTTCGCCCGCCAGACCTCCGATGCGAATTTCGAGATCACCGATCCGCGCGTCGCCGCTGCCGTGATCGGCTGCGGCATGGTCGGCGGCATTTTCTACTGGCTGAGCGCCGGGCGCTCGGCCGGGAGCTGGCGCCAGATCGGACCATGATCCCGAACCGAAGGTCAGCGCAGCAAAAAGTGGAGGCCGGTTTTCGGAAAAGATCATGGTCAAGCAAGAATAGGCCTATTTCGCCTGGGCGGTCAGGATCTTGAGCGCGAAAGCCGAAAACACCCCGGCGAACAGATAGTCGACGACGCGCGTCACCCGCGGGCTGGTCTTCATCGTTGCCGAGAATTTTTCTGCCGCAAAGACCATCGGCGCTGTTACCGGGATCGACAAAACGACGAACATCGCGCCGAGGAAAAACAATTTTCCGGGCGCGTTCGGATCATGCGCGGAGACGAACTGCGGCAGGAAGGTCATGAAGAACAGGATGATCTTCGGGTTGAGCAGATTGACGCCGAGCCCTGCCGCCCAGGCGCGGAACAGCGAAATCTCAGGCCCGCTCTTCTTCTCGGGCGAAAAGGCCGATCCTTTGGTGATCGCTTGCCAGGCTAGGAAGACGAGATAGCCGGCGCCGAACATCTTGAGCGCAAAAAAGGCCGCCGGCGAGGCGACGATCAACGCCGAGATCCCGACCACCACAAGCGTGGTGTGGATCAGCGTGCCGAACAGCGCGCCGGCCATCGAGGCAAAGCCGGTGGCGCGGCCATGGCTCAGCGTGCGCGACACGAACAGCGTCATGTCGGGCCCGGGCGTAATCGCCAAGATCACGGTGGCGATGGCGAACTGGATCAGCGTGGCGGTGTCGGGAATGAAGGACATCTGCGGGCCCTGGATAAAGAAAGCGCAGCCTATAGCGCAGGTACTTTTTAGACGCCAGCTTCTCGCAAGCACGGCGTCTGGTCTAGCGAGACTCCGACAAACAATCGCGCCCAACTCGTGAAGCGAATTGTCAAATGTCGGCGCCGCCCCTCATTGCCCTGCCGGGCATTTCTCCCCGTATAGTGACTGTATAGTGACGGGGAGAAAGGGCTGGCGCAGCCTCAGCGCCGTTCTTGCAGCGTTAGAGATTGGCGAAACCCATGAAGCCGCCCCCTCTCCCCGTCACTATGCGGGGAGAGGATGCCGGCAGGCAGGTGAGGGGCGGTGCAAACGCCCGGAAGGAACGATTGCCCTCCGGAACACTGTTCGTCCCTTGCGCTAGCCGGAACCGGCGTGATACCTCGCCCGCGAAGAACCCTGTCGCGGAACAGCCAAATGTCGAAAGCAAAAGCCGTCAAGAAGGTCGTGCTCGCCTATTCCGGCGGCCTTGATACCTCCATCATCCTGAAATGGCTGCAGACCGAGCTTGGCGCCGAAGTGGTCACCTTCACCGCCGATCTCGGCCAGGGCGGCGAGCTGGAGCCGGCGCGGCGCAAGGCCGAGATGTTGGGCATCAAGGACATCCGCATCGTCGACGTGCGCGAAGAGTTCGTTTCCGACTTCGTCTTCCCGATGTTCCGCGCCAACGCGGTCTATGAAGGCACCTATTTGCTCGGCACCTCGATCGCCCGCCCGCTGATTGCGAAGCACCTGGTCGAGATCGCAAAAGAAACCGGCGCCGATGCGATTGCGCATGGCGCAACCGGCAAGGGCAACGACCAGGTCCGTTTCGAGCTTTCGGCCTATGCGCTCAACCCCGACATCAAGGTCATCGCGCCATGGCGCGACTGGTCATTCAAGTCGCGCACCGACCTGATCAACTTCGCCGAGCAGCACCAGATTCCGGTGCCGAAGGACAAGAAGGGCGAGGCGCCGTTTTCGGTCGACGCCAATCTTCTGCATTCGTCTTCCGAAGGCAAGGTGCTGGAAGATCCGTGGAGCGAACCACCGGAATTCGTCCACCAGCGCACCATCTCGCCGATGGATGCGCCGGACAAGGTCACCGAGATCGAGATCGAATTCCTGAAGGGCGATCCGATCGCGCTCGACGGCAAAAAACTATCGCCGGCGACGATGCTTGCGGCGCTCAACGATCTCGGCCGCGACAACGGTATCGGCCGGCTCGACCTGGTCGAGAACCGTTTCGTTGGCATGAAATCGCGCGGCGTCTACGAGACCCCCGGCGGCACCATCCTGATATCGGCCCACCGGGCGATCGAATCGATCACGCTCGACCGAGGTGCGGCTCACCTCAAGGACGAGTTCATGCCGCGCTACGCCGAGCTGATCTACAACGGCTTCTGGTTCGCGCCCGAGCGGCTGATGCTGCAGGCGATGATCGACAAGAGCCAGGAAGATGTCGAAGGCACGGTGCGGCTGAAACTTTACAAGGGCAACGTCATCGTCACCGGCCGCAAGTCGAAGAAGACGCTCTATTCCGATGCGCTGGTCACCTTCGAGGACGACCGCGGCGCTTACGACCAGAAGGACGCCGAAGGTTTCATCCGCCTCAATGCGCTGAGGTTGCGGACGCTGGCGGCGCGCAATCGTAAAAGCTAACCAGCATATGGGGATGTGGAACCCGGCGAAGGCCGGGTTCTTTATTTGGCTTATCTAATATACCAATAACAAAAGACTGAACCAGACGCTTTCTCGCTTGACCTTTTGGCAAACTTATCCAACTGCTTTTCGCAATAGGCGGGGGATTTGCTGTGAGATTGGGATCTTTAATTTTGCCTGCAATGGTCGGCGCGTTGGCAGGCTGCCAGACCGGACAAGACGTTGTGAAGCAGGATCCCAAGGCAGCATTCGACCGATGCATCGCGCAGGTCTCGACATGGAGCATTACCGCCAAACATGAAGCCACCGCTTTCATAGGTGTTTCCGAAGAACGCATGCCGGCCGTTTTCTGTCGGCGCCTGGTCGACGCGATGCTCAGCGGCCGAATTACTTTATCCGACATAAATAACCTCAAGCTCAACCAATCCACTGACGTCTGGAAGGTCATCAAGGGCAAGTGACAGGCGGTGGCTATGTTGCGAATCGTCGCGCAAATTCCGCTGGTCCTTCTGGTGGGCGTTGCGGCGGCCGGAGCGGAGGAATTCGATCCCACCTCGCTCGACCTCGCTGCGCTGATCGAATGCAGGGCCGACGTGCCGGCCTATAATGGGTTGGCTTTCTGGCTAAGCGGTGAAGCTGGCGCGGCGGAAAAACTTGGCTGGAAGGAAGTTCCCGCCGGCAATCCGTTCCTCAGGCAATACGAGCTGCCGGCCACGGTCCGCGTCTTCGGGTATGAGACGGCATCCATCGTCTTTACCGCGACCGGGCCGTTGGCGGCGCTTGACGGCGTTTCTGCACCGGACCTCGCCCGGGAGCTCGGCATCTCGCCCGAAGTCGCGACGCCGGAAAAATTCCTCGGCGAAAAGATCGTCGTCGAAAGCAGCGAGGAAGCCGACGGCATGACATTTTCCACGCGCATTGGGCTCAATGTCTCGACCGTCGATTCACATCCCGGCAAAGTGCTTGCCGGCTGTTCCTACGCCCTCGATGTGAATTGAGGCCCTGTTCGAGAAACACCCCCGCCTGGCCCATAGCCGGAAGGCACTTCCTCAGCTCAATATCGCCTGAAGAGTATGCGAGGGAACCCATGCGAAAACTGATCTCCACCGGCTCGCCCTTCGAGAAGGCCGCCGGTTATTCGCGCGCCGTGGTACAGGGCGACTGGTGTTTCGTTTCCGGAACGACGGGCTACGACTATGCGACCATGTCGATGCCGGAGACGGTCGAGGCGCAGACGCGCACTTGCCTGGCGACGATCGCCAAGGCGTTGCAGGATGGCGGCTTCGAGATGGCCGATGTGGTGCGGGCGCATTACTACATAACCGACGCGGCTTTCGTCGACATCGTCTTTCCGATCCTGGGCGAGGCCTTTGGCGACATCAGGCCGGCGGCGACGATGATCGTCTGCCAACTCAACAAGCCGGAAATGAAGATCGAGATCGAAGTGACGGCACTTAAGCGCACAGGCTGAGTTCGGAGGCCGTGCAGGAGCTTGTGCGACCTCGTCGGGGGATCGTCAAAGGTGCTCTGAACCAAACGCTTGCGCGCCAGCCGCTTCGCGTTTAGCAAGGCCGCGGCTCACGACAGCGCCGCGCGTGCTTTTGGACGCGCGAAGGACGCTGTAGAATTTTGGTTCTGCGCATGATCCTTTCCGAAATCGCTGCCGATTTCGGAGCCATGCACCACAGTTTAGGACGGCTTTGATGGCTTCGAAAAATCTTCTCCTGCTCGCTGGCGACGGCATCGGCCCCGAGGCGATGGCCGAGGTGAAGAAGCTGATCGCCGCCATGAACGTCAAGCTTGGCAGTGGTTTTATCACCGATGAGGGGCTGGTCGGCGGCTGCGCCTATGACGCGCATTGCGCAGCGATTTCCGATGCCGACATGGCCAAGGCGATGGCCGCCGACGCGGTGCTGTTCGGCGCCGTCGGCGGGCCGAAATGGGATGCGGTGCCTTATGAGGTGCGCCCGGAGGCCGGTCTGCTGCGGCTGCGCAAGGACATGGAGCTGTTCGCCAATCTCAGGCCCGCCATCTGCTATCCGGCGCTGGCGGCGTCCTCCTCGCTCAAGCAGGAGGTGGTCGAGGGGCTCGACATTCTGATCGTCCGCGAACTCACCGGCGGCGTCTATTTCGGCGAGCCGAAGCAGATCATCGATCTCGGCAACGGCCAGAAGCGCGGCATCGACACCCAGGTCTACGACACGTTCGAGATCGAGCGCATTTCGGGCGTCGCTTTCGAGCTGGCGCGGACACGCCGCAACCACGTGACTTCAATGGAAAAGCGCAATGTTATGAAGTCAGGCGTTTTGTGGAACGAAGTCGTCAGCCAGACCCACAAGGCCAGATACGCAGACGTCAAGCTCGATCACATGCTGGCCGACGCCGGCGGCATGCAGCTGGTGCGCTGGCCGAAACAATTCGACGTCATCGTCACCGACAATCTGTTCGGCGACATGCTGTCCGACATCGCCGCCATGCTGACCGGCTCGATCGGCATGCTGCCGTCGGCGTCGCTCGGCGCCCCCGATGCCAGGACGCAGAAGCGCAAGGCGCTCTACGAGCCGGTGCATGGCTCGGCGCCCGACATCGCGGGCAAGGGCATCGCCAACCCGATCGCCATGATCGCCTCCTTCGCCATGTGCATGCGCTACTCCTTCGGCATGGTGGCCGAGGCCGACAAGCTCGAAGGCGCGATCGCCGCCGTGCTCGACCAGGGCTTGCGCACCAGGGATATTCATTCCCCTGGGATGACCGAGGTCGGCACCACTGAGATGGGCGACGCGATCATCGCTAAGTTCCTGGGCTGAGCCTGTGGCGGTCGACGTCCGCCCGGCTTCCAGCCTCTCAAAATCGCTGTGTCGAGCAGCTAGGCCCTGATGCCCGCCGGCACCGGGCCCCACTGATTTTCACGGGCCTGCGTCGGGATCAGCGCGAAGACCAGGATGATCAGCCAGCCGATCGTCGGGATGAACACCACCAGAAAAAGCCAGCCGGTCAGGCCGATGTCGTGCAGGCGACGCACGTTCAGTCCGATCCAAGGCGGGATTGTCGCCAGCACAAACGTGCCGCAAAGACCGACCGTCACTGCCGGCAATTCGTCAGAATTGCCCATGGCGTCGTCGATGAAGAGGCCGACGCCGGCGGCCGCGATCAGCGCGATCGTCCAGAACAGGCAATAGCTCCAATATTCCTTGCGGCGGGCACGGCCAGAGAAATTGAAGTAATTGTCAGTCAGGCCCCGCCAGAAATAATCCCACAATCCGGTAGCCGCGGCGGGACGACTTTCAGCGGACCGGCCGAAATGTTGCGGCGCCCCGGGCGCATTGCCGGTTTGCGTCGGGGCGGCGGTTGCGGCAGGCGGACTGGCAGCTTGGGCACGGATCGAAAAAACGTCGCGAGCCCGCCCGCCGGCCGGCTGGAACTCGATGGCCGTGCCCCTGCCTATCGCCACCTCTCGGCGCAGATCCTCTCGCGCGAAGGTGTAGCGGTTGCCGTCGGCTCCGGTGATGAAACCGAAGCCGTGGTCCTCGTCATAGTGAAGCACTTCGCCGCGCATGTCCTGCCCCTCGTCCCGCTGGTCAGACTGTTCAAAGTTGCGGCAGACCGCAAGGGGTACGGGCGCGGGAGCATCGCTTCAGTTGAAACGACCAATCGTCGAAGTCTGCGCCGCCCCTCATCGCCCTGCCGGGCAGTGACGGGGAGAAGGACGCTGTCATCGCCGGTATCGCCAATGGCGGACGTCGCGGAATGAACGCCAAGGCTGCGGCCAGCGGGCTTCTCCCCGTAAACGGGGAGAAGGTGCCGGCAGGCGGATGAGGGGCGGCGCAGACCTGAATCGATTGCCTTGGCGAAGGACAGCCCATTCCAGGCCATGACAAGCCAACAATGCCGGCAAATCGCTAAGCCGACCGCTTCTTCGATTTCTTGTTCTTGGCGGGTCCGGCCTTGTCGAATTTCGGCTTGCCTGCCTTCCCGGCCCAAGGCTTTGCCTCGGGCGCGGCGGGGCGCTGATCGGCTGACGGTGCGCGCTTCTCGAATTTGGGCGCGTTCTGGTCGAACGTCCGCTTGCCGCGGTGCGGCTTCTTGTCCGGCCGTGGCTCCTGATAGCCGGCCCGCGACAGGTCGGGCGTGCCGTCCAGCCGCTTCACCGTGATGTTGTTCTGCAGCTTGCGGTCGGGCCCGATCGCCTGGAGAAACCGGTCGGCCCAATCCGCCGCGATCTGCACGAAGGTTTCCTCCGGCTGCATCTTGATGGCGCCGATCTCGCGCTTGGAGATGCCGCCGGTCCGGCACAGCATCGGGATCAGCCAGCGCGGCTCGGCATTCTGCCTGCGTCCTACCGACAGCGAGAACCAGACGCTGTCGCCGAAGTCGTCGCGGCGGCTTAGCGCCTCGTCGCGACGGGCAGATCTATCGCCAGAGGGCCTGTCGCTCGACGGCGTGAACGGAGCGACGTCTAGGAGATCCTCAGGCGCCGAGCGGCTGGAGCGGCACAGACGCACGAAGCCGGCGGCCACCTGATCGGGGCCGTGCTGCTCAAGAAGCGCACTGATGAAGCCGCGTTCATCATCCGTCACAGGCTCGCTCAAAACCGGGTCGGCGAGGATGCGCTCTTCGTCGCGGCGCAGCACGTCATCGGCCGAAGGCGGGCTTGCCCATATCGCCGCAAGGCCAGCGCTTTGCAGCAGCCGTTCGGTGCGCCTGCGGGCATTGTTGGGCACGATCAGGGCGCTGACACCCTTGCGTCCCGCCCGTCCGGTCCGCCCGCTTCGGTGCAGAAGCGTCTCCGGATTGGTCGGCAGGTCGGCGTGGATCACCAGTTCGAGGTTGGGCAGGTCGATGCCGCGCGCCGCCACGTCGGTGGCGATGCAGACTTTTGCGCGGCCGTCGCGCATCGCCTGCAGCGCGTGGCTGCGCTCGTTCTGGCTCAGCTCGCCCGAAAGCGCCACCACGGAAAAGTTTCGGTTGTTGAATCGCGCGGTCAGGTGATTGACGGCAGCGCGCGTGTTGCAGAACACCAGTGCGTTCTTCGCCTCGTAATAGCGCAGCACGTTGATGATGGCATTTTCCCGGTCGGCCTGGGCCACGCTCAGCGCCCGGTACTCGATGTCGAGATGCTGCTTTTCCTCGCCGGCAGCCGAGATGCGCACCGCATCGCGCTGGTAGCCCTTGGCCAGCGTGGCGATGGAGCGCGGCACGGTGGCCGAAAACATCAAGGTGCGGCGCTCGGCCGGCGCGGCGTCGAGGATGAATTCCAGATCCTCGCGAAAGCCGAGATCGAGCATCTCGTCGGCCTCGTCCAGCACCACTGCCTTCAGTTCGGACATGTCGAGCGAATTGCGGGTGATGTGGTCGCGCAGTCGGCCGGGCGTGCCGACAACGATATGGGCGCCGCGCTCCAGCGTGCGGCGCTCGGTGCGCATGTCCATGCCGCCGACGCAGGACGCTATCGCTGCGCCGGTCAGTTCGTAGAGCCATTCGAGCTCGCGCGTCACCTGCAAGGCGAGCTCCCGCGTCGGTGCCACGGCCAGCGCCAGCGGTGCTGCGGCGTGGGAAAAGCGCTCGGCGCCGTCGAGAAGGGTCGGCGCCAGAGCCAGCCCGAAGGCTACGGTCTTGCCGGAGCCGGTCTGGGCGGAAACCAGCGCATCGGCTTGCCCGAGCTCGAGAACCGCCTTCTGCACCGGCGTCAGCTCGACATAGCCGCGTTTTTCCAGCGCCTTTGCCAGCGCGGGGACAAGTGCTTCGAAATTGGACATTTCACTCTTTCGGAATTCGGATTCTTTTATGCCCGGCAATGGGGCGGCGAGCGCCAGGAGCGCCACGAGCCAAACGATCCAATCGTTCGTACTTCGCGCCGCCGCCATTGTACAGGGCAAGCCGCCTCGCCGCGTCGCGATTGACTCTTTACGCAAACCGCGTAAAAGCCGGCACCGAATGGGGTAGTTTCGATGCGCGGCCTTTTGATGGCGCTTCTTGCCTTCGACTTCCCCGGCCGCAATGCGAACCATTGGGCCGGGCGTCTCGGCGCGTCTGCTCGTTCCAGCAAAACCACGTTCTTGGCCAAAAAAACCGGTAAAACGGTCTGATTCCCTTGGCCTAACCACCCTCTCCCGGGTCCGGCCCGGGGGTTGAAACCCGCATCGGCCGGCGGGTTTTCTCCAAAAAAACCGAGCGGAGAGGACAGGAGATTTCGATGAGTTTCAAGGTTGCAATCGTCGGCGCCACGGGCAATGTGGGCCGGGAAATGCTCAACATACTGGAAGAGCGCGGCTTTCCGGTGAGCGAGGTGGTGGCGCTGGCCTCGCGGCGCAGCCAGGGCACGGAAGTGTCGTTCGGCGATCGCACGCTGAAGGTCAGGGCGCTCGACCAATATGATTTTTCCGATACCGACATCTGCATCATGTCGGCCGGCGGCAACGTTTCGAAGGAATGGTCGCCGAAGATCGGCAAGCAGGGCTGCGTCGTCATCGATAATTCGTCGGCCTTCCGCTATGACCAGGACGTGCCGCTGATCGTGCCGGAAGTGAACCCGGACGCGATTTCGCTGTTCACGCGCAAGAACATCATCGCCAACCCGAACTGCTCGACGGCGCAGCTGGTCGTGGCGCTGAAGCCGCTGCATGACCTCGCCACCATCAAGCGTGTCGTCGTCGCCACTTATCAATCGGTGTCCGGCGCCGGCAAGGAAGGCATGGACGAACTGTTCACGCAGACCCGCGCGGTGTTCGTCGCCGACCAGGTCGACGTCAAGAAGTTCACCAAGCGCATCGCCTTCAACGTCATCCCGCACATCGACGTCTTCCTCGACGACGGCTTCACCAAGGAAGAGTGGAAGATGGTCGCCGAGACCAAGAAGATGCTCGACCCCAAGATCAAGCTGACGGCGACCTGCGTGCGCGTGCCGGTGTTCATCGGCCATTCGGAAGCGGTCAATATCGAGTTCGAAAAGCCGATCACCGCCGAGGAAGCACGTGAGATCCTGCGCGAAGCGCCGGGCTGCCAGGTTCTCGACAAGCGCGAGGACGGTGGCTACATCACGCCGCTGGACTCGGCCGGCGAGGACGCGACCTTCATCTCGCGCATCCGCGAGGATTCGACCGTCGACAATGGCCTGTCGATGTGGATCGTCTCCGACAATCTGCGCAAGGGCGCGGCACTCAACGCAGTGCAGATCGCGGAGCTGCTGATCGAGCGCGGGCTGATTCAGCCGAAGAAGAAGGCGGCTTAGTCTCGCTCACGGGCCGTATCGCCGCTGCCGCGTCGGGCCCTCCGCGGGGGCGCCGGACGACCGGCGGCCCGCGGTCGCGGGCTCGGCCTTCGGCCATTAGCTCCCTTCTCGCCGCTCACGGGCCGTATCGCCGCTGCCGCGGCGGGCCCTCCGCGGGGGCGCCGGAATGCCGGCGGCCCGCAGTCGCGGGCTCGGCCTTCGGCCGTTAGCTCCCTTCTCCCCGTTCACGGGGGTGAGAAGTGGTCCGCGAAGCGGACGGAAAGCCAATTGCTTGGCTTTTCGAACGACGAACGCCCGTAGCGACAGCGAAGGGCCGGGGTCCCGGCAGGGGGATGAGGGGCCGCACCGGCGTCTCAGATAGGTACCATCGGGCCGGCATCGCTCCTCTGGCTCTGCTCTGCCCTCAAACCGCCAACACGACATCGCCATGTCGCTGGCGGCTGGGCTTATGGGTGTTTTGCATCTCACAATGGAACCGACCAGGATCATTGCCGGTCCCGTGAAAGGGTTTTTTTATGATTGTTCGCCCGCGCCCGGGATTCCTGCATCTGTTCTTCATCATGCGCGGCTCGGTGGTGCCGCGCATCCTGCCGCAGATCTTCGGCTTTGGCATTTATGGCGCACTCGTGTTGCTGGCGGTCAGGGCGCTGGGGCTTGACCTCGGCAATGCCGGGCCCGCGCCGTTCGCCTTGCTCGGGGTGGCGCTGTCGATCTATCTCGGCTTCCGCAACAATGCCGCCTATGACCGCTGGTGGGAGGCGCGCAAGCTATGGGGCCAGCTTGTCTTCGACATTCGCAACCTGGCGCGCGCCAGCACCGGGCTGATCGAGGATCGGGTCGAGCTGCGCGGGCTGTTGATGGAGGCGATCGCCTTCTGCCACTTCTTGCGCGGGCTGCTTCGGCGGGTCGACGCCACGAGCGAAGCACGCGCGTTCATCGGTGAAGAGGCCGAAAGTGCTGCCAGACTGGCCAACCCGCCAGACGCCATGCTGCGGCGGATGGGCGAGCGAGCCGCGGCGTTGTACAGGGCCGGGGCGATCGATGTGATCGGCTATCGCATCCTCGACGAGCGCCTGTCGCAAATCGCTGCAGCGCAGGCAGGCTGCGAGCGCATCATGGGAACACCGCTTCCGTTTGCCTACACGCTGCTGTTGCAGCGCACCGCCTATATCTTCTGCCTGCTGCTGCCGTTTGGGCTGGCCTCGACTGCCGGCTGGGCGACGCCGCTGTTCACGGCGCTGATCGCCTACACCTTTTTCGGTCTCGATGCGCTCTCGGAGGAACTCGAGGACCCGTTCGGCACCGAGGCCAACGATCTCGCCCTCGACGGCCTGTGCCGCGTCTGTGAAATCTCGGTGCTGGAGGCGCTCGGCGAGGCGCCGCCAAAAATGATCCCCGCCGAAAAGTTCTATTTTTCCTAGGGCCGCTTTTTCCTGCGCAATCCCAAGGTGCGCGCGCAGATCCCGTTCAACCGATAGCGGCGACTTCAAGAAGGCCGTTCTATGGCGCTCGCGCCGCGAGAGAGGGCGCTGTCTGCCGCCATCCTTCTTCCTTGTCCTTGGATCAAATTGCCCGGTTACGAGTTAGACCATGTGGGGCGAGGACGGAGAACCCCATTTGGGAGGAGCGACGATGAAGAAACTGGTAGTCCTGATGGTATTGGCAATCTCGCTCGCAGCCTGTTCCCGGACGGAACAGGGCGCCGCGGTCGGTGGGCTGGGGGGCGCTGCTATCGGCGCTGCAGTGGCCGATGACGAAGTTGAAGGTGCGGTGGTCGGTGGTGCCGTCGGCGCCCTCGCCGGCGCACTGATCGGTCGTGCTACCGAACCCGGCCGGTGCCGCTATCGCGATCGCTATGGACGCGTCTACATCGCCCGCTGCCCGGCAGGCTATTGATCGGGCCGCGTCATTAGCTCCGAAGAAATAAAACGGCGGGCAAAGCGCCCGCCGTTCCGTGGGCGATAAAAAGCAGATTATTCGGCGGTCGCGGCTTCCGCCTCGGCCGGCGCGGCTGCCGCGGCGGCAACAGCGGCGGCTGCATCGTCCTGCGCCTTCTTCAGAAGTGCGGCGCGTTCCTGCGCCTTCTTGCCGGGCTCGGCCTTCTTCGGGTTGGAGCGGGCCTCACGCTTGGCGATGCCGGCCTCGTCGAGGAAGCGCAGCACGCGGTCGGTCGGCTGGGCGCCATGCGAGAGCCAATGCTTGACGCGGTCGGCGTCGACCTTGACCCGCTCGCCTTCCTTGGGCAGCAGCGGGTTCCACGAACCGAGCGACTCGATGAAACGGCCGTCGCGCGGCGAACGGGCGTCGGCGACGACGACGTGGTAGTAGGGACGCTTCTTCGAGCCCGCACGGGCCAGTCGGATTTTCAGTGGCATTTTCTTTCTCCTAAAATTCTGATGTTCGTTGATCGGGGTTATGGCTGTCGTCTTTATGCATGTCGTTGTCCGACTGCACTGGTCCTCAGCCGGTTTTCGTTACGCCGTTGGATGCGGCGATATGCTCGTGATGCCGGATCACTTCGCGGACGACGAAATTCAGGAATTTCTCCGCGAAATCCGGGTCGAGATGGGCGTCCTTCGCCAGCTGGCGAAGGCGGGCGATCTGCTGCTGCTCGCGTGCCGGATCGGCTGGCGGCAGGCCATGCGACGCCTTCAGTTCGCCGACCGCCTTGGTGCAGCGGAAACGCTCGGCCAGCATGTGGATGAGCGCTGCGTCGATGTTGTCGATCGAGGCGCGGTAGTCGACCAGCGCCGCACGAGCGTCGGCCATGTCCTTCTCTTCGTTCATGGCGCCCTCACTTCTTCTTGCCGGGGCCGCTCTTGCCAAGAATTGGCAGACCGCCGCCAGATCCCGGCAAACCAGGAAGCTTCATGCCGCCGGGCAGCCCAGGCAGGCCACCGCCACCTGGAAGGCCACCGGGCAGGCCCTTCATGCCGCCGAGACCGGCCGCCTGCGCCTGCTTCTGCAAGGCTTCGAGTTGCTTGGGGTCCATCTTGGACAGGTCCGGCATGCCGCCTCCCATCATGCCGCCCCCCATCATGCCACCTTGGCCACCCATGCCCCCTGGCATCATGCCGCCGAGGCCCATCTTCTGGGCCAGGCCGCCCATCATGCCGCGCATCAGGCCACCGCCTTTGCCCTTGCCGCCCATCGCCTTCATCATGTCGGCCATGCCGCGATGCATCTTCAGGAGCTTGTTGATCTCGGCCGCGTCGGTGCCGGAGCCGGCGGCGATGCGCTTCTTGCGCGAGTGCTTCAGAATATCGGGGTTGGCGCGCTCGGCCTTGGTCATTGACGAGATGATCGCGAGCTGGCGGCCGAACATCTTGTCGTCGAGACCGGCGGCGGCCATCTGATCCTTCATCTTGCCCATGCCCGGCATCATGCCCATGATGCCGCCCATGCCGCCCATCTTCGACATCTGCTGAAGCTGGCCGGCAAGGTCGTTCAGGTCGAACTTGCCCGACTGCATTTTCTTGGCCATCGCCGCCGCCTGCTCGGCGTCGATGTTCTCGGCAGCCTTTTCGACCAGGCTGATGATGTCGCCCATGCCGAGGATGCGGTCGGCGATGCGCTTGGGATGGAATTCCTCCAGCCCGTCCATTTTCTCGCCGGTGCCGATCAGCTTGATCGGCTTGCCGGTGACGGCGCGCATGGAAAGTGCTGCACCACCACGGCCATCACCATCCATGCGGGTCAGCACCAGCCCGGTGATGCCGACGCGCTCATCGAAGCTTTTTGCCAGATTGACGGCGTCCTGGCCGGTCAGCGAATCGGCGACCAAAAGGATTTCGTGCGGCGACGAGACCTTCTTGATGTCGGCCATCTCGACCATCAGCGGCTCGTCGATATGGGTGCGGCCGGCGGTGTCGAGGATGACGACGTCATGGCCGCCGAGCTTTGCCGCCTGCACGGCGCGGCGGGCGATGTCGACCGGCGTCTGGCCCCCGACGATCGGCAGCGTGGCGACCTTGACCTGCTCGCCGAGCTGACGGAGCTGCTCCTGCGCGGCGGGACGCCGCGTGTCGAGCGAGGCCATCAGGACCTTCTTGTTCTGACGCTCGGTGAGACGCCTGGCGATCTTGGCCGATGTCGTGGTCTTGCCGGAGCCCTGCAGGCCGACCATCATGACGACGACCGGAGCCGGCGCATTGAGGTCGATGGCGACGCCCTCGGCGCCCAACATCTCGATCAACTCGTCATGGACGATCTTGACGACCATCTGGCCGGGCTTGATCGACTTCAGCACGGCGGCGCCGACGGCCTTTTCGCGCACCTTGTCGGTGAACGAACGCACCACTTCCAGCGCCACGTCGGCCTCGAGCAGCGCACGGCGCACCTCGCGCAGCGCCGCCGAGACATCGGCCTCGGACAGGGCACCGCGGCCGGTAAGGCCGTTCAGGATGGAGCCAAGGCGCTCCTGAAGGGATTCAAACATTTGTCTTCCTTCAATCTCGGTTCGGGTTCGATCCGAGAGGTAATACGTTCGCGCGCAGTATCCAACTCAAAGCCAGCCCAAACAAAGCCAGCCCGGGCAAAAGCCCAAAGCCAAAAAGCACCCGGGGGCGCACAGCGCTGCCGGATGTTGGCCTCCAGGATCGATTTACAGCACGTCACCTCAAACAGGCTTCGGCGTCCCGGTCGGCTTGCTCGGAGGAATACTCGTCGCGGAATTCGCGGGCTGTAGACAGGAAATCGGCCGCGGAGTCAAGGTGCGGGGCCGAATACGCTGAACCGGGCCGGTTCGGTTTATGGCAGCACCACCAGCGTGATGCGCATCAGCTTGGGCCGCCGGGGTGCGAAAAATCCGGCTCGACCTTCAGCGGCGAGCACGGGTGCAGCAGCAGCAGAACGGTCAACAGGCTGCAGACGATGCCGATCGCCGCGATGAGGACGGCGTCAAGCGTCGTCCAGCCGGGGCCCTCGAGCGGCTTGGCGTTGAACAGGGCGAAGGAATTGTAGCTTTGCTGATGCGAGATCAGCAGGAAGCCGGTCAGATTGTTGCCGAGGTGGGCGCCGAAGGCCGCGCCGAGATTGCCCGTGGCATAGACAACAAGCGTCAGGAGCAGCGCGAAAGCGGCGATCGAGGCCAGCACGCAGGCGTTGATGACGTTTGTCGAGCCTGGGTTCCAATGCATCGCAGTGAACAGAAGTCCTGGCAGCAGCGCCCAGATCAAGGGATTTTGAAACCGGTTGGCCAGGCCCCTGAGGAGATAGCCGCGAAACAGCACCTCTTCGGACGAGGTCTGCAGCAGGGTCAGCGCGGCAATCGGGATCAGGAACAGCAGCCAGGACGACAGGCCTATCGCACCGCGCGCAATGTCGGGCTGCAAAAGGTAGAGCAGGATCTCGGAGAGCAGCGATGTGACCAGCACCGCGGCCAATCCCCTAAGAAATCCCGAGCGCGAAACGCGGCGGCTGGTGCCGATCAGCGCCATCAGCGGCTCGTGATGGACCCAGCGCATGGCAGCCCACAGGCCGAGCCAGATTCCGGCAAACGAGGCGAGCGCGGCGAGAATCCCGGCGGGCGAGGCCATGAAATTCTGCACCGCCCCTCCTTCTATCGGGGCGCCGGACGACGCTTGCCAGACGACGAAGAAATAGGCGCCGCCGAACAGCACGGCGATGGTTGTCGCGACCCAGAACAGGACGACGATCGCCGTTCCGAGCAGCAGCCGCGGCAGGGTCGTCTTGGCGTTGGGAGTATGCCGGTAGCGCTCGAAGGCGGCAGGGTCTGATATCACGCGGGTTCCTTGCCTGATGCATCGGGTCGCATGATCTAGAGCATCGGACCCAAAAGTGGAACCGGTTTTGGGATGCTCGAACAAAAGGCTGGAGCGGCGGGCACGCCGCTCCAGCACGAAGCTCAGGTTAACGATATCGGACAGAGGCGACCGCCGCGGACTCTTGCCGGGCGGCCGCCTGATTGCTTGCTGATGTCAGCGCTCGACGTACATGATGCGTCGGGTGCCGGGGTCGACCAGTGCCGGCTGACCGTTCACATAGACATAGCGGTAGTCGTAGTCCGGAATCTCGCGCAACTCGACGGTATCGGGCAGGGTCGCGCCGGTAACCACCTCGCCCTCGAGATAGACCGGGTCGATCCGGTTGGTCTCGATATAGGTGCGAACTTCGGCGGGCGGCCGTCTGATCGGCTCGATCGGCTCGCCGGCGACGATCGCTCCGGTATAGATGTCGGGATCGTCGACGTCGGCGGGCGCTTCGACGATGGTAATGTCTGCGTCGGCCGGGCGCCGGGTCAGGACGACCTCGTTACCGCCGAAATCGGCCGTCACATAGTCGGAATAGATCCAGCCCTGGCCATTGGCCTCGGCTATGGTGCACCATTTGCTGTTTTGGATGCAGCCATCGAGCGTAGCCGACTGGCCGGCGGCGAGCACGCCGATGACCGGGTATTGCGGGCCTGGGCCGGCGCGAATGTTGAGATCGGCGACCGCCGAAACGGCGGTATCGGCCAAGGCTGTGCCGGACATGGCGACAAGCGCTCCGGCGACAGCAGGAAACAGTATGCGCTTCATGGTTTTCGCTCCGTGTTGATGGTCCCTCGCGAACGAAAACGAAACAGGACTTCATGCGTTCCGGCTAAAGCGCCTCAGCCGGCTCACGTTTTGTTCCGGATTCTTTCACTACGGTCAGCAACTCATGGACGAAGGCCAGCTTCTGTGCCGTCAGCTCCGAGATGACGAAGGGATAGAGGTCGGGAAGGCCCATGCAGCGGTTGATCGAGTTGGACGCTTCCGACAGCACCAGCCAGCGGGCCAGGATCTTCTCGAACGGCTCGGGAACGGCGGCAGGTTCCGACGGCGCCGGTTGCAGCTCGCCGCCGGTGTCGCCCCGCGACAGCTCGTTGGCCTCCATGGTTTCCAGCCGGCCGAGCGGGAAATTCAGCGCATGCACCATCTCCAGCGTATCGGTGATGTGCAGATGGTGCGCCCATGTCTCGGCCCAGTCCTCCCAGGGATGGGACGTGGCATAGGCGGAAATGTGGTCCTGCTGCCAGTCGGGCGGCGCGCCATTGGCATGGTAGGCCTTCAGCGCCTGCTCGTAATCGGCGCGCTCGTCGCCGAACAATGCGCGGAAGGCGGCAAGCCGTTGCGGGTCGTCGCGGATCAGGCGGTCCCAGTAATAGTGGCCGAGCTCGTGGCGGAAATGGCCGAGCAAAGTGCGGTAGTTCTCGCCCATCTCGACGCGCCGTCTTTCGCGCTCGGCCGAGTCCGCCTCGGCGACATTGAGTGTGATCAGGCCGTTGTCATGGCCGGTCAGGATGCGCGCGCCACCCGGACCGCCGATCGGATCAGCAAGGAAGTCGAAGGCGAGGCCGGCCTCGTCGCCGGCGTTCCGCTTGGGCGTGACCGGCAGTCCGGCGGCGAGCAGCGAATAGATCGCCCGCTTCTTTGCCGCTTCGACGCGGATCCAGCGACGGCGGTTGCCATCGACCGAAAGGTCGGGGATCAGCTGGTTCAGCGCGCAGGCGCGGCAGAAGGCATGGCCAGGTTCCGCCATCCAGTTGCAGGCGCACTCGTCGGCATTGGTGCACTGGAAAACGCCGTCGGCGCCAGACAGCACGAAGCGCGCATGCCCGGGATCGTAGAGCACGGGGCTGGCGCAGTTCAGGCACTGGGCGTTCTCGAAATAGAGGCGGTGGCCGCAATGCGGGCAATCGAAGAGCTTCATCCCAATCTCAAATCACCAGGTCTCAACTCACCCAAGTCCCAAATCATCAGGCCCGGATATAGTGCGCAGCGGCATATCGCCCAAACGCCTGTCAGCGATCGGTGTTCCTGCCAACGACCAGCTTGAAGGAAAGGCCGGCCGCACGCAGGGTCTTGGCCGCGGAACGTCCCGCCGAGCCGGCGCCGATGGCCACGACGTCAACGTCTTCCATGAATATTCCAGCCCCCGCCACAATAATTACTTGATCGTAGGCAAGTTGTCCGGCATTCGCCAGCGCTGCGGCGAGGATGCGTAAACGAGTTCTTGGCGCATCGGCCCCGAAAGTCGGGTCCGATGCTCGGAAAGCACGATGCGCAGATTGTAAAGTGTCGCAGCGTACTGCATCCAGGCGGACGCACGTCGCTCCAACGGTGACAAGCGGGCGTTTCGCTGGCAAATTCGTATTCGGGATAAGATTCAGGCAATCAGGAGAACAACATGGCATTTTTTGCCAAGGCAAAGATTTTCGCAGCGGCGGCATCGATGATGCTTGCGGCGGCAACAGCGGCACAGGCCGCCCAGTGCGGCAATAATGGCGCCGGCTTCGAAGCGTGGAAGGCGGAGTTCGCGCAGGAAGCAAGGGCCAGCGGTGTGGGCTCGAAGGGTCTGGCCGCTCTGGCTAGCGCGACCTATGCAAAAAGGACGATCGCCGCCGACCGCGCTATCCACAAGTCTTTCGGCGGCTCGGTGGAAGCTTTCATGAAGCGCCGTGGCGCGTCCACCATCATTTCCAAGGGCCGTTCGCTGAAGAAGTCGAACGCCGCGCTGTTCGACAAGATCGAACGGACTTACGGCGTGACGCCGGGTGTGTTGCTCGCCATCTGGGGGATGGAGACCGGCTTCGGTTCCTTCCTGGGCAAGCAGAATACGGTCTCTGCCATTGTAACGCTTGCCTATGATTGCCGCCGCCCGGAGTTCTTCTACCCGCATGCTGTTGCAGCCCTGAAACTGGTTGATCGCGGCGCGTTGAGCGCCTCGTCGGTCGGCGCCATGCATGGCGAGATTGGCCATACGCAGTTCCTGCCCGGAAATGTCTTGAAATACGGGGTCGGCAGCGGAAATCTGCGCGACAAGGCCACTGCGTTGGCTTCCACCGCCAACTTCCTCAAGGCTCATGGTTGGCAGCCCGGTGCCAGCGCGCAGGCCAATCTCGGTGCAATTGCCGGCTGGAATGACGCGAGCAACTATCAACAGGCCATCGCCCGTATCGCCACGGCGATCGACGGCGAGTGATACAAATCTCTATTCGACGGAAAGCCCGGCCATGCGCCGGGCTTTTTTGTTGATAGTCCTGCCGTTCAGGCCCAGGGCCGCAGCTCGGCGTTCTTCTTCTCGAACGAGGCGATGGCGTCGGCCTTCTCCATGGTCAGGCCGATATCGTCGAGGCCGTTCAAGAGGCAGTGCCGCTTGAAGTCGTCGAGGTCGAACTTGACCACGCCGCCGTCCGGTCCGCGGATTTCCTTGGCTTCGAGGTCGATCGACAGCGTTGCGTTGGCGCCGCGCGAGGCGTCGTCCATCAGCTTGTCCAGATCCTCCGGGCTGACGGTGATCGGCAGGATGCCGTTCTTGAAGCAGTTGTTGTAGAAAATGTCGGCGAACGAGGTCGAGATGACACAGCGGATGCCGAAATCGAGCAGCGCCCACGGCGCATGTTCGCGCGACGAGCCGCAGCCGAAATTGTCGCCGGCGACCAGAATCTGCGCCTTGCGATAGGCCGGCTTGTTGAGCACGAAATCCGGATTTTCCGAGCCGTCGTCCTTGTAGCGCATTTCGGCAAACAGGCCGCTGCCGAGCCCGGTGCGCTTGATCGTCTTGAGATAATCCTTGGGGATGATCATGTCGGTGTCGACATTGACGATCGGCATCGGCGCGGCAACGCCGGTGAGCTTGGTGAATTTTTCCATAGGTCTTGCCCGTCTTCTTTCGCTGCGGGGATGTGTTGCGCCCGGTTTACACAAAGCTGCAGGCAAATAAAAGGCGGCTGTTTTCGGCCGGCTTTGGTGCTGGAGCATGGACCCCTTCAAAATTGCCGCCCTGTGGTGCACCTTGGCCGGCATGACGACACGTGCCAAAGTCCTCTATGCCAGCGAACCGGCCCTCGACGCAGCCGAGTTCCGTCGCGTGCTGGTGGAATCCGGCCTCGGCGCCACCCGGCCCATCGATGACGACCTCCGCCTGAAGGCGATGCTTGCCAATGCCGATCTGGTGTTGACGGCGCGCCTCGATGAGGCTGACAAGCCGCTGATTGGCCTTGCCCGCGGCATCACCGACTTCTCGTGGGTGTGCTATATTTCCGAGCTCGCCGTTTGCAAATCGGCGCAAGGGCTCGGCATCGGCAAGGGCCTGCTCGACGAAGCGCGGCGGCAGCTCGGCCCATCCGTCGCCATGTCACTGATTTCCGTGCCCGACGCCGTCGGCTTCTACGAACGGATCGGCATGACGCGCATGGCAGACGCGTTCTGGTTCAGCCGCGAGCGCTGACGGTTCGCCGTGCGGTGCGGAACCGTTGATGTCGGCGGGACAGCAATGCTGTCCTGCCAGCGTTAGATCACATTCAATTCCCTGAAAGCCCGCCCCTCGGCGACACGGCTGTACCCGAACGCCGCGCAATCGACCGTGCGAAAACCGCCATGCACGATCAGCTCGGCCAGCGCCTTGCCGACGGCCGGCGCCTGCTGCAGGCCGTGGCCGGAAAAACCGTTGGCGAAGAGGAAATTTTCCACTTGCGGATGCGGGCCGATCACCGCGTTCTGATCGAGCGTGTTGTAATCGTAATGACCGGCCCAGGCGCGCGTCGGCTTGATCGCCTCAAAGGCCGGGATACGGGTCGCCAGCACTGGCCAGATCACCTCTTCGAACAGCGGCCAGTCGGGCTCGAAATCGCTCGCGTCGGCGGGGCCGTCGCCCTCTTCCGGCTCTGCCCCGCCGGTGATGTAGACCGAGCCTTCCGGCCTGACATAGATGCCTGAGGGATCGACCAGCAGCGGCATGTCGTCATATTTCTCGCGCGCCTCGAAAATGAAGACATTGCGCTTGCGCGGCTCTACCGGCAGCACCAGTCCGGCCATTGCCGAAACCTTGCCAGCATTCGGCCCGGCGGCGTTGACGACGATGCCGGCCTCGAGCCGCTCGCCATTGTCGAGGCTGACACCAGTGACGCGGTCGCCCTGCCGTTCGATGGCGGTCACATCGGCGGTGATGAAATCGATGTTTTTGTCGCGCAGCGCCTTGCGGAACAGCATCAGCATGGCATGCGCGTCGAACCAGCCCTCGCCCGTGCGGCCATAGGCGCCGGCGGTGATGCCCTCCGCCGACAGCCACGGAAACCGGCGGACGAGCGCCTCCGCATCCTCAAGCACGATGTCGGCGCCCTCGGCCAACTGCGTCTCGTGGTTGGCCTTGAGGATCGGCAACCCGTTCTCGCCGGCAAGGATGAGATAGCCGCCTTCGCGAAAGCCGATATCGGCATCCGGCCCGAACTCTTCCGTCAGCCGCCGGAACAGCTTCAGCGTGAACTGCGACAGCCGGATGTTTTCCGGAATCGAAAACTGCTGGCGGATCGAAGCGCAGGACAGCGTCGTCGCCGCATGGGCGAACTGCGGGTCACGCTCGACCAGCGCGATCGAACCTGAAAACCCTTCCTCGCGCAGATAATAGGCGATCGAGGAACCGACGATGGCTCCGCCGATGATGACGACGTCGTAGCGCACTTTTTCGCTTCTCCAGTTCTAGAGCCCGAAGCCGGTTTTCTGAAACGATCATGCTCCATTTCATGCAGCCGGCAGGATGATCTCGAAGCGCGCGCCGCGCTCGGAGTCAACCAGGCGAATCGTGCCATCATGCGCTTTCAGCAGGGCCAGAACGATGCCGAGGCCACTTGTCGATCTCGGCGCCGCCCCTCATTGCCCTGCCGGGCATTTCTCCCCGTATAGTGACGGGGAGAAAGGGCCGGCCGCAACGCTGGCGCCCTTCCTGTAACGCTGGTGATTGGCGAAACCGCCGATGCCAGCGCCCCTCTCCCCGTCACTATACGGGGAGAGGAAGCCGGCAGGCAGGTGAGGGGCAGCACCAACGCCCGGAAAGATAGGGGAAAATTCAAACCGGAAGCGATTGCCCGGTGCAGGAGCCAGACTGCTTGCTTCGATCGCCTCCAGGCGGCATAGATCTGAGATGACCGAAACCTACCGCCCGCGCCGCTCGGTGCTTTACGTCCCGGCCTCGAACGACAAGGCGCTGGCCAAGATCCCATCGCTGGCCTGCGATGCCGTCATCATCGATCTTGAAGATGCTGTCGCCCCGGCCGACAAGGTTTCCGCGCGGCAAAAGCTGGCCGGCATCTTCGCTCAGCGCCGAAACCTGCGCTGCGAAATGGTGGTGCGCATCAACCCGCTCTCCAGCGAATGGGGCGCCGACGATCTGCTGGCTGCGGCAGGCTGCGAGCCCGACGCCATCCTGCTGCCCAAGGTCGACACGCCGCGCGACGTCCTGGAAGCCGGCGACGTCCTCGACGACAATTTTTCACCCGACGCGGTGAAGCTATGGGCGATGATCGAGACGCCTAAGGCGCTGCTCAACATCGGCCCGATTGCCGAGCTTGGCCGCGATCCGGCCTCGCGGCTGGTCTGTTTCGTTGCCGGAACGAACGACTTGGTCAAGGACACCGGCATTCTCGCCACGCCCGACCGGCGCTATCTCACACCATGGCTGATGCAGATGGTGCTCGCCGCGCGCGCCGGCGGCCTCGATCTGCTCGACGGTGTCTTCAACGATTTTCGCGATCTGGACGCTTTTGCGCGCGAGTGCACGCAAGCGGCCGCCATGGGGTTCGACGGCAAGTCGCTGATCCACCCGGCCCAGATCGATGCCGCAAACCGCGCCTTCGCGCCATCTGCCGAAGCCGTGGCCGAGGCGCGTGCGGTCAAGGATGCCTTCGCGCTTGCCGAAAATGCCGGCAGGCAAGTCATTGCGCTGAATGGAAAGATGCTCGAACGGCTGCATCTGGCGCAGGCCGAAAAACTGCTGGCGAAGGCGGCCGCCAGCGGGGCATGATTGGCGACTCATCACAGGAATGAAAAATGAAACTCTACCGCTTTCTGTCCGGCCCGGACGATTCCAGCTTCTGCCACAAGGTGACGGCGGCGCTGAACAAGGGCTGGCACTTGTTCGGCTCGCCGACCTATGCCTACGACAAGCAGACCAAGACCATGCGCTGCGGCCAGGCCGTGGTGAAGGATGTCGAGGGCCAGGAATACGGGCCCAACACCAAGCTCAGCGATTGGTAAGGAGGTTTGCTGAAGCGCCCGTCTTTCGTCATCCTAGGGCGGAGCGACGCGAAGCGGAGTGCAGACCCTAGGATCCATGCCGTTACCTCTGCCGAAGGGCACGGCGGATCAGGATTTTATGGCCCCGCTTGCCCATTACCGCGCAATCGAATGGTGAGCGTTCGGTTCTGCACCGCCGGAGCACTGCACCACCGTCCCGGCATGGATCCCAGGGTCTCCGCGCGTCGCTTCGCTCCTGCTCCGCCCTGGGATGACGAAGCGGGGAGCCCCCTATTCGGCCGCCTCTTCGATCCGCTCCATATCATCGTCAGACAGGCCGAAATGGTGGCCGATCTCGTGGATCAGCACATGGGTGACGATGTCGCCCAGCGTCTCCTCGTTCTCGGCCCAGTAGTCGAGGATGGCGCGGCGGTAGAGCGTGACGCGGTTCGGCCCCTCGCCGGTCTGCGGATTCCAGCGCTCGGCGATGCCGCGCCCCTCGAACAGGCCGAGCAGGTCGAAAGGCGTTTCCAGCGACAAATCGTCCATGATCTCGTCGGTCGGGAATTCGGCGATCTGGATGACGATCTCGCCGGTCAGCTTGCGAAACTCCTCCGGCAGATGGGCGTAAGCCTCCAGGGCCAGGAACTCCATTTCCTCCATCGACGGCGAAAGCTCGCCGTGCCAGGTGCGGGTCTTGTAGATGCGGGCCATGCGTTGTCCTTCTGATCCCGGCATATAGGCTTTCGCGCCGGACTCGGCAATTGGCCGGGTTGCCGTCCATGTGCGGCAGGAATAAATTCCTCATGACTGCGCGCATGACTCCGCTTGACTCTTCGGCCGCCCTCTGGAATCTATTAGAACATAACAGGAACAATTGTGAGTGGAAGCTGACCGTCATGGCGACAAGCGCCGTGGCGCGGGAGACTGTTTTTGCCCTGCGCCGCCAGATCGCGAAGATCGAGGGAACGCTGCCCGAGTGCCTGCAGGCGCCGGCCGGCGCTCCCGTTGATGCGCCCCGGAATCCAACAGCTGATGTCACTCCCAGAAATATCACGCCCGGGGATCTGACAATCGTCCGCCGCGGCCTCGCCGTGGCGCCGCCCGATGCGTTTGTGCGCACCGGCGCCGAAGCTCTCGATACCGCGCTCGGCGGCGGCCTGCCGAAGGCGGCGCTGAGCGAGATCCATGGCGCCGCGACCCGCGATGCCGGGGCCGTCGCCGGCTTCGCCCTGTCGCTCGTCAGCCTGATCCTCAAACAAGGGCCGCGACTGCCGGTCCTGTGGATCGGCACCACGGAAATCTTCCGCGAGGCCGGCTTCCCCTATGCCACAGGGCTTCATCGCCTTTTCGGCATCGAGCCGGAGCAATTGCTGTTTTCCGAGGCGCCAAGGCTCCTCGACGCGCTGTGGACCGCCGAGGAGGCCGCCCGGATGACGGCGCTCGCCGCCGTCTTCCTCGAAATCCGCGGCAGTCCGCAGCGGCTGGACCTCACCGCGACGCGGCGGCTGCACGCCCGGGCACAGAGCGCCGGCCGGCCGGTGTTCCTGCTGCGCCAGGCCGGCGAACCCGAGCCGACGGCGGCACCCGTCCGCCTCGTCCTGTCGGCGGCGCCGTCGGCACCGCGCCAGACGATCGCCGGGCCGCTCACCGGCTCGATCGGCCGCCCCGCCTTCACCGTCAGCATCGGCAAGAGCCGCACCGCCTTGCCGGGACAATTCATACTGGAGTGGAACCCCGATGAACGCAGTTTCGAGCAAAGAAGGACCAGGGAAGGACGGCAGGAACCGGCAGCGAATCCTGTCCCTGTGGTTTCCGCATCTCGCCGCGGAAAGGATCCTGCGCCAGCGTCTGGGGCGGTCCTGGCGTTCGCGGCCGTCGGATCACCTGCCGCTGGTGATCAGCCATCGCCAGGCGAACGCGCAGCGCATCGCCGCCCTCGACGAGCGGGCTGAGGCGCTTCACCTGAAGCGCGGCATGGGCATAGCCGACGCGCGCGCCATGCATCCGTCGATCGACGTGGTGGAAGCCGATCCCGAGGCCGACCGCCGCCTGCTCGAAAGCCTCGCCGACTGGTGCGACCGCTACACCCCGCTGGTGGCGATCGACGCAGCCGATGGCCTGTTCCTCGACGTCACCGGCTGCACCCATCTTTTCGGTGGCGAACGGGCGATGCTGGACGACATCCTGTCGCGCTTTTTCCATCAGGGTTTCGATGTCCGCGCTGGCCTTGCCGCCACACCAGGTGCGGCCTGGGCGGCAGCGCGGTTTTCTGGTGACCGCATCGTCCCCGGTGGCGAGGAGGAGGCGCTTCTCGCACCCTTGCCGCTGGCGGCGCTGCGCATCGAGCCTGACATCCGCGCCAGCTTGGAAAGCGTCGGCCTGCGCACGGCAGGCGCCGTCATGGCAGCACCGCGCGCGCCGCTCGCCCGCCGCTTCGGCAGATCGCTGCTTTTGCGTCTCGACCAGGCGCTCGGCCGCCTCGACGAGGCGGTGTCGCCGCGCCTGCCGGTGGCGCCGCTTTCGGTCGAACGCCATCTCGCCGAACCCATCATGCTGACCGACGAAATCGAGCGGCTGGTGAAAATGCTGGCGACGACATTGAAGGCGGACCTCGAGCGCCGCGGCGAAGGCGCAAGAAGGCTGGCGCTGCTGCTCTTCCGCGTCGACGGCGCCGTCAGCCGGATCGCCGTCGGCACCTCGCAGCCGTTGCGCGAGCCGCTGCTGATCCAGAAATTGTTCCACGAAAGGCTTGCCGCGCTCGAACAGGACATCGATGCCGGCTATGGCTTCGATCTCGTGCGCCTCTCGGTCCTGTCGGCCGCCGCCTTCGACATGCAGCAGGCGGATCTGACCGGCGAGACGCGCGACGACGGCGCCGACATCGCCCTTTTCGCCGACCGCATCCGCGCCCGGCTCGGCGACAGCGCGGTATTGAAACCGGTTGCCGTCGAGAGTCATCTGCCCGAGCGCGCCGTCGCCACGCATCCCTATGCGGAGGCGCCGCAAAGGCTCTCTCCGCCGAAGAAGCCGGACAAGATACAAGATACTAGGCCTGTCTTGCGGCCGGAACGGCCGATCCGGCTGTTCCGTTCGCCTGAGCCGATCGAGGTGCCGGCCACCGAAATGCCTGAAGGACCGCCGTTGAACTTCCGCTGGCGGCGCGCGCTGTACCGGGTGGCGCGCGCCGAAGGGCCGGAACGCATCGCCCCGGAATGGTGGCGGGAGGCAGTGGGGCAGGAAGCGACCCGCGATTATTTCCGCATCGAGGATAGCGACGGCCGCCGTTACTGGCTTTATCGCCAAGGTCTCTACGGCGCCTCTCAAGTCGCGCCGCGCTGGTTCATGCACGGGGTCTTCGCATGAACGCGCTGGCGACCGTTGCCTATGCCGAATTCGGCATCCAGTCGAATTTCTCGTTCCTGCGCGGCGCCTCAAAACCGGAAGAACTGGTGGTCGCGGCAAAGTTCCTCGGCTTCTCGTCGATCGGGCTTGCCGACCGCAACACGGTGGCCGGCGTCGTGCGCGCCTGGCAACAGGCCAGGGTGGAAGGTCTTTCCTATCATCCCGGCTGCCGCCTGGCTTTTTGCGATGGCACTTCAGACGTTCTCGCCTATCCGCAGGACCGCAAGGGCTGGGGCCATCTGTGCCGCATGCTGACGCAAGCCAATATGCGCGACGACAGCGAAAAGGGCGCACCGCTGCTCTATCGCGACGACCTCTTCGAATGGGGCGATCTCATGTCGCTGGCGATCCTGCCGGATCTGTCGACGCCGGCCGAGGATCTCAGGCTGATCAGCCGCCTGAAAGATCGCTTCGGCAAGACCCTGCGGCTTGCCGTTTCGCCGGATTATCACGGCAACGACCGCTACCGTATCGAGCAGGCGGCTGCCATGGCCGAGGCATCAGGCATTCCGCTGATGGCGACCAACGACGTTCTTTACCATACGTCCGAACGGCGCCGGTTGCAGGACGTGCTGACGGCGATCCGCCTCAACGTGCCTGTTGCCGAAGCCGGGCTGGAACTGGCGGCCAATGCCGAGCGCCATTTGAAGCCGCCAATGGAGATGGCGCGGCTGTTCCGGCGGCATCCGCAGGCACTGGCGCAAACGCTGCGCTTTGCCGGCGAATTGAGCTTCTCTCTCAGTGACCTGCAATACAATTATCCCGACGAACCGACGGAATCCGGCCTCGGGCCCCAGGCCGAACTGGAAAGGCTGGCTCGGGAGGGAGCCGCGATACGCTACCCCTCGGGTGTTCCCGCCGATGTGACCAGGCGCATCCGCGAGGAACTCGCTTTGATCGAGCGCCTGAACTACGCGCGCTATTTCCTGACTGTCTACGACATCGTCAAATTCGCCCGCAGCCAGGGCATACTCTGCCAGGGGCGTGGCTCCGCGGCCAACTCGGTGGTCTGCTATTGCATTGGCATCACCGAAGTGGGGCCTGAGCGGATCGATTCGCTTTTCGAGCGTTTCATTTCCGAGGAAAGAAACGAGCCGCCCGACATCGATGTCGACTTCGAGCATGAAAAGCGCGAGGAGGTCATCCAGTATATCTACTCGAAATACAGCGCCAAGCGCACCGCGCTTGCCGCGGCCGTCGTCAGCTACCGGGGCCGCTCGGCGATGCGCGAAGTGGCCAAGGCGATGGGCCTGTCGGACGATGTCAGGAGCGCGCTGTCCAGCTCGATCTGGGGTTGGTCGACCTCGGAGCTCGGCGAAAAGGAGACCAGGGCCGGCGGCCTCGATCAAACCGATCCGTCGACAAGGCAGGTGATCGAATGCGCCAACGAGATCATGGGCTTTCCCCGTCATCTGTCGCAGCATGTCGGCGGCTTCGTCATCACCAGGGACCGGCTCGACGAGATCGTGCCCATCGTCAAGACGGCGATGGACGAGCGCAAGATGGTCGAGTGGGACAAGGACGATCTCGACGCGGTGAAAATCCTAAAAGTCGACGTGCTGGCGCTCGGCATGCTGACCTGCCTGCAGCGCGCCTTCAGCCTGCTTGAGGATTATTATCCCGATGCGCGCGATGACTATGGCCGGCCCTATGTGCTGGCCACCCTCCCGCCGGAGAACAAACATGTCTACGACATGATCTGTCGTGCCGACACGATCGGCGTCTTCCAGATCGAATCGCGCGCCCAGATGTCGATGCTGCCGCGGCTCAGGCCGAAAACATTCTATGACCTCGTCATCGAGGTGGCGATCGTGCGGCCCGGCCCGATCCAGGGCGACATGGTCCACCCCTATCTGCGCCGCCGGCAGGGCAAGGAAAAGCCCGAATATCCCAAGCCGGAACTGGAAGAGATACTCGGCAGGACACTGGGCGTGCCGCTGTTCCAGGAGCAGGCGATGAAGATCGCCATTGTCGCCGGCGGCTTCAGGCCTGGCGAGGCCGATGAACTGCGCCGCGCCATGGCCACTTTCAAGCGCACCGGCACGATCGGCAATTATCGCAAGCGGATGGTCGACGGCATGATTTTGCGGGGTTACGAAAAGGACTTCGCCGAGCGCTGCTTCAAGCAGATCGAGGGTTTTGGCGAATATGGCTTTCCCGAAAGCCATGCCGCCTCCTTCGCCCTGCTGGTCTATGCCTCCTGCTGGTTCAAGACCTTCTATCCCGACGTGTTCTGCGCCGCGATCCTGAATTCCCAGCCGATGGGGTTTTATCAGCCGGCTCAGCTTGTCCGCGACGCGCGCGACCATGGCGTCGAAATCCGCGAGGTCGACGTCAATTTTTCCGGTTGGGATTGCGCGCTGGAGGAAGCACCTTTCGACCCGGCCCGCGTCCTCGACCGCCATGCCCAGATGCGCGGCGTCATCCGGACCAGCCATGCCGTCCGGCTGGGCTTTCGCCAGGTCAAGGGCCTGTCGAAGGACCGCATGGAGGTGTTTGTCGCCAGACGCGGCAACGCCTACGCATCCGTTCGCGATGTCTGGCTGCGTTCGGGCCTCTACGTCGACGAGATCGAGAAGCTGGCGCAAGCCGACGCTTTCCGTTCGCTCGGCCTCGACCGCCGCGACGCCCTGTGGGCGGTCCGCGCGCTCGACGGCAGGAGTGCCACGGAGACCCTGCCGCTGTTCGACCGGCCGGCGATCCGCTTGCGCGATCTCGAGCCCGCGACCAGGCTGCCGATAATGCCGCTCGGCGAGCACGTCGTCCACGACTACCGTTCGCTCGGCCTGTCGCTGAAGGCGCATCCGCTTGCCTTTCTGCGCCAGCGGCTGGACGGTTCCGGCGTCACCCCCAATGCGCGCCTCGGCCAGGTTCGGGACGGCAAGCGCGTTTCGGTCGCCGGCCTTGTCCTGGTGCGGCAGCGACCAGGTAACGGCAAAGCGATTTTCCTGACGCTGGAAGACGAGCAGGCGGTCGCCAACGTCATTTTCTGGGAAAGGACCTTCAACCGCTACCGGCCCATTGTCATGGGCGCGCGGCTGGTCCGCGTCACCGGCAAACTGCAGTCGGAATCGGACGTCATCCATATCGTTGCCGAGAAGGTCGAGGACCTGACACCCTGGCTGTCCGCGCTTTTTGAGGAGAAGCCCGATGGTCCCGTCGTGCAAAACGACCGGCACGCGACGCTATCGGGGAAGGCAGAAAGGGTCATGCCCAAGGGGCGGAATTTTCAATAGGGCATACCCGTGCGGCGGTGCGCAATCTTGAATGCCGGCGGGACAGCGCCCCCCTCTGCCCTGCCGGGCATCTCCCCCACGAGGGCCCACGAGGGGGGAGATTGGCGGCTTGGCCGACGGCGCCTTTCTTCAGCATTGGAGATTGGCGAAACCCGATGCGACATCCAATCTCCCTCCTTGTGGGGGAGATGTCCGGCAGGACAGAGGGGGGCGCGAAGGATCACCACGCTTCAAGACGGCCCACCCATCTATGCCTAGAGGCGCGGCGGCGGCAATCCGTCGTCGAAGGGCAGCGAGCGTGCCTCCGAAGGCAGCATGATCGGGATGCCGTCACGCACCGGATAGGCAAGCCGTGCGACCCGCGAGATGAGCTCGTTGCGCTCCGGATCCCAGGTCAGCGGCCCCTTGGTCAGCGGGCAGGCCAGCAATTCCAGCAGCTTGGGATCGACATTGGCCTTCTTTCCGTCACGCCCATCCACCATTTTTGTCAGTCCTCTCTCGTTCGTCCTCAGACTTCGGGCGTTGACGCTGCCCCTCACCTGCCTGCCGGCATCCTCTCCCCGTATAGTGACGGGGAGAGGGACGCTCTCATCGCTGGTTTCGCCAATCACCCGCGTTGAAGAATGTCCGCCAAGGCTGCCGACAGCCCCTTCTCCCCGTCCCTATACTGTCCCTATACGGGGAGAAGTGCCCGGCAGGGCGATGAGGGGCGGCGCCGACTTTCGCAATTGGCTTAGTCCCCGTTTTCCACCCACCTACTGCAAACTCGACCCGAAATCCTCGTTTTCGCGTGCCAGCGCCATTTCGGTGATGGCGATCAGCGTTTCAGCGCGGGTCTTCAGGTCCGCCGCTTCGAGCAGCGCCTGTTTCTCGGCCGGCCCGTAGGGTGCCATCATCGACAGCGCATTGACCAGCATGGCGTTTTCGGCGCGGCTGACGCTTTCCCAGTCGGCTTCAAGATCGTTGGCCTGCAGATAGGCGCGAAATGCCTTGAGCAGCGCCGGCCGGTCGATCTCGGCCTCGGCCTGATCTTCGTCGAGATCGGTGAGAAACGGCGCAAACCGGCACTGTCGGAAGGGCGTCTTGACCGCAAGCTCCTGCACGATGCGAAACCGGCACACACCTTGCAGCGAAATCAGGTAGCGGCCGTCGCCGCTCTCGGAAAGCGCGATGATGCGTCCGGCGCAGCCGACATTGCAAAGCGCCGGCTCGCCGTCGGCACGCCGAGCGCCGTCGAGGCTGGGCTGTATGACGCCGATCAGCCGCGGTCCGGCGATCGCCTCGTCGACCATCTCCAGATAGCGCGGCTCGAAAATGTTGAGCGGCATGCGGCCGCCCGGCAGCAGCAAGGCGCCTTCAAGCGGGAAGATCGGAACCGTCGGCGGGAAATCCGTATCGAGCCGGTAATGCGCGTTTCCCACCTGCACGTCAAACCTCCGCTCGCTCGCGCATCAAGCCCGCCGTCCCTTCGCAACCTGACGCGTGATCGTCACCGAAGAACGGATCGGTCAGGCCTCCTAATCTGGCGCAGCCGTCGCCGACCGCAAGACCGTTACGCAAAAACAGCTTGTGGCGCGCTCAGGAAAACAGCAGCGACGACAATTTGCGCCGGGCCGCCAGCGTCGCCTCGTCGGTCATCCCCCATGCCTCGAAGAACTGCAGCAACTGCGTCTTGGCGCCGTCGTCGTTCCACGAGCGATCGGCTTTGACGATCGCCAGCAGATTGTCGGCTGCGGCCATGCGCTCGCCGTTCGCGTTCTGGATCATGGCAAGCTCGAAACGTGCCTGATGATCACCGGGGTTCTCAGCCAGGCGCCGCTCGAGCTCGGCCGGATTGCCAAGTGCTGCCGCCTGCGCGGCAAGCGCCATCTTGGCGCGCACCGCGGCGAGCGGCGGCGCATCCTTCTTGGCTTCCGGCGCCCGCGCCAGCACGGCTTCGGCGCCCTCGGCATCGCCGGCCTCGAACAGCAGATCGCCCAGCCCGGCGATCGCCTCGATCGTCTCCGGCGCCTGTTCCAGGATCGCGTCGTAGATATCCGCCGCGGTCTGCACATCGCCGGCGGCGCGCGCCTCGGCGGCCGCGGCAAGCACCTCGGCCACCTGCGGCGCGCCATTACCCTTGCCGCCGACCTTCTGGATGAAAGCGGCGATCTGGCTCTCGGGAATCGCGCCCATAAAACCGTCGACCGGCTGGCCGTCCCTGAACGCGATGACCGCCGGTATCGACTGGATGCCGAGCTGACCGGCGATCGAAGGATGGTCGTCGATGTTCATCTTGACCAGCTTGACCTTGCCGCCGGCGGCGGTGACCGCCTTTTCCAGCAGCGGCGTCAATTGCTTGCAGGGCCCGCACCATGGCGCCCAGAAATCGACCAGCACCGGCTGACGGCGCGATTCCTGGATGACGTCGGCAGCAAATGTGGCGGTCGTCGTCTCCTTGATGACGTCGGCAGCGACAGGCGGGTCGCCAAGCGCGACTTTCGCCGGGCTGGCGTCAGTGCCGCCATATTGCACGCTGGTGGCATATTGGCCGCCATTGCTGCCAAATGGGCCGCCAAATTGATTGTTGTCGCTCATCTCGTGCCCTTTCGGTCGCCGCCCGGCCGCCAGCCCGGCGCAACATCCTTAATTCTCACTCAGAAAGTCGGTTATCGTCATCCATGTGGCGATCATGCCGTGACTTTCAAGATAACAGCATCATGCCCGGTTGCCTCGACGAATTTGACCAGGTCGGCGGCGCCGATCGATGTCGTTGCCTCGTTGGTCAGCGGATGGGCGTTGATGACGGCGTGGCGCATCAACTCCTGGTCGAGAACGACCTTGACCCGCAACTGCGTATCGTTGATCAAGCCGAACACGGTGACCGCACCCGGAACGACGCCGAGAAGCTCCATCAGCATCTCCGGCTTGCCGAAGGAAACGCGCCCGGCGGCGCCGATGATCTGGTGGATCTGCTTGAGATCGACCACCGCCTCCTCATCGACGCTGACCAGGAAGAAATTGTCCTTTCTGTCCTTGAGGAACAGGTTCTTGGTGTGCCCGCCGGCGATTTCCCCGCGCAGCGCCTGCGAATCGGCGACCGTGAACAGCGGCGGATGGCGCAGCGTCGAGACCTCGATCCCGAGATCGGCGAGAAAGGCGAAAAGCTCGGCTTCGGTTTTCGGCATGTGGTTTCTTGTCGGACTTTTTGTTGTCGCGGTTTGGATCATGCCGTTTACGGCCAATGACGCGGCCGAGACAAGACCATTGCACAGCAAGGCTGCCGATTGCGTTCTATCCGCGCTGGGGAAGGCTCGTTTACGTCGCCGGTGCGGTCAAAAACCTGCGATTTCCCTGTTGCAATCGCCGCGCCCTTCAGCCATATAGGCTCGGCTTGCGGCCCAAAAGCCGCGCGAGCGGGTGTAGCTCAGGGGTAGAGCACAACCTTGCCAAGGTTGGGGTCGAGCGTTCGAATCGCTTCACCCGCTCCAGTTTCCCAAGGGGGATCAAGCATCGAAAAGCCGCGGTTCGCCGCGGCTTTTTCGCGTTTGGGCTGCACGGCATCACCCAGCAGGCGGAGCGAGCTTGTCGTTTGCCTGTGGCCTGCAGGCGCTTCGTTCGCCGCTCAGAGTACCCCCAATAGAGTTAGGACTTTTGCTTTTCAATTTCGGACCAAGGTCCCTTGCGGACAGGTGTATTTAAACCAAACTGGCTAAGTAGTGGACCATCATATTAGAGGGTCCTCATATCATAGTCCGCAATCATCCTCGCGGGAGGGCTGCTCGAAGGAGGAATTATGAAAACTCGAACCCGTCTGTTCGCAGCGGTCGCCGCTCTCGCCGTTGTCGCGTCTCCAGTCCTCGCCGGACCCGGCGGCAATGGCGGCGGAAAGGGTAACGGCGCAAGCAACGGCAACGGCGGCAACTCGGCCGCGGCCGGATCGCAGGGACACGGAGCCGCAACATCTGCGGCGGCCAGGGATAAGTCCACTCGGGGAATTGCCCATGCAATGGCTGTCGTTTCGACGACGCCGGCCTCGCCGCAGGCCACCCTGTCTTTGCAGGCAGCCTTGGACAAGTTCCTGGCAAGAACGGCCGCGGATGATCCGGTAGAGTCTTCCGGCGACACCTCCGGCGAAATTCCCGACGCAGCCGAATAGAATTGCAAATCGTGCGCTGCGCGGCGGCGCACCGCATTATCGAGATTCTTGCCCGGTTGGCGGGCTCCTTCATCTGTTCGGCCGATGCCATGGGTCAGGAAAAAGTCGACTTTCGAGCCCGATCCCTAAGGGATCCCCTGGAACGGTCCTGCCCCAACAGACGGTCCAGAGAGCACCACCGGCCTCGGGGCCGGTGGTGCGTTTTTTCGTGGCGCGCTCAACTGGCGCTTGCCGAGGCCGTTTCCGGCCGATCTTCATCTATGCGCGTTGGCCCTGGTTCGAGCGCGGCGGCATCGACCCAGCCATGCCCTGCGCATCGGCTATCTGACGCCCGCGCCTTTGCGAAAATCCGACGGCGACATGCCGGCCAGTTTGCGGAACGATTTGTTGAAGGCGCTAAGCGAGCCGAAGCCGGAGTCCATGGCGACGCGCAGCACGTTGGCGTCCTGGTGCATCAGCAGAGCCTGGGCGTAGCTGAGCCGCAACAGATTGACATATTCATTGAGCGTCATGCCGGTCGATTTCTTGAAAACGCTCATGGCGTATTTGGGGTGGATGTCGGCCGCCGCCGCGATGTCGACGCAATCGACGTCGTAGAGGAAATTCTCGGCGATGAAGTCGCACATGCGCCCGACATTGCGCAGCGATTGCTGGTCAAAGGGGCTGCCTGCCTCCTGCTCGATCGGCGTTTCGGGTACCAGCCGGAAGGGCTCGAAGCGCACCCGCTCCAGCCGTAGCAGCAGTTCGTTGACGGCGTGCTCGGCCTTGCCCGCATCGCCTGAGCGGACGTAGCGGTTCCAGCGCTCGAAATTGTCGCTGTCGGACCGGTCGGTGGCATTGGTCACCAATGTCGCGCCGGTCATCAGCCGGTTGCGGACGTCGGCGGGCAGGTGCAGCCGGAAGAAATGCACCAGCGGCAGATGCGCGCCGGCATAGACGGCGTCGTCCGACGCATCGTCCATCTGGTGCGGCAGGCCGCCCCAGAACAGGCACATGTCACCGGCCGAAAGCGCGATCTCGTGCTCGTCCATGCGGTAGTGCACAGCGCCGCGGACGATGAAATTCACCTCGACCTGGGCATGCCAATGCGGCTTCAGCATCACCAGGGGCTGGGTGTGAAACATCTGCAGCAGCAGCGGCAGACCCTCCACGCTGCTGGCGCCAGGCTGGTAGAACGGCCTTTGCGGCATCTTACTTTCCGCCAATTTCTTATTCCCTTTGTCGCGGACAAGCCTTCCCCAGCCCCTAGTCTAGCCATGCTCGCGAAGAGAGAGCAAATGAAATGGGAGGATTTCAATGCGCACCATACTGACCTGCGCCGCGCTCGCGCTTGCCCTGGGCTCCGCCCCGGCCTTTGCGCAATCCGGCGAAATCACGATCTGGAGCTGGAACATCGCCGCTTCGTCGCTGAAGGCCACCATAGAAGGTTTCAACAAGCAATTCCCCGACATCAAGGTCACGGTCCAGGATCTCGGCAACAACCCGACCTACGACAAGTCGATCGCCGGCTGCGCCGCCGGCGGCGAGGGGCTGCCGGACATCGTGACGATCGAGAACGGTGAAGCCGAGAACTACTGGAGCCAGTTCCCGGACTGCTTCGTCGACCTTCACACGCTCGGCTATACGGCCGAAGACCAGGCAAAATTCCCCGATTTCAAGCGCACCGAACTTGAAGTGGAAGACAAGGCCTATGCGATGCCGTGGGATTCAGGCCCGGTGGCGATGTACTACCGCCGCGACTTCTACGAGAAGGCCGGCGTCGATCCCGCATCGATCAAGACCTGGGACGATTTCATTGCCGCCGGCAAGAAGATCCAGGAGGCCAATCCTGGTGTTAAGATGACCAACGCCGATTTCAACGGCGACTCCGAGTTCTTCCGGATGATCGCCAACGAGCAGGGCTGCGCCTATTTCGCCGCCGACGGGCAGTCGATCACCGTCAATCAGCCGGCCTGTGTGGCGTCGATGACCAAGATCAAGGAGATGAATGACGCCGGCATCATCACCTCGGCCGACTGGAGCACCAAGATCACCAACAACACCGCCGGCACCGTCGCCACCCAGATGTATGGCGGCTGGTACGAGGGCACCATCCGCACCGAGTCGCCCGACGGCAGCGGCAAATGGGGCGTCTACCTGATGCCGAGCCTCACCGCTGACGGCCCGCGCGCCGCCAATCTCGGCGGCTCCTCGCTCGCCATCACCTCGGTGTCCAACAACAAGGAAGCCGCCTACGCCTACCTGAAATACTCCCTCGCGACCAACGAGGGCCAGATAGCGATGCTGAAGGGTTTTGGCCTGGTGCCGTCGCTGATCTCGGCGCTCGACGACCCCTATGTCTCCGAAGGCCAGCCCTATTGGGGCGGTCAGGCGGTGTGGAAGGACATCCTCGGCACCTTGCCAAAGGTCGTCCCCAGCCGCGGCACGCCGTTCCAGAGCGACGCGGAAATCATCGTCCGCGCGGTGCAGACCAAATATCTGGGCGGCGGCTACCCCGACGCCAAGGCGGCGCTCGACGATGCCGCAAGCCAGATCGCCTCGGCGACCGGCCTGCCGGTCGCCGAGTGATATGAACGCGGCTCCCCCTTCTCCCCTTGTGGGAGAAGATGTCGCCGAAGGCGACGGATGAGGGGTGTTCCAGCTTGGCAGGGACGGTACTCCGTCCAGCACCCTCATCCGTCTCGGCGCTGCGCGCCGATCCACCTTCTCCCACAAGGGGAGAAGGCAAGGCAGGCGCAGCGCCGACCTCGACAGCAAGCCGGCAAACCCAGAGACAGGAAGGAGAAGGAATGCGCTATCAGAACGCCACGGCGTACCGCTTCCTCGCGCCCTATCTGCTGATCTTCTCGATCTTCTGGCTGTGGCCGATCATCAGCTCGTTCCTGATCTCCTTCCAGGCGACGCGCACCCTGCCGTGGCGGTTCGCGCCGACCTTCAACTGGGGCCGGCTGATCGGCGACCCGGCCTTCTTCAACGCCTTGAAGAACACTTTGCTCATCCTGGTCATCCAGGTGCCGGTGATGATCAGCTTGGCGATCGTCATGGCTGTGCTGCTCAATTCGCCGCTGTTGAAAGCCCGTGGCCTGTTCCGCTTCGCCTTCTTCGCCCCGGTCGTGGTCGGCGAAGTCGCCTATTCGGCGGTGTTCCGGCTGATGTTCAATCTCGATTACGGCATCATCAACAAGCTGCTCAACAGCGTCGGCCTGCCGCGTATCGACTGGTTCTCCAACGTCACCCCGGCGATGGCGGTGATCATGATCGCGGTGACCTGGCGCTGGGCCGGCTACAACGCCATCATCCTGCTCGCCGGTCTTCAGTCCATCCCCCAGGACGTCTACGAGGCGGCGACTCTGGACCGCGTCAGCAAGCTCAAGCAGTTCTTCTACATCACCCTGCCGCTGCTCAAGCCGATCATCGTCTTCTGCGCCGTGCTGTCGATCATCGGCACCATGCAGCTGTTCACCGAGCCGTTCCTGATCACCGAGCGCGGCGGACCGGGCGGCGGCACCGAAACGCTCGGGCTGCTGCTTTACCGCCAGGGTTTCAGGTCGCTCAATTTCGGCTACGCCTCGGCCATCGCCTACACCATGGCCGGGCTGGCGATCGCCATCTCGCTGGTGCAGCTGTGGCTGACGAGGGAGCCGAAATGAGCTCACGTTCCTCTTCGAGCCGTTCCTCCTCCAGATTGGGACGCAGCATCGCGCTGCATCTGTTCCTGACGCCGCTGGCGCTGATCTGGCTGTTTCCGCTGTGGATGATGGTGATCTTTTCGACCATGCCCGACAGAGGCATTTTTAGCCCCAGCATCGAGCTTTTGCCGCACGGCAGCTTCCTCGACAATGTCGACAATTTGCAGCGCGACACCAATTTCATTGGCGCCATCGGCATCTCGGTCTCGGTGGCGGTGACCTACACGTTCCTGTCAGTGCTGCTCACCTCGATGGCCGGCTGGGCTCTGGCGCGCTACCAGTTCTTCGGCAAGGGCGTCGTCGTCGCCATCATTCTCGGCACCATCACGCTTCCCTATGCTGTCGTGCTGATCCCGCAATTCATCATGGTGGCGCGCGACTTCAAGCTCGCCAACACCTGGGTGGCGCTGATCGTGCCGCCGCTGTTCAATTCGCTCGGCGTGCTGTTCATGCGGCAGAGCTTCTCGATGATGCCGGGCGACCTATTCGATGCCGCCCGCGTCGAAGGGGTCAAGGAATGGCGGATCTTCCTGTTCGTCGCGCTGCCGCTGGCGCGACCGATGCTGGCAGCGCTCGCCATCATCCTGTTCCTTGCCTCCTGGAACAATTATCTCTGGCCGCTGCTGATCAATTCCAAGCCCGGCGCGATGACGGCGCCGGTGGCGCTCGGCACGCTGATCGGCCTCACCAAAGTGTCGTGGGGCGGCATCATGGCGGGCGCCGTGATGCTCACCGTGCCGATGCTCGTCGTGTTCGTGCTCTTGCAGCGCCATTTCGTCGCCGGCATTGCCGCCGGCGCCATCAAATAGGATCAGCATGGCAGCGGTCACACTCAAAAATGTCGTCAAGCGCTTCGGCGTCTTCGAGATCGTTCACGGCGCGAACATCGACGTCAATGACGGCGAATTCGTCGTCTTCGTCGGCCCTTCCGGCTGCGGAAAATCCACGCTGCTCAGGATGATCGCCGGGCTCGAGGACATCAGCGGCGGCGAGATCGCCATCGGCGGCAAGCTGGTGAACGATGTCGAGCCGGCCGACCGCGGCATCGCCATGGTGTTCCAGTCCTACGCTCTCTACCCGCATATGAGCGTCGAGCAGAACCTGAGCTTCGGGCTGAGGATGAACGGCAACCCGAAAGCCGACACCGAGCGGCGGGTGAAGCGGGCCGCCGAGATCTTGCGCATCGCCGAGCTGATGAAGCGGCGCCCGAGGCAATTGTCCGGCGGCCAGCGCCAGCGCGTCGCCATCGGCCGCGCCATCGTGCGTGAGCCGCAGGTGTTCCTGTTCGACGAGCCACTGAGCAATCTCGATGCCGAGCTCAGGGTGCAGATGCGGGTCGAGATCTCGCGCCTGCACAAGGAGCTCGGCGTCACCATGATCTATGTGACGCATGACCAGACCGAAGCGATGACGCTGGCCGACAGGATCGTCGTGCTCAACGCCGGCAATATCGAGCAGATCGGCGCGCCGCTCGATCTCTATGACGACCCGGCCAACCGCTTTGTCGCCGGCTTCGTCGGTTCGCCGAAGATGAATTTTCTGGCGGCCCAAGTGGTCGGCAACGACGGCAATGCAACGGTCCTCCAACTCGCCAACCATGGCGGCGCTCGGCTGCGGAAACCGCTGTCGGACGCCCCGCCTGCGGTCGGCGCCGAGGTCGTGCTCGGTGTGCGGCCGGAGCATTTCTTCGAGGCCGGCGAAGGCGATTGCGATATCGCCGTCAAGGCCGATGTCGCCGAGCACCTTGGATCGGTGAGCTACATTTATGCCAATGCCGGACCAGAGGAACTGATCATCGAGCGCGAGGCATCGCGGCAGCGAGCGAGCGGCGACCACATGGTGGTGTCGATCAAGGCCGGCCGGTCGCTTCTCTTCGACAAGTCAGGTGCTCGCATTCGCTAGTGCCCCAAGCATGCCCTCGGGCGTGAACCGCGCAGCGGTTTGGCACAACGACATGCACACCAGGACACGGAACTTTTTTTCACCAACTCGCGACACCGAGGCGACCCCAAGGAGATCTGAAATGACGTCCGAACCGCAAAAAATCCGCTGGGGCATTCTCGGGCCCGGCACCATAGCCAAGGCCTTTGCCGGCGGCGTCGCCCATTCACGCACCGGCACATTGGCCGCCATTGGCGCGCGCAATCCCGGCAAATCAGGCCTTAATGAAAACTTCCCCGGCGCCCGCATCCTCGACGGCTACGAGGCCCTGCTCGCCGACCCGGACGTCGATGCGGTTTACATTTCGACGCCGCACCCCAGCCACGCTGAATGGGCGATCAGGGCGGCCGAGGCCGGAAAGCATGTGCTTTGCGAAAAGCCGATGGGGCTCACCGCTTTCGAGGCCGACGCGATGATCCATGCGGCGCGCAAGGCCGGCACGTTCCTCGGCGAGGCCTTCATGTACCGGCTGCATCCGCAGACGGCAAAGCTGGTCGAGCTGATCAGGTCTGGCGCGATCGGCGAGGTGCGCATGGTGAAGTCGAGCTTCGGCTTCGCCATGCCTGGCTTCATGCCGGAGCACCGGCTCTACGCCAATGATCTGGCCGGCGGCGGCATTCTCGACGTCGGCGGCTATCCCGTTTCGATGGCGCGGCTGATTGCCGGAGCAGCATCGGGAAAACCCTTCGCCGAGCCGGACAAGGTCGCCGGTGCTGCGCATCTTGGTCAGTCCGGCGTCGACGAATGGGCTTCGGCGCTGCTGCATTTTCCCAGCGGCATCGTCGCCGAAGTCTCCTGCGGCATTTCGCTGGCGCAGGACAATGTCCTGCGCATCCTTGGCACCAGAGGCCGCATCGAGGTCGCGGATTTCTGGTATGCGAGCGGCAGGGAAGGCGGCACCGGCGAGATCCGCATCATCCGTCCGGGCGGTGAGGAGGTGGTCGAGGTCAAGGAAGACCGCTGGCTCTACGCCTTCGAGGTCGACGCCGCCGGCGAGGCGATCCTGGCCGGAAAGCAGGAGTTTGCCTGGCCGGGCATGGGCTGGGCCGACAGCCTCGGCAATCTGCGCGTGCTCGACAGATGGCGCGCCGCCATCGGCCTCGAATACGAGATCGAGAAGCCGGAAAAACGCGTCAACACCATCTCCGGCCGGCGGCTGCGCTCCGCCGGCACCGCCATCCCGAAGCGCGAAATTCCGGGCCTGCCGCGGCCGGCCTCGTGCCTGGCGCTCGGCTTCGAGGATTTTCGCACCTTCTCCTCGGGCATGATCTTGCTCGACGCCTATTTCGAAGCCGGCGGCAACGTCTTCGACACCGCCTTCATCTACGGCAGCGGCTACACCGAAACGCTGCTCGGCCAATGGCTGAAAAACCGCGGTGTGCGTGAGCACTCGGTGGTCATCGGCAAGGGCGCGCACACTCCGCTCTGCTATCCCGATGTGATCGGCAGGCAACTCACCCAGTCGCTCGACCGGCTGCAGACCGATCATGTCGACGTCTATTTCATGCACCGCGACGATCCCGACGTGCCGGTCGACGAATTCGTCGACGCGATGGACCGCGAGGTCAGGGCTGGCCGCATCCGCGGTCCGTTCGGCGGCTCGAACTGGACGCGGGAACGCATGGACGAGGCGATTGCCTATGCCGAGCGGACCGGCAAGCAGAAGCCTGGCGCGCTTTCGAACAATTTTTCGCTGGCCGAGATGCTGGTGCCGATCTGGCCGGGTTGCGTCACCTCGTCCAGCGACGAATGGAAGGCCTGGCTGACCGCCCGGCAGATGCCCAATTTCGCCTGGTCGAGCCAGGGACGCGGCTTCTTCACCGGCCGCGCCGGGCGTGACCAGCGCGACAATGAAGAACTGGTCCGGGTCTGGTACTCCGAGAAGAATTTCGGCCGCCGCGACCGGGCGATCGAGCTCGCCAACAGGCTGGGCAAGAGCCCGATCCATGTCGCGCTCGCCTACGTCCTGGCCCAGCCATTCCCGTCCGTCCCGCTGATCGGGCCGCGCACGCTCGATGAACTGGAGGACAGCCTGCAGGCGCTCGACATTGCGCTTTCGCCCGACGACATTGCGTGGCTGGATGATGGCGGTTCGGATCGGAAACTCGCGCGGGGCTGACATCGCTGCCCTTGCCTTCTCCCCTTGTGGGAGAAGGTGGCCGAGCGAAGCTCGGTCGGATGAGGGGTGTTCCAGCTTGGCAAAGACGGCACTCCGTCCAGCACCCCTCAACCGTCTTGGCGCTACGCGCCAATCCACCTTCTCCCACAAGGGGAGAAGGGGAGCCGCGCGAGATCCCGCAGAGAATCTGCCTGTAACTCTCCGACATTGCCGTCAAACGGCGACCACGGCTTTCGCTGGCAAGATCGCTACGCTCAGCCACATGTGTTTGTTTCAAAGCGCTTTTTTCTATTTCTTGAAAAGCTTGTTGCTTTCCTACATACTTCGGCGAGCAGGCAAGCGATGCGCAAACATGGTCGAGTTCCACGAACGGCGGGGATGAGTCATGACCGAAGCAGACGGCCAGGGACGGCCAACCTCGGACGGCGACCCGGATGCACGCGTCAAGCGCATCCCCGACATCATTTCGCTGGTCAAGGACTCTTACAGTGAATTGCGGCCGGCAGAGCGACGCGTCGCCGATGTCGTGCTCGACGACGTCAGCTTCGCGGTCGACGCCTCCAATGCCGTGCTCGCCCAGCGCGCCCAGGTCAGCGAACCCACGGTGACCCGGTTCTGCCGCGCCATCGGCTGCGAGGGGGTGCGCGATTTCAAACTGAAGCTGGCGCAGAGCCTGGTCGTCGGCGCGCTCTATCTGAGCAAGCCGCCGCCGGTGAGCAGCGACAATGGCATGCCGTTCTGGAATGCCGTGTTCGGCGAGGCCCGCCGGGCGCTGCAGGAAGCAGAACGGCAGCTTGACCCGGCGCAGCTTATGAAGGCCGCCGAGCTCATCGCCAAGGCGCGCCAGGTCACGGTGTTCGGCCTCGGCGGCAGCTCATCGGCGCTGGCGCAGGAGACCCAGTACCGGCTGTTCCGCTACGGCATCACCGTCAGCGCCCAGTGCGATCCCTATCTGATGCGGATGACCGCCTCGACCCTGAAGCCCGGGGACCTGGTGATCGCCATTTCGGCGACCGGACGCACGCGCGAAGTGATCGAGGCCGTCGAACTCGCCAGGCATTACCGCGCCAACGCGATCTGCGTGACCGCGCCCGACACCGAGCTTGCCCGCGCCTGTGACGTCAGGCTGACGGTGGCGGTATCAGAATATCCCGACACGCTGAAGCCGACGGCCTCGCGGTTTGCCTTTCTGGCCGCGATCGACCTGATGGCAGTGGCGGCCGCGTACAAGCTCGACGGCTCGGCCCGCGAAACGGTCCGCCGCATCAAATACAACGCCCAGATCCACAGAACGGGCAAGGAGATGGAGCCGCTGGGAGACTGAGGGCGCGATCTTCCTTCTCCCCTTGTGGGAGAAGGTGGATTGGCGCGCAGCGCCAAGCCGGATGAGGGGTGTTGGACGGAGTGAGACGTTGGTGTTCTCTGGAACACCCCTCATCCGACCGAGCTTCGCTCGGCCGCCTTCTCCCACAAGGGGAGAAGGACAGACCGGCTGCACCCACTCGAAGGAGAGAAAAAACAGATGCTCGACATGGCACCCTCAAAGCTGGCGGCCAGCTGGCTTTCCTCGCTCTCCCGCGCCCTCGAGGCGGGCGACGCCGAGGGCGCGACCGATCTGTTCGCCGAAGACTGCTACTGGCGCGATCTGCTGACCTTCACCCGGAACATCAAGACCATGGAAGGCCGCGCGGCGATCCGCGACATGCTGGATGCCACGCTGGCGGCGACAAAGCCGACTGCCTGGCAGCTCACTGGCGAGGCAAGCTCGCACGAAGGCACGATAGAAGCCTGGTTCACCTTCGAGACGTCATCGGCGTGGGGCCAGGGCATCATGCGCTTGGCAGACGGCCGGTGCCGCACGTTGTTCACGGCGATGAGCGACCTCAAGGGTTTTGAGGAGCGCAAGGGACCGGCGCGGCCGCTGGGTGTCCGCCACCAGGCCGACCCGGACCGCGAGACCTGGGCCGAGGCGAGGGCGCGCGAAACGCGTGATCTCGGCGCCATTGAGCAGCCCTATTGCCTGGTCATCGGCGGCGGCCAGGGCGGCATCATGCTGGGCGCACGCTTTAGGCAGCTCGGCGTGCCGACCATCGTCATCGAGAAAAACGCGCAGGCCGGCGATTCCTGGCGCAACCGCTATCGCTCGCTCGTGCTGCACGATCCGGTCTGGTACGACCATCTGCCCTACATCCCGTTTCCGGAAAACTGGCCGGTGTTCACGCCCAAGGACAAAATGGGCGACTGGCTGGAAATGTACACGCGCGTCATGGAACTGAATTACTGGACCTCCACCAGATGCGTCAACGCCAGCTACGACGAAGCCGAAAAAATCTGGACGGTCGATGTCGATCGCGCCGGCGAGCGCATCACGCTGATGCCAAAACACATCGTCTTTGCGACCGGCGCCTATGGCCCGCCGCGGCAGATCGACCTGCCGGGCGCCGCGGCGTTCCAGGGCGAGATCCTGCATTCCAGTCAGTATGTTAGCGGCGAGAAATTCCGCGGCAGACGCGTCGCGATCATCGGCGCGGCGAGTTCGGGACACGATATCGCCGTCGACCTCTGGGAGAGCGGCGCTGCGGTGACCATGATCCAGCGCTCGCCGACGACGGTGGTCAAATCAGACACGTTGATGGAGGTCGGCTTCGAGATCTTTTCGGAAAAGGCACTGGCCCGCGGCATCACCACCGAAAAAGCCGACATGATCGTCGCCTCGACGCCGTTCGCGCTGCTGCCGCAAAGCCAGCGGGCGCTCTACGACATCATAAAGGCACGCGACGCGGCCTTCTTCGACCGCTTGCGCAGCGCCGGCTTCGCCATCGATTTCGGCGACGACGAGACCGGGCTGCTGATGAAGGCCTATCGCACCGGCTCGGGCTACTATATCGACGTCGGCGCTTCCGATCTGATCATCGACGGCGAGATCGGCGTCCGCAGCGGTGTCGAGATCAAGTGGCTGACGCCAACCGGAATCCTGTTCGACGACGGCAGCGAACTGGCGGCCGACGCGATCATCTCCTGCACCGGCTATCAGTCGATGAACGAAACTGTGGCCGCGATCGTCTCGCGCGAGGTCGCCGACAAGGTCGGGCCGTGCTGGGGGCTCGGCTCTGGCACCAGGGGCGACCCGGGACCATGGCAAGGCGAACTGCGCAACATGTGGAAGCCGACGGCGCAGGAAGCGCTATGGTTCCACGGCGGCAATCTGGCACTGTCGCGCTTCTACTCGAAATATGTGGCGCTGCAGATCAAGGCGCGCATGGAAGGCGTTGCGACGCCGGTTTATGGGGCGCCGGGGTGAAGCTGTGATCTCCCCCCTTGAGGGGGAGATGTCGCCGAAGGCGACAGAGGGGGTCGGTTCGACCGGGCTCGCCTTCCTGCAACGGATGGAGGTTGGCGCTCGACGTGCGGCGCCCCCCTCTGGCCTGCCGGCCATCTCCCCCTCAAGGGGGGAGATCACCCACGCCCGAAATGCCTGGCCACCACCTCGACATGCGTCTCATGCGCATGCGCTTCGAAGCGTTCGGTATCGCCAAGATCGTTAGCCGCTTCGTTCGGCCACCAGGTGCCGCCAATCACGATGCCGTCCGATACCAGCCTCTGCTCGGCGATCAGCGAGGCACCGACCGCATCGACGAAAGTGAACCGGCCCGGACGCAGCCGCAGCACCGCGACGTCGCCGACGGCGCCGACCTTAAGCGTGCCAAGCTCGGGCCTTGCGATCGCCTCGGCCGGCCGTTGTGTCGCCGCGCGCAGCACGTCGACCAGCGGCATGCCGAGCGCCAGCAGTTTCGACATGCAGACCAGGATGTCGAAGGCCGGACCGTCGACGCAGTAGAGATGCACGTCGCTGCTGATCACGTCAGGCGCCAGCCCTTCGCTGAGCATCGCCTTGGCGACCGCGAAATCGAACGAGCCCATGCCGTGGCCGATGTCGAAGATGACGCCGCGCTCGCGCGCCAGCCGCATGTCGGGCCGCACCGCGCCAGAGGCGAAGACAGGCGCATTGGGAAACGGCCGGAAGCAGTGGGTGAGGACATCGCCCTTGCGCAGCCGCGGCAGCACTTCCGAACGGCCGGGCGGCGGCTCGTCGATATGCGCCATCAGCGGCAGGCCGGCCTGGTCGGCGGCCTCGAGCGCCAGATCGACCGGCGCAATGCCGCTGCTGCCGCCGGCATGGCGACCCGAGCGTACTTTGACGCCGACCACCACGTCCGCGTGCTCGCGCACCGCCGCCACCGTCTCGCGCGGTTCGCAGAGCCGCAGATCGCTGCACTCGCCGACCGAAACGGTCTGCGAGAAGCCGAAAATGCCGGCAAAGGAAATGTTGACATAGGCCAGGATGCGGACCTTCGAGCGCTCGATGACGTGGCGGCGAAAGCCGAGGAAGTTGCCGGCGCCGGCACTTCCCGCGTCGATGAAGGTGGTGGTGCCGCTTTTTGCCGCGAGCCGGTCGGCATCGACGCCAAGCGAGGTGCCGCCCCAATAGACGTGGCTGTGCAGGTCGATGAGGCCGGGCGCGACGATGGAGCCTGTGGCATCGACGACGCGCGCGGCACGCTCGAAGGAAATGTCGGCATCGATCGCGGCGATGCGGCCGTTGGCGATGGCCAGATCGCGTTGCGCGTCGAGGCCGGACGCCGGGTCGATGAGGCGGCCGCCCTTCAGCAGGAGATCAAATTGCATCGGCGTCCGGCTCCTGTCCGTTCTCATCCAAGCGGCCCGTCCGCGCAATTCTCCTACAGGCTGTGTTGGAAAGCAACATTTTTCGGGGATTCATGTTGCTTTGTTACAGGAGCGTCGCAAGCGTGAGCAGAGCGCCAAAATTGCCGATCTCCCCCTTGAGGGGGAGATGCCCGGCAGGGCAGAGGGGGGTGCTGTCCCGCCAGCGCTTCTGGGCCGCGCCAACGCGGGCAGCATTCACCGATCAATCCGCGTCGACAGGATGATCGACGACGATGTCCGCTCGACCCCGTCCATCGCGCCAATCTCATCGAGAAGCGTGTCGAGGTCCTTGATCGACGGCGCGTCGACGATGACGATCATGTCGAAATTGCCGCTCACCGAATGCAGAGTCCGCACCGGCGCCAGTGCCTGCAGGCTGCGCACCACCTTGTCGGCAAGCTTGGGCGTGACGGTGAGCAGGACATGCGCCCGCACCAGTCCCTGTTCGTAATCGGGCGAAAGCCTGACGCCATAGCCGGTGATGATGCCGCGCTGTTCCAGCCGCTCGATCCGGCTCTGCACCGTCGTCCGCGACACGCCGAGCCGCCGCGCCAGCTCGGCCGTCGAGGCGCGCGCATTCGCGCGCAGCAGGGAGAGCAGGGCCAGTTCGGCGTTATTAAGCACTTTCGACGAACCTCATCGGCATACTGTTCAATTTGGCGCTTCGTTTCGAACAGTTCAACACTTCCTTTCGACAGGCAAGCTGCGATTCTATCGGCTCTTTGAAAGGCAAGGCGAGGCAACTGTGAGGCAACTGTCATGAAGAACATCATCGTTGTCGGCGCCGGCAAGATCGGCTCGACCATCGCCGAGATGCTGGCTTCCACCGGCGACTATCACATAACCCTCGTCGACCGCTCGGCCGCACAGCTCGGCGCGGCCGAACTGCCGGAAACGGTCGAAACGCTGGAGCTCGACATCGAAGCACCAGGCATGCTCGAAGCGGCCCTGGCCGGCAAGTTCGCGGTGCTCAGCGCCGCGCCCTTCCACCTGACCGTGCGCATCGCCGAAGCGGCGGCCAACGCCGGTGTGCATTATCTCGATCTGACCGAGGACGTCGTCGCGACCCGGCGCGTCAGGCACTTGGCGCGTACCGCCAACAGCGCCTTCATCCCGCAATGCGGGCTGGCGCCGGGCTTCATCTCGATCGTCGCCAATGATCTCGCCAGCCGCTTCGACACGCTGGAAAGCGTGCGCATGCGGGTCGGCGCGCTGCCGCAATACCCGTCGAATGCGCTGAACTACAATCTGACCTGGAGCACGGACGGCGTCATCAACGAATATTGCGAGCCTTGCGAGGCGATCGTCGAAGGCGAGCTGATCGAGGTGCCGCCGCTGGAGGAGCGCGAGGAATTCTCGCTCGACGGCGTCACCTACGAGGCGTTCAACACCTCGGGCGGGCTCGGCACGCTGGCCGAAACGCTGAAGGGCAAGGTGCGCACGCTGAACTATCGCACCATCCGCTACCCCGGCCATGCCGCGATCATGAAGGCGCTGCTCAACGATCTCGGCCTGCGCCACCGCCGCGACGTGCTGAAGGACATTTTTGAGAGCGCCCTGCCGGCGACGCTGCAGGACGTGGTCATCGTCTTCGTCACCGTCAGCGGCCGCAAGAACGGCCGCCTGCTGCAGGAAACCTACGCCAACAAGATCTACGCCAAGCGCGTCGGCGACAAGGTGCGCAGCGCCATCCAGATCACCACCGCCTCCGCCATCTGCGCGGTGCTCGACATGCTGGCCGACGGCACCTTGCCGGCGAAGGGTTTTGTCAAGCAGGAAGACATCGCGCTCGACGCCTTCCTCGCCAACCGCTTCGGCCGCGCCTACGCGCAACACGAGATGGTTAGCCGGCTTGCGGGGTGAATGCCCTTGTGAACGCTGGTGGGGCAGCACCCCCCTCTGCCCTGCCGGGCATCTCCCCCTCAAGGGGGGAGATTGATAGCTTCGTCGTCTCACTTAGCTGATAGTATTGATCGTTAGCGAAGGCGGGCATGACATCCGCCCCTTGAGGGGGAGATGTCCGGCAGGACAGAGGGGGGTGCTGTCCCGCCGACATCTCCAGTTTTCGCGCCGTCGCGAACTAGAGCGGGATGAGATTTATGGGAGTCGTGGGATTCCCAAATCAGCGATGATCTGATTCAACCTTGCTGCTGGGCAGGAGGCCAGCATTGATGGTTGGATATTCAATGGACCTGCGCGAACGGGTTGTTGCGGCGGTCAAGGTTGAAGGGCTTTCGCGGCGCGCGGCGGCTGCTCGATTTGGCGTCAGCTACAGCGCGGCGATCGAGTGGCTGAAGCGGGTGGAACAGACGGGGAGCGTGGCGCCCCGCCAAGTGGGCGGCTACAAGCCGAAGAAGATATCGGGAGCGTGGCGCGACTGGCTTGTCGAGCGCTGCCGGGAGAAGGACTTCACCTTGCGCGGGCTTGTGGCCGAACTTGGCGAGCGTGGCCTGAAGGTTGACTACCGCTCGGTGTGGGAGTTCGTGCACGCCGAGAAGCTGTCTCACAAAAAAAGACGCTGATCGCCGCCGAGCAAGATCGTCCCGATGTTGCGCGCCGACGGAGGCAATGGGTTCTGTATCAGGACCGGATCGACCCCGCCCGCCTGGTGTTCATCGACGAGACCTGGACCAAGACCAACATGGCCCCGCTCAGGGGTTGGGCACCGGTCGGACAGCGGATCAAGGCCAAAGTTCCCAATGGCCACTGGAAGACAATGACCTTTCTGGCTGCGCTGCGTCATGATCGCGTCGAAGCGCCCTGGCTCATCGACGGGCCGATCAACGGCGAGAGGTTCCTCCTCTATGTCGAGAAGGTTCTCGTGCCCACTCTCCAGCCGGGCGACATCGTTGTGATGGACAATCTCGGCAGCCACAAAGGCAAGGCCGTGCGTCGCGCCATCCGAAAGGCCGGCGCGAGGCTCTTCTTCCTGCCGAAATACTCGCCTGACCTCAATCCGATCGAACAGCTCTTCGCCAAGCTCAAGCACTGGCTGCGAAAGGCCGCAAAGCGCACCGTTGAAACGGTCTGCAACGCCATCGGCCAGATTCTCAACCGCGTCACACCGCTCGAGTGCTCAAATTACTTCGCAAACTCAGGCTATGACCGCAGGTAATCTCATCCCGCTCTAAACATGCAACACCCGCCCAAGCGCCTTCAGCGCCGCCTCCTGAAAACCCTCGCCCTGCGTCGGGTGGGCATGGATGGTGCCGGCGATGTCCTCCAGCCGCGCGCCCATCTCCAGCGCCAGGCCGAACGCCGTCGACAGTTCCGACACGCCCTGGCCCACCGCCTGGATGCCGAGCACCAGCTGGTTGTCGGCGCGGGCAACGACCCGGACGAAGCCATCCTCACTCATCTTGGTCATCGCCCGGCCGTTGGCGGCGAACGGAAACAGGCCGACCTTGATCTCGCCGCCAAGCCTTTTGGCCTCGTCCGGCGACAGGCCTGCGGTGACCAGCTCCGGATCGGTGAAGCAGATGGCGGGAATTGAGCGCTTGTCCCAGCTGCGCTTGTGGCCGGCGACGATCTCGGCGACCATTTCGCCTTGCGCCATCGCCCGGTGCGCCAGCATCGGCTCGCCGGTGACATCGCCAATGGCAAAGATGCCGCGCATCGAGGTGCGGCACTGGTCGTCGATGCGGATGAACTTACCCGCCATATCGAGGTCGATCTGCTCCAGCCCCCAGTCTTCGACCACCGGCTTGCGCCCGACGGTGACCAGGATCCTGTCGGCAGCGATCTTGGCATTCTTGCCGCTCGCCGTTTCGACCAGCAGCGCATCGCCCTTGCTCGACAGGCCCTTGGCCTTGGCGTTCACGAGCACCTCGATGCCGAGCTCGGCGAGCCGCTTCACCACCGGCCGGGTCAGCTCGGCATCATATAGCGCCAGCACGCGCGGCAAGGCCTCGACGACGCTCACCTTGGCGCCCAGCTTGGCGAAGGCGATGCCGAGCTCGAGCCCGATATAGCCGCCGCCGACGACGGCAAGCCTTTCCGGCACTTCGCTCAGCGCCAGCGTTTCGGTCGACGAGATCACCGCGCCGCCAAACGGCAGGAACGGCAGCTCGACCGGCGCCGAGCCGGTGGCGATCACAACCGTCTCGGCGCGGACGACCTGCATGCCGGTCTCGGTCTGAACCTCGACGGTCTTGCCGTCGCGGAATTTCGCCCAGCCATGCACGGTCTTGACCCCGGCTTTCTTGAGCAGGCCGGCAACGCCGCTGTTCAGCCGGCTAACGATACCGTCCTTCCAGGCGATTGTCGCTTCGAGATCAATCGACGGCTTGGCGATTGAAATGCCGAGCGGGCTCTTGCCGGTCGCCATGTGCGAGATTTTCTCAAACTCCTCGGCCGCATGGATCAGCGCCTTGGACGGAATGCAGCCGACATTGAGGCAGGTGCCGCCCGGCTTGCCGAACTCGACGATCACCGTGTCGATGCCGAGCTGGCCGGCGCGAATGGCGCAGACATAGCCACTCGGACCGGCGCCGATGACGAGCAGCTTGCAGGATACTTCCTTCATCATGGCTGTCCTTGCGCCGATGGCCGTTGCGCGCCTTTCCTTCTCCCCTTGTGGGAGAAGGTGGATCGGCGCGCAGCGCTGAGACGGATGAGGGGTGTTGGACGGAATGCGATCGGTGCCAAGCTGGAGCACCCCTCATCCGTCGCCTTCGGCGACACCTTCTCCCACAAGGGGAGAAGGGGGAGCCAGCGTCCTGACGCCCCGAACGGCCTCCGATTGAGAGCGCGCTTTGACCTCATCATCTCAATCCACAAAGATCAGCGCCGGGGTCTCCAGCAGCGTCTTGATCCGTTGAATAAACACCGCGGCGTCCCAGCCGTCGATGACGCGGTGGTCGAAGCTGGACGACAGGTTCATCATCTTGCGCGGCATGAACTGGGTGCCGTCCCACACCGGCCGCACCATCATCTTGTTGACGCCGAGGATCGCCACTTCCGGATGATTGATCACCGGCGTCGTCGCCACACCGCCCATGGCGCCGAGCGAGGTGATGGTGATCGTCGATCCCGACAGCTCGTCGCGCGTCGCCGTGCCCGATCTGGCCGCCTCGGCCAACCTGAAAACCTCGGCGGCGCAGTCCCAGATGTCGCGTGCCTCGGCGTGCTTGACCACCGGCACCACCAGCCCCGAAGGCGTCTGCGCGGCAATGCCGATATGGACGCCGCCATGCTGGTGGACGATGCCGGCCTCGTCGTCGAACAGCGCGTTGATATTGGGCTGGTCGGCGATCGTCTTGACCATCGCCCGCATCAGGAAGGGCAGCAGCGTCAGCTTCGGCCGCTCCGCGCCGCTGCGCTTCTCCTTGTTGAGCGCCGAGCGCAAATCCTCCAATGCCGTAACGTCGATCTCCTCGACATAGGTGATGTGCGGGATGCGCGACTTGGCCAGCGCCATCTTCTCGGCGATCTTGCGCCTGAGGCCGATGATCTTGATGTCCTCGACCGCCTCGTTGCGGGCGAGGCCGGAGACCTTCGCAAGCTGCGGGCCGCGCGCCAGGAAGGCGTCGACGTCCTCGTGGAGAATGCGGCCGGCCGGGCCGCTTCCCCTGATCCGTCGGAGATCGACGCCGGCCTCTTTTGCCCTGAGGCGGACGGCCGGCGAGGCCAGCGGCTTTTCACCTTCGGGACGCGGCGCGGCGACGGATGCAGTACCCTCATCGACCGCAGTACCCCGACCCCTAGCCCCTCCCCACAAGGGGGAGGGGGATTCCGTCACCGGCTCACTTTCGCGCACCGAAGCTCTTTCGGGCAATGGCGGGGCTGGTTTGGCTTCGGCCTTGGGAGCCGAAGGTTGTCCCTCTCCCACTTGTGGGGGTCCGAAGGACGGGCGAGACCGGTGGCTCGCCCCGGCAGGGCCAGGGGTGGGGGTAATCTTGGCGCCCGCCTCGCCGCCCGGCTCCGTACCTGCCTTCACATTGCCCTCACCGGCCACTTTCAAGCGTACAATGGGCGAGCCGATCGCCACCGTGTCGCCGATCTCCGCACCCAGCCAGACGATCTCGCCGTCGACTGGCGAAGGAATCTCGACCGTCGCCTTGTCGGTCATGACGGCGGCAAGCACCGCGTCCTCGCGCACGAGATCGCCGACCTTGACCTGCCACTCGACCAGCTCGGCCTCGGCGACGCCTTCGCCGACATCGGGCAGCTTGATCACATATTCGCCCATCGTCGTCAGGCCTCCCTCCTACAGCGCCGCGCGTCCTTTTGGACGCGCAAAGGACGCTGTAGCAATTTTGAATCTGCGCATGATCCTTTCCGAAAATCGATTCGATTTTTCGGGGTCATGCGCTAGGCTTCCATCGTTTCGACGAGCGCGCGGCCGAGCCTGGTCGGACCGGGAAAATAATCCCACTCCTGCGCATGCGGATAGGGCGTGTCCCAGCCGGCGACCCGCACCACGGGCGCTTCCAGGTGGTAGAAGCAGTTTTCCTGCACCAGCGCCGACAACTCGGCGCCGAAGCCGGATGTCAGCGTCGCCTCGTGCACGACCACGCAGCGGCCTGTCCTGTTGACCGAGTCGACGATCGTCTCGAGATCGAGCGGCAGCAGCGTCCTCAGATCGATGATCTCGGCGTCGATGCCGGTCTCCTCGGCCGCCGCCTGCGCGACATAGACCATTGTGCCGTAGGCCAGAACGGTGACCGCGGCGCCCGGCCGACGGATCACCGCCTTGCCGAGCGGGACGGTGTAATGCCCGTCGGCGACCTCGCCGAGCTCATGCTTCGACCACGGCGTTACCGGGCGCTCGTGATGGCCATCGAACGGGCCGTTGTAGAGCCGCTTCGGTTCCAGGAATATCACCGGATCGGGATCCTCTATCGCCGCGATCAGAAGACCCTTGGCGTCATGCGGATTGGACGGCACGACGACCTTCAGGCCGGAGACATGGGTAAACAGCGCCTCCGGGCTCTGGCTGTGGGTCTGGCCGCCGAAAATGCCGCCGCCGGTCGGCATCCTGACCACGATCGGGCAGGTGAAATCGCCGTTCGAGCGATAACGCAGCCGCGCAGCCTCCGAGACGATCTGGTCATAGGCCGGATAAACATAGTCGGCAAACTGCACCTCGACGCAAGGTTTCAGGCCGTAGGCGGCCATGCCGATGGCCGAGCCGACGATGCCCGATTCGCTGATCGGCGTGTCGAAACAGCGGCTCTTGCCGTATTTCGCCTGCAGCCCTTGCGTGCAGCGAAACACGCCGCCGAAAAAACCGACATCCTCGCCGAACACGATGACGCGTTCGTCGCGCCCCATCGACACGTCCATGGCGTCGCGGATCGCCTCAATCATGGTCCGTCTTGGCATGGTCAGACCCCCGCCTGCTGGCGCTGGCGTCTGAGATGCGGCGGCATCTGCGCATAGACGCCCTCGAACATGTCGCGCGTCGAAGGCTTGCCGCCGGCATGCAGCGTGCCGTGGCGTTCGGCCTCCGTTTGCGCCGCGATCACCGTTTCGAGGATTTCCGCCTCGGCCTGGGTGTGGCGCTCGTCCGACCAGACGCCGCGCTGGATGAGATGGTTCTTCAGCCTGACGATCGGGTCGCCGAGCGGCCAGGCGTCGGATTCGGCCTTCGGCCGGTAGGCCGACGGATCGTCGGAGCTTGAATGCGCGCCGACCCGATAGGTGACATATTCGACCAGCGTCGGCCCGAGATTTTTCCGCGCCCGCTCCGCGGCCCATTTGGCCACCGCGTGGACGGCGAGATAATCGTTGCCGTCGACCCGCAGCGATGGAATGCCGAAGCCGAGGCCGCGGGCGGCAAATGTGCCGGAGCCGCCGCGGGCGATGCCCTGAAAGGTCGAGATCGCCCACTGGTTGTTGACAACGTTGAGCACGACCGGCGCCTTGTAGGTCGAGGCGAAGACCAGCGCCGAATGGAAGTCGGACTCGGCCGTCGACCCGTCGCCGATCCAGGCGGCGGCGATCTTGGAATCATTACTGATCGCGGAAGCCATCGCCCAGCCGACCGCCTGGATATATTGCGTCGCCAGATTGCCGGAGATCGAGAAGAAGCCATGCTTCTTCGACGAATACATGATCGGCAGCTGCCGGCCCTTCAGCGGATCGGCCTCGTTCGAATAGATCTGGTTCATCATCGTGACCATCGGGTAGCCGTCGGCGATGAGCAGGCCGGCCTGTCGATAGGTCGGAAAGTTCATGTCGCCCGGCGCCAGCGCCTTGCGGAAGGCGCAGCTCACCGCCTCTTCGCCGAGATGCTGCATGTAGAACGAGGTCTTGCCTTGGCGCTGCGCCATCTGCATGCGCGCGTCGAAGCTGCGCAGCGTCATCATATGGCGCAGGCCTTCCAGCAGCTCGTCGTCGGAAAGCAGGCCGGCCCACGGCCCGACGGCTTCGCCGGCGCGGTTGAGCACACGGATGATCGAAAACGCCAGATCACGGATATCACGCGGATCGACATCGATCTCGGGACGCGGCACCGAGCCGGCCTTGGCGATGGTCACATCTGAGAAATCCGGCGTCCCGCCCGGCCGCACCTCCGGCTCCGGCACATGGAAGCGCAACATTCCCGCATCGGCCATGACCTTCGTCCTCCCATGTTGCCCGGCCAAGATATTTGCACACCGGCAGACCAGTGCCAATTCGTCGGGCAAGGCTTCCGGCCAGCGACGCGCCGCCGGCAGCACGCGTCAGGATGAAGATATGTCAGCGAAATTTCTTGTCGATCTTCCGGGTCCGCGCGCAATTTGACGCATCATTGCGCCGGGTTTCCCGCCAGATTGGACAACGCCTCGGATTGAGGCCTCGCGCCGTGGCCGGAGCTGCCAATCTCCCCCCTTGTGGGGGAGATGCCCGGCAGGGCAGAGGGGGGTGAAGGAACGCCACCTTGTTCATTTGCGATCAGCCGGGAACCATGCCTGAGCGCGTGATTTGCATCGAATGAGAGGTCGGCGGAACAGCGCCCCCCTCTGTCCTGCCGGACATCTCCCCCACAAGGGGGGAGATCACGCTCCTCATCGTTTGTCCGCAGCGAGTGCCCACCTATCGTTTCACCCGGCGCCCGCATCATGCTAACCCATAGCCCATGGCACAGAAGAAAGGTTACGAGGTCGATTCGTGGTTGGCGCGGCCGGATCCGCGCATCTCGATCGTCCTGTTTTACGGGCCCGACCGCGGGCTGGTCGCCGAGCGGGCAAAGGCCTTTGCCGGCAAAACCGGCCTGCCGCTAGACGATCCGTTCTCGGTGGTCAGGCTGGACGGGTCGGAAGTCGATCGCGACGAGGGCCGCCTGCTCGACGAGGCACGCACCGTGCCGATGTTTTCGGACCGGCGCCTGCTCTGGGTGCGCAATGCCTCCGGCCAGAAGGCGCTTGCCGACGACGTCAAGGCGCTGACCACTGAGCCGCCGCGTGACGCCATCATCCTGATCGAGGCCGGCGACCTGAAGAAGGGCGTCGGGCTGCGCGCCATCGTCGAGGCGGCCGACATTGCCATGGCGCTGCCGTGCTACGCCGACGAGGCGCGGGACATCGATACCGTCATCGACGACGAATTGCGCAAGGCCGGCATGTCGATGACGCTGGAGGCCCGCCAGGCGCTGCGCCGCAACCTCGGTGGCGACCGGTTGGCCTCGCGCGGCGAGATCGAAAAGCTGGTGCTCTATGCCCACGGCCGGAGCGAAATCGGCCTCGACGACGTCAAGGCGACGTCGGGCGACGTCTCCGGCCTGTCCTTCGACGACGCCGTCGATGCCTTGCTCGAAGGCAAGGTCGGCGACTTCGACATCGCCTTCACCCGTCACTGCCAGTCCGGCGGCCAGGCTTTTCTGGTGCTTTCGTCGGCGATGCGGCAGCTGCAGGCGATCCAGGCGATGCGCGGTCTGATGGACACCGGCGGCCGCAACGCTGCTTCGGTCGTCGCCGCGGCGCGCCCACCGGTTTTTTTCGCGCGGCGCAAGCTGGTCGAAAAGGCCCTCGAACGCTGGAGCAGCGAGGCGCTCGGCCGCGCCTTGACCCGGCTGCAGACGGCGGTCCTGCAGACGCGGCGCCGGCCGGACCTCGCGGTCGCGCTGGCCCGACAGGCGCTGCTCGGCATTGCTTTGGAGAGTGCAAGGTTGGCGCAGCGGTAGGTGCTCCGTCTTGCCTTCTCCCCCTGTGGGAGAAGGTGGCCGAGCGAAGCTCGGTCGGATGAGGGGTGCTGGAAGGAATGAGGCGTTGGTGATCTCGAACTCGTCGTCCTTAACACCGCCGCCACCGATGGCGCCAAGCTGGAACACCCCCTCATCCGTCTTGGCGCTACGCGCCAATCCACCTTCTCCCACAGGGGAGAAGGAAGAAACCGAGGTGACCACCCCTCGACTGATTCCGCTACACTTTGCCGGCTAATCACCCCTCCTGCTTCAGCCGCCGGCATAGCTCGTCGAGCTGCTCCAGCGTCCGATAGGCGACGCTGATCACGCCGCCGCGCTCGTTGTGCTCGATGGTGACGAACATGCCGAGCGTGTCGGTCATCAGCTTTTCCAGCGCCCGCGTATCAGCATCCTTTTGCACCGGTGCTGCAGGCTGTCGCTTCACCGTCGGCGCACCCGCCGGCATCTGCGCCAGTGCTTCGGCCTGGCGCACCGAAAGCCCGTCCTCGACGATGCGCTTGGCCAGACCCGCCGGATCCTGCGCCGTCACCAATGTACGGGCATGGCCGGCCGACAGCGCGCCGTCGACCAGCATGTCGCGGATCACGTCCGGCAGCTTCAACAGCCGCAGCGTGTTGGCGACATGGCTGCGGCTCTTGCCGATCACCTGGCCGAGATCGGCCTGGGTGTAGCCGTGATCGTCGATCAGCTGCTGGTAGCCCATCGCCTCCTCGACCGGATTGAGGTCGGTGCGCTGGACATTTTCGATGATCGCCAGTTCGAGCGCGGTGCGATCGTTGACATCGCGCACGATGATCGGGATCTCGCTCAGCCCGGCGCGCTGCGCCGCGCGCCAGCGCCGCTCGCCGGCAATGATCTCGTAGCGGCCAGCTTGCGTCGGCGATGGCCGTGCCACCACCGGCTGCACCACGCCATGTTCGCGGATCGACTGGGCAAGATCGGTCAGGTCGGCGTCGCCAAAATGCCGGCGCGGATTCTTGGGGTTCGGGCTCAGGAACTCGATCGGCACCTTGCCGTCGGCATTCATGCCCGGCTTTTCCACTGCTGCCGGACGATCGATTTCGCCGATCAGCGCCGCCAATCCCCGGCCCAGTCTTTTTCTCGAAAGGTCTTCGCTCATCGTCTGTCCAGATCGTTTCGGTGTTGTGTCAGCGTCTAGGCGGCGCGCAGTTTGCGCTCGCGGCGGATCACCTCGGAGGCAAGCTGCAGATAGGCCTGGCTGCCGGAGCATTTGAGATCGTAGAGGATCGCCGGCTTGCCGTAGGACGGCGCCTCGGAGACACGCACATTGCGCGGGATGACGGTTTCATAGACCTTGTCGCCCATGTGCGCCCGCACATCCTGCACCACCTGGTTGGCGAGGTTGTTGCGCCCGTCGAACATGGTCAGCACGATGCCCTGGATCGTCAGCTCGGGATTGATCGAGCGGCGGACCTGCTCGACCGTTTCCAGCAGCTGGCTCAAGCCTTCGAGCGCGAAGAATTCGCATTGCAGCGGCACCAGCACCGAATCGGCCGCCGCCATCGAGTTCAGCGTCAGAAGATTTAGCGATGGCGGGCAATCGATCAGCACATAGCCAAAATTCGCCGAGCGCTCGGCCGAGGCGCGCAAGGCGTTGCGCAGCCGTAGCACCCGGTCCGGCGCCGAGGCGATCTCCATCTCGATGCCGAGCAGGTCGAGTGTCGACGGCACGATCGACAGGCCCGGCACCGCTGTCGGGATCGCCGCCGCCTCCAGATCGAGCTCGCCGGTCAGCACGTCGTAGGAGGAAACGGTGCGGTCGCGCCGGTCGATGCCGAGGCCGGTGCTGGCATTGCCTTGCGGATCGAGATCGACGATCAGCACCCGCTCGCCGATCGCCGCCAGCGCCGTCGCCAGATTGATGGCCGTCGTCGTCTTGCCGACGCCGCCCTTCTGGTTGGCTACGGTGATGATTCGGGGGCCATTCTTCATCATGGGTCTATGCCAGAAATTCATGCCGAGGTCGCCGATCTTAAGTCAGTTGGCGCAAATCAGACAGTTCGAGGATGACGCCATGAGCGTCGGTCGCGCTGGCATGTTCTACCAGATCGAACGACCATCGTTGAGCGCTTTCTGCCACTTCAGTGCGGTAATCCCGGCCTTTGTGGAACAGGCCGCAGGCGCCCGCCGTCAGCCAAGGCGCCGACAAATCGAGCAACACCGGAAGCGATGCCAGCGCCCTGGCCGTGACGATTTGAGGTGTCGAAACAAGCGGATAGGCATCATCGATGCGCCGTGCGACGACTCTCGCGGGCAGGTTGAACTGGCCGACGACCGCTTGCAGGAACGATGCTTTTTTCCGGTTGCTTTCAACCATATCGATGCTGGCGCCGTCGCGCTCGGCCAGCAGAAACGCCAGCACCAGGCCGGGAAAACCGCCACCGGAGCCGAGATCGACCCAGCGCTTCGCGTCTGGTTTGATTCGCGCCAGCTGCGCGCTGTCGAGGATGTGGCGGCGCCAGACATCGCCCTGCGTCGACTGCGCCGCCAGGTTTATCCGGCGGTTCCATTTCTGAAACACCGTCTCGAACTCGACCAGGCGTTCGAATGTTTCACGTGAAACCGGACCGGCAGCCGCTTGCAGGCTCGCCCATGCGGCAGCGCTCACGCAACATTCCTTCGCGCGGCGGCTTCGGCGTTGCGGACATGCGCGACGATGATCGCCAGCGCCGCCGGCGTCATCCCTTCCATACGCTGAGCGTCGGCGATCGAGCGCGGCTGGCGCGCCAGCATCTTTTGCTTCAGCTCGTTGGACAGGCCAGGAACCGAAGCAAAGTCGAGAGAAGCCGGGATCAACCGGCTCTCCTCATGCCTGATCTGGGTGACGTCGGCTTGCTGGCGATCGAGATAGACGGAATATTTCGCTTCCGTTTCAAGGCGTTCGGCCGTTTTGCTGTCAATGCCCGCAAACTGCGGGGCGATTCGGCCCAGCCAGGCGACATCGACGCCGGGATAGGCCAGCAATTCATAGGCCGAGCGGCGCACCCCATCCCGGTTGATCTCCAGCCCATGACGCGCCGCTTCGTTGGGGGTCATGGTCGTGCCAAGCGCAAGGTCCCGCGCCTTTTCAAGGTCCTGCACGACGTCGTTGAAGCGTTGCGTCCGCTCCTGCGAGGCAATCCCGAGCTTCATCGCCAGCGGCGTCAGCCGCTCATCGGCATTGTCGGCGCGCAGCGACAGCCGGAATTCGGCCCGCGAGGTGAACATCCGATACGGTTCGGCGATGCCGCGGCTGGTCAGATCGTCGACCATCACCCCGATATAGGCCTCGGTGCGGCTGAGCACGACCTGATCGCTTGCCGACGCTTTGCGCGCGGCGTTCAGGCCGGCCAACAATCCTTGCGCCCCGGCCTCCTCGTAACCGGTGGTGCCGTTGATCTGCCCGGCAAGAAAAAGACCGCCAATCCGCTTCGTCTCCAGCGTCGGCTCGAGCTCGCGCGGATCGACATGGTCGTACTCGATGGCATAGCCGGGCTGCAGCATGGTTGCGCGCTCAAGGCCTGGGATGGTCTTCAAAATGTCGAGCTGCGCGTCCTCCGGCAGCGAGGTCGAAATGCCGTTCGGGTAGACGGTGTCGTCGTCCAGCCCTTCCGGCTCCAGAAAAATCTGGTGGCCTTCGCGGTCGCCGAACTTGACGATCTTGTCCTCGATCGACGGGCAGTAACGCGGCCCCACCCCTTCGATCGATCCGGAATACATTGCGGAACGACCCAGATTGGCGCGGATCAGCTCGTGCGTCGCTCCAGTTGTGCGCGTGATGCCGCAATGGATCTGCGGGTTGTCGATGCGGTCGGTCATCAGCGAGAACGGCACCGGGTCGTCATCCGCCGCCTGGCTCTCCAGCGACGCCCAATCGATCGTTCGCCCGTCCAGCCGCGGCGGCGTGCCGGTCTTCAACCGCCCGAGCCTGAAGCCGGCGCGGCTCATCGTCGCCGACAGGCCGAGGCTGGCCTGCTCGTTCATGCGGCCGGCAACGATTTTCTTCTCGCCGATATGGATCAACCCGCGCAGGAAAGTCCCGGTGGTCAGCACCACGGCGCCGCAGGCAAGCCGGCGGCCATCCGCCAGCAGCACCGCCGCCAGGCGCCCATGGGCGATTTCGAAATCCAGCACCTCGCCCTCGACCACGTCGAGACCCGCCTGTTCGCGAATCGCCGCTTGCATGGCGAGCCGATAGAGTTTTCTGTCGGCTTGCGTCCGCGGCCCGCGAACTGCCGGGCCCTTGCGGCGGTTGAGCAAACGGAACTGGATGCCGGCCGCATCGGCAACGCGCCCCATCAGCCCGTCCATGGCGTCGATCTCGCGAACCAGATGGCCCTTGCCAAGCCCGCCGATTGCCGGATTGCACGACATGACGCCGATCGTCGCGAAGCGCAGTGTCACCAAAGCGGTCTTCGCGCCAGCGCGCGCGGCAGCACTGGCCGCCTCGCAACCAGCATGGCCGCCGCCCACCACAACCACATCATAGTGATCGGTCATTTTAGAATCCCGAGTTCAAGAGCACCGACACATGTGCCCGGATGCACGCGCTGTCAAGAATACGTGGCGCTCGTTTCACGTGAAACAATGCCTTCGAGCTGATCGCGTGGTGTTTCACGTGAATCACCCGAAGCCATCCAATCTCCCAATGTTTCACGTGAGTCACTTGCCAATACAAAACTGCGAGAAAATAACATCCAGCATGTCCTCGACATCGACCGCTCCAACAATGCGGCCAAGCCGATCCGCTGCCAGCCGCAATTCCTCGGCCCGCAGCTCCTGCCCGCGATCCTCCCCCTTCACCGCCGCACACAGGAAACCCATCGTCTCGGTGAGCAGATCGACGTGCCGCAGCCGCGACGGCAGGATATCGCCGGCCTGGCCGACCTGCGCCGCGGCAAGTTGGCCGATCTCGGCCAGCAGTTCCGCCAGCCCGGTGCCGTCCCTCGTCGAGATTACCGAATCGTAGTGCATCGCAAGCGATTCATCCCCCAGCAAATCGACCTTCGTCCCGATCCGCAACGCCGGAACATCGTCCGGTATTGCGCCGATCGGGACCGGCTCCACCATATCCTCCAGCACCAGCAGCAGATCGGCAGTGCCGGCCTTGCTCCTCGCCCTTTCGATGCCGATCGCCTCGATCCTGCCGGGCGTCTCGCGCAAGCCGGCGGTATCGGTTATCCTTACCCGCATCCCCTCCAGGTCCAGCACCACTTCAAGCAGATCGCGGGTGGTACCGGGCTCCTCGGTGACGATCGCCGCTTCGCGCCGGGCCAGAGCGTTGAACAGGCTCGATTTGCCTGCATTCGGCGCACCGAGGATGACGACCTCGAAGCCGTCACGGATGATTTCGGCGGCTCGGAACCCTTGGACATGACGCTCGATCTCCTCGATCATCGCGCGAACGTCCAACCAGACCGTCTCCGCAGCGGAACCCGGCACATCGTCTTCGTCGGCAAAATCGATTTCCGCCTCGATCATCGCCCGCGCATGGATCAGCCGACGGCGCCAGTCGAGGTAGAGCTCGCTTTGCACGCCTTCGGCATTCTGCACGGCAAAGCGCCGCTGCGCCTCGGTCTCGGCATTGACGAGATCGGCCAGCGCCTCGGTTTCGACCAGATCGACTTTGCCGTTCAGAAAGGCGCGGCGGGTGAATTCGCCCGGCTCGGCATGCCTGACGTCGTCGAAGCCGGCGATCACCTCCAGCATCTTCGCCACGACGGCTCGCCCGCCATGGACATGGAACTCGGCAATATCCTCGCCGGTAAAGCTGTTTGGGCCGGCAAAGAAAACGACCAGCCCGCTGTCGAGCACCGATCCGTCCGGCGCTCTGAACTGCCGATAGGTGGCAACACGGTTCTGAACCATGGAACCGGCAATCGTTTCAACGACGAATCGGCTTTGCGGGCCGGAAATGCGGATCACGGCAACCCCTGCCGGCAGCCGGCCGCTCGACAGGGCGACAATGGAATTACCTGAAATCATTTGCCGACCCAGCACAACCGCCCTAGCTTCGCTTGTTCACCGACAGATTGCCGAGTTATCGACAATGACGTTGCCCGCGAAAAATCTGCTTGCCGAAGAGGCCAGCCCCTATCTGCAGCAGCACAGCGGCAACCCGGTGCATTGGCGGGCGTGGTCGCCGGCGTCTCTCGCCGAAGCCAAGGCGCTCGAGCGGCCGATCCTGCTCTCGGTCGGCTACGCCGCCTGCCACTGGTGCCATGTCATGGCGCACGAAAGTTTTGAGAACGACGACGTCGCCGCCGTCATGAACCGTCTGTTCGTCAATATCAAGGTCGATCGCGAGGAGCGGCCGGACATCGACCAGATCTATATGGCCGCATTGTCGGCGATGGGCGAGCAGGGTGGTTGGCCGCTGACCATGTTTTTGACGCCCGACGGCAAGCCGTTCTGGGGCGGCACCTATTTTCCGCGCGAAGCCCGCTACGGCCGTCCGGGCTTCGTCCAGGTACTGGAGGCGGTCGACAAGGCATGGCGCGAGAAGAAACAAAGCGTTAACCAAAGCGCCGACGGCCTGACCACGCATGTCGAGGCGCGTCTGGCCGGCAGCCATGCCAAGGCGGTGCTCGACCGCGACACGCTGGCGACGCTCGCCAACGGCATCGACGGCATGATCGACAGGGACCTGGGCGGCCTGCGCGGCGCGCCCAAATTCCCCAATGCGCCGTTCATGCAGACGCTGTGGCTGTCCTGGCTGCGCGACGGCGCCACGGCCCATCGCGACGCTGTCCTGCTCAGCCTCGAAAAGATGCTGGCGGGCGGCATCTATGACCATGTCGCCGGCGGCCTCAGCCGCTATTCGACCGATGCCGAATGGCTGGTGCCGCATTTCGAAAAGATGCTCTACGACAACGCGCAGCTCATCAGGCTGTGCAACTGGGCTTACGCGGCGACCGGCAATGATTTGTTCCGGCTGCGAATCGAAGAGACTGTTCGTTGGCTGTTACGCGAGATGCGCGTCGATGGCGGCGCTTTCGCTGCCAGCCTGGACGCTGACAGCGAGGGCGAGGAGGGGTTGTTCTACACCTGGAGCAGGGATGAGATCGAAACCGCTCTCGGCGACGAATCAGCGTTGTTTTTCCCATACTTCACGCTTTCCAGCCCGCATGGCTGGGAAGGCAAGCCGATAATCCACCAGACTGCGGTCCAGCAAAAACAAAGCGTTGCCGATCGCGACCGGCTCATCCCGCTCAAAGAAGAACTCCTGGCAGCCAGGGAGCAGCGCGTCAGGCCCGGGCGTGACGGAAAAATCCTGACCGACTGGAACGGCCTGGTGATCGCGGCTCTCGCCGAAGCCGGGCGCGCCCTGAAACGGATCGACTGGATCGAGGCGGCGGAACAGGCGTTTGCTGCCATTGCCAGTGCCGGCCGAGACGGCCGCCTGCCGCATTCTATGCTTGGCGCAAAGAAGCTGTTTCCGGCGCTGTCGAGCGATTACGCCGCCATGGCCAACGCCGCGATCTCCTTGTTCGAGGCCACCGGCACGTCGAGCTATGCCGAACTGACCGGCCAATTCATCGCGCAGCTCGATCAATGGCACAGCGATGAGAACAACACCGGCTACTATCTCACCGCGTCGGACAGCAGTGACGTGCCGATCCGCATCAGGGGCGATGCCGACGAGGCCATTCCTTCAGCCACCGGCCAGATCATCGAGGCCATGGTCCTGATGTCCTCGCTTTCGGGCGATCCCGAATTGCAGGAAAAGACCTGGAAGGTCGCCGAACACGCGGCCGGCCGTGCGGCGCATCAGGCCTATGGCCAGGCCGGTATCGTCAACGCCTGCGCCTTGGCGCTCGAGCCGTTGAAACTGGTGCTGGTGGATAGTCCCGAGAATCCGGGGCTTGTTCCGGTTGCGAATCGAAATCCGGACCCGCGCCGGATCGACACGATCGTGCCGGTCGGTTCGGCGACAGACCTGACGACACTGCCAGGCGGCGTTTTGCCGCCAACGACCGAGCCCGGCGCCTGGCTGTGCACCGGACAGGTCTGCCTGCCGGTGATAACGGACGCCGAGGAATTGGAGCGGCGGTTGCGGCGCGGATAGGAGAGGGGATGCGGCACGGCTCTCCCTTCTCCCCTTGTGGGAGAAGGTGGATCGGCGCGTCAGCGCCGAGACGAATGAGGGGTGCTGGAAGAAATGAGGCGTCGGTGTTCCCTGGAACACCCCTCATCCGACCGAGCTTCGCTCGGCCACCTTCTCCCACAAGGGGAGAAGGGAGAACTGCGCCTTTGCCCCTTACGTATTCATCGAATCGAAGAAATCCGCGTTGGTCTTGGTCTGCTTGAGCTTGTCGATGAGGAACTCGATGGCGTCGGTGGTTCCCATTGGCGCCAGGATGCGGCGCAGCACGAAGATTTTTTGCAGGTCCTGGCGGGCGACCAGAAGATCTTCCTTGCGGGTGCCGGACTTGAGGATGTCCATGGCCGGGTAGATGCGCTTGTCCGCCACCTTGCGGTCGAGCACGATTTCCGAATTGCCGGTGCCCTTGAACTCTTCGAAGATGACCTCGTCCATGCGGCTGCCGGTGTCGATCAGCGCGGTGGCGATGATGGTCAGCGAGCCGCCTTCCTCGATGTTGCGGGCAGCACCGAAGAAGCGCTTCGGCCGCTGCAGCGCATTGGCGTCGACGCCGCCGGTCAGCACTTTGCCGGATGACGGCACCACGGTGTTGTAGGCGCGGCCGAGGCGGGTGATCGAATCCAGCAGGATTACGACGTCACGCCCGTGCTCGACCAGGCGCTTGGCCTTCTCGATCACCATTTCGGCGACCTGGACGTGGCGCACCGCCGGCTCGTCGAAGGTCGACGAGACGACTTCGCCCTTCACCGAGCGCTGCATGTCGGTGACTTCTTCCGGCCGCTCGTCGATCAAGAGCACGATCAGGTAGCATTCGGGATGATTGCTGGTGATCGAATGGGCGATGTTCTGCAACAGCACCGTCTTGCCGGTGCGCGGCTGCGCCACTATCAGGGCGCGCTGGCCCTTGCCGAGCGGCGCCACCAGGTCGATGACGCGCGCCGAAATGTCCTTCGAGGTTGGAACGTCCATTTCCATCTTCAGCCGCGAGGTCGGGTAAAGCGGCGTCAGATTGTCGAAATGGATCTTGTGGCGGATTTTTTCGGGGTCGTCGAAATTGATCGTGTTGACCTTGAGCAGCGCGAAATAGCGCTCGCCCTCTTTCGGGCTGCGGATCGGACCTTCGACCGTATCGCCGGTCTTCAGCGAAAAGCGGCGGATCTGCGACGGCGAGATATAGATATCGTCCGGACCCGGCAGGTAATTGGCATTGGCCGAGCGCAGGAAGCCAAAACCGTCCTGCAGCACTTCAACGACGCCGTCACCGATGATCTCGATGTCCTGGGTCGCCAGCCGCTTCAGGATCGCGAACATCAGCTCCTGCTTGCGCATCACGCTGGCGTTCTCGACCTCGAGCGATTCGGCATAAGCGATCAGCTCTGGCGGTTTCTTGTTCTTGAACTCTGTGAGTTTCATTTCTTGCATCATCTAGACGGACTCTGAGTAAGCTTTTGGGAAAAATATCGGCGGGATGCGACAAATGCCGGGCGCGGCCGAAGCGATGAATGGGGCGGCGCATGACGGGAAGGAAGACCCGTCTTTTATCGCCGGTCGAGTGAAAGAGCAAGCTGCCTTTTGTGAGCGCCAATCGCTTCAGATTTGCGCTGCCCTCACTCAGCGAAGCGTCGTCGGTCGGCGCTGCCCCTCATTGCCTTGCCGGGCATTTCTCCCCGTATAGTGACGGGGAGAAAGACGCTGCCATGAGTGGTTTCGCCAATTGGCAGCCAAGCTCAAAACGGCTTCACGATGACCAGCACGACAATGACGATCATCAGCAATGTGGGGATCTCGTTGACGATCCGCCAGTGCTTTGCGGGCCTTTCGTTGCGGTCCTCGGCGAATTTGCGCACCGCGCCGGCCAGATAGCCATGAACGGCCGAGAGCCCGAGCACAGCAGTGATCTTGGCATGCAGCCAGCCGCCCTGAAAGCCAAAGCCTTTCCAGGCCAGCCAGAGGCCGAACGCCCAGGTGATGATCATAGCCGGATTGATGATGCCGCGCAGCAGCCGGCGCTCCATCACCTTGAAAGTCTCCGACTGGACGGAGCCTTTTTCCGCATCGGCATGATAGACCAGCAGCCGCGGCAGATAGAGCATGCCCGCCATCCACGAGATGACGGCGATGACGTGGATCGCCTTTGCCCAGGGATAAAAGTCATCCGGCCCGAACAGGAACAGAAGCGCCGCCAGGACGAGGAAGATGCCGATGGCGATCGACGCTCGACGCATCGCTGCACCACCGCTGCTGCCCGCACCATTGTTGGCGTTGTTCATGTCGGTCATCGATGTGCCCGCACCAGTTTCACCATCGCCTCGACATGCGCGATCGGCGTCTCCGGCGTGATGCCGTGGCCGAGATTGAAGATCAGCGGTCCATCGCCCAGTGCTTTCAGGATCGCGTCGACACCGTCCGAAAGCGCCTTGCCGCCGGCCACCAGCCGCAACGGATCGAGATTGCCCTGCACGGCGCCGTCGCGCTGCAATTCCTTCGCCGTCGTCAACGGCACGGTCCAGTCGAGCCCCAGCCCGGTCACACCGGTTTTTTGGCGATAGCTGCGGTAGTGGGCACCGGCGCCCTTGGGAAAGCCGATGATCGGAATGTCGGGATAGACGGCCCGGACCTGCCTGACGATCTCCGCCACCGGCCTGACGCAAAACGCCTCGAAAGAAGCTTCGTCGAGCACGCCGGACCACGAGTCAAAGATCTGCACCACATCGGCGCCGGCTTCGATCTGTCGGATCAGATAGGCGGCCGAGTGATCGGCAAGCACTTTCAGCAACTGTAAAAAAGCCGCCGGCTCTCGATAGGCAAAAAGCCTGGCCGGGGCCTGGTCTGAGGTGCCGTGGCCGGCGATCATATAGGTCGCCACCGTCCACGGCGCGCCGCAGAAGCCGATCAGCGTCGTTTGATCAGGCAGTTTTGTCCGCAATCGCCTGACCGTCTCGTAGACCGGTTCGAGATTCACGTGAAACGTTTCGCCGTCGAGAGCGGCAATCTCCGTCACCGCGATTGGCGTCAACAGCGGTCCGCGGCCCTCCTCGAAGCGCACGTCGCGGCCCAGCGCATGCGGCACGACAAGGATATCGGAAAACAGGATCGATGCATCGAAGCCGAAACGCTCGATCGGCTGCAGCGTCACTTCGACGGCAAGATCGGGATCGTAGCAAAGATCGAGGAATGATCCGGCCCGCCTGCGTGTCTCGCGATATTCCGGCAGATAGCGGCCGGCCTGGCGCATCATCCAGAGCGGCGGCGGAGATACCGTCTTGCCTCTCAACACGTCCAGCATGATGCGGTTTTCAGGCATTCAGCGCTCGCCTCTCCAGGCTTCTCTATAATTAAATATTCTATTTCTAGGAATCTTATGATTCTAAGAGTCTGTTGGTATCGGTGGTTGTCTGCTGTCCCGCCTTGCTCCGGAAAAGGCCAGCCAGCATATTGTCGCGTGCTTCTTCCGCCGGATGGGAGGAGTTTGGGGACAGTTGGAAATTCCCGATTGGGAACAATACCTTGCCGCTCGCCTGGAGAAAATCGCCCTGTGGATGAGGCCGAGTCGAAAATGCCTGTCCCCGGACTTGTCCCCAGCCGCCCGACGAAGCGAATAGCGCATCGAATTGTGGACAAACCGGCATCTGATACAGTCGCCCCGAACCGGCCGATCTTTCCGACCGCCCTTATCCACATCGGCCCACAGCTTGGAACCAACCCCTGTGAACAAACCCCAGAGCTTCTTTCACCTTCACCTGATTTCCGATGCTACCGGTGAGACGCTGCTGGCGGCCGGGCGCGCGGCTTCGGCGCAATACAAGGATGCGCGTGCCATCGAGCATATCTACCCGCTGATCCGCACCGAAAAGCAGGTGACGAAAGTGTTCGAGGATATCGAGGAGGAGCCGGGCATCATTCTTTATACGGTCGTCGACCAGAAGCTCGCCCGCGGCATCGACGAGCGCTCCGCCGCCATGGGGCTGCCTTGCGTCTCCGTGCTGGAACCGGTGCTGACCGTGTTCCAGTCCTATCTCGGCACGCCGGCCGGCCGCCGCGTCGGCGCCCAGCATGTCCTCGACGCCGAATATTTCCGCCGCATCGACGCGCTCAACTTCACCATGGAGCATGATGACGGCCAACTGCCTTCCAATATGGATGACGCCGATATTGTGCTCGTCGGCATTTCGCGCACCTCGAAAACGCCGACCAGCATCTACCTCGCCAATCGCGGCATCAAGACCGCCAACATCCCGATCGTGATCGGCGTGCCGGTGCCGGAAAGCCTGGTCAACGCCAAAAGGCCGCTGATCGTTGGGCTGATCGCCACCGCCGAGCGCATCTCGCAGGTCCGCCAGAACCGCATCCTCGGCAATACCAGCGCCTACGAGCCGACCGACTATGTCGACCGCGCCGCGATCAGCGAGGAACTCGCCTACGCCCGCCAGATCTGCACGCGGCATGGCTGGCCGATGATCGACGTCAGCCGCCGCTCGATCGAGGAGACGGCGGCGGCGATCGTTGCCCTGCGGGGAAAGACACGATAACTGAAGTCAGGACATGGTGAGGTTTGTCTAGCCGTTCAGCGCTGCAAGGCACGAAGGTCACGGCATGGATCCTAGGGTCTGCGCCGCGTCGCTTCGCTCCTTGCTTCGCCCTAGGATGACGAAGTGAAGAGGGTTTCAGCTAATCTCGAAGGTTTGCGATTTGGCATCAGCCGCCACCCGGTATGCGCGACGCAACTGCCAATCTCAGACATCTGCGATTGGCCTTACACCACTATGCCTTCGTCATCCTAGGGCGGAGCAGGAGCGAAGCGACGTAGCGGAGACCCTAGGATCCATGCCGTTCACTGTGCCCGAGAAGCGCAGCGATCCAGCGACTGTCTGCGCGCCCGTCTCCGGATCGGAATCTCAACCAACCTTAGGCGATAAACATGACCGAAAAAATCGTTCTTGCTTCGGGCAGCCCGTTCCGCAAGGCGCTGCTTGTCCATGCCGGCGTGCCGGTCGAGGCGGTTCCGGCGGAAGTCGACGAGCGGGCGCTCGAGGCGCCGCTGAAAGACAGCGGCATCTCGCCGGAGGATGTTGCCCTGGTGCTGGCCGAGGCCAAGGCCACCGAGGTCAGCGAGCGAAAGCCCGGCGCCCTGGTGCTCGGCTGCGACCAGACGCTGTCGCTCGGCGACGAAGTGTTTCATAAGCCGGCCGACATGGAAGCCGCCCGCCGCCATCTCCTGGCGCTGTCGGGCAAGACCCATCAACTCAACAGCGCCGTGGTGCTGGCCCACGACGGCGCAGTCCTGTGGCGGCATATCGGCGTCGCCAGCCTGACCATGCGAAAGCTCGATCCGGCCTTCATCGGCCGCCATCTGGCGCGCGTCGGCGCCAGGGCGCTGTCCAGCGTCGGCGCCTACCAGATCGAAGGCGAGGGCATCCAGCTGTTCGAAAGAGTAGAGGGCGACTATTTCACCATTGTCGGCCTGCCGCTCCTGCCCGTCCTGGCCAAACTGCGCGAGCTCGGAGCGATCGATGGCTGAGGTGGCGAAAAAGGCCTTCGTCATCGGTCACCCGGTCGCGCATTCGCGGTCGCCGAAGATCCACGCCCACTGGCTGGCGAAATACGGCATCGACGGCAGCTACCGGGCGATCGACGTTGCGCCGGAGGCTTTTGCCGAATTCGTCGAAACACTCGAGGCGAATGGCTATCGTGGCGGCAACGTCACCATCCCGCACAAGGAGGCCGCCTTCGCGCTGGCGGCGCGCCGCGACGCTGCGGCCGAACAGATCGGCGCCGTCAACACGCTGTGGCTCGAGGGCGGAAAACTGTGCGGCGGCAACACCGACGTCCATGGCTTTGCCGCCAATCTCGACGAGCATGCGCCGGGCTGGGCCACAAACGGCCCAGCGGTGGTGCTCGGCGCCGGCGGCGCCGCCCGCGCGGTCATCCATGCGCTCAAACAGCGCGGCATCAGTGACATCCGCATCGTCAACCGGACGCTCGCCCGAGCCGAGGAACTGCGCCACCGCTTCGGCGCCGGGGTCTCGGCCCATGGCACGGCGGCGACCGGCGAGCTGCTTGCCGATGCCGGCCTGCTGGTCAACACGTCAGCGCTTGGCATGCATGGCAATGAAGGCCTGTCCGCCGATCCGGCCAGGCTGCCGGACCATGCCATCGTCACCGACATTGTCTATGTGCCGCTGGAAACGCCGTTGCTGGCCGCCGCCAAAGCGCGCGGCCTGAAAACCGTCGACGGGCTCGGCATGCTGCTGCACCAGGCGGTGCCCGGCTTCGAGCGCTGGTTCGGCATCAGGCCCGAGGTCACTGCCGAATTGCGGCAGCTGATCGTCGCCGATCTCGGCGCCGAGGAGTAAAAAAGCATGATCGTGCTCGGCCTCACCGGATCAATCGGCATGGGCAAGTCGACGACGGCCAGGATGTTTGCCGAGGCCGGCGTGCCTGTCCACGATTCGGACGAGGTGGTGCATCGTCTCTACGCCGGCAAGGCTGCTCCGCTGGTCGAGGCGGCGTTTCCCGGAACGACAAAATCCGGCTCGGTCGATCGCACCAAGCTGGCCGAGCGGGTGCTCGGCGATGCAGCCGCACTAAAACGGCTCGAAGCGATCATCCACCCACTGGTCCGCGCCGACGCTGACGCTTTCCTCGCCAGACACCGGGCTGCCGGCGCGCCGCTTGTCGTTCTCGACATCCCGCTGCTGTTCGAAACCGGCGGCCGCGACCGTGTCGACAAGGTCGTGGTCGTCACCGCGTCGCCCGACATCCAGCGCGCCCGCGTGCTGGCGCGGCCGGGCATGAGCGAGGACAAACTGGCGTCGATCCTGGCCAGGCAGGTTGCCGACGCTGAAAAGCGTGAAGCGGCCGATTTCGTCATCGACACCGGACAGGGTTTTGATGCGGCGCGCGCGGCGGTCAAAGCGATCGTCGCTGAACTGGTTGGGGATAAGCCCGGCAGAACTGCATAACGGCGCTTGCGTCCGGCGCAGTATGTTGCCAATTTGTTCTCATATGATTCGGCTGGACCAACGCCGGACCCAACGGACTGAATCGATGCGCGAGATCATCTTCGATACGGAAACCACCGGCCTCGATTTCCGCGATGACCGCGTCATCGAGCTCGGCTGCATCGAGCTGGTCAATCGTTTCCCGACCGGCCGCACCTTCCACCACTACATCAATCCGCAGGGACGACCGATCCATGCCGAGGCGCAGGCCGTTCATGGCATCAGCGCTGCCGACCTCATGGGCAAGCCGACTTTCAGCGACATCGCCGAGGAGTTCCTTGCCTTCATCGACGGCGCCAAGCTGGTCGCCCACAATGCGACTTTCGATATCGCCTTCCTCAATGTCGAATTCGGCCGGCTTGGTCATCCGGTCGTCGACCCCGGACTTGTCGTCGACACGCTGGCGCTGGCGCGTCGCAAGCATCCGATGGGGCCCAATTCGCTGGACGCGTTGTGCCGGCGCTACGGCATCGACAATGCCCGCCGCACCAAGCACGGCGCGCTGCTCGATTCGGAATTGCTGGCCGAGGTCTATATCGAGCTCATCGGCGGCAAGCAGGCGGCGCTCATCCTCGACAGCGCCACGGCGCCGGCCGGCGGCAGGAGAAACGTCGACGACATCGACATCAGCATCGGTGCGCGGCCGATAGCGCTGCCGTCTCGCCTGACCGAAGCAGAGCGCGCCGCGCATGCGAGCATGGTCGGCACTTTGGGCGAAAAGGCGCTCTGGCTGCGCGTCGCCCGGGAAGCGAGTTCCGCGGCATAGTGATTTTTGGCGGGTGCGCCCGGTCGGCCCCCCAATGTCCTGCCGGACATCTCCCCCATCAGCCTTCGCCAATCTTCATCGTCGCAGGAATGAGCGAAGACGCTTGGGCTGCCGATCTCCCCCCTTGAGGGGGAGATGGCCGGCAGGCCAGAGGGGGGCGCTGTCCCGCCGACGTCCCAAACAAAAAACCCGGCGCGAGGCCGGGTTTTTCAAACGTCACCGAGCTTCAGCTCACCTTGACCTTGCTGGCGGCCTGGTCCTCGGCCAGCTTCTGCTGGAACATCTGCGCGAAATCGATCGGATCGAGCATCAGCGGCGGGAAGCCGCCATTGCGCGTCGCCTCGGCGACGATCTGCCTGGCGAACGGGAACAGCAGCCGCGGGCATTCGATGAACAGCAGCGGCAGCATGTGCTCCTGCGGGAAGCCGCTGATGGCGAACACGCCGCCATAGACCAGCTCGACGTTGAACAGCACTTCCTTGTCGAAGGACGCCTTGGCGTTCAGCGTCAGATTGACGTCGAACTGCTTGTCCGAAAGCGGGTTGGCGTTGACATTGACGTTGATGGCAATGCCGGGAGCCTTGTCGCGGCCGCGCAGCGAGTTCGGCGCGCCGGGGCTTTCGAAGGAAAGGTCCTTCACATATTGGGCAAGCACGCTGAGCGAAGGCTGCGTCGCGTCGCCGTTGCCACTGGCCGCGCTGGTCGGCGCGTCGTCATTGCTGGCCATAAGCCTTTGTCCTTTTGCCTCGGCAGCGTTGCTGACCGGATTGAAATCGGGCGTTCGCTACCATGGCCGGCATGACAAGACAAGGTTTGCGCTGCTCTCCCTCCGCTCTTCCTTCTCCCCTTGTGGGAGAAGGTGGCCTCGCGAAGCGAGGTCGGATGAGGGGTGTTCCAGCTTGGCTGCGATGCACTCCGTCCAACACCCCTCTTCCGTCTCGGCGCTACGCGCCGATCCACCTTCTCCCACAAGGGGAGAAGGAAGAAAGCGCCGCGCCTACTCGTCCTTGAGGCGGCGCCAGGGGGAATTGTGATCGGGGCCGCGCTCGTCGCCGCGCGAATAGTCGCTGTCGTCGAGTTCGATGGTCTTGTCGCGCGGCCTCGCCCGGAATCCGCCGCTGCCGAAACTGGTCGCCATCACGATGCGGCCTTTCAGCCGCCGCCAGGCGAGGTCGCGGACCGGCGGCAGCAGCAGCAGAATGCCGAAAATGTCAGTTATGAAGCCGGGAATGATGAGCAGGATCGCTGCCAGCACGATCATGGCGCCATGCGCGAGCTGACGGCTTGGATCACGTCCGGCGTCCATTTCGGCACGGACCCGGGTCATGACGCCGAACCCCTGGTATCGCAACAACAGCGCGCCGGCGATGCTCGAAGCGAGCACCAGGCCGACCGTCGCCAGGGCGCCGACCTCCTGGCCGACAACGACGAAACCGGCGATCTCCAGCAGCGGAAGCGCCAGGATGAACAGGGGAAGCAGCGAAATGCGCAAATCTGGACCGATCGTTCTCGATGTTTTGCCGGCCGGCGGGCAATCGCCGCTGGCACTGAGCCTTTTAGATAGGTATGGCTGCCTTTAATTTGAATGATTGCAGCTTGCGTTCTATATGCTTTGGATGTTGAACGCTATGCGACCGCAGCCAGCGCCTGGCCGGGCGGTCCAGCCGGAGTAGGGATTGATTGGCGGAAGATATGGGATTCTTCGACTTCGGCACGATTTTCTTTCTGGTTGCGGCGGTTGTGATCTTTTTCCAGCTGCGCAATGTGCTCGGCCGCCGCACCGGCAGTGAGCGCCCGCCCTTCGATCCCTATACGGCCGGCCGCACCCGCGACGACGCCCAGAAGCCCGAGAATGTGGTCTCGCTGCCGCGCAAGCGAGCGCCGGGAGAGCCGGCAAACGACGCCTATGCGGCGATCGACGCCTTCGCCAAGCCTGACACCGATCTCAACAAGGGCCTGCGCGCGATCAAGGACAATGATCCGGCATTCGACCCCAAGAGCTTCGTCGACGGCGCCAAGATGGCCTATGAGATGATCGTCATGGCCTATGCCGATGGCGACCGCAAGACGCTGAAGAACCTGTTGTCGCGCGAGGTCTATGACGGCTTTGTCGCAGCGATCGGCGACCGCGAGGCGAAATCGGAAAAGATCCAATCCTCCTTCGTCGGCATAGACAAGGCCGATATCGTTTCCGCCGAGATGAAGGGCAGCGAGGCGCATATCACTTTGCGCATCGTCAGCGAACTGATTTCGGCAACGCGCGACAAGGCCGGCGCCGTCATCGACGGCGATCCCGAAACCGTCGCCGAGGTCAAGGACGTCTGGACCTTTGCCCGCGATACGCGCTCGCGCGACCCGAACTGGAAGCTCGTCGCCACCGAAGAAGAAGACTGAGCCCGGACCACGGCGGGGTCTGTCGTGTCGCTTTCTCAGGCGTTCCGCGAAAAATCCTTTGGCGATCTGCCCGGCTGGGACGAGGACGACCATCTGGCCGCGTTCGCCGCTTTCCGGCGTTCGGCTTTTCACATCCTGACGAAACCCTATCGCTCCGGCGGGCTCGGTGTCGACTTCGATGCCTTCATCGAGGCCTATGCTGCTGCCCGCGCCGTTTCGCCAACCGACCGACGCGAAGCCCGCGCCTTCTTCGAGCGTCATTTCATCCCGGCACATATTGCGGCGGAAGGCGGCGGCGCCGGCCTCGTCACCGGCTTCTATGAACCGGTTGTCGATGCTTCGCCGGTGCGAACCGAACGATTTACGGTGCCGCTGCTGTCGCGTCCGGCCGATCTCGTCGACATCGACGACGCCAACCGGCCCGACGGAATGGATCCCTATCTCGCCTTCGGCCGCGCCACGCCGGAAGGACTGGTCGAGTATTTCGACCGCGGCGAGATCGAGCGCGGCGCGCTCGCTGGCAAGGAATTGGCGGGCAGGGGATTGGAAATCGCCTGGCTCGCCGACAAGGTCGATGCCTTCTTCATCCACGTGCAGGGTTCTGCGCGGCTCGCCATGACCGACGGCCGGCTTTGCCGCGTCACCTACGCCGCCAAATCCGGCCAGCGCTTTACCGGACCGGGCAAGATCCTGGGTGAGCTGGGCGAAATCCCGCTGGAAGCGGTAACCATGCAGTCGGTCCGCGCCTGGTTCAAGGCGCATCCTGAGCGCCTCGACGAGGTCCTGTGGCGCAACCGCTCCTATATTTTTTTCCGCGAGATTTCCGCCAGCGAGGCGGCGGCGGCCGACGACCTGGAACTCGGGCCGATCGCCGCCGCAAAAGTGCCGCTGACGCCGGGCCGCTCCGTCGCTGTCGACCGTCTGCTGCATACATTCGGCACGCCGTTCTACATCGATGGGCCGTCGCTGACCGCTTTCGACAACAAGCCGTTCCGGCGGCTGATGATCGCGCAGGACACCGGCTCGGCCATCACCGGCCCAGCCCGTGGCGATCTGTTCACCGGTACGGGAGATGCGGCCGGCGAGATCGCCGGCGTTGTCCGCAACCCTGCCGATTTCTACGCGCTGATCCCGCGTCGGCTTGTGCCGGGAGCGGCGCGATGACCCGGCGCATCGACAGGCTGACCGAGGACGACCGGGTCCTGTGGAACCTGGTGGCGCGCACGGCCAAGCCGCTGAAGGGCAAGGCCGCCATCGAGATCCCGGATATTGGCCCGGCGGACACCGCTGATGACACCAAGACGCGTGCCCAGGCGATGGCTCCTGCTGCGGCCACGAAAGCCAGGACGCAGCATGTTTCGCATGCGCTCGACGAGCCGACGCTGGAAAAACTGTCGAAGGGCCGGCTGCCGATCGAAGGCCGCGTCGATCTGCATGGGCTGAGCCAGGACGAAGCCTATTCGCTTCTGTTTTCCTTCCTGCACCGGGCGCATGCCGGCGGCATCCGCTATGTGCTGGTGATCACCGGCAAGGGCTCCTCGTCCGGCGGCGACGGCATCTTGCGGCGCGCCGTGCCGGCCTGGCTGTCGACACCCGCATTCAGGCCGCTGGTTTCCAGCCACGACCACGCCGCCCGCAAGCATGGCGGCTCGGGCGCGCTCTATGTCCGCCTGCGGCGCGCGCGCTGATGCGGATGCGCACATACCCCACGAGGATGGACTTGTGACCCCGTTCGGCGAAAAGCTTCGCGCCCTGCGGAGCGAACGCGGCGTCAGCCAAAAGGCGATGGCCAGGGCGATCGGCGTCAGCGCCGCCTATCTGTCGGCGCTGGAGCACGGCCGCCGCGGCGCGCCGACCTGGACGCTGATCCAGAAGATCATCGGCTATTTCAATGTCATCTGGGACGATGCCGAAGAACTCGCGCGATTGGCCGAGACCTCGCACCCGCGGGTGAAGCTCGACACGTCGGGTCTCAGCCCCGCCGCCACCGAGCTTGCCAATGTCCTGGCCGAAAACATCGAAAAACTCGACGAGGCGGAGCTTCGCCGCATCACCGCATCGATCCGCGCCGCGCTGGGGCGGACGTAGTGTTTGTCCGACTCGTGTGGAGGGGATCAATTGTCGATGCCGGCGCCGCCCCTCATTGCCCTGCTGGGCATTTCTCCCCGTATAGTGACGGGGAGAAAGGGCTGGCCGCGACGTTGGCGTCCTTTTCTGTAACGCTGGTGCAGGTTAGGGGCAGCGCAAATGGCTGGACCAGGGTACGGCGAAACGAAGCGATCCAGTGATCGCTTGTGAAGACCTTACTGGACCGCGCCGACCAGAACCGGCTGGCCATCACGGATCGACACCCAGCGACCGGTATTGTCGATCGCCTGCCGCTTGAGGAAGCGGTAGCCGGTCCGGTCCCAGGCGCGGACTTTTCCTTCCAGATTGTCGAGGACGTAGTCGCCCTTGCTTGTGCGCACGGTCAGCACGGCATGGCCCTCGCCGTCCGGCTTGCGCACGACGGTCATCAGAAGATTGGCGTAGGACACGCCCAAGCGGTTCAATTCGCGGCGTTTTTCCAGGACATAGTCCTCACAGTCGCCAACGCCCCTGACGGGGTAGGCCCAGACCTCGTCCTTGCCATAAATGTCGATGTCGCTTATCGGCTTGACGGCGTTGTTAACCCTGGCGTTGACGCTGAGAATCTTGCGCCAGAGCGCGCCGGTCATGGTGGCGGGGGCGAGATTGCCCGGGTGGATCGAGCATTCGGCTGGACTGGTCTTGCAGAAATCGTAATGGCCGATCGGCTGCGATGTCGGGCCGCCGGTCGCCATTGGTCCGGCCGCCGAAGCCGCGGTCGACCAGCCTGTCGCACAAGCCAGCCCTAACAGGGCGCACACGCGCAGCCCTCTCGCCATTGGTGAGGAAATCATAGTCCCCCTCGTCCCTTGTTGTTAATGAAACGTTAAGGGCGATCTACAGTCCCTGTCAATTATACCAACGGCCAGTTTTGCGATATGGTTACCCACACGGCCGAAAGCGCGGCTATTGTGCAACAGGTCGACTTGAACAGCGGCTGCCATCCGGGAGATCTTTACTTTTTGGCGGTTCGAACCAGCCTCGGCTTCACCGCAACGCGGGTCTGGCGGCCATAGCTGGTGATGAAGTCGACAATGCGCGGCACGATTTCGGAGCGAAAGCGCGAGCCGTTGAAGACGCCGTAATGGCCGACCGCCGGCTGCACGTAGTGAGCGTGCCTGTCCGCCGGGATGTTGATGCAGAGGTCGTGCGCGGCCTGGGTCTGGCCGAGGCCGGAAATGTCGTCGTTCTCGCCCTCGACAGTGAACAGCGCGACATTGCGGATGTCTGCGGGATCGATGGCGACGCCGCGATGCATCATTTCGCCCTTGGGCAGAGCATGGCGGACGAACACGGTGTCGACCGTCTGCAGGTAGAACTCCGCTGTCAGATCCATCACCGCCATATACTCGTCGTAGAAGTCGCGGTGCTTCTCGGCACTGTCGCCGTCATTCTTCACCAGGTGCATGAAGAAGTCCTTGTGGGCGATGATGTGGCGGTCGAGATTCATGCTCATGAAGCCCGAAAGCTGCAGGAAGCCGGGATAGACCTCGCGGCCGAAACCCGGCACCGGCCACGGCGCCTGCATGGTGACGTTGTCGCGGAACCAGCCGGTGCCCTTTTCCTCGGCCAAAAGGTTGACCGCGGTCGGATTGCGGCGGGTGTCGATCGGCCCGCCCATCAGCGTCATCGTCGAGGGAACGAACGGGTCGCCGCGCGTTTCCATCAGCGCCACCGCCGCCAGCACCGGGACCGAAGGCTGGCTCACCGCCATGACGTGGGTGTCGGGACCCAGCGCATGCAGCATGTCGACGATGTAGTCGATGTAGTCGTCGAGGTCGAAGCTGCCCTCGCTGAGCGGCACCATGCGGGCGTCGACCCAGTCGGTGATGTGAACCTCGGCATACGGCAGCATCGCCTCGACCGTGCCGCGCAGCAGCGTCGCGTAGTGGCCGGACATCGGCGCCACGATCAGCAGCTTCGGATCAGGCCGGCGGCCGGCGGGAACCGCCCGCTCGAAACGGAGCAGATTGCAGAACGGCCGCGACCACACCGTCTTTTCGGTGACATCGACGCTTTTCCAGTCGACGACGGTCTTGGTCAGGCCGAATTGCGGCTTGCTGTAGCGGCGCGTCGTGCGCTCGAACAATTCCGCCGTCGCCGCGACCGAGCGGCCCCACGACGTGTGCGCAAACGGATTGAGCGGATTGGTGTAGAACATCCGCACCGCATCGGCATAGACGCGGGCCGGCTGCACGGCGGCGTGGTTCAATTCGTAGAGCTGGTAGAACATTAAGAACTCCGCTGCTGCGACAGAAGGGACGACAGCAGTGCCGAGCCTTGAATCTCTCGCGCGAAGGTTAACAACAAACTGCTGCGATGCAATACGTCAATTGAATTGATTTATGCTCATACTTTGGTCTAAGGCATTGAAAATCGGTTTTGACGGCGGCTGCCGGCTTATTGTGCAACTGCGAAAAGTTGCCGGCGTGAGCAATCGCTTCAGGTTCGCGCTGCCCCTCATCCGCCTGCCGGCACCTTCTCCCGTATAGAGACGGGGAGAAGAGGGCTGGCCGCAACCTCGGCGCCTATCTGCAACGCCGGAAATTGGCGAAATCCTTTGCGAAGGCGTCCTTCTCCCCGTCACTATACGGGGAGAAGTGCCCGGCAGGGCGATGAGGGGCGGCGCAGCCTTCCGCCGTGTGATCGGACCACCCGTATCTCAGACGCGTGGCATCACACCCGGTTGGTGCACACAGCGGTATGGCCAGAGCTGATGAAGCCGAGCCGCCCCGCGGCGCCCTTCGACAGGTCGATCACGCGACCCTTGATAAACGGGCCGCGGTCGTTGATGCGCACGACGACGCTGCGGCCGTTGTTGCGGTTGGTGACCCTAAGCCTGGTGCCAAACGGCAAGGTGCGGTGCGCGGCGGTCAGCGCCGACGGGTTCATCCGCTCGCCGGAAGCGGTCTTCGAGGTCAGCGCGTACCAGGAGGCTCGGCCGCATTGCGCGGCGGCAGGGGATACGCCGACCATCAGGCCAGCCGCAATCGTCGCCGCGACAAGCGCGGTCTGGTTGGATTTGTTCATCTGTGGCATGGGGCTCCGTTTGACAGACCCGGCCGGTTACGTATGGAATGTGGCACCAAATGCGGCAGTCGTCTGGCGGTTCCATGACTACAGTACACGTTTGGAGTCGGTGGGAAACAGTCTGTCATGGAATGTCGGGATTGCGCCGATGTATGTCTGGTGGTCTTCGCACCAGCACCCGGGTTTTTCAGGCAAGACCCGGCCTTTTTATGCAAGTAGATGTGAGAGCGATCGGGTCGTTTCCTTTCGGCTTGCCATCGCGGTCATTGCGGAATTGACGATCGACTTGGGAAGGGAATTCCGACGATGAGATTGATCAAAAATCTGCTGGCGCTGATTGTGCTCGCCATCGGTGCGTTGTGGTCGCTGCAGGGCATCGGCCTCGTCGGCGGCAGCTTCATGACCGGCCAGTCGCAATGGCTCTATATCGGCATCGTCACTGCGCTGGTCGGCCTCGGCGGCCTGGTGTGGGCGAACCGGCGCGGTTGAGAGTTACATCGGGAAGGAGCGCTGATCCGGCCGGGCACCTTCTTCGAGATCGACGCCATTCTTGACATCCGCGTCCAGTGCGCTCGGCTGAGCCGGCGGCTGCTGGGGCAGGGATTTGAAGCCGGCGCTCTACGGCGCCCCCCTCTGGCCTGCCGGCCATCTCCCACTCAAGGGGGGAGATCGGCAGCTTCGGCACCGCACTCGTTCCTGCAACGTTGGAGATTGGCGAAATCAGTCGCGACAGCAAATCTCCCCCCTTGAGGGGGAGATGTCCGGCAGGACAGAGGGGGGTGCTGTCCCGCGGCCCTATCGTGATTAGCTAGCGGTCCTGTGGCCGAAAAGCCCTGGAATCCCATTCCCCGTCTGGCCAATGGATTGGCACGATCTATCTTCTTTCAGACTGCAAACGGCTGGAAAAGAAGATACGCTGACAGCCTGCCCAAGGCGGTCGCTTGACCATGGAGCATCAGCATGAGCGTGCACAAGATCGCCCTCCCGGACAGGGCAATGTCCCGCCTGCGTCCGCCCTATGCATCGGTTCTCGACCTGATCGGACAGACGCCGATTGTCGAGCTAAGCAAATTCGACATCGGCAAGTGCCGGCTGTTCATCAAGCTTGAAAGCCAGAATCCGGGCGGCTCGATCAAGGACCGCATTGCGCTGTCGATGATCGCCGACGCCGAAAAACAGGGCAAGCTGAAGCGCGGCGGCACCATCGTCGAGGCGACCGCCGGCAACACCGGGCTTGGCCTGGCCCAGGTCGGCATCCCAAAAGGTTATCGCATCATCCTGGTCGTGCCCGACAAGATGTCGCGCGAAAAGATCCAGCATCTGCGGGCGCTTGGTGCGGAAGTCCGCATGACCCGTTCCGATGTCGGCAAGGGCCACGCCGAATACTATCAGGACATGGCCGAAAAGATCGCCGCCGAGCTGCCCGGCGCCTTCTATGCCAACCAGTTCGCCAATCCGGCCAATCCGGACGCCCATGAAACCACGACCGGTCCGGAGATTTATTCGCAGCTCGACGGCGACGTCGACGCGGTGGTCGTCGGCGTCGGCTCGGGCGGCACGCTGACCGGGCTTGGCCGCTATTTCGCAAAGATCTCGCCGAAGACCGAGATGATTCTCGCCGATCCGGTCGGCTCGGTGCTGGCGCCCCTGATCAAGACCGGCAAGATGCAAGAGGCTGGCAGCTGGACCGTGGAAGGCATCGGCGAGGATTTCGTCCCGCCCAATGCCGATCTGTCGCTGGTCAGGAAGGCCTACTCGATCCCCGACAAGCAAAGCATGCTGGCGGTGCGCGACCTGCTTTCCAAGGAGGGCATCCTCGCCGGCTCGTCCTCCGGCACGCTGCTTTCGACAGCGCTGCGCTATTGCCGCGAGCAGACCGTGCCGAAGCGGGTCGTCACCTTCGTCTGCGACAGCGGCAACAAATATCTGTCGAAAGTGTTCGACGATTTCTGGCTGATCGAGCAGGGTCTTGCCGAGCACGAGCAGCATGGCGATTTGCGCGACCTGGTGATGCGCACGCACCGCACCGGCGACATCGTGTCTGTCGGCCCGGACGAAAGCCTGCTCAACGCCTATGGCCGCATGCGCCGTTCGGACGTCTCGCAGCTGCCGGTGCTGGACGACGGCAAGCTGGTCGGCATCGTCGACGAAAGCGATATCCTCGCCCACGTCGAAGGCCCCTACGACAGCCGCTGGGACCGCTTCAAGGCCCCGGTGCGCACGGCGATGACCGCCAATCTGCACACGCTGCAGGCCAGCCAGACGCTGGACGCGCTGCTGCCGGTGTTCGACCGCAACGAGGTCGCCATCGTCTTCGACGGCGACGAATTCATCGGCCTGATTACCCGCATCGACCTGATTAACCATCTGAGGCGCCGCGCAAAATGACCATCAAAGCCACCGTGTCGGGCAGCAACCGCCTGGCCTTCTCGACGCGCACCATCCATGGCGGCCAGAGCCACGACCCGACGACCGGCGCGGTGATGGTGCCGATCTATGCGACCTCGACCTACGGCCAGCAGAGCCCGGGCGTGCACAAGGGTTTTGAATATGCCCGCAGCCAGAACCCGACCCGCTTTGCCTTCGAGCGCGCGGTGGCCGATCTCGAAAGCGGCGCAGCCGCCTTCGCTTTCGCCTCGGGGCTGGCGGCGATCGCCACGATTTTCGAACTGCTCGATTCCGGCGCCCATATCGTCGCCACCGACGATATCTATGGCGGCACGTTCCGGCTGCTGGAGCGGGTGCGCAAGCGCTCGGCCAATTTGCAGGTCGACTTCGTCGACTTCACCGATCTGGCCGCGGTCGAAGCGGCGATTCGCCCGGAAACCAAGCTTCTCTGGGTCGAGACGCCGACCAATCCGCTGCTGCGTGTTGTCGATCTCGAAGCGGTCGCGGCCCTGGCCCGGCGCAAAGGCGTGCTCTCGGTCGCCGACAACACCTTTTGCAGCCCCTATCTGCAGCGGCCGCTGGAGCTCGGCATCGACATATCGGTGCATTCGACGACGAAATACCTCAACGGCCATTCCGACATGGTCGGCGGCGTCGCCGTGGTCGGCGACAACAAGGATCTGGCCGACCGGCTGAAATTCCTGCAGAACGCCATCGGCGCCATTTCCGGACCGTTCGACAGTTTTCTGGCGCTGCGCGGCCTCAAGACGCTGGCGCTGAGGATGGAGCGCCATTCGTCGAACGGCCAGAAGATCGCGCACTGGCTGGAGCGCCGCCCTGACATCCGCCGCGTCATCTATCCCGGTCTCCCCAGCCATCCGCAGCACGCCATCGCCAGGCGGCAGATGCACGCCTTCGGCGGCATGATCACAGTCGAGCTCGACCGCGACCTCGCCGGCACCAAACGCTTCCTCGAGCACACGCAGCTGTTCACGCTGGCCGAAAGCCTCGGCGGTGTCGAAAGCCTGATCGAGCACCCGGCGCTGATGACGCATGGCTCGATCCCGGCGCAAAAACGGGCCGAGATCGGCATTTCCGATTCGCTGGTGCGGTTGTCGGCCGGGATCGAGGACGGCGATGATCTGATCGCCGATCTGGATCAGGCGCTGGGGGGTTGAGGGGGAGCCGTGCCTTAGCCCGTTGGATAGTGAGGTCAGTTTGAAATTTCCTGGCTGAATGGCGCATCCCAACTGTGAATTGACAAAGCGACGTACCCTAGCTTTGCTATCGGGGCAACCTGGGAGGGAAAGCCATGGCTTACTCGTATCGTTGCAGCGACTATCCAGGAAACGAGGCCTGTCCAGCGATGTTCACGGCTGAGACCGAGGCGGAAGTGATGAAGCACGTCGAGCTTCACGGCGCGATCGCTCATGGGGAAGACCCGAAGCAATGGTCGCCGGAAGACCGTAAACAGGTCAAGAAGCTAATTGTAGCGACCTAAACTCGCTTCTTGTACGGGCCGCGCAGTACGCCCGTCACTATCTCAAATGCTGGCAAGCATTTAGGAAGTTCTGCCGATAGGCGACAACGTCTAGGCGCGGTCGGAAATTTCAAACGGACCCATCACCGCCCGTTGACGTGAGTGGCATCCGGCGGAATTGTGCCTCTCCTGCAATTGCCGACAGGCACGGTTGAAGCATGACCATTCGCGAGCGCCACCGACCGACGTCAACCGACACCCCACTCACCTTCGCGGTCGTGGTCTTCCCCGGCTTTCCGATGATGGCGTTCAGTTCGGTGATCGAGCCGTTGCGCGCGGCCAATGTGCTGGCCAAGCGGGACTGCTATCGCTGGATCATCGTCGGCGCCGCTCAAGGTCCGGTCGAGGCCTCGAACGGGGTCGTCATGCAGCCCGGCTTTTTCGCCGGTGATGCGCCGAAGGTCGATCGCATTGTCGTCTGCTCGGGCGGCAATGCCGATCATCTTGTCGCCGACGATGCCGTGAGCTGGATCCGCAGGAGCCTGCGCGGCGGCGCCCATATCGGCGCGGTGGCGGATGCCGCCTTCTTTCTGGCGCGGGCCGGCCTGCTCGACGGCCATGCCTGCACCCTGCACTGGACCAGCCAGGCGGCCTTCACCGAGGCGTTTCCGGACATCGAGCTCAGGCGCGATCTTTACGTCATCGACCGCAAGCGCTTCACCTCGGCCGGCGGCGTCGGCAGCCTCGACATGATGCTGGAGATCATCACATCGGACTATGGCGCCGACCTTGCGGCCGGCGTCGCCGAATGGTTCGTGCACAGTCCGCTGCGCTCCAGCGTCGACCGCAAGCTGATGCCGCTGCGCCTGCGCACCGGCGTCCAGAACGAACTGGTGCTGTCGGCGATCGCCATCATGGAGGATGCGGTGGAGGAACGGCTCGGCATGGCGGCGCTGGCGGCAAAGCTCGGCGTCTCCTCCGACAAGCTCGAACGGAACTTCCGCTCCGAACTCAGCATCTCGCCCAACGGTTATTACCGCCGCCTGCGGCTGAAGCGCGCCGCCGATCTCCTGGCGCATTCCACGCTGATGGTGCGCGACGTGGCACTCGCCTGCGGCTTCGCGTCTATGTCGAGTTTTGCTCGGGCTTTCAGGGAAGAGCACGGGCATGCGCCGAAGGTTATGAGGAGGCATTAGGTCCTTTCGGGACATTGGCGGGACAGCGCCCCCCTCTGGCCTGCCGGCCATCTCCCCCACTTGGGGGAGATTGGCTGTCACCGCTGATTTCGCCAATCGCCAACGTTACAGGAATGAGCGGAACGCCGAAGCCGCCAATCTCCCTCCTTGTGGGGGAGATGTCCGGCAGGACAGAGGGGGGCGCCGTAGAGCGCTACGAAAGACTTCAAGCGGCATCCCGCACAACATCTGCGGTATCCCGCACAGCCTCTGAACGACGCATGGCTCATCTTCCCCGCTTCAGGAGGCACCCCATGAGCATTGTCGTGTTCGACCCCGACAGCACTGAGGACGTCGACTTCAAAGACCGCATGCGCCATCCGGCGGCGGCCGATCCGGCCGGCGGCATGTGGCTGTCCGACACCGAGCCGTCCTTCATCGACGCGGACGCGCTCCGCAAGGGGCGGCTGGCGAAGCTGCGCGCCTGGATGCGCGAGGCCGGTTATGGCGCCGTCGTGCTGTTCGACCCCTATAACCAGCGCTACGCCACCGGCTCGCGCAACATGTTCGGCTATTTCCTGCGCAACTCGACCCGTTACTTCTTCATCCCGACCGAAGGGCCGATCGTGCTGTTCGAATATCCACAGAGCTACCATGTCTCGATGGTGCTCGACACGATCGACGAGGCGCGCCCGTCCAAGCTGGTGTGGTCTTCGGTGTCGGGGCGCGACGACGAAACCGCCGGTCCGTTCGCCGACGAGATCGCCGAACTGCTCAAGGCGCATGGCGGCGGCTCGATGAAGCTCGGCCTCGACCGCTGCGGCCATCTGCAGGCGCTGGCGCTGGAAAAGCGCGGCTGCGAGGTCCGGGACTGTCAGGGCGAGATTCTCGCCGTGCGGGCGGTCAAGACGCCCGAGGAAGTAAAATGCCTGCAGGTGTCGATGGCCGGCGCCGAGGCGGCCGTCTATGCGGTGCGCGAGGCGATCAAGCCCGGTGTGTCCGAAAACGACCTGTTCGCCATCATGTATCACGAGGTGATCCGCCAAGGCGGCGAGTTCATCGAAACCCGGCTCTTGACCTCGGGCCAACGCACCAACCCGTGGTTCAACGAGGCGAGCGGCCGCAAGATCAGGCCGGGCGAACTTTTGGCGCTGGATACCGATACGATCGGCTGCTACGGCTATTATTCGGACTTCTCGCGCACCTTCCGCTGCGGACCGGGCAAGCCGACGGATTATCAGAAATCGCTCTACCGCATGGCCCACGATCAGGTTCAGCACAACATCTCGATCGTCAGGCCGGGCATGGCGTTTCGCGAGATTGCCGAAAAGGCCTGGAAGATCCCGGACCGCTTCGTCGACCAGCGCTACACGTCTGTCATGCACGGCGTCGGCATGCATGGCGAGACGCCGTTCATCGCGCACGCCATGGACTACGAGACCTATGGCCGCGACGGTTTTGTCGTGCCCGGCATGGTGGTGAGCGTCGAGAGCTATATCGGCGAGAAAGGCGGACGCGAGGGTGTCAAGCTCGAGGACGAGATCCTGGTCACCGAGACCGGCACCGAGCTTGTGTCGCGCTTTCCCTATGAGGACGATTTTCTGGAGAAACAGGTTTGATCCCAGCATCCACCACTGGGCGCCGTGCGGTATCGCAAACCTTCGGGACTAGCCGCAGCGCTCATGCTTTCGTCATCCTAGGGCGGAGCAAGGAGCGCAGCGACGCGGCGCAGACCCTAGGATCCATGCCGTTACATCTAGGCTTCGAGACGGTGCAGAACTCTGTTCCGCTGCATTTTTCGCTAGAGGTAACGGCATGGATTCCAGGGTCTTCGCGACGCCGCTTCGCGGCTGCTACGCCCTGGAATGACGAAGTTCAGGTATCCGCATGAAGAGCCCGGTCTCGATCGAGCGCGGCACGGTGGCCGCGGTGTTCGTCGATCTCCAGGAGGAGCACCGGCAGGACAAGCGTTACCTGGTCGACGGTTTTGCCGACATCCTCGTCAATGTCCAGCGCCTGCAGGCAGCGGCGCGGGCCAACGATGTGCTGCTCTACCATTCTGCCTATATCGTCGATCTCACCAGGGAGGCGCGGCGGTTCCATCCGGTCGATGCCAATGGCAGGTCGGCTTTCTCCGACAAGGACGATCCGCTGACGGCGATCTGCCCGGAAGTGGCGCCGGTCGCCGGCGAGATGATGCTGGTCAAGACTGAGGCCAGCGCCTTCGGTGCCGGCCCTGCCGCAGGCCGGCTCAAGGCCGAAGGGATCGAGTGGCTCGTCGTTGCCGGCGTGTGGACCGAGGCCTGCATAGACGCCACCGTCAGGGATGCGGTGTCATCAGGCTTTCGGGTGCTGCTGGTCAAGGATGCCTGCGGCAGCGGCAGCACGGCGATGCACCAGACCGCCATCCTCAATCTTGCCAACCGGCTCTATGGCGGCGCCGTCACCACCACCGACGGCGCCTGCCGGCTGATGGCAGGCGAGACGGTCGATGCATGGCAGGTCGTGGGCTCGGTGCCTTTGCGCTTCACCTATGAAAACGCCGCCGGGCTATATGACGAACTCTGACGCTTCCAGGTCGGACCGGATGGCGATGATCGGTGATGCCGCAAAGCCCGAGACAGCAAAACCGGGATACGCGACGCTGCTCGACTCGGCACTGTGGACCTATATCGACCGCGTCAATGCATGGTATCCGCCCGAAATGGACCTGCCGGTCGACAAGCAGCGGGCGGTCTATGACGCAATGTGCCGGGCGTTCCACGCGGGCACTCCCGCAGGCGTTGAAGCCAGCGACGGCACAGTTGCCGCAGGCGATCATGCGATTCCGATCCGGCGCTATCAGCTGGCGGGCAAGGCACCGCAAGCGATGGTCGTCTACTATCACGGCGGCGGCTTCGTGCTTGGCGGACTCGACAGCCATGACGACATCTGCGCCGAGATTTGCGCCGGCACCGGCTTTGCCGTGCTGTCCGCCGACTACCGGCTGGCGCCCGAACATCTGCATCCGGCCGCCTTCGACGATGCGCTGGCGGTGTTCGAATGGGCGGCGGCGACAGCCGGGCTGCCGATCGTGCTGTGCGGCGACAGCGCCGGCGGCAATCTCGCCGCTGGGGTGGCGCATGCGACGCGCCGCCACCCTCGCCCCGCAATCGGCCAGGTGCTGATCTATCCCGAGCTGGGCGGTCCGGGGCCAGGCGGCAAAGAGAGCGGCGGCTCCTATGTCGAGCACGCCGCGGCGCCGCTGCTGACGCTCAGCGACATCGAATTCTATCGCCAGGTCCGCTCCGGCAAAGCACAGTCACCAGACGACCCGACCTTCTCGCCGCTGCGCGACAGCGACTTTTCTGGCCTGCCGCCGACGGTGGTCGTCACCGCGCAATGCGATCCGCTGTCATCGGACGGTGGAGCCTATCGCGAGCGCATCCTTGCCGCCGGCGGCCACGCCTGGTGGTACGAAGAGCAGCGCCTCGTGCATAGCTTTCTACGCGCCCGCAAAACCGTGCCGCGGGCCGCCGAAGCCTTCACCCGCATCGTCGCCGCCATCGCCACGCTCGGCAAGGGCGACTGGTTGTAGTGAACCGCGAATGTCCCCTCATCCGGCCCTTCGGGCCACCTTCTCCCCGAGGGGAGAAGAGATCGCCCACGCGGGTGCCAGCCTCTTCTCCCCGCCGGGGAGAAGGTGGCCCGAAGGGCCGGATGAGGGGGCCTTACAAGCAAGCCCCTCTCCACCTCTGCGGAACAGCGCACAACAACTGCGGAAACCTGAACATTTCCTCGCTCACGCCCGCACTATCATCGCCTATGGCCAGAGGCGCCCGGCCGACCGCATCCGCCCCCCGCGACGCAGTCGGCCGGGCGCCGACAGGGAGGATCGACGATGAAATTCATGCTGACCGACAGAGCGTTGCATCCGCAGGCTGAGCCCGTCGCCGACGGCTTCAAGAAAGGCAGCATGACCCGGCGCGAATATCTCGCTACCATGGCAGCACTCGGCGTCAGCGCCGCCGGCGCGCTGGCGCTTGGCGGCCTCGCGCCTTCGCCGGCCAGGGCGCAGGCGCCGAAGCGCGGCGGCGTCTTGCGCGTCGCCATGAACGTCAAGGGCTGGAAGGACCCGCGCACCTTCGACGGCGTCGAGATGTCCAACATTGCCCGCCAGTGCAACGAATATCTGGTGCGCTGGAACCGCGACTTCACCTTCGAGCCGTGGCTGCTCGAAAGCTGGGAGACCAGCGACGACGCGCGCGTGCTGACGCTGCATGTCCGCAAGGGCATCACCTGGTCGAATGGCGACACCTTCAACGCCGACGACGTCGTCCACAATCTGACACGCTGGTGCGACGCCGGCGTCCCCGGCAATTCGGTCGCCGAGCGCATGGGCGCGCTGGTCGACGCCGCCACCAAGAAACCCATCGACGGCGGCATCGAGCGTGTCGACGACTTTACCGTCCGGCTCAATCTGCCGAAGCCCGACATTTCGCTGATTGCCGGCATGACCGACTATCCGGCGCTGATCATGCATCGCAGCTACGACGGCGACGGCGATCCGCTGAAGGCGCTGGCGATCACGTCAGGACCTTGCGAACTGGTATCATGGGACGCCGAGGTCGGCGCTGAAGTCCGCCGCAAGGACAAGCCGTGGTGGAAAGGCGATTTCTGGCTCGACGGCATCCAATGGGTCGACTACGGCTCCGATCCCAATGCCATGTTCTCGGCTTTTGAATCGGGCGAGATCGACACCAACCACGAAACCGCCGCCGATACGGTTTCGCAGACCGACGCCATGGATCTGAGCAATTCGGAGCTTGCCACCGGCTCGACCATCATCGCGCGCTTCAATGTCGGCAATCCACCCTATGACGACATCAGGGTGCGGCGCGCCGCCCAGTTGGCCGTCGACAACGCCGCAATCCTGAAGATCGGCATGGACGACCGCGGCAAGCCGGCCGAGAACCACCATGTCGGCCCGATGCACCCCGAATACGCCGACATCGGCCCAGCCGTCCGCAATATCGATCAAGCCAGGGCGCTGCTTGCCGAGGCCGGCAAATCCGACCACGAATACGACCTCATCTCCGTCGACGTCGACTGGCAGAAGAACACCGGCGACGCTATCGCGGCGCAGATGCGCGACGCCGGACTGAAGGTCAAACGCACCGTGCTGCCGGCGGCGACGTTCTGGAACGACTGGAGCAAATATCCTTTCTCCTGCACCGAATGGCTCGGCCGGCCGCTCGGCGTCCAGGTGCTGGCTCTGGCCTACAGATCGGGTGCTGCCTGGAACGAGAGCGCTTATGCCAATCCCGAGTTCGACGCCTTGCTCGACACGGCGCTGGCCACACCCGATGCCAGTGCACGCAAGGAGATCATGGCCAAGATCGAACAGAATCTGCGCGATTCCGGCATCATCATCCAGCCCTATTGGCGCTCGGTTTACCGGACGTTCCGCAAGGGCGTGCATGGCTGCGAGCAGCACCAGTCGCTGGAGCAGCATTTCGATAAGGTTTGGCTTGAGGCGTGAGCTTGTCGCAGGCTCGATCGGTCGGCAGCATCCGCCTGCGTCCAGCGTTGTGATTGGCGAAAGCCTCTCACGACCTGGGTTCCTCGCCCACCGCGAAGCGGGGGAGAGGTGGCCGCGAAGCGGCCGGAGAGGGGGCTTTCGTAGAGCGCGGTTCCCCCTCTCCGTCTCGGCTTCGCCGAGCCACCTCTCCCCCACTTTCGTGGGGGCGAGGAACCCAAGCTGGAATGAAGCCGCTTTCCCGCCAACCTCGGAGCATTGACGATCGTCGCGCCACACGGGTCAGCGAGCCGTGCCAGGCCTCGACATCTCCTGTCCAAGCCGAACCGTTTCGCGCACCAGCAGGTCCAGATCCTCGCGCCGGGTGCGGTGGTTGTTGATCGCTACCCTGAGGCAATGCTGGCCGTGTACCGTCGTATCCGAAACGGCGGCGATGCCGTCTTCCTGCAGCCTCAGCATGATCTCGGTGTTAAGCGCCTTCTGCCGCTCTCCCGTCAGCCCGCCGCCACGGTAGCGAAAACAGACGATGTTGATGCTGGTCGGCGCTGTCAGCTCGAGGGTTGGCTCAGCCTCGATCAGCCCGGACAAATAGTGGCCCTGTGCGATGTTCTGGTCGATCAGGCGGCCGAACTTCTCGATGCCGTGCTGCTTCAGCGCCATCCACACTTTCAGCGCCCTGAAACCGCGCGACGTCTGCAGGCCAAAATCATGCAGCCACTGGCCGGAGGCGAGGCCGCGCGGCGTCGATTCCAAATATTCCGGCGTCACCGCGAACGTGCTGCGATGCGCCGAGGCATCTCGGATCAGCACGCAGCCGACCTCGAACGGGGCGTGCAGCCATTTGTGCGGATCGAGCGCGATCGAGTGGGCCTGCTCGATGCCGGCCACACGATGGGAATTTTCCGGCGCGATGGCGATCAGCGCGCCGATGCAGCCGTCGACATGGAACCACAGGTCCTCTTGCGCCGCCAGCCTTGCAAGCGCCTGCAGATCGTCGATGGCGCCGGTGTTGACGGTGCCGGCCGTGCCGATCACGCAGGCCGGCCGAAACCCCGCCTGGCGGTCGTCGGCGATCGCCGCCCGCAAGGCGTCGACGTCGATCCGCAATCCGGCATCGGTCGGGATGCGGCGCAGCGCCCGGTTGCCGAGGCCCAGCGCCTCCATCGCCTTGCGGTGGCAGGAGTGAAGCTGGTCCGAGCCATAGAAACGCAGCGGCTTGTCGATGGCGGCAACACCATGCTCGCGCACGTCGATGCCTGCCCTGGCGTTGCGGGCCACGGTCAGGCCGAGGATGTTGGCCATCGAGCCGCCGCTGACCAGCGTGCCGCTGGCCGATTGCGGAAAACCCATCATCTGCTTGCACCAGTCGACGACCTGGCTGTCCATCAGCGCAGCGGCGTGGTTGCCGCCGCCGAGATTGGAACCCTGGACCGCCGCCAGGAAATCGCCGAGCGCCCCGGTGAAATTGCTCGACCCCATATACCAGGACCAGAAGCGCGGATGGATGTTGCCCATCGGGTAGGCCATCACGTTGCGGGCGACCTCACCATAGACCTCGGCCAGCGGTTGAGGCGATTGCGGCAGCGGTGCGGCGAAAAATTCCCTCACCGCCGCCGGCATCTCCTGCCACACCGGGCGTTCCCTGATATCGCGCAGATAATCGACGGCGTCGTCGACGATCCGGTGCGATAGCGCCTGCACATCGGCCCAGTCGACGGGATCGAGCGTCTCTTCGGCAACCATGCCGGCAGTGCCGGCGGCTATGGCATCCATCCGCGTTGCTCCCGATGCGCAATCATTCGGCCGGGAACTGGCAGCCGGGCGTCGAGCGCGACAGCGCGATCTCCTCGGCGTCCATCTCGGCTTCGATGGCGTCGAACAGCGGCGTCGTCATGTAGCGTTCGCCGGTGTCGGGAAGCATGCACAGGATCACCGAGCCGGGTGCGGCTTTTTCGGCGATCTGGCGCGCCACCGCAAAACTGGCTCCGCCGGAAATGCCGGTGAAAATCCCTTCCTTTTGCGCCAGCGCCTTGGCCCATTTGATGCCCTCGGGCCCGGCAACAGGCACGACCTCGTCATAGAGGCTGGCGTCGACCGCCTCCTGCAGGACGTTGGGAATGAAATCCGGCGTCCAGCCCTGGATCGGGTGCGGCTCGAAGGCCGGATGGCTGGCGGCGGGTGCGCCGTCGGCGCCGCGCTCCTGCGCCTTGCCGCTGCCGATCAGCTGGGCATTGGCCGGCTCGGCCAGCACGATGCGGGTTTCGGGACGCTCGCGGCGCAGCACGCGCCCGACACCGACGACGGTGCCGCCGGTTCCATAGCCGGTGACGAAGCAGTCGAGCCGCGATCCGGTAAAATCGTTGATGATCTCGCGCGCCGTCGTCGCCTCGTGAATGGCGGCATTGGCCTTGGTCTCGAACTGGCGGGCCAGGAACCAGCCATTGGCCTCGGCGAGCTCGACCGCCTTGTTGTACATGCCAAAACCCTTCTGGGCACGCGGTGTCAGCACCACCTTGGCGCCCAGCATGCGCATCAGCTTGCGCCGCTCGATAGAGAAACTGTCGGCCATCGTCACCACCAGCGGATAGCCCTTCTGCGCGCAGACCATGGCCAGACCGATGCCGGTGTTGCCGCTGGTCGCCTCGACGACGGTCTGGCCCGGTTTCAGGGCGCCGCTGCGCTCACCCTCCTCGATGATGTTGAGCGCCAGCCGGTCCTTCACCGACGCCGCCGGATTGAAGAACTCGGCCTTCACATAGATCGTCACATGATCTGGGCCGAGATTGTTGATCCTGATCACCGGCGTATCGCCGACAGTGTCGACAATGCTGTCGAACAGACGGCCGCGACCGGCCGTGGTCCTGATTTTCCGTTGCTGCAACATGTCTGCTCTCCCCTTTTTGTTGTCGTCACGAGGTGTTCGTTGTCACGAGCCGGTTACAAACCGGCAGCTTGGGCGGCGAGGTTTCGAGACCTTGCCGCGATACGGTCCGTTGCCGTCAACGCGGCCCGGAAAGCTGGCAATGCCGGCAACCGGCGCGGAAAATTCGTTGCCGGATGCACTCGATCGCTTTCGATGGTAGAACAGAGGACAACTGGCCAGCGTGGGAGCAAGCGTGGAAACGCACGTGGAATCCGCTCGATCGAGCCTGGACGGCGCAGCGGCCGGGCTGTCCGTGCGGCTGCTCGGGCCGCTGACGGTCATCCGTGACGGCGCCACCGTGCAACTGCCGGCATCGCGCAAGCTGCGCGCGCTCTTCGCCTATCTGGCGCTGGCGCCGCATGCCGTCGGCCGCAGCCGTCTGTGCGAGCTTTTGTGGGATGTGCCGAACGATCCGAGGGGCGAGCTTCGCTGGTGCCTCAGCAAGCTCAGGGGCATTCTTGACGAAGCGGATCGCCACAGGATCGAAACATCAGGCGACACGGTCGCGCTCGATCTGAAGGGCGTTTGCGTCGACGCCTTCGATGTCGCCTCGGCCGCCGCCAGGGGCATCGAGACGCTCGATCTTGAGCGGCTGCAGGCGCTGTCCGGCCTATTTGTCGGCGACTTCCTCGACGGGCTGGAGATCGACCGCAGCCCGCATTTCAACAGCTGGCTTATCGCGCAACGCCGCCGCTTCAGCTCGTGGCACGCCGCCATTCTGGAACAGCTCGTCAGCAAGCTGCCGGCGGATGCCGACGAAATGTCGGCGCATCTGGAGAAATGGCTGGAACTCAATCCCTTCGACGAGCGCGCGCACGTGGCACTTCTGACCAGCCTGGCGCGGCGCGGCCAGATCGGCGCGTGCGAGGACCATCTCGCTTCGGCGGCACAGCTGTTTGCCTCGGAGGATCTGGATTTCGGACCCGTTCGTGAGGCATGGCGGTCGATCCGCAGCGAACGACCTGCCGCCACGCTTCGGGCGCAGCCGGCGCTGTTGCCCGCGGCCGCGCAAGCGTCAATTGTGCTTCCCCATTCCGATACTGCTACGGCGAAGGCGTCGCTCGCGGTAATGCCGTTTGTCGAGGAGGCAGCTGTCGGCTGCTCTCGCGGCGGTCCCTCTCCCCGCGGTGGATTGGCCGACGGCCTCACCCACGACATCATCACCCGTTTGGCCAAGCTCAGGGATTTCTTCGTCATCGCCCGCGGCTCGGTCTTTGCCTTGGCCGAAAAGAACATCGCGCCGGAAGATGCCGGCCGGCGGCTCAACGTCGACTACGTCGCCACCGGGACGGTGCGCAGCCAGGCTGGCCGTGTCGCTGTCAGCGTCGAACTTGTCGAGGTGCGCACGGCCAGGATCGTCTGGGCCGAGACCTTCGAACGCCGGCCCGACGACATCTTTGCCGTCCTCGACGACATCGGCGACAGCATCGTCTCGTCGATCTCCGCCGAGATCGAGATGGTCGAGCGCAACCGCGCCATGCTGAAGGCCCCAAGCTCGCTGAATGCCTGGGAGGCCTACCATCGCGGCCTCTGGCACATGTATCGCTTCACCCGCACGGAAAACCAGCAGGCCCGGCATTTCTTCGGCATGGCCCTGAAGCTCGATCCGACCTTCGCCCGCGCCTATGCCGGCCTGTCCTTCACCCATTGGCAGAACGCCTTTCAGCGCTGGGGCGACCGCGACCAGGAAAGCGCGCTCGCCTTCGAGGCGGCCGGCCAAAGCCTACTGGTCGACGATCACAATCCGGCCGCGCACTGGGCCATGGGCCGGGCGCTGTGGCTGCGCGGCGAGCGGGACGGCTCCCTCATCGAGCTGCAACGGGCCGTCGATCTCAGCCCGAATTTTGCGCTCGGCCACTACGCGCTTTCGTTTGTCCACTCGCAATCGGGGGATCCGAACGCGGCGATCGGTTCATCCGACCATTCGCGCCATCTGAGTCCGTTCGATCCGCTGCTGTTCGGCATGCTCGGCGCCAGGGCGATGGCGCATGTCCGCCTCGGCCAGTTCGACGAGGCCGCCGAATGGGCGCTGAAAGCCGCCGCCCGCCCCAACGCCCACGCCATCATCCTGGCGATCGCGGCGCACTGCCTTGCGCTGGCGGGGCGGCTTGACGAGGCCCGCAGTTTCGCGGCCGCCATCCGCAAGACGCTGCCAAACTACTGCGCCGACGATTTCATCGGCACCTTCCACTTCGAGCCGGACGCCGCAGCCCTGTTCCGGCAAGGCGCCAGGCGCATCGGGTTGGGGTGATCACGCGGCGAATCTCAGTGGCCATCGCAGACCTCCAGAATTAGCCGAAACACGCCTCCCTTCGTCATCCCAGGGTCTACGCCGCGTCGCTTCGCTCCTTGCTTGCCCTGGGATGACGAAGTGGAGGGGTGCTTCGGCCAAGCTCAAAGGTTTGCGATTCGCCACTGACGGGAATTATCGACGTTCGCTGCCGATCGCCGATCAGTCGAACAGGAAAACCGCGCTTGTCTCAGAGGCTTGCCTCAATGATATGCCGAGTATCGACTATATGCCGAGGATCGACTTGGCCTGGTTGAGCGCAGCCTCTGATCCTGCATGATCGCCGGCGGCGTGCAATTTCTCGCCCTGGGCGCGCAGTTCCTTGACTTTGGTCTTGTCCGCCTCGGCGATGGTTGCGGTCGGCAACGCCGCGTCGATCTCGGCCATGATGGTCGGGCATGAATTGGCAAAGACTGTCGCAGGAACGACCGCCAGGAAAACCGCAAGCGAAATTGATCGTAACATGGACGTTTCTCCCTTGCCGGAACTTCGGCGCCCGGCGCAGGAATGGTACAGCCAATGCCCGAACGTGCCAATCGCGATGATGGCGCTGGCTTGAGGCACGTTGCGGCCGGGCTTTTCTCGTGGTCTCTGAACCTTTCACCACGGCTGGTCGCCAACGTCGTCACGTCAAAATCGACGCCAGATTCGCGGCAATCGTCAGATCGCCGCAAAATCCTTCGACCAGAGCCGATCAGGTGGGCTGAACGGATTTGACATTGCCGTCCGTATCGACAAGGCAGCTTGTCTTTTTGCCGCTGGCATCGAGTTCGACCTGATAGGTTTTGGAATCGATCTTGCTCGATGAAACCGGAAGTATCTTGGTGCCATCGGCGCCGCTCGCCTTGGCGACCGCGTCGGCGCAAAGCAGCTGAAGGTCCGCCGGGGCCGTCTCGACCTGGGTCCTAGACATCTGGTCCTGAGGCGGCGGTGGCGGCGCGCTGACGCAAGCACTCAGGGCCCCCGCCAAGAATCCAATTGCTGTTGCCCGGATCGAAATTCTCACTGCAGGTTTTGCCGACATTGCTTGGTCCCTCTCCGAATGCCGCTTCTCACACCCGGCTTTACACACCCCGGGCTTCACACACCCCCGGCTTCACACACCCTTGTAAAGTGCCGCCCCCTGCATGAGAACGATGACCTTGGCTCCAACTTTGACGCGGGATGCGAGGTCGGTGATGTCGTCGTTCCTCATCCGGATACACCCTGATGACACGTCGAGCCCGATCGTCCACGGCTCCGGCGTGCCGTGTATCCGGTAGATCGTGTCCTGGTCGCGCTCATACAGATAGAGCGCCCTGGCGCCGAGCGGGTTGTCAGGCCCTCCCGGCATGCCGCCCGCATGTTTGACCGCATTCGGATCACGAGCGATCATTTCGGCCGGCGGCGTCCAGGTCGGCCATTCCGCCATGCGGCCGACGCGCACGATGCCGGCCCAGCCAAACCCTTCCCGGCCGACGCCGATACCGTAGCGCATGGCGCGCTGACCCGGCTGCACAAGATAGAGAAAATGCTGGTTGCCATCGATGATGATCGTGCCGGGCACTTCCGCGGTGCGGAACTTGACCATCTGCGGGCGAAACGCCTCTGGCAGTTGATTGTGCGCGGCATAGTATTTGCGCGCCTTGGTGCGGTCGTAGTCCACCCATTTGCGAGTTTTCGGATCGAAAACCTGGGTTCCAGCAGCCAGCGCCGCCACCGCGACAAGACCGAGCGCTATCGCGACAATTGCCGTCAGGGAGCGCCGCTGGAGAGCGGCGCGTCCCGTGATCGTCAGCTTTCCGGTCATGGATTTGCCCACCCGTGCACCCGAGCGCCCTGCGCGGCAACCCATTGTTTGGCGTACTCGTAAGGATCCTGACGCTCCACCTGGAGCGCATAACTCATCTTGGTGGCGTCCTCGGGCTTGAGGTCGACCTTTTCCAGGAACGCGACCACCTTCGGATATTTTTTGCGCAATGAGGTGGCATAAGCGATGTGGAAATGTGCGGTGTCCCATGACACCGGCGCGCTGGACTTCGAGACCCAGAGCGGGTCCTCGGAAGGGAGCACGATCTTCCACTTTGCCGGGTCAAAAGGCGGCTCGGCAAGCCGGACAATTTCGTGCAGTTCAAACACGTGATGCGGCGCATAGCAGGCAAACACCATCGGTTGAGCCGTGGCGACCGCGGCATCGACAGCCGCCATTCCGACATCCTCCGACGTCTCCAGCAATGTCATTGTTTTGGCATAGCCATAGCTGTTGGCGCGGACACGCTCGATAGCCGTCGAGGACCAGCCCTCGGCGCCAATCCACAGTTCTCCGCGTCCGTCCCGATCAGTGTCCAACGCAGCGGTCTTGCGCGGGTCGGTGAGGTCCGAAATGTCGCGAATGTCAAATTTGTCGGCCGTTTCGCGGGTAGCGCAAATGCCTTGCCATGCCGGCACGCCGATGGGACTGATGGCTACCGTGCCGGCGCCGTCGACATACTTCTTCACCAGATTGTCCAGGTTGGGCAGCCAGATTTCGGGATGAATGTCCACCTCGCCGGAATCGAGGCCGGCAAAGGCAATAAGCGTCCCCATCTCGCGCACATCGGCATCGAGCCCGAAATGTTGCTTCAGGCTGACCTTGAGGATGTTCGCCGTCGCCTGGCCCGACGGCCAGTTCGGCATTGCAATGACAAGATCAGCCGCGTGGACCGGGACCGCCAGCATCGTCAATGCCGCCAGCGACATTCTCCGCAGGCACCGCCGCAATCGGTTGTGCATTCTTTCCCCCTCGCTTCGGTGCTGAAAATGAACCGGGACGGGAACAATCTGTCACGGCAAGCACCGGGTTGTGACAGCAGCCCAATGGTCTGACGGCAACTGCTGAAGGTGCAGCAGTGCATTCGCCAAAGAGAGCGCCGTCACATGCCGCCCCTGCACGCTACTCGATGACATTCCGTATGGGAAGATGCTGACAACGCGGCCGCCGGGCGCCAATTTTGAAGACGTTCGCGGGCATGCGCCTTACGAACCAGGGGGCGTATTGGGACGCCTTGTTGGGTGAGGTCATTCGCAAAGCGACAGCACCTTTGTGTAGCAGCCGATGACCGGGAAACCTAAGGTTTCCAGGAAATCAAGAGCTTACAAAGGGATTGGTGCCCAGAAGAGGACTCGAACCTCCACTCCTTGCGGAACACGGACCTGAACCGTGCGCGTCTACCAATTCCGCCATCTGGGCTGGTGCGGGCTCTTTAGGCGGGCAAAGGGTGAGTGTCAACGCGCTTTTTTTGAGGCTAGGCACCGCTTGCCGGTTTCGTCCTCCAGCCAGTGCTAGCGTTAGCTGTTCGAGGCGTTGGCGCTGCCCCTCACCTGCCTGCCGGCATCCTCTCCCCGTATAGTGACGGGGAGAGGGCGCTGTCATCGATGGTTTCGCCAATCAACCATCGTCCGCATGAAAGCCGCCAACGTTGCGTCCAGCCCTTTCTCCGTCACTATACGGGGAGAAATGCCCGGCAGGGCAATGAGGGGCGGCGCCGACTTCGAGAAATCGGTCCCGAACTGATTCGATTACCCCCCCAGCACTTCCTTGGATGACACCGTCGAATCGGCGTTGAGCTTGTAGATGACCGGCACGCCGGTGCCGAGCTCAAGCCTGACGATCTCCTCGCCCGACTTGCCGTCCAGCGCCATGATCAGCGCGCGCAGCGAATTGCCGTGCGCCGCCACCAGCACTGTGCCGCCGCGCAGCACATGCGGCTGCAGGTCGTGCAGATAATAGGGCCAGACGCGCGCGCCGGTGTCCTTCAGGCTTTCGCCGCCGGGCGGCGGCACGTCGTAGGAGCGGCGCCAGACATGTACCTGCTCCTCGCCCCATTTCTGGCGCGCGTCGTCCTTGTTGAGGCCGGAGAGGTCGCCATAGTCGCGCTCGTTCAGCGCCTGGTCGCGGATAGTCTCGAGATCGCTCTGGCCGACGGCGTCGAGAATGTGCTGGCAGGTCTTCTGCGCCCGGATCAGCGACGAGGTGAAGGCGATGTCGAATTTCATGCCGCGCGCCTTCAGCTTGGCGCCCGCCTCCCTGGCCTCGGCGTGGCCCAGTTCGGTCAGGTCGACATCGCGCCAGCCGGTGAAAAGGTTCTTCAGGTTCCATTCGCTCTGGCCATGGCGCACGAGCACGAGAGTTCCCGACATTTTTGCTCCTTCGGTTTGGTGGATCAGATCGTCTCAGGCGAGTCCGAGCACGTCGCGCATCGAATACAGACCCGGCTTCCTGCCGCGCGCCCACAGTGCGGCCTTGACCGCGCCGCGGGCGAAGATCGCCCGGTCCTCGGCGTGATGGGCAAGCGTGATGCGCTCGCCGGTGCCGGCCAGCACGACACTGTGGTCGCCGACCACCGAGCCGCCGCGCAGCGTGGCGAAGCCGATCGCGCCGGTCTTGCGCACGCCGGTATGGCCGTCGCGCACGCGCGTATCGTTGCCCTCAAGCGTGATGCCGCGCCCAGCGGCGGCAGCTTCACCGAGCAGCAGCGCCGTGCCCGACGGCGCGTCGACCTTGTGCCGGTGATGCATTTCAAGGATCTCGATATCGAAATCGTCGGCATCGAGCGCGCGCGCCGCCTGCTCCACCAGCACCGCCAGCAGATTGACGCCGAGGCTCATATTGCCTGATTTGACGATCGTCGCGTGGCGCGCCGCCGCCGCTATCTTTGCATTGTCGTCCGCCGAGCAGCCGGTGGTGCCGATGACATGGGCGATGCGCGCCTGCGCCGCGTAGCCGGCGAATTCGACGGTCGCCGCCGGGCTGGTGAAATCGAGCACGCCGTCGGCCCTGGCGAAAGCCGGCAGCGGATCGTCGCCGATCACAACGCCGATAGTGCCGATGCCGGCCAGTTCGCCGGCATCCTTGCCGAGATGCGGCGAGCCGGCCCGCTCGATCGCGCCGGCGACGCGGGCGCCCGGAATGGTGTGGATGGCGCGGATCAGCGCCTGGCCCATCCTTCCGGCCGCGCCGACCACCACCAGGCCCATTTCATTGACGTCGTTTGTGGCCGTACCGCTCATAAATTTCTCCCGACCGCCTTCTTCGCGCGTTGCCCCGGAGTTTGGATTGGCTTGCCGTCGTCGACAAGTCTCAGCCCCTTGTCGTCATCGACAAGTCCCAGCCCCTTGTCGTCATCGACAAGCCCCAACCCCTTGTTGCCCTGCACCCGGTGGAACCGGGCATAGACGCTGTGCGGGTCGGCCATCAGCGCGGCATGTGTGCCCTGCTCGACCAGCCGGCCCTGTTCCAGCACGATGATATGATCGGCATTGACCACGGTCGACAGCCGGTGCGCAATGACGATGGTCGTGCGCCCCGCCATGATTTGGGTCAGCGCCTGCTGGACGCGCGCTTCCGCTTCGTTGTCGAGTGCCGAGGTCGCCTCGTCGAGCAAAAGGATCGGCGCCTGCCGCACGATGGCGCGGGCGATCGACAGGCGCTGGCGCTGGCCGCCCGACAGCGTCAGGCCGCCTTCGCCGACAGGAGTATCATAGCCCTGCGGCTGCTGGCGGATGAAGCCATCAGCCTCGGCCTGTTGCGCGGCCAGCTCGATCTCGGCGTCGCTGGCGCTCAGCCGCCCGTAGCGGATGTTGTCGCGAATGCTGCCTTCGAACAGATAGGGCTGCTGCGAGACATAGGCGATGGAGCGGCGCAGCGACTGCTTGGTGACCTTCGAAATGTCCTGGCCGTCGACCTCGATGCTGCCCGCGTCGACATCGTGGAAACGCTGCAGCAGCGCCACCAGCGTCGACTTGCCGGCGCCCGAGGCGCCGACGATGGCCGTCATCTTGCCGGCGGCGGCAACGAAGCTGAGATCCTGCAGCACCGGAGCGTCGGCGACATAGCCGAACGACACATTGTTGAAGCGCACCTCGCCGCGGGTGATCTTCGCTTCGGCCGCTCCGGGCGCGTCGCCCTGCTTCGGCTCGAGGTCGAGCAACTCGTAGATCATGCGCGCATTGACCAGCGCCCGTTCCATGCCGACCTGCATGCGCGCCAGCCGCCGGGCCGGGTCGTAGGCAAGCAGCAGTGCGGTGATGAAGGAAAAGACCGCACCGGGCGGCTGGCCGCCGACGGCTGCCCGGTAGCCGGAATAGGCGATGACGCCGGCGACGGCGAAACCGGCCAGCATGTCGGAGATCGGCGATAGGCGTTCCGAGACGCGAGCGATGCGGTTGGCCCGCTGCTCGGCGCCGGCGACAAGATCGCCGATGCGGCGCGACAGCTCGTCCTCGAGCGTAAACGCCCTGACGATGGCGATGCCTTGCGTTGCTTCCTGCATGGCGCCGATCAGCCGCGCGTTGATCTGCACGGCTTCGCGCGTGGCGCGCCTTATCCTGCGGGTCAGATAGACGACGGTGTAGATCAGCGGCGGCCCGACCAGCAGCGACATCAGCGACAGCATCGGATCCTGCCAGATCATGACGCCGATCAGCGCGATCAGCGACACGGCGTCGCGTGCCAAGGATGTCAGCGTCATCGAAAGCAGGTCGCGGATGCCGTTGACGTTCTCGTTGATCTGGGCGGCCAGCCGTCCCGAGCGCGTGTCGTTGAAGAAACCGATGCCGAGCTTCATCAGATGAGCGAAGATGCGGCGCTGGTAGCGCGCCACCAGATTGTTGCCGATCCTGGCCAGCGTCACCGCCTGGCCGTAGGTGGCCAGCCCGCGCAGCATGAAGGCGCCCAGGATCAACAAGCAGATCAGCGCGATGAGATCGCCGCGCTGCTGGTAAAATATCTGATCGACGACATCCTTCATGATCCAGGCGGTGAAGGCGGTCGTGGCCGCAACCATCACCAGGCACAGAACGGCCAGAACATAATACCAGCGATAGTCGCGGCCGTTCTCGGCGAGGATGCGGCGGATCACCGCCACGATCTCGCCGGGCCGGGCTTTGGCTTGCTGGTTTGGCGCTTGCTGGTTTGGCGACTGGTTCAAGTCGGGGTCGTTTCCGTGATGTCGGTCCGGCTCCGTGGCCGGGTTAATTCGGCATCCTCTTAGCGCCCCGGTGGCCGCTTGCCTATGCAAAGGCGGGCAAAAACTTCGTCGGTCAGGCCCGCCAGCGCCGCCCCGCGGTCTGGACGCCGAACAGCGACGGGTTTCTGGCATAGGCGGCAAGCCCGGAAAGCGCTGCCAGCGGATGGGTGATCACATAGACCGGCATGGTGCGCATCAGCTCGCTGTGCGGCGCCTTGTCCTCGAAGGCGGCGCGGAAATTGCCCGTCTTCAGCGCCGGCAGGATTTTCTGCGCGATGCCGCCGGTGAGGAAGACGCCGCCGCGGCTCATGAACACCAGCGCAAGGTCGCCGGCGGTACGCCCCAGGCAGGTGACGAACAGCGACAGCGCTTCCTCGGCCACCGGATCCGACTTCGCCAGCGCCGCGGCGGTGACCTCGGCCGGCGTGGTGAACGGCGCCGGCTTGCCGTCCGCCCTCGCCACCGCCCGGTAGGCATTGACCAGGCCGCGTCCGGACAGGATCTGTTCGCCGGAAATTCTGCCCTCGAGCTTCTCGATATGCGCAAACACCTGGAAATCGCGCGGCGAGCGCGGGCCGATATCCATGTGCCCGCCCTCGCCGGGCACCGGTATCCAGTGGTTCAGCGCGTGGACCAGGCCGGCGACGCCAAGCCCGGTCCCGGGACCGAGCACCACGCGCCCGGCATTGGGTTCCGGCGCATCGCCGCCGATCTTTTCCATATGCTCTTCGCCGAGCGCCACGACGGCCAGCGCCTGCGCCTCGAAATCATTGAGCACCACGACGTCGCCGAGGCCGAGGCTGGCAAACATTTTTTTCGGCTTGACGACCCACGGGCAGTTGGTGAGCGGGATCTCGTCGCTGTCGACCGGGCCGGCCACCGCCAGCACCGCGGAGTTGGGCCGCACCGACGAGCGGTCGAGCACCGCCGCCTGGATCGCCGCGTCGATGGTGCTGAAATTGGCGGTCTGGACGATCTGCGGTTCGGTTGGTTCCGAATTCGCGTCGAGCACCATTGAAAAGCGCGCATTGGTGCCGCCAATGTCGCCGATCAGGACCGGAAACTGCAGCACTGTGTCGTCGTCGCCTGGCATGCTCTCGTCCGTCCCGGTTGCCGTTCTTTTGTTGACTAGCGCATGACCCGGGAAAGGGAAAGTCGCTTCAGCGCTGGCGCTGCCCCTCACCTGCCTGCCGGCATCCTCTCCCCGTATAGTGACGGGGAGAGGGGCGCTGTCATCGACGGTTTCGCCAATTGCCGGCGTTCAAAGAAGGGGTGCCGAGGCTGCGGCCAGCCCTTTCTCCCCGTCACTATACGGGGAGAAATGCCCGGCAGGGCAATGAGGGGCGGCGCCGACGTCTACAGTTGGTCGGCCTCAGCCCCCTGGTCGGGGTCGCGGCAGCGGAATGCCGATCTCCGGCGTTGCCGCGAAGGCGTTGGCCGCGGCCGGCAGCGCTGCCGCGGCGCTTGCCGATGCCCGCGCCGGCGACGGAGCCTTCGTGAGAACGGGTGCAACCGCGACCGGCACGCCGTCGCCATAATAGTCGCCATAATAGGTGACCGCCTCCGCCGAAGCCGGATCTGGCCCGTCGAGCACGGCCTGGCATGCTGCGGGCAGGCTCGCCATCGTCATCAGGTCGCGCGCTTTCGGCCTGTCCGGGTTCTTGTTGGGGCGCCACGGCTCCTCGGTGAACCACCATGCCAGCGACTGGTCGCAGCCGTCGCCCGGCGCCGTGTTTTCCTGCGCCTTGCATTTGGGCGAGCCGGGCTGGCAGCCGATGCGGATGTGGAAGTGATAGTCGTGGCCCCAGAACGGCCTGACCTTGCGCAGCCATCCACGGTCGCCTTTCACCGTGTCGCAGAGCTTCTTCTTGATGCCGGGATTGACCAGGATCCGCTCGACTTCGGCATAGCTTGCCGCGCGCTTCAGCAGCCGCGTATGCGCCGGTGCCCAGAGCGCATCTTTCACCAAATGGGTCTTTTCGTCGACAAGCAAGGTGGCGCTCATGTTTTCGCGCTGCTCGAGCGTAAGCTTGCGGTCGGGCATTGGCGTCAGCCAGATGTCGGCGTCGAGGCCGATCTGGTGCGAGGCATGGCCGGTCAGCATCGGGCCGCCGCGCGGCTGCGAAATGTCGCCGACCAAAAGGCCGGGCCAGCCATCGGCCGCGGCGTCGCGCGACAGTTTCTCGATCAGCGCGATCATCGTCGGATGGCCCCAGCGGCGGTTGCGCGAAGGCCGCATCACCTCCCATTTCGGGCCGTTCAGGGGTATGGCGACACCGCCGGCAAAGCAGCCCTTGGAATAAAAACCGATCGACTGCGGCGCAGCCACGGCCGGCAGTTTTTTTGCGCCGAACAGGTTTTTTGCCAGCTCCTCGGCCGCCGCAGGTCGCGCTGCAAGCCCGGTAATGGCGAGAACGGCGAGCGCTGCTGTCAGCAACAGCCTTCTGCCGGGCAATGCTCGCGTCAATGTTTTCATGTGGCAGAACCCCTCTGCGAAATTAACTCGCATCATATCACGCCCGGCGCGCGATTTCGATCACGACCGCTTCATCGGGCTGCGCGCCTCGCCGTCGCGCCAGTTTCCCTCAGCCCACATATGGTCGAATGCCCTGCGGAAGTCGGGAAAGCGGAGGCGATAGCCGGCCGCCTTGATCGCCGTGTTGGCGACACGCTTGTTCTCGCCATAGAAGGACCGCGCCATCGGCGAAAGTTGGGCTTTCTCGAAGGGAATTTCCGGTGGCGGGGTGATGCCCATCAGCCCTGCTGCATAGGTGACGACGTCCTGCGGCGGCGCCGGCAGGTCGTCGGTGACGTTGAAGATGCCGCCGCTGTTGTCCTTGAGCAGATGCCAAAGCGCCCCCGCAATGTCATCGCAATGGATGCGGTTGAACACCTGGCCGGGCTTGATCAGCCGCCGCGCGGTGCCGTTTTCCAGATTGACCAGGGCATTGCGGCCCGGCCCGTAAATGCCGGAAAGCCGCAGGATCGCCACCGGCCGGCCGATGTCGCGACCCAGCTTCAGCCAGTCCTGCTCGGCGGCGACACGCATCATCGAGCGCTTCGACACCGGCCGGCATTCGGCGGTTTCGTCGACCCAGCCGCCGCCATGGTCGCCGTAGACGCCGACGGTGGAGAGATAGGCGATCCATTCGAGCGCCGGCATCTTCGCCGCGATCGTCCCGCGCGCCGCATTCAGCACCGGGTCGCCGGCCTCGTCCGGCGCCACCGAGACGACGAGGTGGGTCGTTGTCTCGAGCGCGTCGCTGATTTCAAGCGTCAGCGCGCCATCGAAAAGCAGCGGCTGGATTCCGGCCTGCCGCAGCGCTTCGAATTTTTCGGGCGCGCGTGTCGTGCCAAGGATCGTGCCGGCATCCTTGCTGGCGCGGGTAAATGCCTTGCCCGAATAGCCGGCGCCGAAAATGAAGATCCGCTTCTCGCTCATGCATGCGCCTCGATTTGATTTGCCAGCGCCAGGCGCCATTCGCGTCGCACCGCCTCGTCGCCTTCTGCCTCCACCGCAGCGCTGGCACATTCGGCAAATTCCGAAGCCGGCACAAGCCGTGACAGCGCCCATACCGCCGCGCCGCGCACCAGCGACGAGGCGTCGCCGAGCAGCGCACGCACGGCGTTGGCGAGCGAGGGTTCGCCGGAATTGCCGGCGGCGATCAGCACATTGCGGACAAAGCGGTCCCGACCGATGCGCTTGACCGGAGAACCGCTAAACAACGACCGGAAAGCAGCATCGTCGAGCGCCAACAGTTCGGCGAGCGGCGGCTCGCGCAGGTCGGCGCGGGCGACGAGCTTTGCCTCGGACGCCGCCCGGGCAAACTTGTTCCATGGGCAGGCGGCCAGGCAATCGTCGCAGCCATAGATGCGGTTGCCGATTTTTTCGCGGAACGCGTGCGGGATCGGCCCCTTGTTCTCGATGGTGAGATAGGAGATGCAGCGTCGCGCATCGAGCCGGTAGGGCGCCGGAAAGGCGTCGGTCGGGCAGACGTCGAGACAGGCGCGGCACGAGCCGCAATGGTCGTCCTCGGGCGTATCGGGTGCAAGCTCGGCCGTCGTGAAGATGGTGCCGAGGAACAGCCAGGAGCCGTGCTCGCGGCTGACCAGATTGGTGTGCTTGCCCTGCCAGCCGAGGCCGGCAGCTTCTGCCAGCGGCTTTTCCATCACAGGGGCGGTGTCGATGAACACTTTTACGTCGCTCCCCGAGTGCGCCACGATCTTGCCGGCGATCTCTTTCAGCCGGCCTTTGATCACGTCGTGATAATCGCGGTTTTGCGCATAGACGGAGATCGCGCCGCGGTCGCGCTTGCCCACCACCGCACGCGGGTCGTGGTCCGGCCCGTAGTTCATGGCCAGCACGATGATCGAGCGCACTTCGGGCCAAAGCGCCGTCGGCTCGCCGCGGCGCTCCAGCATCTCGGCGATCCAGCCCATCGAGCCGTGGAAGCCGTCGGCGACGAAGGCGGCAAGACGGGCCGGCGCCTGCGGGATGGCATCGGGCGTGGTGACGGCCACGGCATCGAAACCGGCGCGCCGCGCCTCGCGGTCGATCAGCGCGCGCAGGTTTTGCGCTCTAGAAATCGAGGTCCGCATAATGTGACACCGGCGACAGGCCGCGCACCCGGTCGGACAAAAGCGGCCGGAACGATGGCCGTGATTTCACCCGTGCATACCATTCGCGCGCCGCAGCGTGTTCGCGCCAGTCGATCTCGCCGAGATAGTCGAGCACGGACAGCGCAGCCGCAGCCGCGAGGTCGGCATAGGTGACCTTGCTGCCGGCCAGCCAGTGGCGGGTGCCGGCCAGCCAGTTGGTGTATTTCATGTGCTGGCGGATGTTGGCGCGCGCGGCACGGATCGCCGCCGAATCGGGCGAACCGCCGCCCGCCGCTTCCGGCATGATCGGCTTCAGCACGCGCTCGCGAACCAGGTGCCGCGTCACCTCGCTATCGGCCTTGTTGAGATACCAGTCGGTCAGCCGGCGGATTTCGGCGCGCTCCATCGGGTCCTCGGCGAACAGCCGCTTGTCGCGCTTGAGCACGCCGCGCGTCTCGTCGAGATATTCGCCGATGACCATGGCGCCGACGATCGGCACGTCGCCCTCGGCAAGCAGGATCGGCAGCGTGCCGGCCGGGTTCAGCGCCAGGAACTCCTTGCGCCGCATCCACGGCTTTTCCTCGATCAGCGCCAGCTCCTCGCCATACTCGCCGAAAGCGAGGCGAACGAAGCGGCAGGTGGCGAACATCGGGTGATGGAAAAGCGTCAGCATGGTCCCGCGATAATAGAGCGCACTGGCAAATCGCCGGTTGCGCCGGTAAGTCTTGGCCGCCGCGATTCAGGTGGCCGTCAGGGTGCTGCGACCTATAGGAGGAGTTCCGCGCCATGACAAGCAAGCCGTTCTTCAAAGCCCTCACTCGAACGCCGAGGTTTCCATGCAAAGCCAGACCATTGTCGAAGCGCTGCTGCTCGGCATGATCGAGGGCATGACCGAGTTCATTCCGGTCTCGTCAACCGGCCATATCCTGCTTGCCGGCCATTTTCTCGGCTTCCATTCGACCGGCAAGGCCTTCGAGATCCTGATCCAGCTCGGCGCCATACTGGCGATCCTCAGCGTCTATTTCCAGCGCCTGTGGCAGATCCTGGTCGATCTGCCGCGTGATCGGGTGACGCGGCATTTCGTTCTCGGCATCCTCGTCGCCTTTCTGCCGGCGGCCGCCATCGGCGCGCTGGCGCATGGCTTCATCAAGACGGTGCTGTTTGAATCGCCGAGGCTGATCTGCATCATGCTGATCATCGGCGGCCTGGTCCTGCTGTGGGTGGATCGCTTCAAGCCAAAACCGCTCTATCACGACGTCGAGCGGTTTCCGCTCCGGCTCTATCTGCAGATCGGACTGTTCCAGTGCCTTTCGCTGATCCCCGGCACGTCGCGCTCCGGTTCGACGATCGTCGGCGCGCTGCTTCTGGGCGTCGACAAACGGGCGGCTGCGGAATTCTCCTTCTTTCTCGCCATGCCGACGATGGTCGGCGCCTTCGCCTTCGACCTGTTCAAGAACCGCAATGTGCTGACCAGCGCCGATCTGCCGATCATCGCTGCCGGTTTCATCGCCGCCTTCGTCGCGGCGCTTGTCGTCGTGCGCTTCCTGCTCAACTACGTGTCGCGCCACGGCTATTCGCTGTTCGGCTGGTGGCGGCTGGTCATCGGCAGCGTCGGCCTGGCGGCGCTGCTCGTCTGGGGGTGAGGCGGCACGCTTATTTTGTCGCCAGGACTCTATTTGTTCGCTTGGCCTGACAATGTCGGCTGACGGTGGGGGACGACCAGCGTAGACCCGCCCCTCCGACCCAAGCCGTCCTCGCCGGGCCGTCCTCGCCCGCTTGGTGCATCCGATAGCCAAATCGACTGCGTTCACCACTCTTCAGAACTTTTTCACGCCGATATCATGACTTCGAACGAGCCCTCGCGTCCTCTCCCACGACGTTCCCACACGGTTCGGGCGTCGAATTGAGGAGATAGAGGATGATCAACCGCATCTTGGGAGTTCTCGTGATCGGCGCCGCAACCACCGCGTCCGCTGGGGATGATCTGACCCGCTACATTGTCGAACGGGCAGCAAGCTGTTGGACTACGCAGACGGCGATGCGCGGAATCAGCTTCAGTGCAGATGTCCACGTCAGCTTCACCAGCGAGGGGCACGTCAGTGCCATCCAAATCGTCGATGTTGCGCCACAGACCGAGACGTTCAAGGGCTTGGCCAAGGATTTCGCCGACGCATTGAAGCGCTGTGGCCCGTACGTCACCGAAGGCATGAGCGAAATGAACCTCAATCTCTCATGGCCGCTGTAAAACACAGCGAAGTGCTGCTACTTCGTCACCGAGAATTCATAACGCTTGAAGCGAGGCAGCAGGATGTATTCGTTCGCGGCTCCGGGTGTGCCGTTCAGGTTGCGGAACACGGCGCCACAGCCCGTCAGTTTACGCGGATAGGCGCTGCACAGGCTGTCGCCCTGCACCCACATCCGACCGGTCACGACCTCCTCACCAACTCTTCGGGTCACGCTGCCGTCTGCCGCAATCAGAGCATGGTAGGCTAAGACATCGGGCAGAACCTGGCGTCCCGTCAGTTCGCGTCCGAATATGAGATTGCCGATCTCGACGCCATTCATCCGTTCAGCGGATTCGGGTTCCATTCCGGCAGGAAGCTCAGAAACCCCAGCCTTCCTCAAGCCATCGAGCAGGCGAGCAATGTCTTCCGGTCGCTTGTAGACGAAGAACTGCTGCGCAATCAGCAGGTTCGGCTGACCTTCCTGCCTTTCCGACAGCAAGCCTCGGAGCTGCTCCAGGGCTGAGGCCGCTTCCGGCAGGCGATCGAGATGCGCAAGCGCTGCGACAAGAACATGCAGGCCGTAGAACTTCGTCCAGGGATTGGGCGACCGAACATCGACCTGCTCAAGCTGCGCGACCGCCTCCTCGTAGCGGCCCTGGCCGAACGCTGCCAAGCCAGCCTGGTAGTGTCGCCACTCCGTCCACCCGGGATCGACGCGTAGGGCCGCGTCGAGAAAGGTTCGCCCCTCTGCCGGCCTGCCGTTGAAGATGAGGGCCTGGCTCAGCCCTTCATAGGTCCAGGAATCGCTCGGGTCGAGCGCTATCGCCTTTTGCAGGGCAGCCACCGCCTCGTCGGACCTGTGCTCCCGGACCAGAAGCTCGGAAATCAGCTGATAGTAACCGGGAGACGGATTTCCGGCAGCGATGGCCAGATTGCCGTAGAGCTCGTCGTCGATTTCGGTCCAACTGAGCCCTAGAGCCTGTCTCCTCGCGTCGTCGGCGTCCCAATGGAGCCATGCCAGTTCCGCGGCCGCCGCGCCGAAATCGGCATCCAGCGCCAAGGCCTGGCGCAGGTAGTCAGATGCTTCCACGGTGCCTGATGGCGTATCCGTCCGTCGCGCCTCGATAGCGCGCCGAAAAGCCTGGTAAGCTTCCGGATCGTCAGTATCGCCGGACACCGCCAGGTTTGCTTTTCCCGGCACGAGCTTCAGCTGCAGGGCGGCGACAATCTGACCGGTCACCTGGTCCTGGAGCTTGAACACATCGCTGAACGGACCTTCGAACCGCTCGGCCCAGATCTGGCCAACCGTCGAGGCATCGACCAGGTGCGCATTGATGCGCACTTCATCGCCGAGGCGTCTAACCGAGCCCTCCAGCAGGTAGCGGACGCCGAGCTCTTTGGCGATCTTCGCCGGCGGCAGACCGCTGTTGCGATATGCACGCGTGGCATTGCGCGAGACGACGAACAGTCCGGGAACGCGAGCCAGCTCTGTCGTCAGATCGTCGGCGAAACCGTTGGCAAGATAGGCCTGCTCCTTGGCTTCGCTGAGATTTGCGAACGGCAGAACCGCGATCGAGAGCGAGGTCGGCACTTCCGTATCAAATGTAGGCCTCCAGATGAACGCCGCGACTGCGGCAACGATTGCCAGTGCAGCGCTTAAAAATATCAGGCTTCGCCGGCTTTTGGTCTCGTGCTGATCAGGAGAGGCAGTGCCGTGAACCTGCGGGTAGCGATCGTGAGGTATGCCGGGCGCTTGGCTTTCGGGGACAAAGCGATATCCCCGTCGCGCGACTGTCTTGAGCAGGCTCTGCTTCTCGTCGCCGATGGCTTTCCTGATTTCGCTGATACACTGGGAAAGACTGTTTTCCGTCACCGCGATGCCGGGCCAGACAGCGTCCAGGAGCTCCTCCTTGGTCACGACACGGTTGGCGTTGGCGACCAGATGCTTCAGCACCGCGAGCGATTGAGGCCGCAGCGGGACATCTTCACCATGCTCGCCGTGCAGGAGACCGGCGTCGAAATCGAACTCGACACCGTTTAGAACAAGGCTCGGCGGATTGACCAGGTTCAAAGCTGCTCTCGATCATCGTGCTGATCGTTCGGGCGGCAAGTTGCTCGGCAGGCCGCCTTGGACTTGAGAATCGGCGCCTGTAGCCGAAAGTCAACTGGCGTTTGAAGGTCGGCACTACTTCCCGGGACGAAACTTCGCGCTGCGACCGCAAACGTGTGGAAAGCCGCGACCGAGCCGGCTGGCGCATCGACCTGGATTATGCCTCGATGGAGCTTTCTACGTGGAATGGTCCATGCGCTGCGATCCGGATCCGATCGGCGACTTCCAGAGCCTAGCTCCGCCCGTAAAAAACGTTCTCGACATGCACCGGCCAGCGCCACGGCAGCACCGCGACCATGTCGAAGCGCACCGTCAAACTGCCATAGTCGGACTGGCGCGACAGCCAGAGATCGGCGGCGCTTTCGATGCGGCGCTCCGATTCGTAGCGAACAGCTTCCATCGCTTCCGTCAATGTACGGCGCGCCTTCACCTCGACGATCAGCACCAGGTCGCCGCGCCGCGCGATCAGGTCGATCTCGCCGAACCGCGTGCGGTGGCGGCGGGCCAGGATCCGATAGCCCTTCACCATCAATGCCGCAGCCGCCAGCCACTCGCTGCGGTGGCCGCGCCGATAGGCCCGCTGGCGGCTGGCGACCGGGCGTTCAGCCATCGCCGTCTTTGCCAGTATCGCCCTTGTTCCCAGTATCGCCCCTGGTCCCAATATCCTTGAGTTCGAGCAGCCGCCGGTAAAGCGCCTGCTTCTGGCCGCCGGTCATCCTGGCGGCTTCCGCCGCCGCCTTGGAGGCCGGCATCTCGGCGGCAAGCGAAAGCAGAAGCCGGTCGATGTCGGCCGGCTCGTCGGCCGTTGCGTCTGCCGGGCCGACGCAGATGACGATCTCGCCCTTCGGCGTGTCGGCCGCCGCGTAATGATCGGCCAGCGACTGCAAGGTGCCGGTCCGTATCTCCTCGAAGGCCTTGGTCAACTCGCGGCCGATCGCCGCCTTGCGGGCGCCACCCAGCGCCTCGACCATGGCACTAAGCGTCTCGGTCAGCCGGCGCGGCGATTCGAAGAAGATCAGCGTCGCCGGCACCGCCTTCAGCGCTTCCAGCCGCGTCAGCCGCTGGCCGGTCTTCACTGGCAGGAAGCCGGCGAACAGGAAGGCGTCGGAAGGCAGTCCGGAGGCGGTCAGCGCCGCGAGTGGCGCCGACGGGCCGGGGATCGGCACGACGCGAATGCCCTGGTCGAGCGCTTCGCCGACCAGTCGGTAGCCCGGATCGGAAATCAGCGGCGTGCCGGCGTCCGAGATCAGCGCCACGCTCTGCCCCGCCAGCAAGGCTGCGATCAGTTTTGGGCCGGCCTCGCCGGCATTGTGCTCATGATAGGCCGTGGTGCGGCGGCGAATGCCGTAGCGGTCGAGCAGCACGCGGCTGACACGCGTGTCCTCGCAGGCGACGATGTCGGCGGCGGCGAGCGTTTCAAGCGCGCGTAATGTGATGTCGGCGAGATTGCCGATCGGCGTCGCCACCAGGTAGAGCGCCGGCTCGAGCGGCCGGGCCGATATCTCGGTCTGGCCGATCACGTAGCTGCGTTTTGCCGACTCGCCGGTCACTTGTGTCCCCCGTCAGGCTCTGACCTTGAATGCATTCGGCCCTGTTTGGCACGGCTCACGCCGGGTTGCAAAACCCATGCCGGAGTGACGCGGCCGTCATGCCTTCGCCACAGTACGGAACGAAACCGTGCCCGGCGGATTTATGCCTGATCTCGGGAGGAGCAGGATGGACAGCCTCAAGATACAGGACGTTTTCGAACCTTACTATGCAGGCCGCAAGCGCTTTGCCGCGCGAACGGACAAGAGTCTGCCTGCCAAAGCCGGCGCCGGCTTGGCTGAAAAGCCGCGGAAGCGCCGTCGGTCAAAGGCAACCAAGCTGGAAATCGAGCCCTCGACCGGCACCGGCAGCACGATGGAGCACTGACCAGACGATGCCCAATCGCTTCGACATTTTCATCACCCGCCTTGAAACGAAAAGCTCCCGCAACGGAGCGTCCCCACATCCGACAAGCGATCGATACCGCGCCCGCCGCGACAAGGGTGAGGCCAAGCCGGCTCGCGACGGTGAGGCGGACGCCGAGAAAGATCACGCCAAGCGCCGCCCCAGGCACGACGCCTGACTACCGCAACCCTGGCGATTGGCCCGAGACACTTCTCTCAAAAGCATGGGGAAACGCTCGGCCGCATTATTCGCCAGATACTACGAGGCGCGCTCCAGCAGACGCACCAGACCTGCGCAAGCGGTTCTGGCTGCAGACGAAGAGGACGTCTTCACCAACTCCTTTTGTATGATGGACCGCCAGTCTCTGTTCGCAACGCTCCGTGTTAGTATTGGTCCTGCGTGCGCGATTGAGCGTACGGGAGAGGACTATGTCGGCAATTTTAACCGAACTGAGCAACAGAGAGGCCTATGAGCTGGGAGATTTCAACCTGATTGGTCGTGGCGAAAATGCCACCATACGCCTGGCAGACGGGGAAGTTTCGCGCCAGCATGCAACGATCCGGCGCGACGGCGCGAACTACTGGGTTGTTGATGTCGGCAGTGCCAATGGCAGCTATGTGAATGACGTGGCGCTGACAACCGCGCGTGTGCTGCACACCGGCGATCGCGTCCAGTTCGGCAGATCGATTTTTCTTTTCGAACAGGGCACGACTGCCCCCGATCTGGATTCGCCAGCGGCGAACACAAAAACGCAATGGGGCAAGCCGGCAGCCCCCAAGAGCCGGCCGGCCACCCTGTTCGTTGCTGATTTGAAGGGGTTTACCGGAATTAGCGCAAGGCTATCGCCGGAACAGGTGGCCGCCCTCCTGGCCGAGTGGTATATGGACTGCAATGTGATCTTGAAGCACTACGGTGCCTCGATCGACAAATTCATCGGTGATTGTGTATTTGCTTATTGGCACGGGACCGCAGCGGATGTCTGTGTCTGTGCGGTTCAGGCTGCCCAGGCGCTGCGCGCTGCGGAAGACGCGGCTACGTCGCCGACCCGAGTACTGGTCAGGGAACAACACGACATCGTACTCGACTGCCGCATTGGCCTTCATGTCGGTGAAGTTGCTATCGGCGCCATGGGCAAAGGCATCAACACCGCGCTGGGCGATGCCGTGAATTTGGCCTTTCGTATTGAGGGATTGACGCGAAAACTGGACAAGCCGCTGTTGGTCAGCGCCCAATTCGTCGAGCACTGGCCTGAAGGCAGACATTATTTCAGGTCCTGCGGCTATCACGAGGTCAAAGGGCGCGCCGAGACGATCGAGGTATTCAGCCTGAAATAGGCGCGCCAGCGGCTCCTGATCCGATGCTTTACCGCGCCAAATCCGCCACCACCGCGTCGAGCACGATCATGCCGGCCGGCGTGGCGCGCAGGCGGGCGTTGCCGATCGGCGCCACCAGTCCCTCGCCCTGCAGCACCGACAGCCGCGCCGTCGACAGGCCGCGGCCGGAAAACGCTTCGTAGCGTGAGAGGTCGATGCCCTCGGCCAGCCTCAGCCCCATCAACAGGAACTCGTCTGCCTCTTCCGAGCGCGTCAAGATCTCGCCGCCGGTGACGCCATGGCCCTTGGCCTCGACCAGATTGGCCCAGGTTTCCGGCATTCTTTCGGCGATCGTCACCACGCGTCGGCCGTTTTCGACGAAGCGGCCATGCGCGCCGGGACCGACGCCGACATATTCGCCATAGCGCCAATAGGTGAGATTGTGCCGGCTTTCGGCGCCTGATCTGGCGTGGTTGGAAATCTCGTAGGCCGGCAGCCCATGCGCCGCGGTGATCTCCTGCGTCAACGCGTAGAGATCGGCGGCATGGTCATTGTCGGGGATAGCGAATTTCCTGGCCGCATGCAGTGCGTGGAACGGCGTGCCTTCCTCGATGGTCAGCTGGTAGAGCGACAGGTGGTCGGCGGCGTGGCCGATCGCCTGCTCGAGCTCCGCCTGCCACGCTTCCGCTGTCTGGCCGGGCCGTGCGTAGATCAGGTCGAACGACAGCCGCGGGAAAATCTCACGCGCCAGACCGATTGCATGCAGCGCTTCATCGACACTGTGCAGTCGGCCGAGGAAGCGCAGATCCTTGTCGTTCAGCGCCTGCACGCCGAGCGACACCCGGTTGACGCCTGCCGCCCGGTAGCCGCGAAAGCGCTCGGCCTCGACCGAAGACGGGTTGGCTTCCAGCGTCACCTCGATGCCGGCGGGCACTGTCCAGTTCTTCGCCACCGCGTCCAGCACCGTCGCCACGGTTTGCGGCTTCATCAGCGATGGCGTGCCGCCGCCGAGAAAAATGCTGGTCACCTCGCGCGGTCCGGTGCGGTTGCGCATCGTCGCAAGCTCGGTCTCGAAGGCGCGTGCAAACCGCTCCTGATCGACCGGCTGGTGGCGGACATGGCTGTTGAAGTCGCAATAGGGGCACTTGGCCGCGCAGAACGGCCAGTGAACGTAGACGCCGAAACCGGGGCTGCGGTCGAGCAGCATGGTCATTTCACGGTCGATCGCGCCAAATCCAGTCTGGCCAGCGCGAATTTCTGGAAGGCGCGAGCCCGATGCGACAATGCCGTCGGCTGGCCAGGCTTCCAGCCATGTTTCTCCTCTGCGGTCATCTCGCCGAAGGTCTTTTCGAAACCGTCCGGCACGAACACCGGGTCGTAGCCGAAGCCGAGTTCGCCGCGCGGCGGCCATATCAGCGTGCCCCCGACCTCACCGCGGAAATATTCGGCCGCGCCGTCGGGAAAGGCCAGGCAGATGACGGCGACGAAGCGACCCTTGCGCTGCGCAGGATCAACCGCGCCGACTTCCTGCAACGCCACTTCGGCTCGCTGCATCGCCATGCCGAAGTCGCGGGACCCGTCCGGCGCCTCGGCCCAGTTGGCGGTGTAGACGCCGGGCGCTCCGCTTAGCGCATCGACACACAGGCCGGAATCGTCCGACAATGCCGGCAGACCCGTCGCCTTGGCGGCGGCAACAGCTTTGATATAGGCGTTCTCCTCGAAGGTGGTGCCGGTCTCGTCCGGCTCCGGCAGGCCATAGTCCTTGGCCGACTTCGCTTCTATTCCGAACGGCGCCATCAGATCGGCGAATTCGCGCAATTTGCCGGCATTGTGGCTGGCGACAACGATCTCATGTCCATCAAGCGAATGCATCAGATGCCCCAGATTCTTGGTTCTGCGAATTCGATCGAATTGCCGGAGGGGTCGCGAATATAGATCGAGCGGCCACCCTGCGGCCATTCGAACTCGCTTTCGATGGCGATTTTCTTGCGCTCAAGATGCGCTCTCCAGCGCACGATCTCGTCCGCGCTCGCCGCAAAGCAGAGATGGCCGTCGCCGACCGTGCCGTGCGGCGGCACTTTCAGCCTGGCATCGGGCGCCGGCGGCACCTTGGTCGCCTCGGCGTTGAAGATAAGCAGCACGCCGTCCCCGCAACGGAAGAAAAGATGCCTGCCGTCGACCTTGCCCAGCAGATCGAGCCCAAGCACATCGGTGTAGAATTTTTCCGCAACATCGAGGTCGGTGACGTACAGCGCTGATTCGAGGATAGCGGAGGGGGTCATGACCGGGTTAAGCTACAGCCATCTGCTGCAGGCTGACCAGTCGCGTAATACCTTTCTTGGCCAAATCCATCAGCGCCGCAAATTGCTCTTCCGAGAAAGGCTCGCCCTCGGCCGTGCCTTGTATCTCGACGATGCCGCCCTTGCCGGTCATGACGAAATTGGCGTCGGTGCCGGCCGATGAATCCTCGAGATAGTCGAGGTCGATGACAGGCTGGCCGTCGTGGATGCCGCAGGAGACAGCCGCGACATGGTCCTTCAGCACCTTGGCGACACTGGCCATCTGCCGGGCTTCCATCCAGCGCAGGCAGTCGTAAAGCGCCACCCAGCCGCCGGTGATCGAGGCGGTGCGCGTGCCGCCATCGGCCTGGATCACGTCGCAGTCGACGGTGATCTGCTGCTCACCCAGCGCCTGCAGATCGACCACTGCACGCAGCGAACGGCCGATCAGCCTCTGGATTTCCAGTGTGCGGCCGCCTTGCTTGCCGGCCGAAGCCTCGCGGCGCATGCGCTCTCCGGTCGAGCGCGGCAGCATGCCGTATTCCGCCGTCACCCAGCCCTTGCCGGAATTGCGCATCCAGCCCGGCACCTTTTCCTCGAGGCTGGCGGTGCAAAGCACGTGGGTGTCGCCGAACTTCACCAGGCACGAGCCTTCCGCGTGCTTGGAGACGCCGCGCTCAAAGGAGATGGCGCGCATTTCGTCGAATTGGCGTTTGGAAGGGCGCATTCAGGCTTCTTTCCTGTCATTTTAGGATTCGTGGCCGGCTTGTAGCCGCACGCGACGAGAGGCGCAAAGGAAAATGGACCAGTTGCGCGGGCGCGGCCGAAGTCTATATCTTTGGGCCGGAGGTATTTGGCTCGAAATGACCAAGGCAGTCGATCCCAGTTCCCAATCGGCGGCAGCGCTCCAGTCACCCGCGCTTCAATCGCCCGCCCTTCAATCACTCGACATGCGCTCGCGCGATATCTTTCGGCGCATTGTCGATTCCTATCTGAAGGACGGCGAGCCGGTCGGCTCGCGCAGCCTGTCGCGTATCCTGCCGTCTTCGCTTTCGCCGGCCACCATCCGCAATGTGATGAGCGATCTCGAGCATCTCGGCCTGATCTACGCGCCGCATATCTCAGCCGGCCGATTGCCGACCCAGGCCGGCCTGCGCTTCTTCGTTGATGCCTTTATGGAGCTTGGCGATCTCTCCGACGAGGAGCGCCGCGCCATCGAGGCGCAGGTGCGCGCCTCCGGCTCTGGTGCGACGCTGGAGCACATGCTCACCGAGGCCAGCCAGATGCTGTCCGGCATGTCGCGCGGCGCCGGCCTCGTGCTTGCCGCCAAGAACGAGGTGGCGCTCAAGCATATCGAATTCATCCAGCTCGAACCGAACAAGGCGCTGGCCGTGCTTGTGTCGCAGAACGGCGATGTCGAAAACCGTGTTGTCGACCTGCCTGCCGGCATCACTGTCTCGCAACTGCACGAAGCCTCGAATTTCCTCAACGCCCATATCCGCGGTCGCACGCTGGCCGAGGCGCGGGTCGAGATCGCCCGCATCAAGGAAGAAACCAAGGCCGCCCTCGACACGCTGTCGCAGGAATTGGTCGAGAAGGGCCTTGCGGTTTGGGCAGGCGCCGAGAGCGGCTTGCCTGCGCGTCTCATCGTGCGCGGCCGCGCCAATCTGCTGGAAAATGTCACCGCCCAGGCCGACATCGAGTTGCTGCGGCATTTGTTCGAGGATCTGGAGACGCAGGACGGGCTGATCCAGCTTCTCGACCTCGCCGAGGAAGGCTCCGGGGTGCGCATCTTCATCGGCTCGGAAAACAAGCTGTTTTCGCTGTCGGGCTCGTCGCTGGTCGTGGCGCCCTATCGCGACAAGGACGCCCGCGTCATCGGCGCGCTCGGCGTCATCGGCCCGACCCGGCTGAACTATGCACGCATCGTGCCGATGGTCGACTATACCGCGCAGCTTATTTCCCGCATGCTGCGATAATGCATGTCGCCCAAAAAAACCGAAGCGCGTCGCACGAAACCCTTCCAGCGCGACACGCTTAAGGCAACCTCAAGGAGAAAAAAATGGCGCTGGAATCATTCAAGGCTCAGATCAGCCTGTTGCTCGAGCAGATGATCAACCAGCCCGAGGATCAGCATGAAGTGCAGGAGCAGCTGCGCGAAAAGCTGAGGGAAATGCGCGCCATGGGCCTGCCGCTGCCGGCCGATCTCGTCGCGCTGGAAAAGCGCCTCGACGACGATTTCTACGCGGCCGGAAATTGAGGCGACGACCAAAACGGTCGATTTGCTTCAACTCTCCGTGGCGAACCACTCAAAGCGGAACTTGATCGGTGAGTTCGCCCGGCCGGCGGCGTGGTGCAATCGAATCCGACTCTCAGGGAGTACACGCCTGCCCGCCTTTGTGCGACAAGGTTCAGTCTTCATGCGCTAAGGCCGAAACCATGACCCTCACCGGATTCCTCGCTTATAGCGCGGCGCTCGGCATCGCCGCCGCCATCCCTGGCCCGGGGTTGACCGCGCTTATTGCGCGTGCGCTCGGATCCGGCTTTCGCTCGGCGCTCGCCATGTCCTTCGGGCTGATGCTCGGCGATCTCATCTATCTCACCGCCGTGGTGCTTGGCCTCGCTCTCGTCGCACAGACCTTCGGCATGGCCTTCCTGGCGATTAAATGGCTGGGCGTCGCCTATCTCGCGTTCCTTGGCTGGCGCTTCTGGACGAGCGGCATCACGCCCGAAACCGTGCAGGCGAAGAAAGGCAGGGGCGGGCTGGTGTCGAGCTTTATTGCCGGCCTCGCCGTTACGCTCGGCAATCCGAAGACAATGATCTTCTATCTCGCCATCACGCCGACCATCGTCGATCTGAAGACCATTACGCTAGCCGACTACGGCATCCTCGTCGGTCTGACGCTCGTCGTGCTCCTGATGGTGCTGGTGCCCTATCTGGCGCTGGCGGCCAAAGCGCGCGGGTTCCTGAAGTCGCCGAGCGCGCTGAGGGCGCTGAACCGCACCGCCGCCGGTTTCATGGTTGGAGCTGCGGCTGCGATCGCCGCCCGGCAATAGCCAGTTTTGGCCTCGGCTGAATGCTTTTCCCGGGGGGCGAGGGTGTTTTCAGCATTCGACCCACTCGGATATTTTCAAACGGCAGACTAGCTTGCGCGGCCGAAGGCTTTATCCTGCCTGGTCGAGACTTAGCTGCCTGACTCTTGCCCGTCTGACTCTTGCCCGCCTAACTCTTGGGAGCGAAACCAATGAACAAGCCCGCCACCACCGCGCACATGCCCGGCCGCGGCCGCATCTACAATTCGATCACCGAGACGATTGGCGACACGCCGCTGGTGCGGCTCGACAAATTCGCCAATGAAAAGGGTATCGTCGCCAATCTGCTGGCCAAGCTCGAATTCTTCAACCCGATCGGCTCGGTCAAGGATCGCATCGGTGTCTCGATGATCGAGGCGCTGGAGGCATCGGGCAGGATTGCGCCCGGCAGGACCACGCTGATCGAGCCGACCTCGGGCAACACCGGCATCGCGCTCGCCTTTGCCGCCGCTGCCAAGGGCTACAAGCTGATCCTGACCATGCCGGAAACCATGTCGGTCGAACGCCGCAAGATGCTGGCGCTGCTCGGCGCCGAGCTGGTGCTGACCGAAGGGCCGAAAGGCATGAAAGGCGCCATCGCCAAGGCCGACGAGTTGGCTGCGACGCTGCCCGACGCCATCATTCCGCAGCAGTTCGAAAATCCCGCCAATCCGGAAATTCACCGCCGCACCACTGCCGAGGAAATCTGGAACGACACTCATGGCGAAGTCGACATCTTCGTCGCCGGCATCGGCACCGGCGGCACCATCACCGGGGTCGGCCAGGTGCTGAAGCAGCGTAAGCCCTCCGTGCATGTCGTCGCCGTCGAGCCGGAAGCCTCGCCGGTGCTGTCGGGCGGCCAGCCCGGCCCACACAAGATCCAGGGCATCGGCGCCGGCTTCGCGCCGAAGATCCTCGACACGACCATCTATGACGAGATCGTCAAGGTCTCCAACGAGGATTCGGTCGCCAATGCGCGGCTCGTCGCCCGCCTCGAAGGCGTGCCGGTCGGCATCTCGTCGGGCGCTGCCCTGCAGGCGGCGATCGTCGTCGGCTCGCGGCCGGAGAATGAGGGCAAGAACCTGGTGGTCGTTATTCCGTCCTTCGCCGAACGCTATCTGTCGACGATCCTGTTCGAAGGGCTGGGGGCTTAGGGCATATTGGTATTTGTGCCGGCCTGCGGTTGCGGTTTTCCTACGCTTCCGTATCGCCCGCTAATTGTCGAAGCCGGCGCTGCCCCTCACCTGCCTGCTGGCATCCTCTCCCCGTAAACGTGGGCGAGGGGCGCTCTCATTTTGACGGCTTCGCCAATCGCCAGCGTTGCAGAAAATCGTTGCAGAAAAAAGTGCCGACACCGCGACCAGCCTCTTTCTCCCCGTTTACGGGGAGAAATGCCCGGCAGGGCAATGAGGGGCGGCGCCAGCGCTCGGCCCTAGACCCCAAAACATCGGATCATGTCTGACCCCGGCCTTTTCCGGACCTCATTCTTCGGCTGCGAGCCCTGCCCGCCGTTCCTGCAGGAACCGGCGCACGGCTGGATCCCGTTCGAGACCGATCGCCCGGTTGTAGGCCTCGGCCGCTTCCCGAGTTTTGCCGAGCCTGGCCAGGAGGCCCGCGCGGGCGGCCCAGTAAGGCTGATAATCATGCAGCCGCTTGTCGTCGCCAAGCTCGTCAAGTGCGCTCAATCCCGCCGCGGCGCCGTCGGCCTCGGCGATGGCCACCGCGCGGTTGATCGATACAACCGGCGAGCCGGCAATCACCGACAGCGCATCATAGAGCTGTTTGATCGCGGCCCAGTCAGTCCGGCCGCTCAGCCGGGTTGCCGTATGGGCGGATTGCACGGCTGCCTCGAGCTGGTAGCGGCCGACAACGCCCTTGGTCGCGGCGCACTTCAGCAACGTCTCCGCTTCGTCGATCAAGGCGCCGTCCCACAGCGCAAGCTCCTGCTCGGCCAATGGCACATAGTCTCCGGCTGCGTTGCGCCGCGCCGCACGCCGCGCCTCGGCAAACAGCATCAGCGCCAGCAGGCCGAGCGCTTCCGGCTCTTCCGGCATCAGCGACGTCACCAGCCGGCCTAGCCAGATGCCTTCGGTCGCGAGATTTCGACGCCGCGTTTCGGTGCCGGCCGGGTCGGACCAGCCTTCGGCAAACGCGGCGTAGATCGCTTCCAGCACCGCATCCAACCGCTCGCCGAGCTCGGTTCTTTCAGGCACCCGGAATGGGATGCCGGTCTCGCGGATGCGGCTTTTGGCGCGCACCAGGCGCTGGCCCATCGTTGCCGGCGACACGAGGAAGGCCGAGGCGATCGTCGCTGCGTCGAAGCCCAGAATGGTCTGCAGGATCAGCGGCGCGCGTATGCCGGCTTCGATCGCCGGATGGGCGCAGGCAAACATCAGCCGCAGCCGCTCGTCGGGCAGGTCTTCATCGGGCATGCGGGCCTCGATCTCCTCGGCGATCAGCCTGAGATGGTCGCGGCCTGCCTCGCTGGTCAGCCGCCGCCGGATCGCGTCGACGCGGCGTCGGCGCGCCACCGCTAGCAGCCAGGCTTCTGGCTTCTGCGGCACGCCGGTTTGCGGCCAGCGCTCCAGCGCCGCCGCAAAGGCGTCGGCCAGCGCGTCCTCGGCGCCGGCCACGTCGCGCGTACGCGCGGCCAGATAGGCGACCAGCTTGCCGTAGCTTTGCCGGGCGGCCGCTTCCGCCGCCGCCCGCGCGGTGTCGGGCTGTTCCGACATCACATGGTCAGTTCCCAGATCGGCCGCACCTCCACGGTGCCGGTGCTGGCACCCGGGCAGCGCGCCGCCCAGGCAATCGCCGCGTCGACGTCCTCCGCCTCGATCATGTAGAAACCGCCAAGCTGTTCCTTGGTGTCGGCATAGGGGCCATCGAGCACGTTGGTCTTGCCGTCGGCTACCCGCACCGAAGTGGCGGATTGGGTCGGCTTCAGCCGGTCGCCGGCGAGCCAGGCGCCGGATTTCTTCAACGCTTCCGTGTAGCTGACATAGGCGCTCGACATCTGGGTCACCGCATCCGCCGGCGCTGCCGCCATCCCGGCTTCGTTCGCGTAGATCAAAAGCATATATCGCATGGTCTTCTCCATTTTCGACGGCCGCATCGTTGCGAGCCGACCGTATGTCGCGCGGCCTCGCGCGATTTCGACAAGCTCTGTGAGAATCTTTCGGCTCCGATCGCATATCGCGCAAGCGGCCATGCGTTGCGGCATCGCTCAGCCGTTCGTCTAATGGATATTATTGCGGGTTGGCATTTCCCGCCCGCTGTCTAAACTCGCCTCGGGTCGTGCGGTGGCAAATATTTCAGGGAGGAGATCACATGCTCAATTTCAGGACGAAGTTTATTGCCGCCGGCGCGCTGGCGCTGTCGTTGGGGCTTGGCGCGGTGTCGGCCAAGGCGCAGGAATTTATCAACGTGCTGACCGGCGGCACCTCGGGCGTCTATTATCCGCTCGGCGTCGCGCTGTCGGAAATCTACGGCAAGGGCATTGAGGGGGCCCGCACCCAGGTGCAGGCGACGAAAGCTTCGGTCGAGAACCTCAATTTGTTGCAGCAGGGCAAGGGCGAGATCGCCTTCGCGCTCGGCGACGCCGTCAAACTGGCCGCCGAGGGCAACACTGAAGCCGGCTTCCCGGGCAAGCTCGACAAGCTGCGCGGCATCGCCGCCATCTATCCCAACTACATCCAGATCGTTGCCAGCAAGGAGTCCGGCATCAAGACACTTGCCGATCTTAAGGGCAAGAGCCTGTCGGTCGGCGCGCCGGCCTCCGGCACCGAGCTCAACGCCCGCGCCATCTTTGCCGCCGCCGGGCTGAAATACGAGGATCTCGGACGGGTCGAGTATCTGCCCTTCGCCGAATCGGTCGAACTGATCAAGAACCGCCAACTCGACGCCACGCTGCAATCGGCCGGCCTCGGCGTCGCCTCGATCCGCGATCTCGCCACGTCGGTGCCGATCAACGTCGTCGCCGTACCGGCGCAGGACGTCGCCAAGATCGGCTCGCCCTATCTTGCGGTGACCATTCCCAAGGGCACCTATGAGGGCCAGACCGAGGACGTCGCGACCGCCGCCGTCGGCAATTTCCTCATCACCCATTCCGACGTCTCCGACGAGACCGGCTATCAGATGACCAAGCTGCTGTTCGAAAATCTCGACCAGCTCACTGCCGCCCACGCCGCCGCCAAGGCGATCGACATGGCCAAGGCGCTCGACGGCATGCCGGTTCCGCTGCATCCTGGCGCCGAGCGGTACTACAAGGAAAAGGGATTGGTGAAGTAGGTGCTCCCTCCCCCTCGAGGGGAGGGTGGCCCGTAGGGCCGGGAGGGGTCCTCGGCGACGCGCTCCATCATTCAGGCAAAGGTCGAGGCAGTTGAGATTACCCCACCCGTCCATCCGCCTTCGGCGGCTGTCCACCCTCCCCTCGAGGGGGAGGGATTGCGCCCCGCCAGGAACCCGCCAATGACCGACGCCCATCCCGAAACGCCGACCGTTCTTTCCCCCACCGCCGAAGCCCCGCTCGAAGGCCTGCCGCCGGGTTTCGGCGACGGCATCGCCGGCAAGGCCGCCTTTCTCATCGCCATCGCCTTCTCCGTCTTCCAGATCTACATCGCCGCCTATGGCAGCCTGCCGAGCCAGGTGGTGCGCGCCATGCATGTCGGCTTCTTGCTGCTGCTCGGCTTTGGCCTGATCGCCAACCTGCGCGCCACAAGTACACCGGCAAAAGCAGCATTCTGGACGCTGGGCCTGCTCGGCTTTGTCACCGGCGTCTACAATTGGGTGTTCTATGCCGATCTCATCCGGCGCTCCGGCTTCCTTACCACGCCGGACCTGATCGTCGGCACGGTGCTGGTCGTGCTGGTCTTCGAGGCCGCGCGGCGGCTGATGGGGCTGCCGCTTGCCCTGATCGCCTTGATCTTTCTCGCCTACGCTTTCTTCGGCAATCACCTGCCGCCGCCCTTCATCCATCGCGGCTATGATTTCGCACAGCTCATCGACACCTTCGCCTTTGGCACCGAAGGCATCTACGGCACGCCGGTCTACGTCTCGGCCGCCTATATCTTCATTTTCGTCGTCTTCGCCGCCTTTCTCGAACGCGCCGGCATGATCGCGCTGTTCAACGATTTCGCGCTTGGCCTGGTCGGCACGTGGCGCGGCGGGCCGGCCCAGGTCTGCGTTCTGTCCTCGGCGCTGATGGGTACGATTTCCGGCTCCGGTGTCGCCAATGTGGTGGCCAGCGGCCAGTTCACCATCCCGCTGATGAAGCGCTTCGGCTTCCGTTCGGCTTTCGCCGGCGCGGTCGAGGCGACCTCGTCGATGGGCGGCCAGATCATGCCGCCGGTGATGGGCGCGGTCGCCTTCATCATGGCCGAGACGCTGAACATCCCCTATGCCGAGGTGGTCAAGGCAGCGATCATCCCGGCGCTGCTCTATTTCGGTGCCTGCTTCTGGCAGGTGTACCTCGAAGCCGGCAAGGCCGGCCTGCAGGGCATGGCCAAGGCGGACCTGCCCAATCCGTGGCACGCGGTGAGAAGACATTGGCCGCTGGTGCTGCCGCTGGCCGCGCTCATCTATCTGCTGTTTGCCGGCTATACGCCGATCTTCGCCGGCACCATGGGGCTGGCGCTGACCATCGTGCTCATCCTCGGCACGCCGCTGGCGGCTTTGATCGGGCCGCTTGCCTTCCGCATCGTCTTTTGGCTGGCGCTAGGGCTTGCCGCCGCCTCTTTCATGAGGTTCGGCGTCAACATCCTGAGTTTTGTCATCGCCGGGCTGGTAATCGCCTGCGTCACCTTCAGGGGCGGACGCGAGACGCTGCAGATATGCATAGACTCGCTTGCCGAGGGAGCAAAGAACGCGTTGCCGGTCGGCATCGCCTGCGCCATCGTCGGCGTCGTCATCGGCACCTTGACGCTCACCGGCATCGCCTCGACCTTCATCGGCTGGATCATCTCCATCGGCGAGAACAATCTGTTCCTGTCGCTGCTGCTGACGATGCTCACCTGCCTGGTGCTCGGCATGGGCATACCGACGATCCCCAACTACATCATCACCTCGTCGCTCGCCGGGCCGGCGCTGCTGTCACTCGGCGTGCCGCTGGTGGTCAGCCATATGTTCGTCTTCTATTTCGGCATCATGGCCGACCTCACTCCGCCGGTGGCGCTGGCCGCCTTCGCCGCCGCGCCGATGGCCAAGGAGAGCGGCCTCAAGATCGGCATCCAGGCGACCAAGCTTGCCGTCGCCGGCTTCGTCGTGCCGTTCATGGCGGTCTATACCCCGGCGCTGATGCTGCAGGACCCGGGTCCGATCGCCGCCCAGTTCGGCTATCCCGTCGAGGTCGCCTATATCGTCGCCAAAGCGTGCATGGGTATTGCCCTGTGGGGCGCAGCCGCCGTCGGGTTCCTTTTCAGGCGCATGGCTTGGTGGGAACGCCTCGTCGCCTTCGCCGCCGGCGTGTTGCTGGTTGCCGCACTGCCTGTCACCGACGAAGCCGGCTGGGCACTCTCTGTCGCTTTGATCGGCTGGCACTGCTGGCGTGCGCGGCAGGCCACCGGCACCGCATGAGCCTCTGTATCCTCGCCGCCGGCAAGACTGTGACACTCACGGTGGCCGCCTTCACGCTCGCCTGGACGCATTCGATGGAAAAAACGCATTGGCAGGAGGACTGGAAGGTGACGCCTTCCGGCTTAGAGATCGCCGAGGCAGGGATCGAGGGCTCGGGCGCCGGCATGGAACCGCCGGATGGCTCGGTGCTGCGCGACGGTTGGTGGGTCTATAAACTCAATTTGGCCCCGCAGCGGCGCCTGGTGCTCGCGGCCTCCGGCGCGACGGGTGAAGGCTGGACGCTGTGCACGGTTCAGGGCTGCCGCGAACTGGGCAAGGCGGCAGGCGACACGACCGTACTGAAGCCATGCGAAGGTTAGAGCCAGCCGCGGTAGTGGACGATCGGCAAGGCGGGTGCGGCACCTCATCCTGCCGAGTTTGTCGGATGTCGAGTGCAGGGCACAGCCGCTGGCCGAAGATGCTTCATCGTTAGCCGCCAAATCCAGGCTCCGACTGAGCAAGCCGACGTTCTTCCTTGTGGAAAAATGCTTTGAAAAACAGAATATCGGAAGCCGAACTGATTGCCCGGGCGATCAACGCGGTTGCGAGCACGGCAAAGATCAGGCGAACGAAAAACACACTGGTGAAGTCTGCACCCAGAGCGACGACAACCAGCGTGTCCTCTATGAGGCTGTGGGCAAAGCCCATGAACACGCAAGCGAGGAAGATCTGGCGCGGCTCTACGCTGGTCGTGCGCGCCTCGCGGATCAGCAGTCCCGCGCCATAGGAAATTCCAAGAAGCAGACCGACCGCAGTGAACGGCACCGCTTGTGGCTGGATGCCGGCAAGGCGAAAGAGCGGCGCAAGCCCCTTGTTCAGCCAACCCAGGATGCCCGACATCTTGAGTAGCTCGATCAGCCAGCTCAGTGCGAGGAGAATGACGAGCATTGTTGCCAGGGTTTTGAGCATGCTTAGAAGAAAACTGCTCCAATCAGTGCCTTCGCTCATTGGTATCCACGCGGGCTTCAGCGGCTCAGACAGCCATCCGGTTGCTGCGAATATCCGGTGCAGGAGCATGGCGAGGATCAGTCCGCCGCCAATACGAAGTGCTGCAGTGGCCACGAAGCCTGGCCCAACCTTCTGAATGATGCGTTGTTCAATCGGAATGGCATGCGCAAACAGCAAAAGGGTTGAAAGAACGGTCATGTCGGCGGTGCTCAACGTCGAAACCGGCGCCAGCGTGAACACGGTCACCACCGCGCCCCAAATTCCCACCAGCAATCCCGTCAGCCAAGCAAGAGCGAGCTCGGGAGGCAGTCCAACCAGCGTCATGAGAGGCGCGAAGAATGGAGAGATCGTCCGGATGACACCAAGATCCTGCAGGATCTGTGTGACTATCGTGACCGGAACGATGATGCGGACCAATTCCCAATAGATTTCAAGTGTTTCCAGCGTCCTTCGACAGAGGGCGGCCTGCACTGCCATGGCGATATCTCCGTGACTGACGCCAAATGACTAGCGTGAGACGGTTCGCATTTGTGGTCAGAATTTGCGGACTTGTGCAATAGAATTGCAGACCGGAGGACGACGACGGAGGACCGGAATGGACCGGATCGACAGGAAGCTTCTCAAACTTTTGCAAAAAGACGCTTCGCGAACCAATGCCGACCTGGCGGCGGAGGTTGGGCTTTCGCCCTCCAGCTGCTTGCGCCGCATACGGCGGCTCAAGTCAGCCGGTGTCATCGACCGTGTTGTCGCGCTTCTTAATCCGGCCAAGGCCGGCAGGGGAATGAAGGCTATCGTCACGGTCGAGCTGGAGCGCCACGGCGAGCAACACATGCGCCGCTTCCTCGAGCTTGCCGCCTTGGAACCAGCGGTGATCCAGGCCTACAGCGTCAGCGGCTCGACCGACGCTGTCCTTATGCTGCGCCTGACAGATATGGAAGAGTTCGACGCCCTGTGCGAGCGGCTGTTTCGGGATCGGACCAATGTCGCGCGGTATTACACCATGTTTGTGATTCGAACCGCCAAGGAGACGACCGCAATCTCGCTCTAGATTTTCGGAGGCCAACTCGGCGGAAGGGATCTCGCAGTTGCTGGGCGGTGACGCGAGTCCCGGCTGCCTGGTGTAAAACGGCACTTAGCTTGCCGGCGGCGAGATCAAAGCCCCAGAATCCCGAAGCCCCGGAATTCAAAACCCTGGAATCTCAAAATTCTGGAATCTCAGACCCTTGGCGATGTCGCACGCCGCCTGTCGGCGAGCCCAGGACGCTCCGTGCGATAGGTGGTCGCACGGTGATCGGCGGCCGGCCTGCATATCCGGCTGTCGTGACGGCTTTCCATGGTCGTCATCAGTGCGTGCTGATGCCGAGCGTGTTGCCGCGGCGTGCGCAAGCGGGGCCTGGGCCGCGCATGTAATAGCGCTCCGGCCGATAGGTCGGCGCGACGAATTCGCGGATGGCGGCAGCGTAGCCGATGAGGTGCGTCAAGAAGTTCATTTCCCTGTCCCTGTCCCGAGTTCGGATGTCCCTTCCGAATTGCGTGGGATCATAGCGTCGAGGCGTGAATACTCGGTGAACACGATGTTAATCTTTGCTCAAAAAGGCCTTGGTTCGTGGCTGGAATGCGGCTGATTCGGGGTCTTTCCATGCAGTTCGTCGGCATTCTCGCTAGTGTGACTTTTGCATCACATATGTTTCGTTTGGATGTCGCTCCGACGCGCTTGTGTTTCAACTTGGCCGGTGCCGCGAATTTTCCCTGCTTACTCGGAAAGCCAGGAACCCGTCCGATAGAAGCACGTTGATGCTGAGAGCCGGACCAACCCGGCCCAGCGGCTTCCGAGCGGAACCGCCGCCGGAACCCCCAACACAGCAAGAACAATGGAAAGGCAAAGCCATGGGTTTCTTTTCGAAAGACATCAAGACGCTGGACGACCTCTTCGTCCACACGCTGCGCGACATCTATTACGCCGAGAAACAGATCGAGAAGTCACTGCCGAAGATGATCGACAAGGCGACCGACCCGCAGCTGAAAGCCGGCTTTGAAAAGCATCTCGGCCAGACCAAAGGCCATATCGATCGGGTCGAGAAGGTGTTCGAACTGCATGGCGTGAAGGCCAAGACGGTCAACTGCCCGGCCATCGACGGCATTCTCGAGGAAGCCGATGAAATCAGCGGCGACATCGACGACAAGGACGTTCTCGACGCTGCCCTGATCGCATCTGCGCAAGCGGTCGAGCATTATGAGATAACCCGTTACGGCACGCTGATCGCCTGGGCCAAGCAGCTTGGCCGCACCGACTGTGCCAATGTGCTGGCCAACAACATCAAGGAAGAGCAGGCGACCGACCGCAAGCTTACCGAGATCGCCGAAGCCAAGGTCAACCTTCAGGCCGCCGAGTAGCACTTTTGATCGAGGCAATGTCGGGCAACCCGGCCTTGCCTCACTTTCCGTACCTGGACGTCGACCGTATAGTGCGCCACGCCCCGCTCCAGGGATTGCGCGCGCGAGGACAAACCGGCGGAGGAAGTCGTGCAGGAAAGGCCGAAAGTATCCTCAGGCAAGGCCGACACCAAGGCAAAGCCTGCCGGGGGCAAGGGCGAGCAAACCACCTCTGTCAAATCCGCAGCGGCGGCGGACACCGTCGTAAAGCTTTCTCATCCTGACAAGCTTCTGTGGCCGCAGGAGAAAGTATCGAAGCAGGGCCTGCTCGACCATTACGCATCGGTCTGGCCGCGCATGCAGCAATTCGTCGTCAATCGGCCGCTCAGCCTGGTGCGCGCGCCGGACGGCGTCGACGGCCAACGCTTTTTCCAGAAGCATGCGTCGGCCGGCATGCACAAAAAAATCGCCAGGATGAAGGATCCGACCGACGGCGAGGAGATATTGTTCATCCGCGATTTCGACGGTGTCGCTGCCTTGGTCCAGTTCGGCGTGGTCGAGATCCATATCTGGGGCTGCACCATCGATGAACTGGACAAGCCGGACCAGATCATCTTCGATCTCGATCCCGACGAAGGCGTCGACGTAAAAGCGGTGCGCGCGGCGGCGCTTGAAATTCACGGCCGGCTCGATGCGCTGTCATTGCCGAATTTCGTCAAGACGTCGGGCGGCAAGGGCTACCATGTCGTCGTGCCGCTGAAACCGTCGGCGGATTGGGATGAGGCGAAGGACTTCGCCCATGATTTCGCCCGTGCCCTCGAGCAGGCCGCCCCTGATCGATATACGGCGACGCTGTCGAAGAAGGCGCGCACCGGCAAGATCTTCGTCGACTATCTGCGCAACGGACGCGGCTCGACCACGGTGGCGCCCTATTCGTCGCGTGCCAAGAAAGGCGCTACGGTATCGATGCCGGCGACCTGGGCGGAAATTGAAGCGGGGCTCGCGCCGAACGCATTTCCGATCGGCGACAAGACGACGCTGAAACAGTTGGCGAAAGCCGATCCCTGGGTGGATTTTTTCAAGCAGGGCAAGCCACTCAAGCGCGGGTAATTCACTGGCTTCGTCCCAGGCTGAGCGAACGCGAGAACAAGCGCCGGCGATCCTTCGCGCCCCCCTCTGTCCTGCCGGACATCTCCCCCACGAGTGGGGAGATTGGCCGTCATCCCCGCTTTCGCCAACCACTAACGCTGAAAAAAGCTGGACGGCGAAGCTGCCGATCTCCCCCTAGTGGGGAAGATGCCCGGTAGGCAGAGGCGCCGTCTCGCCGACGTCTTGCTCGCCAAGGGCGTCGCGAAACCAGCGCCGGCAACCATCAGGCCAGAAACACCTTCTCGAAGGCCTGCCTCCCCATCGGCGAGAAGATCACCGCGCGGCTGTCTTTCTCGTGCCGCGCCCATTTTTCCAAAAGGATCTTGTCGAGAATGGCCGCACCCAGCGTGCCGGCCAGATGCGAGCGCCGCACGCTCCAGTCGAGGCAAGCCCGGCACACCGGTCGCCGCGCCTTGCTCTCGACATCGATGCCGATCGCGGCGAAATGCGAGGCGGCCGACGGCCCGAGCCGGATCTCCTTGTCGTGGCGCAGGAGGACTTGTCGAGCGACAAGACGGTCGAGCATTGCCACGGCCTGCTCGCCGGCAAGGTGGTCGTAGCAGACCCGCGCCACGCGCATGGCGGCGTCGCGCGGGCCCGGCCGCACCCGCTGCGGTCCGACCGCAGCGGCCACGCCGGTGATCGCCTCGATCATGCCAGCCACCTGCGGCCCGGCGAGCCCGTAGTAGCGATGCCGCCCCTGGCTTGCCAGCGTCAGCAGCCCACCCTCCATCAGCTTCGACAGATGCGAGCTTGCGGTCGGCAGCGACACGCCGGCCTCGAGCGCCAGTTCGCTCGCCGTCAATGCCGTGCCACCCATCAGCGCGGTCAGCATGTTTGCCCGCGCCGGATCGCCGACCAGGCTGGCGATGCGGGCTATGTCGGGTCCTTCACGCATAGTTCGTTCCTCATCGAAGCATTAAAGTCAGATAACCACTATCCTCCGCTGAGATCAAGGAGACGACGATGACCGCAAGAACCGTTCCCTACACCGTGCTTGTCAGCCGCTTCGGCCGTCGGCCGTCTCCGTTCATGATATTGCGCCGGGTTCGTCTGCGGCTGCTGGCGCGGTGGTACGATCGCCATCTGCAACGCCTCGACCTCGCCGAGATTGACGAGCACCTTCTGCGCGATCTTGGCATGACGCCGGAAGACGTTCGCCGCGAATGCGCGAAGTACTTCTGGCAAGCGTGACCAGCGTGGAAATTGCCTAGCACACTAGAACCACAGAATGTTTCGACACCGCTCGAACTGTCGGCGCAAGAATGCATCCACCCGTCTAGGAGACAAAAGATGACCATCACCTGCTTCATCCGCTACGAGATCGACCCGTTCGGCAAGGCGGCGTTCGAGGAGTATGCCCGCAACTGGGGCCAGGCGATTCCGCGCTGCGGCGCCGATCTGATCGGCTATTTCGCGCCGCATGAGGGCTCGGCCACGACAGCCTACGCCGCCTACAACATCGACAGCCTGGCAGCCTACGAGGCCTATCGCACCAGGCTCGCCACCGATCCAGCAGGCAAGGCCAATTACGAATTCGCGCGGCGTGAGAAATTTATCCTCAGGGAAGATCGCATGTTCCTGAAGCTCGCTTCCGGGCCGCATGCCTCGTTGGTGAAATCATGATCGCTGTCATCTTCGAGGTCGAGCCGGCAGCGGGCAAGCGCGACGCCTACCTCGGACTAGCCGCCGACCTGCGTCCGTTGCTTGACGGCATCGACGGCTTCCTGTCGATCGAGCGCTTCCAGAGCCTTGTCGACCCGAACCGCATCCTGTCGCTGTCGTTCTGGCGTGACGAGGAAGCGGTGAAGGCCTGGCGCAACACGGAGGAACATAGGCGGGCGCAGAAGGCCGGCCGCGGCGGCATCTTTGCCGACTATCGTCTGCGCATCGCCCATGTCGTGCGCGACTATGGCCTGACCGAACGGGCCGAGGCGCCTGAGGACAGCCGGGCGGCGAACGGGTGAGTGGGGCGGCTCTTCCTTCTCCCCTTGTGGGAGAAGGTGTCGCCGAAGGCGACGGATGAGGGGTGTTCCAGCTTGGCAAGGACGGCACTCCAGGCAGCACCCCTCTTCCGTCTCGGCGCTGCGCGCCGATCCACCTTCTCCCACAAGGGGAGAAGGCAAGAGGGCTGCGAGCTAGGCATTCCCGATCAGCACGCCCGCCGCGAACACCAATCCGCCGCCTAGCACCACCTGAAAGGCGGCGCGCCAGAACGGCGTCTGCATATAACGGTTCTGCACAAAGGCGATCGCCCATAGTTCGAAGAACACCACCACCACCGCGAGAATTGTCGCGGTCCAGAAATACGGAATGAGGTAGGGCAAGGCGTGACCGAGACCGCCCAGCGCGGTCATGACGCCCGTGGTGATGCCGCGTTTGACCGGCGAGCCGCGGCCCGACAGCTTGCCGTCGTCGGAGGCGACCTCGGTGAAGCCCATCGAGATGCCGGCGCCGATCGAGGCGGCAAGCCCGACCAGGAAGGTCTGGAACGTGTCGTGCGTGGCGAAGGCGGCGGCGAAGATCGGCGCCAGCGTCGACACTGATCCGTCCATCAGCCCGGCCAGTCCCGGCTGCACATAGGTCAGGATGAACTGGCGCTGCTCGGCGGCTGCTTCCTCGGCCTTCGCCGCGCCCGGCACATGCTTTTGCTCCAGCCGCTGCGCCAGCGTCTCGTGGCCCTGTTCGGCCACCGCCAGATTATCGAGCAGCTTTCGTGTCGAGGCATCGCTGGTGCGTTTCGCCGCCTCGACGTAGAACAGGTAGGCCTGACGCTCCATCGACTCGGCTTGGCTGCGCACATGCTCGATGCCGAGCGGCCGGACCAGCCAGTCGGGCTTGCGCTCGTAATAGCCCTTTACATGCTCGCGCCGGATCAGCGGAATGCGCTCGCCGAAACGCTCGCGGTGAAGCTCGATCAGCGAGTCGCGATGGCCGTCCTCCTCCTCCGCCATTTCCTCGAACACTTTGGCCGAATGCGGAAACCTATCCGCCAGCCCGTCGGCATAGGCGCGATAGATACGCCCGTCATCCTCTTCGGAAGAGATGGCGAGCGCCAGGATCTCTTGCTCCGAGAGCGACTCGAAGGGACGGCGACCAATACCGAAAACACGGGAAAGCATGAGAGATCCGCCCTAGTTTAGAATAGTTCTAAACTAGGGTTTGGCGCAGCGTTGGTCAATCGCGCTCGTAGCCGGAGGTTCAAATTCATGGCTGCGGGCATCCTCCGCCAGCCCTTCATTATTGGCGAATGTTCACCTATATAGCTGGGGCTTAAGCCAAGAGAAAGGAATCCGGATGCCGGCAAAACAGCCCACCCATGCATTTGACCCAAAACCCGTTCTCGACCTGATCGCCAACATCGAGGCCGATCTGCAGCGCCTGAAGGGGCTGGTCGAGCAGCAGGCCGAAAAATTCGACCCGGCCAATCCGCACAACAAGGCCCCCGACGGCAAGCTGACCGAGGAGGGCGTCGAATGCTGCTACCGCCTGTTCGATGAGGGCAAGTCGCGCTATTCGGTTGCCCAGCAGATGAAGATATCCTTCGCCGCCGCCACCCATCGCTTCAACACCTGGCGCAAGATGGGTGGCGCCAAACGGCAACGGACGCTTTTGGGGTGAGGAGTGGTCGGGGAAAAGATATCCTGCCTTCGTCATCCTAGGGCGGAGCGAACGCGAAGCGGAGCGCAGACCCTAGGATGACGAAGTTGGGGAGGCTTCGGCCAATCGCAAATGTCGGGGCGCTGATGAAGGCACCACGCTCTTCTCGCAATCCACGAATTGTAACGGTCACATTTTTCCAGTGGTGCGCGGCCTGGTTTTCCGTGCACCATGGGCGGTCTCATTCTGCAGGACCTCACCATGACCACCCCTCCCGGCATCGCCGATATCCACCGCGCAGCAATGCGATTGTCCGGCTTGATCGTCGAAACGCCGCTGGTCGAATCGCCGGAACTGAACAAGCGTTTCGGCGCCAGGATCCTGTTCAAGCCGGAGACGCTGCAGCGTACCGGCTCGTTCAAGTTCCGCGGCGCCTACAACAAACTGTCGAGGCTCAGCGATGAGCAGCGCAGCCGCGGCGTCGTCGCCTTCTCGTCGGGCAACCATGCGCAAGGCGTCGCCGCGTCGGCGGCGATGTTTGGCGTCAGGGCGGTTATCGCCATGCCCACCGATGCACCGGCGATTAAGGTCGGTAATGTCAGGAAAATGGGCGCCGAAGTGGTTCCGTTCGATCGGTTTCGCGACGATCGCATGGCGGTGGTTCGCCCGTACATGGAACGGGGCATGGTCCTGGTGCCGCCATTCGACGATCCGGCCATCATCGCCGGCCAGGGAACGATCGGCCTCGAACTGATGGCGCAGGCGAAAGCGCTCGGGGTGAGCCTCGACGCGGTCGTCATCCCCTGCGGCGGTGGCGGACTGAGCAGCGGCATCTCCATCGCCATCAAGGACGCCTCGCCGGGCACAGCCGTCTGGGCGGTTGAACCCGAGCATTTCGACGACACCTGTCGTTCACTGGCCAGAGGTGCCCGGGTTCCGATCGAACCCGGCCACACTTCGATCTGCGACGCGCTCCTCACCACCGAGCCGGGCGCGATCACCTTCGAGATCAACCGCAGGAATCTCGCCGGCGGCATTGCCGTGTCCGACAGAGCGGCGGCACAGGCGATGCGCGACGCCATGGCCCATCTCAAGCTGGTGGTCGAGCCCGGCGGCTGCGTCGGGCTGGCCGCGCTGTCATCGGGCGAGATCGAGCTATCAGGCAAATGCGTCGCCGTGGTGCTGTCCGGCGGCAATGTCGATTTCGGCACCTATGCGGAGATCATGGCGGCGGCCTAGGTGGCGACCGAACCGGCACCACTCAAAGGCAGACACGGAATGAAACTGCTCTTCAGCCGTAATCCCAATCCTCGCCTGGCGGTCGCCGTGGCACGTTATCTCGACGCAAAGGTCGAGTTTGAGTTCGCATCGCCCTTCGCTCCTGGGCAGGCTGAGCGATATCGCCTGCTAAATCCCAACCTTTCATTGCCGATACTCGTAGGCTCGGGAAACAGCCTCTGGGAGGCTGACGCCATAGCCTGCCGGCTATCACGCGACGCGCATTCAGATTTCTGGCGCACCGGCGACGACGAACCCGAGCTGATCCGATGGCTCAGTTGGGGTAAAGAGAATTTTGCAAGAGCTTGCGATGTCGTGCATTTCGAACGCGGCACCAAGCAGCGCTATGGGATTGGCCCGATCGATCAGCACCGGGTTGAGGAGGCGCTGAGAGACTTTCGCACGGCCGCTGCAATCCTTGAGGCCGCGCTTTCCGAGCGAGACTGGCTGGTCGAAAACTCGGTTTCCTATGCCGACTTTCGAATGGCGACGTTTCTGCCTTTCAACGATGTCGCCAGATTGCCGCTCGACGATTATCCTGCGGTCAGTCGCTGGTATCGCCAACTTGAAGAGATCGACGCCTGGCGCGATCCTTTCCAAGGGCTGGATGCGCCTGAGTTGCCGCCGGTCCGGGGAAGCCCGCATGAACCTCGATCCGAATGATCAGGCATCCAAGCTGACATCTCGGCCATTTGCGTGAGCTACTCGAGTTGGATCCTAATCCAGCGTCCGGCGGAACCGCACCAGCGCCACGCCGGCAAACAGCGCCACGAACACCACCAGCCAGCCGATTTCGGTTGCGACCGCCGGCAGGTCGGCGCCCTTCAGCATCACCGCGCGGATGATGCGCAGGAAATGCGTCAGCGGCAGGATCTCGCCGAAGATCTGCGCCCAGCCCGGCATGCCGCGATAGGGGAACATGAAGCCCGACAACAGGATCGACGGCAGGAAGAAGAAGAAGGTGAGTTGCAGTGCCTGCATCTGCGTGCGCGCCATCGTCGAGATGGTGTAGCCGAGCAGCACCAGCGCCAGCACGAAGACCAGAACCGCGGCGAGCAGCAGCGACAACGACCCGGTGAAGGGAACCCCAAACAGCAGCTTGGCCGCTGCCAGCACCACCACCACTTGCACGGCGCCGACCACCAGATAGGGCAGCACCTTGCCCAGCATGATTTCGAGCGGGCTGGACGGCATCGCCAGAAGGTTTTCCATCGTGCCGCGCTCGGTCTCGCGCGTCAGCGCGATCGAGGTCATCATCACCATCGTCATCTGCAGGATGACGCCGAGCAGGCCGGGCACGATGTTGTATTGCGAGATGCCTTCCGGATTGTAGCGTCGGTGCACCACCACTTCGAGCTGGCCTCGGGCAGCTTCGGCAGCCGTCTCCTGCATGCCGCGCGCCCTGAGCAGCGCCTGGTTGGCGACGGTGCCGAGCGTCGAAATCGCGCCGCTGGCGACGGCGGGGTCGGTCGCATCAGCCTCGATCAGGATTTGCGGCTGGTCGCCGCGCTCGACCCGCCGGGCAAAATCGGTGGGAATGGTGACGACGAAGGCGACGTCGCCACGCGCCATCAGGAATTCCGCCTCGGCGGCACTTTGCGCGACATGGTCGAAGCGGTAGTAGCCGGTGGTCTGCAGCGCCGAAACCATGGCTCGCGTATAGGGATCGCTGCTCATCGCCACCAGGGCTGCCGGCAGGCTCTTCGGATCGTTGTTGATGGCATAGCCAAACAGCACCAACTGCATCAGCGGCACGCCCAGCATCATGGCGAAGGTGATGCGGTCGCGCCGCATCTGGATGAACTCCTTGATCAGCAAGGCACCGAGCCTGGCGAAGGAAAAGACGCTGTTTATCCCGTTTTTCATCCCATATTGTCCTTCGAGCCGGACATGAACTGGATGAACACATCCTCCAGGCTGGTCTCGCCCGGCGTCACCGTGACGCCGTTGTGGTCTTTCTCGACATCGGAGAGGGCCGCCTGAAGCGCCGCCTTGTCGGAACCGACGACATGCAGCGTCGCGCCGAACGGCGCCACCTGGTCGACACCGGACCGGCCGCTGAGTGCGGCAGCGACCTGGTCAAGCCGCGGACCCTGCACCACGAAGGTCGTCAGCCCGGCATTGCTGACCACCTCGTTGACCGTGCCGGTGGCCAGCATCCTGCCGTAGGAGATGTAGCCGATGCGGTGGCAGCGCTCTGCCTCGTCCATGTAATGCGTGGAGACCAGCACGGTCAGCCCGCCGCTGGCCAGCCGATGGATCTCGTCCCAGAATTCACGCCGCGCCTTCGGATCGACGCCCGCCGTCGGCTCGTCGAGCAGCAGCAATCTGGGCTTGTGCATGATGCAGGCGGCCAGTGCCAGCCGCTGCTTCCAGCCACCGGACAGCGTGCCGGCCAACTGGTCCTTGCGCGAGGTGAGGCCAAGATCCTCCAGCGTCCTGGCGACATGCTCGTTGAGCGGCTTCAGCCCATAGAGCCGCGCGACGAATTCCAGATTTTCGGCGATGGTCAAATCCTCGTAGAACGAGAATTTCTGCGTCATATAGCCGACTTCGCGCTTGATCCTCAGACTGTCGGTGCGGATGTCGAAGCCGAGCACCGTGCCTTCGCCCTCATCCGGCGTCAGCAGGCCGCACATGATGCGGATGGTCGTCGTCTTGCCAGAGCCGTTGGGGCCGAGGAAGCCGACGATCTCGCCCTCGGCCACCGTCATCGTCACATGGTCGACGACGGTCTTGTCACCAAAACGCTTGACCAGGCCGTGGACGTCGATGACGTTCATTTGCCGATATCCGCCAGTTCGACATCGACGATCTGCCCCGGTCGCAGCGCACCGGCGTCGCCCTCCGGCCGCGCCTCGACCAGATAGACCAGCTTCTGCCGGGTCTCGAGCGAGTAGATCACCGGCGGTGTGAATTCCGGGTCCGGCGACACGTAGCTGACGCGAGCCTTCACGTCCGGCCCGCAGCCGTCGCAATGGACGTTGAGCAGCATGCCGACTTCCACCGACGAGAACGCGCTTTCCGGCACATAGACGCTGAGCTTCACTGCGCCGTCCGGCAGAATCGAAATGACCGGCGCGGTCGGCCCGGCGGTGTCGCCGGGATAGCGGATCACATCGTTGATGCGGCCGGGCGAAGGCGCCGCCAGCACACGCTTCGCCAGCCGCCAGCGCGCTTGCTCCAGCGCCGATTGCGCCTGCTTGACCTGATTGTCGGCGGCCTTGATCGTCTCGGACCGCGCCGGCAGACCGCCGACTGCAAGATTGGCTTGCGCCTGGCCGAGCTGCGCGTTGGCAATTTCCAGCGTCGCGGAAGCCGTATCGTAATCGGCCTGGGTGCCGGTGCCGCGTTTGAACAAATCGCTGGCGCGGGTGTATCTGCGTTTGGCGTCGGCGGCTTGTGCCTTGGCCATGTCGACCTGCGCCTTGAGCACCTCAATCTCTTCCGGCCGCTTGCCGACCTGCAGGTCGGCAAGTTGCGCCTGGGCCTGGGCAAGGGCCGCTTCGGCTTGCGCGACGGCTATTTTTGCGTCGGCGCTTTCCAGCGTCACCACCGGCGCGCCCGGCGTGACGCGGTCGCCGCGCTTGACCGAAATCGTCTCGACCTGCGCCACCTCGATCGGCGCGAGCAGCACATAGTCGCCCTCGACATAGCCGACGGCGAGCGGCGGCGCCGGTGCGCAGGCACTGAAAAGCAGGGCGGCGAGCGGCAGCGAGCAGAGAAAACTCATGACCTACGATCCTTCCGGTCGGTTAAATGACGCCGAGCCAAAATCGCGCTGAGATTATCCGTCACTGCTGCCGCGATCTTGGTGGCCTCGGCATCGCCGATCGCGCGCCAGCCCATGCGGCGCATAACCGCCTCGCGGCCGATGCGGAAATAGACGACCTGGCCGATCAGCGTGAACACGGTGAGTCGGGTAGCCTCGCTTTCGGCCGCCTCGCCCGTCGCCTGCTCCCAGATCAGGCAGAGCCGGCGATGCGTCGGCTCGAACACGCCGTCATAGATGCGGTCGAGTGCCGCCGTCGGATGCGACAGCTCACGCAGGACGAACTGCACGATCTCGCCGGCCTCCGGCCTTGCCACAATGAAAGCAACCATCCGCTCCAACGCGGTGAACAGTTGCGCCCGCGCCGCGTCAGGGTTGTCTGGCGCCAGCGGATTGCCGATCGCCTGGCCGGCAATGGTCTGGATGGTGTCGACGATATAATCGGCCGCTGCGTTGCGAAGCCCTTCCTTGCCGCCGAAATGATAGGCGATCGAGCCGATATTGGCCCTGGCCTCAGCCGCGATCTCGCGCGTCGAGGTGCCGTCGAAACCCTGGCGTCCGAACAGCTTCAGCGCTGCGCGAACAAGTGCCGCACGCGTCATGTCGGCGGGGGATGCCTCGCGGCGCGGAATTTTGGCGTTTGTCGGTTTGCTCATGATCCACAATTTAATCAATCGAATGATTAAAGTCAAGCTCTGCCGATCTCCACCGGCCGATCTCCACCTTGCCATCGTCAGCCGCACGCGCTTTAGTGCGGAGCCATGGTCAAGGAAATCGAGCGCAAGTTCCTGGTCTCCGGCGATGGCTGGCGGGATTTGGTCGAAGCGGACATCCGCATTCGCCAGTTCTATCTCGTTGCCGCGCCCGACCGCTCGGTCCGCGTGCGCATCAGCGACGGCGCCTCGGCAAAGCTGACGCTCAAATTCGGCAGCAAGGCCCGCGAACGCGACGAATTCGAATATCCAATCGCTCTGGCGGATGCGGAAGAGATGCTGGCCTTCGCCATCGGTCGTGTCATCGAGAAGACACGCCACCATGTTAGGCATCGCGGCCATCTCTATGAAGTCGATGTCTTCGGCGGGATGCTTAGCGGTCTGGTGGTCGCCGAGCTTGAGACGCCGCAGGACGTGCAGGGCGAAATGCTGCCAGATTGGCTCGGCCGCGAAGTCACCGGCGAGCACAGGTTCTACAACGCGTCGCTCGCCCTCGAGGGAATTCCGGAGATCGCCGCATGAGCTACCGCATCGATCCGCGCCTGCCGTTGACCGGCGAGGTCAGGCGCATCCTCGCTGAGGAGATCGGCAAGGCGCTCGTCCATCTGGACGCGGCGCGTGACAGGCCGGAGCAGGCGCTGCACAAATGCCGCAGGCGGCTGAAGAAGATACGTGCCTTGCTGCGCCTGGTCCGCCCCGGAGACGAAATATTTTGCAGTACCGAGAACCATTGCTACCGAGAGGTGGCTGCCCTGCTTGCCGAACCGCGCGAGGCGACCGCGCTGATTGAAACCATCGACCGGCTGGCAAAAAACTTTCCCGAGCAAAGCGCTGGTGGCGGTCTCGATGCCGTTCGCGACACGCTGGTGGCGCGCCAGCACGAATTGCATGATGGAGCTGGCCTCGGCGCCGCGATAGCTGCCGCGACTGCCGCTTGCGAGGACGGCATCAGCCGAATCGATAAATTAGCCTTGCCCGACCAGCCCGAACAGGCCGCCGACGTGCTTGCCGAAGGCGCCCGCGTCACTCTGCGTCGCGCCAAAAAGGCGCTGGACAAGGCAGGCTCTCGCGGTGATGCCGACGATTTCCACGATCTGCGCAAGGCGGCAAAGACTCACGGAATGCATCTGTCGCTGCTTGGAAGGCTGTGGCCGACGCCGATCAAGGCCCGGCGCAAGGCGGTCGACGAACTCGGCGAAAGACTGGGCGAACTGCATGATGTGTTCGTCTTGCGCACGCTTCTCGATGCCGGCGAGCGGCCGCTCGGCTCTCCTCAGGAAACGCGACTGCTGAGCAAGCTGCTGAGGCGCTCGGAGAAAAGCCTGAAAAAGACCTGTCTCGCGGCGGCAGCCGATCTGTTCGGCGACAGGCCCAGGCGCTCGACAAAAAAACTCGCGCGCAAGGCACGCACCGATCTTGCCGCCGCACCGCACGAAGACACCAGCGCGCCCGGCGCCGCTGCCTGACCGGTGCTTGCGTTGGTATCCGTCCGACATCGCTGACGATGAGGAGAGGTTTAGACCTCGCCCGGCGCGGCATTCTTCAACTGCGCTCGCGCGTCCCTGATCGAGGCGGCGTATGTCACCAGCGGCCGTTTGACGCCGTGGTTGATCAGCATGCGGCGGGTCTGCGGCGAAGCACCTGATATGATGAAGCGCACGCCGGCGCGCCTCGCCTTGTGGGCAGCGCTCTCGATGACGTTGGCCGCCGTTGAATCGAAGAACGGCACTGCCGAGCAGTCGAGGATGAAGTTCTTGCGCTGGTCGGCGATGCGGTCCAGCACCGTGGCGACGGTCGAGGCGGCGCCGAAGAAGAAGGCGCCGGAAATCCGGTAGACGACGGTGTCGGCATCGCTGGCTTCGCTGGAATCGTATGCGCTGGCGGCGCCGGTTCTGTCGGCGACATCGTCCTGCACCAGTCCCTGATCAGGCTCGACCGCAATGCTCTTGGCCATGCGGTCGATGAACAAGATCGAGCCCAGCGCGAAGCCGACGACGATGCCTTCGGTGAGATCGCGGAAGATGACGATCAGGAATGTCGCCATCAGCACCAGCGCGTCGCCGCGCGAGGCACGCAGCAGCGTGGCAAAGGCCTGCTTCTCGAACATGTTCCAGCACACCACCGCCAGAACGCCGGCAAGCGCTGCAAGCGGGATGTAGCTGGCCAGCGGCGCCGCCACCAGCATCAGGGCAAGCAGGAGGGCAGAGTGGATCATGCCCGAAACCGGTCCATGCGCGCCGGCCCGCACATTGGTCGCCGTGCGGGCTATGGTGCCGGTGGTGCAGATGCCGCCGAACAGGGCGGACGCGATGTTGGCAAAACCTTGCGCCACCAGTTCGCAGTTGGAGCGGTGCCGCCTTCCTGTCATGCCGTCGGCGACCACCGCTGATAGCAGCGATTCGATCGCGCCGAGCAGCGCAAAGGCTAAGGCGTCCGGCAGGACGTCGATCATCCTGTCGAAGCTGATCGGCGGAAAGGCCGGCATTTGCAGGCTGCGCGGGATGCCGCCGAAGCGCGTGCCGATCGTTTCGGCAGGCAGCGAAAACAGCGCCACGACAAGCGACGCCAGACCGATGGCGATCAGCATGGCTGGCCATTTCGGCCGCCACCGCTTCATCAGGGCAATGGCGACGATGGTCAGCAGAGCGACGAAGGTGGCGGCGAGATTGATCGTGCCGGCCGCCTCGCCGATCGCCATCAGCTTCGGCACCAACGGTCCAGGTTCTTTGCCGGCGAGTTTCAGCCCGAACAGCTCGACGATCTGGCCGGAGAAGATGATGATGGCGATGCCGGCGGTGAAGCCGACGGTCACTGGATAGGGAATGAACTTGATGTAGGTGCCAAGCCTGAGATAGCCGATGACGAGCAGCAAGACGCCGGCCATCATCGTCGCCAGCAGCAGGCCGTCGACGCCGACCCGTGCCACGGTTGCCGCCATCAGCACGATAAAGGCGCCCGCCGGCCCGCCGATCTGGAAACGGCTGCCGCCCAGCGCCGAGACGAGGAACCCGCCAATGATGGAAGTGTAGAGCCCGCGCTCCGGCGACACGCCCGATGCGATCGCGATCGCCATCGACAGCGGCAGCGCCACGATGGCCACGGTCAGTCCGGCGATGGCATCGGCCCTGAAGTGCTCTGATGTGTAGCCTTCGCGCAGCACCGTCGCCAGCTTCGGCGTGAACAGTTCGGAAAATGTCGGCTGCGCCGGTTGATGAATTGCCCGCCGGGTTCGATCCATGGACTGCCTTCCGCTCCTGATCCGTGCCGCCCAATCAGCGGTTTTGGTGCATGCGTAAAACCAAGCAGGCGGCGGGATCGTCGGCAGGACTGTCGGCGGTCCCCGTCGCGCGACTATTTCGGCTCAGGCTGGCGGGTTCTGCGGCACGACCGGCTTGAGGCGTACCCCCCTGCCGCCGCGCTCGCTGGCCTGGTTCTCGCCGATCAGCTCCACGCCGACCTCGTCGAGGGCCTGGATGACCTTCATCAGCGTATCGACCACGCCCCTGACCACGCCGTCGCTCGCTTCCATGCGCTGAATGGTTGGAAGCGAAACCCCGGCGCGCTCGGCGAGCGTCTTCTGATCGATGCCGGCCAGCGCCCTTGCGGCGCGCATCTGCGCGGCAGTGATCATCGGCTAAAAACCCCGTCTGAATGCATTCCCATGTATAATACCGTCATTGTGATGGTTCAAGCATCATGATGCACATGTCAGACATGCACACGTCCTGGTTGCATCCTGGGCGAGCCTGCGCCTGCTGGACCAGCAAGCCCCAGCCGCCGCAACATTGAGGAGATTAGGCGAATCGTCGTTCGGAACGGGGCGGTTCAGGCGCCGGCGGTCTGCCCGCGCCATCGCTGGAACGCCCATGCGGCCAGCCAGCACAGCATCGCCCAGGCGAAGCCGGCGCACCAGCCGGCCAGCACGTCCGATGGCCAATGAACGCCGAGATAGACGCGGCTGATGCCGACCAGCAGTGTTGTCAGCACGGCAAGTGCCAGCACATAGATCCTGGTCGTTCGCCCAGGCAGGAAACGCGACGCCATGCTGCCCAGCGTCAAATATGTCACCGCCGACAGCATCGCATGGCCGCTTGGAAACGAAAGCGTCGCCACGTCGGCAAGATGCGAGACCAGGTCGGGGCGCGGCCGATCGATTCCGAGCTTCAGCACGCTCGACAGGGCCTGCCCGCCAGCCACTGCGACGAAGACCAGAAACGCTGCTCCCGGCTTGTGGATCAGCAGCAGATAGACGATCACTGCCACAGTGATCAGCCCGAGCACGATGGCGCTGCCGAGGCTGGTGATATCACGCATCGTCCCTTCCAACCATGGCGGTCCGATCGGATTGTCGGGCTGTCCCGCTTCACGGAAGGCGAGCATGATTTCCGTGTCGAAGGCGTGCGGCGTGGTGTCTCGCGCCACCTCCATCAATTCCTCGAACCCCCACAGTCCGCCGGCGATGACCAGTCCGGCCAAAAGCACCGGGAACTCGATCCAGTTGAGCAGCTTGTTTGCGGTATTCTTCATCGGCCATCGTCCTACAGCGCCGCACGTCCTTTTGGACGCGCAAAGGACGCTGTAGCACTTTGATTTTTGCGCATGATCCTTTCGGAAAATCGATTCCGATTTTTCGGGATCATGCGCAGTTACAGTTTTTGCAGATAGGGTCCGAGCGTGATCAGCGCCACCGCTGCGACGGCGAGCACGATGCCGGTGGCCTGCAACGAATTGACGCGCTCGCCGAAGAACACCAGTGCCACCACGTTCACCGACACCAGTTGGATCACCGCCGACAGGCTGAACGACACCGACATGCCGAACTCACGGATCAGCCGCAGCATGATCAGATTGCCCGCTGAATAGAGCGCCAGAGTCAGAACGATCTTGCCGAGGCTCGGCGCCAGCCCCCATTGCTTGGCCGCCGTCGCCGCCAGCAGGAAGATCACCGTCGAAATGCCGAGCTGCCCCAGTCCCCAGAAACTCACGTTTTTGTTCCTCCCGAAGCAGTGCTTCCGCGCCTGTCGCAGATCTTGTTTCGGAAGCGTCGGTCGCGGTCAAGCGGCCTGATCAAAGACATGAGATCGGGGCTGGAAATTGGCCGGCAACGTCATCAAACTGTGATCTGCTGGCGATACGCGGTCAGTCAAGCAACACGCTCCAGCCATCCCAAAGAGCCAGAGGCAAGCCCCCATGACTGAACATCGCCCCGACGCCCATTTCCGCACCAGCCTGCTCGAGGAAAACGATGGGCCAGGAACCAATCCCACCGACAACCAGACGATGGGCGAAATCATCGCCGCGCGATTCTCGCGCCGTGGTTTTCTGCAGGGATCGCTCGCCGCAACCGCCATCGCCGCCACCGTCAGCCCGCTCGCGCTGATCCTCGCCGACGATGCCCGCGCCGGCGGCGGCTCGGTCTTCAGTTTCGACGAGGTTGAGGCAGGCGTCGACGACAAGCACCATGTCGCCGCCGGTTACGACGCCGACGTGCTGTTGCGCTGGGGCGATCCGCTGTTTGCCGATTCGCCGGATTTCGATCCGACAAAACAGTCGGCGGCGGCGCAGGAAAGGCAGTTTGGCTACAACAACGACTATGTCGGCTTTATCCCGATCGACGGCTCAGCCGAGCATGGCCTGCTGGTGGTCAACCACGAGTACACCAATCCGCATCTGATGTTCCCGGGCCTTGTCACCATCGTCGATGGCGAGGCCAAGCAGGCCCCGCTGAGCAAGGAACAGGTCGACATCGAGATAGCCGCGCATGGGGGCACCATCGTCGAAATTCGCAAGGTATCAGGCAAATGGCAGGTGGTGCGCGACAGCAAGCTCAATCGCCGCATCACCGCCAACACCGAAATGGCGCTGTCCGGCCCCGTCGCCGGCCATGACCGGGTCAAGACCAGTGCCGATCCGACCGGCACCAAGGTCTTCGGCAGCGTCAACAATTGTGCCGGCGGTGTCACGCCCTGGGGCACCTACATCATGGCCGAGGAAAACATACACGGGTATTTCTCGGGCGAGCTGCAGGAAGGCCACAAGGAAGCCGCCAACTACAAGCGCATGGGGATTCCCGAAGGCGCCTACGAATGGGCTGCGCATTACGACCGCTTCGACATCGGCAAGGAGCCCAACGAGCCGAATCGCTTCGGCTGGGTCGTTGAGGTCGATGTCAACGATCCGACCTCGGTGCCGCGGAAGCGCACTGCCATGGGCCGTTTCAAGCATGAGGGCGCCGAATCGGTCGTCGCCAAGGATGGCCGTGTGGTGTTCTACCAAGGTGACGACGAGCGTTTCGATTATGTCTACAAATTCGTCACGGCCGGCAAGTTCAACGCCGAGGACCGCGCCGCCAACATGGATCTTCTCGACGACGGCACGCTCTACGTCGCCAAATTCGCCGAGGACGGTACACTGGAATGGCTGCCGCTGGTTCACGGCCAGGGTCCGTTGACCGCCGAGAACGGCTTTGCCAGCCAGGCCGACGTGCTGATCGGGACAAGGCTTGCCGCCGATCTTCTCGGCGCCACCAAGATGGACCGCCCCGAGGATATTCAGCCCAACCCGACGACCGGCAAGGTCTACGTCATGCTGACCAACAATTCGAAGCGCAAGACGGAGCAGGTCGACGCCGCCAACCCGCGCGCCGAAAACGCTTTCGGCCACATCATCGAGATTGTCGAGGATGGTGGCGATTTCACTGCCACCAAGGGCAAGTGGGAAATCATGTTGAAATGCGGCGATCCCTCGGTGGCCGAAGTCGGCGCCACCTTCTCGACCGCGACGACCGCCAATGGCTGGTTCGGCATGCCGGACAATTGCGCCATCGATGCGGCCGGCCGGCTCTGGGTCTCGACCGATGGCCAGGGCCCGAAGGCGACCGGCCGCACCGATGGCCTGTGGGCGGTCGATACCGAAGGCGAGGCGCGGGCGACATCGAAGCTGTTCTTCCGCGTGCCGATCGGCGCCGAACTCTGCGGCCCGCTGTTCACGCCCGACGACCAGACCGCCTTCGTCGCGGTCCAGCATCCGGCCGATGGCGGCGAGGACTGGGAGGCTTTTGGCCGTCCCTCCTATTATGAGGACCCATCGACCCGCTGGCCCGACTTCAAGCCCGACATGCCGGTGCGTCCGTCGGTCGTCGCCATCACCAAACAGGGCGGTGGCAAGATCGCTGTCTGATTCGCCGCAAGCGCTGGCAGCGCCAAGGAAGGATTTCGTCGATACGAAATCCTTCCTTTCATTCGGCGCGCTGAACCACGGCCACGTTCATCATGCTTCTCAACCTGAAGCCAATGGACTCGTATAATCCTATGGCCGTGGTGTTGCTGGCATAGGCGTGGAGATAGGGAATTTCGCCGCGCGCCGCTATCTGGTTTGCCACGAACAGCGACAGCAGCTTGCCCAGGCCACCGCCCCGAAATTCCGGATGTGAGCACACCCCGCTAAGTTCGGTATAGCCGGGTTGCTTCATGCGTTCGCCGGCCATTGCCGCAAGTCGGCCCTCGATCTTCACGCCCCAAAAATCGCCGAGGCTCAAGGCTTCGAGCGTGAATGGGCCAGGCTTGGTGACCGATGCCAAGGCGAGCATCTCAGCTGCATCGTCTCGCGTCAGACGTTGCACGCGCTTGTCGGAGACCATCTGCAATGGCCGCTCGGCAATCATCTGAACCCCGGGCGCGGTCGAAGTCGCCGAAAGTTCCGCGGGCAGAGCAATGGCGTCCGCCTGAAGCAGGATCGCACTCTCGCCTGGCGACACAAGTTTTCCGAGCGCCTGCAGGCTTTCCGCATCGTCCGCGGCACTGGCGGCGAAGGGAGCGATCGAGGGCCGATACCGCATGGCGAGATCGTCACCCTGCGCGAAGGCCTGGTGTCGCGTCCGAAGCGCACTCCACACGGGACGGTCAAGCAGGTGTTTCATCGCGCGGCACCTTCCGGCTTCTTTACACGACGGTCGAGCGGCGCCGCGGCGAGGCCTTCCTCGATGGCGGCCAGCTGATCAAGAAGTGGCCCGGAAAGATCCGCGCACAGATCCGCGACGGCATCCTCGATGCGCGGCCAGACGTCGTGCTTTGCGACCTCGACCAGCCGCTCGCCGTGCAGGGTGAGGCAGACAATCCTGCGCCGCTGGTCATCATCCGATGGACTGACCTCGACCAGTCCCAATGCGGCCAGAAGCGACACGCTCCGCGTAACCCCTGGCTGCGCGACCCCGAGGGATTGCGCCAGTTCCCCGACTGGCAGCGGGCCCAGCCTGTCGAGCGCAGCGAGCAGCGGGTATTGACTCGACTGAACCGGCACATCGAGGCAGTCGAGCAGGCGCTGCGTATCCGCCTGCAATTGCTCGCCAATACGCTTCAGCCTGCTGCCCAGGCACAGGAAGCCAAGGGATCTTATGACGTCTTCCATAACCGGCCTCCCAGTCAATAACATGATATATAACATTATATGGAAATCAAGCGCCGCCTTCGCATGACTGCCTTTGAGGCGTCGTCACCAGATTTGGTCGTCTTAGGTCGGGAACATCGCTCGGATGCTGGCGCTACGTCGCTTGGGGCAGGCCGTTCGGTCAGGTCCGCAGCCGGTAGCCTGTTCTGAAGATCCACGCGACGATCGCTATGCAGATAAGCAGGAAAACGAAGGTCATGCCGAGGCTGATGCCGATCGAGACGTCGGACTTGCCGTAAAAACTCCAGCGAAAGCCGCTGACCAGATAGAGGACAGGGTTGAACAGCGTCACGGTGCGCCAGGTGCCGGGCAGCATGTCGATCGAATAGAAGCTGCCGCCAAGGAAGGTAAGCGGCGTGATGATCAGCAGCGGCACCAGCTGCAGCTGCTCGAAGCTTCTCGCCCAGATGCCGATGATGAAACCGAACAGGCTGAAGGTCACCGACGTCAGCACCAGGAAGGAGAGCATCCAGAACGGATGCTCGATGGTCAGCGGCACGAACAGCGACGCGGTCCCCAGGATGATCAGGCCGAGTATGATCGACTTGGTCGCCGCACCCCCGACATAGGCGATGATGATCTCCAGATAGGACACCGGCGCCGACAGCAATTCGTAGATCGAGCCGACGAATTTCGGGAAATAGATGGCGAAGGAGGCGTTGGAGATCGACTGCGTCAGCAGCGACAGCATGATCAGCCCCGGCACGATAAAGGCGCCGTAGCTGATACCGTCGATCTCGGTGATGCGCGAGCCGATGGCCGAGCCGAAGACGACGAAATACAGCGATGTCGAGATGACCGGCGAGACGATGCTCTGCAGCACGGTCCGGAAAGCGCGCGCCATCTCCATCTTGTAGATCGCCCAGACTGCTCGCAGGTTCATGCGTCCCTCCTAACCAGATTGACGAAGATCTCCTCGAGCGAGCTGTTTTGCGTGTCGATATCGCGAAACTGGATGCCGGCCGTCTCAAGCTCGCGCAGCAGCGAGGCGACGCCCGGCCGCTCGCTCTGGTTGTCATAGGTGTAGGTCAGTCGATCACCGTCCGGCGAAAGCTCCAGCGCGTAGCGCGACAAATTCTCGGGTATGGTGGCGAGCGGGCTGCGCAATTCCAGCAAAAGCCGCTTGCGGCCGAGCGTGCGCATCAGTTGCACCTTGTCCTCAACCAGCACGATCTCGCCGCGATTGATGACGCCGACGCGGTCGGCCATCGCCTCGGCCTCCTCGATGTAGTGCGTGGTCAGGATGATGGTGACGCCATCCTCGCGCAGCCGGCGCACCATCGCCCACATGTCCTGACGCAGCTCGACGTCGACGCCGGCTGTCGGCTCGTCGAGGAACAGCACCCTCGGTTCGTGCGACAGCGCCTTGGCGATCATCAGCCGCCGCTTCATGCCGCCGGACAGGGTGATCGCCTTGGCGTCCTTCTTGTCCCACAACGACAGGTCGCGCAGCACTTTCTCGATGAAGGCGTGGTTGGCCGGCTTGCCGAACAGGCCGCGGCTGTAGTTGACCGTCGCCCACACGCTCTCGAACGCGTCGATGGTCAGTTCCTGCGGCACCAGCCCGATCAGGCTGCGTGCGGCGCGATAATCCCGGCCGATGTCGTGGCCGTCCACGCTGACCGTGCCCGACGAGCGGTTGACAATGCCGCAGACGATCGAGATCAGCGTCGTCTTGCCGGCGCCGTTCGGCCCGAGCAGCGCAAAAATCTCGCCGCGCTCGATATCGAGGTTGATCTCCTTCAGCGCTTTGAAACCGGTGGCGTAAGTCTTGGTGACCCCGGAAATGGAAATGATCGATGGCATGGTTGAAAACGGCTGCTTGAAAGGAGGTCTGTTGATTTTAGTCCGCTGAATGTCGGTGCGCGCAGCCGGAAGTCAATGGCACTCCTGACAGTTCTGAACATCGGCGCATCCACCGCTGCCGCAGTCCTGCGGCGTTCCGCCTCGCGTGACGCCACGCCGCTTTGACCGCTTGGCGCATCCGGCCTATCTTCCCTGCCATAGCAGCAGCCGGAGCCCACCATGGACCCGCTCATCCTTTCGCGCATCCAGTTCGGCGCGAACATCTCGTTCCATATCCTGTTTCCGGCTATCACCATCGCGCTTGGCTGGATGCTGCTGTTCTTCAAGCTTCGCTACAATGCCACCGGCGATACCGCCTGGATGCGCGCCTATTTCACCTGGGTGAAGGTGTTCGCGCTGTCCTTTGCCATGGGCGTGGTCTCGGGCGTCACCATGAGCTTCCAGTTCGGCACCAACTGGCCGGGCTACATGGAGACCGTCGGCAACATCGCCGGGCCGCTGCTCGCCTATGAGATACTCACCGCCTTCTTCCTCGAGGCGGCGTTCCTCGGCATCATGCTGTTCGGCTTCCGCCGCGTCTCCAACCGCATCCATACGCTGGCAACCGTGCTGGTGGCCGGCGGCACCACCCTGTCCGCCTTCTGGATCATCGCGCTCAATTCATGGATGCAGACGCCGGTCGGCTTCGAGATGCGCGACGGCGTAGCCCACGCTACCGACTGGTGGGCGATCGTCTTCAACCCGTCCATGCCCTACCGGCTCGTCCACATGCTGCTGGCCTCCGGCCTGACGGTTTCGTTCCTGATCGCCGGCCTGTCGGCGCTGCGCTATCTCAATGGCGACCGTTCGGAATCGATGTGGAAGGCCTTGCGAACCGGTGTCTTTACCGCGGCGATCCTGATCCCCATCCAGATCTTCGCCGGCGACCAGCATGGCCTCAACACGCTCGAGCATCAGCCGCAGAAGATCGCCGCCATGGAGGCCAACTGGAACACCGGCCCCCACGTGCCGCTGGTCCTTTTCGCGCTTCCCGACGAGGCGGCAAGGGAGAACAGATACGAGCTCACCATCCCCGATGGCGCCAGCCTCATCCTCAGGCACAGTGCCAGCGGCGTCGTGCCGGGGCTGAACGACTATGCCGGCAACCACCCGCCGGTGTTCCCGGTGTTCTGGGCTTTTCGCATCATGGTCGGTACCGGCGTCCTGATGCTCGTCGTCTCCTGGTCGGCCGCCTTTTTCCTCAAGCGGCGCCACAGCCTGCCGAGACCGCTGGCGCTGGTGATGGTGCCGATGGCGCTGTCCGGCTGGCTGGCGACACTGGCTGGCTGGTACACCACCGAGATCGGCCGCCAACCGTGGCTGGTCACCGGCGTGCTGAAAACTGTCGATGCCGTCGGCCCGGTCGCCGGCAGCCATGTCGCGCTGTCGCTTGCGGTCTATCTCATCCTCTATGCGCTGCTTCTGATCGCCTATCTCGGCGTGCTGGTTTATCTGGCGCTGAAGGCGGCGAAGGACGGCGATGCCTCGCCGCTGCCGGGCGTTCTCGACGCGCCGCTGTCGCAGCCGGCGGCGAAATAGGAGAACGGCGATGATGCTTGACTGGCCGACATTGCTCCCCCTCATTTTCGCCGGCCTGATGGGCCTTGCCATCCTGATCTACGTCATCCTCGACGGCTTTGATCTCGGTATCGGCATCCTGTTCGCAGCCGCCGAGGACGCCGAGCAGGACACGATGATCGCCGCAATAGGCCCGTTCTGGGACGCCAACGAGACCTGGTTGGTGCTGGCCGTCGGCCTGCTGCTGGTCGCCTTCCCGCTGGCCCACGGCACCATCCTCACCGCGCTCTACATTCCGGTCTTCCTGCTGCTGGTCGGCCTGATCCTGCGCGGCGTCGCCTTCGATTTCCGGGCCAAGGTGCCGGCCGGTCGCAAGCATCGCTGGAACCGCATCTTCTTCCTGGGCTCGGTCATCGCCTCGCTGGCGCAGGGCTACATGCTGGGAATCTATGTGCTGGGCCTTGATGTCGGCCTCGGCGGCATGGCCTTCGGCGCGCTGGTGGCGCTCTGCCTTGCCGCCGCCTATGCGGCGATGGGCGCGGCCTGGGTCATCTACAAGACGGAAGGCGAATTGCAGAAGAAGGCGGTGCTATGGCTGCGCCGGGCGTTGGTGCTGACTGCGCTCGGCATGGTCGCCGTCTCGCTGGCCACGCCGCTCGCCAGTCCGCGCATCTTCGACAAATGGTTCGTTTGGCCGGCCATGCTCTATCTGTCGCCGCTGCCGGTCCTGTCGGCGGTGTTGTTCGCGTGGCTGTGGCGGCAGACCTTCCATCTGCCTAAGCCGAACGACCGCCATGCGCTGACGCCGTTCCTGACGCTGGCCGCCATCTTCACGCTGGGTTTTGCCGGGCTCGCCTGGTCATTCTATCCCTTCGTCGTGCCCGACAGGCTGACCATCTGGCAGGCGGCGTCCGCGCCGGAAAGCCTCGCCATCATCCTGGTCGGCACGGTGGTGGTGCTGCCGATCATCATTTTCTATTCGTTCTATGCCTACCGCGTCTTCGGCGGCAAGGCGACGGACCTGACCTACGACTGACAGTTAAATCGCCGAACTGCACAACATTTAGGCAGTCTGCCTGTCGATCGGTATTCGGTCGCGAAGGAAGCCTTCCAGCCGCACCGGGAAAGTCTGATTCACAGCGATTTCGATGGTTTGGCATGTCTGTTGCTTTGCCCTGGCGACCAATTGGTTTGTCAGTCAAAGGGAAAGATAATGAACCGTCGCAATGTCTGCATGCTGGCCTTCGCCGCCGCCGTTGGAATGGCCATGGCTTCGTCTCCGCAGGCGCGGGCTGACGCCTTGAGCGACATCGCGGCGCGGGGCACCGTCCGCATCGCCGTTCCACAGGATTTCCCGCCCTTCGGCAGTGTCGGCGCCGACATGACGCCGCAAGGCTACGACGTGGACATCGCCAATCTGATTGGCGAAAAGCTCGGCGCCAAGGTCGAGATCGTCCCGGTCACCAGCGCCAACCGCATTCCCTATCTCCAGACCAACAAGGTCGACCTGGTCATCTCAAGCCTCGGCAAGAATCCCGATCGCGAGAAGGTCATCGACTTTTCCGAAGCCTATGCTCCCTTCTACAATGGCGTGTTCGCTCCGGCAGATGTCGCGGTCGCCAAAGCGGCAGACCTCGCCGGCAAGACCGTTGGCGTTACCCGTGGCGCGATCGAAGATCTCGAACTGACCAAGGTCGTGCCCGCGAGCGTCGAGATCAAGCGCTACGAGGACAATAACGGCACTATTTCCGCTTTCCTTTCGGGCCAGGTCGAGGTGATCGCGACCGGGAATGTCGTCGCCGCCGCCATCCTCGAAAAGAACCCGCCCAAGCGGCCGGAACTCAAATTCCTGATCAAGAACTCGCCTTGCTACATCGGCATGAACAAGGAGCAGCCGGCGTTGATGGCCAAGATCAACGGCATCATCGCCGCCGCCAGGTCCGACGGCGCGCTCAACGCGATTTCGCAAAAATGGCTGAAGGTGGACCTGCCGGCTGACTTGTGATCGCCGCCCCGCGTGTGGTTGAGGTCGGAAGGGTGGCTGAGGTCGGATAGCAGGCCATGACCTATCAGTTCGATTTCGGCTGGCTGATCGATTCTCTGCCGGTGCTGCTCAAGGGCATCCGGATCACCGTGCAGCTTATCCTGGTCGGCGCGGTGTTCGGCGTGGCATTGGGCATTGCCTGTGCCTGGGTGCGGGCGCTGGGGCCGAAATGGCTAAAACCAGTCGTCGCGACCTATGTCGAGCTGATCCGCAACACGCCCTTCCTCATCCAGCTGTTCTTCATCTTCTTCGGCCTGCCGTCGCTTGGCATCAGGATGTCGGAACTGAGCGCCGCCAACCTCGCCATGATCGTCAATCTCGGCGCCTACAGCTGCGAGATCATCCGCGCCGGTATCCAGGCCACGCCACGCGGCCAGTTCGAAGCCGGCGCCAGCCTCGCCATGACCCCGTTCCAGACCTTCTGGTACGTGGTTCTGGTCCCGGCGCTGCAGCGCATATGGCCTGCGCTGTCGTCGCAGATCGTCATCGTCATGCTGGGTTCGGCCGTCGTTTCGCAGATCGCCGCCGAGGACCTGACCTTCGCCGCCAATTTCATCCAGTCGCGCAATTTCAGGGCGTTCGAAACCTACTTCGTTTCCACCTTGATCTACCTGGCGCTCGCAATCCTGCTGCGCCAGCTGCTGGCCGGCCTGGGCTGGATGCTGTTTCCGAGGAAGGCGTCGCGATGAGACAGGCGCCATGACCGAGTTCAGCTTCTGGGACATCCTGCGCAACCTGCTTCTGGCCGCCCGCTGGACCGTCGTCCTCTCGCTGGTCTCCTTTGTCGGCGGCGGCATGGTCGGTGCGGCCCTGCTTTTCCTGCGCATCGGCGGCCGGCACTGGCTGCGGCTTCTGTCACGCGGCTACATCCAGCTGTTCCAGGGCACGCCGCTCCTGATGCAGCTATTTCTGGCTTTCTTCGGTCTTGGCCTGTTCGGCATCGACGTTCCCGCTTGGCTTGCCGCCTGTGTCGCGCTCATTCTGTGGACCGCCGCCTTCCTTGCCGAAATCTGGCGTGGGTGCGTCGAGAGCATTGCCAAGGGCCAATGGGAGGCGTCCGCCAGCCTCGGCATGGGTTATCTCCAGCAGATGCGTTACGTCATCCTGCCGCAGGCGCTAAAAGTGGCGGTGCCGCCGACCGTCGGCTTTTCGGTGCAGGTGGTGAAGGGCACCGCGCTCACGTCGATCATCGGCTTCGTCGAGCTGTCGAAGGCCGGTTCGATCGTCACCAACGCGACGTTCCAGCCGTTCACCGTTTATGGCCTGGTTGCGCTCATCTATTTTGCCTTGTGCTGGCCGCTGTCGAAATCCAGCCAGCTCCTGGAAAGGAAGCTCAATGTCGCTCATCGCAATCACTGAGGTGAAGAAGCGCTTCGGCGACAACGAGGTGCTGAAGGGGATTTCCATCGACGTCGCGCCGGGCGAGGTCGTCGCCATCATCGGCAAGAGCGGTTCGGGCAAGTCGACGCTGCTGCGCTGCATCAACGGGCTGGAGACCATCGATGAAGGCTCGATCGTCGTCGCCGGCGCCCAGTTCCTGCCCGACGAGGTGCATCTCAAGGCGCTGCGCCTGAAGGTCGGCATGATCTTTCAGCAATTCAATCTGTTCCCGCATCTCACCGCCGGCGGCAACGTCATGTTGTCGCAGATGGTGGTGAAGAAGACGCCGAAAAAGGACGCCGAAGCGGTCGCGCGAAAAATGCTCGACCGCGTCGGTCTCGCCCACAAGTTCGATGCGCTGCCGGACGAATTGTCCGGCGGCCAGCAGCAGCGCGTGGCGATCGCCCGAGCGCTCGCCATGCAGCCGATCGCGCTGCTATGCGACGAGATCACCTCGGCGCTCGATCCCGAACTCGTCGCCGAGGTGCTGGCCGTCGTCAAGGAATTGGCGGCGGAAGGCATGACGCTGGTGATGGTCACCCACGAGATGCGCTTTGCCCGCGACGTCTGCTCGCGCGTCGTCTTCATGCATCAAGGCCGCGTCCACGAGATCGGCGCCCCCGAGGACGTTTTTTCCAATCCCAGGACGCCGGAGCTCCGGCAGTTTCTGGGCGTGCAATAGCGGGCATTGTTGCCCGCGCGCTGTCCTGGCGCGTCGCAAAAGATCAGCTCTTGTTGGCGGCCATCACCAGCACCGGCTTGTCGCTGTAGAGGTCCGGGAATAACGTTTTCAAATTCTCGATCTTGGGCAGGTCGTTGTAGACGATGTAGGGATAGGTCGGGTTCAGCGTCAAAAAGTCCTGGTGGTAGTCCTCGGCCGGATAGAATTTTTTCCCCGTCTCCAGCGTGGTCACGATCGGCTCCGGAAACAGCTTGGCCTTGTCGAGCTGCGCGATATAGCTCTCGGCGATCTTCTTCTGCGCATCGTTTTCGGCAAAGATCGTCGAACGGTATTGCGGGCCGCGGTCCGGTCCCTGGTAGTTCAGCTGCGTCGGGTTGTGCGCGACCGAGAAATACACCTGCAGCAACTGGCCGTAAGTGACTTTGGACGGCTCGTAGATGATCTCGACGGCTTCGGCATGCCCGGTCCGGCCGGTGCCGACCGTCTCGTAGTCGGCGGTGTCCTTGTCGCCGCCGGCATAGCCGGAGACGGCGCTGGTCACGCCCTTGACGTGCTGGAACACGCCTTGCACGCCCCAGAAGCAGCCGCCGGCGAAGATCGCCCTGGCGGTGCCGGCGGCCGGTTTTTCGTCCATAGCCGGTGGCGGGATCACCACCGCCTCCTCGGCCGAGATCGCCGGCGTCTGCCACAAGCCGGCGCCGGCCGCCGCGAGCATCAGCGCTGCAAGCGCGCCCCAGGCGAATTTGGTCAATCGTTTCGCGGCGGTTTTTTCAATGCCGGTCATCTCTGATCTCCCTGCATGAGTTTTCGACTATACGACAGATAGGTTCGTCGCGGTCTCACATTGCCGTGCGGGCGTCGGTCGGACCCCGTCCGGACGCGGCCTACTTGGCCGTCCCCATTGCGTCGCAGGTCTTGGTCGCCTCGTCCTTCTTCATCGCGTCGGTTTCCATGGCAGCCTTGTCCATGCAGTCCTTCAGCTTTTCGGCCGCCATCGGATCCGCGGGCTTCATCGCGTCGGTCGCCATCGCATTGGCCGGCTTCATCGCATCTTCGGCGCGCGCAATGCCGCCGGCAAAAAGCGCCGTCGAGCAAAGCGCGAAGGCAAGCGCCGGCAAGGTCAGGCGGGTGAAATTGGTCATGAATGGGACTCCCAAGGTTGGTGGCGCGCCGGAATGGCGATCACATCAGCTGTTCGCCGTTGCCTCGCCCTTCGTTACAGCCATCACCGCTTCGTGATCGCCGCCTCCGCCCGTTCTCGAATTGGCCTCCAGATAAGAACGCCGCCCGGTGGCGGGCGACGTTGAGCATGCATTTCTTCGATTAAGGTCGAGCGTTAACGCCGTTTCCCGTCCAGCGCTATTGCGTAAGCACCGTTTGCGAAGGCCGTTGATTGAAGTCGCACTTGCCGGTCACGGTGTAGAAGAAGTCGGCGTTGGATACCGGAGCCGGCACGGGATTTCCGCCGTCCTCCCAGGCCTGCTGGCTGGATTGGCCGCACGGCACCGCGGTGAAGATGTCCACCTTTTCGCCGTTCGCGACCTCGACGCCGTCGATGTACAACCGGTTCGATGTGCTCGGGTCATTCGACTTGAGCTTGGGTGGCTGAGCCGACGGCACATCCATCTGCAGGTAAAGGCTGTCCATCAGGCTGACATCAATCACCGCGCCGGCGCCGTTCGCGGGGTACATGGTGTTGGTGCAGGTGGTCAGGTATTTCTTGTTGCCGCTAACCTGTGTGATCGCCCCGGTTGGCAGGTTATTGAAATTCTGCACCGTCTTGGTCGTGCATTTTTGTTCCTGGACCTTCGTCTCCGTCGCCCCATTGACCGTATACACTGTCGACGTGCCGTAGCCTTTCGGATCACCAAAATTGTTGTAGACATAGGTGATCTTCATCAACGGGTTAGCCACCGTCGCACCGAACTTCGTCCCGTAGAGCGTCATTACCTTGCCCCAGTGGCCCGACACCTTTTGGACGTTGAACGTGGTCTGCACCAGCGCCGGCCTCTTGCGCACGGCCGACGCGACGCCGATCTGCACCGTGTCGATGCGGGCAATCTGCATGAAGTTCGTCGGCATGGCAAAGCTGGCCGAAGCATTGATGCTGGCGGTGCCGTCGGCGGCGACGACGAAGCCGTCGAGCTTGGCGGTGCCTTGCCCGCTATTGGCCGCAAACGACTCCTGCAGTTTTACCTGACGGTCCGCCAATGACGTGCTGGTCGGCAGCGTCGTGATCGCCAGGGTCGCGGCATCGAGCGCATTCTGCATCGAGCCCTTGGTCGCAATGGCCGCGTTATAGTCGACCGAAAGGCCCAGAGCGGCACACATCGGGATAAGTATGATGGCGAGTATCGGCGCCAAGGAGCCGCTCTCGGAACTGAGAAAGTGGCTTCCGGACAGTGGCATTTCGCGTTCCCCAAACGGTAACAGGTCGTGGCCTACCACGCAGGACGCGAACTATGCCCTACTCTGATGGAGCAAAGTTTAACGACGTGCGCCGCCGGCGGCTCATGCGGCGCCCGGCCGCTTGCCCGGGCAAGCTGCCCCTGCTAAAGCGCCGACATGACCACGCCGATCAAGAACATCCGCAATTTCTCCATCGTCGCCCATATCGACCATGGCAAATCCACGCTTGCCGACCGGCTGATCCAGCTGACCGGCGGGCTGGAGCTGCGCGACATGAAGGAGCAGGTGCTGGACTCGATGGATATCGAGCGTGAGCGCGGCATCACCATCAAGGCGCAGACCGTGCGGCTGAAGTACCGCGCCAACAATGGTGAGGACTATATCCTCAACCTAATCGACACGCCCGGCCATGTCGACTTCGCCTACGAAGTGTCGCGGTCGCTGGCCGCCTGCGAAGGCTCGCTGCTGGTCGTCGATGCCTCGCAAGGCGTCGAGGCGCAGACGCTGGCCAATGTCTACCAGGCCATCGACAACAATCACGAAATCGTCGTGGTGCTGAACAAGGTCGACCTGCCGGCCGCCGAGCCCGAGCGCATCCGCGAGCAGGTTGAGGAGGTGATCGGCATCGACGCCTCCAACGCCGTGCTGATCTCGGCCAAAACAGGGCTCGGCATTCCCGATGTGCTGGAGGCGATCGTCAACGATTTGCCGCCGCCGCGCGAGGGCGACATTGCTGCTCCGTTGAAGGCGATGCTGGTCGACAGCTGGTACGACGCTTATCTCGGCGTCATCGTGCTGGTCCGCGTCATCGACGGCGTGCTGAAGAAGGGCCAGACCATTCGCATGATGGGCACCGGCGCCAAATACCTGGTCGAGCGCACCGGCGTCTTCACCCCGGCCCGCATCAATGTCGACGAACTCGGCCCCGGCGAGTTCGGTTTCTTCACCGGCTCGATCAAGGAAGTCGCCGACACCCGCGTCGGCGACACCATCACCGAGGACAGGCGCCAGACAGCAAAAGCCCTGCCCGGCTTCAAGCCGGCGCAGCCGGTGGTGTTCTGCGGCCTTTTCCCGGTCGACGCCGCCGATTTCGAGGATCTGCGCGCCGCCGTCGGCAAGCTGCGCCTCAACGACGCTTCTTTCTCCTTTGAAATGGAAACCAGCGCCGCGCTCGGTTTCGGCTATCGCTGCGGGTTCCTCGGCTTGCTGCATCTGGAAATCATCCAGGAGCGGCTGGAGCGCGAGTTCAATCTCGACCTCATCGCCACAGCGCCGTCGGTCGTCTACCGGCTGCTGTTGAACGACGGCACGACCAAGGAATTGCACAACCCGGCCGACATGCCCGACGTGGTCAAGATATCGGCCATCGAAGAGCCGTGGATCCGCGCCACCATCCTCACCCCGGACGAATATCTCGGCGGCATCCTAAAACTCTGCCAGGACCGGCGCGGCATCCAGGCCGATCTGTCCTATGTCGGCAAGCGCGCCATGCTGACCTACGACCTGCCGCTCAACGAGGTCGTCTTCGACTTTTACGACCGGCTGAAGTCTATCTCCAAGGGCTACGCCTCCTTCGACTATCATTTGACCGACTATCGCGAGGGCGACCTGGTTAAAATGTCGATCCTGGTCAATGAGGAGCCGGTCGACGCGCTGTCGATGCTGGTCCACCGCACGGCGGCGGAAAAGCGTGGCCGGCTGATGTGCGAGAAGCTGAAGGAGCTGATCCCGCACCATCTGTTCAAGATCCCGATCCAGGCGGCGATCGGCGGCAAGGTCATCGCCCGCGAAACCATCTCGGCGCTGCGCAAGGACGTCACCGCCAAATGCTACGGCGGCGACGTCTCGCGCAAGCGCAAGCTGCTCGACAAGCAGAAAGAGGGCAAGAAGCGGATGCGCCAGTTCGGCAAGGTGGACATCCCACAGGAGGCGTTTATCCAGGCCTTGAAGATGGGCGATTGAGGGGTGACGCTGGAATCTCCCCCCTCGAGGCAGGGCTGTCCGGGGAAAGTTATTCATAAATGAAGGCCATCTGATTGGGAGAGGCTCGGTCCCTTGGTCGGCTTGGATTGACCGGTGGCGGCTTATCGATGGTGTGCAGTTTCCGCCGCCCGAACAAGTATTGAGCGACCAGTTCTGTGAACCTCAAGATAGGAATAGTGACGCGGCGGGTGCGCGCGACAATGCGCAGCAGCGCAAAGGCGATCATTGCGGCAAAGAGTTGCAGGCGGATTGCATTGCCGTTGTTGCCGAGGAACTTGCGGATCTTGAGGTGCTGCTTGATCCATCGGAACAGAAGCTCGATGTGCCAGCGGCCTTTGTAAAGCCGTCCAATCTCGACGGCAGAGCGCTCCAGATCGTTGGTCAAAAGCGTGATGGTGTCGCCCGTTTCGCGCTGAACGCGCAGGCGACGCAGCCGCATCGGCAGCTTGCAAGCAGCCTTGCTGACCAAGCTTACCTCACTGTCTTCCACAACCAGGAAGCCGTCGCCCTGCGGCTCGGCTATAGGGCGATCACGCAGCAGCGCCAGCCTCATGTTGGATTTGGGCCGCGTCACGAAGATCGATCCGGCTTCGGCGATCGCCGTCCACCAGCCATAATGGCAGTAGCCCTTGTCGAACACGTAGGTCGCTCCAGCTTCGATCGTGATCTGGCGACCGACCTGGGCGTCGTTGACGTTGGCGTCGGTGATGTCGAGGATGCGCGGACAGTCGGTCTTCGGGTCATAGACGACATGCACCTTCATGCCGCGGATGCGCCCGTTCGACTTGGCCCAATCGCACAGTTTGCCGAGCGGAATGGGGGTCGAGTCGATCAGCCGCAGCATCGCTTCGCCCTCGCGCCGCATTTGCCTGTCGAGCAGGTTCGCCACCAGACCGAACGCCTCGGCAAAGATGGCGACCGGACGCCGTCTGTTGGCATCCGACAAGGTCGAACGCATCAACGGACCGCTGCCCAGGTGATAATGATGCTGGCTGTTGGCGTTCCAGCCGGCTTCCAGGCCACGCAAGCTGCTGCTGCCGCAGAACTGGGCATAGATCAGCGCCACCAGATGATCCCAGCTTCTGAACGATTTGTCGTACGCATCCCCGTCGTGGCGATCCACAATTGCTTGGAATTGACGCCGATCGATGGGTTCAAGAAGCTGCCCGAAGATGCTAGGTGCAAAGCGCATGCCCCGTTCCTTTTCTGAGTCTCGACAACCAGAGAAAAGACGGACAAACCCCGTTTTACGGGGCATGCACATGTGGCATTTCGATTCACTCAAAACTTTCCCCGGACAGCCCTGCCCTCGAGGGGGAGATGGCCGGGAGGCCAGAGGGGGTTGTCTCGCGTGGGGCGCCATCCTCGTCTGTCCACAATAGGGAGCCGTGTCAGGACGTACCGACCCCCTCTGTCGCCTTCGGCGACATCTCCCCCTCAAGGGGGAGATCATGCGCCCTTGGCCCAGCGCTCGCTCCTTTATCGGCCGGCCGGTATCGGCTAAGGGCGGGGAGCAAAATCCCGGATCCGCCAATGACCGCCAAATCCTCCCCTCTGTTTCTCGGCATCGACACCGGCGGCACCTATACCGATGCCGTGCTGTGGTCGGAAGCCGGCGGCCCTCGTGGAAAAGTGCTGGCCAAGGCCAAGGCGCTGACCACCCGCCATGATCTGGCGGTCGGCATTTCGGGCGCGGTCGATGCTGTGCTGGAAAAATCCGCCACCGATCCGGCAGCGATAAAACTGGTGTCGATGTCGACGACGCTTGCCACCAACGCGCTGGTCGAGGGACAGGGCGGCCGCGTGGCGCTGGTGATGATCGGCTTTGCCGAGGGCGACCTTGCCCGCGACGGGCTGAAGGCCGCACTTGGCACCGACCCCGTCGTATTCTGCTCAGGCGGCCACGACGTCCACGGCAATGCGGCAAAACTCGACCTGTCCGGGCTGGAGGCCGCGCTGCCGGAACTCGGCGCCTCGGTGTCCGGCTTTGCCGTCTGCGCCTATTTCGCCACCCGCAACCCGGCGCATGAGCTCGCCGCTCGCGACCTCATCCGCGAAAAGACCGGCCTGCCGGTCACCGCCAGCCACGAGCTGTCGGCCAAGCTCGGCGGCCCGCGCCGGGCGCTGACGACGCTGCTCAACGCCAGGCTGATCTCGATGATCGACCGGCTGGTGGCGGCGACCGAAGGATTTCTTGCCGCGCGCGGCATCTCCGCCCCACTGATGGTGGTGCGCGGCGACGGCGCGCTGGTTTCGGCCGCCTTCGCCCGCCAGCGGCCGATCGAGACGATTCTTTCAGGCCCGGCCGCCAGCCTTGTCGGCGCTCGCCACATGACCGGCCTCGACGATGCAGTCGTCTCCGACATCGGCGGCACCACCACCGACGTTGCCGTGCTCGACCAGGGCCGTCCCAGGCTCGATCCGGAAGGCGCCACCGTCGGCGGCTTCCGCACCATGGTCGAGGCGGTGGCCATGCGCACCTTTGGGCTCGGCGGCGATTCCGAAGTGACGCTGGAGGACGGCGCGCTCAACCCAAGAATCCTGCTCGGGCCGCGCCGCCTGGTGCCGCTTGCGCTGGCCGGCATGATGCATGGCGAAGCGCTCACATTAGAGCTCGAACGCCAGCTGCGGGCGGCCAATCCCGCCCGCATGGATGGTCGCCTGGCGGTCAGGACCGGCGTGCCGGAGCGGCTGGCGGCCGGCCTCACCGGCGCCGAGGCCAAGCTTTATGAGCTGATCGGCTCGACCCCGCTCGCCGTCGACCGGCTTTTGACCTCGAACGCCCAGAACGCCACTTTGAATCGGCTGGTGTCGCGCGGGCTGGTGCATGTTGCCGGCTTCACGCCGTCGGACGCCGCCCATGTGCTGGGCAAGCAGGCCAACTGGGATGCCGCCACGGCCCGTTTGGGCGCCGAACTGTTCGCCCGCAAGCGCGACGGCCGCGGGCAGGCGATCGCTGCTTCGCCGGAGGCGATCTCGGAACGGGTGCTGACCGCGCTGACCCGGCTGTCGGCGGAAGTCATCCTCGAAACCGCCTTTGCCGAGGACGGGCTGGATGGCGCGGCGACCGTCGCGCACGCGCTGGTCCAGCGCGCTGTCGATTCCCATCCCGGCATCGCCCGGTTGAGCGTCGCGCTCGACCGCCCGGTCATCGGCCTCGGCGCCTCGGCGCCGCTGCATTATGCCGGGCTCCCACCGCTGGTCGGCAACGGCTGCGTGGTCCCCGAGGATACGGACGTTGCCAATGCGCTCGGCGCCGTCGTCGGCCAGGTCAGGGTTTCGGCGGAGGCGCGGGTCAGCCAGCCCAAGGAGGGGCTGTTTCGAGTCGCCTCGGGCGAAACCGTGCGGGATTTTCTAGACGAGGCGGCAGCGATCGCGGCGGCGGAAACCGACGTGCGCGCCATTGCCGCCGGGCGGGCCAGGGACGCCGGCACCGACAGCGCCGAGATCGAGGTCGCCAGCGAATTCCGCGTCTCGACCGTCGAGGGCCAGCGTATGTTCATCGAGGCGCATGTGGTGGCAGTGGCGTCGGGCAGGCCAAGGATCGCGGTGTAGGGCGGTTAATCTCCCCCCTCGAGGGGGAGATGTCGCCGAAGGCGACAGAGGGGGTCGCCGCGCATGAAGCGCCAACCTTGATCTGCCGCAGGAGGCCGAGCCCGGTCGAACCGACCCCCTCTGGCCTGCCGGCCATCTCCCCCTCGAGGGGGGAGATCGACAGGTTCGCCGGCATCGAAAATACCTACCTTCACCCTAAGCTGAATTGACCCTGCCACCCTGACATGTCAAACGCCCGGCCAAAGCCTTTCGTCTGGAGAAGCCCCGATGACCGATCGCGTCGAAATCGCCGGATTGCGGATTGCCCGCGAGCTTTATGATTTCGTCGTGAACGAGGCGCTGCGTGGCACTGGCATTGCCGCCGACGCCTTCTGGACCGGCTTCTCGACCATTGTTCACGATCTTTCGCCGAAGAACCGGGCTCTGCTCGCAAAGCGCGACGCGCTGCAAGGCCAGATCGACCACTGGTATCGCCAAAATGGCGCGCCCAGCGACATGGAAGCCTACAAGGATTTCCTGAGGGAAATCGGCTATCTCGTGCCGGAAGGGCCGGCCTTCTCCGTCGCGACGGAGAATGTCGACCCCGAGATTTCGGTGGTTGCCGGGCCGCAATTGGTGGTGCCGGTGATGAACGCGCGTTACGCGCTGAATGCCGCCAATGCGCGCTGGGGCTCGCTCTATGATGCGCTCTACGGCACCGACGCCATTCCAGAGACCGACGGCAACGAGAAGGGCGGGAGGTTCAATCCCGTGCGCGGCGCCAAGGTCATTGCCTGGGCGAAAGGTTTTCTCGACGAGTCGGTCCCGCTGACGACGGGCAAATGGGCTGGGGTGAACGGGCTTTCAGTTGCCAACGGCATGCTGCGGCTGGGCGAGGGCGCCGGCGCCAGCACGCTCGCCGATCCCAAACAGTTTGCCGGCTATCGCGGCGACGCCGATAATCCCGAAGCCGTCCTGCTCACCAGGAATGGCCTGCATATCGAGATTGTGATCGACCGCAGCAACCAGATCGGCAAGACCGATCCGGCCGGCATTGCCGACGTCGTGCTGGAATCGGCGCTGACCACAATTCAGGACTGCGAGGATTCGGTCGCGGCGGTCGATGCGCAGGACAAGGTTTTGGTCTACCGCAACTGGCTCGGCCTGATGAAGGGCGATCTTGCCGAGGAGATCACCAAGGCCGGCAGCACGTTTACGCGAAAACTCAATCCCGACCGGTTGTACACCGCGCCTGATGGGGGCGTGCTGTCCCTGCCCGGCCGCTCGCTGATGCTGATCCGCAACGTCGGCCACCTCATGACCAACCCGGCGATAACGGACCGCGACGGCAACGAGGTGCCGGAAGGAATCATGGATGCGGCGATGACGGCGCTGATCGCGCTGCACGATGTCGGCCCGAATGGTCGGCGCGCCAATTCCCGCACGGGCTCGATGTATGTCGTAAAGCCCAAGATGCACGGGCCGGAAGAAGTCGCTTTCGCCGTCGATATATTCGACCGGGTCGAGGCGCTGCTCGGCATGGCGAAAAACACCATCAAGATCGGCATCATGGACGAGGAGCGGCGCACCACGGTCAACCTCAAGGAGGCTATCCGCGCCGCCAAAGATCGCGTCGTCTTCATCAACACCGGTTTCCTCGACCGCACCGGCGACGAGATCCACACCTCGATGGAAGCCGGCCCGATGATCCGCAAGGGTGACATGAAGCAGGCCGCCTGGATTGCCGCCTACGAGGCCTGGAATGTCGACACCGGGCTGGAATGCGGGCTGGCCGGCCACGCCCAGATCGGCAAGGGCATGTGGGCGATGCCCGATCTGATGGCGGCGATGCTGGCGGAAAAGATCGCCCATCCCAGGGCCGGCGCCAACACCGCCTGGGTGCCGTCGCCGACAGCGGCGACGCTGCACGCCACCCATTACCACAAGGTCGACGTCCACGCCGTGCAGGCGGCGCTGAAGAGCCGCCCCAAGGCAAAGCTCGACGACATCTTGTCGGTGCCGGTAGCGGTGCGGCCGAACTGGTCGCCGGAGGAGGTCCAGAACGAGCTCGACAACAACGCGCAAGGCATTCTGGGCTATGTCGTCCGTTGGATCGACCAGGGCGTCGGCTGCTCGAAAGTGCCTGACATCAATGACGTTGGCCTGATGGAGGACCGCGCCACGCTGCGCATCTCCTCGCAGCACATCGCCAACTGGCTGCATCACGGCGTGTGCACCTCAGACCAGGTGATGGAGACGATGAAGCGCATGGCCGGCGTCGTCGACCGCCAGAACGAAGGCGATCCGCTCTACCGGCCGATGTCTCCCGACTTCGACAAGTCGATCGCCTTCCTCGCCGCCTGCGACCTGGTCTTCAAGGGCCGGGTCCAGCCCAACGGCTACACCGAGCCGGTGCTGCACGCGCGGCGGCTCGAACTGAAGGCGAAGGAACGGGCTGGATAGCAAGCCCGCGTTGCAAGGTGCTGGTCTCACTCCGCGTTTCCAGGGTAGTAAGATGTTGCGCCTATCCGTGCTCAGGCCGATGGCGCGTTGCAGCCCGTCCCGGAGCATCTGGCATGCCGGATGTTCAACGCAGAGAAATGCGCGGGATTGATGGAGCAGAATTGTAGCATGAATCACCCGATGGATATTAGTCACCGCTAAAACATCATTGTTCAGGTGCATGCGATCTGCTACAATTTTACCACCGACAAACGGCTCTGGGAGGCCGTGCGTCCGACATCATGCATAAGATCAAATCAAAAACCGGAGAACGGCCATGAAACGGCTTCTGACGGTCGCTGCCCTTTTGGCGGCGGGCAGTTTGTTTGCGATGCAAGGCGCAGCCGCCGATGACGCTGCGCTGATCAAGAGCGCTGAATCCGCCGCACCCCCCGCTGTATCAAGCGGCGCTGCGATCCACGCTATGGATGAGAAGGGTGCAATGCGCACATTGCGCGAGGGCACGAACGGCTTCTGGTGCATGCCGGACAACCCGGCCACGCCCGGTCCGGATCCAATGTGTGGCGATGCCAACTCGATGGAATGGGCGATGGCGTGGATGGGAAAAAAGGAACCGCCCAAGGGCAAGGTCGGCTTCATGTATATGCTGGCCGGTGGCACCGACGGCAGCAACACCGATCCTTATGCGACGAAGCCTGAGGAAGGCAACAATTGGGTGGAGACCGGACCGCACGTGATGATCGTCAACGCAACGGACATGATGCAGGGCTATCCGACTGACCCCAAACCTGACACGTCCAGGCCATATGTGATGTGGGCGGGCACTCCCTACGCACATCTCATGATCCCGGTTAAGTAGCTGCCGCCGAGATGACTGGCCACAACGATCGGGCCGCGTAGCATCAGACTGTCGAGTTCCTGCGGGCTGGACCGCTTCCGGCCCGCAGGTGAGGGGCAGGCCGAGCGTCTCCTCGGCGACCCCTCCCGGCCGCTTCGCGGCCACCCTCCCCTCAAGGGGGAGGGGAAGGTCACGCCGCCTGCGCCATCCGCTCCGAACTCATGCGGTACGAAATCGCCTCGGCCAGATGGATGCGGCCGACCGTCTCGCTGGCCTCGAGATCGGCCAGCGTCCGCGCCACCTTCAGCACCCGGTGATAGGCCCGCGCCGAAAAGCCGAGCTTTTCGCTGGCATCCCTGAGCAGCGACAGGCCTGATGCATCCGGCATCGCGATCTCCTCGATGACCGAGGGTGAGCAGTGCGCGTTGGTGGTGGCGGAGGTCGCGCCGAGCCGCTCGAAACGCTCGCGCTGGATCGTTCGGGCGCGGGCCACGCGCAGCGCCACATCGGCACTTTTCTCCGCCCGGTCCGGCCGGATCAGATCGCTGGCCGAGACCGCCGGCACCTCGATCCGGAGATCGATGCGGTCGAGCAGCGGGCCGGATATGCGCGCCTGGTAGTCGGTGCGGCAGCGGTCGCCGCGCAGGCAGCGATAGCCCGGCTCGCCGGCCATGCCGCAGCGGCACGGGTTCATCGCCGCGACCAGCTGGATGCGCGCCGGATAGGTGACGCGATGATTGGCGCGGGCGATCATGCAGTCGCCGGTCTCCAGCGGCTGGCGCAGCGCGTCGAGCGCCTGCGGCGAGAATTCGGGAAATTCGTCGAGGAACAGCACGCCGTGATGAGCAAGCGACGCCTCGCCCGGCCGCACGCGCAGGCCGCCGCCGACCAGCGCCGCCATCGAGGCCGAATGGTGCGGCGCGCGGAACGGCCGGCGGTCGGTCAGCTTGCCTTCGCCAAGCTCGCCGGCCACCGAGGCGATCATCGAGACTTCGAGCAATTCCCTCGGCGCCAGCGGCGGCAGGATCGACGGCAGCCGCTGCGCCAGCATCGATTTTCCCGATCCCGGCGGACCGATCATCAGCATGTTATGGCCGCCTGCCGCCGCCACTTCGAGTGCCCGCTTTGCGGTCTCTTGGCCCTTGATGTCGGCAAGATCCGGCAGGTCGCGCGCCGAGACATGGATACCGGCCTCCGGCCGCGACAGCACCTGCGTGCCGCGAAAATGATTGGCGATGGCGATCAGGCTGCGCGGCGCCAGAATGTCGAAATCCTTGCCGGCCCAGGCCGCTTCCGGCCCGCAGGCGAAAGGGCAGATCAGGCCCTTGCCTTCGGCATTGGCGCCGATCGCCGCCGGCAGCGCGCCGGCCACCGCGGCAATGGTGCCGTCGAGCGACAGCTCGCCAAGCACGACATAGCCGGCCAGCATGTCGCCTGGAATGGCGCCAAGCGCCGCCATCAGGCCAAGCGCGATCGGCAAATCGTAATGGCTGCCTTCCTTTGGGAGGTCGGCGGGCGCCAGATTGACGGTAACCTTCTTCGACGGCATCGACAGGCCCGATGCGTGCAGCGCCGCCTGCACCCGCTCCCGGCTTTCGGCGACCGCCTTGTCGCCGAGGCCGACGATGTGCATGTTGACCTTGCCGGGCGCGATCATCACCTGCACGTCGACCGGCACGGCCTCGATGCCCTGGAAAGCGACCGTGCGGACCCGCGCAACCATTTTTCTGCCCCCGGACATGGGCTCGCCCGAAGCCCATGCGATCATGCCGCGAACGGCGTCATCTGAGACAACCACAGATTATGAGCAAAGGCAAGAACATTACGGGAACAATCGAACGTGTGCTTTGATGGCGTTATCGGCTACGGATCGGAAAACCGCCGTTCCGCCAGCATCGGCGCTACTTGCGCTTGTCCTCGACCGCATCCCAGAACAGGCTGGCAATGTCGGCGCCGCCGAAGCGTTTTACCTCGCGCACGCCGGTCGGTGACGTCACGTTGATCTCGGTCATGTAGTCGCCGATCACGTCGATGCCGACGAGGATGAAGCCGCGCTCTTTCAGCGATGGGCCGATGCGGGCGCAGATCTCACGTTCGCGCTCCGTCAGTTCGGTTTTTTCGGCGCGGCCGCCGACATGCATATTGGAGCGCGAATCATGCTCGGCCGGCACCCGGTTGATGGCGCCGACAGGCTCGCCGTCGATCAGGATGATGCGCTTGTCGCCGGCGCGCACCTCCTTCAGATAGCGCTGCACGATGTAGGGCTCGCGGAACATCTGGCTGAACATTTCGAGCAGCGAGGCGAGGTTGCGATCGGCCTCATGCAGGTGGAAGATGCCGGCGCCGCCATTGCCGTAGAGCGGCTTGACGATGATGTCGCCGAACTCCTTGCGGAAGGCGGCAACCTCCTGGCTGTCCTTGGTGATCAGCGTTTCCGGCATCAGGTCGGGAAATTCGGTGACGAAGATCTTTTCCGGGCTGTTGCGCACCCAGGCCGGGTCGTTGACCACCAGCGTCCCGGGATGGATGCGCTCGAGTATGTGCGTCGTGGTGATATAGTTCATGTCGAACGGTGGATCCTGCCTGAGCAGGACGACGTCCATCTCCGACAGGTCGGTGCGCACTTTCTCGCCGAGCGAATAGTGATTGCCCTTCTCGTCGCGGACCTGCATTTCCTCGACGCCGGCAAACACCTTGCCGTCGCGCAGCGACAGCCGGTCGGGCGTATAATGGAACAGCTGGTGGCCGCGTCGCTGCGCTTCCAGCGACAGCGCAAACGACGTGTCGCCGGCAATCGAGACGGTGGAGATGTGGTCCATCTGGACGGCGATTTTCAGAGGCATGGCGGATCTCCGGCGGATCGGATGGGCTGCTTGCCTGTACAGCTTCGCCCGTCATCTGCCAATCGCGACATTTTGAGGATTGCCTCCTGCGGCGCCTTGCGCGCAAGGCGATCGGATCCCATTTCCCTGCCGGACATAGCCGGCCCGCGGCATAGCGGGGGCGTGATCGTCTTTTTGTCTGACATAAGCCTCGGGATTCGGTTTTTCGCACTTGCTCCCCCGACCGGGCTGGCTAGGATGCGCGCCGACTGAGCCTACAGCGCCGCGCGTCCTTTTGGACGCGCAAAGGACGCTGTAGCACTTTGATTTTGCGCATGATCCTCTCCGAAAATCGAAACCGATTTTCGGGGTCATGCGCAGGGAGAAAAAAAATGATGCCATCGGCGCGCTTTGCCGACCTTGAAGGTGCTTCGGTGCTGATCACCGGCGGCGGCTCCGGGATCGGCGCTGCGCTGACGGATGGTTTTGCCCGCCAGGGAGCAAAGGTCGCCTTCATCGACATCGCCGACGGCCCGAGCCTGGCGCTGGCCGACCGCATCGAGACGGATCTCGGTCGCCGGCCTCTCTATCTCAAGACAGACATACGCGACATCGAGGCGCTGCGGGCTTCGGTAGCCAAGGCTGCCGAAGCGCATGGCGACGTCACCGTGCTGGTCAACAATGCAGCACTTGATGATCGCCACGCGGTGGAAGATGTCACCGTGGAGTTCTGGGACAACAACCAGGCGGTCAACCTGCGTCCGCATTTCTTCTCCGCACAGGCGGTGGCGCCGGGCATGAAGCGCGCCGGCGGCGGCTCGATCATCAACTTCACGTCGACGTCGTTCCTGATCAATCACCCCGACATGCCGGCCTATACCGCCGCCAAGGCGGGGATTGTCGGCCTGACCAAGGGGCTTGCCGGCAAGCTCGGCGCCGACGGCATTCGCGTCAATGCGATCGCACCCGGCTGGGTGATCACCGAGCGGCAGAAGCAGCTCTGGGTCACCGAACAGGCGCTCGCCGCCCACGTGGCCAAGCAATGCATCAAGCAGGTGATGCAGCCGGAAGACGTCGTCGGCACGGTGCTGTTCCTGGCGTCGGACGCTTCGCGCATGCTGACCGCGCAGATGCTGATCGTCGACGGGGGCTTCCTGTGAGCCCAGGATCGCCGAGCAAGGCGCCGGCCGTCGCCGCCGTCGACTGGGGCACCACCCGTCTCAGGGTCTGGCTGGTCAATGAGGCCGGAAACGTCCTTGCCGAGCGTCGCGGCGACGACGGGCTGATCACCGCGCAGGCGGCCGGGTTTTCGACCATCCTCGAAGGACATCTGGCGGCGATGGGCGCGCCGGAAGCGATGCCCGTCATCATCTGCGGCATGGCCGGCTCGCGCCAGGGCTGGCTGGAGGCGCCCTATGTCGCTGTGCCGGCGCCGATTGGTGCCATCTTTGCCGGTGCTGCGCGCGTCCCCGGCCAGCGCCGCGACATCCGTATCGTGCCTGGCCTTGCCCAGCGCCAGGCCGACGCGCCGGACGTCATGCGCGGCGAGGAAACGCAGCTTGCCGGCGCCGGTTTGCCGGCAAAAGGTCGCCATCTCGTCTGCATGCCCGGCACCCACTCGAAATGGGTGCTGGTCGAGGACGGCGCGGTTGCCGGTTTTGGCACCTGGCCGACCGGCGAGCTGTTTTCGGTGCTGGCGGCGCATTCGATCCTGCGCCATTCGCTGGGCGAGCAGCCCAAGCCGGTTGCACCAGGCAATCCGTTTTTCCAGCGCTGGTGCGAGATCGCGCTGGCCGAGGGCGGCGATGTCACATCGAGGCTGTTCTCGATCCGCGCTGCGGGCCTTTTGCAGGACCTGAAACCCGACGATGCCGCTGCTTGCCTGTCCGGCCTGCTGATCGGCGGCGAGATCGCCTCGGCCAGCCGCCGCTATGGGAAAGGCGGGTCGGTCGTGCTGGTCGCTTCCGGCGGGCTCGGCGCGCTCTACACTGAGGCGCTCGGTCTTGCCGGACTTGCGTTGAGAGCCGTCGATGCCGACGAGGCGGTGCGTGCCGGCCTGGTCGAGGCGGCACGCAAAAATGGCATGATTGCCCAGACATGATCGACAACAGCGGAGTTGCCGCATGACCGAGACCGTATCGTTTCCGAAGCTCGGGCGCGGGCTTGTCGCGATCCTGCGCGGCCTCAAGCCGGACGAGGCGGTGGCCGTCGGCCGGGCGATCTTCGAGGCCGGCATCGAAGCGATCGAAGTGCCGCTCAATTCGCCGGACCCGTTTGTCTCCATCGCGAGGATTGTTGAGGCGCTGCCGGCGACGGCATTGGTCGGCGCCGGGACTGTGTTGACCGCAGCCGATGTCGACGGACTGAACAAGGCTGGCGGGCGGCTGCTGGTCAGCCCCCACATCGATGCGGAGGTCATAGGCCGGGCGATGCACTACGCCATGGTGACGATGCCCGGCGTGCTCACGCCGACCGAAGCTTTCCAAGCCATCCGGCTCGGCGCCTCGGCGCTGAAATTCTTCCCGGCCAGCGTGCTCGGTGCGGCCGGGATCGCGGCGATGCGCGCCGTTTTGCCGGCTGAGACGCTGGTCGGCGCGGTCGGCGGCGTGTCGGAGAAGGACTTTGCCGGCTACAAGGCGGCCGGCGTCAGCGTCTTCGGCCTCGGCTCCAGCCTGTTCAAGCCCGGTATGAGCGTCGACGAGGTGGCAACGCGGGCCCGCGCTGCCACAGTAGCCTGGGACGCAGCGTTTGGAGCCGCGCCATGAGCGAAGCCATCGTTTCGGTTTTTTCCGACCATGTCTGTCAACTCGGCGAAGGCCCGAGCTATGACCCCGCCACCGATACGCTCTACTGGTTCGACATCGTCAACGGCCAGCTTCTGGAAAAGCCCCTGTCCGGCGGTGCCGTCAAGATCCACGAGCTTGGCCAGATGGCCAGCGCGATCGCCATCGTCGACGACAAAAGACAGATGATCGCCACCGAAACCGGTCTGCATGTCCGCGACGTGGCGACCGGCAAGATGACGCTGCATACGGCCATCGAAGCCGACAATCCGACGACTCGCTCGAACGATTCGCGCGTCCACCCCTGCGGCGCCTTTTGGGTCGGCACGATGGGCAAGGGCGAGGCAAAGGCAGCTGGCTCGATCTACTGGTTCTTCAGGGGTGAATTGCGCCGGCTCTATTCAGACATAACGGTGTCGAACTCGATCTGTTTTTCCGAAGATGGAACCGTTGCCCATTACACCGATACCAGCACCGGCCTGTTGATGCGCGTCGGCTGCGATCCGGCGACCGGCCTGCCGGCTGGCGAGCCAAAAATCTTCGTCGATCACCGCAAGGCCAAGGGCTATATCGACGGTTCGGTGCTCGATCGCGACGGTGTCCTGTGGAACGCCTGCTGGGGCGGCAGCGTCGTTGAAGCCTACGGACCTGACGGCAAGCTCATCCGTTCGGTCGCGATGCCGGTGACGCAGCCGTCCTGCCCGGCCTTTGTCGGCAGGAATGCCGACCGGCTGGCGGTCACCTCCGCCTGGTCGGGCAAGGATGAGAAACAGCGCCTGCTGGATCCGCAAGCCGGCATGACGTTTCTGCTCGACATTCCGGTCAACGGCCGCTTCGAGCCGCGCGTGCTGATCGCCTAAACCATTATTCCGAACCTCCGGTTCGAAAAGATCACGTTCAAACAGGAAGATCGCGCCAGCACTGTCGCGCAGGCGCCCGTCTGACGTCGATTCCGCGAAAGCCTGATACATTCGCCGTGCGATGGTAGGCAATCGCGCTGCCAGGACCCGTTCATCTCCAGGAATCGTGCATGTCATGTCAAGCCGAAGGCCGAAGCTGATCCTTGTCTACGAGCCGGAAAATGCCTGCTTCGAGCGGCTGGTTGCCGATGGCCACGTGCCGGGGCGCGCTGCCGAAATCGTCTCCTATCTGGCGCAATCGACCGACATCGCCCCTGAATTCGACGCGCTTGCCGCAGCCTGCCAGACGCGCGGCCTGTCCTTCGCGCCGGTGGCGCTCGACGATGCCGCAAATGTGCTTGCCGGTGAGGATCCGAAGACGACGCTGGTGTGGACGCTGACCGACGGCATCGCCTATTTCCGCGGCGGTGCGGCGCCGGCGCTGGCAAGGCTGAACGGCCTGAAGCTGCTCGGCGCCGATGATGCCCTGTTTGCGCTCTGCCAGGACAAGTTTCGCTCCGGCGCCGTGCTCGGCGCACTCGGCCTGCCGGTGCCGCAATCCGGTTTGGCACGCGACGGCAGCTGGCTGGTCGAGCCACCGGCTTCGCCAGCCGGCTGGTTCGTCAAGCCGAACCGGCTCGGCGCCAAGATCGGCATCTGGCCGGATTCGCACAGCAGAGATCTCGGCCACGCGCTTGAGCTTAGCCGGCGCGTCTTCGCTGCCTATCGCGACGATGTCGTCGTGCAGCCCTACGTCACCGGGCGCAATGCGCGCGCCAGTTTTCTCGGTTTGAAGCCGGACACTGGTGTCGAAGCGCTCGGCATCGTCTTTGTTGATTCGGGCGGTGATTTCCAGACTATGGAGGACAGCCTGGCGCTCTACGGCGACACCGGCGAGGCTGCCAGGGCGGCGGGAACATATGCCGAGCCGGTGCTGCTGCCGGTTGCCGCCAGCCAGCCGCGAGCCGATGCAAGGATCCGACGGATCGCGCAAAGCCTGATCGCCGGGCTCGGCTTGCGCGATGTGTTTTCCGTCGATTTCCGGGTCGAAGCCGACAATAGCATCCATCTCATCGAGTTCGAGGTCTGCCCGGGCCTCCCCTGTTTCGATTTCCGCGCCTATTGCCGCACACAATGGGAGATGGGCCTCGCCGATGCGATGGCTGCGACCGCCGCGAACCGTTTTTTCGCCTCGCCAACGAGATGAGCAGCGCCAGCATACGCAGCCGCGCCGGCGGCCAGAACCATGCCTCGAAAAATGGCTTGCGTTCCGACATCTCACTTAATAGGGTGTTAAGTGAGGAGGCACTCGGTGAAAGTCGACCCTGCGACATCCCCGGAGCTAGCCGCGCTGGCGGCCACGGAAGCCGGCAAGGCCAAGCATGTCGGTGGCCGGATCAAGGCCATTCGCACGGCCCGACGCATTTCGCTTCGCCAGCTGGCCGATATGGTCGGCACGACGGCAAGCTTCATCAGCCAGCTCGAGCGCAATCTGAGCGGCGCCAGCGCCAGTACCCTGATGCGGATCGCGGCGGCCTTGGATCTCGGCATCAACGACCTGTTCGAGCAGACCGAAGGTGGGTTCCACAAGGTGCTTACCAGAGCCGACCGCCCCCTGTTGCCGATCAGCCACGGTTGCCGAAAGACGTTGCTGTCGCGGCGGCCGATCCATGAATTCGAGGTTTATTCGGGGGAGTTCGACGTCGGCGGCTCGACCGGCGATGACGCTTACACGCATGGCGGCAAGCACGAGATGTTCGTCGTACTGAAGGGCACAGTCGAGCTGACGCTGGCAGACGAGCGCTTCGTCATGAACGAAGGCGACAGCATCGAATACGCCACCTCGACGCCGCATCGTACAGAGAATATCGGCAATACGCCGGCGCAGGTGCTGTGGATCATCGCGCCCCCGACCAGTGGTGCGGCGGAACTCAATCGATACACGCCCGGACAAGGCTCGCAGCCGGGCGGACCGAACTAATGCGGGTGCACCTAAATGGGAGATAAGACATGAAGACCAGGATCGGACAGGTGGCCGCGCTCGGGCTGCTGATGATCACCACAGCAGCGCTTGCGCAGAGCAAGCCGGTGGCGGGCGAGGTGGCCGAGGGCTCGCTCAAGGGCAAGACGCTCACCTTCGTCTCGTATGGAGGCATTTATCAGGATGGTCAGATCGCCGCGCTGAAAGAGTTCGTCGACAAATCAGGCGTGACGCTGCTCAGCGACGGGCCAACCGAAATCTCGAAACTGCAGGCGCAGGTCGAGTCCGGCAATGTCACCTGGGACGTTGTCGATACCGGCGATTTCCCGCCCTACGTCTATTGCGGCAAGCTGTTCCAGAAGCTGGACTTCTCAAAGATCGATACGTCCAACATTCCGGAGGGCCAGACCAGCGAATGCAGCGTGCCGGCCATGAACTATGGCGTGGTGCTGATGTACAACACCGAAAAGTACAAGGATAACCCGCCCAAGAGCTGGAAGGATTTCTTCGACATCGAGAAATTCCCGGGCTCGCGCGCCCTGGAGGGCAGCGGCGATCTGTCCGGTGGAATGATCGAGCAGGCGCTGCTCGCCGCCGGCGGGTCGGTCGAAAACATGACGGTGGCCGATATCGACAAAGCAATCGAGAAGGTGAAGTCACTCGGCCCGGACACGATCTTCTGGAAGACCGGCGCCGATTCCCAGCAGCTCGCCGAATCCGGCGAAGCCGACATGATCGCGATGTGGACCGGACGTGCCATGACCGCGGTCAAGAACGGCGCGAAGTACACACCGGCGTGGCAGGACTGGCTGGTGGTCATGGACCAGATGACCATTCCGATGGGCGTCAAGGACCCCGACGCGGCGCATGCGCTGATCAACGCCTATCTCGGCAAGAGCGCGCAGGAGACGCTTGCAAAAAGCTGAAGCTTGGCTATCAGCAGAACATCAAGTTCTGGGTGGAGAACTTCGAGGTGGCGAACGAAAAGTGGAACGCTTTGATGGCCGGCAATTAGGTCCGCCGCCGTGGCAACGAGAGCAATCGACAGCCGGGACACTGTTCCGGCTGTCGCGGCAGACGGCCGGCGGCGCTGGTTTCGTGGACAGGCTTTCTGGCTCGTCGCGCCGGCGCTGCTGCTGCTCGTCATCTGCCTGGGCCTGCCGCTCGCCATTGTCACCTTGCGCAGCTTTTCCGAGCCGCAATGGGGATGGCAGAACTATGCCTGGTTCTTCGGCACACCGGTCAATCTGGCCGTGCTGCAGCGGACCTTCGCGATCTCCGCCTGGGTGACGCTGGTATCTCTCATCGCCGGCTATCCCTATGCCTATGTGATGACCGCGGTCGGACCCAAGATGCGGCTCATCCTCATCCTGTGCGTGCTGGTGCCGTTCTGGGTGAGCGGCGTCGTGCGCACTCTGGCATGGGTCATTCTGCTGCAGGACTCCGGCGTGATCAACTCCGTCATCAGGGCAGTCGGCCTGAGCCCGGTCAAGCTGATCCGCACGCAGACAGGCGTGGTGATCGGCATGGCGCAGGTGCTGTTGCCGTTCATGATCCTGCCGCTCTATTCGGTGATGAAGACGATCGACCTGCGGCTCATGCAGGCGGCACGGAGCCTCGGCGCGAGCCCGGCGCGCGCCTTTGCCCAGGTTTATCTGCCGCTCTCGCTCCCGGGCGTCTACGCGGGCGCCATCATCGTCTTCATTCTTGCGCTCGGATTCTACATCACCCCCGCGCTGCTCGGCGGTCCGCGTTCGACCATGCTCTCGACATTGATCCAGAACCAGGTGCTCAGCCTGCTCAATTGGGGTCGCGGCGGCACTATGGGCGTGGTGCTGTTGATCGCGACCTTCGTCCTGCTCGCGCTTGCAGCACCGCTGTCGCGCCAACCGCACAAGACGGGCTCGAGACGCTGATGAAACAGCCCGGTCGAATCCTGCTCGGTCTGTACTGCCTGCTGGTCGCGGTCTGGCTGGTCGCACCGACAATCGTCGTCGTGCCGATGTCGTTCAACGACAAGAAGTCGCTGGCCTTTCCGCCATCCGGCTTTTCCTGGCAGTGGTACCAGAACTTTTTCACCAACCCCGAATGGTCGGCGAGCCTGGTCGGCTCGCTCAAGGTTGCCGTCGTCACGGCGGTGTTCGCCACCGTCATCGGCACGCTGGCGGCATTCGGCCTCGATCGCATGAAAAGCCGGGTCAGCGGCGTGCTGCGCGCGCTGCTGATCACGCCAATGGTCGTGCCGGGGGTGGTGCTCGCCGTCGGAATCTACGCGGTCTATCTCGATACGCGGTTGGTCGGCACCATGACCGGCTTCGTGCTGGCCCACACGATGCTCGCGGTTCCTTTCGTCATCATCGCGGTCTCCGCCAGCCTGGAAGTCTTCGACAAACGGCTGGAGACGGCTGCGGCCAGCCTCGGCGCGACCCGGCTGACGGCGTTCAGGACGGTGACCTTGCCGCTGATCGCGCCGGGCATCCTGTCGGGGCTGCTGTTTGCCTTCGTAACCTCATTCGACGAGATCATCGTCGCGCTGTTCATCACCAGCCCGTATCTGAAGACACTGCCGGTCCAGATATTCTCGAGCATCACCCGGGACGCCGACCCCACCGTTGCGGCAGTGGGCACGCTGCTCTTCATCGTGACGTCGCTGGTGATCGGGGCGGGGCTGCTGATCGGTTCGAGACAGGGAAAACGTTGACATGGCCTCACCATCGACCCGCGGCGCAGCCATAGATCTCAAATCCGTCAGCAAGCACTATGGTGGCTTCATCGCCCTCGACAAGGTCTCGCTGCGCATCGAGCCGGGGGAGTTCATGACGCTGCTCGGACCCAGCGGTTCGGGCAAGACGACGACGCTCAACGTCATCGCCGGCTTCACCGAGGTCAGCTCGGGTTCGCTTGATGTCGGCGGCAAGAGCGTCATCGGCGTACCCGCGCACAAACGCAATATCGGCGTGGTCTTCCAGCACTACGCGCTGTTCCCGCACATGACGGTCAGCAGGAACGCCGCCTATCCACTGACCTTGCGCGGCATCGCCAATCCCGATCGCGCAGCCCGGGTGCGCAAGGCGCTGGAGATGGTGAAGATGGCCGATTTTGGCCACCGCTTCCCCAGCGAGCTCTCCGGCGGGCAGCAGCAGCGCGTCGCGCTGGCGCGTGCCATCGTATTCGACCCGCCGCTGCTCCTGATGGACGAGCCGCTCGGCGCACTCGACAAGAAGCTGCGTGAATGGCTGCAGCTCGAGATCAAACGGATCCACAGGGAATTGGGCACCACCTTCGTCTACGTCACGCACGATCAGGAGGAGGCGCTGGTCCTCTCGGACCGCATTGCCGTGTTCAACCAGGGACGCATCGAGCAGATCGGCAGCGGTCGCCAACTCTACGACGAGCCCGAGACGTTGTTCGTCGGAAAGTTCGTCGGCGACTCGACGATACTGCGTGGCACAGCCTCCACCTCCGGCAACGAAACCGCCATCGACGTAGCCGGACGGAAAGTGGCGGCCGCCAAACGCCTTACCAACGGCGCCAAGCCGGTGATGCTGCTGCGGCCGGAAAAGCTGAGCCTCGCCAGGCGGGGAAAGGGCGGACAAGATCGAAACACCCTGCCCGGGCGCATCGGCGAGGCCATCTACCTCGGATCTGGCTCCAAATACGAGGTCGTGCTGGCCGACACCTCGAAGGCGATCGTGCGCTCGACGCTGGACGCCGAGACCTTCGCCATCGGCGACGAGGTCGACCTCGTATTCGCGGGCAGCGATGTGAAGCTGCTGGCCGACGACGAGAATGCCGATTTCACGCTGACCTGAATCCTGGGAAAATCGCGACAATGGACGTGAAGAAGAACGGCGACGTTTCATTCTGGTATGCCGACATCGGCGGCGTGCCCGGCTATCGGCCGCCGCTGCAGGGCGATATCGTGGCCGACGTCTGCATCGTCGGGGCCGGCTACACCGGCCTTTGGACCGCCTATTACCTGAAGCAGGCAGCCCCTCACCTCAACATTGTCATCGTCGAGAAGGAGTTCGCCGGCTTCGGTGCTTCGGGGCGCAATGGCGGCTGGCTGTCCGGCGGGTTCTCATGGTCACGCGAGAAATATGAGAAGGCAACTTCGCGCGCTGGAGTCATTGCCATGCAGGCGGCAATGACGGGCACGGTGAACGAGGTCATATCGGTTGCGGAAACCGAAGGCATCGACGCCGACATTCGCCGTACCGACGAACTGCTGGTCGCAACCAACGAGGCGCAGGAGCAGCGCGCCAAGGCGATGTATGCCCATGCCAGATCCTGGGAACTGACCGACGAACGGGTGGGGTATATCGACGCTACGGAGATGCGCCAGCGCATAGCGGTACACAACGCGCGCGGCGCCTTCGTCATCAGGAAAGTAGCACGGGTTCAGCCCGCAAAGCTGGTGCAGGGGCTCGCCAGGGCAGTGGAGCGGCTCGGCGTCCCGATCTACGAACAGACCACCGTGCTGTCGATCGAGAAGGGCAAGGTCGCAACCAGCCGGGGCGTGGTGCGGGCCGAAAAGATCGTACGGGCGACCGAGGGTTTTACCGCGGGAATTGCCGGCCACGAGAGACTTTGGTTGGCGCTCAACAGCGCCATCGTGGTCACCGAGCCGTTGTCCGACAAGTTATGGGGCGAAATCGGCTGGGATGGTTACGAGGTGCTTGGCGACGCCGCGCACACCTACTGCTACGCCCAGCGCACCCGGGAAGGACGCATCGCCATGGGCGGACGCGGGGTGCCCTATCGGTTCGGCTCGAAGACCGATGTTCGAGGCGTCACCCAGCAGGCGACGATCGACAAGCTGCATAAAATCCTGACGACGCTTCTGCCGCAGAGCAAGGGGCTCATGCTCGACCACGCGTGGTGTGGAACGCTGGGCGTGCCGCGCGACTGGTGCACGACGGTGGGCTTTGACAGGCAGACCGGAATAGGCTGGGCAGGCGGTTATGTCGGCCTCGGCGTTTCCACCTCGAATCTCTCGGGGCGCACGCTGCGCGATCTGCTGCTGGGCAACGACACCGAGCTGACGCGGCTTCCCTGGGTCAATCGAACCGTGCGCAAGTGGGAGCCAGAGCCGCTGCGCTGGCTTGGCGTCCATTCGATGTATCAGCTCTATCGAATTGCCGACGAGCGGGAAGCAAAGGGGCTGCCGCGCACGTCGCGGCTCGCCGCCCTGGCCGATCGCATCACCGGACACTGACCCGCATCACTTCGAGGATTTAGCAATGATCGACTTCAAGACCTTCGCCCACCTGGCGCATATCGACCTCGGTGAGCCCCAGCCGAAACCCACCTCGCTGGAGGGCGATCAGCTGGAAGCAGCCAACACGCTTTGGACTTCGCAGGATGGCAAGATCGAAGTTGGTGTCTGGGAATGTTCGCGAGGCCGGTTCACCGCGCGCCGCGACAGGAATTCCGAGATTTGTCACATCGTGTCCGGCCGCGTGACGCTGCACGGTCCTGGTGGCGCAGCCAAAGATGTCGGACCCGGCGAATTGCTCGTCCTGCCGCTTGGCTGGGAGGGCGAATGGACCATCCACGAGAAAACGCGCAAGCTTTATATCCTGCATGCGGTCTGACCGACGCAGCGGGGCAAGTTAGCGACGTTTGCGATAAGGCCACGCACGCCACGGCGGTTGCCGCTGAGCTAAAGCCCCTCGACCAGCACGATCTCGCCGTCGGCTACCTTCTGGCGGATCGCGACCGCCCGCTGATACTCCGGCGAGTGATAGCAATCATGCGCCGCAGCCAATGACGGAAATTCGATGAGCACGTTGCGGTCGCGGCCCGGCCCTTCTGCTTTTTCATGCGCACCGCCTCGTGCCAGGAAAACGGCGCCGAAACGATCGAAAGCCGGTTTGGCGGCAGTGACATAGTCCTTGTAACCTTCCGCATCACGCACATCGACGCGGGCGATCCAGTATCCCTTGGGCATGCGTCTTCTCCGAATTGTTAGGCCGAGCGCATTTCGTCAAGGATGGCTTCCGCGATGGCCCGCCTGTCGGTGGCGCCGACGATCGGCCGGCCGACGACGAGATGGCTGGAGCCGTTGCGGATCGCCTGCGCCGGCGTGACCACGCGTTTCTGGTCGCCATGGTCGCTGCCCTTGGGCCGTATCCCCGGCGTGACGACCGCCATGTTGGGGCCGACGATCCGGCGCACCGCTTCCGCTTCCTCGGCCGAACAGACGATGCCGCCCATGCCAGCATGCAGCGCCTGTTCGGAGCGCCTCAGCACCAGCGTATGCGGGTCATGCTCATAGCCGGCGTCGATCACGTCCTGCTCGTCCATCGAGGTCAGCACGGTGACGCCAAGCAGGCAGAGATCGCTGCCCCTGGCGGCCTCGACCGCTGCCTTCATCGCCTTCGGATAGGCGTGCAGCGTCAGCATGGTCATGCCCATCCTGGCAATGGCCTCGACGCCCTTGGCCACCGTGTTGTCGATGTCGAGCAGCTTCATGTCGAGGAAGATCCTGGTGCCGCCGCTGGCGAGCTCGCGGGCGAAGTCGAGGCCGCCGGCGAAGGCGAGCTGATAGCCGATCTTGTAGAAGGAGACGACCCCATCGAGTTCGCGCACCACCTTCTCGGCATCCTTCAGCGTCGGCACGTCGAGGCCGACGATCAGCCTGTCTTGCATGGTGCTGGCGCGCTCCTGGATCACGCCTCGATCCGCGTCGACAGCAGGCGCGAGGTTTCGATCAGCGTGCGGCATAGGTGCTCCATCGATCTGTGCAGTCGCTCGTCCCTGAAATTCCCGTCCTCGTCGAAGGCGTTGCCGCCCTCCGGGACAGAACACTCCGGCGTCACCACCTCCATCTGGCAGCGCACCAGCACGGCGCGCAGATGGTTGATGCAGCGTACCCCGGCGAAATGTCCTTTGGAAGACGAACAAAGGCCGGCGGGCTTGCCGGTGAACGGCCTGAACGACCGCCCGTCATCCTTGCGCACCCGGCTCACCCAATCGATGCTATTCTTGAGCAGCGGCGGGATCGAGCCGTTATATTCGGGCGTCGCGATCAGCAGCCCGTCATGGGCCGCGATTAGCCGGGCAAGCCTGATGGCGTTCTCGGGAATGCCTTTCTCCTTTTCCAGATCCTCGTCGAGGATCGGCAGCGGATAGTCGGCAAGCGAGATGCGGGTCACCTCGGCGCCCTGCATGGCGAGTTCCTTCCGCGCCACATCGGCGGTCCTGCCGCTGTAGGCGCCAGAGCGAATCGAACCGGCGAAGACGAGAATTTTCGGGATCACTGCCATCGGCCCCCTTGTTCCCGGACAGGTACAGCCAAGGATCGGTTAAATCAACGCACCGGCCAAAAATCGAAAAGGGAATTGGGGGCACATGCGTGAAGGGTGTGATGAGATTCAGGTCAGGCCGGCTTCACCTGAATATCGGCACACCCTACTGCGCTCCGCGCCGATAGATCCACAGCTGCGTTGGCGGGATGTTGCGGATGACGAAATGGAAATGCTCGACCGTGTAGTCGCCGCGGCCGGGCGGGATCGGCGACAGCGGGCCGTAGGTCAACTGCACGACCGGGCGGCCTGTCGGGATGCAGTCGAGAAGGCTTTCGACGTAGGCGACGCGCTGTTCGACCGGGAAATTGAGCAATGGCACGCCGGAGATGACCGAATCGAAGGTCAGGCCGCTCTCATCGCCGAGCGTCGCATCGAGATTGAAGGCATCGCCCTCGATGACGTTGACGCCGGGATAGAGCTGGCGCAGATGGCGCACGAAATCGGGGGAGTATTCGACTGCGTAGAGATTTTCAGGCTTCACGCCCTGGGCGAGGATGGCTCGGGTAATGACCCCGGTGCCGGGCCCGACTTCGAGCACCGGCAGGCCCGACATCGGGTTGACGACGGAGGCCATCTTGCGGGCCGTGATGGAACTGGTCGGTACGATTGAACCGACTGCCTTCGGCTTATCGATCCAGCCCTTGAAGAACTTCAGTTCATCGTCGAACTTCTCTGCCAGCGTCTTTCGCAGTCCGGGACCATGTGCCATGCAAGTTCTCCTGAACGGTCCCCCGAGAGTGGCTACTTAGCAGCTACGGGCTTCAAGGCAAGGCGGACGCCGGTATAAGGTGTTGATGACGCTAGGGGAGCTTCCGCTCGCTTATATCCTACACCCGATCGGCGACAGTCGCCATCAGCGCTCGCCGAAGGTCTCGAAGAAGTCTTTCATCCGGGCGAAGAAGCCGCTCGACTGCGGCGAATTATCCTTCGAGGAAAGCTGCTCGAACTCCTCCAGCAGCTCGCGCTGGCGGCGGGACAGGTTCTGCGGCGTCTCGACCGCGGTCTGGATGTAGAGATCGCCGACATTGTGCTGGCGCAGCACCGGCATGCCCTTGCCCTTGAGGCGGAACTGGCGGCCGTTCTGGGTGCCTTCCGGCACCTTGACCTTCGTCTGGGTGCCATCCAGCGTCGTCACCTCGAAAGAACCGCCAAGGGCAGCCGTCGTCATTGAGATCGGCACCTTGCAGTAGAGATCGGCGCCGTCGCGCTGGAAGAATTCGTGCGGCTTGACCGCCAGGAAAATATAAAGATCTCCCGACGGGCCGCCGCGCAGGCCGGCTTCGCCCTCATTGGCAAGGCGGATGCGGGTGCCGTCCTCGATGCCGGCCGGGATGTTGACCGACAGCGAGCGCTCCTCGGTGACGCGGCCCTGGCCGGCGCATTTCGGGCACGGCTCCTTGATGGTCTGGCCACGTCCCTGGCATTGCGGGCAGGTGCGCTCGATCGAGAAGAAGCCTTGCGTGGCGCGCACCTTGCCGTGGCCGTTGCACATCGAGCAGGTGACGGGCTGGGTACCGGGCTTGGCGCCGCTGCCGGAGCATTCCATGCAGGAGATCGAGGCCGGCACGTGGATCTGCGCCGTCTTGCCGGTAAACGCCTCCTCCAGCGTAATTTCCATATTGTAGCGCAGGTCGGCGCCGCGCTCGCGTCCGCCTGACGAGCGGCGCTGGCGCCCGCCCATCATGTCGCCGAAAATATCCTCGAAAATGTCGGCGAAACCGCCGGCGCCGAAGCCGTGTGCGCCGCCGTTCATACCGCCCTGTTCGAAGGCGGCGTGGCCGAAACGGTCGTAGGCCGCGCGCTTCTGCGGGTCCTTCAACGTCTCGTAGGCTTCGTTGATTTCCTTGAACTTGTGCTCGCAGGCATGATCGCCAGGGTTGCGATCGGGGTGGAACTGCATGGCCAGCTTGCGGAAAGCGCTCTTGAGCTCCTTCTCGTCGGCCCCCTTTTGCACGCCCAGCGTTTCGTAGAAATCAGCTTTCATCTTTTCCCGCAGTCCGGATATTCAACGTCTTGAAGCATTTTGCGTCGTTCGCCGGCACGCTGTTCCGATTTAGGTGCGATGGAGCCGGGATGCCAGTGTTGACACGGGCTTGCCCTCACTTTTTCGATCAGGCGCGCACTTTTTCGGCCAGAGTTGCAAAAAAGCCCGGCTTTACGCCGGGCTTTACTACAGCGCCGCACATCTCGTTGGACACGCAAACGACGCTATAGCACTTTGATTTATGCGCATGATCCTTTCCGGAAATCGATTCCGATTTCGGGGTCATGCGCCTAACCCTGCCGTCAGGCCGCTCAGGCCGACTTTTTCTTGTCGTCGTCCTCGTTGATTTCCTCGAAGTCGGCATCGACCACGTCGCTGTCCTTGGCGGCGTCCGCCTTGGCGTCAGCTTCCGCGGCTTCCTTCTGCGAAGCCTCGTACATGGCCTGGCCGAGCTTCATCGAGGTTTCGGCGAGCGCCTGCGTCTTGGCTTCGATCTCGGCCGCGTCGTCGCCTTCGGCAGCGGTCTTCAGCGCCGCGATCGCATCGGCGATCGCCGTGCGGTCGGCCTCGGAAACCTTCTCGCCATATTCCTTCAGCGACTTCTCCGAGGAATGCACCAGCGCCTCGGCCTGGTTGCGGGCCTCGACCAGCGCGCGCCGCTTCTTGTCGGCCTCGGCATTGGCTTCGGCGTCCTTCACCATCTTCTCGATGTCGGCGTCCGAAAGGCCGCCAGACGCCTGGATACGGATCTGGTGCTCCTTGCCGGTGCCCTTGTCCTTGGCCGAGACGTTGACGATACCGTTGGCGTCGATGTCGAAAGTGACCTCGATCTGCGGCACGCCACGCGGCGCCGGCGGAATGCCGACCAGGTCGAACTGGCCGAGCGCCTTGTTGTCGGCGGCCATTTCACGCTCGCCCTGGAAGACGCGGATGGTCACGGCCGATTGTGAATCCTCGGCAGTCGAGAACACCTGACTCTTCTTGGTCGGGATCGTCGTGTTGCGCTCGATCAGCCGCGTGAACACGCCACCCAGCGTCTCGATGCCGAGCGACAGCGGCGTCACGTCGAGCAACAGCACGTCCTTGACGTCGCCCTGCAGCACGCCGGCCTGGATGGCGGCGCCCAATGCGACGACCTCATCCGGATTGACGCCCTTGTGCGGCTCCTTGCCGAAGAACTGCTTCACGATCTCCTGGATCTTGGGCATGCGGGTCATGCCGCCGACCAGGACGACCTCGTCGATTTCGCCGGCCTTCAAGCCGGCATCCTTGAGCGCCGCCTTGCAGGGTTCGATCGTGCGCTGGACGAGATCCTCGACCAGGCTCTCGAACTTCGCTCGCGTCAGCTTCAGCGTCAGGTGCTTGGGGCCGGTGGCATCGGCGGTGATGAAGGGCAGGTTGATCTCGGTCTGCGTCGTCGACGACAGCTCGATCTTGGCCTTTTCGGCCGCTTCCTTGAGGCGCTGAAGCGCGAGCTTGTCGCTGCGCAGGTCGATGCCCTGTTCCTTCTTGAACTCGGCCGCCAGATATTCGACCAGACGCATGTCGAAATCCTCGCCGCCGAGGAAGGTGTCGCCATTGGTCGACTTCACCTCGAAGACGCCGTCGCCGATTTCGAGCACCGAAATGTCGAACGTGCCGCCGCCAAGGTCATAGACGGCAATGGTCTTGCCCTCCTTCTTGTCGAGGCCGTAGGCAAGTGCGGCCGCGGTCGGCTCGTTGATGATGCGCAGCACTTCAAGGCCGGCGATCTTGCCGGCATCCTTGGTTGCCTGGCGCTGGGCGTCGTTGAAATAGGCCGGAACGGTGATCACCGCCTTCTCGACCTTCTCGCCGAGATAGGCTTCCGCCGTTTCCTTCATCTTCTGCAGGATCATTGCCGAGATCTGGCTGGGCGACTGCTTCTTGCCGCCGGCCTCGACCCAGGCGTCGCCATTGTCGCCCTTGACGATCTTGTAGGGGACAAGCTTCTTGTCCTTTTCGGTAACCGGATCGTCATAGCGGCGGCCGATCAGGCGCTTGACCGCGAAGATGGTGTTTTCAGGATTGGTGACCGCCTGGCGCTTGGCCGGCTGGCCGACGAGGCGCTCGCCGTCGCTGTTGATGGCGACGATGGATGGGGTCGTGCGCGCGCCTTCCGCATTCTCGATGACCTTCGATTCCTTGCCGTCCATGATGGCGACGCAGGAGTTGGTGGTCCCCAGATCGATACCGATTACTTTTGCCATTTTTCTAATCTCTCCGCTAAGCAGGCTCTCAGGACCCCTACAGGCGTTCCGATGAAAGCCCCTGTTCACAAGAAATTCCGCTTCGGCAACCGGCATTTCGGCGCCGAACGGCTTGGCGCGTATATAAGAACAGGCTACGCGGCGCGCAAGCATTCTGCGCAAGGCATCCAACACATCCTTTTCTCGGGCCGGCCAGGGTCCTCCGGGCCCATGAACCTTTCCGCGTCGGTTCGCGACTGACACCAGATGCGCCGCGTCGTGCGGCCCTGGAAAGGAAAGGCCATGACTGGAAATCCAGACTCAGTTCGACCACCGCTTTCGGGGTGGGTTCGCCATGCCGGGCGTTCCGCTGGTTCCGTTGACCCTGCCTGAGAGCCGGCATATCGTGAATACGAGGAAAGCAGACAATTCGATCAGGGAAAAACGTGCCGGAACGTCGCGCCTTGCCCTGACTCGCGCGGAAACGCCGGATGTTTCTCCCGTCGCCCGCTGGGGGAGCTCCATGTCATGCGACCACGGCGCGTTCGTGCGCTCTCGTGCTGGCCGTTTGCGCCGTGCGATGCAGTTAACCAATAGATTCCTGGCAACCGGCGGCTTTCCGACGTTGGCGCTCGCCATCATCCTGTGGCTTGGCGGTGCCGTGCAGGCGCAGGAAACGCAGATTATCTATCCAGGCTCGATGGCGGTGACCGGATTTTCCGGTACCGTCATTCGTGATTTTGAGGAGGGCCTGCCGCCCGGCGTCGACCCGGTCGATAAGACCTTTATCGACACGACGCGCGCAACCTTGCGCGTGTTTGACGTTTCAAGGCTGGGCGGGCGGGCCTCCGGCCAGCTCGTCTTCACGCCGCCGCCCTTCGAAGTGACGGCCGGGCAGATCGGCCAGGTGTTCGGCATCACCTATGACGACGGGGCTCCCTCGGGCATCGCGAACCTCTATGCCGGCGCCACCTCGCTGCATGGCGTCCGCATCGTCACATCAGACCAAGACGCGGACGGTCGTCCCAAGCGGCAGCGTCGCGGTGCTGCCGGCGCCACTTTCATGGACGGCCAGTTCGGCACCGAAAACGGTGGCGGACCGGGCACGATCTGGAAGATTGACGGCACCACCGGCCAGGTCAGCAAATTCGCCGACCTCGACACCAACAGCGGCCCTGGCATCGGCGACCTCACCTTCGACAATATCCGCCGCCAGTTCTTCGCCAGCGATCTCGACACCGGTCTCATCCATCGCATTGACGCCAATGGTACGCTGGTCGACACATTCGACCACGGCGTTGTCGGGCGCCCGGCGCACGGGGTGGCCCCGCTTGCCGACGATGGCTTGGCGATGGACATCGAGGGCGCTGCCTTCGACAGCGAGGACTCCGACAGCTGGGGTTATACGCAGGATGAGCGTCGCGTCTGGTCCGTCGCCTATCACGGCGGCCGCCTCTATTATTCAGTCGGTGAAAAGGCCGAGCTCTGGTCGGTGGGGGTTGCCCGCGACGGCAGCTTTGCTGGCGACGCGCGCTGGGAACTGACGGTCAAGGCCGACAACGACCACGCGGTCACTGACATCGCTTTCGACATCAGCGGCTTCATGTACCTGGCCCAGCGCGGCCCGGTGGAAAACCGCTACGACGACAGCCGGTTCGCCGATACCGGCACGGGCGAGGTCTTCCGCTACAGGCGCGAAAGCCCTGACGATCCGGCGACGGAATCAATCTGGGTGGAAAGGCCGCAGGACTATGCGGTCGGCTTCCCGCAAGACAACCGGCAGTCGGCTGGCGGCCTCGACCTGCAATATGGCTATGACGCCGATGGCAATCTCGACGCGAGCGCTTGCACCGAGACGCTGGTCAAGTCCGGCGACAAATTGCGTGATAACCCGGGGCTTGCCGAACAGCTTGCCGGCGGCGGGCCGCTCGCCGTGCACGGTGTGCAGATCACGCCGACGGCGCTGGTCAAGCCGGCCAACGCGCCGCCTTTCGGCGCGTGGTTCGTCGACTTTGACGGCTATTTCGGAGACCCCGAGGCAGACGGCCATGTCGGCGACGTCGAAGTGTGGCATCCCTGCGAAAGCCGTGCCGGTTATGACGAGCAGATGCCGGGCGGCGGCGTGCCTCCTTGCCTCGACCGCGGCTGCGCCTCGATCCCAAACTGCCGGCGCGGCGACCGGGACCGCGACTGCCGGTCGCCGGTCGAAAAGAAGGTCGATCTGATCCTGAAGAAGCGTACCCGCACGCCGGTCTGCACGGCAGATGGTGTCTGCACCTTCGTGCTCGACATCATCAACAACGGCAGCGTCCTCTACGACGGGCCGCTGACGGTCACCGATACCTATCCGTATGGCGCGCCGGCATCGTCGACCTTCGGCCCGACCCCGCCCTGGACATGCGGACCGAACGGCCCCGGCAAGTTCCGCTGCGACAATACCGGCATCGTGCTCTCGCCGGGCGCTTCGACGCCGATCTTCGTCAAGGCGGTGATGCCGGTCGGTTACCGGCCAAACACGGTCGAGAACTGCGCCGAGGTGAAAGCCGTCCCCGGCGAGAACGACCTCACCAACAACAGGGCCTGCGCCAGGCAACGCATCCGTCATTTCGACAGCGGCAAGCCGGCCATGCGCATCACCAAGATGTGCAGCGGAGCGCTGGCCGGTGCTGCGGCCGTCACCTGCCGCATCACGGTCGTCAGCATAGGCACCAGTGCCCCCACCGGCCCGATTTGGGTCAACGATGCCGCCACGCTGGTGGCCGGCGGCAGGCCCGTCCAGATCCAGACCGTCACTCCCGACGGCGTGGAATGGACGTGCGGACCGGTTCCGGCCAGTGCGTTATCGTGCCAGATTCCCGGCGCCGTCATGACGCCTGGAACCAGCCGCCAGTTCGACGTGACGGTTGCCGGCAATGGCGTGTTCGAGAACTGCGCACGCGGCTCCTACGGCCCGGCGCCAGGAGACGACGTCGTCCATCCCATCGGCAGGGTCTGCGCCCAGGGCGGCGGCGCCTCGACCATTCGTGTCGTTAAGACCGGCGATGCCGATTGCCGGATCGGCCAGCCCTGCTCGTTCGAGATCACCATCGCGAACGATGGGAAAAACGCCTTCTCCGGTCCGGTTCGCATTGGCGATGCGATCGGCGTCGAAGGTCCCGGCCGGCTGGAAGGCGTTGCGATTACCTCGATCAACCCGCCCTTCGGCTGTGCGCCGGAACCGGCGAACTTGCCTCTATCCTGCATCGCCAACCTGACGCTCGGCGCCGGGGAAAGCCACGTTCACCGGGTGACCGTGATCATACCCGACGCCGGCCGCCTGGCCGATCTGCAGGGCACCGTCGGCGGCCAGAACTGCGTCGGCGTGCTGTCCCCCGACACGCCGGTGCGAGGTGCGGGCAAAATGCTCTCCGGCGACCCGACCAGCGTGCAGGGCGATCGCGGCAAGGCCTATGCCTGCCATCCCTTCACGATCAAGAATGAGGCGAAGAAGGCGTGCTCGCGGGGCCTCGTCATGAACGACGCCGGCCGCTGCGTCTGCCCGCAAGGCACCACTTTCCGCAACGGCCAGTGCTCGTCGGATGGCGGCAAGGTCATCATAGCGAAGCCGAAGGAGCGCTGTGTGCTGCTCAAGGGCCAGATCCGTACCCAGGATGGCGATTGCATCTGCCCGAGAGGGACGGAACTAAGGGGCAATGCCTGCCGACCGATCCGAAAAAAGCCGCCGGTCGTGGAGCAGTGCAGGCTGCTGCCCGGTCAGATACGCACCAAGAACGGCGCCTGTGTCTGCCCGCGCGGGACCGAGCTGATCAGAGGCGCATGCCGCCGGGCGCAGCTGGAGTGCGCGCCTGGCTCACGGCTGATCAACGGCCGGTGCCTGCCGATCGTCAAGCGGCGCTGCCCGGTCGGGACAGTCGGACAATATCCGGACTGCACTCCGATTCGCAGGGCACCGACGCTGCAGATCAATCCGAACCTGCTGCTGAACCCGAACATCCTGCAGCAGCCGAGGCGCAGGCCGCGGGCTCTGCAGTAGTGACCCGTCAACGATCCTTCGCGCCCCCTCTGTCCTGCCGGACATCTCCCCCACACGGGGGGAGATCGGCAGCGTCGCCGACGGCGCCTGTTTGTCAACATTGAAGTGGCGAAAGCGGAGCCAATCTCCCCCCTAGGGCCCTAGGGGGAGATGTCCGGCAGGACAGAGGGGGGGCGCTGTCCCGCCGCTGTCTCGCAAGGCCACACAAACCGGCTTCCCCTTATCGGGATCATGGTCTAGCAGTCGATCCAGACGACGTGCTCGAAACCACGGGCGCCTGGAAAGGCCGCATCATGAGCAAAAAGACCCTGATCGCGCCATCTGTGCTGGCGTCGGATTTTTCGAAGCTGGGCGACGAGGTCGAGGCGGTGGTGGCGGCCGGCGCCGACTGGATCCATCTCGACGTCATGGACGGGCATTTCGTGCCCAACATCACCTTCGGCCCGCCGGTGATCAAGGCGATCCGCAACCGCACCAAGGCCTTCTTCGACTGCCATCTGATGATCGCGCCGGCCGATCCCTATCTGCAGGCGTTTGCCGAAGCCGGCTGCGACGGCATGACGGTGCATGCCGAGGCCGGGCCGCATCTCGACCGTTCGTTGCAGACGATCAGGGATCTCGGCAAGCAGGCCGGCGTGTCGCTCAACCCGGCGACACCGGAAACGGCGATCGAATACGTGCTCGACCGGCTCGATCTGATCCTGATCATGACTGTCAATCCGGGTTTTGGCGGCCAAGCCTTCATCCCGGAGGTCGTCGACAAGGTGAAGCGGGTGAAGGCGCTGATCGGCAGTCGGCCGATCCGGATCGAGATAGACGGCGGCATCTCGCCGCAAACAGCACCTTTGGTCACCGCCGCCGGCGCCAGCGTGCTGGTCGCCGGCGCGGCTATCTTCAAGGGCGGCAGCGTCGAAGCCTATCGGGCGAACATCGAGGCGATCAGGACAGCGGCCGACAGGGCGGCCGGCTGACGCTGCCGGCGCGACGTCACCGGCACGCGCTGTTCTCCCCAGCCGGTCAGGAGTTCGTTGGCCGAAGCCGGTGCGCTTGTGCTCGTGACATGCGATCCCCCCAGCCAAAAATGACCCTGTCCATTTTTGGCGATTTTATTGGTATATCCAAAACTACCATCCATATTCTCTGTCTCACCCTCATGCCTCTCCGGACCCTCCCGCAGGCTCCTCTTCGACGGTCGGATCGATGAACCGCAGCCCTTTCTTCGCTGACCTGCTGAACACCATCGCCGACCGCGGCCGGATGATGCTGAACCTCGTGCGCGGTGACGAGCCGGTTTCGGCCGACAGCCTGGCCCGTCTGTGCGTCCGTCTGCTTTCCAGCCAGGGCGAGGCATCGGGCGTCGCCTATGCAAGAGAAATACTCGATCGCTGGCGCAGCCTCGGCGCCGACGGCAGGCTGGCTTTCCTGCATGTGCTGCGCGATCGTTTCGGCACCGATCACGCCAGGCTTGCCGCTGCGGTGGATGCCTATCGCGCCACGCCGGACGATCGCTCGGCACTTGCCCTGCACGACGCCTCCGAGCCGGCCAGGCAGGAGCTGCTGCGCCGCCTGAACCTGGCGCCCGGCGGCATCGAGACGCTGGTGCGCATGCGCGAGGATCTGCTTGCCCGGCTGCCCACATCGCCCGATCTCGCCATCGTCGATGCCGACTTCACCCATCTCCTGTCGTCGTGGTTCAACCGCGGCTTCCTGGTGCTGCGGCGGATCGACTGGTCGACGCCGGCCAACATCCTGGAAAAAATCATCCGCTACGAGGCGGTGCATGCCATCCACACCTGGGACGATCTGCGCCGCCGGATCGAGCCCGCCGACCGGCTCTGCTATGCGTTCTTTCATCCGCAGCTCGGCGACGAGCCACTGATCTTCGTCGAAGTCGCGCTGACCCGGGCGATGCCGACGACGATCGCCGAGCTGCTCGCCGACGAGCGGCCGCCGGTGCCGCCGCGGCAGGCCACGACGGCGGTGTTCTATTCCATCTCCAATTGCCAGGAGGGCTTGCGCGGCATCTCCTTCGGCAATTTTCTGATCAAGCAGGTGGTCGAGGATCTGCGCCGCGACCTTCCCGGCCTGACCGATTTCGTCACCTTGTCGCCGGTCCCGGGCTTTGCTCGCTGGTTGGCCGAGCAGGCCGAAACCATCCCCTCCGCCGCCGATGTGTTGGACCTCGTTGCCGACGAGGGTTGGCATGCGGACGCTGCCGCTCGCGACCGCGTCGGCCCGGCGCTGCTGCCGCTCGCGGCACAGTATTTCCTCGAATCCCGCACCGCTTCCGGCAAAGTGATCGACCCGGTCGCCCGGTTCCATCTCGGCAATGGCGCGCGGCTGGAGCGCATCGACCTTTTCGGCGACCTGTCGCCCCGCGCCTTGCGTCAGGCGCATGGCCTGATGGTCAATTATCGCTACAAGCTCGACGACATCGAGAAAAACCACGAGCTGTTCGCCGCCAGGAACGATGTGGCGGCCGCCCCCGCCGTGCGCCGCCTGCTGCCGAAAATGGCGAGACCGTCTGCACCACGGCTTCCGGCGCCAGCCCAGGTGATTGGGGACAAGAGGGACAGTTGAGTCAACCACCCGCTTCAGGCTGCGGGCCGAGCGGCTGATATCTTAGGCGCCCTTTGCGACACCGGCCTCGAAAACCCTGTCGCCTTCTATCCAGACGCTCTTGACGTCCAATTCGTCCGACAGCGCAACGATGTCGGCGGCGGTGCCGTTGGCGAAGCGGCCGAGCCGGCGCGATTGGCCGATCGCCTGCGCCGGATAGAGCGAAGCCATGCGCAGCGCCTCCGACAGGTCCAGTCCGACGACGCGGTTGACGAAGCGGACGGCGGCGATCATGTCGAGATCGGCACCGGCCAGCGTCCCATCGGCAAGCCGCAGGCTGCCGTCCCTGCGGTAGATGGCGCGGCCGTTCAGCGTGAATGAGGTCATGCCGGTGCCGATCGTCGCCATGGCGTCGGTGACCAGGAAGATCTTTGCCGGGCCTTGCTTGGCGCGCAGCGCGATGGCCATGGTGGCGGGATCGACATGGATGCCGTCGGCGATGATGCCGGCAAACAATGTGCCGGTATCGATGGCTGCACCCGCCAGACCCGGCTCGCGGTTGCCGATCTGGCTCATGGCGTTGAACAGATGGGTGACCATTGTTGCGCCGGCATCGGCAAACGCGCGCGCCTTGGCATAGCCGGTGTCGGAATGGCCGAGGCTGACGACGATGCCGGCCCCGACCAGCGCTGAAACCCTCGCCGGCTCCACCGATTCCGGTGCTACAGTCGTCAGCAGCACCGGCAGGGTTTTCCGCGCCGCAATCAACATCGCCTGGTCGGCATCCAGCATCGGCCGGATCAGCGCCGGATCGTGCGCGCCCTTGCGGGCGATCGACAGATGCGGGCCTTCGAGATGCAGACCCAAAAAGCCCGGCACCTTCTGCTGCGCGGCCTCGGCCCCGGCGGCAACCGCCGCTGCGGTGATCTCAGGCGTGTCGGTGATCAGCGTCGGCAACAGTGCGGTCGTGCCGAAAGGCGCATGCGCCCGGCAGATGGTCTCGATCGAGGCGACATCGGGGTGGTCGTTGAGCATGACGCCGCCGCCGCCATTGACCTGCAGGTCGACGAAGCCCGGTGCCAGCATGCCGCCGCCGGCTTCGATCCGCTCGACGCCGGACGGAACGGCTCCGGCGGCGACGATGGCCTCGACAAGGCCGTCTCGCACGACAAGGGCAGCGTCGTCGTGCCAGTCGTCGCCGTCAAAAATCCGGGCGCCAGTCAGGGCAAAACGGTCGCTCATATGGTTTCCGTCACCTTGCGCAGATTGGGCGGCGTGTCCGGATCGAGACCGCGATGGCGGGCAAAGGCCTCGACGAAGCCATAGAACGACACGATCAGCGCAAGCGGGTCGGTCAGCGGATGGCCGGTGGCGACATGCGGCAGGTGCTGAGCGCTTGTCGCCTTGTCCGAAGTCACGAAGACCGCCGCGCCCTTGCCCGCTAGGCTGTCTGCGGCCTCTGCGACCGACGGCTCGGAAGCATCGCGGGCGGCGAGCGCCAGCACCGGAAAACCAGGCCCGACCAGCGCCAGCGGGCCATGCATGACTTCGGCTGCACTATAGGCCTCGGCGTGCATGGCGCAGGTCTCCTTGAATTTCAGCGCCGCCTCATTGGCGATCGCCGCGGACGGGCCACGACCGAGGATGAACAGAGAGTTCTGCGTCTCCAGCGCACCGGCCAGCGCCATCCAGTCGCAGGCGATCGCCTTGCGGAAATGCTCCGGCAAACGGGCGAGTGCCGCCAGCAAATTGTCGTCGCCGGTGCTATGCGCCATCAAGGCAAGGCCGGCGACGGCCGAATTGACGAAGGTCTTCGTCGCCGCGACGCTGCGCTCCGGGCCGGCCAGGATGTCGATCGCATAATCGCAGGCCCGCGCCAGCGGCGAATCGGCGGTGTTGATGATGGCGACGGTCAGCGAACCGCCGGCTCTCGCGGCTTGCGCCATGGCGACGATGTCCGGGCTCTTGCCCGACTGCGAGATCGCCAGGCAGGCCGAGCCGCCCAGCCTCAGCCTGGCGCCATAGATCGAAACGATCGACGGGCCGACCGACGCGACGGCAAGGCCGGCGGTCAGTTCCACCGCATACTTCATGAAGGTGGCGGCATGGTCGGAGGAGCCGCGCGCCACGGTGACGACGAAATGCGGATCGCGCTCGCGAATGCCGCGCCCTGCTTCTGTCAGCACCGCTGCCGAGCCGTCGAGCAGGCGCGCGGTGGCCTCCGGGATCTCCTCGATCTCACGCCGCATATGGGTGGTCCCCATTTGGCTGTTTACTGCGCTCATGGCCGGCCCTCTTCGCCCGGCCCGCTCAGCCGGAGCTCGGCGACGAAATCATAGGCGTCGCCCCTGTAGATCGAGCGGGTGAATTCGATCACCTTGCCGCTCGCCAGATAGGAAATACGCTCGATGTGCAGGCCGGCAATGCCTGGCGGCACTTCGAGCAGGCGCGCGTCGTCGTCGCCGAGATTGGCGGCGGAAATGCGCTGCACCGCCCGCACCGGCCGATGGCCGGTGGTTTCCAGCGCCGCGTAGAGCGACGACCCTATTCCCGCCGGGTCGGGCAGCACGCTGGCAGACAGTGCCGCGCGCTCGATCGCCAGCGGCGTGTCGTTGGCAATGCGCAGGCGCGCCACCCGCGCCACCAATTCGTTCGACGACAGGCCGAGCACCATCATCTCGTCCGGCGAGGGCGCATAGAGGCCGCGGTCGAGCCACGCCGAATGCACCGCCATGCCGCGCCGCGCCATGTCCTCGGTGAACGACGTCAGCCGCGACAGCGACTGCTCGACGCGCTCCATCCGCGGCGCGACGAAGGTGCCGGAGCCGTGGCGCTGGACAAGGATGCCGCCCTTGACCAGATCCTGCACCGCCTTGCGCACGGTGACCCGCGAAATGTCGGCCTTGCTGGCGATGTCGCGCTCGGACGGCAGCGCATCGCCCGGCCCGATCAGGCCGCGATTGACGGCATCCTCGATGCTCTTCCTGAGCTGCAGATAGAGCGGTGCGCCGCTTTGCGCCGACTGTTTCAGCATGGCGAAGATCTGGTCGGCGGCTTCGCTCATCGCGTTGCCTCCGCTGCTTTGGCGAAGACACGCACCGCCATCTGCACGGCGCCGCCAAGCGCATCGTCGAGCGGCGGCTTCAGCAGCGCCCGGTAACGCGCCGACAGCCGCGGCGCATAGAGCGGCGCCAGCCCGCCAAGCAGGCAGAGCGGAGCGTCGTCGCCGAGATCGAGCACGCCAAGTGCTGCCTCGACATCGGCGACCGCCTTGTCGAGGATCCAGTTGGCGACGGTGTCGCCCTTTTCGGCATGCTCGAAGACCTTTGGCGCGAAGCCGCCGAAATCGCCGGGTTTTGCGTTGGTGGTGAACTCGACCAGATCCTCGGGATTGTCGCGGAAGATGGCGAGCATGGCCTGCGTCAGCGGCGATCCCTGGCGGATGCCGTCATAGGCGAGCAGCGTCTGCTCGAGCAGGTCGCGGCCGATGCGGGCGCCGCTGCCCTGGTCGCCGACCTGGAATCCCCAGCCGCCGATGGCGCGCGACTTGCCGGCCTTGCGCGCCATATAGGCGGTGCCGGTGCCGAGGATGGCCATGGCGCCGTCACCGGAGCCGACTGCGCCCTCAAGCGCGATCTCGGCGTCGGTCTCGACACGGCTGATGCTGAACGGCAGGATGGCTTCGAGCTGCTGCCTGTAAGTGCCGACATTGGCGCCGGCGAGGCCGAGGACGGCCGGCGTCTGCGGGATCAGTTCGGGGTTTTGTCCGGCGGCGACAAAGGCCTGCCTTGCCGCCTCGACGATGTTGGGTCTGGCGCCGGTGAGATCGGTGCGGATGTTGGCCGCACCGCTCTTGGCGCGGCCGACGACAGTGCCGTCAACTGTTGCAAGAGCCGCCCTGCAGCTGGTGCCGCCGCCATCGATTCCAAGCACGAATTTCACGCGATGTCTCCTCCGGGCGGATAATACCAATAAAATACCAATAGCCAAGGATTAATTTCCGTTTCAAAAAGATTAAGGCGTATTTGATTGAAAAACCTATGCATTTTGTCGGAGCGGCGATTTCAGGGCAGAGAAGTCGCGAATGCGTGTGGACAAGTGGTATTTTTTTGGTATTGTTTTGCGGATTGGAGGGAAAGCGGATGGCGCGAAACGCGCACCGAAGCGCTTCACCAGAATGCCGAGGGGCTGGACATCCAGGCCCCGGACGCCATCCTTTCCTCTTTGGCCAACGCGCAGATCGAGGCCGCCAAGGCGGTGCGCGGCGCCATTCCCGCCATCGCCCAAGCCGCCGAGATCATCGCCAGCCGGTTGAACAGCGGCGGCAAGCTCGCTTACGCAGCAGCCGGCAGCTCGGGCCTGATGGCGCTGGCCGATGCGCTGGAACTGCCGGGCACTTTCGGTATCAAGCGCGACCGCATCGCCATCCTGATCGCCGGCGGCGACGATGCCTTCAAGACGCTGTCCGGCGGGCCGGAGGACGATACCGACGAAGCCTCTGCCGCGGTTGCCGCTGCCGGCATCGCGGAGGGCGACTGCCTGATCGCGGTCTCGGCCAGCGGCTCGACGCCCTATGCGGTCAGGGCGATCGAGGACGCCAAGCGCTGCGGTGCGGCGACCATCGCCATCGCCAACAACAAGGATGCGCCGCTGCTTCGGCTGGCCGACATCGCCATATTGCTCGAAACACCGCCGGAGCTGATCGCCGGCTCGACGCGCATGGGCGCCGGCACCGCCCAGAAGATCGCGCTAAACATGCTGTCGACGCTGGCCGCCATCCATCTTGGCCATGTCCATGACGGCTATATGGTCAATCTCATGGCCGACAACATCAAGCTGCGCGAGCGCGCCGCCCGCATCGTTGCCGCCATCAGCGGACGCGACAGGGACGATGCGGCACGCCTGCTCGAGAACAGCGGCGGCGCCGTCAAGACAGCCATTCTACTCGCCGCCGGCGCCGCCAGCGCCGATGCGGCGCAGAAGATACTGGAAGGCACCGGCCACAAGCTGCGCCCGGCGCTTTCCGCGATCGAGGGGAGCATGGGGCGCAAAACCTCTGTTCTCAAAACCGAACCTGAAAAAGGTCAACAGGGAGACTGAGCATGACAACCAAACTACTGACGGCACTGCTTCTCGGCACCAGCATTCTCGGCTCGGCCGGAATGGCCTATGCCCAGGACGTAACGCTCAACATCGAAAGCTGGCGCGGCGACGACCTTGCCATCTGGAAGGACAAGCTGATCCCGGCTTTTGAGGCCAAGAACCCGGGCATCAAGGTGGTGTTCGCGCCGTCGGCGCCGACCGAATATGACGCGGCACTCGGCGCCAAGCTCGCCGCCGGTTCGGCCGGCGACCTGATCACCTGCCGCCCGTTCGACAAGTCGCTGGAACTGTTCAAGAAGGGCAATCTTGCCGATATCTCGACGTTGCCCGGCATGGAGAATTTTTCCGACGTCGCCAAGGCCGCCTGGCAGACCGACGACGGCAAGGCGACCTTCTGCGTGCCGATGGCTTCGGTCATCCACGGCTTCATCTACAACAAGGACGCCTTCGACCAGCTCGGCATCAAGGTGCCGACCACCAATGAGGAGTTCTACGCCGCGCTCGACAAGATCAAGGCCGACGGCACCTACATCCCGATGGCGATGGGCACCAAGGATCTCTGGGAAGCCGCGACCATGGGCTACCAGAACATCGGCCCGAACTACTGGAAGGGCGAGGAAGGCCGCACCGCGCTGATCAAGGGCGAGCAAAAACTGACCGACCCGCAGTGGGTCGCGCCCTTTGCCGAACTCGCCAAATGGAAGCCCTATCTCGGCGACGGCTTTGAGGCACAGACCTATCCGGACAGCCAGAACCTGTTCACGCTTGGCCGCGCCGCCATCTACCCTGCCGGCTCGTGGGAGATCGCGCTGTTCAACACCCAGGCCCAGTTCAAGATGGGCGCCTTCCCGCCGCCGGTGCAGAAGGCCGGCGACACCTGCTACATCTCCGACCACACCGACATCGGCATGGGCCTCAATGCGGCGTCGAAGAATGCGGATGCGGCCAAGACCTTCCTGACCTGGGTCGCCTCGCCGGATTTCGCCACCATCTACGCCAACGCGCTGCCGGGCTTCTTCAGCCTGAACAACACGCCGGTGAAAATGGAAGACCCGCTGGCCCAGGAATTCGTCTCCTGGCGCGACAAGTGCAAGTCGACGATCCGCTCGACCTACCAGATCCTGGGGCGCGGCACGCCGAACCTCGAGAACGAGACCTGGGTTGAATCGGCCAACGTCATCAACGGCACCGTCACGCCGGAAGCTGCCGCCAAGAAGCTGCAGGACGGCCTCGACAGCTGGTATAAGCCGGCGAAGTAAGAACGAGCGCTATCTCCCCCCTCGAGGGGGAGATGTCGCCGAAGGCGACAGAGGGGGTCGGTGGAGACGGGCCGCAACCTGATCGTTGCCGGAAGGCGCGGTCGAAACGATGGCGCGCTGCCTTGACCGACCCCACCCGCCTCGCTTCGCGAGGCACCCTCCCCTCGAGGGGGAGGGAGGCGCCGCACCCTTTGGCGGCAAGACCTGATCAGCAGAGACCGAACGCATGGCCGCAGCACCGAAACGACCGTTCCGCTGGCATATCGGCGTCTTCCTGGCGCCGGCGGTGCTGGTCTATACGGCGATCATGATCCTGCCGCTGGCCGGCACGCTGCAGCTCTCGCTGTTCCGCAACATCGACCAGTCCCAGGTCTTCGTGGGACTGGCAAACTTCCGCACGCTGTTCGGCGATCCGAACTGGTCCGTGGGCTTCTGGAACGCGCTGAGGAACAATGTCTGGTTCTTCATCATCCACATGCTGGTGCAGAACCCGATCGGCGTGCTTTTGGCCGCACTTCTGTCCAGCCCACGGCTGAGATTCTCCGCCTTCTACCGCACAGCCATCTTCGTGCCGACGATCCTGTCCTTCGTCATCGTCGGCTTCGCCTGGAAGCTGATCCTGTCGCCGCTGTGGGGCGTGGCGCCGAACCTGATGGATCTCGTCGGCCTCAAAAGCCTGTTCACGCCGTGGCTCGGCAAGGAGCAATATGCGCTGACCACGCTCAGCCTGATCTCGGTGTGGCAGTTCGTCGGCATCCCGATGATGCTGATCTATGCCGCGCTGCTGTCGATCCCCGACGAGGTGATCGAAGCCGCCGAATGCGACGGCATCACCGGCATGTCGCAATTCTGGAAGATCAAGCTGCCGCTGATCCTGCCGTCGATCGGCATCATCTCGATCCTCACCTTCGTCGGCAATTTCAACGCCTTCGACCTGATCTACACCGCGCAGGGCGCGCTGGCCGGGCCGAATTATTCGACCGACATTCTCGGCACCTTCCTCTACCGCGCCTTCTTCGGTTTCCAGCTGCAAATCGGCGATCCCAACATGGGCGCGGCGATCGCCACGATGATGTTCCTGATCATCCTTGGCGGCGTCTGCGTCTACCTCTTCCTCGTCCAGACGCGCCTGCGTCGCTACCAGTTCTAGGGGGCGCGATGTCGAGCTTGAACACCCCCCTCTGGCCTGCCGGCCATCTCCCCCTCAAGGGGGGAGATTGGACTGCCGCATCGCTTTCGCTACTTTTCAACGTTGCAAGAGAAGTCGCCAGGCTGAAGCTGCCGATCTCCCCCCTTGAGGGGGAGATGTCCGGCAGGACAGAGGGGGGTGCCTTGGCGCCATCCATTGGAAATGCAGCTCGTCAGGAGACTTTCCAATGAGCACGGCCACCCATTCCCTGCCCCGCACCATCGGCGCCCATGCGGTGCTGTTGACCTACACGGTGATCGCGCTGTTTCCGGTGATCATCGTCATCATGAATTCGTTTAAATCCCGCGCCGGCATCTTCGGCGCGCCGCTGACGCCGCCGACCCCGAAAACCTTCGACCTGATCGGCTACACCACCGTCATCGGCCAGGGCGATTTCATTCACTATTTCCAGAACAGCCTTGTCGTCACCGTCGCCTCGCTGTTCTTCGTGCTGTTGTTCGGCGCGATGGCCGCCTTTGCGCTGTCGGAATACCGCTTTCGCGGCAATTCGCTGATGGGGCTTTATCTCGCCCTCGGCATCATGATCCCGATCCGCCTCGGCACCGTCGCCATCCTGCAATTGATGGTGGCGAGCGGGCTGGTCAACACGCTGACGGCGCTGATCCTGGTTTATACCGCGCAAGGCCTGCCGCTCGCCGTCTTCATCCTGTCGGAATTCATGAAGCAGGTCTCCGACGATCTGAAGAACGCCGGCCGCATCGACGGCCTGTCCGAATACACCATTTTCTTCCGGCTGGTGCTGCCGCTGGTGCGGCCGTCGATGGCGACGGTCGCCGTCTTCACTATGATCCCGATCTGGAACGATCTGTGGTTTCCGCTGATCCTGGCGCCGTCGGAAGAGACCAAGACGGTGACGCTCGGCGCCCAGCTGTTCCTCGGCCAGTTCGTCACCAACTGGAACGCCATCCTGGCGGCGCTGTCGCTGGCGATCATGCCGGTGCTGATCCTCTACGTCATCTTCTCGCGGCAGCTGATCCGCGGCATTACTTCGGGAGCGGTCAAGTGAGCTCGCAAAAACCTCTTCGCGTCGTCGTCGCCGGGCTCGGCAATATGGGCCGCAGCCATGCGCTGGCCTATCATATTAATCCGGGCTTCGAGATCGCCGCACTGGTCAACCGTTCGGACGTGCCGCTGCCGGCCGGGCTTTCCAGCTATGGCATCAGGCGCTCCTTCGACGAGGCGCTGCGCGACGAAAAACCAGATATCGCCTGCATTGCCACCTATTCCGACAGCCATGCCGACTATGCGGTCAAGGCGTTCGAGGCCGGCTGCCATGTCTTTGTCGAAAAGCCGCTGGCGACGACGGTGGCGGATGCCAAACGCGCCGTCGCGGCAGCCAGGGCCAACGGCAGAAAACTGGTGATCGGCTACATCCTGCGCCATCATCCGTCCTGGATCAGGCTGATCGCCGAGGCGCGCAAGCTCGGCGGCCCCTACGTGTTCCGCATGAACCTCAACCAGCAATCCTCAGGCCATAGCTGGGAGACGCACAAGCAGTTGATGCGCACGACGTCGCCGATCGTCGATTGCGGCGTGCACTATCTCGACGTCATGCTGCAGATCACCGACGCCAGGCCGGTCGAGGTGCGCGGCATGGGGCTGAGACTGAGCGACGAGATTGCGCCCACGATGTACAATTACGGCCACCTGCAGGTGCTGTTCGACGATGGCTCGGTCGGCTGGTACGAGGCCGGCTGGGGGCCGATGATCTCGGAGACGGCGTTCTTCGTGAAGGACGTGATATCGCCGAATGGCTGTGTGTCGATCGTCATGAAGGAGGGCGTCAAATCCGACGACATCGACACCCACACCAAGACCTCGACGCTGTGCCTGCACAGCGCGGCGACCGGCGCTGACGGAAAATTCGCCAAGCCGGATGAGATGCTGTCGATGGAGGGCGAGCCCGGCCATCAGGATCTCTGCGACCGCGAACAGGCTTTTCTGCTCAAGGCGATCCGCGAGGATATTGATCTCACCCGCCATATGGACGACGCGGTGAAGTCGCTCGCCGTCTGCCTTGCCGCCGACGAAAGCGTGCGCAGCGGGAAGGCGGTGCAATTGTGATAGGGGAATTTTTGCAAGTAGTGGCGCTCTACGGCGCCCCCCTCTGGCCTGCCGGCCATCTCCCCCTCCAGGGGGGAGATCAGATGTTGGTACTGCCTTCGCTAGCTATCAACGCCGCAAAGTGGCGCGCGGCCTCGAAGCTGCCAATCTCCCCCCTTGAGCAGGGCTGTCCGGGGAAAGTTATTCATAAATGAAGGCCATCTGATTGGGAGAGGCTCGGTCCCTTGGTCGGCTTGGATTGACCGGTGGCGGCTTATCGATGGTGTGCAGTTTCCGCCGCCCGAACAAGTATTGAGCGACCAGTTCTGTGAACCTCAAGATAGGAATAGTGACGCGGCGGGTGCGCGCGACAATGCGCAGCAGCGCAAAGGCGATCATTGCGGCAAAGAGTTGCAGGCGGATTGCATTGCCGTTGTTGCCGAGGAACTTGCGGATCTTGAGGTGCTGCTTGATCCATCGGAACAGAAGCTCGATGTGCCAGCGGCCTTTGTAAAGCCGTCCAATCTCGACGGCAGAGCGCTCCAGATCGTTGGTCAAAAGCGTGATGGTGTCGCCCGTTTCGCGCTGAACGCGCAGGCGACGCAGCCGCATCGGCAGCTTGCAAGCAGCCTTGCTGACCAAGCTTACCTCACTGTCTTCCACAACCAGGAAGCCGTCGCCCTGCGGCTCGGCTATAGGGCGATCACGCAGCAGCGCCAGCCTCATGTTGGATTTGGGCCGCGTCACGAAGATCGATCCGGCTTCGGCGATCGCCGTCCACCAGCCATAATGGCAGTAGCCCTTGTCGAACACGTAGGTCGCTCCAGCTTCGATCGTGATCTGGCGACCGACCTGGGCGTCGTTGACGTTGGCGTCGGTGATGTCGAGGATGCGCGGACAGTCGGTCTTCGGGTCATAGACGACATGCACCTTCATGCCGCGGATGCGCCCGTTCGACTTGGCCCAATCGCACAGTTTGCCGAGCGGAATGGGGGTCGAGTCGATCAGCCGCAGCATCGCTTCGCCCTCGCGCCGCATTTGCCTGTCGAGCAGGTTCGCCACCAGACCGAACGCCTCGGCAAAGATGGCGACCGGACGCCGTCTGTTGGCATCCGACAAGGTCGAACGCATCAACGGACCGCTGCCCAGGTGATAATGATGCTGGCTGTTGGCGTTCCAGCCGGCTTCCAGGCCACGCAAGCTGCTGCTGCCGCAGAACTGGGCATAGATCAGCGCCACCAGATGATCCCAGCTTCTGAACGATTTGTCGTACGCATCCCCGTCGTGGCGATCCACAATTGCTTGGAATTGACGCCGATCGATGGGTTCAAGAAGCTGCCCGAAGATGCTAGGTGCAAAGCGCATGCCCCGTTCCTTTTCTGAGTCTCGACAACCAGAGAAAAGACGGACAAACCCCGTTTTACGGGGCATGCACATGTGGCATTTCGATTCACTCAAAACTTTCCCCGGACAGCCCTGCCCCTTGAGGGGGAGATGCCAAGTTTTGGCAAAGAGGGCAGGACAGAGGGGGGTGCCTTGGCGCCCACATCCCAATCCGGAGGAACAAAGTGGGCGCACTGAACATCGAGAACGTGAAAAAAGCCTTTGGGCCGGTCGAGGTGCTGAAGGGCATCGACCTCGAAGTGACCGATGGCGAGTTCGTCGTCTTCGTCGGCCCCTCCGGCTGCGGAAAATCGACGCTGCTCAGGGTCATCGCCGGGCTGGAGGATTCGACCTCGGGCCGCGTGGTCATCGACGGCGCGGACGTCTCCGCCACCCCGCCGGCCAAGCGCGGCATCGCCATGGTGTTCCAGACCTACGCGCTCTACCCGCATCTGACGGTGAAGAACAATATGGGCCTCGGCCTCAAGCAGGCGGGCACGCCGGCGGCCGAGATCGACCGCCGCATCGGCATCGCCTCCTCGATGCTGTCGCTGGAGCCCTATCTCGCCAGGCGGCCGGCCGAGCTGTCCGGCGGCCAGCGCCAGCGCGTCGCCATCGGCCGCGCCGTGGTGCGCGAGCCCAAGCTTTTCCTGTTCGACGAGCCTTTGTCCAACCTCGATGCCGCACTGCGCGTCAACACCAGGCTCGAGATCGCGCAACTGCATCGCCGGCTGAAGGCGACGATGATCTATGTCACCCACGACCAGGTCGAGGCGATGACGCTGGCCGACAAGATCGTCGTGCTCAATGCCGGCAGGATCGAGCAGATCGGCGGACCGATGGAACTCTACAATGCGCCGGCGAATGAGTTCGTCGCCGGCTTCATCGGCTCGCCGAAAATGAATTTCGTCGACGGCGCCAGGCTTGGCGAAACGGCCAAGACCATCGGCGTCCGGCCCGAGCACCTGACCGTCGACGCGAAATCCGGCGCCTGGAAAGGCACGGTCGTCCATGCCGAGCACCTCGGCGCCGACACCAACCTCTATCTCGACTGCGAGAAGGCCGGGCTGATCACCGTGCGCATTTTCGGTGTCTACAACGCCGAACCTGGCGCCACGCTCTACGCGACGCCGGATCCGGCAAGGACCTATCGGTTTGGGACTGATGGCAAGGTGCTGAAGTAGCTGGTGCCGACTCCCCTTCTCCCCTTGTGGGAGAAGGTGGCCGAGCGAAGCTCGGTCGGATGAGGGGTGTTGGAAGGATTGCTACGCTGAAGGCATAAGCGACTAAAATCCTTCGATGTTTTCCCGCCGCGTTTCTTCCAGCACCCCTCATCCGTCTCGGCGCTGCGCGCCGATCCACCTTCTCCCACAAGGGGAGAAGGAAGAGCGCCTACGCGTCCGCCTTGAACGTCTGCTTCTGCATGCCCAGCCCTTCGATGCCGAGCTCGACGACGTCGCCGGGTTTTAGGAACACCGGCGGCTTCATGCCGAGCCCAACGCCGGGCGGCGTGCCGGTCGAGATGATGTCGCCCGGATGCAGCGACATGAACTGGCTGAGATAGGCGACGAGATAGGCGACGCCATAGACCATGGTCCTGGTCGAGCCGTTCTGCATCGTCTTGCCGTTGACCTTCAGCCACATCGGGATGTTCTGCGGGTCCTGGACCTCGTCCTTGGTCACCAGCCACGGGCCGATCGGCCCGAACGTGTCGCAGGACTTGCCCTTGGTCCACTGGCCCTGGCGCTCGGCCTGGAAGGCGCGCTCGGACACGTCGTGTGCGACGCAGTAGCCGGCGACATAATCCAGCGCCTCGGCCTCGGTGACGTATTTGGCTTTTCTGCCGATGACCACGCCAAGCTCGACTTCCCAGTCGGTCTTGACCGAGCCGCGCGGGATCAGCACGTCGTCGTTTGGCCCGACGATGGCCGAGCTTGCCTTCATGAAGATGATCGGCTCCGGCGGCACGGTGGCGCCGGTCTCGGCGGCGTGGTCGGAATAGTTGAGACCGATGCAGATGAATTTGCCGGTGCCGGCAACGCAGGCGCCGATGCGCGGATTGCCGGAAACCGCCGGCAGCGATTGCGGATCGAGCTTCGACAGTTTTTCGAGCGATGCCGGGTCGAGCGCCTCGCCGGCAATGTCGGTGACATGGGCGGAGAGGTCGCGGATCGTTCCATCCGCATCGAGCAGTCCGGGGCGTTCGCTCCCCGCTTCGCCATAGCGCAGCAGTTTCATTCTTTTTCTCCTGATTGCGGCCCAGGGGCCGTTTGCAGAGTTTTCAAATGGCCTCTTAGATCGACCAGCCACCGTCGATATTATAAGCCTGTCCCGACGTATAGGTGGCTCCAGCCAGATAGACGGCGAGATCGGCGATTTCCTCTGGTGTGCCGAGACGGCCCATCGGCTGGCGGGCGATGAAGGCGGCGCGCGCCGCCTCGTAGTCGCCCTGCGCATGCATGCGGTCCTCCAGCGACGGGCTTTCGACCGTGCCCGGGCAGATGGCGTTGCAGAGTATGCCCTTGCCGACATAGTCGGCGGCGACCGATTTGGTCAGGCCGATGACCGCCGCCTTGGTCAGCCCATAGACGAAGCGGTTGGGCACGCCCTTGGTCGAGCCGGCCAGCGACGCCATGTTGATGATCGAGCCGTCGCCGCGCTCCAGCATGCCGGGCAGCACGGCGCGGATGGTGCGGATCATCGAGCGGACGTTGAGATCCAAAGCGAAATCGAGATCGGCGTCCTTCATCTCGAGGATCGAGCCCGAATGGACGAAGCCGGCGCAGTTGAACAGCACGTCGACGGCGCCGATCTCGGCAAAGGCTTTTTCGACCGCCTCGTCGTTCAGCACGTCGAGCTTGCGGGTTTTGATGCCGGCCGTCTTGCCGAGTTCGGCGAGCAGCACCTCGTTGATGTCGGTGGCATGGACGACGGCGCCCGCCCTGGCGAAAGCCAGCGCGCTCGCCCGGCCGATGCCTTGCGCCGCCGCCGTGACGACAACGATCTTGCCCGCCAGATCCGCCATGATTTTTTCTCCCTCTGTCGCCGCCCGGGCGCTATTCTCCTAGGGGCCGGCAAATGTTTTTTCTCGGTAAAGAACATCTTTTGGCCCGTCAAGTCGGCTTCTTTCTCCCCGTCACTATACGGGGAGAAATGCCCGGCTGTCCGAACCGGATAGATAGGTAACAGAGTAGACCGATTGCATAGGTGACAGTTTTCTTGTCCGCCGGGAGGTACCGGCGATGGTTTGGCGAGAGACTGACATCATGGACGAGCGGTTGAGGTTTATAGTGGATTGCCTTTCGGGAGAGGAGACGATGACGGCTGTTTGCGAGCGGTACGGGATATCGCGCAAGATCGGCTACAAGTGGCTTGGTCGTTACCGGGAGTTCGGCCCGGAAGGTTTGCATGATCTGCCGCGAGCGCCGCTCAATCACGGCCGCGCGACCGCTGCCGATCTGGTTGAGCGGATCGTTGCGCTGAAGGAGGCGCATCCGGCATGGGGGCCCAAGAAGATCATCGGGCGGCTCAAGCGTGAGGCGCCGTCGCACCCGTGGCCGGCGATCTCGACGGCCGGCGAGATTCTGAAGCGCCACGGCCTTGTCGGCCGGCGGCGGGGGCGCTGGAGAGCTGTGGGCAACGGCCCCTGGCCAGATGCGCAAAGGCCGAATGCGGTGTGGACGGGCGACCACAAGGGCTGGTTCCGGACCCGTGACGGGTGGCGCTGCGAACCGTTGACAGTGCTGGATGCGTGGAGCCGCTACCTGTTGGCGCTCGAAGCGACGGGTTCGACGGCAGATGAGGAGGCCTGGCCGGTGTTCGAACGGCTGTTTGAGGAGCATGGTCTGCCGGATCGGTTCAGAAGCGACAATGGTTCACCCTTCGCGTCGGCCGGCGTCACCGGGCTGACGCCGCTTGCGGTGCGCTTCATCAAGCTCGGCATCGCGCTGGAGCGGATCGCGCCCGGCAAGCCTCAGCAGAACGGCTGCCACGAGCGCTTTCACCTGACCATGTTGCCGCTGGCCAAGGCGCCTGAGATCGACAGACAGGCGCAGAGCCAGGCTTTCGACGCCTTCCGTCGCGAGTACAATGAGGAGCGTCCGCATGAGGCGCTCGGCATGGACACGCCGGCCGAATACTACCGCGGTAGCGAGCGGCAAATGCCGGCCAACGTGCCCGAGCCCGACTATCCGGCCGAGGCCGCAGTCAGGCGCGTGCGCAACAATGGCGCGATCAAGTGGCAGGGCGGCGAGATCTATGTCTCGGCCTCGCTTGCCGGCGAGCCGGTCGCCGTCGAAGAAACCGAAACCGGCGAATGGGCCTTACGCTTCTACGCCCACCCGCTCGGCCACATCGATCTCAAGCGAATGCGCCTGGTCCGCCGCAGCGCCTTGCAACCCCGACCAGCCGGCGCTGCGGCGGACACCACTGCGCAGGAGAAGGGGGGAAAACTGTAACCTATGTATCCGGTTCAAACTGTTACCTATCTATCGGCTGGACACCCGGCAGGGCAATGAGGGGCGGCGCCGACGTCGACAATTGCAATCGACACGCTCAGTCGCCGTAGGGCACCCAGACGTTCTTGACCTCGACGGCACGGCGCAGCAACGCATCGCCGGCCGCCTCGGCCGACGTCCAGTCGAGGCTGCGGCCGTTGCCGGTCCAGACACGCTTGAGATTGCCGACGGAGTCGGCTTCGGCCCTGGCGCAGGTCTCGGCATCGGCGAACAGCCAGAGCCCGTCGACATCGTCATGCTTGGCCAGCACGCCGGCGAGCTCGGCGCTGCGGCCGGTGACGATGTTGATGGCGCCGGCCGGGACGTCGGAATATTCGATGATTTGGTAGAGATCGGTGGCAAGCAGCGGATATTTTTCCGACGGCACCGCGACCACCGTGTTGCCCATGGCCAGCGCCGGCGCCACCAGCGAGATCAGGCCGAGCAGCGGCGCATTGTCGGGCGCTATGATGCCGACGACGCCGACCGGCTCGTGCAGCGCCAGCGTGACGGCGCGGGCCGGTGGCTGGTGGACACGGCCTTCGAACTTGTCGGCCAGGCCGGCATAGAGGAACAGCCGCTCGATCGACATCTCGACCTCGTCACGCGCCGTCTTGCCAGTGGCGCCGGTAAGCTCCGTGAGGCGCGCGGCAAATTCATCGGCACGGCCGGACAGGTTTTCGGCCAGATAATACAGCACCTGGCTGCGGTTATAGGCGGTCGCCTCCGGCCAGGCCTTGCAGGCACGCGCAACCGCAACGGCATCGCGAACATCCTTGCGGCTGCCGAGGCCGACCTCGCCGGCAAGCTTGCCCTTGGCAGTGGCTATCGCCAGCGAATAATTGCCGTCCGGCCTGACCTGCTTGCCGCCGATGAACAGCTTTGCCGTGCGATCGATGGCATCGCCTTCCGCCCGCTCGATCGACCGGGCCGGTGCCGGTGCCGGCTTGATGGCCGGGCCGAGCGGCAGTTCTGCCGAAAAATATTCGAGCATGCCCTCGCGCCCGCCTTCCCTGCCAAAACCGCTCTCGCGATAACCGCCGAAGCCGCAGGCGGCGTCGAACATGTTGGTGCCGTTGACCCAGACGACGCCGGCCTTCAATTGCGGCGCGACGTGCAGCGCAAGGTTGACGTTCTCGCTCCACACCGAGGCGGCCAGGCCGTAGCGCGTGTTGTTGGCGAGTTCGATCGCTTCCTCGGTGTTGCGGAAGGTCATGGTCGCCAGCACCGGCCCGAACACCTCCTCCTGCGCCAGGATGTTGGCCGGCGAAACGCCTGTCGCCAGCGTCGGCAAATGGTAATAGCCGGAGGACGGCAGCGCCACGTCCGGCTGCCAGCAGACGGCGCCCTGTTTGGCGCCTGCGGCGACCAGCCCCTTGACGCGATCGAGCTGGGTCGGGTCGACCAGCGGGCCGATATCGGTGTTCTTGTCAAGCGGGCTGCCGACGCGCAGCCGGCTCATCCGCGTCTTGACCTTGGCGATGAAGGCATCAGTGATGCCTTCCTGCACCAAGAGGCGTGAGCCGGCACAGCAGACCTGGCCCTGGTTGAACCAGATGCCGTCGACCAGACCCTCGACGGCGCTGTCGAGGTCGGCGTCCTCGAAGACGACGAAAGCCGACTTGCCGCCAAGCTCCAGCGAGATTTTTTTCCCCGACCCGGCAGTCGCCTTCCTGATGATCTTGCCGACCTCGGACGAGCCGGTGAAGGCGATTTTTTGGACGCCGGGATGATTGACGATTGCCCCACCCGCCTCCGGCCCGCCCTGGACGATGTTGACGACACCTTTCGGTACGCCGGCGCGCTGACAAATCTCGGCGAACAGGATGGCAGTGAGCGGTGTGAATTCGGCCGGCTTCAGCACCACCGTGCAGCCGGCGGCAAGCGCCGGCGCGATCTTCCAGGCCAGCATCAACAGCGGAAAATTCCACGGGATGATCTGGCCGACGACACCGACGCCCTTATGGCCGGGGAAATCCTTATCCAGCGCCTGCGCCCAGCCGGCATGGTGGATGAAATGGCGGATGGCCAGCGGCACGTCGATGTCGCGGCTTTCGCGGATCGGCTTGCCGTTGTCGATCGATTCCAGCACCGCAAACAGCCGCTGGTGGCGCTGCATGGCGCGGCCGATGGCATAGAGCACTTTCGCGCGTTGGTAGCCGGTGGATTCGGCCCATTTCGGCAGCGCTTTTGTCGCGGCCGAAACCGCCGCGTCGATATCGGCAGCTCCGGCATCCGAGATTTTGGCCAGCAATTTTCCCGAAGACGGATCGCTGGTATCAAAAGTCTTGCCGCCGGCGGCTGCCTTCCAGTCGCCGCCGATGAACAGCGCTTTGGAAAAATCACGCGCGGCAAGCCAGGCATCCGCCTCGTTGCGGGCCTCCGGCGCCGGGCCGTAATCCATGGCATGATAGCGTTCGAGAATGTTCATGGGGCGCTCCCAAAAATCACGCCATCGCGTGGCGATGATTGGCCGAATAACGACCGGTCAAATGATGCTCCAGCTGGCGCTCGATGTCGGTCAGAAGGCTCGACGCACCGAAGCGGAACAGGTCCGGCTCCAGCCACCGCCGTCCCAACTCCTCCTTCATCAGCACCAGCCAGTCGAGCGATGCCTTTGCCGTCGAAATGCCGCCGGCCGGCTTGAAGCCGATGAGGGTGCCGGTCTCCTCGAAATAGGCGCGGATGGCGCGCACCATGGCAAGGCCGACCGGCAGCGTCGCGTTGACGCTTTCCTTGCCGGTCGACGTCTTGATGAAATCGGCGCCCGCCATCATCGCCACCATCGACGCCAGCATGACGTTTCGCAGCGTGGCGAGATCGCCGGTGCCGAGGATGACTTTCAGATGCGCCTCGCCGCAGGCGGCGCGCATCGCAACGATTTCGTTATAGAGCTCCTGCCATTTCGCGGCAAAAACCAGGCCGCGCGGAATGACGACGTCGATCTCGTCGGCGCCGTCGCTCACCGAGGCTTCGATCTCCTGCAGCCGCGTCGACAGTGGCGTCAGGCCGTGCGGGAACGCTGTGGAAACGGCGGCGACATGGATGCCGCTGCCGCGTAGCGCATCGACGGCGGTAGCGACGAAGGGATGATAGACGCAGACCGCCGCCGGGCGGATCTTTTCACCTGATATGCCAAGGCCTTCGACGATGTCGCGGCGCAACGGATTGACCGCCTTGGCGCACAGCCGGCGCACGCGCTCGTCGGTGTCGTTCGAGTTCAGCGTCGTCAGGTCCATGCAGGCGACGGCCCGCAGCAGCCAGGCGGCCTGGTTGTCGGCCTTGATCGAGCGCCGCTTGGTCAGGCTGGCGACACGCCGTTCCAGCGCCGAGCGGTTGACGCTGCGCATCGATCCCATGAAGCCGAGATCGAGCCTCATGCCGGGGTTGCGGGCAATGCCGTGCGCTTGCGGCGCCGGCGCATTGGCGGCGCTGCGCGCCGGCAGCGGCGTGATCTTGGAAGGTCCCAACCTGTCGACACCAGGATCGGCTTCGCGAAATGTGCTGCTCATCTCCTGCCCTTTCGTTCGACGATTTGCGACGAAGATAGCCCGTGAAGCAGCGCTTCACGAGTCCTTCAGGCGGTCATAACGGAAAAAGCCTGCCGTGCCATCAGCCGAACAGCGCGGTTCTTCCTTCTCCCCTTGTGGGAGAAGGTGGCCGCGAAGCGGCCGGATGAGGGGTGTTCCAGCTTGGCGCCGCCGCGCTCCGTCCAGCACCCCTCAACCGTCTTGGCGCTGCGCGCCAATCCACCTTCTCCCACAAGGGGAGAAGGAAAGACGCGCGATCACCAATCGAGAAAACTACCCGACAAACGCCCGCTCGACGACGAAGCTGGCTGGATGATGCAGCGAGCCTTCCTCGAAGCCGAGGCTTTCGGCCAGTTCCTTGACATCCCTGAGCATGTGCATCGAGCCGCAGATCATGATGCGGTCGGTCTCGGGATTGAGCTTGTCGATGCCGAGGTCGGCATAGAATTTTCCCGAGCCGATCAGCGCGGTGATGCGGCCCATGCGCTGCGAAATTTCGCGCGTCGTCGAATTGTAGAGCGTGACGCGGCCACTGGTCAGCTCGCCGATCAGCGGGTCGTTCTCCAGCTCTGCAACCAGCTCCTGGCCGTAGGTCAGTTCGGCATTGTCGCGGCAGGTGTGGGTCAGCACGACCTGCTCGAATTTCTCAAAAGTGTCGGGGTCGCGCAGCAGGCTGGCGAAGGGCGCGATGCCGGTGCCGGTCGAGATCATGAACAGGCGCTTGGCCGGAGTCAGCGCGTCGACCACCAGCGTGCCGGTCGATTTCTGCCGCATGATGACGGTGTCGCCAATCTCGATTTTTTGCAGCTGCGAGGTCAGCGGGCCGTCCGGCACCTTGATCGAAAAAAATTCCAGCTCGTCGTCCCAGGCCGGGCTGGCGATCGAATAGGCGCGGAACACCGGCTTCTCGGCATTGGGCAGGCCGATCATGACGAACTCGCCGGAGCGGAAGCGCAGCGACTGCGGCCGGGTGATGCGGAACGAAAACAGCCGGTCGGTATAGTGCTTCACCGAGACGACGGTTTCGGCATAGACATTGGCCGGAATCGGGAACTGCAGCGGCCGGGCGCCGGCGGTGTTGAGCGCGGATGTGGTGTTCATCAAATCTAACCTTCTGGCCAACCCGAGGGCGCTGGCACCAAATTCTCTGCTGCGCGCCCGAACCGATCAGGTTCCAGCGTGCCGTTCGCCCACGACGAAGCGGTAAGCTCTTGTCTCCGGAATTTATTAGTATACAAATGATATTTGCGTCAAGATGCTAGGCTGAAACACCTTTCCAAACTGAGACATATCTGTAGTCCTGACATTTCGGGTTTCGACAATGGAAGAGAATTTTTCGGCGCAGACGCTGGATTCCTCGGGCAGCGTCGTCGCCGGCATCGATGTCGGCGGAACCTTTACCGACCTGCTCCTGATCGACGGGCGTGACAGTGGCAAGGTTCATATCGCCAAGACCCCGACCACCATCGACAACCAGGCTTTTGGGGTCGTTTCGGCGCTCGACGCCACCGGTTTTCCCATCCGCGGCATCGACCTCATCGTGCACGGCACCACCACCACCACCAACGCAGTGCTCGAGCGCCGGCTGGCCAAGACCGGCATGATCACCACGCGCGGCTTTCGCGACGTCATCGAGCTGGGCCGGCGGACGCGGCCGCAGGCCTATGGCATGACCGGCAGCTTCGTTCCGATCATTCCGCGCAATCTGCGGCTTGAAGTATCGGAGCGCGTCGAAGCCTCGGGCGCGGTGCGCACCCCGCTCGATGAAGCCGAAATGCGCGCGGCGATCTCGCAGCTGATCGCGGCCGGCTGCGAATCCCTCGTCATCCATTTTTTGCATTCCTACGCCAATCCGGCGCATGAGCGGCGCGCCGCCGACATCGCCGCCGCGCTTTGGCCGAACGGCTATATCACCACGGGCCATGCGCTGCTGTCGGAAGCGCGCGAATTCGAGCGCGGAGTCACCGCTTCGGTCAACGCCTCGGTGCAGCCGATCCTCGAGCGCTATGTCGAGCGGCTGCGCAAGGAATTGGGGTCCAAAGGCTACGCCCGCGACTTCCTGATCATGAACGGCAATGGCGGCATGATCTCGGCCCGGTTTGTCACCCGAGAATCGGCCAAGACCGTCATGTCCGGCCCGGCCTCCGGCGTCATCGCCGCCGCCTATACCGGAAAACGCGCCGGCTTCGAAAACCTGGTCACCTACGACATGGGCGGCACCTCGACCGACGTGGCGCTGATCCGCAATGCCGAACCGGCTGTGTCGAACGAGATCGAGATCGAATATGCGATGCCGATCCATGTGCCGATGGTGGCGGTGCACACCGTCGGCGCCGGTGGCGGCTCGATCGCTCGCGTCGACGCGGCCGGTCTGATCCAGATCGGCCCGGAAAGCGCCGGCGCCAATCCCGGCCCGATCTGCTATGGACGCGGCGGCGTTGAACCAACCATCACCGATGCCAATCTAGTGCTCGGCCGGCTGGCGCCGAAAAAGCTGCTCGCCGTCGAAAACCCGGTCACCGTCGAACACGTCACCGGCATTTTTGAGGACAGGATCGGCCGCCCCACCGGCCTGTCCGGCGTCGAGGCGGCGGGCGCGGTGCTGCGGCTCGGCAACATCAAGATGGCCGGCGCCATCCGCATGGTCTCGGTGTCGCGTGGCCACGACCCGCGCGATTTCGCCCTGTTCGCCTTCGGCGGCGCCGGGCCGCTGCATGCCACCGCACTGGCGCGCGAACTTGGCCTGCCAAAAGTGCTGGTGCCGGCGCGGCCTGGCATCACCAATGCGCTCGGCTGCGTCGTCGCCGATCTCAGGCACGATTTCGTCAACACCGTCAACCAGCCGGTGGCGGGACTCGATGAAACCCGGCTTCACGCGATATTGGAACGGCACCGAAACGAAGGCGAGGAGCTGATCGGCAAGGAAGCGGTGAAACCGCAGACGATCCGCGTCACCCATTCCGCCGACATGCAGTTCGTCGGCCAGACCCATATCATCAACGTGCCGCTGCCGTCGTCCGCGGTGACGCGCGAGATCCTGCAGCAGCTGTTCGAAAAGGCCTATTTCGCCCGCTTCAAGGTCGAGCTGCCGGAAATCCGCGCCAATCTGGTCAACCTCAACACCTCGATCACCGGCGTGCGGCCGGCAATCGATCTTTCGCGGCTGATCGACCCGGCTGGCCGCGCCAAAACGCTCGATGACGCCCGCCGCGAAATCCGGCCGGTCTGGTACGGCGGACGCTGGCACGACACGCCGGTCTATAGCAGGGAAAAGCTGCCGCTCGACGCCATCGTTGAAGGGCCGGCGATCTTCGAACAGATGGACGCCACCACAGTGCTCGAGCCCGGCGACCGGGCGCGCTCGGACGCCGACGGCAACATCATCATCGACATCGGTGAGGCCTGAGATGCAAAAGCTCGACGCCATTACGCTTTCGGTCATCCAGGCGGCGCTGCAGCAGGTCTGCGACGAGATGGACCTGACGTTTTCGCGCGCTGCCTTCTCGCCGGTCATTGCCGAGGCCAATGACCGCTCCGACGGCATCTATTCGGCCGTCGATGGATCGCTGATCGCGCAGGGCAGCCAAGGCCTGCCGGTATTCGTCGGCGTCATGCAGTATTCGACCAGAACGGTGATCGAGATGATCGCCGACGGTCGCTGCTTGCCGCCCGAGCCAGGCGATATCTACATCGTCAACGACCCCTATCTCGGCGGCACTCACCTGATGGACGTACGCTTCGCCATGCCGGTCTACAGGGAAGAAAAAATCTTCTGCTGGCTGTCGAACACCGGCCACTGGCCGGATATCGGCGGTTCGGTGCCGGGTGGCTTTTCCGCCTCGGCGACGGCGGTCGAGCAGGAGGGCCTGCGGTTGCCGCCGGTAAAACTGTTCAAGCAGGGCGTACTCGATCGCGAGATCTACGCCATCATCTGTTCGAACATCAGGGTTGCCGACCAGCGCATCGGCGATATCCGCGCGCAGGCGGCGGCACTGCTGATCGGCCAGGACCGGCTCAACGGAATCCTGGATCGTTACGGAGATGAAACAGTCGTCGAGGCGATCGCCGAACTGCGTCGCCGCGCCGCCGAGCAGATGCGCGCCAACATATCGGCCATTCCCGACGGCATCTATCGCTCCAGGGCCTTCGTCGATTCCGACGGGGTGGTCAACGAGCCGCTGACCATCGCGCTTGCGGTGGAGAAACAGGGCGACACGCTCACTTTCGATTTTTCCGGCTCGTCAAAACCCTGCGCCGGGCCGATGAACAGCGTTCTGGCGACGACCTTGTCCTCGGTCTACCTCGCCATGCGCCATATTTTCCCTGACGTGCCGATCAGTGCCGGCGCCTTCGAGCCGCTGATCGTCAAGCGGCCGGAAGGCACTTTCCTCGACGCCAAATATCCGCGCCCGGTATCGGGCTGCGCGGCCGAGGTTTCGCAGCGCATCGCCGAGGCGGTGTTCGCGGCGATGGTGCAGGCGCTGCCGGACAAGGTGACGGCGGCGCCGGCCGGCTCCAGCGGCAATTTCGCCCTCGGCGGCAACGATCCGGCCCGCGGCCGCGATTACGTCATGTACCAGATCTCCGGCGGCGGCTATGGCGGCAACGCCGATCATGACGGCCTGAGCAATGGCTGCTCGACCATCGGCATTTCCAAATCGCCGCCGGTCGAGATCATGGAGCAGGCGTTTCCGGTGCTCTACCGTCATTACGCCTTGCGCGAAGGCTCGGGCGGCGCCGGCAGGCATCGCGGCGGTTTTGGCCTCGCCTATGAGGTCGAGATCCTGCGCGGCGACGCCCGCGCCTCCTTCGTCATGGACCACGGCCGTTTCGGCCCGCAGGGCGCGCTCGGCGGCAGCGACGGCGCGGTCAACACGGTGACCGTTTTTCGCGACGGCAGTGAACATGTGCCGCCGCACCTCTCCAAGGAGCAGGACATCGCGCTGAAGGCCGGCGACTGCGTGCGCGTCGGCACGCCGGGCGGCGGCGGCTATGGCGACCCCCTGCAGCGCGACCCGGAACTGGTGCTGCGGGATGTCAGGCTGGGGTACTATACGCCCGAGCAGGCCAGCGAGAAATTTGGCGTCGTTTTTTCCGCCGACGGGTCGGCAATCGACCGAGCCGCAACCGAGCGGGCACGAGCAGCCGGCTGACCGCCGAAGAGCGTCTTTCTCCCCGTCACTATACGGGGAGAAATGCCCGGCAGGGCAATGAGGGGCAGCGCCGACTTCGACAATTGGCGGCACCGACATCGACAATTGGTGAAGAAGCATCATGCCCGAAGGGCAATACCCTTTCTACAATAGCATCGTCGGGCTCGGCGCGACGATGGGTCGGGTCGGCGGCGATTTCATTTCGGCCAGATATTACTCCGGCATCGCCGACGAGCATCTGAACACCCACAAGAATGTCGGTGTCTCGTTTCGGCCACAGACATTCACGATTGACCGAAGCCTTCCTCCACTTCGTCATCCCAGGGCAAGCAAGGAGCGAAGCGACGCGCGCAGACCCTGGGATCCATATGTGGACGGCGCCCTGCCTGCAACGGTTGTCTTGCGTCGTTTTCGATCGCTTGCGTCCATATGTCCGGCCTTTGAGCGCGGTCCGTGCGGCCGCTGGCCAAGGTGGGGTTCGCGACGCCCGTTCCAATCATGCCAGCGGTTTCGTTGGCCAATGGATCCCTCGGCGTTTCGCGCGTCACGGATCGATCGATCACGTCCATCTTCCTTCCGTTGCAAGAGCTTGTGTTCGGTGTTCCTCCGTTGCGGCCTATCCGGGCATGTCAGCGCCGTGCTGAGCCGCGGTCAGGGCTGGCCGCAGGCCACCGCCGTAGGCGGCGCGAAGCGGCCTTGAGGGCGGCGAGGAGGCGTCAGGCTGCCCGGATGGGCCGCAACGGTACGGCTCGCCGGTGATCATCATCTTCCAGGCCATGCGGGCGGTCTTGTTGGCGAGCGCCACAGCCGCCAGCTTCGGCGGCTTGCGCGCAATCAACGCCGCCAGCCACGGCGAGGCCTTGGCGCGGCCGCGACGCACCTGCTGGATGTGGGCCGTCGCGCCCACCACCAGCGCCTGCCGCAGCATCTCGTCGCCGGCCCGCGTGATCACCCCCAGCCGGTTCTTGCCGGCGGTCGAATGGTTCTTCGGCGTCAGCCCCAGCCACGCCGCGAAGTCGCGTCCCGAGCCGAACGCTGTCGCATCAGTGACCTTGACGCCGAGCAGGCTCGCCACGACCGGCCCGACGCCGGGCATCGCAGCCAGTCGCTGTCCAGTCTCGTCCTTGCGGTGATGGGCCAACAGCTTCTTGTCGATTGCCGCGTATCGCGCGCACACCGCGCGGTATTCCTCGCCGAGCGTCTCAAACAGTTCCTTTGCCAGCGCCGGCACCGTCGCGTCGCCGGCAATGCGGGCCAGCAGTGGCTCGATGCGGGCAAGGCCTTGTGCGGCCACCAGGCCGAATTCGGCTGCGTAGCCGCGGATCGTGTTGGAAAGCTGCGTGCGCCGCCGCACCAGCTGCTCGCGCACCCCAAACAGCATCTGCGCCGCTTGCTGCTCGCCGCTCTTGACCCCAACAAAGCGTGTCCTGGGCCGGCTCATCGCCTCGCAGGTCGCCTCGGCGTCAGCCGCGTCATGCTTGCCGCGCCGCACATACGGCTTCACGTGCTGCGCCGCGATCAGCACCACCTCATGACCCAGCCCCGACAGCGTGCGCGCCCAGTAATGCGAGCCGCCGCACGCCTCCAACCCGATCCTCACTGGCGCAAGCTTGGCGAAGAACGGGACTACCGCCCGCCGTCGCAATTTACGCACCAGCACCGGACGCTCCGCAGCGTCGACACCATGCAGCTGAAAAACACTCTTGGACGTATCCATGCCAATACGGATAAGCTGTTCCACGGACGGCTCCCTTGTTTGAGATCTCAACGAACTCATTCTGGCACATCCGATGCCGTCGGGCGCCGTCCACCCCATCATGCCGTAACCTTAGCCGGCAGCGGAGCAGAATTCTGCACCGCAACAATGCTCTGAAGTCATGGCATGGATCCCGGGGTCTGCGCCGCGTCGCTTCGCTCCTTGCTCCGCCCCAGGATGACGAAGCGATGGGCGGTTCCGCCAATCGCCAAGGCATGCGTCCCTCAACGCAAGCGACCCGTCAAAACTTCTGCGCCGAGGAATAGCCCGCTCACTCATTACACTCGGCGGTCCAGCCTCGCGACCAGCCGGTCGCCGGCGCATTGGATGCCGCAGACCAGGATGATCATGACGATGACCAAGGCGACCATGACACTGGTCTCGAAGCGTTGGGAGCCGTAGCGGATGATGAGGTCGCCAAGCCCGCCGGCGCCGATAACCGGGCCGGGCTTCCGGCACCAGCACGAGACCCCTTCGCGCCAGCAGATGCAAACCGGGTCACTTTCCCGGCCCTCACTTTCCCGCTTGACTGACCCGCCGTACGGAATACGCTGATGGGGAAAATACCGGCTCCGACCGCCGGGCGGTAAAAATGCCTCGTATGCCTCGCCTTCCGCGGCGGCGGCTGCGGGGCATTGTTATTTTGGGGATCTGCTTGGGACGGCGTATCGAAATCGGCATCCTTTACTCGCGGTCGGGCAACTACCAACTGCTGTCCGAATCCTGCCGTTCGGGTGCGATGACGGCCATCGCCGATGTCAACGCCGATCCCGCCATCCCGATCGAATTCGTTCCGGTGGAGCGCGATCCTCAAGGCAACATCGACGGCTACGCGACGGGCTGCGCCGACATTCTCGCCAACAGCGGCGCGCGCCACATCATTGGCTGCATCACGTCATGGAGCCGCAAGGAGGTCATTCCGATCCTCGAGCGCGCCGGCGGCACGCTCTGGTACGCCTGCCCCTATGAGGGCTTCGAAGCGAACGAGCATGTCGTCTACATGCACGCTTGCCCGAACCAGCATCTCGTCCCGCTGCTGGCTCATGTCGTGCCGCGCTTCGGCGCTAATGGCTTCCTGCTCGGCTCCAACTATATCTGGGGCTGGGAGACCAACCGTGTCGCCCGCGACCTGATTGCCGACGCCGGCGGCAAGGTTTTGGGCGAGCGCTATCTGCCGCTCGGCGAGGCCGATGTCTCCAGGCTGATCGCCGAGATCCAGGCGACCCGGCCGGATTTCGTCCTGAACAACCTGATCGGCTCCTCGTCCTACGCCTTCATCGCTGCCTATGCCGAACTTGCCGCACGCGACCCGCACTTCAGCCCGGAGCGCTGCCCGATCCTGTCCTGCAATCTCACCGAATGCGAGTTGCCGGCGCTCAACGAGGCGGGCAATGGCCACCTTTCCGTCGGACCGTATTTTCACGACATCTCGGCTGCGGATCGCCAGGGCAATTCGGCGCCCTCCATCATGCCTGCCTCGTCCTTCGAGGCGGCGGCCTATGCCTCGGTGCGGACGCTTGCCGAAATCCTCGCTCGCAATCCCGGCGCACAATGGCCGGACCTTCCCCGGGCTTTTGCCGGAACCTCGTTTCGAACCCCGCTCGGCGACATCTCCATCGATCCACAAACCCAGCACGCCACCTTGCCGGTGCAGATCGGGCGCATCGAGGGGACCGCATTCAAGACCGTCACGGTGACCGAGGGTGTCGCGCCCGATCCTTATCTGTCCCGCTATGACCGGACCGAGACGTTCGGCCGCCCACGCTTGAGGGTGGTATCGTGAGCAAGGTCCCGCGCATCCCGAATCTCGGCGGCGCCAGGGCCTTTGTCCTGCATCGTCCGCATCCGACGGTGCAGGCGATCACGCGGCAACTGTCGGCAATCGGGCTCGAGACAGTCGGCTGCTGGCCGGAACTGCCGGCCGAGGCGCTCGCGGCGGATTTCGTCTTCTTCGATGCCGATCTCGGCTTCGACGAACAATTCCCCTGGGCGCCGGGTGAGGCGCCGATGCCGCTGGTCGCGCTGATCGGCTCCGAAGCGCCAGGCCGCATCGAGTGGGCGCTGTCGCACAAGGCCGACGCCCAGTTGCTGAAGCCGGTCGGCAATGCCGGCGTCTACAGCGCTCTTTTGATCGCGCGGCAGAGTTTCGACGCGCGAAAGCATTTGGCAAGCGAGATATCGTCGCTTCGCCTGCGCGTCGCGGAGCGCCAGACGATCGTGCGCGCGGTGGAGGCCTTGTCGAAAGGTGCTGAGGACGGCCGCGCCTATGCGCAACTGCGGTCGCTGGCGATGAGCTGGCAGATCAGCGTCGAGGAGGCCGCGCGCAGGATCGTGGCGATGACGGAAGAAGGCGGCGATGATCAATCCCATCGCGCCTGATCTCCCCGCAACCGGGCGCGTGCCGGCCAGGCCGCGCGCCGGCGTCTGGCGGCGTCTGGTCAAGCGTCCCCTGGCATTGATAGGCCTGGGGATCGTTGCCGTGGTCGTGGCCGGCGCCATCCTGGCGCCGTGGCTGACGGGCTACGATCCGAACGAGCAGATGTTCGACGGGCTGACGCTTGAGGGCGCGCCCTTGCCGCCGAACGCCACCTTCTGGCTGGGCACGGATCTGCTCGGTCGCGATCTGCTGACCCGCATCCTTTTCGGCGCGCGCACCTCGCTGATCATCGGCATCGTCGCCAACGGCGTGGCGCTTTTGATCGGTACGCTGGTTGGCGTCACCGCGGGCTATTTCCGCGGCTGGATCGGCAGCGCGCTGATGCGATTCACCGACCTGATGATGGCTTTTCCGGCGCTGCTGCTCGCCATCTGCCTGGCGGCGGTGCTCCAGCCGAGCCTTTGGATCGTCGCCATGGTGATCGCACTGGTGAACTGGGTTCAGACCGCGCGGGTCATCTACACCGAGACCAGCTCTTTGTCCGAGCGCGAGTTCATCGACGCCGAGCGCACCATCGGGGCTAGCGCGCCACGTATCCTGTTTCGCCATATCCTGCCGCATCTGCTGCCGACGATCATCGTCTGGGGGACGCTCGGCATCTCGACCACAGTGCTCCTGGAAGCGACGCTCAGCTATCTCGGCATCGGCGTGCAGCCGCCGACCGCATCCTGGGGCAACATCATTTTCGAAAACCAGACCTATTTCCAGGCAGCGCCCTGGCTGGTCTTCTTTCCGGGCGCGGCGATCCTGGCGCTGGCGCTGGCCTTCAACCTCATCGGCGATGCGCTGCGCGACATCCTCGACCCGACGCAAAGGGGTGGGGCATGATCGCCTATCTCGGCCGCCGCGTCATTCAGTCCGTGCTCATCCTGCTCGGCGTCTCGCTGATCACCTTTGCGCTGCTCTACCTGCTGCCCGCCGACCCCGTCCGCCAGATCGCGGGCCGCAGCGCCACACCCGAGACAGTCGAAAGCATCCGCCGGCAACTCGGCCTCGATCAGCCCTTCTTCATCCAGTACTGGCATTATCTGACGAGCCTGCTCAGCGGCGATCTCGGGCGCTCCTACATCCAGCGTTCCGAGGTCACGGAGCTTATCGTCTCGCGGCTGCCGGCAAGCCTGCTGCTGATGGTCGGCGCCATCCTTTGCGAGCTGGCGATTGGCCTGACGATGGGCCTGCTTGCCGCCGTCAGGCGCGGCACCGCCACCGACCAGACGCTGATGGTCGCGTCCTTTGTCGGCGTCTCGGCGCCGCAGTTCGTCGTCGGCCTGCTGCTCCTCTATGTATTCGCCGTGCGGCTCGGCTGGTTTCCGATCGGCGGCTACGGCACCTGGCGCCATTTGGTGCTGCCCTCGCTGACGATGGGGATCCTCGGCGCCGGCTGGTACGCCCGCATGATGCGCTCGTCGATGATCGACGTGCTGCGTCAGGACTATATGCGGACCGCGCGCGCCAAGGGCCTTGCGCGCGGCGCCATCATCTTCCGCCACGCGCTGCCCAACGCCATCCTGCCGGTCATCGCCATGATCGGCATCGACATCGGCATCTTCATGGGCGGAATCGTGGTGGTCGAGAGTGTGTTCGGCTGGCCCGGCATCGGCCAGCTTGCGTGGCAGGCCATCCAGCGCGTCGACATTCCGATCATCATGGGTGTGACCCTGGTTTCGGCCATCGCCATCGTGCTCGGCAATCTCCTGGCCGACACCGTCGCACCGTTCATCGACCCGCGCATCAAGCTCAGATGAAAGCAAAAAAAGACCGATAACAACCAGAGAAAGGGAACATGAGATGAAAAAAATCTTGACCTCCACCGTAGCGGTATCGGCGCTCGCGCTGATGCTCGGCATGACAAGCGTACGCGCCGAAGACGCCGTCGATCCGAACGCCAAGCAGGGCGGCGCGATCACCATCACCTACAAGGACGACGTCGCCACGCTCGATCCGGCCATCGGCTATGACTGGCAGAACTGGTCTATGATCAAGAGCCTGTTCGACGGGCTGATGGATTACGAGCCGGGCACCACCAATCTGCGGCCCGACCTTGCCGAGCGCTACGAGATCGCGCCCGACGGCAAGACCTTCACCTTCAAGCTGCGCCAAGGGGTGAAGTTCCACAATGGCCGTGAGATGACCGCCGATGATGTAAAATATTCGCTCGACCGCGTCACCAATCCGAAGACACAGAGCCCGGGCGCCGGCTTCTTCGGCTCCATCAAGGGCCATGACGATGTCGCTGCCGGCAAGACGGAAAGTTTGTCGGGCGTCACCGTCGTCGATCCCTACACGATCAAGTTCGAACTGACCCGGCCCGACGCCACCTTCCTGCATGTCATGGCCATCAACTTCTCGCATGTCGTGCCGAAGGAGGAGGTCGAGAAATACGGCGCGGACTTCGGCAAGCATCCGGTCGGCACCGGGGCTTTCAAGTTCGCCGAATGGACGCTCGGTCAGCGCGTCGTCTTTGAACGCAACCCGGATTACTGGCATAAGGGCCTGCCGTATCTCGACAGGATCAGCTTCGAGATCGGCCAGGAGCCGATCGTCGCCCTGCTACGGCTGCAGAAAGGCGAGATCGACATTCCCGGCGACGGCATTCCGCCGGCCAAGTTCCAGGAGGTGATGTCCGATCCCGAACAGAAGGCCCGTGTCGTCGAGGGCGGCCAGTTGCACACCGGCTACATCACCATGAACACCACCATGGCTCCCTTCGACAATGTGAAGGTGCGGCAAGCGGTCAACATGGCGATCAACAAGGACCGTATCGTTCAGTTGATCAACAACCGTGCGGTGCCGGCCAACCAGCCGCTGCCGCCGTCGATGCCCGGTTACGACAAGGAATTCAAGGGCTATCCCTATGACGTGGCCAAGGCCAAGGCTTTGCTTGCCGAGGCCGGTCATCCCGATGGTTTCGAAACGCAGCTGTTCGCCATGAACACCGATCCCAACCCGCGCATCGCCCAGGCGATCCAGCAGGATTTGGCGGCGGTCGGCATCAAGGCCGGCATCCAGTCGCTCGCGCAGGCCAACGTCATCGCCGCCGGCGGCGACAAGGCCGGCGCGCCGATGATCTGGTCCGGCGGCATGGCCTGGATCGCCGATTTCCCCGATCCGTCAAACTTCTACGGACCGATCCTCGGCTGCGCCGGCGCGGTTCCTGGCGGCTGGAACTGGTCGTGGTACTGCAACAAGGATCTCGACGCCAAGGCGGCGGAGGCCGACTCGATCGTCGATCCGGCCAAATCAGGCGAACGTGCCAAGATGTGGAGCGCGATCTACCGCAAGATCATGGAAGACGCGCCCTGGGTGCCGGTCTTCAACGAGCAGCGCTTCACCATGAAATCCCCCCGGATGGGCGGCGCCGACAATCTCTATGTCGACCCCGTCCATATCCCGATCAACTACGACTATGTGTATGTGACCGATGTGCAATAACTGCGACTACACCATCCACGGGCGCCATCATCATTTCGGCTGGGACAATTCCTTTGTCCCGACTGAGCGGGTGGCGCCCGGTTCGACGATCAAGTTCCAGTGCCTAGACTCGTCCGGAGGCCAGTTGACGCTGGACAGCACTGTGGACGACGTCGCTTTGCTCGACTTCGCCAAGGTGAACCCCGTCACCGGGCCCATCTATGTCGACGGGGCTGAGCCGGGCGACGCGCTGAAGATCACAGTTGAGGCGTTCAAGCCGTCGGGCTTCGGTTGGACGGCGAACATTCCGGGGTTCGGCCTGCTCGCCGACGACTTCCCGGAACCAGCGCTGAACATCTGGAAATACGACGCCGCCTCGCTCGAGCCGGCGCTGTTTGGCAGACAAGCTCGCGTGCCGCTGAAACCGTTTGCCGGCACCATCGGCAACGCGCCAGCCGAAATGGGCCTCCACTCGGTGGTGCCGCCAAGGCGCGTCGGCGGCAATCTCGACATCCGCGATCTCGCGGCCGGCACCACGCTCTATCTGCCGGTGGAGGTGGCGGGTGCGCTGTTTTCGGTCGGCGACACGCATGCCGCGCAGGGCGACGGCGAAGTGTGCGGCACGGCAATCGAAAGCCCGATGGATGTCGTGCTCAAGCTCGACCTGGTCAAGGATATCAGGCTGAAGATGCCGCGCTTCACCACGCCGGGTCCGGTGACGCGCCATCTCGACGCCAAGGGCTATGAGGTGACGACCGGCATCGGACCGGACCTGATGACCGGCGCCAGGGAAGCGGTCTCGCAGATGATCGACCTGCTTGCCGGCCGCTACGGAATGGACCCGGTGGACGCCTACATGCTGGTTTCGGTCTGCGGCGATCTCCGGATCAGCGAGATCGTCGACATGCCGAACTGGGTGGTGTCGTTCTACTTCCCGCTCTGCGTCTTCGAATGACGTCGGGTCGACGCCGCACCCCCCTCTGTCCTGCCGGACATCTCCCCCTCAAGGGGGGAGATCGGACTGCGCGCAGGATTTCGCCAACCCCCAGCTTTGCAATCAGCTTTGCAATGGGGAGAGCCGACCTTGGTAACGGCCAATCTCCCCCCTTGAGGGGGAGATGTCCGGCAGGACAGAGGGGGGCGCGACGGAATAAATCCCTCGCAGGGCTGCGCCTGCAATGACCAGCGAAACAAAACCTATCCTCGACATTGCCAACCTCTCCGTCAGTGTGCGTGGCGAGGATGGTGAGCGGGACGTTGTCTCCAATTTGTCGCTGACGCTTGCGCGCGGCGAGACGCTTTGCATTGCCGGTGAATCCGGTTCCGGCAAATCGATGACGGCACTGGCGATCATGCAGCTCTTGCCGCAGCCTGCCGCCCGCATATCGTCAGGCACGATCCGGCTTCGCGATATCGATCGGGGAGACATCGATCTGGCTGGGCTCGATGAGCGTCGGATGCGCCGCATTCGCGGCGACCGCATCGCGATGATCTTCCAGGAGCCGATGACCTCGCTCAATCCGGTGCTGTCGATCGGCCGGCAACTGGTCGAATCCATCGAGGCGCATACCAGTCTCTCCCGCACCGATGCGCGCCGGCGCGCCATCGAGGCGCTGAAGGCCGTCCGCATCTCGGAAGCCGAAAGCCGGCTAAAACAGTTTCCGCACGAACTGTCCGGCGGCATGCGCCAGCGCGTGATGATCGCCATGGCGCTGGCGCTGAAACCGGATGTGCTGATCGCCGACGAGCCGACGACGGCGCTCGACGTCACCGTGCAGGGCGAGGTGCTGGAATTGCTGCGCGATCTGCAGCGCGAGCATGGCACCAGCATCATCCTCATCACCCACGACATGGGCGTGGTCGCCGAAATGGCCGATCGTGTCGTCATCCTGCGGCACGGCCGCATGGTCGAGGAGGGAACAGCCGCCGACATTTTTGCTCGCCCGCAAGCCGACTACACACGCGAACTGCTCGCCGCCGTGCCGCGCATCGGAACCGGCGTCGGCCGCCAAAAATCCGCCGAACAAAAATTCGCCGAAGCGGAAATGCGCGGGAGTGTCGCTGTCGTCAACGGTCTGCATGTCCGCTTCGACCTGCGCGGCGGCTTCTTCGGCAGGGTGAACCGCCGTGTCCACGCCGTCGAAGGCGTCAGCTTTTCGATCGCGCCGCGCGAGACGCTGGCGCTGGTCGGCGAATCCGGCTGCGGCAAGTCGACCACCGCCAAGGCGTTGGCCGGGCTTGTCCCCTACCGCGGCGATGTCGTGATCGGCGGATGCAATCTGGCGGGTCTTGCCCGCGTCGAGCGCAAGGCGGTTCGCCGCGACGTGCAGATGATTTTCCAGGATCCCTATGCCTCGCTCGACCCGCGCATGCGCGTCGGCGACCTCGTTGCCGAGCCGCTGTTGATCCATGGCATCGCCTCCAAGGAAGAGCGCAGCCAGCGAGTGGCGGCGCTGTTCGAACGCGTCGGCCTCTCGGCCGATCAGATGGAGCTTTATCCGCACGAATTCTCGGGCGGCCAGCGCCAGCGCATCTGCATCGCCCGCGCTCTGGCGCTCAGGCCCAAGCTCATCATCGCCGACGAAAGCGTTTCGGCACTCGACGTGTCGGTGCAGGCCCGCGTGCTCGACCTGTTGAAGGAACTGCAGCGCGAATTCGGCATCGCCTATCTGTTCATCTCGCACGACATGGCGGTGGTCGAGAACATTTCCGACCGTGTCGCCGTCATGTACCTCGGCCAGATCGTCGAGATGGGCACTCGCGACCAGGTCTTTTCGAACCCGCGCCATCCCTACACGAAGCGGTTGATCGAGGCCGTGCCGGTGCCCGATCCGGCAAAGCGCCGGCCGCGTTTCGCACGTCTCGATCAGGAGATCCCGAGCCCGACTCGAAAAATCGGCGAAGAGCCGCCGAAACTGGCCCTTAGGGATGTGGGCAATGGTCATCTCGTTGCTGTTTCCTGACGCCGCTGTCGGCATTCTTGCGACGCTCAGAGCCACCGCCGCACCCGTTGCCTGTAGTCGCGATACCTATCGCCGAAACGCCGCTCGAGGTAGGCCTCCTCGCGGGCGACGACGCCGTAGCGGATCAGGATTGCAAGCGGCAGCGTGAGGACAAGGATCCAGATATTCTGCGCGGCCACGCCGATGCCGCCATAGATGAGGAACATGCCGAGGTAGATCGGATTGCGCGTCCAGCCGTGGATGCCGGTCGTCACCAGCACGCGCGTCGGCTCATTCGTCGGCACCGGCGTCTCCGCGCGCATGAAGTTGCGAATGCCCGCCGCGAAAAGCGCAAAACCGATCAGCATCAGCGAGCCGCCGATGATCCAGCTAACCAGCCCCGGACCGGGGAACGGCAAATGCAGCAGGCGATCCAGCACGAAGCCGATCAGGAAAGCAGCGAGAAAGAGCAGCGGCGGTCTCGCGACGACACCTGCCGTTCCGCTGTCGGTTTGCCCAGCCTGGTCCATTGCCATGTCTGCTCCCGCAGATGCCTAGGGGCCCGAAGCCCCATGCCGCCTAAAGATGACAACAAGGGTGTCATTCTAGAAGTTGACAACCGTGGTGTCAATCGCAGAAATTGGCACGAAAAAGGGGAAAGAAGGCGATGGCGTCGGCACGACACCGAACTGACCGAACGACGGGGACGGACCCCATCGCTGACGGCAAGGCCGAGGCGATCACCGAGCTGATGCTCGAAGTGGCCCAGTGCTTCTTCCGGATACGGGCTCTCGGCCAGAAGACCGGGCTCATCACCAGTTGGGGCGGCGGTGCGTTCGGCTTCATGCGCAGCCTGGCGCTGCTTGGTCCGCTCACCGTGCCGCAGATCGCCCAGATGCGGCCCACCAGCCGTCAGCGGATGCAGCGGCTGGCGGATGAGCTTGCGGCCGAGGGGCTGGTCGAATTCATCGACAATCCAAAGCACCGGCGCTCGAAGCTTGTGCAGCTGACGCGCAAAGGCGCCGCGCGCCACAGTGAGTTGAACGCCCGGCTCTTGGCGATCGCCTCGACCATGGGCGTCGCTCTCGACGAAGCCGACATCCGCAAGACCGCCGGGATCGTACGGCAGCTGAGCGACGATGTGAAAGTGCGCTCGGAGCGGCTGGGCTGACGCAAAGGCTGCGAGGGCGCCATTGAAGCAATCCCCGATGCTTGAGCGATGAGCTCGCCGGCCGTTTTGCCACTTCCGACCGCCCCGCCGGCGAACGATTGCCAACCGGAACCTCTGCGGAGCTGAGGCGTTCGAACCGCTGGAGTTGAGCTGCGCCACCGCAAAAGAGTACTGCAATGGCTCAGAAGATAACCACAGGCACGAACGACTGGCCGCGTAACGAAATCATAGGCCATTCCGGCGAACCTGATGATAGCAGCACGCCGCTTGAAGTCGACGAGGCCGCCGCCCGGGTGAAAAGGCAGCTGCAAGGCAAACCCGAGCAATTTGGCGAAGCCAATCCCGACGCGGCAGGCATTCCCGGCGCCGGCGTGATTATCTGCCACCGCTGCGCCGGGACAGGCATGATCGACGGCCGCACCTGCCCCGAATGCGGCGGAACCGGAAAGACGCCGATAGGCTGAGGCGGTCAGGACAGCGATCACGCTTCGCGAAAACCTCGATCACCGAAGCGCCAATGGGCCGATGGCAATCGTGCGGATCAGATCGCCGGCACCCATTTCCAGAACACGCCCTCCATCCGTTCGGGATAATGCTTGAACTCGCATTCGAAGCGCCAACCGTAAGCCTTGGCGGCTGCCAGCGCCTCCTTGCTGACCGGGTTCATGCCCGTTCCGGGCGCGAACCAGTCTTCCAGCAAGTCGTCCGGTATGTAGGCGCCGATCCTCAAGGGCAGCTTTTCGAGGACGACATCCATTTCCTCCGGTGCGGGCAACGGTCTCTCCCTTCGAGATCTATCCCCAAACAAGTCATTTGAGGCGGATGGGTTCCCGGCAGAGCTGAGGTGAAGGTGACTGTGACGGGCGGAACTGGATCCGACTTTACGAGATATGGCTGAAATGGGAGGAGTGCCGGATCGCGGGGTTGGCGCACATGATTCGAACCTCTGCGGGCTCGGGTGTGGATGATCTTGCGCACGGGTGCCTCGCTCATGACCGAGCCGTTCATAACAGAAACGGAACGAACGAAGAACCCCGGAGTGAAGGCGTACGTCCGCGAAACTGTGAAGGCGAGTAACGGGCGTTGCGACGTCTCGATGCTCCTTGGCAGTCAGGCGCTCTGAAATAGTAGACTCGCCATTTGCCCTAGAACCCTTGATGATGGCTGTTGAGGTTCGCCTGCTCGCAGCTAATAGTGAAATGGGTAGGCGATTCGCAGGGGGCTGTCGTGGTTAGTTCAGGAATCCATTCATTAATTGCTGTCGAGGATATCGAGCTCGACAGGTCCAACCCTAGAATTCGCAAGTTCCTCGAGATGTACGGTGATCAACCAACGCCGGAGCAAATCTTCTTGGCGCTGGGCGCAGGCAATGACGACGATGTTGGCAGCTCGACTAGTACGACCTTTGAAAAGCTGAAGCAGTCGATTATCACCAACGGCGGCATCATACAGCCGATCATCCTAAACCGGCGAGCGGATGGCTCGCTCATATGTGTCGAGGGCAATACCCGGGTCGCGCTATATAAGCATTTTCTCAAGACTGGCGTGAAAGGGACCTGGACTGACATTCCGGCTCTGGTTCACAACGAGATCGATGATGCTTCCGTGCACGCGATCCGACTGCAAATTCATTTGGTCGGCACTCGACCCTGGGATCCATATTCGAAAGCAAAGTACCTGTACGAACTTCGCACCCAGGAGCATCTGCCATTCGCTACGATCGTTGACTACTGTGGCGGTCGACAAACCGAGGTCGTCGAACACATCAATGCTTATGCCGACATGGAGGAGCACTACCGACCAGTCGTCGGCGACGATGGGTCGTTCGATACAACACGCTTTAGCGGCTTCATCGAGTTGCAGAAGCCGGGAATCAAGCAAGCGGTCACCGCAGCCGGCTTTACGCTGAGCGATTTCGCTCGCTGGATTCACGATGGAAAGCTGTACCCGTTGCAGAAGGTTCGGGTGCTGCCAAGAATCCTGCGTCACGAAAAGGCCCGCGACGTGTTTCTAAAGCAGGGTGCCCGCAAAGCTGAGGCGCTGCTGGAGAAACCCGATCTCAATAGTAAGCGCGTAGGCGTCCCCACGTAGCGTGCAGGCGGTTGATCGCTCATTTTCAGCATGAATCATGCGGAGAATCCTATGAGCGACAGTATGAGCCATCATCGAACATTCGAGATTTTGACGGCGGAGCCTGTGCCGTCCCGACGCAAGCCGCGCCATCGGTCGGACGAAGAGAAGGCACGGCTTGTCGCCGAAGCGTTCTCGCCAGGGGGCAATGTCTCGGCGGTTGCGCGTTCCGAGGGGCTGGACCCCTCGCAGCTCTATGCGTGGCGCCGCAAGGCGCTTTCGTCGGGCATGGTTGCGCCACTGACGGAGGGAGCGAGCAAGCCGGCGAAGTTCACGCGCTTTGAAGCGGTGGGCAGCGACACGGTGGAAATCGTCATTGGCGACGCAGTGGTGCGCGCCGGCGGCGATGTCGATCCCGATCGCCTGGCGAGGATCATCCGCGCGGTTCGTAAGGCATGATCGCTTCCGGTGTGGTGGTTTACGTGTCGTGCCAGCCGGTCGACTTCCGCAAGGGCGCGGCATCTTTGATGGCGCTGGTCAGGGATGGCGGCCTGGACCCATTCTCGGGGGCACTTCACGTATTCCGTTCGAAGCGTGCGGACCGGGTTCGCATCGTGTGGTGGGACGGCAGCGGGGTTTGTCTTTATTCGAAGACTCTGGAAGATCACAGCTTCTGCTGGCCGGGGATATCGGCCGCGCGCATGCGTCTCGACCACGCCCAGTTGATGGCGCTTCTGGCCGGACTGGACTGGAAAAAGATTCGTCCGGCCAGGGTCAGGCGGCCGTTATCGACGGGCTGAAACCGGCCTGCGGCAAGATGAATCATGCGGCTGGAACGGTTGGGAAAGCGGCTGTTTTTGTGCTCTGTTGCTTGCCATGGTTCTACCGGGTCTTGCCCTTCCCGACGACGTTGATGCGCTGAAGGCGATGATCCTTTCCATGGCTCGCGAGCAGGCTGCAAGCGAGGCCCGGATCGCAGTCGCCGACGCTCGGATCGCAGCATCTGAGGCGGAGGTCGCCCGGCTGAAAGCTGTCGAGAAAAGCGCCAGCGAGCGGATCGCCAATCTCACGTCAATCCTGAAAGTTTTACAGCGCACGCAACATGGCACGCGTTCCGAGCGGCTACGCCTGGCCATCGACGACGAGCAGGCCTCCTTTGCCTTCGAAGAGGTCGAGACCGGCCTTTCGGAAATCCGGAGCGAACTCGACCGCGCGGTCGGGAACAAGCCGAAGCGCGCCCCGCGTCCGCGCAAGGGCTTTGCTGCCCACCTCGAACGCATCGAGGAGGTCGTCGAGCCGGAAATCCCGGCCGACTGCGAGGGGCTTGAAAAGGTTCTGATCGGCGAGGATCGATCCGAGCGGCTGGACGTCGTGCCGCCGAAGTTCCAGGTCATCGTCACGCGCCGTCCCAAATACGCCTTCCGGGGCCGTGACGGCGTGGTCCAGGCTCTGGCGCCGGCGCACATCATCGAAAGCGGGCTGCCGACGGAGCGGCTGCTCGCCTATATCGCCGTCTCCAAATACGCCGACGGCCTCCCGCTTTATCGGCAGGAGGCGATCTATCTGCGCGACGGCGTCGAGATCAGCCGGTCGTTGATGGCGCAGTGGATGGGGCATCTGGGCTTCGAGCTGCAGATGCTTGCTGATTACATACTGGAGCGCATCAAGGAGGGCGAAAGGGTCTTCGCCGACGAGACGACCTTGCCCACCCTTGCCCCTGGTTCCGGGAAAACCACGAAAGCCTGGTTGTGGGCCTACGCACGGGATGACCGACCCTATGGCGGAACCAGTCCGCCAATGGTTGCCTATCGTTTTGAAGACAGCAGAGGTGCGGATTGCGTGGCGCGCCACCTCGCCGGATTCAGCGGTATCCTGCAAGTGGATGGCTACTCGGCCTATACCAACCTGGTCAAGGCACGGGCCAAAGCCGGCAGCAATGAAACAATCCGGCTCGCCGGGTGCTGGGCTCACCTGCGGCGCAAATTCTACGACCTGCACATCAGCGGGGTCTCGCAGGCCGCGACGGATTCGATCATCGCCATGACCGAATTGTGGAAGGTCGAGGACGAGGTCCGCGGCAAGGATGCCGGAAGCCGCGCCGCGCTACGTCAGGAAAAGTCCGTGGCCATTGTCGCGAGCCTCTTCGATCTATGGGAAGCGGAACTGGGCAAGGTCTCCGGAAAATCCAAGACCGCCGAGGCGATCCGCTACGCGCTCACCCGGCGGGAGGCGCTGGAACGCTTTCTGATGGACGGTCGCATCGAAATCGACTCCAATATCGTCGAGCGTGCAATCAGGCCCCAGACGATCACGCGAAAGAATAGTCTATTCGCCGGCAGCCACGGCGGTGGACGAACCTGGGCGACGGTAGCCACCTTGCTGCAAACCTGCAAAATGAACAGCGTCGATCCGCTCGACTGGCTCTCGCAGACCTTGACCCGCATCGCTCAAGGCTGGCCGGCATCCGAAATCGAAATGCTCATGCCTTGGAACTTTAGGCCTGACGTTATCGGCTGACCGCTTACTCTCAATAAGACGCTTCAGGAAGCTGAGATCGGCCAGATCGCACGGGCATTGATTACGCGCATTGCTGCACTGACCTGGTCGGAAAGTCAGCGGCTGAGTGCCGACCCAGGTTGCGATACAGCGCAAGCACTGATCGAAGCGCAGGGCGAACTTGCCCGCCTGAACAAGTCGCTCGGTTTGGTGAGTTGACGATGCCGGAATCGGTGACGCACGCGCGTCTGGTACGCGCGATCCTGGACTTTATTGATAGTGATTTCCGCGCATTGACCGATATTGCAATTCGCGATGACTCGAATGCGCCTGTCCGCGACGAGCGGCCGCCGGCTGTTGGCGGGTTTGTGCCCGACGTGTATGCGACAGACGTGCCAACCACAGTGACTCTGATCGGTGAGGCCAAAACGAAGCGTGACCTGGAAGCAATCCACTCACAGGAACAGATCACTGCGTTTCTTGAATATTTGAAGGTCACGGCAGGCGGAGTTTTTATTCTGAGTGTTCCGTTGACTGCGGGTGCAACGGCTCGGCGGATCGTAACGGAGACCACCCAACGGCTCGGCGGAGCACCAACGCGGCTGGTTGTTCTGGATGGGCTGGGATGATGATGGCAGCTTGCAGTGAATTTCCATGCTGAAAGTTCAGCGGGCTGCCAACTTGAGCGCGAAGCGGGATGCGTTCCCGCATCAACTCGAGGCTCTCGAGGCCATCAAAGATCTCACATACGCTGCCGTGTTCCATGAGCAAGGGCTGGGCAAGACCAAGATCGGACTAGATTTAGCACTCTCGTGGTTGGCGAGAGATGTCGCCGACTCGGCCATGATTGTCACAAAGAAGGGGTTGATTGAAAACTGGCGTGGCGAGATTGCCTCCCACAGCCACCTAACACCGCGCATCATCGGGCAAGACCGAATCGCCAATTTCTACGCCTTCAATAGCCCTGCACGGCTTTATCTGACCCACTACGAAGCGGTAGTGTCCGAACGAAGTCGACTTGACCTGTTTCTGAAGACCCGTCGGGTTGCTGTAGTTCTCGACGAGGCGCACAAGATCAAGAATCCCGAAGCTGAAATCGCGCAGGCGCTCCTCGGGCTCGCCGATGGCTTCGTTCGGCGAGTTATCATGACGGGCACCCCAGTCGCCAACCGGCCCTTTGATTTGTGGTCGCAAGTCCACTTTCTCGATGGCGGCAAGTCGCTCGGTGATGACTTCCCGAGCTTCCGCAGACAGCTCGATCTGGCGAACGACCTTGGCCGGGACGAGGAGCGGGCATCCCACTTCGCTGATGCGTTGGAAGAACTATTCGAGCGTATCCGAACCTTTTCGGTTCGTGAGACGAAGAAGTCTTCGGGACTCAAATTGCCCGACAAGACGATAAGCAACATCGAAGTCGCGCTTGAGCCACGCCAAGCCGAGATCTATGCCCAGTTCCGCGACGAACTGGCGGCCGTAGTCGTCCGAGGCGGCCAAGCCATACTCGATGACGCTGAAGGGCTTCTGAAGCGGCTTCTCCGTCTCGTGCAAGTCGCATCGAATCCGGCAATGGTTGATCAAGCCTATCGGGCTATGCCTGGAAAGTTGCCGGCTCTGGAGTCGCTTCTTCATGAGATCGTAGATTCTGGTGAGAAGGCGATCGTGTGGACGTCGTTCACAGACAACGCGGATATGCTCGCCTTTCACTTTGAAAATTTGGGTGTGGCCGTGGTTCACGGCGGCCTGTCGATGGCGAAACGCGAAGCGGCGCTGACCGCCTTTAAGACTGACCCTGAATGTCGGGTGCTGGTGGCGACGCCGGGCGCCGCAAAAGAGGGGCTGACGCTGACAGTCGCCAATCATGCCATCTTCTACGATCGGACCTTCAGCCTCGACGATTACCTTCAGGCACAGGATCGCATCCATCGCATCTCCCAGGAACGCGTATGCCACGTCCGCAATCTCATTGCGACGAACACCGTCGACGTTTGGGTGGACGCGCTGCTAACTGCCAAGCATCTTGCCGCTCAACTGGGTCAAGGTGATATAAACCGGACTGAATATGACGCACGTGCTGACTACCGCTTTGGCGAGATGGTTCGTGATGTGCTGCGCCTCGATGGGGATGGAGGGCAATGACAGCCACGAAAGCAACCAACGCCGCTTCAGACAACGTGGAGACACTTCTGATCCGTGGCGTGGAGGTGCCCGCCACCACCACCGTAATCGAGCAATCGCAGCTGCGGTTCTTCGCTGACAATCCGCGCGTTTACTCGATCCTGCGAATGGATGGTGGCGAGCCCAGCCAAGCCGACATCGAGCGAAAGCTTTTGGAAATGGATCACGTCAAGGCTTTGATCCAAGACATCAAGCGCGACGGCGGGCTAACTGACCCCGTGGTGGTCCGCGCCGGCAAACTCGAAGTCCTTGAGGGCAACAGCCGGCTTGCGGCCTATCGTGCACTTGCGCGCATCGATCCAGTCAAATGGGGTCGGATGAAATGTCGTCTGCTTCCAGGTGACCTTGAGGAAGGTCTGATCTTCGCGCTGCTTGGCCAGTACCACATCAAGGGCAAGAAGGATTGGGCGCCGTTTGAGCAGGCAGGCTTCCTGTACCGGAGACATAAGGCGCACGACGTCGATCCGGCCGAATTGGCGCTTGAGATAGGTCTTTCGAGGCGCAAGGTCGAGCACTTCATCGCGACCTATCAATTCATGCTCGACCATGGCGAAGTGGATACGGCGCGGTGGAGCTATTACGATGAATATCTAAAATCTTCGACGATCCGGAAGGCAAGGCTGAAGGTGAGCGGCTTTGATGCTCTCGTCGTTGAGAAAATCAAATCTGGTGAGATTGCGCGTGCCGTTGATGTGCGTGATCGTCTGCCGGTCATCTGCGGCGCGCCTAAAGCGCTCCAGAAATTTGGCAGCGGATCGTATGATTTCGACGACGCACACGAGCAGGCAGTCGAAGCCGGCGCCGACAGCACTCCCTATAAGAAGCTCGCGAAGTTCAGACAGTGGCTCGCAAAGCCCGACGTGGAGGCGGCGCTCGGTCGCGCGCAGGGCGAAACGCGCAAGAAAATTGTGTTCGAGTTCGACAAGCTGGCAGGTCGGGTTGACGTCATCCGCTCCAAACTCAAACCCAAGAACTGACAGCGACTGCAGAAGATTGTGACTGGCTTGCGCTGAAGCGCGTTGACCTGCACTCATATGCTCGCCAAAGTGCAGTCTGAAGCTGCACTTTGGCTTGGAGCGATTCGCTTTGGAACCCATCGTCATCGAATGCCTGCATGGGCGTTCAGCGCATAGACCTGTGTTGCTGGGCTTTGCCCCGGCTGATCTCCTTTACCGGTTGAGCTTCCCGGATATCCTCGATGAGGACAGCGGGCGCGGCTATCAGCGGCCCTTCAATGAACGCCACAGCCAGGATTTCCGGCGCTACATCAAGGAGCCCGACAGTTCGACGATTCCACTGACCCTCAACCTTCGCCCGTCAGCGAAGAATGATTGGAAGGTAGTCGAAGTGGCCGGCGGTGCAGTGAGGCTCGAAATCTCCGCTGCCGCTGGCAAGATCATGGCGCAGGTGGACTGCCAGCACCGCCTCGGTCACCTGGGGGATCTGCCTATTCTGCTGCCATTCATGTGCTTCATCGGTCTTTCTGAGCGGGAGGAGATGGACGTTTTCAGCGTCATTAACAGCAAAGCAAAGGGCTTAAGCACTAGCCTGCTGGACTATCATGAAGCGCAACTCTCCGAGGCGTTGGCGGAAGAGCGCCCTGAATTATACATCGCGCTCCAGCTGAACAGCACCGGAGACTCCCCTTGGCAGCGTCGTCTCAACCTGGGCGGCAAAACGACGTCTGGCCTGAAGCGGATTGTGTCCCTGCGGATGATGCAGCAGGCTATCCATGAGTTCTTGAAGGCGACCGAGATCCTTTCCTCGCATTCGCCCGATGAGACGGTGCGGGTCATCCTAGATTTTTGGAATGCTGTGGTCGCCACCCTGCCGCAGGAGTGGGCCGACACGCGTCGTCACATGCTGACAAAAGGTATCGGCGTGTACGCGCTGATGCGGATTGCCGCCGACATTTTCATCGAATGTCGCGACGCCGGTCGTGTTTGCGACAGGCGAGCGTTTACCTCTGCCCTAGCCGACTTCGCCAGGGCCATCGACTGGTCGACGACCGGTCCGCTGAAGGGGTTCGGCGGACAGGGCGGCGTGAAAGCCGCGGTCGATTTCATCCGCGATGCCCGCAAGCGTACTCGGTACAAGGTGGTCAATGGCTAACAAGAACATTTTGCTCATAGAGCCAGGATACAAGAACAAATATCCGCCCCTCGGCCTAATGAAAATCGCCCAATACCACGGTCCTCGCGGGAAGCGTGACCGTGTGCGATTCATAAAAGGCGAGGACAGATCGGCTCTTTCGCAGGCTTGGGATCGTATCTACGTCACGACGCTGTTTTCTTTCGAATACCCGAAAATTGCGCAAACAATCGACTTCGCTCTGGAAGTGGCGAACGGGCAAGCCGACAAGGTTTTTGTTGGAGGAATTGCTGCATCGCTCATGCACGACCGCTTTCTGACCGAGCGTCGTTGGCACGGCGTGCGCTTCATCAAGGGACTGCTGTCTGCTCCGCCAGCCGCGGCGCTCCAACTCGACGAGTTTTCAGAGGAGATCTATGCCGACGATGTTGACGGAAGGCCAATTGAGGATCTAGTGCCGGACTACGACATCCTTTCACAGATCGAATACCAGTATCCCGTTCGGGACGCCTATTTCGCCTACACATCACGCGGGTGCATTCGGAAATGTCACTTCTGCGGCGTTCCGAAGCTAGAAGGCGCGCAACGCGATACTGAATCATTGACGGATCTCATCCGCGCGATTGACGAGCACTACGGTCCGAAGAAGGATCTTATGCTCATGGACAACAACGTAGTTGCCTCACCGCGCTTCAAGGAGATCATCGCTGAAATCCGCGACCTTGGCTTCACACCAGGAGCAAAATTACAGCGCGCCGGTATGCGAACCCCTGTGCAGCGCCGAGTCGACTTCAACCAAGGAGTTGACGCCCGCATTCTCTGCAAGGATCGGATGTATTTGCGGGAGCTGGCAACGATTTGCCTTAAGCCGCTTCGCATCGCTTTCGACCATTTGGGTGTCCGGAAACCGTACGAGCAGGCTGTTCGGTATGCGGCAGAGTTCGGCTTGACCGAATTGTCAAATTATATGCTCTACAATTTCCATGACGGACCTGCCGACTTGTTTGAGCGCATGCGCTTGAACGTAGCGCTCAACGAAGAACTGGGCGTTCGAATTTGGTCATTTCCAATGCGCTATCAGCCGACAGATAGGCCGGATCGAGGGCATGTCGGGGACAAGTGGTCGCGCTACCAACTCCGGTCGATGCAAATAATCCTTCAGGCGACACACGGGATCGTCAGCGGCGAGCCAAGCTTCTTCAAGCGCGCCTTTGGCGACACGTTCGCGGACTATGAGCGCATTCTTCTCATGCCGCACGATTTTATTTTCAACCGTGACTGGTATGAGCGATCCGATCCGAAGGGGCGATTGGGAGATTATCAGGCCGAGGTGGCCAAGTTGGACGCCTTGGAGCGGGCCGAACTGGTCGAGTTGCTTTCCTCGTGTGATCCGCGCCAGTTTGCGATGCTTCCTGATCATGCCACAACTACAAGCCTAAAACGGGCCCTCCATTTCTACGTGCCCCTGCCTAAGGATGAGCTCCTTGCCATCTGGGCAGCGCAGAAGCAGCTCACGCGCGGAAAGGTTACTGCACACATGGGTCTTCCCGAGGATGAGCGCGTCGAAGATGCGGGTCTTGATCACGAGGAAATGTGGTCGCCGTCCGCGGCGAAATCGAAGGCGCGTGAAAGGGCCGCGGCGTGACGGTCAATCGGACAGCGAACGCAGAGCAACGTGGTGCGCAACTCCTGTCAACGGCAGGCAGCGTTGCGATAGACGACATCGTGATCGGCAACGATGTCCTCGAACTCGTGTCGAGCGCAATGTATGTCGACCCGATGACTGTCTATCGTGAGTATGTGCAGAATTCCGCCGACGCGATCGATGAAGCTCGACGTCAAGGCGTTCTCTCCCCTGACGAAGCCGGACGGGTCGAAATCGCCATCGACTCTGCGGCCCGCAGCGTACGCATTCGCGACAATGGCAGCGGCGTCCCTTGGCCAGAATTTGGACGCAAGCTGACAGCGCTTGGTGGAAGTGCTAAGCGCGGAACGTCCGCCAGGGGGTTTCGCGGGGTGGGGCGCCTCGCTGGCCTAGGATATACGCAGGAATTGATTTTTCGGTCTCGAACTGCCGACGAAAACTTCGTCTCGGAACTTCGCTGGGATTGTCTCCGTCTGAAGGCGGCGTTGCGCGCAACGCCCTTGGATAGTGGTGTGGCCGGCCTCATCCACAGTATTGTCAGTATCGAGCGTATCGATGCCGGCGAGTACCCAGAGCGCTTCTTCGAAGTTGAGCTTAAGGGAATCCTGCGTTTGCGCAGCGACCGCCTGATGAATCCAGTCGCCGTCGCGGAGTATCTGGGTCAGGTGGCCCCAGTCCCCTTTGCACCCGAGTTCAAGTTCGGCGCAGAGATCACATCCGCGCTTCGGCCTTTAGTCGAACTTGGCGAGCTCGATATTCGAGTCGAAGGACTTGTGACCCCTGTCTACAGACCTCACCGCGATCATTTCATCGATGAAAAGCACGCTATCGCTTTCGAAAGCGTGGAGATCATCAAGATTCCAGGCATCGACAACGAAATTGCTGCAGTCGCTTGGATACTGCACCATGAATATGAGGGAGCCATTCCAACCGGGGCGTTGATCAAAGGTCTCAGGCTTCGGTCTGGCAACGTGCAAGTGGGCGACCACTCACTTCTGGAAGATCTTTATCCGGAGCCGCGATTCAACGTCTGGTCAGTGGGTGAAGTTCACGTCATCGACAGAAGGATCGTACCGAATGGTCGCCGCGACCACTTCGAGCAAAATGCGCATTTCCACAATTTGACAAATCATCTGACGCCGACAGCGCGCGACATAGCACGACGGTGCCGGACGAGTTCGATAAAACGCAAATGGCTCCGCGAGTTCGAGATGCATTGCGAGAGTATTGCCCAAAAGATTGGCATTATAGCTCAGGGCAGCTTGTCACCAGCCGATTGCGAAGCACTCGTCGTTTCCGCAGAATCCACGCTTCTCCAAATGGAGAGAATCGCAGGAATGAAATTGCTGGCTGACGAAAAACCGGAGGAGCTCCTACTTCGGGTGACGGATTTGCGTGCCGAGATCGCCGCGCTGATGAGCGACGGTGTGCCTGATGCATCTCCGCTCGCGCGCCTGCCTCCTCATCAGCGATCGATGTACGAACATATGTTCAAGCTCGTTTATGAATGCTCGTCCAATCGCATCGCTGCGAAAGCCCTCGTTGACAGGATATTGGATAGACTTCGAGCAGACGGTGAAACTGGCTAGTGCGTCAGTCGATACTCAAGCACATCCGCGCCTGCCAACTCAGATACGGCGCTGCGGCGTCGGGCTGATGCGTCTAGGCCCTTGCACTTAGTCTCGGGGCCAATCGTATTCGTCCCTTATTACATTGCGGACCGCCGAGAGACATGGCGCTTCAAGGTGGCTTTCGAACAGAACCAGCAACTCGGTCAGAAGAGTATCGCGCGCTTGGGCTTCAACGGCTTCAGCGTCGACGGCGGGCGACCCAGCAATTTGGGAAACCGCTTCTGTCTTGATATCGATTAGTTGAGAATTGAGGTGCTGAAGGGCAGCGAGCGTCGTCGGCTCCGCATTTTTTGAAGCACGCGCGACCTCGCCTTGAAGCTTGGTAACATCCGCGGAGAGGGTGAGGGTGCGATCCTTATTTCGGAAATCGGTTCGGCGGAGGGCCTCCAGGCCGACTGCGAATTTCTCTTTCTTTTCGGTCAATGTCTGAAGCGTCAATTGTCCCTTGTTGGAGACTTCTTGTGCCCAGCTACCGACGTCCTTGCATACCGTGTCGGCGATTTCTTTGCGCACTTCCTTCCACGCTTTAGTATCTTCAAAACCGTCACGCCTGGCATTCGGAACGACTGCCTTAAGATCTACAAAGATCTCGCCTATGGTCCAGTCTTGATATCGCGCATTGGATTTTGCCTGTCGCTGAAATATTTCTCTAACGACGTCGGTGCCGTCGATCTGAATGTTCTTCGCGCGAACTCGGATTCCGCGCACATCCGCATCAACATAGGAGCCGGGCACATCTTTCCGCCCGACCCATCCCCACCAGCGCTTCGTTGCCGAGACGAAGGGCTCGACACCAGTGAGCTCTACCAAACGCTCTGCGTCTTGAACCTCATATCGCGCCGTGTAAGGCTTGCTAACCTCGACTGGATCTTTTCCATACTCCTCGACCAATACGCGAACTGAATCGATGCGTATGTTGGATTGCGCGGCGAAATCTTGGATTGCCTGTCGATATGGGAACGCGGTATTGTAGGGCACTGGTGCAACCTGAGAGATGAATCTGACCATCGCCGAAGGCAATTTCACCTCTTCAGGCTGCTCGGTGAACCCGCGCAGGGAAACTTCGAAATATGGAGCTTCCTCAGCTTTTGCTTCAATGATTGTTGCACTAACGCATCGCTCCAAAAGCGCCTGAGCGCTTAATTCGCTTCCTCGGGCCGGCGACATCAAGTGCCGCATTTCCTTTGCATCAAATACTACTTTTGTCGCTTCGGATTCACCGGCGGCCTTTGTGGTGAAGGCGACTATATCACTGAAGACGATACCCGCTAAACGACCAATGCCCCGAAATCCTGCGTCCGTCGTATAGTCCTTGTTGGATGCCCCGATCGAGGCCAGCGTGCGCACTGCCTGCTTAGTGGAAAGCCCGGCTCCGTTGTCGCGTATCCTTAGCCCGTCGGCGTCAGCGTCAAAGATAATCTGGATCAGCCCCTCGCCCGGCTGCAATATTTTGAGCTCCTCGATAGCCCGTTGGATAGAGTCGAATCCAATCTGCACATATTCACGGATGGCGTTCTTGGATTCACCGTACATACCGACAGTGAGCGTCTCGAGAATGAACCCGCCGAAATACGGCTGAACTGATACACGTCGAGGTTCTGCCATCAGTTTTTCTCCTGCGTCGGATCTACCCACACGTCCTGGGGAGGCTTGAAGCCCAATAGCGGGTCGAGGTTGAAAGGCCCTTCCACATCCGTCTCCGCCATGAGCTGACCTCGCGGCAGGACATACAAGTCAGCCAGGTGGTCTAAGATAAGATCGAGTGTCGCCGAGTGTCCTGCGAAGCGATGCTGGAGTTGAAGATCGTGATCCCCTTGCGCCCCTGTTAGGATCTGTTGGTCACCGATCCAAATGGCCCGCAGGACGTTAGGTTGCTCAAGATCAGTATCGGTTCGCAGGCGCACCGCAACTGAAACGGGGTTGGCGGTGGGTAGGTACAGAGGGAGGCGCTCGCCTTTCATTGCGCGAATACGGAGCTCCTCGAGGGGAAGTCTGGCGAACGGTGCGGTCTGAAGCGACAGCAGTCGCTGGGCGGCCGGCGACCCCGGGATGGTACGGAGATTATTGTCGGTTTCCCCGAAGTACATCGCAGCGAGTAGCCCGAAATATATATAGCCACCGACCGCCGGCGGGAGGCTTTCTAGCATAGTCGCTAGATCCATCGTGGCTGTGCTTCGGGAGGAATCCCGGCGCGCGGCCTGACCCAATCGACGCGCAAAAGCTACGAGGCCAACGTCGGTAAGGGGACGGAGATGGTCCTCCGAGATCACAACCTCGATCCCTTGATCATGCTGAAGCGACTGCGCGAGAGCTGCTTCCAAAGATAGCAAGGCGGGATCTAGCATCGCGCCGGCATCGCGTGTTTCAAATAGCGCCCGTTTGAGCTTCGCTGGTGTTAAGGTGACGCCGGGCGGATCCAGGAATCGGACACCCGCGGCATGTGCCTGCGACGTTCGCAGAGTGTCACGCAACGCGGTTTGACGTTCAATCTCCTCTGCACGATGCTCATCGCGAGACTTTGGGGGCGGCAATGCTGGTGGGCGCGCAACCGTCACGAAGGCAGTAGTAGTCGAGGGCGCGGACGCGGACATTACGCCGGCCAGCCGTCGTTGATCGAGCAACAGAACCTCTCGAACACCCGCCCGTCGAGCCGCTTCGAAACTTAGCATTGGGTGGGCAGGCTGAGCACCGATTCGATGCTGCTTTGGATTTTCCTCCGTCGCAACCGAGAGCGGAAGAGTTCCTCCCATGCGCCAGTCATTCTTAATGTCCTTCGTGAGTAGCACCACTGCGTCGGCGCGGTAGAGGCGCGCGTCCTCTACAATCTCGCGCCACAACATCAGGTCGCCCCATCGGTTGCTTCCGACACTCTCGTCGGCGTCATTCTCTTCCGATTCCCCGGTGCTCTCCTTCTTGTTTCGGTCTTGAAAGCCAGGGGGCATCCGTCCGGTAAACCGCGCGGCAGCCATCACGTCGATATCATTGAAATATTCAAAGATGGCGCTTCCTTCGAGCGCGTGCTCATTGACGAATGAAATGACCTCGCCAGCATGGCGGTCGTAGTTTTGCTCCCAGTCAGCGGCTCGGGCCGTAAGGGTACGAACAGCCCTCAAGGTATCTCGCGCTTCAACGCGTTGCGCATGCGCGCTCGGTGATCCTGCAAGCGGCTCATCCAAGAACGGCCACAGTACATCAAAACTGGCCTTGGCGACGTTCTCCAGCTCGGTAAGCTGTTTTTGCAAATCGATGCAAATCTTCCGTTTGATATGGTGGCGATACAGTTCGTGCGATGCCCACGCCGGAACCCGAACTCGCTGCCCGCAGGCATCATCGAGCCAGGTGACGAACTCCCTCCTTGCTGTGCTTCCGATGCGGATCATCCACATCAAGAGTGAAGTATCGACATAGACCCGGGTCTTGGTAGCGCGTAGCAAGCTGTCAGCTCGCACGGCGAAGGCTTCGATATCCTCGGCCTGACGCGGCAGTTGCAGTGCGGCAGAGGGCGCTGTTTGGCGCCGCCGCCCTATGCGGTTTTCAGTAGAAAAGCTTTCGCCCTTCTGACGCAGCAGCGCTTCTACCAAAGCGCGGAGGTTTTGACGGATGTGCAGTGGATTCCCCCTCACCCATACCCACAAAGAACCCATTACCGCAATGAATCGATGGTGAGAGGGCCCTCATCTCCAGTTACATTAACAAGAGCGAAGCGTGCAACGAAATTAGGCTCCTTGCGGCGTCCAAAGGAGGTTTGTACGAGAGAGCACCGCTAGCCGATGAGGATTGGATCACTTTCGACGGCTGAATGGCACGAAACGCGACAATGGCGAACGCCATGTGCGGCTGGCACCATGGCAAGTCGACACTGCATACCGCGGGACAAGCCATATCGGCCTGGTTGCCCTTTGAAGAGTGGCCTAACAGCCAATGGGGCTCTCCCAGATCGCCAAACCGAAAATCTTACCACCTGTCATGCTTCCCGCGGTGCTTCCGAACAAAACGGGCGATGAGGCGCGGTCGATCCGTGTTCATTAAATTTGGCGCACCCGACAGGATTCGAACCTGTGACCTCTGCCTTCGGAGGGCAGCGCTCTATCCAGCTGAGCTACGGGTGCTTTCAGGATCGACAATCCGGAAAACGAACCAGCCGGTAAACCGGCCAGCCACGGCTTCTTATCTGATGCCGGGTCGGGCTTCAACGGGCAAGTGGCCGGTGGCAGGGCTGCGAACTCGGAATAACGCATTTTCCGGATTCCACGGAGGTACACGATCTGGAGCCTGCCTTGACCCTCGAAGGTGCGAGAAGCACGCCCGCAGGCCGGCAAACCTTCGGTTTATCGGACCTATGAAGAATGGCGCCGAAGCCTGAAATGAAAAACCCGCCTCGGCGGCGGGCGCAAATTAGCACCATGAATAAATTCCTAGCATAATAGCCGTCATCTGTCAAGTTGAAACCACCGATCAAGAGCTCGCCCCCCGCCCCCCGCCGCCCCCGTCACTGCTCACCGGCGTACAGCAACCTCGTCGTCGTGTTCGACGCCGGCGACAGGTTGCGCTGGATCAGTGCTTCGACGTGGTCGTTGCGCTGCCGCGCGCTGTCGGCGCCCATCACCACCAGGATGAGCCGGCGGCCGTCGGCGTCGTAGGAGGTGACGATGTTGAAGCCTGAGGCTCTGATATAGCCTGTCTTGATGCCGTTGACGCCGCGGACGCGGCCGAGCATGTCGTTGTGGCCGCGCACCAGCCTGCCGCGGAACATAAAATCGCTTTCCGAGAAATAGTGGAAATGCTGCGGGAAGCGGGCGCGCAGCGCCGTGCCGAGCACCGCCATGTCACGCGCCGTCGTCAGCTGGCCGGCGTCCGGCAGGCCCGAAGCGTTGCGGAAGACAGTGCTGCGCATGCCGATCTGGCGCGCTTTGGCGGTCATCATTGCGGCAAACGTCTGTTCGCTGCCGCCGAGATATTCGGCGACGGCGACCGCCACGTCATTGGCCGATTTGACGGTAATCGCCCGGATCGCCGAATCGACGTCGATCGTCTCGCCGCGCATGAAGCGCAGCTTGGTCGGCGGCTGCCTGGCAGCGTTGGCGGAAACCGGGATCGGCGTCGTCTTGCTGATGCGGCCCTGCTCCAGCGCCTCGAACAGCAGGTAGAGCGTCATCATCTTGGTCAGCGACGCCGGATAGCGCGGCGCCGTCGAGTTGGCCTCGAACAGCGTCCTGCCGCTGCCATCGATGACCATAGCCGCATATTTCTGCGCCGGCGCTGGCACCGCCAGCATGGTCTCCGTCGGCGTCGTCGTGCAGCCGGCGACGAGCACCAGCAGCGCAAACGCCGCGACAAATTTCTGGATGAGCGGAAAGAGGCGCGGTCTGGACATTCTGAAGGTAAGCTGTTGCTGAAACGAGTGGGAAACTAGCCTAACCCAATGGTGCCGTCCATTTGGTTAACCGATGTCGCATGCGATCGCCACAAGTTTGAATTCACCGGGCGTTGGGGCCGCCCCTCACCTGCCTGCCGGCATCCTCGCAAGACCTAGGTTCCTCTCCCCACTTCGTGGGGCGAGGAACCCAAGTCCTGCAACCGGCATCCGCAGGGCGATGAGGGGCAGCGCCGCCAGCCGGCAATGATCGCTCCCACAGCGTGCTCCGGCGTCTCCGATGTGAAATGCCCATCACCCAGCTTGCGCAGCCGGCGTCGAGCGGGTTTGCTGGCGCCGGCAGAATCAGCAGGTGCGCCATGGATACGCTCACGATCAGGGCAAAGGGCATTTCGGTAACGGTCGATCTCACCGTCGGCCATCTCGCCGACATGACGGTCGATATCGACGGGCGCCGGCTAAAACCGCTGCATCGCGCGCCGTGGATCGACGCGCCGCGCGAGACGCTGCCGCCAGACCTGCCCGAGGGCACCGTTCGCCTGTCCGGCGATTTTTTATGCGCGCCGTTTTCGCGCAGCGATGTCGAGGAAGCGCCCTTGCACGGCTGGCCGGCCAACAGCCGCTGGGATGTCGTCGCCTCCGCGGCGACTGCCGAGGGCTGGCGGGCCGTTTTCAGGCTGCAGCACAAGGTTTTGGGCGCGACGGTCGACAAGATCCTGATCCTGCGCGACGACCATGCCTTTCTCTACCAGGAGCATGTCTTTTCCGGCGGTTCCGGCGGCATTTCCGTCGCCCATCATCCGATGACGGTGATGACGGACGGCGGCAGGCTGGCTTTTTCGCCGAAGCGATTTGCGGCGACGCCGGACGACCCGCTCGAGCCCGATCCGGCCCGCGGGCGGTTTCGCTTCGCCTATCCCGGGCGTTCCACCGACCTGACGCGTTTTCCCGCCGCCGATGGCGGCACGCTCGACCTGACCGACTATCGCATCGACCTCGAGCGCGAGGACTTTGTCACGCTGGTCGAGGCCGACCATGGCGGGCCGGGCTGGACCGCGCTGGCGCGAAAGGCGGAAGCCGATCTCGTTCTGGTGCTAAAAAACCCGGCCGAGCTGCCGGTCACCATGTTTTGGGTCAGCAATGGCGGGCGCGACTACGCGCCGTGGAGCGGCCGCCATCGCGGCGTGCTCGGCATCGAGGACGGCCGCACCGCGCTCGGCCATGCCGCGTCGCTGGGCGACAACTGGCTGAAGCGAGAAGGGGTGGCGACCGCTTTTGCCCTTGGCGGCACCGTCTCGTTCCGCCACGTCATCGGCGCCCTGCCCCTCAGTCAAGAAGCCGGCGAGCCGCCGCGCGACATCACAACCGAGCAGCGGCATATGCGGATTGCGGCGGCTGACGGTTCGACGCGGGATGTTGCTTTCGACGGCGATTTTCTGCGGATTGGTCGATCGGTTTCTGGTTAACTGGGGCGAGCGGCCACGTGCTGCTTCCCCTTCTCCCCTTGTGGGAGAAGGTGGCCGAGCGAAGCTCGGTCGGATGAGGGGTGCTCCAGCTTGCCACCGACGGCGATCCTTCCAACACCCCTCAACCGTCTTGGCGCTGCGCGCCAATCCACCTTCTCCCACAAGGGGAGAAGGGAAAGGCGGCGGCGACCTCGACAATGGGCGATCTTCAATCCCGCGTTTGAAATTCCCGCGAACTATCGCCAAGATGCGATCCAAAACACTTAGGCCAGAAAAGCTCCGATGTCCGAGATTGCCCACCTCGCCGCCACCATCTTCAAGCGCGCCGGCAAGGCGCGGCGCTTTGTCGTTGCCATCGCCGGTCCTCCGGGCGCCGGCAAGTCGACGCTGTCTGCCCGCCTGCATGAGCTGCTGCCGGAAGGCACGGCCGAAATCGTGCCTATGGATGGCTTCCATTACGACGATACCGTGCTCGAGCGGCGCGGCCTGCGCGCGCGAAAAGGCGCTCCGGAAACCTTTGACTTTGCCGGCTTCGAAACCTTGCTGAAGCGCATCCGCGCCGTCGAGCCCGACATCGCCATTCCGGTGTTCGACCGCAGCATGGAGCTGTCTCGCGCCGCTGCTTCGATCATCGCTGCCGACACCAAATTCATCCTGGTCGAAGGCAATTATCTCTTGCTTGACGAGGAACCCTGGTCGCGACTGGCGCCGCTGTTCGATTTCTCGATCTTCGTCGATGTGCCGCGCGCCGAGCTCGAGCGCCGGCTGCTCGAGCGATGGCATGAGCATGGCCGCTCCGACGACGACGCCCGCGCCTGGATCGCCTCCAACGACATGCCCAACATCGACCGCGTGCTTGCCCGCCGCCGCCCCGCCGACCTGGTGCTCGGCGCTCAGGCCTGATTCGCAGGCACGGCCCGCGCCGGGAACCTTAGGAGTTTCCGGCCGTTATGTCAGATACGGCAATGATGCTGACATGAGGAAAACTGTCCCATGGCTACTCCGATGGCAACCAAGGCAAGAAAGCCTGCGTCCGGCAAGGGCAGGGCAACGCGATCCAGGGCAGCTGGATCAAAGGCAACTGAATCCAAGGCAACCGAATCGAAGACCGGCGCTGGCCCGGCCGTCGCCGCCCGTTCCAAGGATGCAAAACCCAGTTTTGGCAAGGCAGCACCGAAGAAAGTGACGCCGACGGCAGCCAAGGCCACAGCAAAACCGGCCAGGTCGAGGAAGTCGACAAGCGGCGGCTCGATGGCAGGCAGCGCAATGCGCACCGTCAAAACGACGGCCAATGTCGCGGCCGGCGCGGTTGTCGCCACCGCCAAGAGCGCTGCATCCCTTGCCGCTTCCGTCATGGGCAAGGGCGGCTCAAAATCCAAAGCCAAGACAAAGTAGCCCAGCCTCTTCTCGGCGCCTGCGGTTGAGCTAGCCCCGGGCGGGGATAGCTAGACCCCTTTGCACCGCCGGTCGGGCGAGGCCGCGCTCCAGCCATGCCGCGACATGGGAAAAATCGTCGAAGCCGACAAGTTCCCTTGCCTCGTAAAAACCGATCAGATTGCGCACCCAGCCCAGCATCGAGATATCGGCGATGGTGTAATCGTCGTCCATGATCCAGCTGCGGCCCTTCAGCCTCGTCTCGAGCACACCGATCAGCCGCCGCGATTCGTCGCGATAGCGCGCCAGCGGCCGCTTGTCGGCGATCTCGCGTCCGGCGAATTTGTGGAAAAAACCGACCTGCCCGAAGATCGGCCCGATCGAGGCCATCTGGAAGAACACCCACTGGATGGTTTCGTAACGCCGCGCCGGGTCGGCCGGGATCAGACGGCCGGTCTTGTCGGTGAGGTAGAGCAGGATGGCGCCGGATTCGAACAGCCCGATCGGCTTGCCGCCCGGGCCGTCCGGATCGATCATCGCCGGGATCTTGCCGTTCGGGTTCAGCGACAGGAATTCCGGCGTCGAGTTCTCGTCCTTGCCGATGTGCACCGCATGGGCCTCGTAAGGCAGGCCGAGTTCCTCCAGCGCGATCGACACTTTTACCCCGTTCGGCGTCGGGTACGAATAGAGCTGGAGGCGGTCGGGATGGCTGGCCGGCCAGCGCGTGGCGATCGGAAAGGCGGACAGGTCGGTCATCGAAACTCCTGGGCGGGGATTTTTTTCGCGCGGTAGCGGGCAGTCGTGGCGCATGGCGAGAAGTCTCGCCGTATCTGGATGAACCGGATGCGGTCAGACCGCCTTGAACGCCAGCACCGCATTGGTGCCGCCGAAGGCGAAGCCGTTGCTGATCGCCGCGCGCACCTTGCGCTCGCGCGCCACGTTGGGCGTGATGTCGAGATCGCAATCGGCGTCGGTTTCGCGAAAATTGGCGGTGGGCGACACGATGCCTTCGCGGATCGCCATCACGCAGGCGATCAGCTCGAGCGCGCCCGATGCGCCGAGGCAGTGGGCATGCATCGACTTGGTCGAGGAGATCGAAAGCCTTTGGGCATGATCGCCGAAGACCCGCTTGATCGCCGCCGTCTCGATCTGGTCGTTGGCCTTGGTGCCGGTGCCATGCGCATTGATGTAGTCGATGTCTTCCGGGTTGAGCCTGGCATCGACGAGGCAGAAGCGCATCGCCGCCTCCGGCCCTTCGATGGTCGGCGCGACGATGTCGGAGGCATCGCCGGAAAGGCCGGCGCCGGCGATTTCGGCGAGTATAGTGGCGCCGCGCGCCATGGCATGCTCGTAGGTTTCCAGCACGACCATGCCGGCGCCTTCGCCGAGCACCAGGCCCTGGCGATCGGCCGAAAACGGCCGGCAGGTGTCGGGCGCCAGCACCCGCAGCGCCTCCCAGCCCTTCAGGATGCCCCAGACCAGCGGCGCATCGGTGCCGCCGGCGAGCATGACGTCGGCGCGGCCGAGCCTGATCTGGTCTACCGCCGAGGCAATGGCGTGGTTGGACGAGGAGCAGGCCGAGGTGACGCCGAAGACCGGTCCGCGCAGGCCGAGATTCATGCTGACATGGCCGGCCGCAGCGCCCGGCATCACTTTCGGCACGGTGAAGATGCCGGTGCGGTTCCTGCCTTCGAGCAGGATGGCGCGATAGCTCTCTTCGATCGCCTCCCAGCCGCAGACGCCGACGCCGACGACGGCGCCCATCCGGTAGGTGTTGGCCGCGTGCGAAGTTAGCCCGGCCTGCTGCGCGGCCTCCCGCGCGGCGATCGTCGCCAACAGGCTGAAGCGATCCATCGAGACGACCTGCTTGCGATCGATGCCGTGCTCGGGAAGCGTTCTGATTTCGCAGCCGACCCTGATTTTCAGGTCATGCAGCTCCGAATTGACGATCGGGCCGATGGCCGAGCGGCCGGCGCGCATCTCGTCCCAGATCGCCGGCACATTGGTGCCGAGCCCGCAGATGCCGCCGATGCCGGTAATGACGACGCGCTTGTGCATTCAGTCAGGCTTTTTTCGCGATCAGCGCGCGAACCGCCTCGACCATGTCGCCGACGTTCTTCAAATTGCTCCAGGCATCGACCGTGTTCATTTCGATCTCGATGCCATACTGTTCCTCGAGGTCGAAGATGATCTCCGTCAGTTCCAGCGAATGGATGCCAAGCGAGGTCAGTTCGGTGCTGGTGGTGATTTCTTCGCCACCCGGCTCGGCATGAGCCTTGATCTTCGCGATGATGTCCGTTGCCAGCTGGTCAGCCATTCGGTTCCTTCCCCAACCCTTGTCGTTCCCGGCGCCAACTGATCGGCGCCTGTTTTTTCCCAGGTTCAGATCGTCACCGTCGCCTTTTTCCCCTCCAGGCGCTGTGTGACCGTACCAAGACGGCTCCTCTATAGAAACCGAAACGTTGTCAAGCAACAAGCTATATGTCGACAAAGCCGCCGGTGTGGTCTGGATTTGAGGTTCCTACGAATTGATCGCACCACTGGTTAGGAACCTCAAATCCAGACCACACCAGAATCCTACAAGTTGCTCATATGGCTTTGAATCCGAAATTCGTTCATTACGCTGCTCCAAAGTGATGCGAATTTCGGATTCAAATCATATGAGTGTGCTTAAGTTGGCGCCGTGGATATGATCGGACATGACCTGACCTTTGTGGCGCCGGCCCAGCGCGTCGCCGGAACGGCGCGGCTTGCCTGTGAAAGGAATGGCGGCCGCACGCGGCTTCGGCGGCTTTATCAGGATGGGTCCGCCAAGATCCGCATGCCGGCCGTGTCGGCCGATCCGCTCGAGGCCGTGCTGATCAACACCGCCGGCGGGCTGACCGGCGGCGACCGCCTCGGCTGGGAGGTCGATGTCGGCCCCGGCGCCTGCGCCAGCATAACCACCCAGGCCTGCGAGAAAATCTACCGCGCCGCAGCCGATCGCGCCGAGGTGCGGGTGAAGCTGACCGTCGGCGCTGGCGGCCGCATCGCCTGGCTGCCGCAGGAAACCATCGTCTTCGATCGATCGGCCTTCGCCCGCAGGCTCGAGCTGGAGCTTGCCGCCGGCGCCGAGGCGCTGGTGCTCGAGGCGACCGTCTTCGGCCGCCTCGCCATGGGCGAATGTGCGGCGCACGGCAGCTTCCACGACCGCTGGCGCGTCAGTCAGCACGGAGCGCTCGTTCATGCCGAGGATTTCCGCATCGGGCCGGACATTGCGACCATTCTTGGCCGTTCCGCCGTGGCCGGCGGCGCCATCGCCATGGCGACGATGCTGATGATCTCGCCGCGGGTCGAGGCTTTGCTCGATCCGGCCCGGGACATCATCGGTGGCCAGGGCGACGCCAGCGTCTGGAGCGTGAAGAAATCTGGCAAGCTTCTTGCGAGGCTGTTTGCCGAGGACGGTTACCAGCTGCGCAAGCGGCTGGTTCCGCTCGTCGAATTGCTCAACGGACGGGCGGGTCTGCCCAAATTATGGTCACTCTGATTCCGATTACACCGCTCCTGTCTACGCCATCCTGGGAAAACGCATGAACCTGACGCCAAGGGAAAAGGACAAGCTGCTCATCGCGATGGCAGCGATGGTGGCGCGCAAGCGGCTCGAACGCGGCGTCAAGCTCAATCACCCGGAGGCGATCGCGCTGATCACCGACTTCGTCGTCGAGGGTGCCCGCGACGGCCGCCAGGTCGCCGAGCTGATGGAGGCCGGCGCCCACGTCGTCACCCGCGCGCAGGTGATGGAGGGCATCGCCGAGATGATCCACGACGTCCAGGTCGAGGCGACGTTTCCCGACGGCACCAAGCTGGTGACCGTGCACGAGCCAATAAGGTGAGGGACGATAGGAGAGAAAAATGCTTGAGCTGCGCCCCAACTGCGAATGCTGCGACAAGGACCTGCCGCCCGAGGCGACGGATGCGCTGATCTGCACCTTCGAGTGCACCTTCTGCGCCGAGTGCGTGGACCGTGTGCTGGGCGGCATCTGCCCGAATTGCGGCGGCAATTTTTCAGCGCGCCCGATCCGGCCGGCAGCGATGCTGAACAAATATCCCGCCTCGACAAAGCGCGTCCTCAAGGCCGAAGGCTGCGGCCCGGCCCGCAACGCCGCGTGACGGCACGATCCTGACAGCGAAAAGGCATATCGATGGTCCCGATCAAACGCACGTCCCTCTCGGCGATCCTGCTTGTCGCCGCCGGCCTCGTCTTCGGCGTCCTGTGAGGCTGGCGATGATCCCCGGCGAAATCATCACGGCAGGCGGCGAGATCGAACTCAACAAGGGCCGGCCGACAATCACCATGAAAGTGGCCAACAGCGGCGACCGGCCGATCCAGGTCGGCAGCCACTATCATTTCTTCGAGACCAATGAGGGGCTGAAATTCGACCGCGACAGAGCGCGCGGCATGCGCCTCGACATTGCCGCCGGCACCGCGATGCGCTTCGAGCCCGGCCAGGAGCGCGACGTCACCTTGGTGCCGCTCGGCGGCAAGCGCGAGGTCTACGGGTTCCAGCAAAAAATCATGGGCGCGCTGTGAGATCCCATGGGCGCGTTGTGCGACCAGAAGCGTCGAGCAGTTTCGGCTCAGTCGGGCGGCTTGGCCGCGGCGTAGATGACGACCTTGCCGGGATCGTCGAATTCGACGGCGAGAACGTCTTCGGTCTGCACGCGCCGAGAGTCGATGGCGTTGAACAGCAATGCGTTCGCCTCGATCTCGTCGCGCAGTTCCGCAATATCCTCCTGATGCTGCTCGACCTTGCTTTCGATCGCCGGCGGCAGCCCGCCTTCCGTGCGCGCCGCGTCGGTAAGGAACACGATATCGACCTTGTCGAGCTTGGATGTCTTGCGCACCGCGCCGATGTTTTCACGCGTCCGCTCGATCGCGGTAGTGACTTTACCGGCCTCGACCGCCGTGTGGGTCTCTTCCTGGCCGACCTCCGAGCCGATGATCTTGTTCTGGGTCTCAGGGCCTTCAAGGCCCTGCGCATTCAGCTCGGCCTGGGGAACGCTCGCCGCAAGAAACGCAGTTGCGGCCATCATATGCAGCCATCTCGTGTCAGGGAAGGTGGTGATCGCCATCGCTCGCTCTCAAAGCCTCTTTCGAGACTCGGTTTCAGGCCAAAAAGTCGAAACGTATTCCGCCCTGCGAAGGTTCCCTCCCTGATGCGGCAGGCCGGCCTTGTGCCGGCCCGCCACAGCGCATCGTCAGCTGGCTTTCTTGGTGATCAAGGTCAGCGAGCCGTTGGCGTCCATGCTGGCGGCGATGACTTGCGCCGAGGTGAGCCCCTTGGCTTCGAGCGCGGATTTGACCTGTGGCGTCGCGTCGATCGAGCTGCGCAATTTCTGCAGCCCGTCCTCGCCGCGCTTGGCGATCACTTCGTTGACCTTGGTCTGCGTTTCCTTGGGCAGTTCCTCGATGTCGACGACGTTGACGGTCTGAATCGCCGGCGCTTGCGGCTGAGCCGGCTGAGCGCCGGGCGCCGCGGGAGCGGGCGAAGCCGGCGGCTCGCCGGGTTGCGGCGCAGGCTGTTGCTGGGCGCTGGCAGCGGTCGCCAGCAGCAGGGTGGCGGCGGCTGCGAGAGAAATCGTTTTGCGCATAAATCTTCCTTTCCATCGATTGGCAAACGGTCGTTTTGGGGTGACCTCGCCACCTCAAACGTTAAATGGGATCGGAAGGTGTCGCCCAGCAGGTCATTGCGTGACCATAGGATGGCGACAATGTGGGGCCGGGCTTTGACCGGTTGTATTTGGGGCCGTATTTCGGGAGCAATTGCTGATGGCTAGAATCACCCGCGCCGCCTATGCGCAGATGTACGGCCCGACCGTCGGCGACAAGGTACGGCTTGCCGATACCGAGTTGTTCATCGAGGTCGAGAAGGATTTTACCCTGCATGGCGAAGAGGTAAAATTCGGCGGCGGCAAGGTCATCCGCGACGGCATGGGCCAGAGCCAGGTGTCCCGCGCCCAAGGCGCGGTCGACACCGTCATCACCAATGCGCTGGTCGTCGATGCCTCGGGCGGCATCTTCAAGGCCGATATCGGCCTTCTGGATGGCCGCATCGCCGCGATCGGCAAGGCCGGCAATCCGGACATGCAAGACGGCGTCACCATCATCATCGGTCCCGGCACCGAAATCATCGCCGGCGAGGGCAAAATCCTCACCGCCGGCGGCTTCGACGCGCATATCCACTTCATCTGCCCGCAGCAGATCGAGGAGGCGCTGATGTCAGGCATCACCACCATGCTCGGCGGCGGCACCGGACCGGCGCATGGCACGCTGGCGACCACCTGCACGCCTGGGCCGTGGCATCTGGCGCGCATGATCCAGTCCTTCGACGCCTTCCCAATGAACATCGGCCTGTCCGGCAAGGGCAACGCCTCGTTGCCGGCCGCGCTTGAAGAGATGGTGCTGGGCGGCGCCTGCTCGCTTAAGTTGCACGAGGACTGGGGCACGACGCCGGCGGCGATCGACTGCTGCCTGTCGGTCGCCGACAACTATGACGTGCAGGTGATGATCCACACCGACACGCTGAACGAGTCCGGCTTTGTCGAGAACACGGTGGCGGCGATCAAGGGCCGCACCATCCACGCCTTCCACACCGAAGGCGCCGGCGGCGGCCATGCGCCCGACATCATTAAGGTTTGCGGCCTGCCCAACGTCATCCCGTCGTCGACCAATCCGACCCGGCCCTACACCGTCAACACGCTGGCCGAGCATCTCGACATGCTGATGGTCTGCCATCATCTGTCGCCGTCGATCCCCGAAGACATCGCCTTTGCCGAAAGCCGTATCCGCAAGGAAACCATCGCCGCCGAAGACATTTTGCACGACATCGGCGCCTTCTCGATCATCTCGTCGGACAGCCAGGCGATGGGCCGCGTCGGCGAAGTGGCGATCCGCACCTGGCAGACCGCCGACAAGATGAAGCGCCAGCGCGGTTCGCTGCCGCAGGAGACCGGCGACAACGACAATTTCCGCGTCCGCCGCTACATCGCCAAATACACGATCAACCCGGCCATCGCGCATGGCCTGTCGAACGAGATCGGCTCGGTGGCGGTCGGCAAGCGCGCCGATCTGGTGCTGTGGAACCCGGCCTTCTTCGGCGTCAAGCCCGACATGGTGCTGATCGGCGGCATGATCGCCGCCGCCCCGATGGGCGATCCCAACGCCTCGATCCCGACGCCGCAGCCGATGCACTACCGGCCGATGTTCGGCGCCTATGGCAAGGCGATGACCAATTCGTCGGTGACTTTTGTCTCACGGGCGGCGCTCGATGCCGGCCTGCGCGCCCGGCTCGGCGTCGACAAGCAGATGGTCGCCGTCGCCAACACCCGCGGCGGCATCGGCAAGCATTCGATGGTGCTCAACGACGCCACCCCGCATGTCGAGGTCGACCCCGAAACCTACGAAGTCCGCGCCGACGGCGAACTCTTGACCTGCGAGCCGGCCACCGTGCTGCCGATGGCGCAGAGGTACTTTTTGTTTTGATACCGACCATCGCCTTGGCAGCTGAGCGCCATGGTGCAGAACCTTTTAAATGCCGAGGGATAGCGCCCCCCTCTGTCCTGCCGGACATCTCCCCCACTTGGGGGGAGATTGGCAGCTTTGGCGCTCCGCTCACTCCTGCGACAGTGGCGATTGGCGAAGGCGGTGGTGACGGCCGATCTCCCCCCAAGTGGGGGAGATGTCCGGCAGGACAGAGGGGGCGCGAAGGATCGCTACAGATGGCAATCCTAGAGGTCAGCGATCGTCGCTTTCACATCGGCTTTGTCGCCGCCGCAGTTGTCTACCGGATATCGTTCATCCTGCGGCTCTTCGACACGATCGTTTGAGCACCATTGGGGCGGCGGACGCGATAGGCTACACTTGTTGGGAGAGGCCGTTTCACATGAAGCTCGACATCCGCACCGATTTCACCAAATTCCCGCGTGCCGTCTCGGTGCTCACCGCCGGCGAAGCCGGAACTGTCACCCCGTATGATCGTGCCGTTTTGGCCCATGACGAGCGGCATTTGCGTCGCCGCGCCATCGAAACGGTCCGTAGCGATAGAGTGCTGGTCGACCTGCCCGAACCGGTGGCCCTGAACCACGGCGACCGGCTGGTGCTGGAGGATGGCCGCCACATCGAGATCGTCGCGGCCGAAGAACCGCTCTACGACATCCGTGCCGAGAGCGCCGTGCACCTGGCCGAGCTTGCCTGGCATATCGGCAACCGCCACCTGGCTGCTGCCATCGAGGCTGACCGCATCCTCATCCTGCGCGATCATGTCATCAAGGCGATGCTGGAAGGGTTGGGCGCCACGGTGAGCGACGTCTCCGAACCGTTCAAGCCGCTGCGCGGCGCCTATTCCGGGCACAGTCACGCTCATGCCCATGCCGAGGCGCATGCGCACAGCGAGCCGCATTCCCATACCCATAGCGAATCGCATACCCACAGCCATGCGCACGACCATGACCATTCGCACGATCATGACTGACCAGCCTTCCAACGTCGCTTTGTTGCGGCTGATGGCGTGGCTGTCGCCCGCCTTCCCGGTCGGCGGTTTTTCCTACAGCCATGGCCTCGAACAAGCCGTGCATGCCGGGCTGGTTGCCGACAGCAAAGACCTCGCCGCATGGCTGGAGACGCTGGTCGAGATCGGCTCGGGCTGGAACGATGCCGTGCTGTTTGCCGAAAGCTGGCGGCGTGCGAGGCAAGCCGGCGATCTCGCCGAAATCGCAGCCCTCGCCGAGGCCCTTGCCGGCTCGCGCGAGCGCCATGCCGAGACCATGCTGCAGGGCGCCGCCTTCCTGAAGGCGGCATCGGCCTGGCCGTGTCAGGTGCTGGACCGTCTGCCGGCCGAGTGCGCCTATTGCGTCGCAGTCGGCGCAACTGCCGGCGGCAACGGCATTGCCCTGCAGGACGCGCTGTCGGCCTTCTTGCAGGCCTTCTTCTCCAACCTCGTACAGGCCGCGATCCGGCTCGGCGTCGTCGGCCAGACCGGCGCCACCGCGCTGCTCGCCGGCTTCGAACCGCTGGCGCTTGGCGTCGCCGCTCGTGCTGCCGGCTCGACGCTGGATGATCTCGGCGGCTGCGCGTTCGTCTCGGATGTCATGGCGATGAAGCACGAGACGCAATATTCCAGGCTGTTCCGCTCATGATCGTCCTCGCCTTAGCGCTCTCGCTGGTCCTGCTGCTGATCACCGCGCTGCATGTCTATTGGGGCATTGGCGGCATCTGGCCGGGCAGGGACGCTGCCTCCTGCGCCCGCGCGGTGGTTGGCTTCCGCGGCGTCGACGAAATGCCGGCGCCTTTCGCCAGCTTCGCCGTTGCCGCCTGCCTCGGCCTGGCGACGCTGTGGCCAATGGCGCTGGAAGGCGTGTTTGCCACGCCCTTTCCCAAGGCCGGGCTCGCCGCGACAGCGCTGCTCATCGCGCTGGTCTTCCTGGGGCGCGGCATTGCCGGCTTCACGCCGTGGTGGCGCCGTCTGGCGCCCGAACAGCCTTTCGCGCGGCTTGATGTCAGCTATTATTCGCCGCTCTGCCTCGTTGTCGGGCTCGGCTTTGCAGTACTGGCCATTACGGAGTTCCCTCGATGACACAAGCCAATGGTCCTCTTCGCGTCGGCATCGGCGGCCCCGTCGGCTCCGGCAAGACGACGCTCACTGAAAAGCTCTGCAAGGCGCTGCGCGACGAGTTCTCCATCGCCGTCGTCACCAACGACATCTATACCAGGGAAGACGCCATGATGCTGGCCCGGCTTCAGGCGCTGCCCGAGGATCGCATCATCGGCGTCGAGACCGGCGGCTGCCCGCACACCGCCATCCGCGAAGACGCCTCGATCAATCTGCAGGCGATCGCCGAGATGACCAGGAAATTTCCCGATCTCGACATCGTCTTCATCGAATCCGGCGGCGACAATCTTGCCGCCACGTTTTCCCCAGACCTTGCCGATCTGACGCTCTATGTCATCTCGGTCTGCCAGGGCGAGGAAATCCCGCGCAAGGGCGGACCGGCGATCACGCGGTCCGACTTCCTGGTCATCAACAAGAGCGATCTCGCTCCCTATGTGAACGTCAATCTCTACGTCATGGAGAGCGATGCCGCCCGCATGCGCGGCAAGCGGCCGTTCGGCTTCACCGATCTGTCGCGCGGCAAGGGTCTGCAGGAGGTGATCGATTTCATCGTCGAGAATGGCGGGTTGCGCATCGACGCCGCCAGAAGCACTGCGGCGTAGGCAAAGCGCTCGCCTGCACCAAACGAAACCGGTTGCGCGCATCTGCTGCGCGCGGCATGCTCGCTTCTTTCACGGAGGTTTTCGATGAGCATCGCCCGGCTGCAGAAGGAAATGCTGACCAACCTGCCCTTCTACGAGGAGCGCGTCGATCTGGCTTGCGCCTTCCGCTGGACGGCGCGGCTCAACATGCACGAGGCGGTCGCCAATCATTTCTCGCTCGCCGTCAACGATGACGGCTCGCAATTCCTGATGAATCCCAACCAGGTGCATTTCTCGCGCATCAAGGCGAGCGACCTGCTGCTGATCGACGCCAACGACCCCGATACGCTGTCCGGCCCGAATGCACCCGACCCGACGGCATGGGGCCTGCATGGCGCCATCCATCGCAATGTGCGTCATGCGCGCTGCGTCATGCATGTGCACTCGACCCACGCCACGGTGCTCGCTTCGCTCGCCGATTCGACGCTGCCGCCGGTCGACCAGAACTCGGCGATCTTCTTCAACCGACACGTCGTCGACGGCCAGTACGGCGGGCTCGCCTTCGAGGAGGAGGGCGAACGCTGCTCCAAGCTGCTCACCGATCCGAAGGTCAAGGTGATGGTCATGGGCAACCATGGCGTGCTGGTCATCGGCGATAGCGTCGCCGACACCTTCAACCGTATGTTCTATTTCGAACGCGCCGCCGAGACCTACATCAAGGCGCTGTGGACCGGCCGTCCGCTGCGGGTCCTGTCGGACGAGATCGCCGAGAAGGCAGCAGCGGAGCAGGAAGATTATCCCGGCCAGGCCGAACGGCACCTGTCCGAACTGAAGGCGATCCTCGACAAGCAGGAGCCGGTTTACCGGAACTGATGCCTAAAGCCCCAGCTCAGCCCGCAATTCGTCGGCGCTGTTGACGACGGTCGCGCCGGGCGGCCCTGCCATTGGCGCCTCCGGCCAGAAGATCGTCCTCAATCCCGCCGCCAATCCTGCCGTGGCGCCGGTCACGCTGTCCTCGACGGCCACGGCATCGGCTGGATCGACACCGGCCAGCCATGCGGCGCGCAAAAAAGGTTCGGCGTGCGGCTTGCCTTCGCGCACGTCGTTGCGGCTGACCGTCTTCATGCCGGGATAGAAAAGACCGACCATGCGCAGATTGGCGTCGACGACCAGCCGGTCGGAATTTGACACCACCGCTTGCGCCACGCCAAGCGCGCGCAGTTCGTTGTAGATCTCGATGGCGCCGGGGCGCGGCTTCAGCGTCTCGGTCATCGGCAGATAGTGGTCGTATTTGCGCACGATCCAGTCGTCGAACGGCAGGTCGAGGCCGAACTCGTCGCGCAGCATCTCGTAGACCGGCCAGGCGGCGATGCCGAGCACCCGCTCATGCAGGTTGGTTGGCGCCGCGATGCCGACGCTGTGCAGCGCCGCTATCAGCGCCGCCTCGTGCAACGGTTCGCTGTCGACCAGCGTGCCGTCCATGTCCCAGAAAACCGCTTTCGGCATCATGCAAGGCTCCTTTGCCCGAATCCCTTAAAGGGTTTGCCTCGGGAGATAAACCGCCGCGCCTGCCTGCATTGCGGCATCCACTCGAAACACCACCAAGTCCGCGGCAGCTTACTTAAGCAATTGCTCTGGCGGCAGGCAATTGCGCACAAGCGCATTCCAGCTTAAAAGTACAGCGCTCCCGCTTGGTTCTTGGGGGCAGGGAGGCAGCAAGTTGAATTCCCGGCAGGACAGCGGCAGCAACAGGCTGGACGACGCGGCGCGCGCCGGCTGGCTCTATTATGTCGCCGGCAACACCCAGGACCAGATCGCCTCGACGCTCGGCATCTCGCGGCAGACGGCGCAGCGGCTGGTGTCGCTGGCGGTGTCGGAAGGGCTGATCAAGGTGCGGGTCGACCACCCAATCGCCAATTGCCTCGACCTCGCGGCCCGGCTGAAATCGCGCTTCGCCCTCGATCTGGTCGAGGTGGTGCCGAGCGATCCCGCTTCCTCCTCGACCATCGGCGTCGCCGTGGCGGCGGCCGCCGAGATCGAGCGGCGGCTGCGCTCGCCGACGCCGATGGTCATGGCGATCGGCACCGGCCGCACGCTGAAGGCGGCGATCGAGCAGCTGCCGCCGATGGAATGCCCGCAGCACAAGGTGGTGTCGCTGACCGGCAACATCTCGCCCGACGGCTCGGCCGCCTTCTACAACGTCATCTTCACCATGGCCGACAGGGTCAAGGCACGCTCGTTTCCGATGCCGCTGCCGGTCATCGCCTCCTCGCCGCAGGAGCGCGAGATGCTGCTCAGCCAGCCGATGATCCAGCCGACGCTGGCGCTTGCCGCGGAGGCCGACGTCACCTTCGTCGGCATCGGCGATCTCGGCCCCAAGGCGCCGCTCTACGAGGACGGCTTCATTTCGGAGAGCGAGTTGAAAGCGCTGCAAAAGGCCGGCGGCGTCGCCGAGATCGTCGGCTGGGTGTTCGATCGCGAAGGCCGGATGATCGAGGGCATCACCAATGACAGGGTGTCTTCGGCACCGTTGCCGTCGCGTGAAAAGTCGCTGGTGATCGCACTCGCCATGGGCGAGCGAAAACTGCCGGGCATCCTTGCGGCTGTCAATCGGCGGCTGGTCAACGGCCTCATCACCGACGAGCGCACCGCTGCCGCCTTGCTGGCGGCCAGCTGATCAGCCCGGCAAGGCTATTCGCGCCAGCATAAGGATCGCTATCCGCCGGGCGCGCGACATGCCGAAGATCCGCGCTTTTCGCAAATGGCTCCTGGCTGAAATTGCCGGCCAATAGTTGATAATCCATCCGATCAGGCGGGGCGCCGATATCCGGCATTTTCGCGCGCCCAAATCCTCCGGAGCAAGATCCGCGCGGCTGACGTGCTGCACTGCAGCAACGAATCCGGCTTGACATAAATCACGCAAGGTGAGTAATTGCTCACAGCCAAAGCAAATGCTCAGCTTGGTCTATGGGAGGAATTTGATGAAACTTCGCACGCTCACCTTGGGTCTGTTGTCGGCCAGCACCCTCGCGTTCGCCGCGCATGCCGAATCCATCACCATCGCCACCGTCAACAATGGCGATATGGTCCGCATGCAGACGCTGACCGACGATTTCACCGCAAAAAATCCCGATATCCAGCTGCAGTGGGTCACGCTCGAGGAGAACGTGCTGCGCGAGCGCGTCACCACCGACATCGCAACCAAGGGCGGCCAGTACGACGTGATGACCATCGGCACTTACGAGGTTCCGATCTGGGCCAAGCAGAGCTGGCTGCTGCCGCTCGACAAGCTCGGCGACGACTATGACGTCAAGGACATCATCCCGGCCATCGCCAACGGCCTGACGGTCGACGGCAAGCTTTATGCAGCACCGTTCTATGGCGAAAGCTCGTTCGTCATGTACCGCAAGGACCTGATGGAGAAGGCCGGGCTGACCATGCCCGACGCGCCGACCTGGGACTTCGTCAAGCAGGCCGCCGAGAAGATGACCGATCGCGCCAATGGCGTGAACGGCGTCTGCCTGCGCGGCAAGGCCGGCTGGGGCGAGAACATGGCCTTCCTGACCGCCATGTCGAACTCTTTCGGCGCACGCTGGTTCGATGAGAACTGGAAGCCGCAGTTCGACCAGCCCGAGTGGAAGAACACGCTGCAGTTCTATGTCGACCTGATGAAGGCCAATGGCCCGGAGGGCGCATCTTCGAACGGCTTCAACGAAAACCTGGCGCTGTTCCAGCAGGGCAAGTGCGGCATGTGGATCGACGCCACCGTCGCTGCCTCCTTCGTCTCAGACCCGAAGAGCTCCACGGTCGCCGACAAGGTCGGCTATGCGCTGGCGCCCGACAATGGCCTGGGCAAGCGCGGCAACTGGCTGTGGGCCTGGTCGCTGGCCATTCCCGCCGGCACGCAAAAGGCCGACGCCGCTCAGAAGTTCGTAGCCTGGGCAACCAGCAAGGACTATCTCGAGCTCGTCGCATCGAAGGAAGGCTGGGCCAATGTTCCGCCGGGAACGCGCACCTCGCTCTACGCCAACCCCGAATACCAGAAGGCGGCCCCGTTCGCCAAGATGACGCTGGACTCGATCAACGCGGCCGATCCGACGCATCCGACCGTCAAGCCGGTGCCCTATGTCGGCGTTCAGTTCGTCGCCATTCCTGAGTTCCAGGGCCTTGGCACCACCGTCGGCCAGCTGTTCTCGGCGGCACTCGCCGGCCAGACCAGCGTCGACGACGCTCTGAAGCAGGCCCAGGACGCTGCCACCGCAACGATGACCGAAGGCGGTTATATCCAGTAGGCTCCTCCCGGTGCCGAATGCCGGTTGCCGATCATGGCCGGCAACAGGGGCCGCCCGAATCCCAGTTCGGGCGGCCACCTTCACAAAACTGAAAAATCTGGCTGACCGTTGAAGGGTGACCGTCATGGCTACTCAACAGACCCGTTCGCTTGCCCGCTTCATGATGGCGCCATCCGTGGTGCTGCTGTTCGTCTGGATGATCGTTCCGCTGGCATTCACCCTGTGGTTCTCGTTCCAGCAGTACAATCCGCTCAACCCGATCCGCGACGGCTTTGTCGGCTTCTCGAACTACGCCCTATTCTATTCCAACCCGGCATTCCTGCAGTCGATCCTCAACACGCTTATCCTGGTTGGCAGCGTACTTCTGATTACGGTGATCGGCGGTATCCTGCTGGCGCTGCTGATCGATCAGCCGATGTGGGGACAGGGCATCGTCCGCATCCTCGTCATCTCGCCGTTCTTCGTCATGCCACCGGTCGCCGCGCTGGTCTGGAAGAACATGATCATGCATCCGCAATACGGCGTCTTTGCCGACATTGCGCGCTTCTTCGGCGGACAGCCGATCGACTGGTTTGGCCAATATCCGATGCTGGCGATCATCATCATCGTCGCCTGGCAATGGCTGCCGTTTGCGACGCTGATCCTGTTGACGTCCCTGCAATCGCTCGACGGCGAGCAGAAGGAAGCCGCCGAGATGGACGGCGCCGGTTTCGTCAGCCGCTTCATCCATCTGACGCTGCCGCATATGTCGCGTGCCATCACCGTGGTCCTCCTGATCCAGACGATCTTCCTTCTGTCGGTCTATGCCGAGATCCTCGTCACCACCAATGGCGGCCCGGGCTACGCCTCCACCAACCTGCCCTTCCTTGTCTACCAAAAGGCATTGCTGGAGTTCAAAATCGGCCAGGCATCCGCCGGCGGCATCATCGCCGTCATATTAGCCAACATCGTCGCCTTCTTCGCCATGCGCGCGGTCGGCAGGAACCTCGACAAATAAGGGAGGAAACGATGGCACGTGCGCTGAACCACTCCGTCCCGCTGCGCGGGACACCTCTCCCCATGCCCAGGGGAGAGGAAACGCCTGCGTCCAAGCCGCGCCTTTCCTCTACCCCGTCGATCGGGGGAGAGGCGGTTTGCGCAGCAAACCGGACTGGGGGTCGACCCTGCCGCCAACATCGCCGATACGGGAGGACCTGACCATGGCACGTGCAGTCACCACCCAGCACAAGACGATAGCGACCGCGGCCGCCTGGATCGTCGCCCTGCTGATCTTCTTTCCGATCCTTTATACGATCATCACCTCGTTCAAGTCGGAGCAGGAGGCCATCCAGGGCTTCAACCTGTTTCCGTCGGGAACCACGGAAAGCTACACCGCGGTCGAGGCGCAGAGCGGCTACTTCAAGTTCTTCCTCAACTCGGTGTTCCTGTCGGTCGGCTCGACCATCCTGGCCTTGCTCGTCGCCATACCGGCGGCCTGGTCGATGGCGTTCTCGCCGGGCAAGTGGACCAAGGACATCCTGATGTGGATGCTTTCGACCAAGATGATGCCGGCGGTCGCCGTGCTGTTCCCGATCTACCTGATCTTCCGCGATACCGGATTGCTCGACAGCCGCATCGGCCTGACGATCATGCTGATGCTGATCAACCTGCCGATCGTGGTGTGGATGCTCTACACCTATTTTCGCGAGATCCCCGGGGAGATCCTGGAAGCGGCGCGCATGGATGGGGCATCGCTGTGGAACGAGATCGTCTATGTGCTGACGCCGATGGCGGTGCCGGGCATCGCCTCGACAATGCTGCTCAACATCATCCTGGCATGGAACGAGGCGTTCTGGACGATCCGGCTGACCACCACCGAGGCCGCGCCGCTCACCGCCTTCATCAGTTCCTTTTCCAGCCCGCAAGGGTTGTTCTGGGCCAAGCTGTCGGCGGCCTCGACACTGGCTATCGCGCCGATCCTGATCATGGGCTGGTTCAGCCAGAAGCAGCTGGTGCGCGGCCTGACTTTTGGCGCCGTGAAGTAACACCGCCGCAAGCGATGAACGACGGACAATAACCCCTCGGGGAGGAAACCATGGGAAACATCACGCTCAAGCACGTCTCCAAGTCGTTCGGGTCGACGGTCATCATTCCGGGCATCGACCTGGTGATCGAGAACGGCGAGTTCGTCGTCTTCGTCGGCCCGTCGGGCTGCGGCAAGTCCACGCTGCTGCGGCTGATCGCCGGACTGGAGGACACCACCGCCGGCACCATCAACATCGACGGCCGCGACGTCACCGGCGAGGCGCCGGCCAAGCGCAAGCTGGCCATGGTGTTCCAGTCCTATGCGCTCTACCCGCATATGACTGTGGCCAAGAACATCGCCTTCCCGCTGAAGATGGCGGGCGAGGACCAGGCGACCATCGATCGGAAGGTCAAGGACGCGGCGCGCATCCTGAACCTCACCAACTATCTCGATCGCCGTCCCGGCCAGCTCTCCGGCGGTCAGCGCCAGCGCGTCGCCATTGGCCGCGCCATCGTGCGCCAGCCATCGGCTTTCCTGTTCGACGAACCCTTGTCCAACCTCGATGCAGCACTGCGCGGCACCATGCGGCTGGAGATCAGCGAGCTGCATCATCAGCTCAAGACGACGATGATCTACGTCACCCACGACCAGGTCGAGGCGATGACCATGGCCGACAAGATCGTCGTGCTCAACGCCGGCAACATCGAGCAGGTCGGCTCGCCGATGGAGCTCTACAAGACGCCGAAGAACCTGTTCGTAGCCGGCTTCATCGGTTCGCCCAGGATGAACCTGATCGAAGGCGCGCCGGCGGCCAAACATGGGGCCAAGACCGTCGGCATCCGTCCCGAACATATGAACATCTCGAAGACTTCAGGCGAATGGAAAGCCACAGTCGGCGTCGCCGAGCATCTCGGCTCCGACACGTTCCTGCACGTTCAAGCCGACGGTGTCGGGCCGTTGACGGTGCGCGCCGACGGCGAACTGGCTGCCCATCACGGCGACACGATCTATCTGACGCCGGACCAGACCAAGCTGCACCGCTTCGGCGCCGACGGAAAGGCGATGATGCAATGAGGCTCGAGGGTAAATCGGCGCTGATCACCGGATCGGCGCGCGGCATCGGCAGGGCGTTCGCCGAAGCCTATGTCCGCGAGGGCGCCACGGTCGCCATCGGCGACATCAATCTCGAAGCCGCCGAAAAGACAGCTTCGGAGATCGGCGGCAACGCTTATGCCGTGAAACTGGACGTCACCGATCTCGCTTCGATCGAGGCGGCGGTCAAAGCGGTCGAGACAAGGGCCGGCGGACTGGACATTCTGATCAACAACGCCGCTTTGTTCGACCTGGCGCCGATCGTCGAGATATCGAAGGCGAGCTACGACAGGCTGTTCTCCGTCAACGTCGCCGGCACGCTGTTCATGCTGCAGGCAGCCGCCCGCTCGATGATCGCGGCTGGCCGAGGCGGCAAGATCATCAACATGGCGAGCCAGGCCGGCCGCCGCGGCGAGGCGCTGGTCGCCGTCTATTGCGCCAGCAAAGCAGCCGTTATCTCGCTCACCCAGTCGGCCGGGCTCGACCTGATCAAGCACCGCATCAACGTCAACGCCATCGCGCCCGGCGTCGTCGACGGCGAGCACTGGGACCATGTCGATGCCCTGTTCGCCAAATACGAAAACCGGCCGAAGGGCGAGAAGAAGAGGCTGGTCGGCGAGGCCGTGCCCTATGGCCGCATGGGCACGGCGCAAGACCTCACCGGCATGGCGGTGTTTCTGGCCAGCGATGACGCCGAATACATCGTCGCCCAGACCTACAATGTCGATGGCGGCCAGTGGATGAGTTGAGGGGGCGAAGGCGCTCTTCTCCCGTCTCCTCCGCGGGGGGAAGAGCCGTCCCGCCAAAGGATAAATCGAGATGACCGTGAAACTCTCTTCTTCCACCCTCGCCAAGCTTCCGCCTGAGGTCGCCGGCCCGAAATACGATCGCGCCGCGCTCAGGGCCGGCATCGTCCATTTCGGCGTCGGCAATTTCCACCGCTCGCACCAGGCCGTCTATCTCGACGACCTGTTCAATGCGGGCGTCGGCCACGACTGGGCACTGGTCGGCGCCGGCGTCTTCGACGGCGAGAAGGTCGGCCGCGGCAAGTTGCAGGAGCAGGACTGGCTGACCACCGTGGTCGAGCAGGATTCTGGCCACATGAGCGCCCGCGTCACCGGCGCCATGATCGACTTTCTGATGCCGGGCGACGCAGCCGCGATCATAGAACGGCTTGCCGATCCGGCGATAAGGATCGTTTCGCTGACCATCACCGAGGGCGGCTACTTCATCGACCCGGCATCTGGCGTGTTCAACCCGACCCATCCCGACATCGTCGCCGATGCGCAGCCGGGAGCAACACCGAAGACCGTCTTCGGCATCATTCTTGCCGGGCTGATGCGCCGCCGCGACGAAGGCGTTGTGCCGTTCACGATCATGTCCTGCGACAACATCCCCCACAACGGCCATGTCACCGCCGATGGCGTCATCGGCCTCGCGCGGCTGATCGATGAAAAACTGGCGAACTGGGTGAGCGCGAACGTCGCCTTTCCCAACGGCATGGTCGACCGCATCACGCCGGCCACCACCGACCGCGAGCGCGAAATCCTGTCGAGCGAGTTCGGCCTCGACGACAACTGGCCGGTGTTCTGCGAGCCGTTCAAGCAGTGGGTGCTTGAGGATCGTTTCACCGACGGCCGCCCGCCGCTGGAAAAGGTCGGCGTGCAGTTCGTCAGCGATGTCGCGCCCTATGAGCTGATGAAGATCCGCATCCTCAATGGCGGCCATGCGACCATCGCCTATCCGGCCGGGCTGATGGATATCCATTTCGTCCACGAGGCGATGCAGGAGCCGCTGGTGCGCGGTTTTCTCGACAGGCTGGAGCACGACGAGATCATCCCGACGGTGCCGCCGGTGCCGGACACCGTGCTGGAGGATTATTATCAGCTCATCGAGCACCGCTTCTCCAATCCGAAGATCGGCGACACCATCCGCAGGCTTTGCCTCGACGGCTCCAACCGGCAGCCGAAATTCATCATCCCGACCATCGCCGACCGGCTGAGGGCCGGCAAGAGCGTCGCCGGCCTGGCGCTAGAATCGGCGCTCTGGTGCCGTTATTGCTTCGGCACGACCGATAGCGGCGCCGTCATCGAACCCAACGATCCAAGCTGGGACCGGCTGCAGACGACCGCCAGGGCGGCGAAGGATGCGCCTGCCGCCTGGCTGGCCATGGAGGACATCTATGGCGAGGTCGGCCGCTCGGCGCCGTTCGTCGAAGGCTTTTCCAAGGCGCTCGAGGCGCTCTGGGCCGATGGCGCACGTACGACGCTGACGCGCTACCTCGCCGGCAATCTCTAAGATCGGCTCAATGCATGTCTCTGCCGATGAGGGCCCTGCAATGACGCCTGACCTGGTCATTTTCGACTGCGACGGCGTGCTGGTCGACAGCGAGGGGCTGTCCGTTTCGGCGCTGCTTGGCATGATCACGCTTGCCGGCGGCAGCGTCAGCGAAGACGCCGCCTATGAGCATTTCCTCGGCAAGAGCATGAAAAGTGTCCGCGAAATCCTCGGCAGCGACTTCGGGCTAGAAATCAGCGACCAGCAGCTGAGCGAGATGCGCGTCGAGCTGATGCGCAAATTTCGTGACGAGCTGAAACCGATACCTGGCATCGGGCAGGTCCTGCCGAGGCTTACCGTGCCATGCTGCGTTGCTTCCTCCGGCACACTGGATCGCATCCGCTATGCGCTCGACGTCACCGGGCTGCTCGGGCTGCTCGAGCCGCATCTATTCAGCGCCGCCATGGTGGCGCGGGGCAAGCCGGCGCCGGATCTTTTTCTCCATGCCGCCGCCAGAATGGGAGCGATCCCGCAAAATTGTCTGGTCGTCGAGGACAGCCCCGTTGGCGTCGCCGCGGCACGAGCGGCGGGAATGCGCGTCCTCGCCTTCACCGGCGGCTCGCATGCCGGTAATCCGGCACTGAAAGCGCGGCTTGCGTTGAGTGAGCCGGACTTTATATTCGCTGACATGCTGCAATTGCCCGATCTGATTGCAGGCCTGGGAGCGAGAGCAAGAATACCTTGACGAACAGTTTCGTTTGCGCGGTCGATGTCGGCACCGGGAGCGCCCGTGCGGGCATTCTCGACACCAGAGGCACCTTGCTCGGCCGCGCCGAGCATCTGATCGTCATGAACCGGCCGAAGGCCGATCACGCAGAGCACGATTCGCAGGATATCTGGTGGGCAGTCTGCATTGCGGTGCGCGCCGCCCGCGAAAAAGCCGGCGTGGCAGCGCAGGACATCGTCGGCGTCTCCTTCGACGCCACCTGCTCGCTGGTAGTGCGGGGCAAGGATGGTGGCCAGCTCAGCGTCTCGGTATCAGGTGAAAGGCGCTGGGATACCATCGTCTGGCTCGATCACCGCGCCATTGCCGAGGCCGATGAATGCACCGAAAGCCGCCATGCCGTGCTCGACTATATCGGCGGCGTCATGTCGCCGGAAATGGAGACGCCGAAGCTGATGTGGCTGAAGCGCAACCTGCCCGGAACATGGAACGAAGCCGGCTATCTATTCGACCTCACCGACTTTCTGACATGGAAGGCGACCGGTTCGCTCGCCCGCTCGCAATGTACGCTGACCGCCAAATGGACCTATCTGGCGCATGAAGAGGCCGGCTGGCGGCACGACTTCTTCCAAGCCGTTGGGCTCGGTGATCTTTTCGAGCATGGCAATCTGCCTGACAAGGCCAGCCCGGTCGGCGCCGATATCGGCCGGCTGAGCGCGGAAGCTGCGGCTGAACTTGGCCTGACCGAAAAATGCCGGGTCGGCGCCGGCGTCATCGACGCCTATGCCGGCGCCCTCGGCGTGCTCGGCGGCTTCGCCGGCGATGAAACCAACATCGGCCGGCATCTGGCGCTGATCGCCGGAACTTCGAGCTGCGTCATGGCGATGTCGCCCGACCCGCAACCCTTTGCCGGCGTCTGGGGCCCGTATTATGGCGCGGCGCTTCCCGGCCTGTGGCTGTCGGAAGGCGGCCAATCGGCCACCGGCGCGCTGCTCGATCACGTCATCCGCTGGCATGGCGCCGGCGGCGAGCCGGATACCGCCATGCACGCCAGGATCGCCCGGCGCGTTGCCGAATTGCGCGCCGTCGAGGGCGAGAATCTTGCGGCAAGGCTGCATGTGCTGCCGGATTTCCACGGCAACCGCTCGCCGCTCGCCGATCCGCATGCGGTCGGCGTCATCAGCGGGCTGACGCTGGATTCCTCCTTCGACAGCCTGTGCAAGCTCTATTGGCGCACCGCCGTCAGCATCGCGCTTGGCGTGCGCCACGTGCTGGAAGCCCTGAACGAGAACGGCTATCTGATCGACACGCTGCATGTCACTGGCGGCCACACCAAGAACCCGCTGCTGATGGAGCTCTATGCCGACGCCACCGGCTGTACGGTGGTCGAGCCGCTGGCCGACGAGGCGGTGCTGCTCGGCACCGGCATGATCGCCGCGACCGCCGCCGGGCTTTTTCCCGATTTGAACGCCGCCTGCGTCGCCATGCAGCAAGGCGGCAGGACGCGAGAGCCCAATTCGGCGGCCGCCGGCCGGTTCGACCGCGACTACCGGGTGTTTTTGGAGATGCACCGGCAGAGGCAGGCGCTGGACGAAATCCGGTAGGCGCGGCGCGAACAACCCTGCAATGCGTCTGCTATCTCTGGTTCCACCGCCGGATAACTGGCTCGCCAAGGTCATGATCATAGCCGAGTACGCTGGTGCTGGCGGTATCCAGCACGAACAGGGCGCCATCCTGCGGCGGCAGGCCGAGCCAGCGCGCCGCCAGCACCCGCAGGAAATGCGAGCTTGAAAACACCAGGACATTGCCGTTGACGTCGCGCAATTCGTCGACGATCCGATCCGCCCTCGCACCGACATCCTCTGCCGCCTCGCCGTCAGGGCAGCCGTCGCGAAACAGACGCCAGCCGGGGCGCTCGATGCGGATCTGCTTGGTGGTCAGCCCCTCGTAGGCGCCGTAATCCCATTCCGCCAGATCGGCCTTCTTGACGCCGGCCGAACCGAAGCCGGCTAGCCTACAGGTCTTGAAGGCGCGCTGCGACGGGCTCGACCAGACAGCTTTGAACGAGAGGTCCTGCAACCGCTCGGCGACCCGCCCGGCAGCCGCCTCGCCGGCCGGCGTCAACGGTATGTCGGTCCGCCCGGTATGCTTCCCGGAGGCGCTCCATTCCGTCTCGCCATGCCGAACCAGGTAGATTTCAGGAAACGCGCTCATCCCCATGCCTTTCGATGGACTTCAAAATGACGCCCGCTCGTGTGATCGGGCAACGACGCGATCATAGCGGCTTCTGCGCTCTCTGGCTCAACTCTTCCCCGGAGCCAGCCTCTTGCCATAGCTGCCCATTTCATGGACAAGCTGGGCGGTAAATGCGGAATCCGGGCCGATCACGGCCATTTTCCGCGCTGAGACGCGGCTTCCGGCCCTTTCTGCCGATGCGCCGCAATCGGATAGGCGAAAAAATGTCTGCGATCGAAGCTGGCGCGCGCGCGCCGGAAAATCTTTGGCGTCAGGAAATCAGGGCGACGCTGGCGCTCGCCTGGCCGATGGTGCTGACCAATCTTGGCCAGACGGCGATGACCGCCACCGACGTCATGATGATGGGGCGGCTGGGTCCGGACACGCTGGCCAGCGGCGCGCTCGGCGCCAACCTCTATTTCATGCCGCTGATCTTCGGGCTGGGCCTGATGCTGGCGACCTCGCCGATGATCGCCACGGAACTCGGCCGCCGTCGCCATTCGGTGCGCGATCTGCGCCGCACCGTGCGGCAGGGGCTGTGGCTGGCGATCCTCATCTCAATCCCGATCTGGATATTTCTCTGGTACGGCGAGGCCGTGTTGCTGGCCATGGGCCAGGAACCGGCGCTGGCGCATCAGGCCGGCATCTACCTGCGCTGGCTCGAATGGGCGGTGCTGCCCTTCTACGGCTATATCGTCCTGCGCTCGTTCATCTCGGCGCTGGAGCGGCCGGGTTGGGCGCTGGTCATCGTCTTCGTTGCCGTCGCCTGCAATGTCTTCTTCAACTGGGTGTTCATGTTCGGCAATCTCGGCGCTCCTTCGATGGGCATCGCCGGCTCCGGCCTCGCCACCACGCTGTCCAGCATGCTGATGTTCGCCGGCATGGCGGCGGTGGTGATGCTTGAGCCGAAGTTTCGCCGCTATCAGCTGTTCGGGCGCTTCTGGCGGGCCGACTGGCCGCGCTTCAAGGGCCTGCTGCGGCTCGGCCTGCCGATCGCCGGCCTGCTCGCCTTCGAGGTGACGATCTTCAACGCGGCGGCCCTTCTCATGGGCCTGATCGACGCCGCCTCGCTCGCCGCGCATGCCATCGCCATCCAGATCGCTTCGATCAGCTTCATGGTGCCGCTTGGCCTCAACCAGGCGGCGACGGTGCGCGTCGGGCTCGCCCATGGCGCCGGCAATCCGGAAGGGGTTTCCCGCGCCGGCTGGACCGCTTTTGTCATCGGCGTCTCGTTCATGGCGCTGATGGGCCTGGTGATGATCCTGTGGCCGCAACTGCTGATCAGCGCCTTCATCGATCTCGGCGACCCGGCCAATGCCACTGTGATCGGGCTTGCCGTGTCGTTCCTGGCCTTTGCCGCGCTGTTCCAGATTTTCGATGGCGCGCAGGCCGTGGCCGCCGGTATGCTGCGCGGCCTGCACGACACCCAGGTGCCGATGATCTATGCGGCGATCGGCTATTGGGGCATCGGCTTGCCGCTCGGCGTGCTGCTCGCCTTCCATTCCGGGCTCGACGGCATCGGCATCTGGATCGGCCTGTCGTTGGGGCTGGCGGTGGTGGCGGCGCTGCTCCTGGCGCGCTGGCTGCGGCGGGATCGTATCGCTCCGCCGCTCACCTTCGGGCATTGATAAAAGCGGCTTCGTCACGCGTAGGGCGGCGTCGTGAGGTCTATGGATATTTCGTCCGATTTGCACGCGCGGCCTGTGCGCTTAAGTCGCCTTGCAACTCCTTTGGCAGTGGAAGGCTTGAGCACCGCAAGTGCACCGCGCGAGCGAACAATTTTCGTTGCTTCTGCTGGTGCTCCTTGATGGCTGCTGCCAGCCCCAATCCGTACGGACCAAGAAAGACGCCGGTTCCCCAGCCCGGCTGCTTCTTTTCGCGAGCGTCGTAGTCCGAAGCCTCCATGCGGGCTTGCTGGCATTCCGGCGACGCCCATTTCCGGTCTTGCTTCGAAAGCGACGCTCCATAGTCGACCGGAGAGGTCGCGCATCCGGCTACTGTCGCGGCCAACGCGACCAACATTGCGATTCTCATCCCCAAGCCCTTGATTTAGCATTGTGAGAGTACACAGAACTCTTCTTCCAACAAGGAGATAGCTCGGAAGCAGCCGAAACACGGTTACCGTCACCTGCAGGCCGGCCGGCAGGCACCATCTCTGACGCTGGGGATTAGCCACAGGCCACGATGCCTTCGTTATCCAAAGGGCGGAGCAAGGAGCGAAGAGACGCGGCGCAGACCTTGGGATCCCTGCCGAGGGGGAGATTGGCAGCTTTGGCGCACGTTCGCCCCTGCAACAGTGGCGGTTCGCGAAGGCGGTGATGACGGCCGATCTCCCCCCAAGTGGGGGAGATACCAAGTTTTGGCAAAGAGGGCAGGACAGAGGGGGCGCCTCCCTCCGCCATCAAAGGTTCTGCACCGTCGTGACACACTGAGGTAGCGGAATGGATCCCAGGGTCTGCGCCGCGTCGCTTCGCTCCTTGCTTCGCCCAGGGATGACGAAGTGGAGGGGTGCTACGGCCAATCCTAGAGGTTTGCGATTTGCCACTGAGGGAATTATCGACGTTCGCTGCCGGTCGCCGATCTGTCAAAATCACTTTGTCGAGGGCATCACTTTGTCGTTGCCCGTCGTTCAAGCGAACGTGCGTACTGCGTGAGCGGGAAGCACATGACGAAGAAGATCAGCGCCACCAGCCCATAGACGGTGAATGGCTCGAAGGTCGCATTGTTGATGGCGTTCGACGTCCTGACCAGTTCCTCGAAACCGATGATCGAGGTCAGCGCGGTCGACTTGATCAGCTGCACCAGGAAACCGACGGTCGGCGCGCGGGTGATCGAAAACGCCTGCGGCAGGATGATCAGCCTCAGTTCCTGCATGTAGTGGAGGCCGAGGCTGGCACCGGCATCCCACTGGCCACGTGGCAGAGCATCGACACCGCCGCGCCAGATCTCGGCGAGATAGGCGCTGGCGAAGAAGGTCAGGCCAAGTGCTGCGGCGGTCCACGGTTCTATGCGCAAGCCCAGCATCGGCAGGCCGAAGAACATCAGGAAGAGCTGCATGAGCAGCGGCGTTCCCTGGAAAAGCGCAATGTAGCCAGAGGCCAGGCGCCGCGCCCATTTATTCTTGGCGATGCGGAAGAACAGCACGACCAACCCGACCACGCCGCCGCCGACGAAAGCCGCCAGCGACAGAAGCACCGTCCATCGCGCGGCGAGCAGAAGGTTGCGGACAATATCCCAGAAGGTGAATTCGATCATGACACGCCGGCTCCCAGAGCGCGGCGGCCGCCGCTGACCAGCAGCCGACGCAACCCCATCGACAGGAGGAGATAAACGATGGTCACCACGAAATAGGTTTCGAAAGCACGGAAGGTGCGAGCCTGCAGCATGTCGGCCTCGTAGGTCAGTTCGCGCACCGCGATCTGCGACACCACGGCTGACTCCAGCATCATGATGATGATCTGGCTGGTCAGCGCCGGAAAGATCACCCTGAGCGCCTGCGGCAGCACGATCTTGACGAACACCTGACGTGGCCTGAGCCCAAGCGCCAGTGCTGCTTCCGTCTGTCCGCGCGGCACCGCATCGAGCCCGGCGCCGACGATCTCGATCGTGTAGGCCGCCATGTTGAGCGTCATCGCCAGCATGGCGGCCAGGATCGGATCGAGCCTTATGCCGATGCTGGGAAGCCCGAAGAAGATGAAGAACAGCTGCACCAGGAACGGTGTGTTGCGCATCACCTCGACATAGACGCCGATCGCCCGCTTGAGCAGCAAGGGGCCGTTTCGCCGCCCTGCCGCACCGAGGATGCTGAGGAATGTTCCCGCGAGCGTGGTCACGGCGATCAACAGGATCGTCATGGCCGCCCCGCGCGCGATCGCACCTGTCGCATCGGCAAGCCAGCCGAAGTCGAGGCTGTAGGCCATGATAGGTCCTTACCCCGGAGATCAATCCTTGAGGTTGTCGGGATTGAGCGGTGTTTTGAGCCAGGCTTTCGAGCTTTCGTCCAGCTTGCCGTCGGCCAGCATCTTGGCGACCGCGTCGTTGACCGCTTGCTTCAGGCGGTCCTCGTTCTTGTTGAGGCCGATATGTGAGGGCGAGGTGAGAAGCTGGAACTTCTGTTCCGGCTTCAGTGCATCCTGGCGGGCAAGCACCTGGGCGCCGACATCGTTGCCGACGACCATCAGTTGGGTCTGACCCGAGATGAAGGCCTGGATGACGGAGTTGTAGTTGTCGAAACGGCGGATGTCGGCCGAGGCGGGTGCTGCCTCGGTCAGCGACGTATCTTCCAGCGTGCCGCGGTTGACGGCGATCGACTTGTCGGCGAGGTCGTCCTTGCCTTCGACCTTGAGCGCGGCCGGGCCGATGACGGCGATATAGTAGGGTGCGTAGGCGGCGGCGAAATCGATTACCTGCTCGCGTTCCTTGGAGTAGCCGACGCTCATCAGGATATCGACGCGCTTGTCGGTAAGATACGGGATGCGGTTCTGCCCGGTCACGCTGACCAGGTTGAGCTTGACCTTGAGCTGGTCGGCGATGAACTGCGCCACGTCGATGTCATAGCCCTTGATGCTCATATCGGCACTGGCCGAGGAGAAGGGCGGAAAGTCGGAGAAAATGCCGACATTGATCGCGCCGGCCTTGGTGATGTCGTCGAGCGCGTCGGCATTGGCGGCCTGGGTGGCAAGACCGAGGCCGGCGAGCATCAGCACGGCGGCGATGGATGATTTCATGTGAAATGTCATTGTCGTTCCCCTGCTGGAAGCTTGTTTGTTTGAATGCGGCCGCCGGCTCCAGCGCGACGGCCGCCTTGGAAGTTCTTGTTGGGCCATGATCTGTTCCGAACCGAAGGTCAGCGGAGCAAAAACCGGTTTCCAGTTTTCGGGATCATGGTCTGATGCGTCAGGCTCGCTTGCCTGAGAGCGCCGGGCTGAAGACCATCAGGCTGAGGATCTCGAACAGCACCTGCGCGCCGGCATGGGCCGTGTTGGTCGTCGTGTCATACTGCGGCGCCACCTCGACGACGTCGCCGCCGACGATATTGAGGCCTTTCAGGCCGCGCAGCAGTTCAAGCACCTCCCGCGTCGTCAGCCCGCCGACTTCCGGCGTGCCGGTGCCGGGCGCGAATGCCGGGTCGATGCTGTCGATGTCGAAGGACACATAGGTCGGGCCATCGCCAACGATCTGGCGCGCCTTCGCGATGATGGCCGGGATGCCGAGGCCGGTCACCTCTTCGGCATGCACCACGGTCATGCCGGATTCGTAGGTGAACTCCCACAGATACTCGGCCGAGCCGCGGATGCCGATCTGGATGGTGCGCGACGGATCCAGCACGCCGTCGAGCACCGCGTTGCGGAACGGCCCGCCATGGTGGAACTTGGTCATGTCGAACAGGCCGCTGGTGTCGCAGTGGGCATCGATATGGATCATGCCGACCGGCGCCTTTTTGCCGACAGCCTTCAGGATCGGATGGCTGATCGAATGGTCGCCGCCGACCGAAAGCGGGACGACGCCGGCATCGACGATCTGGTTGGTGCGGCGCTCGATGTCGTCATGGCTGGTTTCCAGCCGGTAGCGGCTCTGGAACGGCACGTCGCCAATGTCGGCCACCTTCAGCTCATGCGTCGGTGCGCATTCCAGTACATGATTGTAGGGGCCGATGCGCTCGATGGCGCGCAGCGCCCTTGGCCCGAAGCGGGCGCCAGGCCGGTTGGTCACGCCGAGATCCATCGGCACGCCGATCATCGCCACCTGCAGATCGCCGAAATCAGGATTGTCGGCGGCGATTTCCCGGTAGGGCGCGCTGAGGAAGGTCGGGATGCCGGAATAGGGCGCCAGCCGCGTGCCGCTCTTGGAAAAGATCTTGTCGGCGACGCGCCGGAATTTCGGGTCGAACATCTCGCCGCCATGGCTTTCGCCATATTTGCGGCGCAACGCTTCGAGCTTGCCGCGATCATAACCCATGTCGGTCCTCCATGGCTGGTGCAGTGCGGCCATCAATGACGGTCGCGCCGGCTGCCTGCGGATTTCATGTCCTGATGCTGTATGGCCCAAAGTGTCGTGCAGCTGCTTTGAAAAATCAATTGATATTGTTAGGGTCTTTGCTGTGAGAAAATCTCACATTAACGTCGAGCACGATCTTATCCAGAAACCCGGGTTCCAGTTCTGGGATCGTGCTCCTTTGAGGTTCCGATGGCCAAGCGTCTGCCTCCCCTGAATCCATTGCGGGCCTTCGAGGCGACGGCACGCCATGCCTCGCTGACCAAGGCTGCGGCTGAGCTCAACGTCACCCACGGCGCCGTCAGCCATCAGATCAAGGCGCTCGAACAGTCGCTGGGCGTCAAGCTGTTCGAACGCGCCGGTCAGCGGGTGAAGCTGACGCCGCACGGCGCCGAATTGCTGCCGGCGGTGTCGATCGCTTTCGACGGCATCGCCGCCGCCACGCAGCGCATGACGAGGCCGGCGAGCACCGGCGCACTCTCGGTCTCCTGCGTGCCGGCACTGCTGCTGTTGTGGATGATCCCGCGGCTCGGCAGCTTCACCTCGCAGTATCCCGATATCAGGCTGACACTGATCCCGTCCAATGACGCCAGGGACGTCCGCGCACCGCATATCGATATCTGCGTGCACTATGGCGACGGCAGCTGGACCGATTGCTGGATGCGCAAATGGTCGGGTCTCGAACTGTTCCCGGTGGTCAGTCCGACGCTGATCAACAACCGTCCGATCCGCACCGTGCGCGATCTCGCCGATCACGTCTTCCTGCATGGCGACGACGGCCGCGAATGGCACACCTGGCTGGCCGCCGCCGACGCGCTGGATCTGGAGCGCGGCCGCCGCCATCACCTCGGCGACGCGCGCATGGCGAGCGAGGCGGCAGTCCACGGCCATGGCGTGGCGCTGGGCGATACGGTGACAGCAAGCGGACTGCTCGCCAGGGGACTGCTGGTCGCGCCGTTCAGCCTGTCGGTGCCGGCGGTCGACGATTTCTATGTCGTCTGCCGTAACGAGATGAGGTCGGCGCCGATCGTGCAGCTGTTCATCGACTGGCTGTTTGCCGAAAAGGAGCAGGCCGACGGTCGCGCCGATGCGCCGGTGGCGGGCCGCATCGGCATCCGCAGGAAGCGTCCGGCGCTGAGAGTGATCGGCGCCAAGACCGCGTCCTGAGGCTGCAGCAGTCGACGCGGCGCGCTTGCCGCAGCGTTTTCTTTTTGTCGGGCCAGCCCGCAAAGCGGGAGGCGCTTTCAAAAATTCAATGCTAAGAGGCATTTGAAGCAATTTCGGGAAAACTGCGCAGCGGTTTTCCCGGGAAAAGCGCTAAATAAAAAGCTAGGGCGAGCAGCGAAGGCGGCATCGAGACATGACCAAGACCGATATAGCGCGGCGCGTCTACAACCACACCTGGAAGCTCGACCCGATTATCCGCAGCCTGCTCGACACCGATTTCTACAAGCTGCTGATGCTGCAGATGATCTGGGGCATGTATCCCAACATCGACACCACTTTCTCGCTGCTCAACCGGACCACCTCGGTTCGCCTTGCCGAGGAGATCGACGAAGCAGAACTGCGCGATCAGCTCGACCATGCCCGCACCTTGCGCTTCTCCAAGAAAGAGATGATCTGGCTTGGCGGCAACACTTTCTATGGCCGCAAGCAGATATTTGAACCGGAGTTCCTCGCCTGGCTCGAGAATTTCCAATTGCCGGAATACGAGCTTTCCAAACGCGATGGCCAGTACGAGCTCACTTTCAGCGGTCCGTGGATGTACACGACGCTGTGGGAGATCCCGGCGCTGGCAATTATCAATGAACTTCGATCTCGCGCCGCCATGCGGGCGTTCGGGCCGTTCGCGCTCGACGTGCTCTATGCTCGCGCCAAGGCCAAGATGTGGGCCAAGACCGAGCGGCTGAAAGCGCTGCCGGATATCCGCATTTCCGATTTCGGCACCCGCCGCCGCCATTCCTTCCTGTGGCAGCGCTGGTGCGTCGAAGCGCTGAAGGAAGGCATCGGCGAGGCGTTCACCGGCACCTCCAACGTGCTTTTGGCCATGGACAACGACCTCGAGGCGCTCGGCACCAACGCGCATGAACTGCCGATGGTGTTTGCCGCGCTCGCCAATTCGGAAAAAGAACTGAAGCAGTCGCCGTATAAGGTGCTGCAGGACTGGCAGCGCTACTATGGCGGCAATCTGCTGATCGTGCTGCCGGACACTTTTGGCACCGCGGCGTTCCTGCGTGACGCGCCGGACTGGATCGCCGACTGGACCGGCTTTCGCCCCGACAGCGCGCCGCCGATCGAAGGCGGCGAAAAGATCCTTTCCTGGTGGCGTGAAAAGGGCAAGGACCCCAGACAGAAGCTGCTGATTTTCTCCGACGGGCTCGAAGTCGAGACCATCGAGGAAACCTACCGCCATTTTCACGGCAAAGTGCGCATGTCGTTCGGTTGGGGCACCAACCTGACCAATGATTTCGAGGGCTGCGCCCCGACCAAAACCAACCGGCTCGACGCCATCTCGCTGGTCTGCAAGGTCACCGAGGCCAATGGCCGCCCGGCGGTCAAGCTCTCCGACAATCCCGCCAAAGCCACCGGCGACGAGAAGGAGATCGAGCGGTATCTGAGGATCTTCGGCGAAAAGGACCGCGTGGAGCAGCTGGTCAAGGTGTGAGGGTGAGGGAACTCTTGGGATAGGATGAGTTCCGTCGCGCCCCCCTCTGTCCTGCCGGACATCTCCCCCACGAGGGGGGAGATTGGCCGTCATCTACAGCTTCGCCAATCTCCAACGTTGCATGGAAGGCGCCGATCGAGCGAACTGCCGATCTCCCCCCAAGTGGGGGAGATGTCCGGCAGGACAGAGGGGGGCGCCGTAGAGCGCCGTCTTTGCTGGCTGGCTATTCTCGCTCCTGGCCTCGCATTCCTTCCCACCCCCGCCTTCGCACATGCCTCCGATCGCGGCCACGTCCTGCTCCTGCCGACCGGCTACTACGTCGCCGGCGGTGCGCTCGCGGTCGCTGCCAGCTTTCTTGTCCTGGCGCTGCTGCCGCCAGACTTTCCTGCCCGCTTCTGGCGGCGGCGCCTGCCGCTGTTCGCGTTCGGCGACGGCGCACGGGCGATCGTCAGCCTGGCATCGTTTGCCGGATTTGCAATCCTGGTTGCGGCCGGCCTGTTCGGCAGCCGCGATCCGCTTTCCAACCCGCTGCCCCTGGCGATCTGGACGCTGCTCTGGGTTGGCCTGGTTTTGCTGCAGGGGCTGTTCGGCAATCTCTGGTCATGGCTCAGCCCCTGGTACGGGCCCTGGCGTGTCGTTTCCCGCCTGTTCGGCAAACGCGAGATCGTCAATCGCAAGACATGGCGCCCGCCTCCATGGCTCGGCTGCTGGCCGGCCGTGGTGCTGTTTTTCGCCTTCGCCTGGTTCGAGTTGATCGACCCGGCGCCCGACGACCCGGCGCGGCTCGCCTGGGCCGCCGGCCTTTATTGGTTGCTGAGTTTTGCCGCCATGCTGGTGTTTGGCTACCGCGACTGGAGCCGGCGCGGTGAGTTCCTGACTGTCTTCCTCGCCATGGTGGCGCGATTCGCCCTGCTTGAGCGCAATGAAGGCGGGCGCAATGAAGGTGGCCGGCTCAGTCTGTGCTGGCCGGGCGCCAAGCTCAGCGATGCTGCGCCGCTGTCGCTCAGCGGCATTGCTTTCCTGCTGCTGGCGCTGTCGTCGGTGTCCTTCGATGGACTGTCCAAAACCTTTTTCTGGCTCGGCCTGTTCGGCATCAATCCGCTGGAAGTCCCGGGCCGCACGGCGGTGATCGGCATCGGCACGTTCGGGCTCGTGCTGACGTTCGTCCTGCTTGCGGCCGCGTTCATCCTTGCCATTGTCCTTGGCCAGCATCTTGCCGGCAGCCCGCATTCCCTCAGGCAGGCCGCAGGGCTGCTGGTCTGGTCGATCGTGCCGATCGCGCTCGCCTATCATGTTGCGCACTATCTGACGGCGCTGCTTGTCGACGGCCAATATGCGGTGACTGCGCTTTCCGACCCGTTCGCGCTGGGCTGGGATCTGTTCGGCACCGCCGACATCCGGATCGAAGCCGGCGTCGCTGCCGGCGCCGGCTCGGCTTGGTGGCTGTGGAATATCCAGGCCGGCGTCATCATCATTGGCCACATGCTCGCCGTGCTCGTCGCGCATGGCCTCGCCTGGCGATTGCACCCGATTCCCGCCCGCGCCGCGCTCAGCCAGTTGCCGCTCACCGTGCTGATGATCGCCTATACGGTCTTCGGCCTGTGGCTGCTTGCCACGCCTTCGGCCGGGTGAGACAAAACCCCGCTTCCACGGCGTCGGTTGACCGTTGGGGAAAGCCCGCTTGCCACATCAGGGCTTTGATGATTTAGTTTGTACACATGCAATTTCGGCGCTCTCACCAGGAGTGGCCCGTCTCGCTACAGCCATTGGTCAAAACTCAAAAACAAGGGGAACTGCCGTGACTGACAAGAATGGGTTTTTCGATCTCTCCAAGACCGGTCTCACCCGCCGCACCGCGCTCAAGGGGTTGGCCGCGGGCGCCGGTCTCGCCGTCGCGCCCGGGTTCGTGCGCTACAGCCAGGCACAGAGCTCGGCGCCGATAAAGATCGGCTTCCAGTGCCACCGCACCGGCATCGGCGCTGCCTATGGCCGCTGGTACGACAGGACCACCGCCGCCGCGGTCAAGGCGATCAACCAAGCCGGCGGCATCAACGGCCGGCCGGTCGAGGTGATCATCGAGGATGACGGCACCGATCCCGGCCGTGGCGCCGAAGTGGTCGGCAAGTTCGCCACCCAGCACAAGACCGACATCGTCTACGGCACGCTGTTTTCGCATGTCGTCATCGGCTCGGCGCCCGCCGCCGGTGAGGCCAAGATGCCCTATTTTGTCGTCAGCGAAGGCCACCACGTCGCCTCGACCAAGCTCAACCGCTACGTCTTCCAGCCCGGCATCACCGACGTCAAAAGCCAGATCCAGGCGATGGCGCCGTGGATCGCGGCGAATGCCGGCAAGAAGGTGACGCAGATTTTTCCCGATTTCGCCTTCGGCTACGACCATCGCGACTACCTGCCGCCGGCGCTGAAGGCGCAGGGCGGCGAGGTCATCGCGCAGATCGCCATCCCGCCGACGGAATCGTCCTTCACCAAATATTTCCCGCAGATCCCGGCCGAAACCGAGGTGATCTACCACGTCATGGTCGGGCCGGCGGTGCTCACCTTCGTCAAGGAACTCGGCGAGTTCTACGGCTCCAGCCGGCCGCAGCTGTTCGGCTTCATCGATTCGCTCGAAGCCACCGACATCAACAGTCCCGGCCTCGAATTCCTCGACGGCAGCCATTTCTGGGAAGGCTCGCCACGCTACGCGCAATCAGATGATTCCGCCGCGCAGAAGGCCTATCGCGCCGCCGTCGGCATCGACGACAACGGCGCCGCCGTCGGCGATCCCAAGGACGTCTCCACCGCCGCGCACATGTTCGGCTGCTGGGAAACGCTCTATGTCGTCAAGAAGGCGATGGAGGATGCCGGCTACAAGGGCCCGGAAGACCGCGCCAAGCTGGTCGAGGCGACCGAGGCCTTGACAGAGTTCGCCGAGGGCCCCGAGCATCCGCAAGGGCCGAAGACCTTCAACGGCAAGATCCACCAGTGTTTTGGCATCCAGAACATCTCCAAGGTCGAAGGCGGCCGGTTGAACGTCGTCCACAAGACCAAGATCGAGGACGGCCTCTACGAGCCGGAAGGGGATTACACGACGCAGCCGCTGTGAGCTTAGCTGTTTTAGCGATCTTGCGGTTCGAGCGACCCCCCTCTGTCCTGCTGGACATCTCCCCCTCAAGGGGGGAGATTACTTTTTCATCGACGCTCTGCTTCGATCGTCGACGTTGCAAAAAGAAACGCAAGGTCAGTGACAGCCAATCTCCCCCCTTGAGGGGGAGATGGCCGGCAGGCCAGAGGGGGGTGCTTCACGCATCCGCTGGTGCTTGACCGATGCACTTCGGACCTCATCTTCTCCTCGCCGCCCTCGAAGGCCTCGTCACCGCCGCCGTGCTGGCGCTGACGGCGCTTGGCCTGTCGCTGGTGTTCGGCGTCATGCGCGTCGTCAATGTCGCCCATGGCGAGTTCTTCATGCTCGGCGCGGTGCTTGCCTGGGCGATCTCCACGGCGATATCAGGCCATCCGGCGCTCGGCTTCCTGGCAGCCCTGGTGCTGGCGCCGCTGATCGTCAGCCTGATCGCGCTGGTCTCCGAACGGCTGGTGCTGCGCCGGCTGAATTACAATCCGGAAGCCACCATCGTCGCCACCATCGGCATGCTCTACATCATCCAGCAACTGGCTCTGACCTTTTATGGTCCGGAGGCACGGCCGGTGGAGCCGCCCTTCAGCTACCGCATCCTTTTGCCGTGGTTCGGCTACTCCGGCTACAAGCTGTCGATCATCGCCGCATCCGCGCTTCTGCTGGCGGCGACCTGGTTCGTGCTGACGCGTACGAAAATCGGCCTCGTCATGCGCGCCACGCGATATGACAGCGAAACGGCGCAGGCCTTCGGCATTCCGGTCGACCGCGTCTATGCCGGCGTCTTCGCACTCGGCGCCATGCTGGCGGCGGTGGCCGCGGTGCTGATCGTGCCGATCAGCCAGGCGCATTACCTGATGGGACAGGACCCGCTGCTCTTGTCCTTCATCGTCGTCATCATCGGCGGTCTCGGCTCGCTGCGCGGCACCCTCGTCGCTGCCGTGCTCATCGGCCTGTCGGACGGCATCATCTCGGTGTTCTTCTCGCCGACGCTGGCCAAGATCATCGCTACGCTGCTGGTGGCCATGGTGCTGGTGTTCCGGCCGCAAGGCCTGTTCGGGACGGCATCGCGATGAAGGAGGCTTCACCGTCAAAGGCCTATGCGTTGCATCTGGGCGTCATCGTCCTGCTGTTCGCCCTGAGCTTCGTCCTGCCGGAATATCACCATGGGCTGCTCGCCCGCATCATGGTGCTGGCGGTCTTCGCCATGGGCTACAACATGCTGTTCGGCTATGTCGGGCTGCTCAGCCTCGGCCACGCCATGTTCTTTTCGGCTGGGCTCTATGGCGCCGGCCTTGCCGTCATCCATCTCGGCTGGAGCGTGCCGGCCGCCTTCGCCGCCGGCCTTGCCTGCGGCGCGCTTCTCGCGCTGGTGATCGGGGTGCTGGCGCTGCGCACTTCCGGCGTCGCCTTCATGATCGTTACCATGATGTTCGCGCAGGTGTTCTATCTCATAATCCTCTATCTCGCGGCCTGGACCGGCGGCGATCAGGGCCTGGTCGTGCCGCAGTCGGCGCGTGTTCTTGTTTTGGGCGACACCTCGCTCGGCCTCACCAATCCAACCGTGCGCTACATGAGCGCGCTGGTCCTGTTCTCGATCGTGCTGCTGGTGACGCTCGCCGTTGTCCGCTCCAGGTATGGCCGGGTGCTGGTCGCCATTCGCGAGAACGAGGAGCGGACCAAGATGCTCGGCTACGACAGTTTTTCCAACAAGCTTGCCGCGGTCGTCGTCTCCGGCACCATCTGCGCGGCATCGGGCGCTGCCTATGCGCTGCTGTTCGGTTATGTCGGCTCGACCTTCGCCTCGGTGCAATATTCCATCCTGCCGCTGCTCTGGGTGCTGCTCGGCGGTGCTGCGACCACGCTCGGTCCGCTGATCGGCACGCTGTTCATGTACTATGTCGTCGACGTCACCAGCGGCTACACCTCGGCCTATCTGCTGATCGTCGGCATCGCCCTCATCGCGCTGGTGCTGTTCTTTCCCAAGGGGATTCTCGGCACCATCCGCCAGCGCTGGCTCGGATGGCTGCCATGATGCCGCTGCTGACGACCAAAGGCCTGTCCCGCAATTTCGGCGGCCTGCGCGCTGTCGATGGTGTCGATTTCGCCCTCATGCCGGGCGAGATCCGCGCCGTCATCGGCCCCAATGGCGCCGGCAAGACCACCTTTGTCAGCCTGGTCAGCGGCCGCATCCAGCCGTCGTCGGGCATGATCGTCTTCGACGGCGCCGACATCACCAGCCTGCCGGCTTACGCCAGGGTTCGCCTCGGCATCGCCTACACCTTCCAGATCACCAGCGTCTTTGCCAACCTCACCGCCTACGACAACGTTGCGCTGCCGGTGCAGCGCACGCTGACCGATGGCCGCTCGAAAGGTGCCGTGCATGCCGGCGTCATGGCGGCGCTGGAACGCACCGGCCTTGCCGAGCGCGCCCACATGCCGGCCGGGCAATTGTCCTATGGCCATCAGCGCCTGCTCGAAGTGGCGATGGGGCTGGCGCTGAAACCGCGCCTGCTGATCCTCGACGAGCCGACCCAGGGGCTGGCCGACAGCGAGATCGACAATTTCATCGGGCTGGTGCGCGAGATCGCCAAAAGCGCCACCGTGCTTCTGATCGAACACAACATGCCGGTGGTCATGCAGCTTGCCGACCGCATCACCGTCTTCAACGCCGGCAAGATCCTGGCCGAAGGCACGCCCGAGCAGGTCCGCGCCAACGCCGAGGTGCAGGACGCCTACCTGGGGACCACCCCATGACCGAAACACGGGCTGAAGCTCTGACCATCTCCGGGCTCGACTGCTTCTACGGCGAGGTCCAGGTGCTCTACGGCCTCGGCCTCGTGCTGAACAAGGGCGAGGTGCTTTGCCTGTTCGGCCGCAACGGCGCCGGCAAGACGACGACGCTGAAGGCGATCATGGGCCTGGTTCCCTCACGCGCCGGATCGATCAGGCTCGACGGCAGGGAGTTGAGCGGCCTGCCGGCGCACGACGTGCCGAAAGCCGGCGTCGCCTATGTGCCGCAGGGCCGGCGGCTGTTCGCCGAGATGACGGTGGCCGAAAACATCGAGATCGGCCTGATGACCCGCGGCAAGGGCAAGGCGACGCGCGAAAACGTGCTCGACCTTTTCCCGCTGCTGCGCCAGCGGCTGAGGCAACGCTCCGGCACGCTGTCGGGCGGCGAGCAGCAAATGCTGGCCATGGCGCGGGCCCTGTGTCTCGAGCCGCAGGTGCTTCTGCTCGACGAGCCGACCGAAGGGCTGATGCCGTCGATGATCGCAAAAATCCGCGAGACGGTAGCGAAGCTGCGCGAGCTTGGCGTCTCGACGATTCTGGTCGAGCAGCGCGTCGATGCTGTGCTGTCCGTCGCCGACCGGGTCTCGTTCATCGAAAACGGCCGCAACCGCGAAACCGTCGATGTCGAGGAGCTTCGCGCCGATCCGTCGGCGGTCCGCCGCTATGTCGGAGTAGGGTAGTCACCCGAAGAACAAAAAGCCGGCAAGCAAAAATATCGGGATCAGCACCGCGCACGACCATGCCATGTAGCCGAAGAAGCCCGGCATCTTCACGCCGCGATGCCTGGCGATGGCGTAAACCATGAAATTCGGCGCATTGCCGATATAGGTGTTGGCGCCCATGAACACCGCGCCGGCCGAGATCGCCGCCAGCGTCGAGGCAAAGGTGGTCATCAGATGCTGCGGATCGCCGCCGGCGAGCTCGAAGAACACCAGATAGGTCGGCGCATTGTCGAGGAAGGATGACAGCGCTCCGGTCATCCAGAAATACGCCAGGTCGTTGGGCTCGCCCGTTGGCGAACTGACCAGCGAAACCAGCGGCGCTAGCGCGCCGTCGGCACCGGCCCTGAGAATGGCTATGACCGGCACGATGCAGATGAAGATGCCGGCGAACAGTTTCGCCACCTCGGCGATCGGTTCCCAGTGGAAGTTGTTCGCCTGCCTGTGGCTCTTTTGCGAGACGCCGAGCGAAAGGAAGGCGAGCGCCAGGATGATGGCATCGCGCACCAGGTTCTGCAATTCAAGGCTTACGCCCTGGACGGAGAAAGCCACGCCCGGGTTCCAGGTCGCGGAAAGCAGGATCGCGCCGATCACCCCGGCCAGCAGCGGGACGTTGGCCAGGCCTCGGATGCGCACCTTCGTGTCCGGTGTGGGATCCTTGATCTTCGGTGCGCCGGCCTCGCGGTGATGCAGGATGATGTCCATGGCCAGGAAGACGGCCAGCACCAGGCCGCCGACGAACAGTGTCTCCTGATAGAGATTGGCAGCGGTCCAGAAGAAATCGACGCCGCGCAGGAAGCCGACAAACAGCGGCGGATCGCCTAGCGGCGTCAGCGAGCCGCCGATGTTCGACACCAGGAAAATGAAGAAGATGACGACATGGGCGTTGAACGGCCGGTTGTCGTTGGCGCGCAGGATCGGCCGGATCAGGATCATCGAGGCGCCGGTCGTGCCGATGACCGAGGCGAGCATCGCCCCGATCAGCAGCAGTCCGGCATTCACCAGCGGCGTGCCGTGGATGTTGCCGGCGACGAGGATGCCGCCCGAAATGGTGAACAGCGCAAACAGAAGAATGATGAACGACGTGTATTCGGTGAGCAACGCATGCAGCACCGCCTCTGTAGCCGAAGCCATGCCGAACGCCAGCGCCAGCGGCACGACCGCAAGCGCCGCCCAGAACAAGGTGATCTTGCCGTAGTGGTGCTCCCAGACATGGTGGAAGAGCAATGGCCCGGTGGCGATCGACAGAAGCAGGCCGGCAAAGGGCAGCGCCCACCACAGCGACATTGTTTCGCCCGGCAGCTCGTGGGCCTCGGCTGCAAGCGCCATTCCCGGAAACAGGGTTGCGATTGCCACCACAGCGCCCGCCGTCAAAGCCGCCGCAAACCGCATAGTGCCCCCTCTGGAATTGTGTCGAATGCGATCGGTGATGTTCAAGCCAGCGTCACGCCGGCATCGCGCATTCGGTTCAGCATCGTCTCGAGTGAGCCATTGAGATTGATGCCGCGGCAGGCGTCGAGCCGCACTGTCGTGTGAAAGCCGTGCTTGACCGCATCGAGCGCGGAAAAGGCGACGCAGTAATCGGTCGCCAGGCCGACCAGGGTCAGCCTGTCGATGCCGCGCTCCTTGAGATAGCCGGCAAGGCCGGTCGGCGTCGCATGGTCGTTCTCGAAGAAAGCCGAATAGCTGTCGATCTCCGGACGGAAACCCTTGCGGATCACCAGTTCGGCCCTGGTCCACGCAAGACCCGAATGGAAATCCGAACCCAGGCTGCCCTGGATGCAGTGGTCGGGCCACAGCGTCTGCGGGCCGTACGGCATCTCAATCGTTTCGAACGGCTGCTTGCCGGGATGACTGGAGGCAAAGCTCGAATGGCCGGCGGGATGCCAGTCCTGCGTCAGCACGACATGTTCGGTCCGCCGGATCAGGTCGTTGACCAGCGGCACGATCTCGTCGCCGCCGGCCACCGCCAGCGCGCCGCCCGGGCAGAAATCGTTCTGCAGGTCGATAATAATAAGCGCTTCGTCGGCCATGGAGCCTCCCTCTTGTTTGTCCCGGAGGCGTGAAGTCTGCCGAAACGTGGAATCCGGTGTTCGAACCCGCCGAAAATGCCGCTGACGCAACGGATGCAGAAACTTGACCAGATGGCCGGCTGCGTCAACCTCTACAGTGCCGCACGTCCTTTGGACGCGCAAAGGACGCTGTAGCACTTTGAGTTGCGCATGATCCTTTCCGAAAATCGGTTCCGATTTTCGGGGTCATGCGCAGGCATAACAAATACGTGCCGCCGTGCCGATGCGGATAGCGGCTCGAAACTCTGGCTTTGACAATTCCTGCCGGCTTGATATCATTTGCATACGAATGAATTTGACCGGCTCGGACGCCGGCAGGTTCCGTCGGGAACCCTTTTCTTGGAAGACCCATTTTTTGGGAAGGCCATTTTTTTGGAAGGCCCATTTTTGGGAAGGCAGGCGTGATCCGTTACGCGAAACCCACCACCATGGACGAGGCGCTGGCTTTGCTTGGCGAGGCTCGGTGGCGCATCCTTGCCGGCGGCACCGATTTCTATCCGGCGCAAGGAGCCAGGCCTTTCCGCGAAAACGTCCTCGACATCAACGGTCTCGCAATGCTGCGCGGGATCGCCCAGACCGAGGACCATTGGCTCATCGGTGCGCGCACCACCTGGACCGATCTTGTCCATCATCCGCTGCCGGCGGCTTTCGACGCGCTGAAGCAGGCGGCGCGGGAAGTCGGCTCCGTGCAGATCCAGAACGTCGCCTCGGTCGCCGGCAATCTCTGCAATGCCTCTCCGGCGGCCGACGGCGTGCCGGCGCTGCTGGTTCTCGACGCCGAGGTCGAGTTGCGCTCGGTGGCGATGGTCCGCCATCTGCCGCTGCAAAAATTCATTCTGGGAAACCGCCGCACGGACCTGCAGCCGGGCGAAATGGTCACCGCCATCCGCGTGCCGAAAGAAGCGGCCACCGGCACGTCGGCTTTCGAAAAACTCGGCGCGCGTCGCTATCTCGTCATTTCGATAGCCATGGCGGCGGCTCGCTTGACCGTTGAGGATGGCATGGTCGCCAACGCCGCCGTCGCCGTCGGCTCCTGTTCGGCGGTCGCCAGGCGTCTTGCAAGCGTCGAAGCAGCCTTGCGCGGCCTCCCGGTCGACGATGCTCTCGTCGCTGCGATCCAGTCCGCAGCGATGGACGAGCTTTCGCCGATCGACGACGTGCGCGGCAGCGCCGAATACCGGCTCGACGCCGCGCGCGAGATCGTCGTCCGAGCCGTGCTTTGTGCCGCGGGCCACGCGTCGGATGACAAGGCGGTGGCCGCATGAGCAAAGCTCAGCCTGTCATGACCAAAGCTCAGCCTGGCATGACCAAAGCTCAGCCTGGCATGAGCATGGAGTGCGCCGACATCGCCTTCGAGGTCAACGGCGCCGCCGTTTCTGTCTGCGTGCCGCCGGTTCGCCGTCTCTCTTCGGTGCTGCGTGACGACTTGCGCCTGACCGGCACCAAGGTCGGCTGCGATGCCGGCGACTGCGGCGCCTGCACGGTGCTTGTCGACGGCGAACCCGTCTGCGCCTGCCTGATGTCTGCGGCTTCTGCCGCTGGCACCGTGGTGACCACGGTCGAGGGTCTCGCCAACGGCAGATTGTCGGCGCTGCAGGCCTCGTTCCTCGACCATGGCGCGGCGCAATGCGGCATCTGCACACCCGGCCTGCTCATCGCGGCGACAGCGCTTCTGGAGAAGAACCCCAATCCAACCGAGGCCGAAACTCAGGATGCCCTGGGCGGCGTCCTCTGCCGCTGCACCGGCTATCGCAAGATCGTCGCCGCGGTGATGGATGCTGGACGGTTCGCTGATGAACGATCGACCGACGCCGCCGCCCCTCATCCGCCTGCCGGCACCTTCTCCCCGTATAGTGATGGGAAGAAGGGAGAAGCTCCAGCGCCGGCGTCCCCCTCTCTCCGTTTTCTCGGCCTTGACCGCAGAATGCCGATCTCAGGCCACGCCGTCGGCTCCTCTCCAATCCGCCTCGACGGCCTGCCGAAAGTCACCGGCGGCGAAAAATTCGGCGGCGATTCCTTCCCGGCCGATGCGTTGGCGGTGCTGGTGGTCCGCTCGCCGCATCATCACGCCCGCTTCGCCTTCGACGATCTCGAGGCCTGGGTGAAAACCCATCCCGGAATCGTCGGCGTCTTCACCGCCGCCGACATTCCGGGAAAGAACTGCTTCGGCGTCATTGCGCCTTTTGCCGACCAGCCGGCGCTGGCTGAAGATTTTTCGCGCTTTCGCGGCGAGGCGGTGGCGCTGGTTGCCGGCGAGCGCGAGGCCATCCTCGATCTCGACCTTGCGGATTTTTCTGTTCGTTGGACCGAGTTGCCGCATTTTCTGCAGCCTCGCGCGGCGCAGGCCGGCGGCGCACAACTGATCCACGACAACCGGCCGGCAAACCTGCTCACATCAGGCTTTGTCGAGCGCGGTGACCCCGACGCCGCCCTTGCCGGCGCTGCTTTCACGGTGTCCGGCGCCATCGACACGTCCTATGTCGAGCACGCCTATATCGAGCCCGAGGCCGGCTATGCCTATATGGACGGCGACACGCTGGTCATCGTCGCCTGCACGCAGGCGCCCTATATGGACCGCGACGACGTGGCAAAAGTGCTTGGCCTTGCCGTCGACAAGGTGCGGATCGTGCCGACCGCCACCGGCGGCGGCTTCGGCTCCAAGCTTGACGTTTCGTTGCAGCCGCTGATCGGTCTGGTCGCAATGAAGACCGGCCGGCCGGCGGCGCTCGCCTATACCCGTCATGAATCGATGATCTCGACCACCAAGCGCCATCCCGCCGAGATGAAGGCGACGATCGGCGCCGATGCCGATGGCCACATCACCGGCATGGTGTTCGCCGGCGATTTCAATACCGGCGCCTATGCAAGCTGGGGACCGACCGTCGCCAACCGCGTGCCGGTGCACGCCTCCGGTCCCTATGCGACGCCGAATTATCGGGCCGAAGGCCGCGCCATCCACACCAATGGCCCGATCTCCGGCGCCTTCCGCGGTTTCGGCGTGCCGCAGGCGACGATCATGCAGGAGACGCTCTATGACCAACTGGCCGAAAAGCTTGGCCTGGATCGGCTCGATTTTCGCTTGAAAAACTGCCTTCGAAACGGCTCCGAAACGGTTACCAGCCAGAGGCTGGAATCAGGCGTCGGTATCGCCGAGTGCCTCGATGCGCTGCGGCCGCATTGGACACGTGCGCTTGTCGATGCCGAAACATTCAACAGTGCCAATGACAGCAGGAAACGCGGCGTCGGCGTCGCCTCCTGCTGGTATGGTTGCGGCAACACCTCGTTGCCCAATCCGTCGACCATCAGGGTCGGCATCTCGGCTGAAGGCGATGTCGTCCTGCATCAGGGTGCGGTCGATATCGGGCAAGGCTCGAACACGGTCATTGCCCAGATCTGCGCCGACGCGCTCGGGCTGCCGCTGGAACAATTCCGCCTGAAAAGCGCTGACACGGCGATCACGCCGGACGCCGGCAAGACGTCGGCCTCGCGTCAAACCTTCGTGACCGGCAAGGCCGCTGAAAAAGCCGGCCGTGCCTTGCGCGAGACGATCCTGCGCTTCGCCAATGTGTCGGAAAAAGCGACGATCGCTTTCGAGAGCGCAAGCCTGATCATCCGCGAGGGCGAAGCGACACGGCATATCGATTTGTCCACGCTGAAGGCCGATGCCGACGGCTTGGTCTTTCGCGCCGAGGAAAGCTATGACCCGCCGACCCTGCCGCTCGACGCCAGGGGCCAGGGCAAACCTTATGCCGTCTATGGCTACGGCGCGCAGATCGCCGAACTGGAGGTCGATCTCAAGCTCGGCACGGTCAAGCTGATCAAGATCACCGCCGCACATGATGTCGGCAAGGCGATCAATCCGCTGCTCGCCGAAGGCCAGATCGAGGGCGGCATCGCGCAGGGCATCGGCATGGCGCTGATGGAGGAGTATATCCCCGGCCGCACCGAGAATCTGCACGACTATTTGATCCCGACGATAGGCGACGTGCCGCCGGTCGAAACCATCCTGATCGAAGTTCCGGATCCGGAAGGACCCTTTGGCGCCAAGGGCCTGGGCGAGCATGTGCTGATCCCGACGGCGCCGGCGATCCTCAATGCCATCCGCCATGCCACCGGTGTCCTGGTCAGCAAAATTCCGGCGACGCCGAGCCGCATCCGCGCCGCGATACGCGACAAGGAGGCACGCCGATGAGCGAGCTTGCCGAACGCTTCGAGACGCATGATCCCGGCGAGAAGCAGGTGGCGGAAAAAATCCGCTGCGATGCCTGCCCGGTCATGTGCTACATAGCAGATGGTCGCACCGGCGCCTGTGATCGCTACGGCAATGTCAGCGGCAGGATTGTGCGGATGGATCCGCTGACCATCCTCGACCACGCGACCGAGGCCGGCGGCGCGGTCGTGCCGTTTGTCGCCGAGGGCGAAGAATGGGATGGTGAACTGGTCAACACCGGCCGCCGCTTCGTCACCGCGATCGGCGCCGGCACCACCTATCCCGACTACAAGCCGGCGCCTTTCATCGTCAGCCAGGAGGTCGAAGGCGTCGATCTCGTCACCGTCGTCACCGAGGGCATCTTCTCCTACTGCGGCGTCAAGGTGAAGATCGACACCGACCGCCATATCGGCCCCGAAACGGCGACGGTCCGCGCGGCGGGCGAGGCGATCGGCCATGTCACGACAGGCGAATATGGCTCGCAGATGCTGTCGCTGGGCGGCGTGCATCATCTGACCGGCGGTTCGAAGGCCGAAGGTCGCGCCACCTGCGATGCGCTGCTCAATCTATGCAACCGCAAGCCGGTCGAACTCGCCATCGACGGCGGTGCCACGGTCGTCGTCGAAGCCGGCAAGCCGCCGGTCATCGACGGCAAGCTCGAGCAGCGGATGCGCGTCGGCTGCGGCTCGGCCACCATCGGCATGTTCGCCACCCAGTGGCGCGGCCTGGTCGACGAGGTGGTGGTGGTCGACGACCACATCACCGGCGTCGTCTCCGAGCATCAGGCGGGCAAGGTGCTAGGCTGGCAGGATACGGGGATAAAAATCATCGGCCGCCGTTCGACGCCGGGCCGCTATTTCAAGGTGTCGGAGCCCGGCCTCGGCTGGGGCGGCACCAGTATTTCCGACCCGCTGTCGATCCTTGGTGAATGGAATGCGAAGAAGGGCGCGCGTCCCGGCCTGTCGCTGCTGATGGTCTCGACCACCGGCGAGCAATTCGCCTATTACGAGCTCGACGACGCGTTGAAGCCGGTGCAAAAACCGTTCCCCGAGCGGCTGCAGAAATCCGTCGGCCTGATCGAGGACAATTGCGAGCCGGCGCTGTGCACCGTGCTGTTCGTCGGCGGCGCCGGAGGCTCGCTGCGCGCCGGCGTCACCGAGAACCCGGTCAATCTGACCCGCTCGGTGCAGGGCCTGACGACTTATGTGACGGTCGGCGGCGCGCCGGTCTATGTCTGGCCGGGCGGCGGCATCACGCTGATGGTCGACGTCACCCGCGTGCCGGAAGGCGCCTTCGGCTATGTGCCGACGCCGGCGCTGGTGGCGCCGATCGAGTTCACCCTGCGCCGCGACGATTATATCAGGCTCGGCGGCTACGAAGCCGAAATCCGCAGCGTTGACGACATTCTCGCCAAAGGCGGCGAGTATCTCAACCCGCGCCGCGGCACGGCTGCGCCGGCCCGCAACCCGTGGCCGCCGCTGGCGCAGTTGCGGCGTGCGGCGGGCAACGGGGCCGGGTGATGAACGGGCCGCAGGTACATTGGCTTGAGGACGGCAGGCGGCTGCATCTCAATCATGGCCCGATCGACCTGATCATCGAGGCATTTGGCGATGCGGGCGAATGCCGCGCCGCCTATGGCCAGGCGGTGGCGCGGTTTCAAACAATCCTGCAGCAACTCGTCGAAGAGCTGCCGGAACTGCGCCGCCCGGCCTCTTCGCGGCCCCGGGCTTTCGCTGGCCCGACGGCGCGACGCATGGAGGCGGCGGTTGTTCCGCTGGCGAAACAATTCATCACACCGATGGCTGCGGTCGCCGGTTCGGTAGCCGACGAAATGCTTGGTGCGCTGCTGGCCGGGCGCCGGCTCGATCGCGCCTATGTCAACAATGGTGGCGACAGCGCCATCCATCTCGGCAACGGCCGGTCCATGACCGTCGCCATTGCCGGGACGGGCCATGGACTGGCAGACCGGATCACGATCCGTGCCGAAGACGGGATCGGCGGCATCGCGACAAGCGGCTGGCGCGGCCGTTCCTTTTCGCTGGGCATCGCCGACGCTGTTACCGTACTGGCGCGGACCGGAGCTGAAGCCGATGCCGCCGCGACCCTGATCGCCAACGCCGTCGATCTGCCCGGTCATGGCGCCATCGAGCGCATGCCGGCGCGTGATCTGGCGCCCGACAGCGACCTTGGCGATCGCCTGGTCACCCAAGCCGTCGGCGCGCTTTCATCAGTCGAAATCGCAGTCGCGCTGGACCGCGGGTTCACCGTCGCCGAAGAGTTTCGGCGACATGGTCTGATTGCCGCTTCAGCCTTGTTCCTTGCCGGTCAGGCACGGATCGCCGGTCCCATGGCGCTCGTTGCGCCCAACGAGAAATCGAGGAAGGAAATTGCCCATGCCTGAGTTTGCGATCCGCAAGGTTGCGGTGCTGACCGAGGAGATCTTTCATGAGGGCGGGCCGGTGGCGAAGGTGCCACGCCGCCGCGCCGCGGCCATGGCGGTGGTCAACAACCCATTCGCCGGCCGTTACGTGGAAAAGCTGCAAAGCGCCATGGACGATCTGAAGCCGCTCGGCCTGCTGCTCTCAGACAAGCTCATCGCCGCATTGGGCGGCGACGTGAAACAGATCGACGGCTACGGCAAGGGCGCCATCGTCGGTATCGCCGGCGAACTGGAGCATGGCGCGCTGTGGCATGTGCCTGGCGGCTATGCCATGCGCGAGCGGCTCGGCGACGCCAAGGCGATCGTGCCATCGGCAAAGAAGGTCGGCGCCTTCGGCGCGCGGCTCGACGTGCCGCTCGGCCATATCAACGCCGCCTATGTGCGCAGTCATTTCGATGCAATGGAGGTCGGCATCAGCGACGGGCCTCGTCCCGACGAGATCCTGTTCTGCCTCGCCATGACCTGCGGCCCGCGCGTGCACGATCGCATGGGCGGCCTCGCGGCAAAGGACATCAAGGCTTGGGACGGACTGCGGTGAGCGCCGAAGACGTCAAGCTCAAGCTGGTCGAGGCAGAGGAGCCTGACGAGAGCGATTACCGCCTGCAGGAGCAGGTCGGCTTCATCCTGCGCAAGGCGCACCAGCGCCATGTCTCGATCTTCGCCGCGCACATCGCCGACCTGACGCCGCCGCAATTCGCCGCTTTGGCCAAGTTGCACGATGTCGGCGAGACCTCGCAGAACCAGCTTGGCAGCCTGATCGCCATGGACGCGGCGACGGTGAAAGGTGTCATCGACCGGCTCAAGGCGCGCGGCCTGGTCGAGCTTTCCAAGCATGAGGTCGATAAAAGGCGCCTGCTGGTCAATCTGACCGCTGAAGGCCGCGATGCCGTCGAGCGGCTGATCCCGATCGCCCGCGACATCACGCAGGAAACGCTGGCGCCGCTTTCGGCCAAGGAGGCCGCGATTTTCATGAGGCTTTTGGCCAAGCTGGCGTGAGCGCGGCCTTGGTCGGCGCTGCCCTCATTGTCCTGCCGGACATTTCTCCCCGTATGGTCAGAGTATGGTCAGGAGGAGAAAGGCGCCGCCATCGATGGTTATCTGGTGCATGGGAAGTTCTCCCGTTGGGTGGTTTCCGGAAAACCCCGCTTGGGCGGCCCTTCCTCATCTTCTTCTCGAAGACACCCCCGGCCCGCGGAGCGCCGGTGCAACTGCGGGTGAGCATCCCTGTCCGGTCGAGCGGGGCCTGAAGCCCTGCGCAGGACGCCGTGGCCGGATCGCGACGCCGGCGGTTGAGCTTCAGCGTCACCGGTCCGGCCGATCGGCGAACCGGTTTTTTCTCTCGCTTCGCCATACTATTTCCCGCTTCCCCATCCCTCTTGAATGCCGGTCATTCCGACGCTATATTGCGTCAAAGAAAGCGGCATCGTGACGATAGGAGGCCCGAATTGGGCTTGGTACAGTATTTTGACAACGGGTTCTTCGCGCCACGAAAGATCGCGGACGCCTTCCGCACAACCAGCGAGGAAGTCGCCCGGACAGCGGGACTCGGCAAGGATGCGGTCCAGCGCAAGGACCGCGTCCGCTCGGACAAGACCCAGCGCCGGCTGCGCGAGATGGTCGAGGTGATCAACAAGATCGAGCCGCGCTTCGGTTCGACATTGATGGCCTATGCCTGGTATCGCTCCGAGCCGCTGCCCGGGTTTTCGGGTCAGACGGCCATGCAGCTCGTGCGCAGCGGCCGCGTTGAGGAGGTGCTCGAATATCTCGACGCGGTCGACGCCGGCGTTCACGCCTGACCCGGTGCTGTATCGGGGAAAGCTCTATCGCGCGCTGAATCCTGTCTACGCGCGCGAGCCGCTGTCGGGCCGTGGCGCCGAGCTCTATGGCGGGCGTTTTAATCCGAAGGGTATGCCCGCTCTCTACGCATCATTGTCGGTGATGACGGCGCTGCGCGAAGCCAACCAGGCCGGCAATCTCCAGCCCACGACGCTCGTCTCCTATGACGCCGAAATCGACGGCATCTTCGATTGCCGGGATGAACCAGCCCTGGAGGCCGAGGGCATGGATGCTGCCGCGCTCGCCGACGGCACATGGCGCGACCAGATGAAGGCGAGCGGGGAAGCACGGACGCAGGCTTTTGCCCGCCGGCTGATCGCCGTCGGCCATCATGGCTTGCTGGTGAGGAGCTTCGCCCGCGGTGCGACCGAGTACGACCTTAATCTCGTGCTCTGGAAATGGGGCGATGCGGCCCCTGCCCGCCTTCTTTTGATCGACGACGAGAACCGCCTGTCAAGATAGCTGCCTATGCAGCTACCTTGTCAGGCCGCTTCCGACAGCGATTTGTGGACGTTGGCCAGGATCTCGAAGGATCGCACCCGCGCTGCGTGGTCGAAAATCTGCGCGGTAACCATCAGCTCGTCGGCGCCGGTGCGCTGCACGAACGCCTCGATGCCTTGCCTGACCGTTTCCGGGGCGCCGACGACGGCGCATGACAGCGCTTGGCCGAGCATGGTTTTGGCCATCGGGTCGAGGTCGCGCTCATATCCGTCGACCGGCGGCGGCAAGCGGCCGGGCCGGCCGGTGCGCAGATTGACGAAGGCCTGCTGCAGCGAGGTGAACAACAGCCGCGCCTCGGCGTCGGAGGGTGCAGCGAATACGTTGAGGCCGAGCATCACATAGGGCTTGTCGAGCTGTTTCGACGGCTGGAAGCGCGAGCGATAGATCTCCAGTGCGTGGTCGAGTTCGGCCGGTGCGAAATGCGACGCGAAGGCGTAGGGCAGGCCGAGCATGGCGGCGAGCTGCGCGCCATAGAGGCTCGAGCCCAAAATCCAGATTGGCACCTGCTCGCCTTCGCCGGGCACGGCGCGGATACGATGACCGTCTTCGGCCGGCTGGAAATAGCCCATCAGTTCGACGACATCCTGCGGAAAACTGTCGGCGCCGGCCTCGAGGTTGCGGCGCAGCGCGCGCGCCGTGCCCATGTCGGTGCCCGGCGCCCGGCCGAGGCCGAGGTCGATGCGGCCTGGATGCAATGCGTTGAGCGTGCCGAACTGCTCGGCGATGACCAGCGGCGAATGATTGGGCAGCATGATGCCGCCGGCGCCGACCCGTATCGTCCTGGTGCCGCCGGCGACATGGGCAATGACGACGGAGGTGGCGGCGCTGGCGATGCCCGGCATATTGTGATGCTCGGCCAGCCAATAGCGCCTGTATCCCAGCCGCTCGGCATGGCGGGCGAGATCGAGCGAATTGGCGAGCGATTGCGAAGCGTTGCTGCCTTCGACGATCGGCGACAGGTCGAGAACGGAAAGAGCGGTCATGGGCGGGGATCCTGTGGACGGGAGGGATGTAGGAAGCGACCGCCACGGCCGCAAATTCATAAAATTGAACTGACGCCCATGCGTCCGGTCCCCTGCCGCAGCTTATCCCGCTCCTCGGATCATACGCCCGCAGCTGTGTCGGTTTCTGGAATCTCTTCGTCCTCAACCGTCGTATGCTGCGCGGCCAGGAAATTGCCGACATGGCTGAGGCCGTCAAAATGATCGCAGAACACCTTGATGACGACCAGCAGCGGCACCGCCATCAGCGCGCCGACGAAACCCCACAGCCAGGACCAGAAGGCAATGGCGATGAGGATCGCTACGGAGTTGATCTGTAGGCGCCGGCCAACCACCGTCGGCGTCACGAATTGGCCTTCGACGGTATCGCACAACAGCACGAAGGCCGGCGCCAGCAGCGCGTAGGTGATGCTGTCGAAGCTGATCAGCGCGATGATCGTGACAAGCGTGATGGTGATCAGCGCCCCGATATAGGGCAGGAAATTGAGCAGAGCCGCTGCCGCGCCCCAGACCTGCGGGTTAGGCATGCCGAGTGCCCACAGGCCGAGTCCGATGACCACGCCCAGGCATGTATTGATGACGGCGACGGTGAGCAGATAGTGCGAGATTTCACGTTCAACGTCATAGACGACGCGCAGTGCCCGCTTCTTTTCGCTGAGGCTGGGGAAGGATTCGACGATCTTCTCATAAAACATCGTGCCGGAGGCGAGCAGGAACAGCGACAGGACGAAGACGATGATCAGGCTGGTGCCCGCCGACAGCAAATTGCTGGCGGCTTGTGGGAGAAGGCCGGATTGCGCCATGGCTACCCTCTGGACGCCCGGCCCTTGGGAGGTCTGCGTCAGTCCCTCTATCTGCCGCGAAATCTCCATGATCCGTTCGAAAGGACGCCGCAGTTGCGCGAGACGTTCCGCCAGCTGCTGGCCGATCACCGAGGTGTTGTTGATGAGGTCGATGACCGGGCCGCTGAGCAGATACCCTGCGGCGGCGATGACGCAGAACGACAGCAGCACCAGCAGTGTCGCCGATATCACATCGGGCATGCCGTGTTTGCGCAGGAAACGGACGATCGGTGTCAGCGTCAGCGCCAGCAGGAAAGCCAGGATGACCGGCATGAAGAAGGCACGAGCGAAAGAGAGCGCGTAGATCGCCATGAGGATGAAGATGCCGACGAGCAGCGAACGCATCAAATGCATGTCCGCACGCGCCTCGACGCGCGGATCCGGGCTCTCGGCAGCGCCCGAAGCGGCGGGTTCGGCTTTCATTCTGGCCCTCGGGGCACACTGCGATTGGTGTACGCTGTTGGCGGAAACGCCTTTGCAGCATCAAGGTTCCGTTAGAGCGACGTGCGTCCACTTGGACGCACAAAGTACGCTCTAACGTTCTGAAGCTAGATATCGGCCCGAAAATCGATTCCGATTTGCGGCCGATGCGTTAGCCGGCGCTTACGATGACCTAACCCTACGATGTTGCCGGCGAATCAGGCGGCCGGCGCGGCAGCGGCAGGGATGCCCTTCGCCGTTTCCTTGCGCACGATCGGCGCCACCTTGGTGCCGTAGAGTTCGATCGCCTTCATGATTTTGGCGTGCGCCATGGTGCCGATCGCCATTTGCAGCAGGAAGCGGTCGTTGCCGAATATCCTGTGCTGGGCGATGATCTTTTCGGCCACCTGTTCTGGATTGCCGACGAACAGCGCGCCGTTCGGGCCGCGCGACTGGTCGAAATGTGCTCTCGACGTCGGACCCCAGCCGCGCTCGCGGCCGATGCGGTTCATCACCTCGGCCTGCGGCCCATAAAAATCATTGGCCGCCTGGTCGGTGGTCTCGGCGATGAAGCCATGCACGTTGAGGCTGGTGGCCAGATCAGCCGGATCGTTGCCGGCCCGTTTGGCCGCCTCCCTGTAAATATCGAACAGCGGCGCGAACCGCGCCGGCTCGCCGCCGATGATGGCCAGCGCCAGCGGCAGGCCGAGCGCGCCGGCCCGCGCGGCGGATTGCGGCGTGCCGCCGATCGCGATCCAGATCGGCAATCTGTCCTGGAACGGGCGGGGATAGACGCCGCGATCATTGATCGGAGCGCGCAGCCTGCCCGACCAACTCACCTTGACATGATCGCGGACGGCAAGCAGCAGATCGAGCTTTTCGGCAAAGAGCTCGTCATAGTCGTCGAGATCGTAGCCGAACAGCGGAAACGATTCGATGAACGAGCCGCGCCCAGCCATGATCTCGGCCCGGCCGCTGGATAGAAGGTCGAGTGTCGCAAACTGCTGGAAGACACGGACCGGATCGTCGGAGGAAAGCACGGTGACCGCGCTGGTCAGCTTTATGCGCCGGGTGCGTTCGGCCGCCGCGGCCAGGGCCACGACTGGCGCTGAAGCCGCATAATCGGGACGGTGATGCTCGCCCAACCCAAACACGTCGAGGCCGACCTGGTCGGCCAGCTCGATCTCCTCGATCAGGTTGCGCAGCCGCTCATGCGCACCGATGGCGCCCAGGCCTGGTTCCGGGCTGACGTCGGCGAAGGTGTAGAGACCGAGTTCCATCATCTGTCATCCTGGTGTTTTGTTCTGGCGTTTTGTTTTTCGCGCTACAGGTAGCGACCAGTCCGCCGCGCCGCCAGAGGGTCGGATGGTGAACAGTGCATGTCCGTTTCAGCCGAATTCAGCCGAAAAGGCGTCTCCCGACTGCAACAGCTCAGAATTTCATGGCTGGCATACCGTTTTGGCGCTTGAACTCTGGGTTTTCACGCGTATGTAAGCCTCGCAAATTGACTCCAGGGAAGTGGACTTGGCTATCTATAGGGAAAAAGACGTTTTCGAGCGGCGCAATGCCGCAAACGAGGCAAAGAAGGCGCTTCTCGAGCGCTTCAAGGCAAGGCCGGCAGCGGACGATCCAGCGGTGCTGGCACGGCAGGCCGAACGCAAGGCGATCCTCGAAGCCCGTGCGATACGCGAGGCCGAAAAGGCCAGGCTGAAGCAGGAAAAGCTGGCGCGCGAAGCGGCCGAAAAGGCCGAGCGCGAAGCTGCCGCCGAAGCGGCGCGGATTGCTGCGGAAGAAGCGGCGCAGGCGGAAGCGAAGATCCGGGAAGCCGAAGAGAACGAGCGCATCGCTCGTTTGCTTGCCGACGAGGCCGAGCGTAAGGCCAAGCGCGACGCGCGCTATGCGGCGCGCAAGCAGCGCACCGGCAGGACGCCTCCGGGCTTTTCCGCTCGCTAGCAGCGCGATTTCGCGAATTAAATTCAGGGCCGCCTTGCGCGGCCCTGAAGGCGTTTGTGATGCGGCCTTGCTGCAAACTAATGCATGTCGCCCAAAAGTGCGAAGCGGTTTTGGGGCCACGACATGCATAAAAACAGGAACTTAAACCGCGTCGCGTGAATCCCCTCAGACGCGACGCGCTTTAGGTCGCGAGTTTCAATCCCATGATGCCGCCGACGATGAGTGCGATGCAGGCCAGCCTGATCGCGGTCGCAGGCTCACCGAGCAGCCAGATGCCAAGCAGCGCCGTGCCGACGGTGCCGATGCCGGTCCACACCGCGTAAGCCGTGCCGACCGGCAGCGTCTTCAGCGCCAGTCCGAGCAAGGCGAGACTGACGACCATCGAGGCAACCGTCAGGACGGTCGGAAGCGGCCTTGAAAAGCCATCAGTGTATTTGAGGCCGATCGCCCAGCCGATCTCGAACAGGCCAGCGAAGAAGAGAAGAATCCACGACATCGGAACGCTCCATTGGCTTGCGGGTCGTCCCGGTCATTTCCGAAAGCGCAAAGTCGTCTTCGTCGCTTGATTTAGAAATTCGGGTGCCCAATCAACAGCAGCGCCGACGGCACTTCAGGACCAATCGCTGCATGTCGATGGTCTTGAAATACCGTCGGGTCGTGACCTTGCGCCGAAACGCCGAGGCTTACTTGTCCTTGAGTTTGGTCGCCTTGACGGGCGGCGCTTTCAGGGCCGGGGCAGCGGCAGGTTTCTTCGCGTCCTTCTTCGGCTTGCGGGCTTCTTTGCCCGCCTTCATCGCACCTTTAGCCATGATTCGTTTCCTCCTGATGTGGCAAGCGAAATGAACCAAGAGAAACGCCCGACCGCAAGAGGCATAATCTGGCGCCGGCGCCAGCCGTCGGCAGTCAACCGTTCTAATTCGCTCGTAAACCGCGCCGGTCCGTGCGATGATCTTTTTTTGCACTGCAGCAACAGCCCGTGCCTTCGCCGGGTGGTGATCCGGCAGGCCGGTCAGGACGACAATGCGAATCCATATCGGCTGCGAGATGAGCTTCGACTTTCCGCAGGAAACGCCGCTGATCGCGATGCTCAACGTTCACTATTCCCGCGCGTCCGATCTCGAGCGGCCGGATTTCCTGACTTCGAATCCACCGGTGCCGATCGAGAGCTACCGCGACAGTTTCGGCAATTGGTGCAATCGCCTTGTCGCCCCGCCCGGTCGCTTCACCTTCGGCACGGACGCGGTGATCCGCGATCCCGGAAGCTTCGAGAGGGGTGATCTGGTGGCATGGCAGCACGAGGTGCGCGACCTGCCGTCTGAGACATTGCTGTTCCTGCTGCCGAGCCGCTATTGCGAGAGCGACGTGCTGGCGAGCGAGGCGTGGCGGCTGTTCGGCCACTCACCGCTCGGTATTCCACGCGTGCAGGCGGTCTGCGATTTCGTCCACAACCACATCATCTTCAACTACGCCAACGCGCGGCCGACGCGCACGGCAGCAGAGGCCTATCGTGAGCAAAGCGGCGTCTGCCGCGACTTTGCCCATCTCGCCGTCGCCTTCTGCCGCGCCTTGAACATCCCGACGCGCTACTGCACCGGCTACATCAGCGACATCGGCTTGCCGAAACCCTGGTCGGACATGGATTTCGCCGCCTGGATGGAGGTCTATCTCGGCGGTCGCTGGCATGCCTTCGATCCGCGCAACAATGCGCCGCGCATCGGCCGCATCCTGATCGCCTCCGGCCGCGACGCAGCCGATGTGCCGCTGACCCATATTTTCGGGCCGGGCACGCTGGCCGGTTTCAAGGTCTGGACTGATGAGATCATCGAACAGGCGTAAGCGCCGCAGTCTTGAACCAGCGGATGCTTCGCGCGTTGTGATTGCCTGTGGAGCTTCGGCCGGTGCGCCGTTAAGCTCAAACGCGTCGAGGCGCGGCTGAAGGGAGGAGCGAAGATGAAAATCGACGGCCGGTGCCATTGCGGCGCCATCACTTACGAAGCGGAGGTCGATCCGGACAAGACCAGTATTTGTCACTGCATCGATTGCCAGCAGCTGACCGGAACAGCGTTTCGGGTGACCGTGCCGGCGCCGGAAGAGCACTACCGCATCACCAAGGGCACGCCAAAAATCTACATCAAGACCGCAGCGAGCGGCGCCAGGCGCGCCCAGGCCTTTTGCGGCGAGTGCGGTTCGCACCTCTATGCCACGTCGGTCGGCGACGGGCCGAAAGTCTACGGCATCAGGGTCGGCACGGCGCGGCAGCGCGAACAACTGATCCCGAGCAAACAGATCTGGCACCGCTCGGCGCTGCCTTGGCTGCCGAAGTTCGAAGGCACGATGATCGTCGAGGAGCAGTAGCCTCTCAGTCGTCGCCTTCGACGACCCTTAGCCTCAACTGGCCGGTCTTGGAGTCGGCGACGCGCGCGCCCGCTTCGGCCCTCACGCCGGCCCCCGATCCGGCGTCGCCCTCCGTCGGTTGCGCGCCGAACTCCAGCGCTTCGATCTTCTGGCCGCGCTTGGTCACCTTCGAAGTCGAGACGAGAATATCGTCGATATCCTTGGCCGACTGGCCGAAATGGCTCTGCAGCTTGCGCACCCGCTCGTCGAGGCGCGAGACATCCTCCATCAGCCGGATGACTTCGCCCTGGATCAGATGCGCCTGCTCGCGCATGCGGGCGTCCTTGAGAATCGCCTGGATGACCTGGATCGACAGCATCAGCAGCGACGGCGAGACGATGACGATGCGGGCGCGGTGCGCCTTGTGGACAATCCCCTCGAAATTCTCGTGGATCTCGGCGAATACCGATTCCGACGGCACGAACATGAAGGCGGTGTCCTGCGTCTCGCCCTGGATCAGGTATTTGTCGGAAATATCGCGGACATGCACCTCGATATCGCGCCGGAACGCTTGTGCGGCGACCTTCTGCAAATCGGCGCCTTCGGCGGCACGGATGGCATTCCAGGCTTCCAGCGGAAACTTGGCGTCGATGGCAAGTGCAGGCGCGCCGTTCGGCATCTTCACCAGGCAGTCGGGCCGGCTGCCGTTCGACAGGGTCGCCTGGAATTCATAGGCGCCGTGCGGCAGGCCATCGGCGACGATCGCCTCCATGCGCGACTGGCCGAAGGCGCCGCGCGTCTGCTTGTTCGAGAGGATTGCCTGAAGTTGCACGACCTGGCTGGCGAGCGACTGGATGTTGCCTTGCGCTGTATCGATGACCGCCAGCCGCTCCTGCAGTTTGGCGAGGCTCTCATGCGTCGATTTCGTCTGCTCGGTCATGGTCTGGCCGAGACGGCCCGTCATCGCGTCGAGACGCTGGCCGATCGACTGCGTGAGTTCGGCCTGCCGCGCCCCGAACACTTCGGCGATGGCGCCCATGCGGCCCTGCATCTCGGCCTGGCTGGCCAGGATGCCGGCCATCCGCGCCTCGGCGTCGCGGGCGTGGTCGGCGGCCTCCGCGGCAGCCACCGCACGCGCCTTGGCCGAGCGCCAGAGCGCGACGACGAGCGCCACGAACAGGCCCAGGAACAGGACCGCGCCGAATCCCAGTGCGTGGCCGAGCGCAATCGTGGTGGCGCCGAGCCGGGCGATCGGTTCGGACAGGATGGTGGTCAGGTCGTTCATATCGGACAGCATAGATGATTCGGCCTGACCGCACAGATCAAAACGTGAACGGCGCTGCAACTGCCCCGGTTGACGCTTTTCGTGCAAGGTCTTAGGTGAGACGCCATGTCGATCAAGCCGCTCATCATCCTTCCCGATCCCGTCCTGCGCCAGGTTTCGAAACCGGTCGAGCGCGTCGACGGCGCTTTGCGCAAACTGGCCGATGACATGCTGGACACCATGTATGATGCGCCGGGCATCGGTCTGGCGGCGATCCAGGTCGGCGAACCGCTGCGCATGCTGGTGATTGACCTCGCCAAGGAAGACGAGCCGCCGGCGCCGCATGTCTTCATCAATCCGGAGATTCTTGAGAGCGCCGATCAACGCTCGGTCTACGAGGAGGGGTGCCTGTCGATTCCGGATTACTATGCCGAGGTCGAGCGCCCTGCCGCCGTGCGGGTGAAATATCTCGATCGCGACGGCAAGCTGCAGGAGATCGAGGCCGAAGGGCTGATGGCGACTTGCCTGCAGCACGAAATCGACCACCTCAACGGCGTTCTGTTCATCGATCACATCTCGAAGCTGAAACGCGACATGGTGGTGAAGAAATTCAAGAAGCTCGCGAGGGAGAAGGCACCGGGCAGCAAGGCGCCGGGCAAGCTGGTGGGATAGGGCTCAACAATGCCCTTGCGCGTCATCTTCATGGGTACGCCCGAATTCTCCGTGCCGACGCTGCGGGCGATCGCTGATGGCGGGCATGGGATAGAAGCCGTCTACACCCAGCCGCCACGCGCGGCCGGCCGCCGCGGGCTGGAACTGACGCCTTCGCCGGTGCAGCGCGAGGCCGAGCGGCTGGGCCTCGAGGTACGGACGCCGGTGTCGCTGAAGAACGAGGCCGAGCAGCAGGCATTCCGCGCCTTGCGGGCCGATGTAGCCGTCGTCGTCGCCTATGGATTGCTGTTGCCTAAACCAATTCTTGAGGCGCCGCGGCTCGGCTGCCTCAATGGTCACGCGTCGCTGTTGCCACGCTGGCGCGGCGCCGCCCCTATCCAGCGCGCCATCATGGCCGGCGATACCGAGACAGGCATGATGGTGATGCGGATGGAAGAGGGCCTGGACACCGGCCCGGTGGCGATGGTCGAAAAATGCGCCATCGGCCCCGATATGACGGCCGGCGAACTGCACGATCGGTTGATGCGCATTGGTGCCGCGCTGATGGCGGAAGCGCTGGCGCGAATGGAACGGGATGCCCTGACATTTACCGCACAGGTGACGGAGGGGGTGACCTACGCCAAAAAGATCGATAAAGCGGAGACTCGCGTGGACTGGACGCGGCCTGCTGGCCAAGTCCACGATCATATTCGCGGCCTGTCGCCCTTTCCCGGCGCATGGTGCGAGACCGAAATTGGCGGCCGCCTGGAGCGGCTGAAACTTCTTCGCTCGACGCTTTCGCAAGGCGCCGGCGAGCCGGGAGGAATTCTCGACGACCGGCTGACGGTCGCCTGCGGGTCAGGCGCGGTCAGGCTGGTCGAAGTTCAACGTGCGGGCGGAAGGCCCATTGCCGCGCAGGAATTTCTGCGTGGGGCCAAGCTCGAAAAAGGAATGAAACTCTCATGAGCATGATGTCGATACGCGCGGCGACGCCGCGGGACCGCGAGGCGATCCGCCTCGTCGAGGAACACGCATTCGGCCAGCAGGCGGAGGCCGGACTGGTCGACGCGCTGGTCAGCGGCGGCGATGCCGTCGTCGAACTGGTGGCGGAAGAAGATGGACAGGTGGTCGGCCATATCCTGTTTTCGAGGCTTTTCGTGCAGAACGGCGGCAAAAGCTTTCCGGCGGTGGCGCTGGCGCCTCTGGCGGTCGAGCCGTCCTTCCATGGCACCGGCATCGGCGGTGCGCTGGTCCGCGAGGCGCATATCCGCCTGAAGGATGCCGGCGAGGTGCTGGCGGTGGTGCTTGGCGATCCCGCCTATTATGGCCGCTTCGGCTACAGTCACGCGCGCGCCGAACAATTCGAAAGCGAGTTCCAGGGCGAAGCGTTGCAGGCGCTGGCCTGGGGCGAAGCGCCTGAGACCGGCAAGCTGGTCTACGCTTCGGCTTTCGGCACTGCGCTCGCCGCCTGACCTCATTCCTGCTTAGGGATGCCGCGTTTTCGCCTCGACATCGAATATGACGGCCGCCTCTATGCCGGCTGGCAGCGCCAGGCAGACCAGCCTTCGGTGCAGCAGGCGATCGAACAGGCGATCGAGAAATTCTGCGGCGAACGGGTTTCGCTGCGCGGCGCCGGCCGCACCGATGCCGGCGTCCACGCGACCGGTCAGGTGGCGCATGTCGATCTCGTCAGGGCGTGGCCTGATGACAAGGTTCGCGATGCCGTCAACGCCCATCTGCAAGCGGCCAAGGCGCGCATCGCCATCCTCAACGCGGTTGTGGTGCCGGATAGCTTCGATGCGCGTTTCTCGGCGATTGGCCGCCACTATCTCTACCGTATCATCAACCGGCGCGCGCCGGCGGCGCTCGACAAGGGCAAGATCTGGTGGGTGCCGAAGCGGCTCGACGCCGAGGCCATGCACGATGCGGCGAAGGTGCTGCTGGGGCGGCATGATTTCACCACGTTCCGCTCGACCCAGTGCCAGGCCGACAGCCCGGTCCGGACGCTTGATCGGCTGGATGTCAGTCGGCTGGGTGACGTGATCGAAGTGCGAGCCTCGGCGCGCTCGTTCCTGCACAATCAGGTGCGCTCGATGGTCGGCTCGCTGAAGCGCGTCGGCGAAGGCGGCTGGACAATTGCCGACCTGAAGGCGGCGCTCGACGCGCGCGACCGTGCAGCCTGTGGCCAGGTGGCGCCGCCCGACGGGCTTTTTCTCGTCGGGGTCGATTATCCGAAGGTCGACTAAGCCGGCGCAGCGATGCCGAGCAGCGCCTGCAGCACAAACAGAACGACCAGCGACGCCACGAACATTCCGGCAAAGACAGCGCTGCCGACAGCCGCGCCCCTGCCGATGGCGACGTTTGTCATCCGCCAGGTCAGGATCATCGACAGCGCGAACAAAAGCAGCGACGCCAGTACGGCGAACTCGTTGGTGGACGGCAGGAAAAGCCTGATCAACGCCGCTGGCAGCATTAGCCAGGCAATGATCGCCGACGCCCAGTTGCTGGCGACGACATAGTGGACGAAGCGCCCGCCAATGCCGGCGCGCGGCGCGACGAGGGCAAGGCCGACAAGCGGCAACACCCAGACGCCGATGTCGACCGTCGCCAGACGGATCAGCATGCTGAAGCGTCCGGCGAATGCATTCGGATCGCCGATCTCGTTGGCAAGGCCGACCCAACCGACGATCAGCGCCGGCGCCGCGACGACGATGGCGAAGAAGGAATTCCAGAAACCGTCGGCCGAAAGGTCGAGCTGGCGCAGCCCATCGGCCTTGCCGAGCATCAGTCGCCAGGCGCCCTTGAGCGAAGCATAGGTTTCATCCGACGAAAGCATGATTACGATGCGCCTTGCTCGAACCAGTCTTCGATGAAGCGCTGATAGATCTGCGTCAGCGTCTCGAGGTCGGCAAGTGCGACGCGTTCATCGACCATGTGCATGGTCTTGCCGACCAGCCCGAACTCGACCACCGGACAATAATCCTTGATGAAGCGTGCGTCGGAGGTGCCGCCGGAGGTGGAAAGCGCCGGCTTCCTGCCGATCACCGCCTCGACCGAACCGCTGAGCGCTTCGATCAGCCGCTCGTCGCGGGTGAGGAAGACGTGGCTCGGCCGGTCGCGCCAGACGAGTTCGTAATCGACCGGCGTCGTCTTGCCGGCCCGGTATTTCTTTCGCTTCGCCGCCTTGTCGAGACGGTTGTGGATTTCCGCCTGGATGGTCTCGGCGGTCCATGTGTCGTTGAAACGGATGTTGAATGTGGCGGTCGCCTTTGCCGGAATAACATTGGTGGCCGGATTGCCGACGTCGATCGAGGTCACCTCCAGATTGGTCGGCTGGAAGTCCCTGGTGCCCTTGTCGAAGACAGGGTGCAGCAAGGCTTCGACCAGTGTCATCAGGCCGCGCACCGGATTATCGGCAAGCTGGGGGTAAGCGGCGTGGCCCTGGCGGCCGTTGACGATGATGCTGCCGGACAAAGAGCCGCGCCGGCCGATCTTGATCATGTCGCCCAGCGCATCGGGATTGGTCGGCTCGCCGACGATCGACGCATCCCATTTCTCGCCCTTGGCGACCGCCCATTCGAGCAGCTTTGTCGTGCCGTTGATGGCCGGCCCTTCTTCGTCGCCGGTGATCAGCAGCGAGACCGAGCCTTTCAGGCCGCCTTTCGACTCAAGATGGCGCGCCACGGCGGCGATGAAACAGGCGATGCCGCCCTTCATATCGACGGCACCGCGACCGAACATCTCGCCCTTGGCGATCTCGGCAGCGAAAGGCGGATACGTCCATGAGGTCTCGTCGCCGGCCGGCACCACGTCGGTATGCCCGGCGAACATCAGGTGCGGACCGTTGCCGGAGCGCCGCGCATAGAGATTTTCGATATCGGGCGTGCCGTCCTCCGAAAACACCGGGCGCTCGACGGAAAAGCCGAGTGGTGTCAGCATTGTTTCCAGCGTGCTCAGTGCCCCACCCTCAATGGGTGTGACGGAGGGGCAGCGGATGAGGGCGGCGAGATTTCCAGCGGGATCGGTCGGCAACGTCATGGGCAAAAGCGTTAGTCGAAAGCGCAAGGCCTGTCACGGCAAGACATAAGGTCCAGCCATCCCGCCGACATTATGGTTTTCATGGCGTATTGTCGCAGGCCCAATGCATGTCGCCCAAAGGCATGGCCTCGGGCTCGACCCGTGCGGGCACAGCGGGTTTGGGCAAATACGCATAAAACAAACAAGGCTTAAAGTGCCTCGCAGGGTTCGCTTCAGACGCGACGTCTATTGGATGGATTGAGCGACAACAGACCCCAATAATCGCTGCAATCGTCAGTTGGCGGCCCGCACATGCGCCCGGTAACGGCCCTTGCCGGTGCGTTTGGCTTCATAAAGCGCGTGATCGGAGCAGGTGAGAAGAAGTTCCGGCTCGCCGCCGTCGGCAGGCGCGAAGGCACTTCCAATGCTCAACCCGATGGGTATTGCGGTGCCCACGCCAAGGTCGAAAGGTACCGAAATCTTCTCAATGGCGCGCTTGGCCAGGAGGGTAGCTTCGATTTCGGATGTGTCGGGCAGCAGGATCACGAATTCGTCACCGCCGATGCGAAAGACCACATCCCCTGGTCGGAAAGCGCGCTTCAATCGTTCGGCTACCTTGCGCAGCAGCTTGTCGCCGACCGCGTGGCCGAAGCGGTCATTGACGTGTTTGAAGCCGTCGAGGTCCATGCTGAGAACGGCAAACGGCCTGCCGCCGTTTGCTGCCGGCGCCGCAAGCTCGCTGCACATGCCGCGCAGTTTCTCCTGAAGGAAGATGCGGTTTGGCAGGCCGGTCAGCGCATCCTTGATCGCCAGATCGCGATTGTCCAGTTCGGCGCGGATCATGCGGGCGGTGATCGCATGATTTTGCAGCAGCACGATGATGATGCCGGCCACATAGAAAGGCACTTGAAATCCGACGATCGACATTCCGGGCGCCGGAGATAACAGCGCGCCAACCAGGAAAGGCAGGCCTACGGCCAGCATGACGAATATGGCGTAGCGCGGGGTCGCTGCGTTGCGCGACGACACCACGCCGACGACGCCTGCGACGTTCAAGGCAGCCAGTACGGCGAGCGCCATGTCCCCGCTGACGACGCAGCCATAGCAGCCGAGGCCGAAAATCACCGACCATGCCCCACCGGCGGCCATGAGCCCTGCACAGCGGCCCCGTTCCCCTGCGCTTGCGGGCCTGCTCACATTCCCGCATCAGCAGGAAGCGGACGGCAAACAGGCTGAGGTCGGCCGCCATCCAGGCGTAGGGCCATCGGTCGCCGGTAACGAGCGCGGCGCCGACTGCTAGCACCACGACGCTGATGGTGCCGAACAGGACAGCGAATTTGCGGTCGAAAGTGGTGTCGAGAAGCCGCGCGCGGACGGCTTCCGGTTCCCCTCTGATCGGTGAAGAAAACCAGGCGAACAGCCGCGCGCCGGCGCGTCGCTTTCCGCGCGTTTTCAGGTTGGCCAGGGGTTCGTCGTGTGCCAGTCGAGTGCTCCGTGCCGGTCGACACAGTCTTCACGGGGCATGCTGGACCAAGGTGATTAAGATTAGCTTAGGTATTTGGACGAGCCGACCGCAATGGACCGTCGATCAGCGTGATCTTTTGCCAGATCTTTCGCGACAGATTGGAGCCCAGGGACTCGATGTCGTTGACGCCATCGACGACCACATCGTCATTGACCGATTGCGCGAACAGCGCGGCGATCTTGCCGGTGATCGACAGCATTTCGGAGCAATAGTCGAGGTAGCGCGCGAGATCGGCACGGTCGGTTATGCGTACCGGTGAATGCGATGTCGGCTTGAATTCGTTTGAAAGCGCTGCCGGATCCTTGGTCAGCTGATGCATGTCGATGACATGGATCAGCGAGCGCAAGCCATGGAGCTTGCGAAACACCTGCTTGCGCTTGATGCGCTCCTCGGTCCGGATCAAGGCCAGGAAGCCGAGCATCGCGAGGATGATCATGTTGATCAAGGATTCGATGCCTTGCACCGACTGGATGGCGTCGTGGGTTGGCGAGATACGGCCGAGCGGCAGGATGGTGCCGACGAACAGGAACATCAGCGCGCCGGCGGCAATGGCGGTGATGACGACGCCGCGAAGCCACCAGATCGGCGCTTCCAGCGCCTTCGCCGCCTTGGCCAGATCACGCGACAGCGACACAAGTTCCATGGCGACGCCACGCAAGCCTGCATCGGGAAACCGCTCGGCGACGCGTTTTTCCAGTCGCTCGGCGGTTTCGATGATCAGTTTCGCATCAAGCGTGCGGTAGCGCATGGCTGGATACCCGCCCGGCGCTCAGGATTCGGCCGGCGCATTGGTGCGTTTGCCGTAGCGGTTGGGTCCGGGATCACTTTTGAAAAAGGCTAAAATGACAAGGAGAATGGCGCCGACGATGAGAGAGATCAATGCGTAGTAGGTAGGCTTGCCGAAATCATGGAACCGCTTCGCCGTCAGCGCAAAGGTCGACCATGTCGAGACCACCACAGCGATCCACCAGGCGAGCGCCCAGTACTGACTTGCAGCAGTGCCCAGCGGCGTTCGCGAGAACTGGTAGAGCAGGAAAAGCTGAGTGAGGAGCGGCAAAAGACCCGCCAAAACATAGGCGCTGGGGTTCACTCGCCCGGAAAGGCTGAAGAAAAGCCATAGAAATCGAGGTCTGTCGAGCAAGCGGGTACGTCCGTTTTTTCTAGAAGATCAATCGCGAAGCAGTTCATTGATCGAGGTTTTGGAACGGGTCCTGGCATCGACCCGCTTGACGATGACGGCGCAGTAGAGGCTGGGACCCCAGTTTTCGCCTGGCACGTTCTTGCCCGGCATCGTGCCCGCCACCACCACGGAATTGGCCGGCACTTCGCCGTAGAAAACCTCGCCGGTGGCACGGTCGACAATCTTGGTCGACTGGCCGATGAAGACGCCCATGCCGAGCACCGAGCCTTCGCGCACGATGCAGCCTTCGACCACTTCGGAGCGTGCGCCGATAAAGCAATTGTCCTCGATGATGGTGGGGCCGGCCTGCATCGGCTCCAGCACGCCGCCGATGCCGACGCCGCCCGACAGATGCACATTCTTGCCGATCTGGGCGCAGGAGCCGACCGAGGCCCATGTGTCGACCATGGTGCCGCTGTCGACATAGGCTCCGACATTGACGAAGGACGGCATCAGCACGGCACCTGGCGCGACGTGGGCGGAGCGCCGCACGATCGACGATGGCACGGCGCGGAAACCTGCTTTCTCGAAATCGATGGCGCTCCAGCCGTCGAATTTCGACGGCACCTTGTCCCACCACACGGCCTGGCCCGGACCACCGGTGATGATCTCCATCGGGTTGAGTCGGAACGACAGCAGCACCGCTTTCTTCAGCCACTGGTTGACATGCCATGTGCCGTCGGCCTGGCGCTCGGCAACGCGGGCGACACCCCGGTCGAGCAGGTCGAGCGCCGATTGGATGGCGTCACGCGTCGCGCCGCGGGTTGCCGTCGAAATCGTCTCGCGTTCCTCGAAGGCGGTTTCGATGGTCTTTTCGAGGCTCGCCAGATCGGGCTTTGACATGAATTCGCTCCATTACCAAGCTGTTAAGGGGCCGCACCTTAACCTGTTTTGAAAGTCGCCGGACCCTATGTGAAGGCTTGGTGAGGGTCAATCGGGCTGCGTCACCGGGATGGCCCCAGTGAATAATTGGGCAAGTAAATAATTGGACGGGTAGGTAACATGACTCCTATGGAAAAGACGGGGTGGACGCCGCTGCCGCATTCGGACGAGGATCTGGAGCGGTCGAAAAGCGTGCCGGACACGCCGCAGACGCGTGCCGAGACCTACCGGTTGGCCTGGAACGATCCCGACTTCATGACACGGCGCGAATTGCGCGCGGTCAGGCTGCAGCTCGAACTGTTGAAGCCGGAGATGATCCTGGCCGAGCGCGGCATCGGCTCGACCGTCATTCTGTTCGGCGGGGCGCGCATCCCCGAGCCGGGCGGTGAAGCCTGGGCGGCCAAGAACGAGACGCAGAAGGAGAACCTCGAGAGAAACAGCAAATATTACGAGGAAGCGCGAAAATTCGCCCGCCTCTGCTCGCAGCAGTCGGCCACCTCCTATTATCGCGAATTCGTCGTGGTGACGGGCGGCGGACCCGGCGTCATGGAAGCCGGCAACCGCGGTGCCGACGATGTCGGCGCGCCGTCGATCGGCCTCAACATCGTGTTGCCGCACGAGCAGGCGCCGAATGCCTATGTGACGCCGGAGCTCTGTTTCAACTTCCACTATTTCGCGGTCCGCAAGATGCATTTCGTCATGCGCGCCAAGGCTGTCGCGGTGTTTCCTGGCGGCTTCGGCACGATGGACGAATTTTTCGAGACGCTGACCCTGATCCAGACCGGCCGCATGGAGCGCGTGCCGGTGATCCTGTTCGGCAAGGCTTTCTGGAAACGGGCGATCGATCTCGATTTCCTCGCCGAGCAAGGCACGATCACCCCTGGCGACCAGGACATCATCGATTTCGTCGACACCGCCGACGAAGCCTGGGGGATCATCAGCCGCTTCTATCAGCTTTAGGCCGCGGGCTGCGGTATCGATCCGACTTTACCAAGCAACGGCTCTCAAGCGGTGACGTCGACGATCGCGGTGAGGAATTCGGCAAGATCGTCGGTGACGAAATCCACATCGTCCTCGTTGGCCGTGTCACGTTCCCAGATTTCCGAGAAGGTCGGCTCGAAGTTGCGCGGCACGACCAGCACCGTGGTCATGCCGAGCGATTTCGGCACGGATAGGTTGCGGGCCAGATCCTCGAACATCACCGCATTGTGGCCGGTGACCGCGTGGAGTTCCGCGAACTTCTCGTAGGTCTGGCGCGCCGGCTTGGGGTTCAGCCCGGCAGCGACGATATCGAAGATGTCGTCGAAATGATCGAGGATGCCGAGTTGGCGCGCGGTGCGTTCGGCATGCCTGCGGTCGCCATTGGTGAATAGTCGATGTCATGGACCTTCTCGAGAAAGTCGTCGGGATCGATGCCGTGGCGCGCCATCAGACCGTTCAGCGTCGTGCCATATTCCCGGTAGAGTTCCTTCTGCAGCTTGCGGGCATCGTCGCGAGGCAGCGTCAGCAGTTCTTCGACATAGGAGGTCATCTTTACGTCGATCTGCGCGAACAGGTTCGAATGGTGCGGATAGAGCGTGTTGTCGAGGTCGAACACCCAGTCGGTGACATGGGCAAAGCGGGCGGGATCCGGGAGCGTGGTCATGCAACCCCTTATGGCACGAAACAATGCTTTTGGCAGAGGCTTTATCCACAACTTATGCGCGTCACGGGTGACGAAAATCGCGCGGTGGTTCAAATTTTAGGCATCGCCGAAAGGTGCCATTCAGGGCTTGCTGGCACACAGATGGTCCAGGGGGAGCCAGCGATGAGCCGCATATTTCTGAAGTCTGCCGCCGTCGCTTTCGCCTCCCTCGCAGTCTCGCTTTTGTTGACGCTGATCGTCGTTCCGGCAATGGGCTTCCCGATCAACCGCACGATCTGGCTGACATCCACGGTCTGCCCGCTGGTGCTCGCCTGGATCGCCAGCGCCTACACGTTCTGGCAGGGCGAGAGGTTGAAAGGCGCCCATCGCGACCTCGCCCGCGCTCATGCCGAGCTCGCCGCAGCGCATCGGCGCCTGTCGGAGAAGGCGAGCCGCGACGACATGACCGGCATGCTCAACCGCGAGAGCTTCTTTGCCGCGCTCGAGGCGACCCGGCGTAAATCCGATCGCGGCGCGTTGCTGATCATCGATGCCGATCACTTCAAGCTCATCAACGACAGCTACGGCCACCTGACCGGCGACGATGCGCTACTCCTGATTGCAAGCGCGATCGAGCGCGGCGTGCGCAGCGGCGACGTGATCGGCCGCATCGGCGGCGAGGAATTCGGTGCGTTTCTGGTCGGCGCCACCGAACAGGAAGCCAAACGCGTCGCTGAACGCATTCGCCGTGAAGTCGAGCTGATCCGTTTCCGTCCCGTCGATGAGCGGGTCATACCCCTCACCGTCAGCATCGGCGGTGTCACCTGCGGCGAGGATGCCGGCGTATCGGATCTGATGCGTGCCGCCGACCGCCGCCTTTACCAGGCCAAGGATCGCGGCCGCAATCTGACCATCCTGGACAGGGACGTTTCCGAAGCGGCCTGAGCGGTCCCATCTTCTCGGCTTCCGGCCTCCGAGCGATTGTCATCACAGCGCGCCACCAATAACGCCCGCGCCGATCGGCTGCGAGCGTCCGAGCCTGGCCAGCGTCTAAAGTTTCGCCGGGTCGAGCGCCGGCTTGCCCTTGTGGCGTCCGATGATCGCTGCCATGTCGGCGACGTTCCGGAAGGCATCGCGCAAAACGTCGAATGACGGCAGCACGAAATAGGCGCGCTGGAACTTGTCGATCTCATAGCTGGTGCGCATTACCGTTTCCAGATCGAAGGGAACATGATGCGCGTCCTTGCTTTCAACCGCGAATTGAAGTTCCGCAAAGGATGACATCAGCCCGGCGCCGAAAGCCTTCAACGGTTGGCCGGCCTCCTGGATCAGCCCGTATTCGACGGTGTACCAGTAGAGGCGGCTGATCATCTCGTCGCCGCCGAGCGCGATCAGATGCTCGGCCTTCTCACCATACATCTGCATGAAATCGGCAAAGACCGGCTGGGTCAGCACCGGCACATGGCCGAAGAAGTCATGGAACATATCCGGCTCGACGATGTAGTCGAGCTCTTGTTTCGTCCGCAGCCAGTTGGTCACCGGGAAGCGCCGGGCCGCCAGGTGGACGAAGAAGGCCGGTGCGGGAATGAGGCCCGGCACGGCGACGATTTCCCAACCGGTAAGCTTGCGCAGCTTCTCGCTGACCACACCGAAATCCGGAATCCTGTCGAGCAGGCCCAGCGTGGCGACGCCGTCGAGATAGGACCGATGTGCCAGTTTTTTGGTCAGCTTCGTCTGGCGGTCGCACAAAGTACGCCACACCGCCTGCTCGTCAGCGGTGTATTTGTAGCTCTGCTCAACGGTGAAATCGGCACGGCAGACCGAATAGTCGCCGCGAAGGCCTTGCGCCGCGCATTCGCGGGCGTAATCGGCAACGCTCATCGTCATGGCTGTTCTCCCTGGAAATCACGACTAACATATTAAAAGTTTAGCCGGATCCGGTGAGGCAAATCCGCTTTGATAATGGCCCGAACAGGCGATTTGAGGTAAAAGCCACCACAGCAAAGCTGCAGGAGAGTGAAAGTGCCTCAGTTTGACGATTTTGAGATCAAGATGCTCGATATCTTGCAGCGCGATGGGCGCAAGCCTGTGTCCGAACTGGCCCAGGAGATCGGCCTTTCGACGACGCCATGCGCGCGCCGCTTCGAGGCGCTTCAGAGCGCCGGCATCATCAAGCGCTTTGCCGCCGTGCTCAGCCGCCGCGCCATCGGCCTGATGGTCGAGGTGTTCATTCAGGTGCGCCTGGTAACCCACAGCGACGGTTCGCCCGAAACCTTCATCGCCGCCGTGCAGCGCATGGACGAGGTGTCGTCGTGCTGGACGATGACCGGCGACTACGATTTCCTGCTGCATGTCATGGTGCCGTCGGTCGACGAGCTCAACGCCTTTGTCATGCACCGGCTGATGCGGCTCGACGGCGTCCGCGACGTCCACACGCAGCTCGTGCTGCAGAACATCAAGGGGCCGGGCCACGTGCCGCTTGGGCACCTCAGGCGATAAGTTCGCCCTGGCGCCTTTTCAACCCTTGGTTGATAACCGGCAAGTTGCAGCCTGCGCTTACCGCACGATCAGTGTGCCGGCGCCGTGTTCGGTAAACAGTTCGAGCAGCACCGAATGCGGCGTCTTGCCATTGAGGATGACGACGCCTTCGACGCCGCGCTCGATCGCCTCGATGCAGGTCTCGACCTTGGGGATCATGCCGCCCGATACCGTGCCGTCCTTGATCAAGGCCTTGGCCTCGGCGACGGTCAGTTCGTCGATGAGCTTCTTGTTCCTGTCGAGCACGCCGGGCACGTCGGTGAGGAACAGCAGGCGTGTCGCCTGGCAGGCGCCGGCGATGGCGCCGGCGAAGGTGTCGGCATTGATGTTGTAGGTGTGGCCGTCGCGGCCCGGCGCCACCGGCGCCAGCACCGGGATCATTTCGGACCGCGCCAGAAGGTCGAGCAGGGTGCGATCGACCTCGACCGGCTCGCCGACGAAGCCGAGATCGAGCACACGCTCGATGTTGGAGTCCAGGTCGATCATGGTCTTGCGCGCCTTTTCGGCGAAAACCATATTGCCGTCCTTGCCGCACAGGCCGATGGCCCATTCGCCCTCGGCATTGATCAGCGCGACGATCTCCTTGTTGATCGAGCCGGCCAGCACCATTTCGACGATCTCGACCGTCTTCTGGTCGGTGACGCGCAGTCCGCCCTCGAACTTCGATTCGATGCCCATCTTGTTCAGCATGGCGCCGATCTGCGGCCCGCCGCCATGCACGACGATCGGATTGACGCCGGATTGTTTGAGCAGCGCGATGTCGCGGGCGAAGGCCTTGCCGAGCGCGATGTCGCCCATGGCGTGGCCGCCATACTTCACCACGACCGTCTTGTTCTCGTAGCGCTGCATATAGGGCAGCGCCCTCGAGAGCAGCGCGGCCTGCATTTCGGCGGTGGCGGCGAGGTCCGTCATTCGGCTTGGTTCCCAGCTTGGCATGAACGGCGGCGTCTTAGCGGGAATTGGAGCAGGGGGCAAACGGCTTTGCTGTCACGTCAGGTGAAAATCGGCCCGCTTTCATGCCGGCACCTGCAGCGGCGCCCGCCGCGTCAGCCATCCCGAAATCTTTTCCATTTGCGCGGCGAGTGACAACAAGGTCTCCTCGTCGCCGGGGCGGCCGGCGGCCTGGATGCCGAGCGGCAGGCCGGCATCGGTGACATAAACAGGCAGCGCGATCGACGGCTGGCCGCTGACGTTCTGGATTGCCGGCCAGTGGGTGAACCACAGGCTCTTGTCCATCAACTGGCCGAACAGCGGCTTGAATTTCAGCAGGCGGGCAAGCCGCAGCCTGTCGAGCATGTCTTCCAGGAACGCATCTGCGCCTTTCGGGTCCATCGCGCCGCAGGCGAGCGGCGGATGCGCGATAACAGGCATCAGAACGGCATCGTACGGCGCGGTCTCGGTGATCAGGCGGCGCGACGTGGCGTGCAGCCGCTGCAGGCTGGCATAGATCTCGCCGGCCGAAAGGATTTCGCCGAAGCGGCTCAGCACACGCGTGGCGCGTTCGATATCACCTGAAATGGAGCGGCCGACACGCAAGACCTCGCCGCGCATCGTGCCGGCCACCGCCGCGGCGACGGTCCTGGCGAAATCACCGATGAAATCGCGATCGATATAGGGCAGGTCGATCTCCTCTATCGTATGGCCGCCTTCGCGCGCCAACGCTGTCGCAGTGTCCAGCGCCGCCAGCGTCTCGGCCGATATCGGCAGGCCGAGCGGCGATTTCCGGTAGACGGCCAGTTTCAGCTTGCCGGGGTCACGCACTGCTGCGGCGGCGAAACTTCCTTTTGGCGGCGCCGCCGCATAGGGCGACAGCGGATCGGGTCCATGCGTCAGGTCGAGCAGCATGGCCGAATCCCGAACCGAGCGGGAAACGGCGTGGCCGACGACCATGCCGTACCAGCTTTCGGTGACGAGCGGCGACAGCGGCACACGCCCGCGCGAGGTTTTCAGCCCGATCAGCCCGGTGCAGGCGGCGGGTACGCGGATCGAGCCGCCGCCATCCGAAGCATGTGCCACCGGCACGACGCCGGCTGCGACCAGGGCCGCCGCACCTCCAGACGAGCCGCCGCTGGTATGGGCTGTATTCCACGGATTGCGGGTGATGCCGAAAGCGGTGGATTCGGTCATCAGCCTCAGCCCATGTTCGGGCGAGGTGCTGGTGGCGATCGGGACAAGGCCGGCGGCCAGATGGCGTTCGGTCATCACCGAGTCGAAATCGGCAACGAAAGCCGGAATGCGGCTGCCGCCGTACGTCGGCACACCCTTCATGGCGATGCCGAGATCCTTCAGCGCAAAGGGCACACCGGCCAGCGGCAGGTTCCGGTCGATGGTTTTCGCCCGCGTCCGCGCCGCCTCGTAAAGCGGCTCGGCGATGGCATTGATGTCCGGGCGAGTGGCCTCGGCCCGCGCAATCGCCGCATCGACGAGCTCCTGCGGCGAGATTTCTCCTTTGCGCACCAAGCCGGCCAGGCCGGTAGCGTCATGTTCCCACAGGGCCCGTTCGACCGACATTCATGCTCCCCCAACTATCGGCAAGCTAGAGCATCGGATGCAAAAGTGGAAACCCGGTTTTGGGAAAATCAGATGCCCGAAAAGGTCGGCTCTTTCTTGGGGATCGAAGCCTGCCGCGCTCTCGGTGCCCGGGAACGCTTCCGCCGCTGCAATACATTGCAGTGGAATAATTTGGGCAATTGCTTAATTTGGCAGCCGATGACGCCGCAGGACATCAGCGACCTGATCGTCCGGACTTCTATGAAGGACCGGGCTGCATTCGATCTGCTCTACCGGCAGACCAGCGCGAAACTTTTCGGCGTCTGCCTTCGTGTATTGAAGGACCGGGGAGAGGCGGAAGAGGCGCTGCAAGAGGTCTTCGTCAAGATATGGACGAAGGCTGACCGTTTCGCCGTTTCGGAGCTAAGCCCGATTTCCTGGCTGGTGGCCATTGCGCGCAATCACGCGATCGATCGGATAAGGGCGCGGCGAGAGCCTGCCGCCTATATCGACGCTGCGCTCGACGTCGCCGATCCGGCGCCGGGACCGGAAGCTGCGGCTGTTGCGGGCGGTGAATCCGGGCGCATCCATCGCTGTCTCGACGAATTGGAAAAGGACCGGGCGGCGGCCGTCCGGGGCGCGTATCTGGACGGCGAAAGCTATGCCGATCTGGCCGCGCGCCATGACGTGCCGCTGAATACGATGCGGACCTGGCTGCGGCGCAGCCTGTTGAAGCTCAGAGAGTGTCTGGAAAGATGACGCTGGCAAAGGATGACGGAGCGGAATCTGGTGGCGACGACCTGTTCGCCGCCGAATACGTCCTTGGCGTCCTGGCTGCGGACGAACGCGAGATCGCGTCACGTCGCATCGACGCTGACGCCGCTTTCGCGCGTCTTGTCGATGCCTGGGAGGCACGTCTTTCGCCGATGGCCGACGCCTATCCGGAGACAGAGCCGCCGATCAGGGTCAAGGAGGCATTGGATCGCCGGCTGTTCGTCGCAGAGCCTCGCGCTGGCCTCTGGTCAAGCCTTACCTTCTGGCGCGGTCTTGCCGCCGCTTCCGTCGCGGCGTTGGCGATCTATATCGCAGTGCCGTATCTCAATGCGCCGGCCGAGCAGCCGCGGCTCATCGCCTCGCTGGCTGCCGATGGTAGCGACGTCAGCTACCTCGCTGTCTATGATGCCGCCCGTCGCGAGGTCGGCCTGTCGCATGTATCCGGCGAGCGCGCCGCCGGCAAGGATTTCGAGCTGTGGATGATCGAGGGCAAGAATGCGCCAGTCTCGATGGGCGTCATCCCGGCCGGCCAGACCGTGCGTATGACCATCTCCCCGGCCGTGCAGGAAAGACTTGCGCAAGGCGCCGTGCTTGCGGTCAGCCTCGAGCCGGCCGGCGGTTCGCCGACCGGCCAGCCGACCGGCCCTGTGGTCGCCGCGGGCGATCTGAAGAGCATCTGACTGTTGATTTTTCGAGAAGATTTTAAGTCTATCGCCCGTGGTGACTTTAGCTTAGAAGCATGCAGGCTGTAAGGTTCCTGCCATGAAAATCATGCTCGCCGTTATAAAAACATAAAATTTTCTCCTGAACAGCGAAACTCGGGCATTTATTCGCCGTATCTCCTTGTGCCCCAAAGAGGGCAAGAATAAACTAAGGAGATAGAAATAATGCGTAAATTCGCCACCCTTTTGCTTGCCGGAACGGTCGCCGTCTCCGCGCTCGCCACCGCCGCCAATGCCGAAAATCCGATGGTCGGCGGCGCCGCCATGTATGCCACCAGGAACATCGTCGAGAACGCCGTCAATTCGAAGGATCACACGACGCTGGTCGCGGCCGTCAAGGCCGGTGGTCTCGTCGACACGCTGCAGAGTGCCGGCCCCTTCACCGTGTTCGCGCCGACCAACGAGGCCTTTGCCGCCCTTCCGGCCGGCACCGTCGATACATTGCTCAAGCCCGAAAACAAGGACAAGCTGGTCAAGATCCTGACCTGCCACGTCATCGGTGCCAAGGCGATGGCCGCCGACGTCGCCAAGATGGCCATGGACGATGGTGGCGCACACAAGGTCAAGACGGTTGGCGGCTGCGAACTGACGCTCAAGGCCGAAAACGGCAAGGTCACCGCGACCGACGAGAACGGCAATGTCGCCAATGTGACCGTCGCCGATGTCGAGCAGTCGAACGGCGTCATCCACGTCATCGACAAGGTTCTCCTGCCGAAGATGTAACGAAGGGGTCGTCGCCAGCGAAGATATGGCTGAGGCTCCCTGCCGGGTGCGCGGATTTCCGCTTGCGTGACCCGCGCAATCGACAGGCGTACACTCCGCACCGTCCGCCCTCCGCTGCAGGCGTGGGGCAGGTGCGGAGTGCCGTTGTCGGGAGCTGGCCGTCACCGGCTTTTGATTTCCATGTGACGGTCGAATTTGGCAAACGGATGGAAGGAGGAATGGCGATGATCCGGCGCGACTTTCTTTGGAGCGGTGCTGCTGTGGCATTGTTGGCAGGCACGGCAGCAGCGCTGCGCATGGGCCGGCCGCAGGACGCACACGCGACCGAAACCTTCGAGGTCACCAAGACCGAGGCCGAGTGGCGCGCCATCCTGTCCGACGCGGCTTTCAACGTGCTGCGCAAGGAAGGCACCGAATATCCCGGCACCAGCCCGCTGCTCAACGAACACCGCAAGGGCACCTTCGCCTGCGCCGGCTGCGACCTGCCGCTCTATTCCTCCGAAACCAAGTTCGATTCCGGCACCGGCTGGCCGAGCTTCTGGCAGGAGATTCCCAACGCTGTCGGCATGACCGTGGACAGGTCGCTGGGCATGACCCGAACCGAGGTCCACTGCCGCCGTTGCGGCGGTCATCTCGGCCATGTCTTCGACGACGGCCCGCCGCCGACCGGTTTGCGTCATTGCATCAACGGCGTCGCCCTGACTTTCAAGCCGGCCACCGCCTGACATAAAGCGCCGCGCGTCCTTTGGACGCGCAAAGCTGCGCGATCAGTGTCCGCCATCTCCGCCAGCCGGCTCGGCCGGCTTGCGGATGACCATGGTGAAGACCGCCAGCGTGGCGAACAGCGACGTCAAGAGATAGAACACGTCCATGAAGGACAGCAGCGAAGCCTGCTGCTGGACCATGCCGGACAGTTTGGAGATCGCCGCCTTGGAGGCGTCGAGGCCGGCATTCTGCTGGAAGTCGAGGGTCATGTTCTGCAGCCTGGTCTGCGCCTCGGCGCTGCCCCATTGCACGTGCTCGGCCAGCCTCGCGTAATGGAAGGCGCTGCGATCGATCAGCACGGTGTTGATGACGGCAAGACCGACGGCGCCACCGAGATTGCGGGTGAGGTTGAACAGGCCGGATGCATTCTTAAGCCGGTCAGGCGGCAGGGTTCCCAGCGCGATGTTGTTGATCGGCACCATGCACAGCATCATCGAGGCGCCGCGCAGGATCTGCGGCAGCAAAAGCTCCCAGAAATCCCAGTCGGCGGTCAGATAGGTCATCCGCCAGGTGCCGGCAGCGAAGCCGAAGAAGCCGATCATCATCATCAGCCGCGGATCCATCTTGCGCGACAGGATGCCGGAAATCGGCGCGGTGACGAACATCGCCAGGCCGCTGACGAACAGCGCCTCGCCGATCATTAGGGAATCGTAGCCGCGGATGCGCCCGAGATACACCGGATAGAGATAGGTCAGGCCGTAGAGGCCGATGCCGATGACGAAGGAGAAAAGCGAGCCGAAAGCGAAGTTGACGTTGGCGAAGGCTTTCAGGTCGACGATCGGCTCCTCGGCAGTGAAGGCGCGCCAGAAGAACAGCACCGCGCCGGCCGTCATCAGGATGGCGCAGACGAACACGGCCTGGTCCTGAAGCCAGTCGTTGTTGGGACCTTCCTCGAGCACATATTCCAGCGAGCCGAGGAAAGCCGCCATGCCGGCAAGGCCCCACCAGTCGAACTTGCGGAACAGGCTGAGATTGGGCTTGTCGAAGTCGATCAGCGACCATGCCGCGGCGGTCACCATGATGCCGGGCACCACATTGATCAGGAACAGCCAGTGCCAGGACATGGCATGGCTGATATAGCCGCCGACAGTCGGGCCGATGGTCGGCGCCAGCGTCGCCACCAGGCCGATCATCGGCGAAACCATGGCACGGCGCGACGGCGGAAAGATGGTGAAGGCGGCAGCGAACACGCTTGGGATCATGCCGCCGCCAATGAAGCCCTGGACGGCGCGGTAGACGATCATCTGGTCGATGTTGGTGGCGGTCGCCGCCAGCGCACTCGCGGCGGTGAAGCCGGCCGCAGAGACGGTGAACAGCACACGCGTCGACAGCATCCGGCTGAGAAAACCGGACAGCGGGATCATGATGACTTCGGCGATCAGATAGGCGGTCTGCACCCACGGAATTTCGTCGGAGCTGGCGCTCAAGCCGGCCTGGATCTCGGCCAGCGAGGCCGAAACGATCTGGATGTCGAGGATCGCCATGAACATGCCGAACACCATCGCCAGGAAGGCGATGATGCGGCGTGTGGAAATGGTATCAGGCGTAGCCAGCCTCGCCGGCGGCGATCCTGCTGTCAAGGTTGCGGTTGCCACGGCATTGCTCCCAGGCGGCCGCTCAGTTCGACGCGGCCGGTGCGGTGCGGCTGTCGACGGCGACGACGACGCTGAGGCCGGCGCGCAGCTTGCCTGTCTTCAGCACTTCCGCCGGCACGTCGATGCGAACCGGGACGCGCTGCACGACCTTGGTGAAGTTGCCGGTGGCGTTTTCCGGCGGCAGCAGCGAAAACACCGCGCCGGATGCCGGCGCCAGCGACGAGACGGTGCCTTCGAAATCCTGGCCGTCGATCGCGTCGACCGAAATCCTGACCTTTTCACCAGGCACCAGCCGGGCAAGCTGGGTCTCCTTGAAATTGGCGACGATATAGAGCTTGTCCAACGGCACGATGACGGCGAGCTTCTGTCCGGGGCTGATCAGGTCGCCCTGTTCGACCGAGCGGTTGCCGACGACACCGTCATAGGGCGCGCGAAGCACGGTGAACGACAGGTCGCGCGCGGCCTTGTCCCTGGCAAGCTGCAGCGACGCCAGCGTGCTTGCCGTCTCCGCGCGCTGCGCCTGGAGCACACCGATATTGGCCTCAGCCGCCGCGATCTGGGCGTCGGCGCCAACAAGGGCGGCATTGGCCTGCTCGACCGCGGTCTGGGCATCATCCAACTGGGCCTGGGTGCCGACATGTGTCTTGAGCAATTGGGCGGCGCGCGCTTGAACACGCGCCGCATTGGCGGCGGCGGCCTGGTCGGCGGTCTTCTGCGCCTGCGCCTGCTCGAGCGAGGCGCGCGCGGCTGAAGTCTGGGCGTCGATACGGTCGAGGGTCTTGCTCAAGGTGGCGATCTGCGACTCGGCCTGAGCGACCGCTATTTTGTAGTCGCCATTGTCGACGACCAGTAGCGGGTCGCCGGCCTTGACCTGCTGGTTCTCGGTCACCTTGACCTGATCGACATAGCCGGAAATTTTTGGCGATATGAATGCCATGTCGGCCTGGACATAGGCGTCGTCGGTTGAGATCATGAAACGCCCGTCGGTCCAGTAATCATAGCCATACCAGGCACCTGCGCCCAGCAAGCCAAGCGCGATGATCGGCAACAGAAGGGAGCGTGCCGAACGCTTCTTTTTGGCCGGTGCCTCGGCCGGAGGACTCGTTGCGGGCTCAGTCGGTAGGTTCGGCGCTTCGGCTGCCGGCGCGACCTTGGCGTTGGGGAAGGGACGGACTTCGGCGGTGGGGGTCGCGTTCGAGGACATGGCATCTCTCTTGGCATTGCTGGAGGCTGGGCATCTCTCAGGAAACAGTCAGACTGAACCGTTCGGTTCGATGCTGGCGTTGACTTAGCGCGGAGAGAGGGCCATATCAAGGGCGATCGAACCGATCGGTTCGAAAATTTTTCGAGGTGTGACATTATGACCGAAGCCGACAAAGACCAGTGCGATCTGCTGGATGGCCTGCGTCGCGGCCGCCCGGCGGCGGGGCAGGACCCGGTCAAGCGCAGCCAGATCATCGAGGGCGCGCGTCGTGTCTTCATCGACAAGGGCTTCGAAGCGGCGTCGATGAACGACATCACCCGCGAGGCCGGCGTTTCCAAGGGCACGATCTATGTCTATTTCGCCAACAAGGAAGAGCTGTTCGAGGCGCTGATCGAGGAGGAGCGCGGCACGATCTTCAAGAACATGTACGATATGCTCGACCGCGCCGACGACCTTCGCGAGACGCTGGTGAAGTTCGGCAAGGTGCTGGCCCTCAAGATCACCTCGGCAAAGGTCGTCCAGGCGCAGCGCACCGTAATCGGGGCGTCCGACAGGATCCCAGAACTTGGCGCGCGTTTTTACGAACGCGGCCCGAAACGCGGCCACGACAAGGTCGTTGCTTTTCTCAATGCCGCCATCGAGCGTGACCTGCTCAAGGTCGATGATGTCGATCTTGCCGCCTATCAGTTCACCGAACTGTGCCTGGCGGGCCTTTTCCGTCAGTGCATCTTCGCCTACCGCACCAAAGCGCCAAGCCAGGCTGAAATCGACCACATCGTCAGGTCGGGCGTCGGCATGTTCCTGAAGGCTTACGGCACCGAAAGGCTTGCCACGGAAGAAAGCGCCCAGACGATTGCGCTGGAGGCAAAGTCCTAGCCGCCATTGGCTGCCAGCACGATCGCCGCGCGCAATTCCTCGAGGCCCTCGTTCTTTTCCGAGGACGTGGCGAGACCGAACGGAAACGCGGCCGGCCGCTTCTTGATCTTCTGCAGTGTCTCTTCGATCAATCGCGGCACGCCAGCCGCCTTGATCTTGTCGGTCTTGGTCAGCACGATCTGGTAGGACACCGCCGCCTTGTCGAGCAGCGTCAGCACTTCGTCGTCCTTGGCCTTGATGCCGTGGCGGGCGTCGATCAGCACGTAGACGCGTTTCAGCGTGACGCGGCCCTTGAGATAGTCGAAGACGAGTTTCGTCCAGTCGTCGACCTTTTCCTTGGGCGCGGTGGCGTAGCCGTAGCCCGGCATGTCGACCAGTGCCATCGGCGGCAGGTCGGCGCCTTCGCCGGAAAACCCGCCCGGAACGAAATAGTTGAGTTCCTGCGTCCGCCCCGGCGTATTGGACGTGCGCGCCAGTCCCTTCTGATTGACCAGCGCGTTGATCAGCGACGATTTGCCGACATTCGAGCGGCCGGCAAAAGCGATCTCCGGCGGTCCTTCCGGCGGCAGGAACTTCATCGCCGGCACGCCGCGGATGAAGATCCACGGCCGCGTGAACAGCTCGATGCCGATCACGGACTTGTTCAACGCGTTCAAACCGCTGCCTCCAGAACAGAAATATCGGCGCCACGAATGGCATTCACATTGCTGCTGATCTTTTCCACCGGCCAATCCCACCACGCCACCGCCAACAGCCGCCGGATGGTCCTGTCGTCGAAACGCATCTTCACCACCTTGGCCGCATTGCCGGCGACGATCGCATAGGGCGCCACGTCATGCGTCACCACCGACTTTGCCGCAACGATGGCGCCATGGCCGATCGCCACGCCGGGCAGGATCGCCGCTTCCATGCCGATCCATACATCATTGCCGATCACTGTGTCGCCGCGCAGTTCCTTCGACCAGGTCGCCGGGTCGAAACCCTCTTCCCAGCCATGACCGAAGATGTTGAATGGATAGGTCGAAAAGCCGGACATGGCATGATTGGCGCCGTTCATGATGAAGCGCGCGCCCTCGGCGATGGCGCAAAACTTGCCGATGATCAGCCGGTCGCCGATGAATGGATAGTGATGCAGCACGCATCGCTCGGCGAATTTGTCCGGCCCGTCCGGATCGTCATAATAGGTGAAGTCGCCGATCTCGATGTTCGGCGCCGTGACCAGCCCCTTCAGAAAGCCGACGCGGCTATGCATCGGGATCGGGTGCTTGATGTTGGGGTTGGGTCCGATCATGGTCTGGCTCCATCGACGAAACAGCAGGTCAAAATAGCGCGATCCGCCCGGCAGCACCGACCGCGTACGCAGCGGATCATCCTCACCTGTTCATCGACGCAGCGCCCCTGAAACGATAGCGGAGCTTATAGGTCGCGGCGGTGTCTACCGCCGCGCCGGGCTTTCCTGGATTCGGCAGAAAGGCAGCGCCGTCTATTCCGCCGGCGACGGTTTCTTCCGAAACAGCGCGACCAGATTGTCCCACAATTCGATCTTGGCGCCCTGCCGCTTCATGATCACGCCTTGCTGGATGATCGAAAGCAGATTGTTCCAGGCCCAGTAGATGACGAGGCCGGCCGGAAAACCCGCCATCATGAACGTGAAGACCACCGGCATCCAGGTGAAGATCATGGCCTGCGTCGGGTCGGGCGGCGTCGGGTTCATGCGCATCTGCAAGAACATGGTCAGGCCCATGATCAGCGGCCAAACGCCGATCATCAACATATCCGGCAGAGCGATCGGAATGAGGCCGAACAGGTTGAAGATCGAGGTCGGATCGGGCGCCGCCAGATCCTGAATCCAGCCGAAGAACGGTGCGTGCCGCATCTCGATGGTGATGTAGAGCACCTTGTAGAGCGCAAAGAAGACCGGGATCTGCAGCGCCACCGGCCAGCAGCCGGCGAGCGGATTGATCTTCTCGGTCTTGTAGAGCTCCATCATCGCCTGTTGCTGCTTCATCTTGTCGTCCGCGTATTTCTCGCGGATCTCGAGCATCTTGGGCTGCACCTTCTTCATGTTCGCCATCGACGCGTAGGACTTGTTGGCGAGCGGATAGAAGGCGGCCTTGACGACGACGGTGGTGGCCAGGATGGCCAGGCCGAAATTGCCGAAGAATTTGTACATCGTGTCGATCAGATAGAACATCGGCTTGGTGATCCAGATGAACCATCCCCAGTCGATCAAACGGTCGAACAGCCTGATGTTGCGGTCTTCTGCATAGGCGTTGACCTTGGCGACTTCCTTGGCGCCGGCGAAGATTTCGCTCTCGACCGTCGCCGACTGGCCGGCATCGACGGTGATCGGGTCAGTGAGGAAGTCGGCCTGGTAGCGCGGGCGGCCGTCCTCGAAATAGGCGTAACGCGGCTGGAACGGCTGCTTCTCGGTCGGTACCAGCGTCACCGCCCAGTATTTGTCGGTGATGCCTAGCCAGCCATCGGTCGACTTGGTCGGCGTAAACTGCTTGTCCTCCTCGATCGACGAATATGTGTGTTCCTGCAGGCCTTCCGTGCCGGTGACGCCGATCAGCCCCTCATGCAGCACATAGATGCTGGCAACGGCAGGCTTGTCGAAACGTGTGACACGGCCGTAATTCGACAGGGTGACAGCAGCTGAACCCGAATTCTGCACGGTGTCCGAGACGGTGAACATGTAGTCGCCGTCGACGGAGAAGGTGCGCTTGAAGGTCAGACCCTTGTCGTTGGTGAAAGTCAGCGTGACCGGGGTCGCCGGGGTCAGCGTCGCATTGCCGTCGACGGTCCACACGGTTTCCGGGCCCGGCACCGTGCCGGTCTTGTCGCTGCCGATAAAGCCGATCTCGGCATAGTAGCCCGTAGGCAGCGCTGCCGGGTTGAGCAGTTCGATCTCGGGCGAGTTCTTGTCGACCGTCAGCCTGTAGTGCTTGAGCTTGAGGTCGTCGAGACGGGCGCCGGTGAGATTGATCGAGCCCTCCAGGCTCGGCGTGTCGATCCTGACGCGCTTCGTCGACGCCAGCGCCTGCTCGCGGCTGGCCAGCGTCGTGCCGTCGGTTCCAGGCGCATTGGGTGCATTGGGAATGGCGCCTTGCTGCGGCACCGGCGTTTCGCTGCCGCCCGGACTGGCGGCTTGCGCCGCCTTCTTCTGCTCCGCTAGCCGCTGCTCTTCGATGCGGGCCGCCTCGCGTTGCGCCTCGCTGTGCGGCAGCACGTAAAAATACTGCCAAAGCGACAGGATCAGCACCGACAGCGCGATGGTGATGAAGAAGTTCCGGTTGTTTTCCATCGAAAGCCTTGGCCTATCGTGTTCCGCGCAGTCGGCGTGAGAGTTCGGCCTTTAACTGGCCGAACGGAATGGCAAGCACATCTTCGCGCCCGACGATGACATAGTCATTGCCTGGCTGCATGTCACCCGCGGCATGCGTGCGCACGGCTTCTCTCAGCCGCCGCCGGATGCGGTTGCGGACGACTGCGTTGCCGACCTTCTTGGTGACCGTGTAGCCGACGCGAGGCGCCCCTGCGTCGCTGCGGTCGAGAACCTCGACGAGAAAAAGCCGCCCGCGGCGCTTTTCGCCACGCCGGACGGCCAGGAATTCCGCGCGCTTCAGAAGCCGCTTGGGATGTGCTCCCACTGGCTTGCCGGTTGCGGGCAACGATCTCGTCTTCCGTTCAGGCGCTGAGCCGCTTGCGGCCGCGGTTGCGGCGGGCTGCGACGACGCCACGACCACCCTTGGTGGCCATGCGGGCACGAAAACCGTGCCGGCGTTTGCGGACGAGTTTGGACGGTTGGTAGGTACGCTTCATTTGTTTCAATACCGCGGGGTGCGGCCCTTCTTGATTCTGTCACTGTGTAACAGGAGCTTTGCCCGGCCGGCTTTGGCGCGATCGAAACCGCGCCGGGACGAATGGCCCGAGCGTGAGCGGGCTTATAGAAAGAAGGGTTTTGGAAGTCAATGCGGCCCCGACGTCCGGCCTCGACATTCCGGTGCCTCGGGCCAACGGCTGGAGTAATGGCCGAAGTCTGGGCGGTCTTATCCCGAATTGGGACGAGGATGAAATTGGCAAAAAAGCCGCAATAGCCTAATCTCGGTCGATCAAGTGATCGTGAAGAAAAAGCAGCATGAGTGAAATCCCATCCGCGGACGAAAGCACCGACCGGGCGACCGCGGCCGCCCGGAGGGTACCTTTGTCGCGTGGATTGTCGACAAAGCTCCTGCTGCTCACCATCGTCTTCGTGCTCCTGGCCGAGGTCCTCATCTTTCTGCCCTGGATCGCCAGCTACCGGATGAGTTGGCTGAAGGAAAGGCTGAGCACCGCCGCGGCCGTCTCGATCGTGTTGGTGCAGGGAGAGCCGGCCTCGCTGTCGCGCGCCGCCCAGAACGACGTGCTGATGGCGATCGGCGCCAAGGCGATCGCCGTGCGCGACGGCGGTGTCTCGCGGCTTCTGGTCGTGGCTGAGATGCCGCCGCATGTCGACGAGCATGTCGACATTGCCAATGTCGGCCTGGTCGAGGGCATGACCGGCGCTTTGGACACGCTGTTTTTCGGTGGCGAGCGGATGCTGCGCGTTTTCGGCCCGGTCGGCGACAGCGACAAGGAATTCGAGCTGATTATGCCCGACTACAGCCTGCGCGATGCCATGCTCATCTATTCGCGCAACGTCGCCTTCGTCTCGCTGCTGATCTCGCTGTTCACCGCCATGCTGGTCTATGCCGCCATAGACCTGATCATGATCGGCCCGATCCGGACGATGACGCGCTCGATGCTGGCTTTTTCGGAGGCTCCCGACGACCCCGGGCGGATCATCCGCCCTGCTGCCCGCGCCGACGAGATCGGCGTTGCGGAGCGCGAGCTCTCGCAGATGCAGGAGCGGCTGCAAAAGATGCTCGCCGAGCAGAAGCATCTCGCCGACCTTGGCCTCGCCGTGTCGAAGATCAACCATGACATGCGCAATATCCTGGCGTCGGCGCAGCTGATGTCGGACCGTCTGCGCCAGGTCAAGGATCCCACCGTGCAGGCCTTCGCGCCAAAACTGCTGCGCGCGCTCGATCGTGCCGTATCCTATTCGGAAGGTGTGCTTGCCTATGGCCGCACCCAGGAGCCGCCGCCCTCGCGCCGCAGGCTCAGGCTGCGCCAGCTGGTCGACGACGTGCACGGCCTGCTCGACACCGAAAGCGGCATAGAATTCGTCAATGCCGTCGATCCGGCTTTCGAGGTGGATGCCGATTCAGATCAGCTTTTTCGCGTGCTCACCAATCTTTGCCGCAACGCCGTCCAGGCGATGGCGGCGGACGCGGAAAGCGCGGTGGTGCGCCGGCTGGAGGTGTCGGCAGAGCGCGTCGGCAGCGTCAGCCGCATCACCGTCACCGATACCGGACCCGGCCTGCCGCCGAAGGCGCGCGAGAACCTGTTCGCGGCGTTCCGCGGCTCGGCCCGCAGCGGTGGCACCGGCCTTGGCCTGGCCATCGCCTATGAACTGATCCGCGCCCATGGCGGCACGGTGGAGCTTGTCGAAAGCAGAGGCGGCCGCACCACATTCGCGGTCACCATCCCCGACCAGCCGGTCCGGCTCGACCAGGCCCGCAACGGCCTGCGCCGTCCGGCCTGATCCTCGCCCGCCCGATCCTCGCCCGGTCTGATCCTCTCCCGCTCTGATCGCTCCCCCTCTGATCCACTCGAAGCCACGAACAACAAAACTTTTGTCGGATCGGCTTGCTTTTCGGAAATGCAGTCGCTAGGGAACAGCTCACATCGCGGCCGGTCGTTAAGGATCGAATCGCGAGGCCATGCAAAGCATGGCCTGTTGCGCGCCCGTAGCTCAGCTGGATAGAGCACCAGACTACGAATCTGGGGGTCAGGAGTTCGAATCTCTTCGGGCGCGCCAAATTCCGCCGAATCTCCGATTTCCGGCGATCCGCTACTACTGGCCACGCTGGACGGAATTCTGCTGTCGAAGGGCGGGCGGTATTCTGCGGCGTTTGGCGTTCACATTGGTGAATACACCTCCGCTTGCGTGAGGCCACTTCATGATTCAGGTAGTGCTAGCCCCTCGATAGCGACGAGCCGCGCGGAGCTGCACGCATCTCTGATGCTCTTCAGGTCCTGGTATGCAGGCCCATGATAAAACGTTTCGAAGGCTTCAACTGAAGGGAACTCCAGAAGAACAATCCGGCGAGGCTGCCAATCTCCTTCATAGACCTTATGGACACCACCACGAGCAAGATACCTTGCGCCAGCGGTTTCCAACTCGGGCTTCACCCTCGCCATGAACTCCTGGTACTGCGCCATATCGCTAATTTCGACATCAAATATTATATAGGCTGGCACCATGATCCTCCCGCTTCAGTCGTCGGCCTATTTCCCATGTGACGCGCCCTTTGAGCATTAATCGGTGACGCCGAGATTGAGTGTCGGAGACATCCCGCTAAGGCCTTCCAGAGATAGCCGACAAGAACGTTTCGGGGATAACCTCCAGACACATGGCTCTAGCATCATGCGACCGAAACACCTTGGGCCAATCGATCGAACAACAGAGTATACCCTTGCACATAGAAGTCGGATGACCTCGCCGCCGATCGTACGCCCCCTCTGCGTGCGACCGCTTCGCGCCAAGCCCGAATACGGGTGCACTCAGCCGGCATGAGAAACAGGCGAAAGCATTCCAGCACCGCTACCTGCTCGAACCAGGGAAACAAGGCTATGTCGGCAAGACTGAACGCGTCACCGAGCCAATAGGGACCGTCATGTGCCGCAAGCGCATGGGTTTCGAGAAAACGAATTTCCTTGCCCAACTGTTCTGCGATTCTCGCCTGGATGTTTGGATCGGAACATAGCAGCAGGCGATGCGTCGGCTCGTATAGCCTTGAGTCGGCAAAGCTGGTCCAGATGCGCGCAAGAGCACGTTGCGCCGGTGTCTTGGGAAGCAGCGGATGCTCCGGGAACGCCTCGTCAAGATATTCATTGATCACCGCCGCCTCCCAGACGCGCACGCCGTTATGGACGAGAAGGGGGACCTTGCCGGTGGGCGAAATGGCAAGAAAATCAGCAGACTTGTTGCGCGGATCAATCTCGATCTCGGTGGCGGAGAGCCCTTTTCCGCAAGGGCCAGCCTCACGCGCTGCGCATAAGGACATAGGGTGCTGCCATAAAGCTCGATTTTGGACATGAGATGCTTCACCTTTTTCCGGAGCGCTCGCGCAACTCTCCCGAATGAATTGGAGGGAATCGCCGCGAGTTTCCATTCGTAATCGTCTAAACTGCTTCATCGAGCATCTTGAATTGGAGGAACGCCCCGTGGATGTGCTGGCCGCTATGATGCGCGAGTTGCATTTCATTGCGGCCGGGTACCGCCGCCTCGAGCTTTCTGCGCCATGGGCAATCTCCTTCGACCAGGCCGGTTTGCGTGGCATCCACATCGTTGCCGAGGGCCGGTGCGAGATCGCTTTCGGCAACGATCCGCCGCAGCTATTGAAGACTGGCGATCTGGTCATCGCGCCGCGTGCCGATCCGCATGTCTTACGGTCCCCCGATGCGAGAAAGATGACGCCGACATCGAGCGCGAAAGTCGCTGCGGAGAGCACAGGCGGCCGCATTGTGTTCGGGGGCGGTGGTGAACCAGCAGTAATTGTTTGCGGAGCATTCGTTTTCAACGAAAGCGACCACCCGGCGCTCTCTGGCCTTCCAAGGATGGTACATGTCGCAGGAACGGACGACACGGCGTCGCGCTGGCTAAAGGGATATGTCGAGACGCTGATGGCCGAAGCCCTTGCGCCGGGGCCGGGCAGCGAGGTTGTGCTTGCGCGCTTGTCTGCTGCGCTGATCACCCGGGTTTTGCGCCATGGTGTCGAAAACATGCATGAGACCGGCTGGCTGAAGGGACTGAGCGACCCGGGCGTTGCGCGAGCGCTTGCTGTCGTTCACGACGCGTGCGGGGAAAAGTGGACCATCGAGTCGCTCGCTCTTGTGGCCGGGCAATCGCGCGCAGCGTTTGCAGAACGCTTTCATGCTTTGGTTGGCGAACCACCGATGCACTACTTGTTCCGCCGCCGGATGCGCGAGGCCTCAAGACTCTTAAGGAACGGCCGAACCGGCCTTGCGCGGATTGCCGAAACTGTTGGCTACGGCTCGGAAGCTGCATTCTCAACTGCATTCAAGCGCTACTCGGGCCAGTCTCCCGGAGAGTACCGGCTCGGAAGTGGGCGCGATGACGTCTAGTTGCTTTCGCCCGCGATCTCGAACCGTCTGCAATGGGTCACCTCCGGCCTTTGCCTTGCTCCGCACAGCAGACGAGCAAGGGCGAGGTTCGGCATCCCACCTAGCTGTGGAAGCGATATGCAATCAATCGTAGTAACTTTGACGAGTCTCGGATGCTCGCCAAACCTCCGGCGCTTCGGAAGCCGAGCGGGCGGACTTCCGCGGTGATGTGATCGTCCGGACCGAAGATGTCGGGGTACGGTGAACTGCCCAGGCTCGAGCGCACCAACTTCGAAGTCGGGGTCGTGCCCGGTCCGCACACCCTTCACCTCGTTCGCTGAATGACTGGCGCTCCAAAGGATCGATGTAGTTTTCCCTGCAGATTGCTGACGCAACATCGCAGAGCCGCCGGACAGCACTCGCACAGCCAAATCGTAGCGCTGTGGCGGGTTCCGCCCCGCCGCAGGCCGTATTGGCGTAGAATGGAGCGCAATTTCATAGCGCCCCAGCGGAAACGTAGTTATCAGTTTCATCCACGCTGGGGCGCCATATTCGCCAAATCCAGTCGGCGCTGCGATAGCCTTCGCTCCTATGCAATGCTGGTTTCGGCCCATCGTGGACAAGGCGGCCTTCGGCGCTTCGCGACGTTCGTTGTTCCGAAGTACTGGAGCGATCTGAGCGCCGACCGTGATCGGCTCCTATTGCCGCCGGAACTCGTGTATGCTCTTGTCACACACCTATTCGGTCGCGGAAAAATGGCCATGACAACCTCCGTTCTCAGCGTGCGCGTCAGCGAAGAGGAGCGCGCCCTCCTGGAGGCGGCCTCCGATCACGCGCGCACCAGCCTCAGCGACTTCGTCCGCCGCAGGGCGCTCGAAGCCGCCGAAATGGACATGCTGGAGCGCCCCGTAGTCGTCATCCCAGCCAAGGACTGGGAGGCGTTCGAGGCGTGGGCCAGCCGTCCGCCGCAGAAGGTCGCCGCGCTCGAGGAGCTCGCGCGCACCGATCCCGCATGGCGGGAGTAACACCGCCGCGGCCGCTCACCGAAACCGACGACCGCAACAGATTCGATGCGGCCGGGACTCGATGAACCTCTGGTTCCGGCGTCACGGCTGGGCCAATCACGCTGCGGGCCTTCCGCGCGCTAATGTCATTTGCGATGCGGAGACAGGCCAGATCGCCGGCTATGTCACCTTGAGCGCCGGGCAGATCGAGCGAGCCGCGCCGCCTAAGCCGCTTCAGCGCAACAAGCCCGATCCCGTGCCGGCGACCCTGCTTGGTCAGCTCGCGGTTCACAAAGACTATCAGGGAAAGGGCTACGCTCGGTCGCTGCTTCTCTTCGCTCTGCGCGCGGCGCTAACGTCGTCCCAGGACGTCGGCAGCATGTGCGTCTTCACGCATCCGCTGGATGATGCCGCGCGCGGATTTTATGCGCGCTGGGGATTTGTGGATCTGCCCTACGATCCGCGCCCGGCGATGATCGTCCGCATGGTTGATCTGGAGCAGAGCGGGCTGGGTTGTGAAGCTCGGGTAGGCAAACCTTCCGCGCGGCGCTCATAGCGGCACCACAGGTCGAACATGGCCATCCCGGTCATCCGGCCAGTAAGCGCAGTTTCGGCCCGTAAGGCAACGAAGTCGGAGGCGGACGCATCCGAGGCGACGTTCAACTGCTTCGTCCGGCATGACCTTCGCGCATCATGAAGGCAACCACGGTACCGGACAGGAAAGTGAGGGCGGCGATCGAGGCAACCGCCCACGCCAGGCCGAAGAAGTCGGCGATCAGTCCCGCCGACAGCGCGCCGATCGCGTAGCCGAGATCGCGCCAGAAGCGGTAGACGCTGAGCGAGCGGGCGCGCCATGAAGGATGCGACGCATCCGACACCGCAGCGATCAGGCTCGGATAGACCATCGCCGTGCCCAGGCCAAGCAGGAGGCTCGCCACCAGCCACCAGCCAAAATTCGAGGTCAGCGCCGTGAGAAAGAGCGCCGCCGCCTGCACCCACATGCCGGCGACGATCAGGCCCTTGCGGCCCCAACGGTCGCTGAGCGGTCCCGTCACGACCTGCAGCACACCCCAGGTGACGGGATAGACGGCCTTCAGGATGCCGATGCGCTCCACGCCAAGCCCGCCGGCTGCGAAGAGGAGCGGAAAGATGCCCCAGCTCATGCCGTCATTGAGATTGTTCACCAACCCGGCCTGCGAAGCGGCAAAGAGGTTGCGATCCCGAAAAGAAGTCAACGCAAAGACCTCGCGGAAGGAAAGCGGGGATGCCTCGCGCGGATGGTTCGCCAGTTCCGCACGCACATGATCGCGCGTGTCGCGCACGAGCAGGATCGAGAGCACCGTGCCGAGCACTGCGTAGCCGACGCCGAGATAGATCGGGATTGGTCGCAGACCGTAGCGACTGGCGAGATAGCCGGTGAGGAAGGCGGTGATCCCGACTGCGAGGTAACCGGCAAACTCGTTGAGCCCTACGGCGAGGCCACGCCCCTTCGGGCCGACAAGATCGACCTTCATGATGACGGTCATCGACCAGGCGAAGCCCTGGCTGATGCCAAGCAGCGCATTGGCGGCGATGACCCAGTTCCAGTCTGGCGCCCAAATGATCATGAAGGGTACCGGCAGGCCGAACAGCCAGCCGAGGACCAGCACGCGCTTGCGCCCCCATTTGTCGGCGAGCCGTCCGGAAACAAGGTTGGCCAGCGCCTTGACGACGCCGAAGCTGACGATGAAGGAGACGACCAGCGTGGTCGAAGCGAGCCCGAATTCCTCTGAGCCGATCAGCGGCACGACGGTGCGCTCGATGCCGATCATGCCGCCGACGAACGCATTGATGAGCACCAGAAGCGCGAACTGCCGCCAGTTGGCCTTGAGACCGAGGCTCGCTGCCGGCGCCGCGGTCATTGTCATGCGGCACCGGCATAGAGGGCGCGGGTGCGCGCGGCGTCAGGCGGCGGCGGAATATCCGCTGTCATGGTATCGACGCCAAGGCTGCTATGCGATTGAAGGGGCTTCTCGGCCACGGACTTGTCTCCTCGGGGGCCGTGTGATAGGAATCATTCAATAATTATGTTGAATGAACTAGCGTGGCTGCCACCCTGATGTCAATCCGCAATCCGAAGCAGGCACTTTACGAGCAGTTCGCGGTTGTCGCGAAGGCTCTGGGCAATCCGCAGAGGCTGGAACTGATCGAGCAACTCGCGCAGGGTCCACGCAGCGTGGAAGCCTTGGCCGCCAAGCTTGCGCGTCCGGTGGCGAATGTCTCGCAGCATCTCCAGGCGATGCGCCGCGCCGGACTGGTGACGTCAGAGCGCGATGGCAAGTTCATCAATTACAGGCTCGCGGATGAGAGCGTACTTGCCGCCTTCGCCTCCATTCGAGTCGTTGCCGAGCGGCATTCGGCCGAGGTCGAACGCATCGTGAGGGGGTATTTCGACCGGCACGACGATATGGAGCCCGTGTCACGGGAAGAGCTGGCCGCGCGAATGAAAGACGGGCTCGTTACAGTCATTGACGTCCGACCGCCCGATGAGTTTGCGCTCGGACATCTGCCCGGCGCGATCAACGTCCCCCTTGGCCAACTGGAGCAGCGGTTGCCCGACCTCGAGGCGAAGCCCGAGATTGTCGCCTACTGCCGCGGGCCGTGGTGCGTGATGTCATTCGAGGCGGTCGCATTGCTGCGTGAGCACGGCTTCCGCGCACGCCGCATGCAAGATGGCCTGCCCGAATGGCGTGACGCGGGCTTAGCTGTCGAGGCCTGATCGACTTCAACTTCAAAGTCCCCCTCACTCACTGACCCAGGTCCTTTTTAGGCGTTAGCAAGGTTGACACATCACGTTAGTCCGTGCTAACGCGTTAGTGGTGACTAACGTGAACAACAGCTGGACCGCCCTGGGCGACCACACCAGGCGCACGATCTTCGAACTCTTGGTCGAGCATCCGCGTTCGGTTACCGAGTTGGCGCGTGCCCTGCCGGTGACTCGGTCGGCGGTCTCGCAGCATCTGAAGGTGTTGAAAGAGGCAGGGCTCGTGGCAGACACGCCGGCTGGCAAGCACCGCATCTACCGCGTCGAACTCGACGGGTTGGCGGCGCTTCGCACCGAACTCGACCGGTTCTGGATGAAGACGCTCGCTGCCTTCAAGCAAGCTGTCGAACAACCGCGAAAGGAGTAAAAAAATGAACACGCAAGCAGTAGACACCTTGGTCAGGCACTCGATCGTGGTCGAGGCGCCGATCGAGCGCGCCTTCAAGGTCTTCACCGAGGATTTTGGCAAGTTCAAACCCAGGGAGCACAATCTGCTCGCCGTGCCGATCGCCGAGACCGTGTTCGAGCCGCGCGTCGGCGGCCATATTTATGATCGCGGCGCCGATGGCAGCGAGTGCCGCTGGGCGCGCGTGCTGGCTTATGAGCCGCCGCACCGTGTGCTGCTTAGTTGGGACATCAGTCCGCAATGGCGGTTGGAGACCGATCCGAACAAGGCCAGCGAGTGGGAGGTCCGCTTCACCGCCGAGACAGCCAACCGGACCCGCCTCGATCTCGAGCATCGCAAACTGGAGCGCCACGGCGCCGGCTGGGAAAGCGTGCGCGATGGTGTCGCCGCCGATCAAGGCTGGCCGCTCTACCTGCAGCGATACGCCGACCTGTTCGGGGGTCGGGCCTGACGGCCACATCCGCAAGCATCAGACCGAATCCGGCCTTGCGGCCTGCAATCCCGTAAGCTCAGGAGGTATTCGCGGTGGCGACACTGCCGCGAATAACCTCTCTTCCCTACCCGGAGCCCGACAAGCGTAGGCGCAACAATCACGCCGACCAGCATGCCCAACGCCGCTTCCGATGCGGGGACGGCTCCACGCGAAGCGGATGATGGCTGACGAAGGTCAGAACGGTATAGGCCACAATGGTCACGCATTTGTGAGCTGTATGATAAGCTTATTCGGGATTATGGGTCTAATCTTGAAGCGTGCGTCGTCTTAAGTGTCAGGAGTAATAGTCCCTGCATGGCCGCCGCTCAGGAATAATGCTGATGGAACGCAAGCTCGCGGCAATCATGGCCGCCGATATCGTCGGCTACAGCCTGCTGATGGCTGAAAACGAGGCTTCCACCTACGCGAAGCTGCGCGCTGTTTTTGATGAGCTCATTGACCCGACCACTGCCCGCCATGGCGGGCGCATCGTCAAGACGGCGGGAGATGGCTTTCTCGCCATGTTTCCCAGCGTCAACGAAGCGGTTGATGCGGCGCTGGCCATACAGGAGGGCTTCGACAAGGGTCCGTTCGAGCTGCGCATCGGCATCAATCTTGGCGATGTCATCGAAGATGACGGCGACGTATACGGCGACGGCGTCAATGTGGCCGCCCGTCTTGAGGCCATGTGCGATCCGGGGCAGATATTCGTCAGCAGCGCCGTGGTGATGGCGGCCGACCGCAACAGCGCGGACAGATTCGTCCGCATCGGCCGCAGGCGGGCCAAGAACATTCCCGAACTTCTCAACGTCTACCGAGTAAGGCGCGCGGGCTCTGCGTGGTCGCCATGGCGGCACGTGCCGCAGGCGCTGCGCAGCACCGCCGCCCGCTGGTCTTATGGCGTTGCCGCCATAGCCCTCATTCTCATCGGCACCCAAATCCAGCCGCTCCCCCTGGCAGCCATGGTCAGCCGCATCCCGGGGGTCTTGTCGATGGACCAGGGCCGCGCCGACCCCCGGCCGTCAGTGGCGGTCATGCCTTTTGCCGCGATGAGCGGCAGCGGCGAGCAATCGTATTTCGCGGACGGACTGGCCGAGGATGTGACGACAGCCCTTGCCCGCAATTCAGAGCTACAGGTCATCGCGCGCGATTCCACCTACGCCGTGCACGGGCAGGGTACGGACGTGCGCAAGCTCGGGGCGAAGCTCGGCGTCGATTATGTGGTTGAAGGCAGCGCCCGCCGCGAAGGCGACCAGCTTCGCGTGTCGGCGCAGCTGATCGATGTAAAGACAGGCGCGCATCTGTGGTCGCGCAGTTTTGACCGGCAGGTCGCCGACGTATTCACCGTTCAGAGCGAGCTGACTACTGAAATCGTCGCGCAGATCGCACCCTATATCGGCAGGAGCGAGGCGGCGGCGGCAGCGGAACGCCCGACCGACAATCTGCAGGCCTATGACCTCGTGCTGCAGGCCCGCAACCGCTACCGGCACGGCGGCGATGACCCGCAGGACATTCTGGAGGCGCGGGGCCTCTACCAGCGCGCCCTTGAAATGGACCCGTCCTATGCGGCCGCCCGCGCGGGCCTCGCGCTGACCTTTATCGCCAGCGTGGCGCAGAGCGGTGACGGCCGGGAAAACGCGCCCGAACTCCATCTTGGGCTTAGCGAAGCTCGGCAGGCGGTCCGTCTCGACCCCAATCTTGGCCTTGGCTATCAGGTCATCAGCTTCGGGCTTGCCCTGCAGGGCGACTATTCAGGCGGCTTGCAGGCCGCACGGCGCGCCGTGGAGCTCAACCCTAACGATCCCGACAGCATGATGGCGCTCGCAAAGGCGCAGGTTCGCTTCGGGGAATATGATGATGCCGTCGCCAACGCAGAGCGGGCCCGCCGCCTTCATCCTATGGCGCCCGAGTACTACGCCTACGTGCACGGGCAGGCGCTTTACGCGGCTGACCGCCGCGACGAGGCTTCCGCCGTCATAGAAGAATGCCTGATCCGGGCGCCGGGCGATGAAAACTGCCTTCTGATTCAGGCCGCTTTGCAGGCCGGGGGCGGCGAGGTCGAGGCAGCCCAGCAGACGATGGCAAAGCTGGTCGAAGCGCATCCGGCATTCTCACTGGAAGCAGAGCGCGCTTACCGCCGGTTCGGTGACAGGCCGCTGATGGAAGAGTTCCTGCAGGACCTCGCAAAGGCCAAGGCTCCTGAATCCGCCTGAAAGTTTTTGCAGAGCGACTTCAATGATATAGCGGTGCCCAGTTTCATCCTCTCCGGCGCCAATTTTTGCCATTTCCACGACGCCAACACTGAAAATTGCCACAATCGCCGCCGCGGCGAGCCGTTGGCGCGCGTCATCGGCATCCTTTTTAACCCCAAGGGGCACTGTTGCCGCAATCTAGCCGTCTTATCGGTATCGGCGAAGCCGCTGATCTGTGCTAAGCCGCCGCCCCGAACAGCCAAAGGAGTACACCCGTGAGCGAGCCGACCGTGGCCGAGGCGACCGACAGCATCTATGCATCGCTCGGCGCGAACAATGCCGACATCGACGCAAAAATCGCGGCGCTCAAGGCGGCGCTGACGCGAGAGGGGTTGGAACAGGCGGTGTTCGATCCGACCAGACTGGCGCAGAACAACCGTTCGGGCCGCAAGCTGATGCAGGCTTATTTTCGGCAGCGCGGCGTGAGCGTGAGGTTTTCGGCCTCGTAGGGACGGCGCACGCTGAGGCGCCACGGCACGCCGGCAACCATTGTGGTCCAGGATCCCGCCGGGGAGCTCAGGCAAGTTCGCTTTTGGCCCCTACCTTCTGTAGGCCGACTTGTGGATTCCGGCGCCGCCCGACGTCAAAGTAAATCGGCCGCCAAGGTCAATTCAATTCAATCACCTCCGGCGGCTGTACATCGGCGACCGAAGCGCCGCTTCTGGCCTTCGGATTGACTGGCTCAATCGCATGAATCTGCTGCTTTGAGCGCTTCGGCGCGGTCAGGTTTGTCTAACGCGCCGATCCGTCGAACCAACGCGTAGAACCTCGGATAGTCGCCCGAACACAAATCGAACAAGCGGAGAAACGTCGCCACCTGATCGCCGTAGACGGAAGTCGCGGCGAGCTTCGCGTTGTTGATCGGAGCATCGAACCAGACATCGTATCCCCGGTATCCACGCCATCGACTGTCGCGCATCTCTCGGTAGCGCATCCGCATCCGTTCGATCGCGGCTGACTTTGCGGCCCGCTTCTGGGCCGAGGTACTGGAGTCGTCATAGACGTGCGCCAGCTCGTCCCGGGTCTGCGACACCAGCGCAAGAAATTCGGTCCTGCGCCTCCGGTCGGCTTTGTAACGGCGCAATTCGCCGGTATCACCAACCGCGCGCAGCCATTTTCTCACGCCGGTTGTTTCGACGGCGACAGCGAATGCCTCGTTGAATGCGGAATCGTCCTTCACATAGACGCGTTGGTGGGCCAGTTCGTGGAAAACCAGCCCTGCAAGATACGTTTCATCTTGGCTGAGCATCGTGCTTAGCAGCGGGTCACTTGACCAGCCAAGCGTGGAATATGCAGTGATGCCCGTCACATAGACGTCCAGGCCCTGTCTCTGAAGTGCGACAGCGGTTTCAATCGCCGACCTTTTGGAGAAGTATCCTCGGTACGGAACGCATCCGAACACCGGAAAGCACCATGTTCGTGGCGTCAGCGAGAATTCCGGCGCGGCGAAGACGGCCCATGTCACCGCGTCCCGACCAACGTCGACATAGCTGCGGTAGCTATTGTTGTCCGGCAGCGCTAGTTCATCTATCGCGAACTGTCGGATGGCGCTCGCCGATTCCATTCGAGCCCGTAACGTACCAGGGATCGAAGGATTGTCGATCAGCGCTTCGACATCCTGGCGCGCCGCCATGATCTCCACGTGACCCTTCAAGGATTGTGCGTAGTAAGAAATGCTGGTGCAACCTGCCACGCCGGACATCACGATCATCGCAGCAACCGAACGAAAAAATGCACGCATTACGGTTGCCCACGGCCTTGCTCACACGTCCGGATAGGGCAAACGTCGCAACTACGGCCCGGTCCCAAACAGTGGCGCCAATTTGGTTGATGTCCTGGATGGGGTTTAGGTTAGACGTTCGACTTCGGCAAGATCGTCACAATGTGCACATTCGCTGCCAAATTGCCGACTGTCCGCTATAGGCCGGACACGGCGGCATGCGGACTATCCGCCTAGGAGGTCTTTTTCTCCTGAAGCTTCCGGTCGCATCCGGCCCAACGCTGTTGGTCATCCGGCAAGCTGGCCAGGCCACATTCGACGGCTTCTACGGCGACGCACCATGGTGGCAGGTTTCTCCATGAGCGACCTCTGATGGAACGTCAGACGCTTCCCGATCGTTCATTGAGCCGGAGGGCCGACCGAAGGCGTTTGTCTGCTCGACGGACAGCGGTCGAAGGTGCATTCTGGCTCCGCGCTCATTGCAGGCCTGTTGCGGAAGTTGAGTGGTCCGGCGGTGTAAGCTGTGGTTTCTGCGGGGCCTCTCTGAAGAGGAGACATTCCATGAAGATTCTCGGCACCATGCTTGCTAAGTCGATGGCGATGACCGGATGCATCGGCGTGGCAGCGGCCGATCCCTGGAAGGATGAAAGCGGCCATGGGCGTTGGATGGGCCGCTATGAACAAGGTGGAGACTACAGGCGGACACACCGCTACTATCGCGAGCACCGTTACGGACGTCGCGCTTACAAGGAGGAATACCGCCGCGGCCGGTGCAAAATCGAGCGAAAGTGGGAGGAAGACGAGTACAAGGAAGAGATCAAGTGTAAGCGCGGCTGGAGGCGCCCAGCCTACGTCTATCGCTACTGACGCCGAACGAGCTTCGGAAACCGAAAAGCCACATCCTTCTGCTGCGCCGAAACCGTGCCACCGGCGCGGCAATTCTACAAGCGGAGCAAAAAGCCGCGCATGCCGGAGACCACATCCGCACCGGACAGTGACCCCGAGGACCACGCCTCAGCCGACCTCAAGTCCGGCAGGAACGTGTTTCCCGTATCCGATGGCGCGGCTTTCGCGCGGTCAGGGAAGGCACTTGCTAAACTCGGCCGGGCCTTTCTGAAATTTAGCGAGGCATTGCGCGACGACGTGGCGGCTGCGTCACGTCGAGCGGCCAAGAGGCTCCGCATACTCGGCCGCGACGCCGCGCAGCGGCTGCGTGATCTGGACCACTCCACTGCGAAACGGAGGGCCGGCGCGCTGGCGCAGCGTTCCGCAGCCGTCTGGTCGCGGCTGGTGCGCCCGCGCGCGCCCATGCCCGAGATAAGATCCGCGGAAGGTAACAAACGGCGCCGGCGGAAGCTCGTCCTGCGAAGTCTTGCGGCAACAGGTGCAGCATCCCTGATTTTTTTCGTTGGCGTCTTTGCCTGGGCGCTAGGCGATGTGCCGTGGGACGAAATCGCGGAAGGCACGCTCAGACCGGTGGTGGTGCTCGAGACCTCCGATGGAAAGCCATTGGTGAGGCAGGGGCCGATCCAAGGACCCTACGCGACACACGAGGATTTTCCGCGCCATTTGATCGACGCGGTGCTCACTGCCGAGGATCGGCGCTTCTACGACCATTCGGGCATCGACCTGCGGGGTATTTCTCGGGCTCTGTACCGCAACGTGGGAGCCGGCGAGGTCGTTCAGGGCGGCAGCACCATCACCCAGCAGCTGATCAAGATCCTCTATCTGGAGCGGGACCGCACCTGGAAGCGGAAAATTCAAGAAGCGGTGATCGCTTTCTGGCTGGAGCGGAAACTCGGCAAGGACGAAGTCCTGACGCGATATCTCAACAACATCTACCTCGGGGCGGGTGCAACCGGCGTTCCCGCGGCCGCTCGCATCTATTTCGACAAAGAGGTGCGCGAACTGGATCTCGGCGAATCCGCGATGCTTGCCGGCATCATCCGTGCGCCTTCGCAACTCAACCCGGTGACGAACCCGGAGCGCGCCCGCCGACAGGCAGAAATCGTGCTCGACGCCATGCTGAAAGGCGGCAGGATCACCGCTGGGCAAGCGAAGTCCGCGACCGCCGAGTTCGCCGATCTCCGCCCGACGAGCCCGGCGGCGCGTTCCGGCAGCTGGTTCGCCGACTGGGTGATGCAGGAGGCGCGCGAGCTTGCCGGACCTTACCGTGGCACGATCAAGGTCAAGACCACGATGGTGCCGCAGCTGCAGGCGATCGCCGAGAAGGTCGTGGCCGAAGCGCTCGACCGCGAAGGCCGGCAGGCGGGCGCATCGCAGGCCGCGCTCGTGGCGATGGCGCCGGACGGCGCCGTGGTCGCCATGGTCGGCGGGCGCGACTACGGCAAGAGCACGTTCAACCGCGCCGCGATGGCCATGCGCCAGCCCGGCTCGGCGTTCAAGCTGTTTGTCTACTATGCGGCGATGAAGGCAGGCGTCACACCATTCGACCGGATCGAGGATGCGCCGATCGAAATCAATGGCTGGTCCCCGGAAAACTATGGCGGCGGCTATAGCGGCCGGGTCAGCATAGCCGAGGCGTTTGCGCGGTCATTGAACGCGGCGACCGTGGCACTAGCCATGGAAATCGGGATCGACAAGGTTATCGCCGCAGCGCGGGAACTGGGTATCAACGCACCATTGGCTGAAACACCCAGCCTGGCGCTCGGCACGTTTGAGGTGACCCTGCTCGACCTTACCGGCGCCTATGCCTCGGTCCGGGCAGGCGTCGCGCCGATTGAGCCATGGGGGATCGTTTCCTTCCATGCCGACGGTCAGCCGCGCGCCTTCCGCGTTGGACCGTCCGGACAGCCCACATCCGATCTGCGCCACCATCAGCGGGACTTGGTCGGCCTACTGAGGTTGGTCGTCGAGAAGGGGACGGGCCGAGAAGCCGATTTCGGAGCCTTCGCGGCGGGCAAGACCGGCACTAGTCAAAACCATCGCGACGCCTGGTTTGTCGGCTTCACCGAGCCGTTGGTAGTGGGGGTCTGGGTCGGCAACGATGACGAGACGCCGATGTCGCAGGTGACGGGCGGCAAGCTGCCGGCGCGGATCTGGCGGAATTTCATGAGCGCTGCTCTTGCCGCACCCGAAGACAGTGCACCTGGTCCCGACGCGGTCGCGGCTAGCTCGGCCGCGGACGGGGAAGCTCCCGCCTGCAATTTCCGGGCATGCGCGCGCACCTATCGCTCGTTCCGCGCGACCGATTGCACGTTTCAGCCTTACAGCGGCCCACGCAGGCTATGCGAGAAGTAGGCTTGGCCGTATCCCGGTTATCCCGAGCGCTGCTGCGGTGCAGGACCTTTGATCGTGGAGGGACAGAGGGGGGCGCGAAGGATCGCTTACAGAGCGCTTTTATTCTGGGCCGCCGCATTCTTCGGCGGATGCCGCGGCCCCAATGGATCTCGATGGGACTGCATTGCCTCAACCCGAGAAGCGGAGCGCATCGACGAGCAGGGCGAAAGCCGGCGACGCTTGACGGCGGCTTGGATAGTAGAGGTGATATCCCGGCCAGGGCGGTGACCACTCATCCAGCACCCGCATCAGGCGGCCGCTTTCCAGATGATGCTCCGCGACATCCTCCGGCACATAGGCGAGGCCGCAACCAGCCAGCGCGGCCTCAAGAATCTCGAGGGTGCCATTGAGGACGATCTGGCCGTCCACCCGCACCTTCAGTTCGCGACCGTCGCGCTCGAAATCCCAGGCCCAAAGCCCGCCATTGATGGAAAAGCGCTGGTTGATGCAAACGTGGCCGGTCAGATCCTGCGGCGTCGTTGGCGGCGGCCGCTTGGCGAAATACGACTTTGTCCCGACGACGGCGAAGCGGATGTCCGGTCCGACGCGCACCGCGATCATGTCTTTTGCAACACGCTCTCCCATGCGCACACCCGCGTCGAACCGTTCGGCAGCAATATCCGTCAGTGCGTTGTCGAGGAAGACCTCGACGGTGACGTCGGGATAGTCCGGCAGGAGCTTCGCCAGTTTCGGCCAGATGACGGCGTTGAACGCGTGATCGCTTGCCGTGAGCCGAATGGTGCCGGCGGGCTTCTCCCGCAATTCGCTCAAGGCTTCGACTTCGGCCTCGATCTCCTCAAAGCGCGGACCGATATTGCGCAGCAGCCGCTCGCCGGCTTCTGTAGGTGAAACGCTGCGGGTCGTTCTCGTCAGCAGCCGAATGCCCAGGCGCTCTTCCAGATCGCGGATCGTGTGGCTGAGCGTGGACTGCGAAATTCCGAGCTGCGCAGCGGCGCGCGTGAAGCTGCCCTCGCGCGCAACCACCAGAAAGGCCAGAAGCATATCGAGTCGTCCGCGCTGCATTTATAGCTCCCTCCCATAAGTTTGTGCGGATTATACGGAATGATCGAGCGAACAGCACACGCTCAATCGATCGTGATTGCCGAGAGCAGCGCAAATTTCCCGAACGGCGGCGCGAATCCGGCTGAGCAATAACGAAGGAAGAACCGGCGGCAGTTCATTCGCGTCGCTGCCATTCATGGCCCCGACCGATAGGTCCTATCGGGGAGCGGGCGCTAATCAAGGCGCCTCAAGCGCCCTAAGCTTTAGCGTCGCACGCACGCAGTGTGCCTTCGGGTCGGGGGGGCATCCATATCTTGGGCCGCGAATTGGCGGATCATCACGAAAGCGACAATCGACATGTCTGATAGCCAAGGAACTTCGACAGCCAGTTCAGACATAACGCGCCGGGAGCTCATGCAAGCGGCTGCTGTGATTGGCGGTGCTGTTTTGGGAGAACAACTCGTGCCCGGAGCTATATCGCCGGCGCTGGCACAGGCTGCCGGCGCCGCGACGGCGCCGCTCGATGTATCGCTGCGCATCAACGGGACGGAGCACCGGCTTTCGCTCGATCCGCGCACGACGCTGCTGGATGCGCTGCGCGAGCACCTGCATCTGACAGGCTCGAAGAAGGGCTGCGGCCTCGGCCAGTGCGGCGCCTGCACGGTGTTGATGGATGGCATGCGCGTGAAGGCGTGCCTCTCGCTCGCAGCGCTCGCTCAGGGCCGCGACATCAAAACCATCGAAGGACTGGCGCAGGGCGAGGAGCTCCACCCGCTGCAGGCGTCCTTCATCGAGCGCGATGCCTTCCAGTGCGGCTATTGCACGTCGGGGCAGATCATGGCCGGCGTCGCCTGCATCAGCGAAGGCCATGCCGGGTCGCCGCAGGAGATCCGCGAATGGATGAGCGGCAATCTCTGCCGCTGCGGCGCCTACGACCATATCGTCGCGGCCATCCAGGACGCGGCTGCCGTGTCCAGCTCGACGCAGGAGGGCTGAGCCATGCATCCCTTTGTGCTCGAACGTCCGCGTGATCTCTCCGCCGCACTTAGCTTTGGCGCCCAGGCCGGCCGCAATGATGCGCCGGTCGAATACATCGCCGGCGGCACCGACATGGTGCAGCTTCTGCAGGAGTATGTCCGCCGACCGGATCGGCTTGTGAGCCTGGCGGGAGTTCTCGACGACGGCATCGAGATCGGTCCGCAAGGCCTGAGGCTTGGCGCCGCCGCCACGATGGCGGAGGTGGCCGCCCATCAAGCTGTGGTCGAGCATTTCCCTCTCATATCCCAGGCGCTGCTGAATTCGGCGAGCCCGCAGGTCCGCAACCAGGCGACGATGGGCGGCAATCTGCTTCAGCGCACACGCTGTCCCTACTTTCGCGATGTCGGCTACGAGGCATGCAACAAGCGCGTGCCTGGCTCCGGTTGCGCCGCCCTGGATGGCGAGAACCGCTGGCACGCAGTGCTCGGCACGAGCGACGACTGTATCGCCGTTCACCCGTCGGACCTCGCGGTTGCCCTGGTGGCGCTCGATGCATCGGTCGAGCTGCGAGGAACTGGCGGTGATCGTTCCGTGCCGCTCTCCGATCTCCATCGCCTTCCCCGCGATACGCCGCACCTCGAAGCCGTCCTCGAGCCGGGCGAAGTGATCACCGCGATCACGGTCCCGGCCACTGCGGCAGGACTGCGATCTCACTATCTCAAGGTACGCGATCGCGCCTCCTTCGAGTTCGCCGTCGTCTCGGCCGCGGTCGCAATCGAGACGGACGGCGCTCGCATCCGGCAGGCCCGGGTAGCGCTCGGTGGCGTTGGGACGAAACCCTGGCGCCTGCCGAACGTCGAGACCGCTCTCGCGGGCGCCGACTTCGAGCCAGCGGTGCTCCGCCAGGCGGCGGCGCTCGCAGCAGAAGGCACACGGGGTCGCGGCCACAACGACTTCAAGATCGAACTCATGCAACGCGCCATCGTGCGTGCGGTCGAAATCGCGGGAGCACGCGCATGACTGCTGCCTTGATCGGAAAATCCGTCAGCCGCGTCGATGGCCGCCTGAAAGTTACCGGCGCTGCGACCTATGCCGCCGAGTTCGAGGTGGCGAACCTCGCTTATGCCGCCGTCGTCAGGAGCATTGTCGCGAACGGCCGCATTGCTATCGACACGGCGGAGGCCGAACGCGCGCCCGGCGTAATCGCAGTTGTGACACACCGAAACGCGCCCAGGCTCGCCTACCAGCCGCATAAAGGCCTCCCCGACGCAGCCGTTGGCGAGCGCCTGCATGTGCTGCAGGACGACGGGGTGAATCACCAGGGCCAGCCGATCGCGCTGGTGGTCGCCGACACACTTGAACAGGCGGTTCACGCGGCCGAGGTCGTGCGGGTTACTTACCGGAATGAAGCGGCGGCCACCGACATGGAAAGCGTCGATCCAGTTCTGCCTTCCGGGAAACCGGCCGAGTGGGAGATACGGCGAGGCGAACCCGACAGCGCATTCGAACAAGCGGAATTCCGGGTCGACCAGACCTATGTGATCCCGCGCGAGAACCACAATCCGATCGAGATGTTCGCCACCATTGCCGCATGGGAGGGCAACAGCCTGACACTGTGGGACAAGACACAGTGGGTGCACAACGTTGCCGAGGAGATCGCCGCCGTGTTCGACATCGCTGCCGAGAACGTGCGTGTCATCTCGCCCTTCGTCGGCGGCGCGTTCGGCTCGGGGCTGCGTTGCTGGCCGCATGTCACGCTGGCGGCACTGGGCGCCCGTGTGGCTGGCCGGCCAGTCAAGCTGGTGCTGTCACGGCGGGAAATGTATTATGGCGTCGGCTACCGTCCGCACACGGTGCAGCGGACCGCGCTTGGCGCCTCCCGTGACGGCCAGCTCCAGGCCATCCGGCACGAGGGCTACCAGGAGACGTCGACCTACGAGGAGTTCACCGAGGCGCTGCTCAGCGCGACCCGGTTCCTGCACTCCTGCCCGAACGTCCACACGCGCCATCGCATCGCGCCGATGAACGTCCACACGCCGACCTACATGCGCGCGCCCGGCGAGGCGAGCGGCATGTATGCGCTCGAATCGGCCATGGACGAGTTGGCGGTCGCGCTGCGCATGGATCCCGTCGAACTGCGGCTGCGCAACGAGCCGGACCGGGACGAATTCAAGGACCTCCCGTTCTCGAGCCGATCGACCAGGGAATGCTACCGGGCCGCCGCCGAGCGGTTCGGGTGGAGCCAAAGAACGGCTGAGCCACGCTCCATGCGCGACGGGCGGATGCTGATCGGCTGGGGCATGGCGAGCGCCACCTATCCGATGAACTATGCACCCGCCTCGGCCCTGGCCCGACTCTTGCCGGACGGCACTGCCGAAGTGATGAGCGCGGCGAGCGACATGGGACCCGGCACATGGACATCGATGACGCAGGTCGCGGCGGACACGCTGGGCATGCCGATCGAGCGGGTCAAGTTCACGCTTGGCGACACCCGCCTGCCGCGCGCGCCTATCCACGGCGGTTCCATGACCATGGCGAGCGTCGGCAGTGCGGTGCAGGCGGCTTGCCGCAAGGCGCGCGCCGACGCGCTGGCACGCGCCGGCGCCAACGATATTGAAGACGCCATGAAGCGTCTCGGCCAAGTCATCGAGGCAACGGCTGACGTCGCTCCCGGAGATGGGTCAAAGCGGTTTTCCATGCACGCCTTTGGCGCCGTGTTCGTGGAGGTTGCCGTCGATCCCGATCTCGGCGAGACGCGCGTGCGGCGCATCGTCGGCGCCTATGGCGCCGGCCGCGTCGTCAACCCGAAGATCGCGCGCAGCCAGTGCATCGGCGGCATGATCGGCGGCATCGGCATGGCTCTCATGGAGCACTCGGTTGTCGACCCCCGCAACGGACGCGTCACCAATGCCAATCTCGCCGAATACGCCGTGCCGGTGCACGCCGACGCGCCGCCTGTCATGGACGTGATCTTCGTCGACGAGCACGACCCGCACGTGAACCCGCTCGGCGTGAAAGGCCTCGGCGAGATCGCGCTGGTCGGCGTCGCGCCAGCGATCGCCAATGCCATTTTCCACGCTACCGGAAAGCGCGTCCGCGAGCTGCCCATCACGCCGGACAAGCTGCTCTGACCGTCGAAAGCAAAGGGGCTTGAGACATGATCCTCACCCGCAGAGACGTCCTTGCCGCGACAAGTGGTTTCGCTGCTTTGGCTGCAGCAGGCCAGGTTGGCGCAGCTTCTGTTCAAGGAAGGAATGAGACAATGAAGATCACTCGAGTTGGGTCGCAGCCGTCCGGCCCCGGGCCGGCCGATTACTTTACCGGAGCCGTGCGCATCGATCCGCTCTTCCAGGCGCCCGAGCCGGCCCGCGTCGGTGGCGCCAGTGTCACGTTCGAGCCTGGCGCCCGCACCGCCTGGCACACGCACCCACTCGGCCAGACACTGATCGTCACGGCCGGTCTCGGCCGGGTCCAGCGCGAAGGCGCGCCAGTCGAAGAAATCCGGCCGGGTGACGTCGTCTGGATTCCGCCTGGCGTGAAGCATTGGCACGGCGCGTCCGCGACAACGGCGATGACGCATCTCGCTGTCCAGGAATCCCTTGATGGCAAGCCGGTCGAATGGCTGGAGAAAGTCAGCGAAGAAGAATACCGCAGCTGAACCTTGCCGGCCCCGGCGTCTCGTTGATGGCAGGGTCTCGCTTCTGGTATCCAGAACATCAAGAAGATCGCACTGGCGCCAAGTCGCTTGCCAAGCCCGCCTGAGGCCCAGCACCTCCTGACAAACATCCCTGACGCCCGACAACCAAAACGCCGCCGTCGGATAAGAAAAACCCGCCGAAAATCGACGGGGTTTGTCAGCGATCTGAGGCGGGGCCGAAAGGGGCGCCGCCTGCCTGTATCATCCGCTGTTGCGGCTGGCCGGCATCAGCGTGCAGCGGCCGCAGCGCCTTGCGCGGCCTGATCGATGACGTCGGCCACCACCTTCGGCTGGGTCATGAAGACAGCATGGCTGGCCTCGACTTCCGTGATCGTCGCGCCGATGCGCTCCGCCATGCTGAACAGCATCTTCTGGTCGAACGCCTTGTCCTTCGTGGCGATGACCGCCCAGCTCGGCCTGGTCCGCCAGGCGGCGTTACTGAGCTTGGTCGCAAACACGGACATGTTGATCGGCACCTGCGAGTCGCGCAGGAACGCTGCATCCGCGTCGCTGGCGTCCGCCGCGAAGCCCGCCTTGAACTTCTCGAGATTCAGGAAGCCGAAACCGTCCTCCTGCGTGTCGATGACGAACTCCGGAGGCGTGGTGAACCCGTCATACTGTTGAGCCGTCGTCTCGCCGGCGTCGGGCGACAGCGCTGAGACATAAACGAGGCCAGCCACCTTGGGGTGGACGCCTGCCTCGGTAATGACGGTGCCGCCCCAGGAATGACCGACGAGGATGCTCGGACCGTCCTGGCGATCCAGGGCCCGCCTGGTTGCTGCGGCGTCGTCCGCAAGCGTGGTGAGGGGATTCTGGGCGATGGTGACGCGATAGCCGCGCGCGGTGAGCTGATCATAGACCCCGCGCCATCCCGAGCCGTCGGCGAAGGCGCCGTGCACCAGCACGACGTTCCTGATGGGCTGGGTGTCGGGAATCCGGTTGGCGGAATGCGCGAGCGTGGTGGCGGCAATGCCTGCCGCGGCGGCCGTTATGGCCAGGATGTTTCTCGTCTTGGTGTTCATGTGCCATCCTTGTTCAGCGCGACGTTAATTATCGCGATAATTGTTATTACGATAACAACTGAATGTTGTCCAGCGTAATTTTTATCGCGATATTTATTTTCGCGATGGAAGCGGCTATATGAAACGCAAGGAGCCCAATGACCGACGAAAAGACAAGCAGTCCCGTGCCGCTGGACGACCAGCTTTGCTACGCCGTCTACTCGGCGGGCATCGCCATCCAACGGCTCTACAAGCCCTTGCTTGATGCGCTGGGCCTGACCTACCCGCAATATCTCGTGCTCAACGTGCTCTGGAGCGGTGATCAGCAGACGGTGGGCGGCATCGCCGAAAGGCTGGCGCTAGACTCGAGTACGCTGACGCCCGTGCTCAAGCGGCTGGAAGCCGCCGGGCTGGTGCGCCGCACGCGGAATCCGGACAATGAACGACAGGTCGTGGTCGCCCTGACCGACCAGGGGCGCGCCATCAGATCTCGGGCCGGATGCCTTGGCGATGCGCTCCTCTCCGCATCCGGCCAGACCCCGGCGCATCTGGGCGAACTCAACCGCAACGTCAGGGGACTTCGCGACATGATCTATTCCCATGTCGGCGGCTGGAACTCGCCGGCCTGAACCGTCGTACGTCCGAAAGGGTATAGGACCCGGCTGGTGGAGCCAGGCGACGCTCGACAAGGAACTTCGGCGCATGCCCGGGAGCGGCGGTGCCGTCCAAACAGACACTCGAGCCGCCTGCTTCCCAGGGGCAGCCGAGAAGCCGGCACTGTCGAAATAGTCGCGCCAATATGCGCCACCTGTTCCGCAGCTTCTAGTTCCCCGATCTGAAATGCCATCTGGAAGTCGTGCGTGGCCGCCGGGATCGCGGCTGCGCCTGCCGTGCGGCGTGCATATGGTCGGCATCGATCCACGCAATGAATGCTTGACCTCAAGTTAACTTGAGCTTGTAGCTTTGGCTTGCAAGGATCGAAGGAGCATCGGAAATGCTGACCAATATAGATTTTCACGGACTTCGCGTAGCGGTCACGGGTGGCACGTCCGGCCTTGGACTGGCGCTTGTGCGGCAGCTCGCCGCGCAGGGTGCGAGCGTCGCCTTCGTCGCACGCACTGCCGCAAACGTCGAGCGCATCGCTGACGAGACGGGCGCACACGGCATTGTCGGCGACCTCGGCAAAAAGCATGACATCTACCCGATCGCGTTGCAGGTCACCGCGAGGCTCGGCGGGCTCGACGTTCTGGTCAACAATGCATCTAGCCTCGGGCCGGTGCCGCCTGCGCTGCTTGCCGACACCGAGTGCGAGGATCTGGAGACAGCGCTTGCGGTCAATCTCGTCGGCGCGTTTCGGCTGACCAAAGCGCTGTTCGGTGCGCTTGCCACGTCGGCGCGCGAGGGCCGTGGCGCGCTGGTGATCAACATCTCCAGCGACGCGGCGGTGAACGCCTATCCCGGCTGGGGCGCGTATGGTGCGAGCAAGGCCGCTCTTGCCCATCTGACGGCGATCTGGGACGAGGAGGCGAAAGACGATGGCATAAGGTTCCTCGCGCTCGACCCCGGCGATATGGACACCCCGTTGCACGCGCTGGCGCTTCCTGATGCCGATCCGGCCACCTTGAAGCATCCCGATCTGGCAGCTGCCGAGATCATCGAAAAGCTGCTTGACGCGTTGCCGGCCGGCGCAGCACTTCGCGCTGGGGCACCTGGATGATCGCCGCCGACCGTCCGGATCGGCGCCCCGCCAGGCTGTTGGTGGTCATGGCGGACGGCGCGATGACCGACCTGCCGCGCGCTGACCTTGCGAAGCTGTTCGGGCCCGGCGACCTGGTCGTCGCCAATGACGCCGCGACCTTGCCTGCCAGCTTGCACGGCACGCATGTCCCCAGCAGTGAAGCGATCGAGATCCGCCTGGCGGGCTGGCTGTCACTTGCCGATCCAAGGCGTTTCGTGGCGATTGCCTTCGGTGCGGGCGATCACCGCACGCGCACCGAAGATCGGCTGCATCCGCCGCCACTGTCACCGGGCAATCGCCTCCGGCTCGGCCCGCTTGAAGCCGTTGTGGATCGCCTTCTCGACCATCCTCGCCTTCTCGAGCTGCGCTTCTTAGGCAACCGCGCAACTGTGCTTGCAGGACTGGCGCAGCACGGCCGGCCGATCCAATACGCGCATGTTCCCGAGCCGTTGGCACTTTGGGATGTTTGGACGAAGATTGCCGCCCGGCCGGTCGCGTTCGAGGCGCCATCGGCAGGCTTTGCGCTCGACTGGCGCACGCTTCAAAGCTGGCGCCGGCACGACGTCGGCTTCGCGACACTCACGCATGCCACCGGCATTTCCTCGACCGGGGATCGCGCGCTCGACTCGCGCCTTCCCTTCGACGAGCCATACCGCATCCCCGAGCACACCGCGGCTGAGGTCGCGCGGGCGAAGCTGCGCGGCAGCCGCATCATCGCGGTCGGCACGAGCGTGGTGCGCGCGCTTGAGGCGGCCGCCAATCCCGATGGCAGCGTGCGTGCAGGAAATAGCATTGCCACGGGCCGCGTCGCGCGGGACACACCGCTTCGCGTGGTCGATGCGATTCTCACAGGCGTCCACCAGCCGGGCGAAAGCCATTTCGAGCTCCTGCGCGCCTTTGCCGACGATGCTCTGCTCGTCAGGGCCTCCGCGGCCTTAGCCGCGCACCGATACCGCACGCATGAATTCGGCGATTCCATGCTGCTCAATCGGCAACCGCTGGATCGATCTGCCGTCGCAACGCCCGGCGATGTCCGATGGAATCCACCATTTGCTCAGCTTACCCGCAAAGCGAGCTTGCCGACGTAGTGGGTGGCAAGCGCTCGGTGCGCGTCAATAACCCTGTCGAACGGGAATGTCCGGGCGACATGGACGTCGAACGGGCCAGAGTCGATCAGGCGGTTAAGCTTGTCGGTCGCGGCCTGGCTGCGGGCGCCGTTGTAGCGAATGAGCTCCACGCCGGGCCGGACAGTTGGATCGGGCATCACGCCGTGCGGGCAGGCGACCCGACCGCCGTCGCGCACTGACGTCAGCGCGCGGTCGGCCGCCTCACCGCTTGCGGTGACAAGGGCAGCGTCGAGGCCGCCGGCGGCGAATTCACGAGCGGCCGCCAGCACGTCCTCTTTGCGCCCGTTGACGATGGCGTCGGCGCCCAGCCGCTGCGATAGCGCCACGCCGTCATCGCCCGAAGCCACCGCCAATACGCGGGCGCCCAATCGTTTTGCGAGTTGGATGGCCATGTGCCCGATACCGCCGCTGGCGCCGAAGATCATTATCGTATCGCCCTGCTTCAGGCCGACCTCTTCCAGGCCGCTGAGCGCGGTCAACGCATCCCAGCCCATGACGCCCGCTTGCTCGACCGTGAGCTTGGCGGGGATGAGCGACACGTTGTCCGCATCCGTTACTGCGTAGGTGGCGTAGGTTCCACCCTTGGGAAGTGGCATGGATGCAGCGTACACCCGGTCGCCTTCCTTGAAGCGGCTAACTTCGCCGCCAACGGCGACGACTGCGCCCGCGCAGTCCCAGCCGAGCACATAGGGGAATCTCGACGGCATTCCGAAAGCCCCGTCGTAGCGACCCTCACGCTCGAGCGCGTCCCACGAGGCCACGCCCGCCACTTCGACCCGGATTAGGACATCGTTCGGCCCGACCTCGGGCACGGGCACGGCTCGCAGGGTAACCAACTCGGCTCCACCGAACCGGTCGATGGCGGCGGCCTGCATTGTATCCGGTTTTGCATTCGTCATGCTTTTTCTCCTAGGAATATGTTGGTGATGAAACGGCCGCCGCTTCTAACGGTCGTGAATCGAGCCTCGCCGACGTGATTTCTTGTTTCGCGCCGGCGAAGCAGGAGTTCGCTTTTCGTAGGCATTCCATGATTGGTTGATGATGATGAAGGTTTGGATCGCCTCCTGGCTCTTTTGCTGTCCTGTCGCAGACGGTCGTGCGATATCCTGCTTGAAGCAGCGCGCGAGCGAGCGCCGATCCATAAGTGGAGTCTCCAGGGCACTGATTGTTCCGACACCCCATATTTGATTTGCGCAACGCTCGGCTCGCTTGCTGTCCGAGGGAGAGCTATGATCTGGGAAGCGCGACGCCAATACGCACGGATGCGTAAGTGGTTACCTGCCGGTAAGGAGGGCAAGGTGCACAGACCCACCGAAAATGGTTTTGCAACCGCGATAAAGATGGTCTCCGGCAAGTGGAAATTAGACATCATCTGCGAACTCGGCGCGTCACCACGCAGGTTCGGCCGGCTGCGGCAGTCAATTCCGGCGATCAGCGAAAAGATGCTGACGCAGCAGTTGCGAGAACTAGAGGCAGACGGGCTTGTGAACCGAAAAGTCCATCCGGGTTCTCCCGCGAAGGTCGTCTATTCGTTGACGGAAAGCGGATCGACGCTCTGTGCTGGGGCAGAGGGCTTATGCCGCTGGGGTGAACAGTTCCGTTGCTCGGGTCAGCCGGCATGATCTTCCCCTTGACGCGTGACCCCGGGTAGGTCCGATTTTGGCTGTTCGGCCGAGGGGGCAAGGGCAGTTTTTGGGCCGCAAGGCGGATCTTCGCTTCGAGCGGTGATCTCAGATAGGAGCACAACGAGTTCCCAGGTTCATCCTGTCCGGCGCGCCAAGCCACACTTTGGGCTAGACTGCAGTGCACGCTCGGCATGCCCAGCCGTTGCTTGTGAGTCGACTTGGCTTTGAGCTGCGCTATCTAGCCCAAAATGGAGGCAGCCGTGCGTATGACGTTCCTACTGGTGACATCAGCGACAATGATGGCGACAGTCGTTGCCCACGCCGACAGTCAGTCCTCGAACAGAAGCTCGAATAGCTCGTCGAACAACGGCGTTGTGCGTGAGCGGATTGTCGAGACCTACTGTGAGGACGACTATTGTGAGACCTACGTCAAACGCAGGGTTTACCAGGACGATCGATCCTCCCGTCGTTACCAGGACTATGATCGTCGCCGCTATCGCGACCGCTACACGGATGATGACGACGACGACTAAGGAAAAGCCGGGCGCTGACGCACGCCAAGGCCCGTTTTGGGATCGGATCGGCGGCCAGCTTCTCGCATCTTGGACGCCTTTTGGCGCCACCAAGGGCGGCGATGACGCTAACGGCTTCACGACCCTTGCGGCGACGAGGATTATTTTCGCCAGAAGGGCTTGGCGATCTCGGCCTCGACCTGCCGTTTCGTCAGGCCGATGTCGTCGATCAAATGGGGATTGTCCTTCGCCATCTGCTCGAGCTCCCAGCGAAAGCGTTTGCGCTCGTCCCAGGCCGCGACAATGCTGCGCAGGGTCGCCAGGCTGTAGTGCCGACGCGACGTTCCCGCCGGCCGCACGTGCGTTCCCCGCGGCGCGGCCGGATGCGGGGCCGCTGCAAGAGTATCGTTCATAGCAACCTCCATCGGTTTGAAGGTCCAGGGACCCTCGACCTGAAAGAGGCTGAATTCTGCAGGATACGAACAGCGTCGTAATTAAGCTCTGCCAAATAGTTCTCAAAACTTCCAAACGGGCTATAGATTCGCTGCATGCAGGGATCGCGCTTTGCCTTTGGTCCGTTCGTCCTTGATTCCGGTGCGGGTACGCTGCTTCGCAACGATGTCCCCGTTGCCGTTGGCTACCGCGGGATAAAGCTGCTTGCGGCGCTCGTTGGACGAGCCGGCGAAATCCTTGGCAAGGCCGAGTTGATGGACGCGGCGTGGCCGGGCACGGCTGTCGAGGAAGGCAACCTCACCGTGCAGATCGCGCTGCTGCGAAGCTGCTTGGCCCGGCTGCAGATGGCGGCGAATGGATCGCCACGGTTCCGCGCGTCGGCTACCGCTTCACGGGGGCCGTCGAACAGCTCGGCGCGAAGCGAAAACCTTTACCGCTGCCCGGCAAGCCATCGATAGCGGTGCTGCCCTTCGTCGATGTCAGCAACGATCCCGAGCAGGAATCCTTCGCGGATGGGTTGACCGAGGACCTGATTACCGACCTGTCGAGGATCTCCGGACTGTTCGTCATCGCGCGCAACTCGGCCTTTGCCTACAAAGGAAAGACGATGGACGTGCGCGACATCGCGCAGGACCTCGGCGTGCGCTACCTGCTGGAGGGGAGCGCACGGCGCGCCGCGGGGCGCGTGCGCATCAACGCCCAGCTGGTCGACGCAGTGAGCGGCGACCATCTATGGGCAGAGCGCTTCGATCGCAGCCTGGAAGACATTTTTGCCGTTCAGGACGAGGTCACCGGCAAGATCGTCGAGGCGTTGCTCGGCAGGCTGCGCGAACCGCCGCCGCGCAATCGGCCCAAAAGTCTCGAGGCTTACGATCTCTGCGTGCGGGCACGCAAGCTGATGGATGACACGCCGCAGGCGGCGCGCGAAGCGCATCTGATGCTCACCCGCGCGGTTTCGCTCGATCCGGAATATGCCGAGGCCTATCGCTGGCTTGCCATGAATCACTGGATGGGATGGGTGCATTCTGGCGGACCTACCGAAACGTCCCGTAGCGTTGCGTTGGAGCTGGCGCGCAAAGCCGTGGCGATCGATCCGAACGATGCCGGCTGTCGCTGGGTTCTGGCTTACCTGCTTGCCTATGAGCGCAGCTTCGCCGAGGCGGATGCGGAATTCGCCAGGGCGATCGAGCTCGATCCGAACGAGGCCGATGCCTGGGCGGCATTATCCGACATTGCGGTGTTGGCCGGACGGGTCGACGAGGGCCTCGAGCACATTCGCAAGGCGTTCCGGCTGAACCCGTTTCCGGCAAGTTGGTACTATCTGACGCTCGGCCAGGCGCAATATGCGGCCGGCGAATACGAAGCCGCTGTCGAGACACTGCGCAGGGACGAGACCTATCGTACAAGCTCACGCCGCTTTCTGGCGGCAAGCCTTGCCCAACTGGGCCGGGTCGACGAGGCGCGCGCAGAGGCCGAACTGTTCCTCGTCGGCAACCCGCATTTCACAACCCGCCATTGGGCCGCGACGGAGCCATTCCGCGACGCCGCGACGCTCGAGCATTTCGTCGACGGCTTCCGCAAGGCCGGCCTTCCGGAGTGACGTTGCCGGCGTGACCTGCCAAACGCCTTCGCACCGTTCGTGCGATCTACGCCTCGAAGCGACTCGTGGCGTCACGATCGCGCTCGTACCGTCTGGTGAGCGGAAACGGCGGCAACCAGGACTCGCGACGGATGATCCAGCTTTCGTAGGTTGGCATCAGTTGGTCAGGGGCGTCGAGGGATCCCAGGTTCACTTCGATTTCGTCTGCGGTGCGTCCGAAAATTGTCGAGCCGCAACGGGGACAAAAAAACCGCCCGGCGTAGTCGCGCGTCTCGCCTTCGATCGTCACCGCATCCTGGGGGAACACCGCGGAAGCGTGAAAAAGGGCGCCATGGTGCTTGCGGCAGTCGAGACAATGACAAATGCCGACCCGGTATGGGAGTCCCGACGCCACAATCCGGACGTTGCCGCACAGGCAACCGCCAGTGAATCGGTCCACGCTGCGTCTCCTTCAAATCAAGCGGTCGCAATGGCTACAACGAACGGCGCTGCCATTGCAATTGCCGATTCGGGCGGGACGCGTCGACTCCATAGTGGGCGATAGCTAGGTCGCTTGCTGCAGCACCCGTGCCATCTGGAAAGTTCGGCCTGTGGGACGAAGCGGTCCTTTCGCTCTTGACAACTACACTCGTCAACGGGCATTGACAGGAAAACTTGTCAATGTGAGGGCTGCATGCTTGATATCGAAGTCATAGATCGGCCGAGCGCGGCCGCCGCCGCATTGGAGCCGGTTCGGAGCCAGCTCCTCTCAGAACTGCGGGAGCCTGCCTCGGCCGCTACCCTCGCCGCACGCCTCGGCCTCAAACGGCAGAAGATCAATTACCACCTGCATGCTCTGGAGGAGCACGGGCTTGTCCAGGTTGCAGACACGCGCAAGTGGGGTGGCCTGACGGAGCGGCTGATGGTGGCGAGCGCCACAAGTTATGTCGTCTCGACGAGCGCGCTGGGTCCGGTCGGCGCCGATCCGAACCGCACCCCGGACCGCCTGTCGGCAAGCTACCTCATCGCGCTCGGTGCCCGGCTGGTGCGGGAGATCGGGGCTCTCCAGCGCGCCGCCACCGATGCCGGCAAGCGCCTGGCGACCTTGGCGATCGACACCGAAATCCGCTTCCGCTCCGCCGCCGACCGCGCATCGTTCACGCGTGAATTGACCGAGGCCATCACCACGCTGGCGGCACGCTATCACGACGAAACCGCGCCGCAGGGACGATCGCACCGCCTTGTCGTGACGGCGCATCCCTCACCAGCCAATCCGCAGGGAAAGGACGATCAATGCCAGTAAGAAAAGATGCGGCCGGCAATCGCTCGGTCGAGGCGCAAGTGGATGTCCCCGGTACGCCGCAGGACGTCTGGAACGCGATCGCAACGGGACCTGGAATATCTCAATGGTTCGTGCCGAGCGAACTCGAAGGCCGCATCGGAGGAACCGCCGTTTCGCATTTCGCTTCCGATGGAAGCATGGATGCCATCGCCACCATTACAGCTTGGGAGCCGCCCAGGCGGTTTGTCGCAGAAGCACCGGGCGGGCCGGGAACTGTAGCGACGGAATGGATTGTCGAGGCAAAGTCCGGCGGGCTATGCAGCGTTCGCGTTGTCCATCGCTGGTTCTCGACTTCCGATGATTGGGATGATCAGTTCGACGCCCACAGCTATGGATGGATTTCCTTCTTTCGCCTGCTCCGCCTCTACCTCACGCATTTTCCCGGGCAGCACGGCTCGGCTTTTCAGCTCTTGGTCCCGTCCTCTGAACCTTTAGCCGATGCATGGCGAAAGCTGGTTGAACCCTTGGGCCTGGCGAATGCGACTGAACAACAGCCCGTCGTCACCCCTTCCGACACGCAGGCATTCGAAGGCGTCGTCGAGCGAACAGGGCCGCAGGACCATCCCGAGTTGGCGGTCCGACTGGACCAGCCCGCGCCGGGCTTCGCGCACTTCCTCGCCTTGCCGATGGGCGCGATGACATACCTGTCCATGCGGTTTTTCCTTTTTGGCGACGATGCAGCGCGCATTGCAAAACGGGAGGAGCCAAAGTGGCGAACCTGGCTTGAAAAGCATTTCCCATCGCCCGCGGAGTAGAACCGCCAGCGTGGATGAAACTGACAATTGCGTTTCCCCCGCAGCGCCGACGATGCTTTCCGAGCTATGATTGCCGTCTTCGTGCGGGCAGGCCGCTGTGGTGCGCAGTCTGCTCCACTCCTGCAAGCAGATCGAAGAGCCATGCCACGCCAGAATCCATCATCGCGACCTTGGGAGCGACGGCGTTGAGCCGGAAGCCGGGCAACGGCAACGGGGCATCGAGGCTCAGCACGCCGAAACGCGCCGCATGCATGGCAACGAACCGCCGCGGCAGGGCCGAGATCAGGTCGGTCTCGGCGATGACCGCGAGCGCGAACATGAAGTTCGGAACCGTCAACGCGACCCGTCGCGCCCGGCCTTGCTTGGCCAGTTGTTCATCCACGAAGCCGTAGGGATCGCCGCTGTCCGAGACCACCAGATGCTGCATGCTGCAGTATCGCTCCAAGGTCGGATCACGCGCGAACGGATGTCCAAGGCGCATGGCAATGACAAAGTCTTCTTCGTAGATGCAGCGCTTTTCGAAGCGAGACGGGATGTCATCGGACGGAATGATCGCGATATCGATTGCGTGCGCCTCGAGATCGACAATCGCGCTCCGCCAGACGCGCGCTGGCGAGGGCAGGATCTGACGCACGCTGACGTCGATGCGTGGCGCAATCCGGGTGAGTTCGGCGAGAAGCGGGCGCAGGATCACGGCTGAGGCACCGTCCGGTGCGCCGATTGCGAACCGGCGCATGGCCGTGGCGGGATCGAAGGGCGCGGCAGTCGCCATCACGCTGCGCACGCGCGCCAGAACGTCGGCGATCGGCGCGGCCAATTCCGTTGCACGGGCCGTCGGCACCACGCCCTTGGGCGTTCTTAGGAACAGCGGATCGTTGAGGAGCCGGCGCAATCGGCCGAGCCCGTGACTGACGGCCGATGGCGTCAGGTTAAGCCGGTCCGCCGCCCGGCCCACGTGGCCCTCTCCGAGCACGGCCTCGAAGAGGACGAGGAGATTGAGATCGGTGCGCGAAAGATCAATTTCGTTCAGCATATTCCTGAAACAATATCATTGGCTTCATCAACATCAACATGCAATTTTACCGGTTGAGCGGTGCATCGCTCTCATGAACGCGAATGGCGGCTTGCGCACCGGCTTGCAGACCCGCATCAGCCTGGAGCAGGCGGCCGCGCTGGCCCGCCGCTGCCGCCTGTGCCGGCATCAACGACGAAATTGCCGCTCTGACCTCCCAAGGTTCAGCGTCGCTGCCGTCCTTGCCGGTCGCCAAGGTGATTGCCGCCGACTGATCATCGGCTGCACGGCAACGAGGTGATGCGAACGAGGTGATGCGAGAGACGGTCTGGTTGGCGCATGATCCCTGAAAATCGCAATCGATTTTCGGAAAGGATCATGCGCCAGATCAAAGTGCCGCTACCCAAAAGATGGCCGCGTCTTTCGTTGTGTCACAACGCCTGTTGCGCCGGCGGCTCCTTCGCCACTGCGGCTTCCTCATGGCTGAGGGCGCCCGGCCGGAGCTTGAACAGGATCAGCAGTGGCCCGGCGACGAAGATGGAGGAATAGGTGCCGGCGAGGATGCCGAAGATCATTGCGACCGTGAAGGACTGGATCACCTCGCCGCCCCAGATCGAAAGCGCCGCCAGCGCAAACAGCGTGGTCACTCCGGTCAGGACCGTTCGCGCCAGAGTCTGGTTCATCGACAGGTCGAGCAGCTCGGCGATCGGCATCCTTTTATAGCGGCGCAGATTCTCGCGGACCCGGTCATAGACGACAACCGTATCGTTGATGGAATAGCCGACAATAGTCAGGATCGCGGCAATCGAGGTCAGATTGAACTCGATGCCGGCGACGACGTAGAAGCCGACCATCAGGATCACGTCGTGGAAAGTCGAAATGATGGCGCCGAGCCCGAACTGCCACTCGAACCTGATCCAGATGTAGACGAGCATCGCCAGCAGCGAGGCGAGCACGCCCATTGTGCCGTTGAACGCGAGTTCGGAGGACACTGTCGGACCGACGACCTCGATGCGGCGGAACTCGTAGTCGGTTTCCAGCGCGCTTCTTACCTTCTCGACGGCGGACTGTTCGGCAACGTCGCCGCCCCCCTGGGTGCCGATGCGGATCAGCACATCCCGGGCCGAGCCGAACTCCTGCACCTGCACCTCACCCAGTTCGAGACCGGTCAGCCGCTCACGGATGTCGCCGATGTCGGCCTGCTGGCCCTTTGCCTGCACTTCGATGCTCGAACCACCGCGGAAGTCGATGCCGTAGTTCATGCCGACGGTGAAGAACAGCACCGCCGAAGCGATCGACAACAGCACGGACAGCGTGAAGGCGTATTTTCGGAATGCCATGAATGGCACGCGCGTGTCGTCGGGCACCAGCCGCATGACACCGGCAGGCATGGTTTTCGGCCGCTGCCGGCGAAGCCAGAACGCGACCAGCCAGCGCGTCAGCGTGAAAGCCGTGAACACGGTGGTGACGATGCCGATGGCGAGGGTGACGGCAAACCCCTTGATCGGCCCCGAGCCGAGAAAGAACAGGATGACGGCGGCAATCAGCGTCGTCACATTGGCGTCGACGACGGTCGCCAGCGCCTGTCTGAACCCGGAATCCATCGACTGCACCATCGAGCGCCCTTGGCGGTTCTCTTCGCGGACGCGCTCGAAGATGATGACGTTGGAATCGACCGCCATGCCCATCGTCAGCACGATGCCGGCGATGCCAGGCAGCGTCAGCGTCGCCCCGAGCACCGACAGGATGGCGATGATCAGTGCGACGTTGGCCAGCAGCGCGATATTAGCGATCAGCCCCAGTCGCCCATAGGCGAACAGCATGAAGCCGACGACCAGAACCCCGGCGATGATTGACGCGAACTGGCCCGCCTCGATCGAATCGCTGCCGAGGCTCGGACCGACGGTGCGCTCCTCGACGATAGTGAGGTCGGCAGGCAGCGCGCCAGCGCGCAGCAGGACGGCAAGATCGTTCGCGCTCTCCACCGTGAAACTGCCGGATATCTGTCCGGTGCCGCCGAGGATAGGTTCGCGGATCTGAGGCGCGGAGATCACCTCGTTGTCGAGGATGATCGCGAACAGGCGCCCGACATTGGCCTGGGTAGCCTGACCGAAGCGGGTGGCGCCGCGGCTGTCGAAGCGAAACGAGACCACCGGCTCGTTGGTGCGCTGGTCGAAGGTCGCCTGCGCATCGACGAGGTTTTCGCCGGAAACGATGATCCGGTTCTCGATCAGATAGGGGACCCGCGGCTCTTCCGTAGAATACAACACCGTCGAGCCCGCCGGTGGACGGCCGGAGATCGCTTCCTCGACCGGCACCGACTGGTCGACCATCTGGAAGGTCAGCTTGGCCGTCTGTCCGAGGATATCCTTCAGCCGCTGCGGATCCTGCAGGCCCGGCACCTGGACCATGATGCGGTCCGATCCCTGGCGCTGGATGATCGGCTCGGTCGTGCCGAGTTCATTGACGCGCCGGCTCACCACCTCGATCGATTGAGTCAGCGCCGCGGCGATTCGGTAGTCGATCCCGGCTTCGGTCAGCGTGAAGCGCAGCAGGCCCGGTTCCGGCTCGGCCATCTCCATCTCGGTCACCGAGCCGCTCATGAAAAGCCCCGTCGAGATCGGCTGCGTCAATCTTTCGAGCGCGCTCTTCGCCGCTTCGATCTGGCCTTGGTCGCGAATGCGGACCTGGATGGAATTGGCGGTGCCGGCAAGCCCGGTATAGCCGATCTGGGCATCGCGCAGCGAAGTGCGGACCTCGTCGCGTGCCGATTCGAGGCGTTCGTTGGCGAGGTCCTGCCGATCGATCTGGAGCAGGATGTGCGAGCCGCCCTGCAGGTCGAGCCCCATCGTCAGCTGCTGCTTTGGCAGCCAATTCGGCAGCGATGCCAGAGTGGAGGCGGGAACCAGATTGGGAGCTGCGTAGAGGATGCCGGCCAGAACCGTCAGCCAGATGAGAATGGTCTTCCAGCGCGAAAAATGCAGCATGTTCTTGTCCGTTCAGCCCATATCGGGCGCAAACCGCCTCCGACAAGAGCTTTGTCGTTCCGACCGGCGAGCAACTCGACGAACGGAACGCGATGTGAAAGTTTTGGGAGTCTAGAGCCGCGGTCGCGCGGCCAGGTTCACGCCGTGAGAAGCGGAGGCGCGCGCGCATCAAAGGCGCGGATCGGCGACAGTTCCGGCCGGTCTTCAGTCCATATGCCAAATGGCGCGGCTGACGCGGTTTCGGGCGGCAGCCGCAAAACCGCGATAATGCAAAACGGTTTGCCGTCTCTCGCAATGACAGGTGTCTTGAAACGGGAAGTCTCAGCGCCGACGTGGCGCGCAATGCTGCGGGCAAGGACAGTCGGGTATGTGACTGGCTCGGTCGCGCCGATTTGGCTCTTGGCAAGGTCGTGCGCGACCCGGTCGGCCGTTGCCGCAGGAATGGTCCAGATCAGAAAGAGCAGCGAAGCCAGCAGCCGCAGACCAGCACCCAGGCTGAGCATAACGCCGGCCCGTCCTCGGCCGCCTCGTCTCATCCCATCACTACGGCTTTCGTACACTGCGACCAATACGCTTTCGCCTTCATTGCCTCTGTAAGCGGCGAGCCGCGTCCTTGGTCTAACTATAGCACTTATGCTGCGAATTGAAGCGCAGCTTTCACGGGACGAGAAGGGTTGGCTGCAGAACCTGTTCTCAGATCCGAACCGGATATTCGTATACTCGTATACCAGTATCCGCGAGGCTGCCTCCGCGGGGAGCCTTGTCTGCATAGCTTTGGCCACCATCGTCCGGGACGTTTGCGTTGCAGGGCAACGCTCCACAAATCACGAAATATCAGACAAATCGGACTATTTACGAGCAGCCAATGAGTCTTTAGAGTTCAGATCGCGGCTGGGATGGCGCCGTTCTTTCGCTGCCAGCACCCTTGAGGAGGAGGGCGTTCAAGCTGCATTCGACAAAGTCCAGATCAGCGAAAATGAAATCAATTGGGAGGTTGAACATGAAATCTGCGATACGAATTGCGTCCGTCGCCGCAGCGGCCCTGGCTCTCGGCCTGTCCTTCACGGCGATTGCCCGTGCCCAGGACAAGCCGACGCTGGCCTTCGTCGTCAACGGCGCTTCCGATTTCTGGAAGGCCGCCGAAGCCGGCGTCAAGAAGGCCCAGGCCGAATTGCCCAACTACAATCTCGAGCTCAAATATCCGGAACAGTCGTCGGTCGCCATCCAGCAGCGGCTGATGGACGATCTGGTGACGGCCGGCGTCAAGGCGATCATGGTTTCGGCAGTCGACCCCAAGACCTCGACCGACGGGCTCAACAAGATCGCCTCGGAGACGGCGCTGTTCACCACCGACAGCGACGCGCCGCAGACCAAGCGTATCGCCTATATCGGCTCGTCCAACATCGATGCCGGCAAGCAGGCGGCCGAGATCGCCAAGAAGGCGATGCCCGACGGCGGTAAATGCCTCGGCTTCGTCGGCCTGCTCGGCGCCGACAATGCCAAAGAGCGCATCCAAGGCATGAAGGAAGGGCTCGCCGGCACCAAGATCGAGCTGATCGACGTGCGTGGCGACGACATCGACCAGGCCCGCGCCAAGAAGAACGTCGAGGACGCGCTGGTCGCCAGCCCCGACGTCACCTGCATGGTCGGCTTCTATTCCTACAACACGCCGCGCATCTATGAAGCGCTGCGTGACGCCGGCAAGCTCGGCCAGATCACCGTCGTCGGCTTCGACGACGATCCAATCACGCTGGGCGGCGTCAAGGAAGGCACCGTTGCCGCCACCGTCGTGCAGCAGCCCTTCGAATGGGCCTACCAGGGCATGAAGCTGATGGGGGCCTATCTCGAGGGCGACAAGTCGGGCATTCCGGAGAACGGCCTGATCATCATCCCGACCAAGATCATCGGCAAGGACGACGTCAACGCCTATGCCGCCAATCTGAAGGCTATGTCCGGCAACTGATGGAGGCAGGCCGCAACCGCTTGTCGGCGTTTGCGCTGCCCCTCATCCGCCTGCCGGCACCTTCTCCCCATTATCGCGGGGAGAAGGGACTTGGCCGCAGCGCTGGCGACCCCCTCTCCCCGTTTTTAACGGGGAGAGGGTAAGGGTGAGGGGCAGCGCCAAACCTTCAGCGGATTGTCCTGTTTATCGTTGACGTGCCCGCGCAGGCCCGTCAGTTTTCAGCCCGCCAACTGCTGTCAGGCATTATGAACTATTCCGACGCATCTATCGGCGCATCCACGATTGCCCCGTTCCTCAGCCTCGAGGACGTACGCAAGACCTATCCCGGCGTGGTCGCGCTGGACGGGTTTTCGCTGGAGGTCAGGCCTGGCGAGGTTATCGGCCTCGTCGGCGAAAACGGCGCTGGCAAGTCGACGCTGATGAAGATCCTCGGCGGCGTGACCACACCCGACACCGGCACGATCACGGTCGACGGCGTCGCCCATGACGGGCTGACCGTCGAGGCCAGCATCGGTTCCGGCATCGCCTTCGTCCACCAGGAACTCAACCTGTTCGAAAACCTCGACGTTGCCGCCAACATCTTTTTCGGCCGCGAGCCGTTGCGTGCCGGTCCGCTCAGGCTTGTCGACCGCACCAGACTGCGCACGCTGGCGGCGCCGCTGCTCAAACGCGTGGGCGCCAATTTCTCGGCCGACACCCCGGTATCGGCGCTGTCGCTTGCCCAGCAGCAGATGGTCGAAATCGCCAAGGCGCTGTCGATCGAGGCGCGGCTGGTCATCCTCGACGAGCCGACGTCGAGCCTGCCCCTTGCCGAAACCGACAAGCTGCTCGATGTCATCAAGGCGCTGAAGGCCGACGGCATCAGCGTCATCTTCATCTCGCATCGCCTTCACGAGGTCGAGCGGGTTGCCGATCGCGTCGTCGTGCTGAGGGACGGCATGCTTGCCGGCACGCTGCCGAAGAACGCCATCAACCACGACTCTATGGTCAAGCTGATGATCGGCCGCATGCTGAAGGAGCGGGAGAAGGCCGCAGAATCGGCCCGCCCGCCTGGCGCCGTCGCCCTGTCGGCCAAGGCCGTTCGCACCAGCGCCTATCCCGACCGGCCGGTCGATCTCGGCGTCAGGCGCGGCGAAATCCTTGGCCTGGCGGGTCTTGTCGGCTCGGGCCGCACCGAACTGGCGCGCGTGCTTTTCGGTATCGAGACGAGCCTTGGCGGCGCGCTCCAGCTTGATGGAAAAGATCTGGTACTTGGTTCGGCGGCCGACGCTGTGGCCAACGGGATCTTCCTCGTCCCCGAGGATCGCAAGCTGACCGGCATCCTGCTCGACCTGTCGATTGCCCAGAATATCTCGCTCCCCAATCTGCCGGCGCATGCCCGGCGATCCCTGGTCTCTGCCCGCGCCGAAGCTGTCACCGCCGAGACGCAGAAACGCAATCTCGGCATCAAGGCGCCTTCGGTGACGACGCGCACCGGCACGCTGTCAGGCGGCAACCAGCAAAAGGTGGTGCTGGCCAAGTGGCTGGCCATGAGCCCGAAGGTGATGATCCTCGATGAGCCAACGCGCGGCATCGACATCGGCGCCAAGGCCGAAATCTATGGGCTGATGCGGGCGCTGGCCGATGCCGGCGTCGCAGTCCTGATGATATCGAGCGACATGGAGGAGGTGATCGGCGTCTCCGACCGCATCGCCGTCATGCATGAGGGCCAGATCTCAGGCATTCTCGACAAGGAACAGTTCAGCCAGGAAAACGTGCTGCTGCTGGCCGTCGGCAAACAGCCGAGATAGTTTTTGTTTTTGACGCACGTTCTGCTCGCAAATAGCGGACACTGTGCGGAGCCTGCCTAGGCAGGCATTGGGGAGAAGACGATGAGCAAGAAAGATCTCGGCCTGCTGATCCTGATCCTTGTGGTGGGAGCGGTGGTGGCGATCATCAACCCGCGCTTCCTGCTGCCGATCAACCTCGCCAACACATCGAACCTGATCGGGCTGTTCGGCATCCTGGCGATCGGCCAGGCCTTCGTCATCATCACCGGCGGCATCGAATTGTCGGTCGGCTCGGTGGTCGCGCTGCTCGGTGTCCTGTTCATCGATTTCATCGCCACGCGCGGCATGGCATGGCCGGTCGCGCTGCCGCTGATCCTCGTGCTCGGCGGCATCATCGGGCTGGCACATGGCTGGCTGATCACGCGGCTCAAATTGCAGCCTTTTGTGGTGACACTGTGCGGCCTGTTGATCTATCGCGGCGTGGCGCGGTTCTACACGGCCGACGGCACGGCGGGCTTTGCCTTCGGACAGAACTTTCCGGAGCTCGAATTCCTGACCGCGGGGCGTTCCTATGGCGTGCCGAACAGTTTCATCGCGTTGATCGTCATCGCCATCGTGATGTGGGTAGTGCTGCACCGTTCGGTGTTCGGCCGCTACCTCTACGCCATCGGCAAGAATGAGGAGGCGGCGAAATATTCGGGCATCCGCACCGGCCGCGTCGTCATGGCGGCCTACGTCATCTGCGGTGTGCTGACGGCGCTGTCGGCGATCTATTTCGCCATGTACACGCGCTCGATCTCACCGGCCAGCCACGGCCAGTTCTACGAACTCTACGCCATTGCTGCAGCCGTGCTCGGCGGCTTCTCGCTGCGTGGCGGCGAAGGCTCGCTGATCGGCGTGATCCTGGGCACGGTTCTGCTGCAGGAACTGCAAAACCTCGTCAACCTGCTCGGCATCCCGTCCTCGCTCAATTTCGCCGTGATGGGCGGGGTGATTTTGATCGGCGTGCTGGTCGACCAGCAATGGGGCGTGTACCGGGAGCGGCGGCTGATGCTGGAGGCAACCCGCAAGGGCGCGGCTGGCGCAGCCGCGGAGTAGCGGCTCCGCCTCTTCCTTCTCCCCTTGTGGGAGAAGGTGGCCGAGCGAAGCTCGGCCGGATGAGACACATCGCCCGGCACCGGGCGCCATCGCAGATGAAAGGTGCGCGGGCCGCTTTCTCTGGTATGTCGGCTCTAAAATCGAGTCCTTGGCCCAAGCCGCTATCTCTTTGAAATGAAACAGGGTTTGAAATTACTTTCATGGCAGGGGTGTTCCAGAGAACGCCGACGCCTCATTTCTCCCAACACCCCTCAACCGTCTCGGCGCTGCGCGCCGATCCACCTTCTCCCACAAGGGGAGAAGGCAAAAGGCGGCTCGGATTACGCCCCGTCGGAGAACGTCATCGCCCTGCGCAGCACTTCGACAAAACGCTCGCCAGCCGCCTCGCGCTGTCCGCTATTGTCGATCGAGGTGACATCTGGCCCGGACAGCGCCACATTGGCGCTGCGCGCCAGCCGCGCCAGCACCTCGCCACGCGACTCGCGGCCGCGCATCGCCAGTCGCTCGGCCAGGATCTGCGGCGACGCGGAGATCTCGACGACAGCCAGATTGGCATAGCGATCACGCAGCGCCGGGATAATGGCGCGGGAGACATTGGCGATGGCGACGCGGCCATTGGCGACCGACCGGTCGACTTCAGCCGGGATGCCGTAGCGCAAGCCATGCGCCTCCCAGGAGATGGCGAAGGCGCCGTCCGCTTCGGCCCCGACGAAAGCCGCATCGGCCAGCGTGTCGTGATCCTCGCTCGTCGTGTCGCTCGGCCGGGTGATGACCCGGCGCACGAACTCCAGCCGGCTTTCGTCGGCAAACAGCACCCGGGCATAGCCGATCACCGTGTCCTTGCCGGCGCCGCTCGGCCCGACGACGGCGACGAACACGCCGTCGCGGATCGGAAACGCCGCGGCGGACAATTCACGCTCGATCGACGCCGACACCATCACGCGACCCGACGTCCCTGCCGCCAGACGGTGCGGACAACCGGGACATGATCGTCAAGACGGACGCGAACCAGATCGGCGCGCCGGCCCTGCTCGATGACACCACGGTCGGCGAGGCCGACTGCCTCGGCCGGGTTCTTCGAAACCATCGCCACCGCCTGCGGCAGGGAGATGCCGTCGACAACGTCGCCAAGGAAAAAGGCCGACTGGATCAGGCTGAAGGGGATGTAGTCGGACGACAATATGTCGAGCAAGCCTTCGCCGGCGAGTGTCCGGGCCGAAACGTTGCCCGAATGCGAGGCGCCGCGCATGACGTTAGGGGCGCCCATCAGCACCCCGAGCCCTGCCGCTTTCGAAGCTTTTGCGGCCTCTTTGGTGGTCGGGAATTCGGCGACGCGGACGCCTTGTTCGATCGCCTCGTCGACATGGCCGGTCGTGGCGTCGTCATGGCTGGCCAGCACGATGCCGCGCTGATGGCAGGCAGCAGCGATGAAGGCGCGGTTCGACCCCGAATTCGTCGCCGACTCCGCCATCCGCTTCTCACAGAATTGCTGGAATTCGCGATCCGTCAGCTTCAGCTTGCGCTGGTAGTAATAGGCATAGGTTTGCAAATCGACGAACTGGCGCTGTCCCGGCGCATGGTCCATCAGTGACGCCAGCTTGATCCTGTCGTCGCCGTCGAAATGCGCGAAGGCGGCGAGGCAATCCGGCGCCGAAACCTCGCAGCGCAGATGGATGAAATGGTCGGCCCGCAGCCGGTCCTGCTGGACGCTGTCCTCGATCGCGTCGGCCAGCTTGCGCATGTCGGCCGAATTCATGTCGGCGTCGTCGTCCATGCCGACGCGCAAGGCATCGAGCACGGTGGTGATGCCGGCGGTCGCCACCTGCGCGTCGTGGGCGAGAACGGCGGCGATCGGGTTCCAGCGCACTTTCGGCCGCGGCGCGTAGTGACCCTCCAGGTGGTCGGTATGAAGCTCGACCAGCCCGGGAATGATGAAATCGCCGGCCATGTCCTCGCCCTTCCGGCCGGCGCCGGCATCGATCCCGGCGATCAAGCCGTCGCGCAGCACGATCGAGCCTTCGACGATCTCGTCGGCAAGCACGATGCGGGCATTGTTGAGAACGGTCTCGACGGTCATTTCAGGCAGTCCTTGGAACTTTTGCAGCCAATTGAATCACCGATTGGGATGAGTTGGCGTCGCACAAAAGCGGTTAAACAAATAGTTTCTCAGGCAGTTTTTCTCGCCGGGCGGCGCCCAAGCGCATGATGGGAAAGCACCATGAACGGGGCGCCAGGTTCGGTTTCGACAAACAGGGTCACTGCGTCCACCGTCACCGGCCGTTGCAGGACCTGCGCAAACAGGCTGTCGATTGCTGCGCGAAGACGAGGGCTTTCCTGTGACGAGACACGGCCGGACAGCGTCATGTGGAATCGAAAGGTCTCGAAGACATAGGGGTAACCCCACTGGCAGAGATTGCGGAATTCAGCCGGCTTCAGCGAGTCAGGGCTGCGCCGTTCGATCTCAGCCTCGCTCAGCGGCGCGCGAAAACGGTCGAAGTCGCGCACAACGTCGTCGGCGAAGCGGTTGAGCGCCGGCAGCGGTCCTTCCGGCACCAGGGCGAAGAAGCCGTCGATCTGGCTGACGACCAGCCGCGGGATCGTCACCACCGGCGTCGTCTCGGCGAAATCGTCCAGTGCCGCGCGAAGCGCGGCTTCCGTTTCGTTCGAAGCCAGCCGGAAGGGCGCTTTCAGTGTCGCATGAAAGCCGTAGCGGCGTGCCGAAGCGGTGTGGAAGGCGACTTCCGCCGCCGACAGCTCGCCCACGGCCTCTACCGGCCGCGTGGCGGCGCCGAACGGGTCGCGGGCAAGCCAATTGGCGGCGATCCGCGCCAGCGGTTCGTCCTGCCGGGGGGTGAAATAGATAGCGTAGCGCATCGAGAGTCCTCGTCAACTCCCGCTGCCATAGGCGATTTGCATGACGAAATGACGAAGCTGATGATCGCTCCTGATAACAAACTTGTTCAGGCGGGTCATTAGCCGACGATTTTTCGCTTTGGGCCAGTTTGCCAACCCGGACGGGCGGCGCCTCAGGCCTTCATCAGCCATTCGTGCTCGGGCGCGTTGTGGAATTTCCACGTCCGCTTCGGCCCGGCCATGACGTTGAGGTAGTAGAGATCGTAGCCATGGCACGCGGCGCAAGGGTGATAACCCTTGGGCACGAGCACGACGTCGCCGTCCTCGATCGCCATCGCCTCGTCGACCGAACGAGCGCCATTCCGGTCGGCATCGGTGTAGACGCGCTGGAAAGCAAAGCCCTGCGGCGGATTGAGGCGGTGGTAATAGGTCTCCTCGAGATAGGATTCGGCCGGCAGATTGTCCTGGTCGTGCTTGTGCGGCGGATAGCTCGACGTGTGGCCGCCAGGCGTGATGACCTCGACCACCAGCAATGAATCGGCCGGCTTGCCTTCCGGCAGGATGTTGGTGACATAGCGCGTGTTGGTGCCCTTGCCGCGAACCTCCTGGCCGAGATCCTTCGGCGCAATGACCCGGACCGGCAGGCCGCCGCCAAGCCCCGGCGCCGAGCAGACCGCGAGTTCGAGATCGGTGTCGGCAGTCACCGACCAGTCAGAGCCCTGCGGCACATAGACCGACCACGGCTTGCCTTCGAAGGGCGACATCCGTTCGCCGAGCAGGCCAAGATCGTTGCTGCCGGCCGTGGCCTTGCCCTTGCCGGTGACGAACACCAGGCAGACTTCACGGCTCGCGGTTTGTCCGGAGACGGTCTCGCCGGGCCGCAATCGATGCAGATCGAAACCGACATAGGTCCAGCCGGCATTTTGCGGCGTCACATGGGCGACGCGGCCATGGCCCTTATCGGCTTTAACGAGCAGTTTCGACATCGCGATTCATTCCTTTGGTTCGGTGTCGGCCGAACCCTTGCTGCCGTCGGCCGGCTTGTAGAGATAGAAGAACTGCCAGACGGCATAGAAGGCGAAGCCGAGCGCGATCGTGCCCCAGAACGGCGCGCCGGTGGCAAACTCGACCACGGACCAGACCAGACAGACGGCGACGATGGCAACGCGCCGCCACAGAGGCCGGAAGAACGGATGCTCGGAGTCCTTCATCGGATCAGCCCGTCGCCCAAAATACTGCGTTCATGCATTGGGGAAGCCCTGCGTTTCAACCGTGTAGCCGACAGCCGTCATCACCCGCATCAATTCCTTGTAACCGACTTGCGCCATCCTGAGCGGCGGATTCTTCTTGGGATCCTGTTCGGCCTCGACCACGAACCAGCCTTCATAGCCATAGTTTGCCAGTCTTTCCACAATGGCACCAAAATCCAGCGAGCCATCTCCCGGCACCGTGAAGGCGCCGAGCGCCACGGCATCGAGGAAGGATTGCTTCTGGCGATCGAGTTTTTCGATCACCTCCATGCGCACGTCCTTCACATGGACATGATTGATGCGCCGGTGATGATTGTCGATGGCGCGCAGCACGTCACCGCCAGCAAAAGCCAGATGGCCGGCATCGAGCAGCAGTGGAATGCCTTCTCCAGAATGGCGCATGAAGGCATCGAGCTCCGGCTCGGTCTCGACGACCGCCGCCATATGATGGTGGTAGGAGAGCGGCATGCCTTGCTCGGCGCACCATTCGCCGAACTGCGTGAGGCGCCTCGCATAGGTCTTCATCTCGTCTTCCGAAAGCCTCGGCTTGGTGGCGAGCGGCTTTGAGCGGTCACCCTGGATGGAGCGGCCGACCTCGCCATAGACGATGCAGGGCGCGTCCACCGCCTTGAACAGATCGATCATCGGCTGGATGCGATCCTTATTCCTGGCCATGTCTTCGTCGACCAGTGTGCCGGAGAACCAGCCGCCGCAGAGCGTCACGTCGGCCTCCTTCAGGATCGGCAGCATGATTCTCGGATCACTGGGAAAACGGCGGCCCATTTCCATGCCGGTGAAGCCCGCCGAGCGCGATTGCGCCAGGCATTCCTCCAGCGACACGTCATCGCTGAGTTCCGCAAGATCGTCGTTCCACCATGCAATGGGGGACATGCCCAGTTTGGCTTTCACGTCGTCACTCCAATGTCAGATCGTTCAATTTTCATTCGCCGACATCAATCACCAACACTCTGCGTCCGCCGCTTTTCTTCATAGGCTTTGCGTGCGGCGTTGACCTGCGGCCGTGAAGAAACTTCCGGCACGGCGACATCCCACCAATGGCCGCCGACATCGGTCGACACCAGCGGGTCGGTGTCGATGACCAGTACCGTCGTCTTGCTATTGTCTTTCGCCTTTGCCAGCGCCGTTTCCAACCCGGCGATCGACGAAACCTTCTCGGCGATGGCGCCGAGGCTTGCCGCATGCGCGGCGAAGTCGATGTCGGGCAAAATCTCGTGGCGGGCGTCCTTCAGCAGATTGTTGAAGTTGGCGCCGCCGGTTGCCATCTGCAGCCTATTGATGCAGCCATAGCCTCTGTTGTCGAGCAGCACGATGATCAGCTTGAGGCCGAGCATGACCGAGGTTGCGATCTCGGAATTGAGCATCAGATAGGAACCGTCGCCGATCATGACGACGACCTCTTCGTCGGGCTTGGCCATCTTGACGCCAAGCCCGCCAGCGATCTCGTAGCCCATGGTCGAGAAGCCGTATTCGGCGTGGTAGGAGCCGGGCGCGCCCGCCTGCCAGAGCTTGTGCAACTCGCCGGGCAGGCCACCGGCAGCATGAAGCAATATCACGTCGGAGCCCATGGCGCGCTGCACGGCGCCGATCACCTGCGCGTCGGACGGGTAGGCGGCATTGGTCGAGGCCGTCACCTTGCCGGCTTCGGCCTGCCATTCTTTCTTGCCCCTGGCCGCATTGTCGGTCCACGCGGCCGGCGCCTGCCAGCCGTCCAGCGCCGCGCCGAGCTCGGCGAGCCCTTCCGCAGCATCGGCGACCAGCGGCAGCGCCTGGTGCTTGCCCGCATCGAAAGGCTGGACGTTCAGCCCGATGATGGTCTTGCCGGAATTCTTGAACAGCGCCCACGAGCCGGTGGTGAAATCCTGCAGCCTGGTGCCGACGGCGAGCACGACGTCGGCTTCTTCTGCCAGCCGGTTGGCCGCCGAAGTGCCGGTGACGCCGACCGCCGCCATGTTGAGCGGATGATCGTCCGGCAGCGAGGATTTGCCGCCCTGCGTCTCGCAGACCGGGATGCCGGCGCCTTGCACCAGCTTCGCCAGTTCACTGGTCGCCTGCGAATAGAGCACGCCGCCGCCGGCGATCACCAAGGGCTTCTTCGCGTCCTTCAGTGCTGCCACCGCGGTCGCGAGCTCCTGGCGGTCCGGACGCGGCCGGCGCTGATGCCAGACCCGTTCGGCAAAGAAGCTCTCAGGGTAATCAAAGGCCTCGGCCTGCACGTCCTGGCAGAGCGCCAAGGTCACTGGTCCGCATTCGGCCGGATCGGTCAGCACCTGCATGGCACGGTTGAGCGCCGGGATGATCTGCTCGGGCCGGGTGATGCGGTCGAAATAGCGCGACACGGCCTTAAAGCAGTCGTTGACCGTCGTCGTACCGTCGGAAAAGTCCTCGGCCTGCTGCAGCACGGGATCGGGGATACGATTGGCGAAGACGTCGCCGGGGAGAAACAGGACGGGCAACCGGTTTACATGCGCAAGTGCCGCCGCCGTCACCATGTTGAGCGCGCCGGGGCCGATCGAGCTGGTTGCCGCCATGAACCGGCGTCGGAAATTGGCCTTGGCATAGGCGATCGCCGCATGCGCCATCGCCTGTTCGTTGTGGGCGCGGAAGGTCGGCAATTCGTCGCGCACCTGATAAAGCGCCTCGCCGATGCCGGCGACATTGCCATGGCCGAATATCGCCCAGACGCCGCCGAAGATCGGCATTTTTGTGCCGTCGATCTCGGTCATTTGGCAGCCGAGAAAGCGGGTCAGCGCCTGCGCCATCGTCAGGCGGACTGTCTTGGTCATGTTGTTTTCCTCCGCAGTGCTTATGCCGCGCCTTGTTATGCTGCTTTGCGGCCGCGCGCGGCAAGCCACGCCTCGGTCAGTTTTTCGAAGCGCGACGCCATGTCGGCCACTGCCTCGTCGTCCGACATCTTGCCGGAAAGCCATTGTTCGGCCGCGTTGATGAAGATGGTGCGGCCGACGGCGAAGCCCTTGACGATGGGTGCCTTGGCGGTGGCGGCAAAGGCCGCTTCCAGTTCGTCCTGTGGCGCTTCGAGGCCGAGCAGCACAACGCCGCGGCACCACGGATCGTTCTTCAGGATAACCGCTTCGATCTTTGCCCAGGCCCCGGCCGAGGCCTGCGGTTCAAGCTTCCACCAGTCGGGCTTGATATCGAGCGCATAGAGTTCCTCCAGCGCCCGCGGGATGGTGGTATCGTCGAGCGTACCGTGCTTGCCGGCGATGATCTCGATGAGAAGTTCCCTGCCTACTTTCCGCGCGGCCTCGAACAGGCTTTTGAGCTTCTGCTGCTGCTCGGTCTTCAGCGCCTCCGGGTCGTCGGGGTGGTAGAAGCACAGGCATTTGATGCAATGGTCGACCGGCCACTCGATCAGTTGCGAGCCGATATCCTGCGAGAATTCGAAACGAAGCGGCCGCGATCCCGGCAGTTCGACCGGCCGGCCAAGCCAGGCGAAAGGATGGCGGGCGAATTCGAACATCGCCTCGCGGCCGTATTTTTCGTCGAGCAGCATGCCGTAACCGGCACGGCCGGCGGCAACCTTTGCCGCCGCCTTGACCGTCAGCACCTTGAAATCATGGATGCGCGACGGGTCGGCGCCGGCTTTCGCGGCGACATCATCCAGCTGGATGCGATGATCGCAGGCCAGCGCCATCAGCGAGGGAATATCGCGCCGGCGCGTCGTCGCCCAATGGATATGATTGATCGCCTCGTCCTTGCGCAGCGCCAGATGCTTGCTGCCGTTCTTCAGGAAGAACTGCAATTCCTCGAAGGTCGGGTATTCCGGCGCGCAGAGCAGCCGTGACACGGCGAAGGCGCCGCAGGCATTGGCCCAGGTCGCCGCCGTCTCCAGGCTTTCGCCGCCGAGCCAGCCGCGCAGGAACCCGGACATGAAGGCATCGCCGGCGCCGAGCACATTGTAGACCTCGATCGGAAAGCCCCTGCCGACAATGCCGTCCTCGAGGTCGTCGCTGATCGGCCCGTCATAGACGATGCAGCCCATGGCGCCGCGCTTCAAGACGATGGTGGCCTTGGACAGCGAGCGGATCGTCTTCAACGCGCTGAGGCAATCGTCGGTGCCGGAGGCGATCATGATCTCTTCTTCGGTGCCGACGATCAGGTCGCAATCAGGCAGTACCGACTTCAGCTGGGCGGAGACCCGGTCGGATTTCACGTAGCGTTCGAAGCCTTCGGCATGGCCGGCAAGACCCCAGAGATTGGGGCGGTAGTCGATGTCGAACACCACCTTGCCGCCCTTGGCCTTGATAGTGCGGATCGCCTTGCGCTGCGCGGCGTCGCTGTTGGGCCGCGAAAAATGCGTTCCGGTAACGACGATGGCGCGTGCCGAAGCGATGAACGCTTCGTCGATATCGTCTTCCGAAAGCGCCATGTCAGCGCAGTCGGAGCGGTAGAAGATCATCGGCGAGACGCCTTCGTCCTCGACCGACAGCAGCACCAGCGCGGTCAGCCGGTCCGGGTCCGTCCTGAGGCCAGCGACGGAGACGCCCTCGCGTGTCAGCTGCTCGCGGATGAAGCGACCCATCTGCTCGTTGCCGACGCGGGTGAGCAGAGCCGAGCGCAGACCGAGCCTCGCCGTACCGACCGAAATGTTGGCCGGACAGCCGCCGACCGACTTGGCAAAGGAGGTGATGTCCTCCAGGCGCGAGCCGATCTGCTGGCCGTAGAGATCGACCGAGGCGCGGCCGATGGTGATAACGTCGAGCGGCGCATGTTTCGCGTCCACAGCTTCGCTCATTCGAACCTCCCATCAGCCTTGTTGTCTTGGTAACACATTGTTTTGGGTAACACGCACGAGCGGCACCGTGGCCGGCAATATGAAATAATAATTCCAATCGTTAGTCAATATGGAACGTGCGTTCCTTTGCCGAAAAGGTGCCTGTCAGGCCCTGCGCTTGCCGGCGGTGTCACGCCGCTTTTCGCCAACCGCAACGGTCAGCGCCATGGCCAGCGCCATCGTCGCTGACAGCGAGCGGAAGCCGGCGAAATCGGCCTCGGCGACCTCGAACCAGACTTTGGCGAACTGGGCGAGCGGGGAAAAGGAACTGTCGGTGATCGCCACGATCGGAACGCCTTGCTCCGAGATGAGGCGCGCCTCCTCGATGCTCGCTGGAGCATAAGGCGAGAAACTGATGGCGATGACGGCATCCCTGGGCGAGGCAAAGCTGATCATCTCGGCGTTGAGGCCGGCAGCCGATTCGATCAGCTGGTTGCGGATCTTGAGCTTGCCCAGCGCATAAGCGATGTAGGAGGCGACCGGATAGGAGCGGCGCTTGGCCAGCACATAAATGGTCTCCGCCTTCGCCAGCAAGGCGATTGCAGCTTCGAAATGGTCTTCGTTCAACCTGCCTGAAATATCGTTGAGCGAGGTGCTCGCCGCGGCGACGAAGCCGTCGAAAATTGCTCGGTGACCGGCGCCTTCCTCGGCCTTGGCGCGCAATGCCGCCAGCCTTTCATCATAGGACGAATTGCGCTCGCGCAGGCGTTCGCGAAACACCAGCTGCAGGCTGGTGAAGCCGTCGAAGCCGAGCTGCTGGGCGAAACGGATCAAGGTCGAAGGCTGGACGCCGGCGGAGGCGGCGATGCTGGCGGCGGTGCCGAAGGCAATATCGTCGGGATTGTCGAGCGCATAGGCGGCGATCTGCGCGATGCGCTTGGGCAGGCTCTGGCGCCGTTCCAGGATCGTCGTACGCAGCGTCTCGAAATCGCGGGGCACCCGTTCGTCCATAGTCGCTCCGCCCAGGTTCATCAGTCGATGCCGTGTGATGCCCCATCATAGCGAGCCTGTGCAAGAAGACCATAAAAAATGAGCCATGCGTTCCATTTCTGGCAAAAATGGACTAATTCATCCACACAACCTTTCTGGCAGCGGAGACAAGGAAATGGTCGGAGTCGGTCTTATCGGCACGGGGTTCATGGGCAAGTGCCACGCCATCGCCTGGAACGCGGTCGGCACCGTCTTTCCCGACGTGGCCAAGCCAAGGCTGGTCCATCTTGGCGAGGTCGATGACGACCTCGCCAAGCGCCGGGCGACCGAGTTCGGCTTCGCCAAGGGCTCCGGCGACTGGCGCGCCATCGTCGACGATCCGGACGTCGATATCGTATCGCTGACCACGCCGAACCAGTTCCACCCGGAAATGGCCGTCGCCATCCTCGAAGCCGGCAAGCATCTGTGGTGCGAAAAGCCGATGGCGCCGAGCTTTGCCGAGGCGCAGGCCATGGCGGCGGCGGCCAAGAAATCTGGCAGGGTGGCGGCGCTCGGCTACAACTATATTCAGAATCCGGCGATCCGCCATATCGGTGCCCTGCTCGACGAGAAGATCATCGGCGACGTCAATCATCTGCGCATCGAGATGGACGAGGATTTCATGGCCGACCCGGAGGCGCTGTTCTTCTGGAAACACGAGGCGGCGTCCGGTTACGGCGCGCTCGACGATTTCGCCGTGCATCCGCTGTCGCTGCTCTCTGTGCTGTTCGGCCGCGTCGCTCGCGTCATGTGCGACATGACAAAACCCTATTCCGATCGCCGCGTCGCATCGGGCGGGCGTCGCGCGGTCGAGACCTACGACATCGCCAGCGTGCTGATGCATCTCGAAAACGGCATTGCCGGTACTCTCCTAGTCAACCGTTCGGCCTGGGGCCGCAAGGGCCGGATCGCCATTCAGATCTTCGGCTCGAAGGGCTCGATCCTGTACGACCAGGAGCGGATGAACGAGTTCCAGCTCTACCTGACATCCGACCGTCCGACCGAGCAAGGCTTTCGCACCATCCTGGTGGCGCCGCACCACAAGCCCTACGACGCCTTCCTGCCGGCGCCCGGCCACGGTCTCGGCTTCAACGACCTCAAGATCATCGAATGCCGCGAGCTTTTGATCCGGCTGGCCGGCAAGCCGGCGCGCATCATCGATTTCGACGAAGGCCTTGAGATCGAGCGCACCGTGCATGCGATGGCGCGTTCCTTCGAGGAGCAGCGCTGGGTGGATGTGAGGTGACGCCGGCGTTGGCTCCCCTTCTCCCCCTGTGGGAGAAGGTGGCCGAGCGAAGCTCGGTCGGATGAGGGGTGTTGGCCGGATCGCTGCCTTGAAGTCATAAGAGCTTAAAATCATTCGACATTTTAAACGCAGTGTTCCGTTCAGCACCCCTCATCCGTCTCGGCGCTACGCGCCGATCCACCTTCTCCCACAAGGGGAGAAGGGGGCAACGCGCCAGCTGTCTCAGGCGGCTCCCGGACGGCTGGCGATCAGGGCGCGTCGCGCTGACCGGCGTTGCTCGACGGCGTCGGCAAGGCCGTGCAGCACCGTTTCGGTGGTTGTCCAGTCGATGCAGCCATCAGTGATGCTTTGGCCATAGGCGAGCGGCTTGCCAGGCATGACCTCCTGCCGGCCAGCGACGAGGTTGCTCTCGATCATGACGCCGATGATGCGTTTTTCGCCTGCCGCGACCTGGCCTGCGACGTCGGCCGCCACCATCGGCTGGTTCTCCGGCTTCTTGTTGCTGTTGGCGTGGCTGACGTCGATCATCAGCCGTGGTGCTATGCCGATCCGGCCGAGTTCCGCGCAGGCGGCAGCGATGCTCGCTGCGTCATAGTTCGGCACAATGCCGCCGCGCAGGATGACGTGGCAATCCTCGTTGCCGGTGGTCGTTGCGATTGCGCTGCGCCCGCCCTTTGTCACCGCCATGAAATGATGCGGCTGGGCGGCGGATTTCACCGCCTCGGCGGCGATCCGCAAATTGCCGTCGGTGCCGTTCTTGAAGCCGACCGGGCAGGACAGGCCGGATGCAAGTTCGCGATGAATCTGGCTTTCTGTCGTGCGCGCGCCGATCGCGCCCCAGGCGACGAGGTCGGCAATGTATTGCGGGGTTGCCATGTCGAGGAATTCGGTCGCCGCCGGAAGGCCAAGGTTGTTGACCGCGGAGAGCACGTTGCGAGCCATCCGCAGACCCTTGTCGATGTTGAAGCTGCCATCCAGGTCGGGATCGTTGATCAGGCCCTTCCAGCCAACCGTCGTGCGCGGCTTCTCGAAATACACGCGCATCACGATCTCCAGCCGGTCCGACAGGCTCTCGCGCAGCGCCACCAGCCGGCTGGCATAGTCGACGGCAGCGATCGGGTCGTGGATCGAACAGGGTCCGACGACGACGACCAGCCGATCGTCGGCGCCGGTCAGCACGGCGTGGATAGCGTTGCGTGACGCGGCAACGGTGCGCGTCGCCGTCAGCGTGCGCGGTATCTCCCGCATCACGTCGTCCGGCGTACTCAGCTCTCGGATTTCCTTGACCCGAAGATCATCTGTGGTGGTCAACACGGCTTTCTGCTCCTGGTTGGGAGACCTGCCGGCTGAAACAAAAAAGCCGCCAGGTCTGGCGGCTGTTCGGATGTTGTTGCTGCAATCTTCAGATCGAGCGCAATCCTCCCGCCGCCAGCGAGCTGCCGTAGCTAAAATACCAGAACGAGGCGGTCAGGTGGATCATGCCAGCCCTATAGCCGAAGCCGAGGCGCTTGTCACGTCTCTGATGAAGCTGCGTAGTAGCGCTGCGCAGGCAATCTGAGGGGTTAGAGGCCTGTTGTCCAGCCAATTCGGGATTCCCCACCTTCGTCATCCCAGGGCGAAGCAGGAGCGAAGCTCCGTCGCGAAGACCCTGGGATCCATGTCGTGGCCTTGGCCGAGGAGTGCAGCGGAGCAGAATTCTGCACCGGAGCAATGCTCTGAAATCGCGGCATGGATACTGCGCCGCGTCGCTTCGCTCCTTGCTCCGCCCCAGCATGACGAAGCGATGGGCGTTCCGCTAGGCTACTCGGCTGAACTTATTCCGGCGAGGACCCTGCAATGGTCTGGTCGTAGTCGACCAGCGAGCCGGTCATGACGCCCGACTGCGGGCTGATCATATAGCTGATCAGCCGGGCAAGCTGTGCCGGCTTCACCAACTGGCCCATCGGTTGCGCGGCCTCGGCCTTTTCCAGCCAGTCGTCTGGCGCGTCGTGCCATTTCTTCTGCACGATCGCCTCGCCCTCGGTGTCCATCCAGCCGGGCAGCACGGCGTTGCAGCGAATGCGATTGCCGCGATAGGCATTGGCGACATTCTTGGTTAGCGTCGCCAGTGCGCCCTTGCTCGACGAATAGGGCGCCAGGAATGACTGGCCGCAATGCGCCGACATCGACAGCACGTTGACGATCGAGCCGGGCGCCTTGCGGTCGAGCAGATGCGCCACCACACCCTGCATCAGGAAGAAGGGGCCGCGCACATTGGTCTGGAAGATCTGGTCAAAAAGATCCTCGGAGGTCTCGACCAGTGAGCCGCGGGCCGAGGTGGCGGCGGCGTTGACCAGCGCATTGACGGTGCCGAAATGAGCGATCGCGGTTTCGACGACCCGCTTGCAGTCGGCCACCACTGAGACGTCGGCGCTGATGAAGATGGCGTCGACGCCGTTTTTCGCAAGAGCGGCGACCGCCTTGTCGCCCTTCTCCCTGGAACGGCCGACCAGCGCCAGGGCGCGGCAGCCCTCGTCGGCCAGCGTCTCGGCGACGGCGAAGCCGATGCCTTGCGCGCCGCCGGTGACGATGGCGCGTGTCTCTGAATTGCGACCGGCGGAACCGTTCATCGCCTTGCTCCTGTGATTGATGTTGCTCAGTTGTCGAGGCGGACGGTCTTGCCTTCTCTGGCCGATTTCAGCGCCGCGTCCGCCAGCCTCAGCGCGACGAGCCCGTCTTTGCCGCTGGGCGCCGCCTTCTCGCCCGACGTCGCCGCCGCGATGAAGGCGGCGATCTCGTTGGCATAGGCGTCGAGGTAGCGGGTCATGAAGAAGTCGTGCAGCGGCGGGCGCGTATAGCCTTTCTCATTGGCCAGTTCGATCGACACCGGCCGCTGGTTCTCGGCCGCAACCATGCCTTTCGAGCCATGCACCTCGATCCGCTGGTCGTAGCCATAAGTGGCGCGCCGCGAATTGGAGATGACGCACTGCTTGCCGGAGGCGGTTTCGAGGATGACGCTGACGCTGTCGAAGTCGCCGGCCTCGCCGATCTTTTTGTCGACCAGCACCGAGGCATGGGCGCTGACCGCCACCGGCTCCTCGCCGAGCAGGAAGCGCGCCATATCGAAATCATGGATGGTCATGTCGCGGAAGATGCCGCCCGAGCGGCCGATATAGTCGAGCGGCGGCGGGCCGGGATCGCGCGACGTGATGGTCACCATCTCGACGGTGCCGATGGCGCCGTCGTCGATCGCCTTGCGCACGGCGGCGAAATGCGGATCGAAGCGGCGGTTGAAGCCGACCATCAAAGTGGCGCCGGCCTTGTCGACCACGGCCAGGCATTCTTCCACTCGGCCGGCGTCGAGATCGATCGGCTTCTCGCAGAAGATCGCCTTGCCTGCCTTGGCGAACCGCTCGATCAGATCGGCATGGGTGTCGGTCGGCGTGCAGATGATGACCGCGTCGATATCCCCGGCTTTTTCGATGGCCTCGATGCTGCGTACTTCCGCGCCGTAGGCCGACGCCAGATCGGTCGCCGCCTTCTCGAATGCATCGGCAACTGCCACCAGCCTGGCCTGTGGATTGGAGCCGACGGCACGGGCGTGGACCTTGCCGATGCGGCCGGCACCGAGAAGAGCGAAGCGGAGAGGCATGGGAATTTCCTTTGAGGATTGTTTGAAATGGTAGTGCGTCTTTACTGCACCGTTGAGGGCGAGGCGCAGTAGATTTTATTATCGCGGCTGATCGGCGACGGGCCGATGACCCGCCGCGCATCCGCCCTAAGCTGCAAGTTCCGCCTCCCCGGTCTTGGCGCCGGTGATGTATGAGACGATGTCGTTGCCGTCGGTGTCCTGCTTGCGCAAATTGGCGACGATGCGGCCGCGCCGGAAGACGACGATGCGGTCGCAAAGATCGAACACCTGGCGCATGTTGTGACTGATCAGGATCAGCGGCTCGCCATTGGCCTTCAGCGTGCGGATGATGTTTTCGACCTGCGTCGTCTCCTGCACACCAAGTGCTGCCGTCGGCTCATCCATGATGATGAGCTTGGACGCGAAAGTCGCGGTTCTGGCGATTGCCACGCACTGGCGCTGGCCGCCCGACATGTGGCGGATGGTGTTGGAAAGATTGGGAATCTTCACGGCCGTGCGGATCAACGCTGCCTCGGTCGCCTTGCGCATGAACTTGCGATCGAGGATCGAGAAAGGCCCGAGATTGAACAGCACCTTTTCGCGGCCGAGAAACAGGTTCGACGGCACGTCGAGATCGTCGGCGAGCGCCAGGTTCTGGAACACCGTCTCGATGCCCGCCTCGCGCGCCGCGATCGGGCCGGCGAAGTTGACTTCCTTGCCGTCGAACCAGATCTTGCCGCTGGTGCGCTGCTCGACGGCGGTGATCTGGCGCACGAAGGTCGATTTGCCGGCGCCGTTGTCGCCCATGATGGCGACATGCTCGCCCTTGCGCAGTTCGAAATTCGCGCCTTCGAGCGCATGCACGCCGCCATAGTATTTGGTCAGGTTTTCGGTCTTCAGGACGATGTCTGACATGGTCAAGCCCTCATTGCCCGCAGGCGTTGGCGCCACTGGTCGAGTACGACTGCGCCGATGATGATCACGCCCTTGACCATCTCCTGGTAATAGGCGTCGAGGCGCAGGAAGGTGAAGCCGGAGATGATGACGCCGAAGATCAGCGCACCGATCACCGTGCCGACGATCGAGCCGCGGCCGCCCGACAGCGAGACGCCGCCGATGACCGCCATGGCGATCGCGTCCAGTTCGTACATCACGCCCATGCCGGCCTGAGCAGTGAGGTTCTTGGAGCTCAGCACCACGGCCGCCAGCGAAGCGAGGACGCCGGCAATGACGAAGACGAGGACCTTGTGGCCCTTGATATTTATGCCGGACATACGCGCGGCGTCCTCGTTGGAGCCGATGGCATAACAGTGCTTGCCGTACCTGGTGTATGACAGGATCAGCTGGAACAGAATCGCCAGCGATATGAAGATGATGACCGGCATCAGCCCCTTGCCGATGGCGGCGAAACTTTCGGTGGGAAACGAGATCGGCTGCCCTTTTGACCACCATTTGGCGACGCCGCGTGCGGTGACCATCATGCCGAGCGTGGCGATGAACGGCGGAATGCGGGTATAGGCGACCAGCGTGCCGTTGATCAGGCCCGCCAGCAGGCCGCAGCCGATCGCGACGAGCACCGGCACGATCACCGGCAGGTCGGTCCAGCCCTGCTCGATGAACATCGCCTTGGGGTTCGGGTTGCCGTTGACCGTCGCCACCTGGGCGAAGCTCATGGCGATCATCGCCGTGGCGCCGACGACCGAACCGGAGGAAAGGTCGATGCCGCCGGAAATGATGACCTGCGTCACGCCGATGGCGATGATGCCGACGATCGACACCTGCAGGATGATGATCTGCAGGCGCGCTTCGTTGAAGATCGTATCGACATTTGCGCGGGTGTTGAACAGGAAGCTGTCGCCAAGAAAGACCCGGCCGATCAGCTCAAAGGCGCCGACGAGGATGATGAGCGCCAGGAAAACGTTGAATTCGGCAGGCCATGTCCGCTTTTTCGCATCATAGCTCAGTCCGCCGACGCCATGGGTTGTCTGTGTCAACTCTTGCTTCCTCCATCAGCCGCAGTCGCCCTCTCGCCGGCTGTCCGCGGCGATGAGGGAAAAAGGGAGCGGCGCTGTTTTTTTGTTCTTAAAACATCGGATTCCAAAACCGGTCCGATGCACTGCCGCGCCGCTCCTATCGAAAACGCTCCTCTGCCTCAGTTCTTCTGCAGGAACTTGTCCATGTTTGCCGGCGTGACCAGCTGGAACGGGATGTAGACCTTCTGCTCGACTGCCTCGCCCTTGGAAAGCTTGAGCGCCGCGTCCAGCGCCCCGGCGCCTTGGCCGGCCGCGTCCTGGAACACGGTCACGTCGAGATCGCCCGCCTGCATCGCGGCAAGCGCGTCCTGGGTGGCGTCCACGCCACCGACGACAACCGACTTCATGTCGATGTTGGCAGCCTTCATGGCCTGGATCGCACCGATGGCGCTTTCGTCATTGTTGGCGATCACGCCATCGAATGGCGCGCCGGTCGAAAGCCAGTTGGTCATCAGGTTCTGTGCTTCCTCGCGTTTCCAGTTCGACGTCTGCTTGTCGATGATCTTGATGAAGCTGCATTCGGGAGTGGCGATCACATCCTCGATGTCCTTGGTGCGCTGCACCGCGGCCTGGTTCGACAGTTCGCCCATGATCACGTAGACATTGGCCTCGGTCTTGCCGGCTTCCTTGAACAGGCGGCAGACTTCCTGGGTCTCGAGAGTGCCTGACTCAACCTCGTTCGAGGCAACGAAAGCCTGGTTGTCCGGCAGCGTGTCGACATTGACCGGCTCGCGGTTGACATAGACCAGCGGAACGTTGGCCGCAGCCGCGGCATCCGACATCGCCTGGGTGGCCGAGGTGTCGACTGGATTGACGATAATCGCATCGACACCCGAGGCGACGAAGTTCTTGATCTGGTCGAGCTGCTTGGCCACGTCGTTCTGCGCGTCCTCGACCTGCAGTTCCACGCCTTCCATGCCTTTGGCCTGCTCGATCATGCCGTTGCGCAGCACGGTGAGAAAATTGTCGTCGAACAGCGCCATCGAGACGCCGATTTTGGCAGCGAGGGCGGACGAGCTCATCAGCGCCAGGAATGCGGCGCCCAACAGCAGTTTTTTCATTCTATTTCTCCTCCACAGAATTGGTGTCCGGCTGCACCGATCTACCCGGAATCCCCGATCTCCCAGGGAATCTCTCCCGATTGCTTCTCCGTTTCCGATGGCGATTTCCGCGTTGGCTGGAACGCCAAGTCCTCCGTTGAAACAGATGTTCCGGAACGAAAGAACCAAAATACCTAGTTAGTGAAATATTTATTCCATTCTACGGGCGGACGTCAAGGAGATTCCGAAAGCGGCTGCCATATTTTTCGGACAACGCGGCTGAGGGTCGGCAAATCTTTTGCAAGAAACTATCAGGCTGATGGTTCACATCATTGCCGACGCCCCGATCTAATCAGGATGTTGGCTGAGCCCAGATGTTCTGCCCGAACCTAGATGTTTTCCGGCAGATAGATGTCGAACGGCAGGAAGGTCTGGCCCGGCGCATTGGCAGCGCCTGCCTCGATGGCATGCGCCATCAGCCCGACAAGCTCGCGGCATAGTGCTGCCAGCGGCGTCGAAATCACCATGGTCAGGATGTTGTCGGCGAGCGCCGCGCGCGATTCGGCGTTGATCTCGTTGCAGACGACCACCGGCATGTTTGCCGGCCTGGCCGCCCGCAGCGCGGAAACGGCGCCTTCCATGCCGCCGCCAGCGACGTAGCAGCCGGCCAGATCCGGGTACCGCGCCAGAAGATCGATCATTGCATCATGGGTCACCTGGTTGGCTTCCAGGTTGACCAGCGTCTCCATCACCGTGAATTCCGGCGCATGCTCGCGGAAAAACGATCTGAAGCCGATCTCGCGCAGCTCATGGCCATGGAAGCGATGGCTGCCGACGAAAAGGGCGACCTTGCCGGGCTTCCTCGCCGCTCTGGCGATCATCCAGGCCGCGGTGCGGCCGACCTTGCGGTTGTCGAGGCCGACATAGCCCTCGCGGATGCCGGCTGCAAAGTCGGATAGCAGGGAGAAGACGGGTTGGCCCCTCGCCTTCAGGGTCTCGACGGCTGCCGTCAGCGTTGGATGGTCCGGACCGACAACGGCGACTGCCCTGGATTTCGCCGCCAGCTTGCGCATCTGGGCGGCGATCTCGTCGGGGGCCAGCGAACTGGCGAAATCGATGGTTGCGACGCCGCGGAAGCGCTGCGATTGCGAAACAGCCAGTTCGATCTCGCGGGCGAAATCGCTGTAGAAAACATCATTGCCCCTCAGCAGCAGAAAGCCGAGCCGGTATTCCGGCAGTTCCTGGCGCATCCGCTGCTTGATCAGCCCGGCGGCGTGATAGCCGATGCTGGTGGCGGCCTCATAGACGCGTCGCGCGGTTTCCTCGCGCACCGGCAGGCGATTGTTCAGCACCCGATCGACGGTGGCGACGCTGACCCCCGAAATACGCGCCAGATCGGTGATAGTTGGCCGTTTTGCCATACGCTTCCTGCCTGATTGCCCGCATAGGCTATACATCATTCTGATGGGAAATGATAGAAACTTTCTTCGTGATGTTGAGCCTATCACGGCTTGGCGTTATTTTAGGGCATAAGCACCTGTGGCAGAGGCGCCGTTCCGACGGATGCCGACGGAGGCAGCCTCAATGGAAGCGACACTATCTGCAATGCCGTCCCGGCGAGACTACAGCCTGCTCGGCCGCGACGCGAAACGCGCCGTCGAGACCGGGCTGGCGGCGGCCGAATGGTATCATACCGACGTGCCCCGCAAGCAGATGAAGGAGCTGATGCAGCGCTCCGACGGGCCGGCGATGCGCGACACCATCCTCTGGCTCTCCGCCCTGATCCTGAGCGGCGCCGGCGGCGCCTGGTTCTGGGGCACATGGTGGTGCGTGCCGTTCTTCTTCGTCTATGGCGTGCTCTACGGCTCTTCCACCGATTCACGCTGGCACGAATGCGGCCACGGCACCGCCTTCAGGACGCAGTGGATGAATGATGTGGTCTATCAGATCGCCTGCTTCATGATCATGCGCAACCCGGTGACCTGGCGCTGGAGCCATACGCGGCATCACACTGACACGATCATCGTCGGCCGCGATCCGGAGATCGCGGTGATGCGCCCGCCAGACCTGTTGCGCGTCGTGCTCAATTTCTTCGGCATTGTCGATGCCTGGCATGCCATGAGCGACATGGTGCGCAATGCGGCCGGGATTATCAGCCCGGCGGAAAAGACCTTCATTCCCGAGCAGGAGCAGCCAAAGGCGATCCGCATTGCCCGCATCTGGACCGCGATCTATGCCGCGACCATCGCGCTGGCGCTCTACAGCGGCTCGTTCCTGCCCTTGATGCTGGTCGGTCTGCCCAGGCTTTACGGCGCCTGGCATCACGTCATGACCGGCCTGCTGCAGCATGGCGGCCTTGCCGAAAATGTCATCGACCATCGCCTCAACAGCCGCACGGTCTACATGAACCCGATCAGCCGCTTCATCTACTGGAACATGAACTATCATGTCGAGCATCACATGTTCCCGATGGTGCCATATCACGCGCTGCCGAGGCTGCATGAGCTGATCAAGCACGATCTGCCGGCGCCGACGCCATCGATCCTGGCCGGCTATCGCGAGATGGTGCCTGCCTTCCTGCGCCAGCTGCGCAATGAAGACTATTTCCTCAAGCGCGAACTGCCGCCGACTGCCAAGCCTTATCGCGACGAATTCCACAACGTTAATGCTGCCGTCGCGACAGCAGCCGAATGATATGCGCCCGTGCCGGGCACGTTGACCAAGCATAATTCTGCCGGGAGGACCAATGAGCGACTGGGTCGAGGCCTGTGGTGCCGATGACATCGACGAGGAGGACGTGATGCGGTTCGACCATGACGGCCGCACCTTCGCCATCTATCGCAGTCCAGACGACGAATATTTCGCGACGGACGGCCTTTGCACGCATGAGAAGGTGCATCTGGCCGACGGGCTGGTGATGGACGACATCATCGAATGCCCGAAGCACAATGGCCGCTTCAACTACAAGACCGGTGCAGCCAGGGGCGCACCGGTCTGCGTCAATCTCCGGACCTATCCGGTCAAGCTCGACGCCGGCAAAATCCTCATTCGGATCGGCTGACGGTGATGGCGAAAGGAATGCTCATCATCGGCGCCGGCGAATGCGGCGGGCGGGCTGCTTTGGCGCTGCGCGATCTCGGCCATGATGGCCCGGTGACGCTGGTCGGCGACGAGCCGCATCTGCCTTACGAGCGGCCGCCGCTGTCGAAGGACGCGATGACCGGTGATGCGCCGGTGATCAAGGCGATCGCCAGCGATGCGATCCTGACCGAGAGATCGATCCGGCATATCCATTCGGTTCAGGCGGTGGCGATCGACCGCGCTGCGCGTGTCGTACGCCTGTCGGACGGCTCGATCCTGCCTTACGACAAGCTGTTGCTGGCAACTGGATCGGTGCCGCGCAGACTGCCAATACCGGGCCTCGGGCCGCGTTGTGCTTATCTCCGGACCTTCAGCGACGCGCTGGCCATTCGCGCTCATCTCCGCCCCGCAAACCGCATCGCCATCGTTGGCGGCGGCTTCATCGGTCTTGAGCTCGCCGCCGCGGCACGCAGACTGGGCGCAGTGGTCACCGTCATCGAGGCGCAGCCGCGCATCCTGATGCGCGGCGTGCCGGCCGAGATCGCCAAAATTATCCACGAGGCGCATGAAGCCGAAGGCGTCAAAATCCTGTGCGGCGATGCCATCGCGGCGATCGCGGACGACGGCGCCGAAGTGCGCATCGCGCTTGCCGGCGGGCAGGACATCGTCGCCGACCTGGCGGTGATCGGCATCGGCGCTTTGCCGGTGACCGGACTTGCCGCGGAAGCGGGGCTGACGATCGACAACGGCATAGCCGTCGATGCCGAGCTTCGCACCAGCGATCGGGACATCTTTGCCGCCGGCGATTGCTGCTCGTTTCCGCTTGCCGTCTATGGCGGCCGGCGCGTTCGGCTGGAGGCCTGGCGCAACGCGCAGGAGCACGGCGCGCTTGCGGCCAGCAACATGCTTGGCGCCGGCGAGGCCCACGCGGCGGTGCCCTGGTTCTGGTCGGATCAGTACGGCCTGACGTTGCAGATCGCTGGGCTGTCGGACGAGGGCAGCAAGATCGTGCGCCGCGATCTCGACGACGGCGCCTTGATCCTGTTTCATCTAGCCGAAGACGGCAGGCTGGTTGCGGCGAGCGGCATTGGTCCAGGCAATTCGGTCGCCCGCGACATCAGGCTGGCCGAGATGCTGATCGCCAGGCGCGCAAAACCGGCGCCTGAGGCGCTCGGTTCGCAAACGGTCAAGCTGAAGTCGTTGCTGGCGGCATGAGCTGAAGGCGCGGCTGTCGTGGAGATCCAGTGACGGCGGTGCTTTCAACCTGTCAGCTATCGCCCTCGTAAAAGATGGCCTCGATGTCGCGGGCGCCATGCAAGATTCGCTCGATGCGTATGGCAGAGCCTTCAACAGTGTAGAAAATCACATAACGCTGGAAGGCAACGGAGCGCAGACCGGACCACAGGGCAGGGCGGGGAACGCCGCCGTGCGGTGCGTCGACAATCCGGCGACAGCGCGCCCTGAGAGCCGTTACAAAGCGCATCGCGGCTGCGGGGTTTTCAGCGTGAATATAGTCGCCAATTTCCTCAATGTCCTGCGCGGCAGCAGGGGCGAATAGAACCGCCATTATTTGCGGGTTCCGTCGCTGTACTTGGCTTCCAACCTGTCAAAAATCTCGTCGGCTGGAATGCCGGGGCCGCTCTCAATACCGGCTCGGATATCATCACGAAGCGCGGCAAGCTTGGCTTTCCGCTGCGCCTCGCGTTCCTCGAGCAGGCGCAAGCTATCGCGCAGAACTTCGCTGGCGCTGGCATAGCGGCCGCTCCCCACCAGTTCGCGCACCAGCGTCTCATAGCGAGCGCCAATATTGTAACTTGAAGGCATAGGTCAGACCCTTTCGATTATCGGATCTTATCAATTTTTGATAAATTCACCAAGCCAAATCTGCCGGTTGGCATGGGTACCATACCCAGTTTCTCGGCGACGGATTGCAAGTGGCAATGCATCACAGCCGCGGGCGGAGCGGCGCGAACTCGGAAAGGCTCGTAGCGTTTCTAAAACAGCGCCTTCAGCTCCGGCAATTTGTCGTTGACCAGCCAGCCATAGTAGTTTTCCTCGGGCAGCTTCTCCGGTTCGCCCGCGGCGCGGCGCCTGTCGTTTTCGGCCTTCAGCGCATGCGCGCGCTGTTGCGGATTGCCGACATTGTAGAGCGTCGATGTGATGCCGGGATTGCCCGATATGTCGAAGCCGGCAATGCTCTGATAGGCATCGATCGATTTCCGGATCGTTGCCGCGACATAATCCAAGGTCAGGTCCGGATCCATGATGGTCTTGTAGACCGCGTTCGGGTCGCCAACGTCGAGCTTTGGCAGGCCGGACACCTGGTGCACGAGATCGCTCATCTGCAAGGCGGTCAGCGGATTGAGCTGGCCCAGGCCAAAAGTCTGGCCGGCATAAAAGGGCTGGAAGAAAGTCGCGCCGAAGCGGTCGTCGGGGAAACTCTCACCGCCGACAGTCTTGCCGCGAAAGGAAAGGTTCCACACCTGCTCGCGACATTCCCAGAGCTCGTAACTATCCGATTTGCCGACGCATTCCCGGAATTGCGGCCGTTGCACGAAATCGGTGATGTCCTCACCTTCATAGGCGAAGGACAGCTTGCTCGACAGATAGGAGATCGCCTTGACGTAGTAGGTCTGCAGCCGGTCGTAGGCGTCGACATTGTAGGTGTGCTCGCCGACGATGGCGCCGACGATATGCATAGGATCGATGCCATAGGTCGCTGCTGCCTGCTCGATCTTGCCGCGAAGACCGGCGTCGTGCTGCAGCAGCGCATAGATCTTGCGGTATTTCGCCTGGAAGGTGCTGTTGGTGGCCTGGGTGCGCCGGCTCGAGGCGCCCGGTATGTTGGGCTGCTCGACATGACTGTTGCCCGGCGGCACCATCGTCGCCGCTTCGGCGGCGAACATGGCTGTCGCAAGCGTCAGCCCGAGAGTGACGAGGATCGTTTTTGTCATGCGCCGCCGCCTGCAACTGCGCATGACCCCGGAATGACTTTCGGGGGTCTTGCGCAGAACCAACTGTTAAAGCGCCCTTTGCACGTCCAACGGATGCGCGGCGCTGATGTTGCCGGCAAACTAGGTAAAGCTGCAAGGAGAGTCGAGAGCTCCCTGGCCCGGCAAGACAAAATCTGGCCGGATGCTTCCATTTGGCCACACGTCTCAGAACCTGCCGGCTCGCCGGCCTTGAAGGGTGGATCGCCTGCTACAGGATGAATCGCGACAGATCCGTGTTTCTCGACAGGTCGCCGACATGCTTCTCCACATAGGCGGCGTCGACTGTCACCGACGTGCCGTGGCGGTCCGGCGCGTCATAGGAGATCTCGTCCAGCACCCGCTCCATCACCGTCTGCAGCCGCCTGGCGCCGATGTTCTCGACGCTGGCGTTGAGATCGACGGCGATGCCGGCCAGTGAATCGATGGCGTCGTCGGTGAAGACGAGATCGACGCCCTCGGTCTTCATCAGCGCGATGTACTGCTTGATCAGGCTGGCCTCGGTCTCGGTCAGGATGCGGACGAAATCGTCCTTCTCCAGCGCACGCAGCTCGACGCGGATCGGCAGACGGCCCTGCAATTCCGGCAGCAGATCGGATGGCTTGGCAACGTGGAACGCGCCCGATGCGATGAACAGGATGTGATCCGTCTTCACCGGTCCGTATTTGGTCGCGACCGTGGTGCCTTCGACAAGCGGCAGCAGGTCGCGCTGCACGCCTTCGCGGGAAACACCGGCGCCCATGCCGCCTTCGCGCGAGGCGATCTTGTCGATCTCGTCGAGGAAGACAATGCCGTCGTTCTCGGTCGATTCGAGCGCCCTGCGCACCACCTCATCCTGGTCGAGCAGCTTGTCGGATTCGTCGCCGACCAGCACCGCGTAGGATTCCTTCACCGTCGTCTTGCGCGTCTTGGTCTTCTGGCCGCCCATCGCTTTCGTCAGCATGTCGTTGATGTTCAACACGCCGATATTGGCGCCCGGCATGCCGGGGATCTCGAAGCCCGGCATGCCGCCGGTGCCGGTGTCGCTCACTTCGATCTCGATCTCCTTGTCGTCGAGCTCGCCGTCACGCAGCTTCTTGCGGAAACTGTCGCGCGTCGCCGGGCTCGCCGTCTTGCCGACGAGCGCTTCCAGAACGCGTTCCTCGGCATTGATATGGGCGCGCGCCTTGACATCCTCGCGCATCTTCTCGCGCACCAGGCCGATGGCGATCTCGACCAGGTCGCGGATGATCTGCTCGACGTCGCGGCCGACATAGCCGACCTCGGTGAACTTGGTCGCCTCGACCTTGACGAACGGCGCACCGGCAAGGCGTGCCAGGCGGCGCGAGATCTCGGTCTTGCCAACGCCGGTCGGGCCGATCATCAGGATGTTCTTCGGCATTACCTCTTCGCGCATCTGGCCTTCGAGCTGCTGGCGGCGCCAGCGGTTGCGCAAGGCGATGGCCACGGCGCGCTTGGCGTCCTTCTGGCCGATGATGAAGCGATCGAGTTCCGAAACGATTTCGCGGGGCGAGAATGTGGTCATATCGCTAAATTCCACTTTGCCACTGCCGGATGGACTCGAACGGATGCAGCAGCATGATCACGTTGAGTGTCAGATTGTCCCTGATGATGTAGCCGACACCGAATTCGAATATCAGGGCGAGGGTCACGATCACCCATATAGGAAGCCTGCGCGCCATCACAAATCCCAGCACCATCGCCAGCGTGTCGGCCACCGAATTGATGATGCTGTCGCCGTAGTAATCCAGGGAAATTGTGCCGGCGCGGTAGCGCTCGATGATCAACGGGCTGTTCTCGAGAAGCTCCCAGCCGCCCTCGATGACGACGGCAAATGCCAGCCTGAGCCCGATCGGCGAGCGCGGGAACAGAGCCCACGCCAGCGCATAGAACAGAAAGCCGTGGATGATGTGCGAGAATGTGTACCAGTCGGAAATATGCTGGGAATTCTCCGAGCTCTGCACGATGCCGTGCCACAGCTTGACATAGCCGCATTCGCAGATCGGCGTTCGGCCCATGCCGTAAAGGGCTCCAGCCTGGAATATGATCAGGCCGAGGACGAGCAGAAGTCCCATCCGCCAGCTGTCTTCATAGGCCGAGACGGTCTTGTCGGCGCCGCTTGTGCTCATGCTGTTACTGCCCCTCTTCGGCGTCGCCCTATCCGGCGTCACCCTCTTTGACATCGCCCTCTTCGGCGTCAATTGCCATCAGCACGGCGTCGCCATATTCCGATTGCCTGCGATCGATAGCTCTGAATCCGGCCTTTTGATAGGCGCGGATCGCTCGTCCGTTGGATGGATCCGGGTCGATGATGACACGCGGTGCCCCTTCTTCGAACAGCTGTTCCACGAACTGCCGGACAATTGCCGAGCCGTGGCCGCGTCCGACAAGCTCGGGCCTGCCGATCGACAGATCGATGCCGAGCGTGCCGAACGGCTGGTCGCTGTAGGGGTGGCCGTCCTCCAGATGCGGGTCGTAGCTCTGCATGTAGCCGATCGGCTCGCCGTCGAGCTCGATGATCAGCGGTTCGACGGAAATGCTGTCGATGTGTTCACGGATCTGGGCGATCTCCGTCTCGGGATCGTCCCACCACTCGGCGACATGCGGCTCGGCCAGCCATGCCGCGATCATCGGCAGGTCCGCCTCCGTCACCGGTCGAAAATCATATCTATTTTTTTGGTTGGCCATGATCTCCTGCAAACCGAAGGTCGGCGAAGCAAAAACCGGTTCCCACTTTTCGGGATGATGGCCAGCGGCCGGCTCAGCCGGCATCGAGAGTTTCGATGACAAAATTGTTGTTGGTGTAGACGCAAATGTCGGATGCGATCTGCATCGCCTTGCGGGCGATTTCTTCGGCATCCTTGTCGGTGTCCATCAGCGCGCGCGCCGCGGCCAGCGCAAAATTGCCGCCCGAACCGATCGCCATGACGCCATGTTCGGGTTCGAGCACGTCGCCGGTGCCGGTCAGCGCCAGCGAGACCGACTTGTCGGCGACCAGCATCATCGCTTCCAGCCGGCGCAGATAGCGGTCGGTGCGCCAGTCCTTGGCGAGTTCCACGCAGGCCCGCGTCAATTGCTCCGGATATTGTTCGAGCTTGGCCTCCAGCCGCTCCAGAAGCGTGAAGGCGTCAGCGGTGGCGCCGGCGAAGCCGGCAATGACATTGCCGCTTTTGCCGATTCGGCGCACCTTCTTGGCATTGCCTTTCATGATCGTCTGGCCAAGGCTGACCTGGCCATCACCGGCGATCACCACCTTGCCGCCCCTGCGCACGGTCAGGATCGTCGTGGCGTGCATGGTCAGTTCGTTCGACATCTCTGCTCCGATCAGCACCGGTCCCGACAAGGCGATTGGCGCATTACGAGTGACTATTATCGACCCTATGTATGCATAGGTCCGATGATTGCCAACCGGTCATCGGCCAGGCTCGATACTGCTTGGCACGGCAACTGGCAATCACCGGATCATGCTGCTAGAAGGCTCTCATTTTCAAGCATGTGGATGCTTTCAAGCATGTGGACGCTTGGAACGCCTGAACTTTGGACAAGGATGAGCATGCCGCCCCGTTCCGCCAACGCAAGCCGCAAGACCAAGGAAACCGACATCTCCGTATCGGTCCAGGTCGACGGCTCGGGAAAATCCGATATTTCGACGGGCGTCGGCTTCTTCGATCACATGCTGGACCAGTTGTCGCGCCATTCGCTGATCGACATGACGGTCAAGGCCAAGGGCGACCTGCATATAGACGACCACCACACGGTCGAGGACACCGGCATCGCGCTCGGTCAGGCGCTGGCCAAGGCACTGGGCGAGCGGCGCGGCATCATGCGCTATGCCTCGATCGATCTCGCCATGGACGAGACGCTGACGCGCGCGGCGATCGACGTTTCCGGCCGTCCTTTCCTTGTCTGGAACGTTGTGTTCTCGTCGCCGAAGATCGGCTCGTTCGACACCGAACTGGTGCGCGAATTCTTCCAGGCCCTGGCGCAAAATGCCGGCATCACGCTGCATGTCACCAACCACTATGGCGCCAACAATCACCACATCGCCGAGACCTGCTTCAAGGCGGTGGCGCGTGCGCTGCGTTTCGCGCTTGAAAGCGACCCGCGCCAGCCTGACGCGGTTCCTTCCACCAAGGGATCTCTGAAGGGATAGGCCATGGCCGTCTATGTCGTGATGGAACCGCCGGGCCGCGGCGAAAAGCCTGACAGAACGGCCTTTGTCCGTGATGGGTTTTCCTGGCTTGGCTTCCTGGTGCCGCCACTATGGCTGCTCTGGCACCGGTTGTGGATCGAGGCAGCACTGGCGTTTGTCGGCATGGCTCTGCTTTCGATGCTCGCCGAAGGGCTGAGCCTTGGGCTGGCCGGCCCGCTGCTGTCGCTGCTGGTATCGCTCTTTGTCGGGCTGGAAGGGCAGGCCTTGCGGATCGCCGCACTGCGCCGTCGCGGCTGGCACGAATGGGGCGTCGTCGAGGCCGACAGGCTCGACGACGCCGATACGCGCTATGTGCTGGAAGCCGAAGCGCATACGGATGAGCAAGCGCCAGTGCCGCGCATCGTTCCGGACGCTGCCCATGCCCGGCCGGCGGAGACAGGAATGGTGCTTGGACTGACGCACACGCCGGGAAGACCCTGACATGCGGGTCGCGATCATTGATTATGGCTCGGGCAACCTGCGCTCGGCCACCAAGGCCTTCGAGCGCGCCGCGCACGAGGCCGGCATCGCCGCCGCCATCGAGCTGACCGCCGATGCCGAGCGTGTCAGAACCGCCGACCGCATCGTCCTGCCCGGCGTCGGCGCCTATGCCGATTGCGCGGCCGGGCTGCGCGCTGTGGCCGGCATGTGGGAGGCGGTCGAGGAGGTCGCGATCGTCAAGCGGCGGCCGTTCCTCGGCATCTGCGTCGGCATGCAGCTGATGTCGGAGCGGGGCCTGGAAAAGACTGTTACGACAGGCTTTGGCTGGATCGCCGGCGACGTCAAGGAGATCACCCCGGCCGATCCTGCGCTAAAAATCCCGCAGATCGGCTGGAACACGATCGAGCTCACGCGCAAGCATCCGCTGTTTTCCGGCATTCCGACCGGCAGCAAGGGGCTGCACGCCTATTTCGTTCATTCCTACCATCTCGACGCGCAGAAGCCGGACGAGGTGCTGGCAATTGCCGACTATGGTGGTCCGGTTACAGCTGCTGTTATCAGCGACAATCTCGCCGGCACGCAGTTTCATCCCGAAAAGAGCCAGGCGCTTGGCCTGGCGCTGATCACCAATTTCCTGCGCTGGAGGCCCTAGGAACATGAGCAAGAAAGGCTACTGGATGGCGATGGTCGATGTCCGCGATCCCGAGGGCTACAAGCAGTATATCGAGGCGAACGCGGCGGCTTTTGCGAAATATGGCGCGAAGTTTCCCGTGCGGGCGGGGCGTTATGCGAACCCGGAAGGGCCGACAGGCAACCGCCACGTCCTGGTTGAGTTCGAGTCCTACGACAAGGCGATAGAATGCTACGAATCGCCTGAATACCGGGAGGCATTGAAGTACAGGCTTGCCGCCTCGACCGGTCATTTCGTCATTGTTGAAGGCGCCTGAACGGTGATCCTGTTCCCGGCCATCGACCTCAAGGACGGCAAGTGCGTGCGCCTGAAGCACGGCGATATGGCGACCGCGACGATTTACAATGACGACCCGGCAGCGCAGGCCAGGGCTTTCGAGCAACAAGGCTTTGAATGGCTGCATGTCGTCGACCTCAACGGCGCCTTCAAGGGCCAGAGCGTCAACGGCGCGGCGGTCGGCGCCATTCTCAAGGCAACGAAAAACCCGGTGCAGCTCGGCGGCGGCATTCGCACCCTGGCGCAGGTCGAGGACTGGCTCGATCGCGGGCTGGCCCGCATCATTCTCGGCACGGTGGCCGTGCGCGATCCGGATCTGGTCAGGCAGGCCTGCAAGGCATTCCCGGGCAAGATCGCCGTCGGCATCGACGCCAAGGGCGGCAAGGTGGCGGTCGAGGGCTGGGCCGAGGCCTCTAGTCTCGGCGTCATCGAACTGGCCAAGAAGTTTGAGGGCGCCGGCGTTGCCGCCATCATCTACACCGACATCGACCGCGACGGTGTGCTGACCGGCATCAACTGGGACGCCACCATCGATCTTGCCGACGCCGTGTCGATCCCGGTCATCGCCTCCGGCGGGCTGGCCTCGATCGCCGACATCGTGCGCATGACGATGCCCGATGCGCAAAAGCTCGAAGGCGCCATCTCAGGGCGTGCGCTGTATGACGGGCGTATCGACCCGGCCGAGGCATTGGCGATCCTGGCGGCCGGACCGCAGAAGGCGAGGGCGCGATGAAACTCTCGATCATCCTCGCACCCTATGACAGCGGCCTTTACCACGCCGGCTTTGGCCAGGGTCCCGACGCCATCATTGCCGGCGGCCTTGTCGATGAACTTGCCTTGCGCGGCCATGATGTAATCGTCGAGGACATCGGCGAGGTCGGTGATGCCCAAAGACGCGAAATCGCGACAGGTTTCGCGGTTTGTCGGGCAGTCGCCACCAAGGTCGACATGGCGCGCGACGATGAGCGTTTTCCCATCGTGCTCGCCGGAAACTGCCTGACCGCCGCCGGTGCGGTGGCTGGCGACGCCGCGGATTCGATCATCTGGATCGATCAGCATGGCGATCTCAACACGCCCGAGACTTCGGCCCATGGCTTTCTCGACGGCATGGCGCTGGCGACGACGCTGGGGCTCTGCTGGCGGCCGATGACGTCAGCCATTCCCGGCTTCCGGGCGATCGACCCGTCGCGCTGCATGCTGGTCGACGCGCGCGACCTCGATCCAGATGAAAGGCGGCTTCTGGAGACGTTGCCGATCATTCGCGCCCAGTGGACCGATGCACTCGACAATGTCGGAAAGCTCAAGGCGGCCGGCGCCGCCCAAGCGCATTTGCATCTTGATCTGGATGTTCACGATCCGGATGTGCTGCAAGTGAACCGCTATGCGCTGCCGGGAGGTCCAAATCCGGAACAGCTGCGGCAACTGGTTTGCGGGCTGGCCAAGTCGATCCCGATCGTCGGCATCACCCTGTCCGCCTACGATCCTGCCTTTGACGCCAAAGGCGAGGTTCCGCCTGTCGTTGGGCAATTGCTTGGCGATTTTCTTGCCGCGCATGCGAGGATCTGATGCTGAAGGCCCGCGTCATCCCCTGTCTCGACGTCAAGAACGGCCGCGTCGTCAAAGGCGTCAATTTCGTCGACCTGATCGATGCCGGCGATCCGGTCGAAGCGGCCAAGGCCTATGATGCGGCCGGCGCCGACGAGCTCTGCTTCCTCGACATCACCGCCTCGTCCGAAAATCGCGAGACCATCTTCGATATCGTCGCCCGCACCGCCGAGCAATGCTTCATGCCGCTGACCGTCGGCGGCGGGGTGCGCCAGGTCGCCGATATAAGAAAGCTGCTTTTGGCCGGCGCCGACAAAGTGTCGATCAACACGGCGGCGGTGAGGAATCCCGATTTCATCGCCGAGGCGGCCGACAAGTTCGGCAACCAGTGCATTGTCGTCGCCATCGATGCCAAGATGGTGTCAGGCGAAGACGAGGCCGACCGCTGGGAGATTTTCACCCATGGCGGCCGCGAGAAGACCGGCATCGACGCGGTCGAATTCGCTCAGCAGATGGTCGATCGCGGCGCCGGCGAGATCCTGCTGACGTCGATGGACCGCGACGGCACCAAGGCCGGCTACGACATCGCGCTCACCCGCGCGGTCGCCGACGCCGTGCGGGCGCCGGTCATCGCCTCCGGCGGCGTCGGCACGCTCGATCACCTGGTCGAGGGCATTCGCGACGGCCATGCCGGCGCGGTGCTGGCGGCATCGATTTTCCATTTCGGCACGTACAGCATTGCCAAAGCCAAGTCGCACATGGCCCGCGCCGGCCTGCCGATGCGACTGGACTCGTCAGGGGATCGGCTCTAAAGCATGATCCCGAACCGAAGGTCCGCGCCAGCCAAAAGAGGGAACCGGGTTCGGAAAAGATCATGCTTAAACAAGCAGATAGATGGCGCCATGGCTGAGTTTTCGCTCTCCGATCTGGAGACAATCATCAGGGAACGCGCGCATTCCGGCGATCCGGATTCGTGGACGGCAAAGCTGTTCGCGCGCGGCATCGACAAGGCGGCGCAGAAGCTCGGCGAAGAGGCGGTCGAAACGGTGATCGCGGCCGTTGGCGGTGACAGACAAGCGCTCGTTTCGGAAAGCGCCGATCTCATTTATCATTGGCTCGTCGTTCTTGGCGTCGCCGGCGTCCCGCTTGCCGATGTCCTGACCGAACTCGAGCGCCGCACCGGTCGTTCGGGCATCGCCGAAAAGGCGTCTCGGCAGGACCGGGGCTGATCGCTGCGGAGGGCAGGAAACTCGATGGACCAGCTCGCCCCCACCGAGAAATATTCGCCCTTCCGTTTTTTTTCGGCGGAGCAATGGTCGCAGTTCCGCGCCGATACGCCGATGACGCTCGGCGCGGACGAGATCCGTCGCCTGCGTTCGCTCAACGACCCGGTCGACCTCGAAGAGGTCAAGCGCATTTATCTTTCGCTATCGCGGCTGTTGTCGGCCCATGTCGAGGCCAGCCAACTGCTGTTCAGGCAGCGCCAGGCCTTCTTCAACGCGGGAGATGTCGTCAAGACGCCCTTCATCATCGGCATTGCCGGCTCCGTCGCGGTCGGCAAATCGACCACGGCGCGCGTCCTCAAGGAATTGCTGGCGCGCTGGCCGTCGAGCCCGAAGGTCGATCTGATCACCACCGACGGCTTCCTGCTTCCCAACGAAATCCTGCGCCGCAACAATTTGATGGAGCGCAAGGGCTTTCCCGACAGCTACGATGTCGGCGCCCTGCTGCGTTTCCTGTCGGGCATCAAATCGGGGCAGCGCAATGTCCGCGCGCCAGTCTATTCGCACCTGACCTACGACGTCGTTCCCGGCGAGTTCCAGACCATCGACCGGCCGGACATATTGATCTTCGAAGGCATCAACGTGCTGCAGCCGGGCAAGCTGCCAAAGGACGGCAAGATCGTGCCTTTCCTGTCGGATTTCTTCGACTTCGCCATCTATATCGATGCCGAAGAGGAGCTGATCCATCAATGGTACATCGCCCGCTTCATGCGGCTGCGCGAGACCGCCTTCCGCGATCCGGACTCCTTCTTCCACCGCTATTCGCAACTTTCGCTGGCAGCGGCCCGCGCCATCGCCGAAGGCCTGTGGGCCAACATCAACCTGAAGAATCTGCGCGAAAACATCCTGCCGACGAGAGCCCGCGCCGATCTCATCCTGCGCAAGGGCGCCAATCACCTGGTCGAGGAAGTGGCGCTCAGGAAGCTGTAACGAATGGGTTAACGGCGCTTTAGGCAGTGCCCGCTATCGTTCGATTGCAAAATCCAGAGCATTTGTCGGGAGCAGCCGGTGATCAATATGCCTGCATTGCGTCGGCCCGACATTTCCGCCTGGCGCGGAACGCTTGCTGCGCGCCGGCTTATCAAATTCGCCTCGGTGGGAATTGCGGCCACAGTCCTTTATGCGCTTTGTGCCTGCCTCTTCAGCAGTGCCGGGTCGCGATACCTGTCGCCCGCCACAGCCTCCGTCGCCGCCTATGCGGTCGCGGCGATATTCTCCTATCTCGGCCACAAGTTCTTCACCTTCATGTCCGCCGGCTCGCATCAATTTGAAGCGCCGCGTTTCGCCGCTCTCACCGGTTCCGGTCTTGCCGCCGCCTATCTCCTGCCGCTGCTCCTTGTCGGGCAGCTCGGCCTGCCGGTTGCAATTCCGATCCTGCTCACTTGTATTCTCATTCCCGTCGTCAACTTTGTCGTTCTCGAACGCTGGATCTTTTCCGGTCGTGCAGTGGCGAGCCTGGCCCATGACACGAAGCGGGTGCCGGTTTTGGGAAAGTCCGACGCTTGAATAAAGTGATAGAGCGGCGATACGGCCCGACTTGAAAGTCCGCCGCTTTGCGCGACATGCATTAGCCAGGACAGGTCACCCGCCGCAGCGTCAGATTGATCCGCCCGCCATTCCTGAGCAGTGCCGAGGTCGACGGATAGATACGATCGACGCCGTGGAAACAGAGGCGGCCTTCGCCGCCAAGCACGACGACGTCGCCGCTTTTCAGCCTGAACGATTTGGTGCCGCCTTCGCGCGTGCTCTGGCCGACCCTGAACAGGCAATCGTCGCCCAGTGAAACGGAGACGACCGGCGCGGAGAAATCGATCTCGTCGCGGTCCTGATGAAGGCCCATCTTCGCGTCGGGCGAATAGAAATTGACCAGGCAAGCCTCCGGCGGATGGGGATAAGCCGACACCTCGCACCACAGCTCCAGCAGCACGTCCGGGATCGGTGGCCAGGGCGTTCCGGTTACCGGGTGCGTCGGCTGGTAGCGATAGCCGTGCTCCCTGTCGGTGACCCAGCCAAGCGGACCGCAATTGGTCATGCGGACGCTCATCTCCTTGCCGGTGCGCGGCATCGCCGGCACGAACAGCGGCGCTTCCTGCACGACCTGCCTCACCTCCTCGACCAGCGCTTCCTGCACGGCGCGGGACAGATAGCCGGGCATGTGGCGGACGCCTATGGGCAGGACGAGCATTAGCTTGATCCGTTGGTCTGCAAACAAGCAGAATGCCACCATCGAATGAAAACGGCGACCCGAAAGCCGCCGTTCTTGTCCGTGGATGGCAATCGCCAGCTTGAGGTGGTGAGGTTCAGGACAGGTCCGGGATGCGCAGAACCTGCCCGGATAGATCTTGTCCGGGTCGGTCAGCATCGGCTTGTTGGCCTCGAAAATGATCGTGTGCTTCGCACCCTTGCCTTTGCCATAGCTCTTTTCGGCGATCTTCCAGAGGTTGTCGCCTTTCTTGACCGTGTAGAAGGTCGGTTGCTTGGCCGGGGCTGCGGGCGTGCCGGCCTCGGGTGCGGCGACCTGCAATTCATCCGCCTGCACCTTGGACACGCCGAGTGTGTTGCCGACGGCAATGACCGCCTTTTCGAAGATCGACTGGTCCTTGACCACGCCTTTCAGCACAGCCGTATCGCCCTTGACGTCGACTTCCACCTTGTCGGTGCCGAGCCCGTGCGAATCGAGTTCCTTCTTCAGCGTATCGGCGGTCGGCTCCGGCTCATCGTCGCCGAAGCCGAGCTTCTTGCCGACGCCCTTGACGAAATCAAACATGCCCATTTGCGGTCTCCTTGCTGTGACGAACACCGAACTTGCCACCTGCAACCTCGAATTGGAAGCGGTCTCGACCGCGGTCGACGTCGCGCCTCCCGCATCGGCCCAAAACTCGGGATGTATTTTTCGAAAAGTGCCAGAGCGCAGCTGTGCGTCCAGCTGGACGCGCGTCAATCGTCGTCCACCCGTCCGCGCAGCTTCTTGATCGTGCCGCGCCCAGCCTTGGTCTTCAGCCGCCTTTCGACCGCGCCTTTCGACGGCCTCGTCTTCTTGCGCGGCGGCGGCGGCGGTTCGGCGGCCCTGGCGACCAGTTCGGCAAGCCGCGCCCGGGCGTCCGCCCGGTTCTGCTCTTGCGTGCGGAAGCGTCCGGCCTCGATGACGATGACGCCGTCCTTGGTGGCGCGCTGGCCGGCCAGCTTTATGGTTCGCTCGCGGACGCGCTCCGACAGGCCCGGCGCATTCGCCGCATCGAAGCGCAATTGCACCGCCGTCGCCACCTTGTTGACGTTCTGGCCGCCGGGGCCGGACGAGCGGATGAAGTCCTCGTGCAGGTCATCCGGATGGATCACCGCATCGTCGGCTATGATGATCTTGTCGTCGGCGTTCATGCCGCAGTCATGGCGTGGCGGACGAAAAAAGAAAAGGCCCGATCCCCCGGGGTCGGGTTTTCCCGATCCCGGTCCGGGCCTCGAGACGCAGCGGCGACTATTCCGCGGCTTCGCGCATGCGCGGCGCGGCGCCGAGCACGATGGCGTCGACATGAGGTTCGAATTTTTCGAAATTGACGGCGAACATGCCGACCAGCCTCGCCGCCTGCAGGTCATAGGCTGAGGTATCGGCCCAAGTCGATCTTGGATCGAGAATGGCACGGTCGACGCCCGCGACCGCCACCGGCACCTCGAAACCAAAATTGGCGTCGGTCCGGTAATCGGCCCCTTTCAGCGAGCCGTCGAGCGCCGCGGCGAGCAGCGCCCGCGTCGCCTTGATCGGCATCCGCTTGCCGGTGCCGTAGGCGCCGCCGGTCCAACCGGTGTTGACCAGCCAGCAATCGACACAGTGATGGGCGATCAGCTCGCGTAGCAGATTGCCGTATTCCGACGGATGGCGCGGCATGAACGGTGCGCCGAAACAGGTCGAAAACGTCGCTTCGGGTTCGGTGACGCCCTTTTCGGTCCCCGCCACCTTGGCGGTGTAGCCGGAGAGGAAATGATACATCGCCTGCGCCGGGGTCAGCCGGGCGATCGGCGGCATCACGCCGAATGCGTCGGCGGTCAGCATGATGATGTTTTTCGGGTGACCGGCGCGGCCTGTCTTGCTGGCGTTGGGGATGAAGTGGAGCGGATAGGCGCAGCGCGTGTTTTCCGTGAGATTGCCGTCGTTGAAATCCGGCACGCGGCCGGCGTCGAGCACCACATTCTCCAGCACCGTGCCGAAGCGCTGGGTGGTGGCGAAGATCTCCGGCTCGGCTTCGGCCGAGAGCTTTATCGTCTTGGCATAGCAGCCGCCTTCGAAGTTGAAGATACCATGCGGACCCCAGCCGTGCTCGTCGTCGCCGACCAGCGTGCGCGACGGATCGGCCGACAGCGTCGTCTTGCCGGTTCCCGAGAGGCCGAAGAAGATGGCCGCGTCTCCGCCGGCGCCTTCATTGGCCGAGCAATGCATCGGCATCACGCCCTTCGCCGGCAACAGATAGTTGAGCACGGTGAACACCGATTTCTTCATTTCGCCGGCATAGGAGGTGCCGCCGATCAGCACGATCATGCGCGTCAGATCGACGGCGATCACCGTTCCGGTCCGGGTACCGTGGCGGACGGGATCGGCACGGAACGACGGCAGGTCGATGATCGTCAAGTCGGGCAAAAAATGCTCGAGCTCGGCGGCTTCCGGACGAATGAGCAGATTGCGGATGAACAAGGAGTGCCAGGCGAACTCCGTGACGACCCGGGTCGTCAGCTTCAAGTCCTTATCGGCGCCGCCGACCAGGTCCTGCACATAAAGATCCTTGTCCGCCGCATGGGCGCGAAAATCGGCGAGCAGCGTGTCGAACTGGGCCGGCGAAATCGACTTGTTGTTGTCCCACCATACATGCGGCCCGGTGGTCTCGTCGCGCACGACGAATTTGTCCTTGGGCGAGCGGCCGGTGTGCTGTCCGGTCTCGGCGACCAGCGCGCCATGCGCGGTAAGCCGGGCCTCGCCGCGGCGGATCGCTTCCTCGTAAAGGACGGCCTCGCCGAAATTATAGCGCACCGCGCCGGTGGTTTTCAGGCCGATCCGGTCGATCGGCCATGCGGGATTGCGTTTGCCGGCTTCCGACATGAGGGGTTCCTTCTTCGATTGCAGCATCCTGGCCGGCGAACTTCCGGAGCCCCCAACGATGGAGACTGTAACGGTCAGAACCAGAAAAGCCAAATGATATCAAATATTTAATCGATTTAAATATTTTGAAAGTTGTTTAAATCGTTTATATGTGCGAAAAATCAGGCGGGTGCCCAAAGGATTGGCGGTCTGTATCGGTCAATCCATGTTGAGGTGAGATTGTGGCCGCCGGCATGCCGCTCGTGACAGCGGACGAAGCCTGTGCCACATTTTGTACCTAATTTGTCCTGCAAAAGCCCCTTCTCGACCAAAGAAGGGACAGCTCATGAGGGAGCCACTTGAAATGGCAACAATCGCGCTTGTCGACGACGACCGCAACATTCTGACTTCGGTGTCGATCGCCCTCGAATCGGAGGGATATCGCGTCGAAACCTATACGGATGGGGCGTCGGCGCTGGAAGGTCTGGCGGCGCGCCCGCCGAATCTCGCCATCCTCGACATCAAGATGCCGCGCATGGACGGCATGGAGCTGCTGCGCCGGATGCGCCAGAAATCCGACCTGCCGGTGATCTTCCTGACGTCCAAGGACGACGAGATCGATGAGCTTTTCGGCCTCAAGATGGGTGCCGACGACTTTATCCGTAAGCCCTTCTCGCAGCGTCTTCTGGTCGAGCGGGTTCGGGCCGTGCTGCGCCGTGCCAGCGCCCGCGAGGCGTCGGCCAAGACGCCCAACCAGCAGGCCCGTTCGCTTGAGCGCGGCCAGCTTGTCATGGACCAGGAGCGCCACACCTGCACCTGGAAGGGCGAGCCGGTGACGCTTACCGTCACCGAATTCCTGATCCTGCATTCTCTGGCCCAACGCCCCGGTGTGGTAAAAAGCCGTGATGCGCTGATGGATTCGGCCTATGATGAGCAGGTCTATGTCGATGACCGCACCATCGACAGTCACATCAAGCGGCTTCGCAAGAAGTTCAAGGCCGTCGATGATGACTTCGAGATGATCGAAACCCTTTACGGAGTCGGATATCGGTTCCGCGAAGCATGAATAGGCAGTAGGCAGTAGGGAATAGTCGGTAGTCAGTTTTGAATGGTGCGAGCGGCCTCATGCATCGCCGCGATCTCCGCCAACCATTTCTCTATTCCCTACTGCCTACTCACTAATCACTGATGACCGGGGGCTGCTATTCGATGGCAGTGGACGTAGAGCGAGTGAGACGGACGGGCGCCCGGCGCCCGTCGCGGATTCTGCCCGCATTCCTGTCGAGGATCACGGTGCCGATGCGCCGCTTCCTCGGCCACCATATCTTTTCCAGCCTGACGCGGCGCATTCTCTTCCTCAACCTCGCCGGCCTGGCCGTCCTGGTCACCGGCATCCTCTACCTCAACACGTTTCGCGACGGACTGATCGATGCCCGCGTCGAGAGCCTGATGACCCAGGGCGAGATCATCGCCGGCGCGATCGCGGCGTCGGCGACGGTCGAGACCGATTCGATCAGCATCGATCCGGAAAAGCTGCTTGAACTGCAGGCCGGCGAAAGCCTGGGCCCCGGCTCCGATCAGCTCGACAATCTGGACTTTCCGATCAATCCGGAGCGCGTCGCGCCGGTGCTCAGGCGCTTGATCTCGCCGACGCGGACGCGCGCCCGGATCTATGACCGCGACGCCAATCTGCTGCTCGATTCGCGCCACCTCTATTCGCGCGGCCAGATCCTTCGCTACGATCTGCCGCCGACCGACAAGGAAGAGCCCGATCTTCTCGAGCGAATCCAGAAATTCGTCTTCGACTTCTTCCGCAACACCGCGCTGCCGGTCTACCATGAGCAGCCGGGCGGCAACGGCGCTGCATTTCCGGAGGTGGTCAAGGCGCTTACCGGCAGCCCGTCGACCATCGTGCGGATCTCCGAACAGGGCGAGCAGATTGTTTCGGTCGCCGTGCCGATCCAGCGCTTCCGCGCCGTCCTCGGCGTGCTGATGCTGTCGACGGAAGGCGGCGACATCGACAAGATCGTCGCGGCCGAGCGCAAGGCGATCCTGCGCGTCTTCGGCATCGCCGCCCTTGTCACCGCCATCCTGTCGATGCTGCTCGCTTCGACCATCGCCAACCCGCTGCGCCGGCTGTCGGCGGCGGCGGTCAGGGTCCGGCGCGGCGTCAAGAATCGCGAGGAAATCCCAGACTTCTCCGATCGGCAGGACGAGATCGGCAATCTGTCGATCGCCGTGCGCGACATGACCAATGCGCTCTACGCCCGCATCGAGGCGATCGAGAGTTTCGCGGCTGACGTCTCGCACGAATTGAAGAACCCGCTGACCTCGCTGCGCAGCGCGGTAGAGACCCTGCCTCTGGCTAAGAACGAGGCGTCGCGCGCCCGGTTGATGGAGATCATCCAGCACGACGTCAGGCGGCTGGACCGTCTCATCACCGACATTTCCGATGCCTCCCGTCTTGACGCCGAGCTCGCGCGCGAAGACGCAGGAACCGTGGATCTCAAGAAATTCATCACGGATCTGGTCGACGTTTCGCGCACAGCCACGCGCAACAAGAAGACGGTCGAAATCGAGTTCAAGGTCGCCAAACTGCCGCAGGGCGTCAAAGGCTACTTCGTCGCCGGCCATGATCTGAGGATCGGCCAGGTCATCACCAACCTGATCGAGAATGCCCGCTCCTTCGTTCCTGAGGAGCGCGGCCACATCGCCATATCGCTGGCGCGTGCCGGCAAGGTCAACATCATCACCGTCGACGACAATGGTCCCGGTATAAGGGCCGACAACATCGACCGCATCTTCGAACGCTTCTACACCGACCGGCCGGCCGGCGAGGCGTTCGGCCAGAACTCGGGTCTTGGCCTGTCGATCAGCAGGCAGATCGTCGAAGCTCATGGCGGCACCCTGACTGCCGAGAATATCCCGGGCACCAAGCCCGGCGAGATCAAGGGCGCGCGCTTCGTCGTGACACTGCCGGCGGAAGGCTGACGCATGATCCCGAACCGAAGGTCCGCGCAGCGAAAAGTGGGAACCGGTTTTCGGACGAGATCATGCGTAAACCAAAAAGCATGATCCCGAACCGAAGGTCCGCGCAGCGAAAAGTGGGAACCGGTTTTCGGACGAGATCATGCGTAAACCAAAAAGCATGATCCCGAACCGAAGGTCCGCGCAGCGAAAAGTGGGAAGCGGTTTTTTCGGGCACGACAATGCCTGATCCGACTGTGCAGGCCGAGAACATTCACGGCACGGCGATCTTGATCGGCGAGCGTGGTGTCCTCATCACGGGACCGTCCGGCTCGGGCAAGACGACGCTGGCGCTCGCCCTCATCGATCATTGCCGTCAACGCGGATTGTTTTCGCGGCTGATCGGTGACGACAGGCTCCTCGCCGCCGATCACGCGGGGCGGCTGGTCTGCCGGGTGCCCGCTCCCATCGCCGGCCTCGTCGAGGTGCCCGGATTCGGCCCGCGGCCATTGTCGTTCGAGCCCGGCGGCGTGATCGACCTTTGCGTCCGGCTGGTCCCGGCAAGCGAGATGGCCCGCTTCCAGGAAGATGCCAGCGAACCCATCGCGGGCTGCCCGCTGCCGCGTATCGATCTTGCCGAACGCAATGTTCCGGCGGCCTTGCCGGCCGTGATGGCGCGGCTGGCAATTGCGCCTTTCGTATAATGCGATTTCGAATTGTTGCTGCAATGCGTCAAAATGGCCTGTGCCTCTGCAATTTTGGGCTTGTCAACGCGCCTCGCGTCGACAAGATAGCGCTCCCGCCGCCTGAAAAGGCCGGCGAGCATGAAACGCCTATGAAGCGGCGATGACGGGAGCCACCAAAGAATGATCGGACTCGTGCTTGTAACGCACGGTCAACTGGCCGCCGAATTCCGCCATGCCGTGGAACATGTCGTCGGGCCACAAGACAGTTTCGAGACCGTGGCGATCGGCGCCGACGACGATATGGAGCAGCGCCGCAGCGACATCATCGACGCCGTTGCCCGTGTCGACACGGGGGCGGGCGTCATCGTCTTGACAGACATGTTCGGCGGCACGCCTTCCAATCTTGCCATTTCGGTGATGGAATCCGGTCGTACCGAGGTCATTGCCGGCATGAACCTGCCGATGCTGATCAAGCTGTCCAGCATTCGCAAGGGCGACAATATGAGCGTAGCGCTGGACGAGGCGCAGGCGGCCGGCCGCAAATACATCAATGTCGCCAGCCAGCTTCTGAGCAGCAAATGAGTGCGCTGTCGGCCAACAAGGGTGACATCGTCCGGGAATTTCCAATCGTCAACCAGCGTGGCCTGCATGCCCGCGCCTCGGCCAAGTTCGTTCAGGTCGCCAGCGGCTTCGACGCCTCCGTCCAGGTCGAGAAGGACGGCGTCACGGTTGGCGGCACCTCGATCATGGGCCTCATGATGCTGGCGGCAAGCCCCGGCTATTCGATCCGCGTCACCGCCAGCGGCCCGGAGGCCGAGCAGGTGATCGACGCGCTGGAGCAGCTGGTCGCCTCCCGCTTCGGCGAAGAGTCCTGACGCCTGGAGCGCCTCGCGGCTGAACCCGATTTCGCGCCGGTGCGTCTGCGAAGACATGCACGGATAAAGATTTCTTTATATCCCATTGTCGTCCGACCGACGATCTGCTAGTCAGGCCGGCAATTCGCGCCCTTCGACACGCCTTCCGGCGCGGGCGCATCCCGAAGACAATTCTTGATCGGAGCACTGCCATGACGGGTAGCAATGACTATGTGGTCGCCGACATCTCGCTTGCCGGCTGGGGCCGCAAGGAGATCGAGATCGCCGAAACCGAAATGCCGGGCCTGATGGCCTGCCGCGAAGAATTCGGCAAGGCGCAGCCGCTCAAGGGCGCGCGCATCACCGGCTCGCTGCACATGACCATCCAGACGGCGGTGCTGATCGAAACGCTGAAGGCGCTCGGCGCCGAGATCCGCTGGGCCTCCTGCAACATCTTCTCGACCCAGGACCATGCGGCCGCGGCCATCGCCGAGGCCGGCATTCCGGTCTTCGCCGTCAAGGGCGAGTCGCTCGAGGACTACTGGGTCTACACCGACAAGATATTCCAGTGGGCCGATGGCGGCACCTCCAACATGATCCTCGACGATGGCGGCGACGCCACCATGTACATCCTGATCGGCGCGCGCGCCGAAGCCGGCGAGGATGTGCTCTCCGATCCGGGCAGCGAGGAGGAAGAAATCCTGTTTGCCCAGATCAAGAAGCGGATGGCGGCATCGCCCGGTTTCTTCACCAAGCAGAAGGAAGCGATCCGCGGCGTCACCGAAGAGACCACCACCGGCGTCAACCGGCTCTATCAGTTGCAGAAGAAGGGGCTGCTGCCGTTCCCGGCGATCAACGTCAACGACAGCGTGACCAAGTCGAAATTCGACAATAAGTATGGCTGCAAGGAATCGCTGGTCGACGGCATTCGCCGCGGCACCGACACGATGATGGCCGGCAAGGTTGCGGTCGTCTGCGGCTATGGCGACGTCGGCAAGGGCTCTTCGGCGTCGCTCAAGGGCGCCGGCGCCCGTGTCAAGGTCACCGAGGTCGATCCGATCTGCGCCTTGCAGGCGGCGATGGACGGCTTCGAAGTCGTCACCCTCGAAGATGCCGCCCCGACCGCCGACATCATCATCACCACCACCGGCAACAAGGATGTCGTCACCATCGACCACATGCGGGCGATGAAGGACATGGTGATCGTCGGCAATATCGGCCACTTCGACAACGAGATCCAGGTGGCGTCGCTGCGCAATCTGAAGTGGACCAACATCAAGCCGCAGGTCGACATGATCACCTTCCCGGACGGCAAGCGGATGATCCTTTTGTCGGAAGGCCGCCTGCTCAATCTCGGCAACGCCACCGGCCACCCGAGCTTTGTCATGTCGGCGTCCTTCACCAACCAGGTGCTGGCCCAGATCGAGTTGTACACCAAGCCTGGCCAGTATCAGAACCAGGTCTATGTCCTGCCGAAGCATCTCGATGAAAAAGTCGCGCGCCTGCATCTCGACAAGCTCGGCGCCCGGCTCACCGAATTGTCCAGCGAACAGGCAGCTTATATCGGCGTGACCCCGCAGGGACCGTTCAAGCCGGAACACTACCGCTATTAACCATAGCTGAGATTACCACTAGATATTGAGGCCGGGCGATTGACTTTTCGCCCGGCTTTATTTTTGCGCTGATTGATTCTTCACGCCGATTCGCGCAAGCGCTATGGTGCTGATTCGCGGGGTTCGGGGACGAGGGCCGACATCCGCATCAGGGCGGTCTTGCATTCAGGCGGCGAAGAGGACCAGGACATGCCGGGGGATTACCCGCCTTGCGCGGGACAGGCCGTTTCCGGCGGCCACAACGATTCGGTGGGTTCCGCTGCCAGAGGCGGAAGCCTCTTATGGCGCGCCGGCGCCCGCGTCGGAAAATTGCTTGCCTCTTCCGCGCTCGCCGGTCCGTTGCTTGGTCTATCGGCACATGCTGGACCCGCTGCTGCGTCCCCCGCGGCCGCCTCCAAAGCCGGGCTCTCGGTCAGCACCGTCGAGGTCATGCAACTCGCCGTGTTTGTCGGCGTCATGGGCGCGGCACTTGTCTCGGCCATTTTCCTGATCCGCGAACGGGCGCGGACCTCGGCGCAGAATGGCGAACTCAGAGCCCGCTTGGCCGACGTCAGCGCTGCGCTGCAACGCTCCGAGGCGCTGCTCAACCTGCGCGACCAGCGTGTCGTCGTATGGGCCGCGGAAAACAAGAAGCCCGAGCTCGTAGGGACATTGCCAGTTGAAAGCGGCGCTCCGGAAGACCGGGCCGCCTTCCTCGCCTTCGGCCGTTGGCTGATGCCGCGCTCGGCGGCGGCGCTCGAGAATGCCGTGGCGGGACTGCGGGAAAAGGCGAAGCCGTTCGACCTCGTCATCGAATCGCAGGCCGGTGCGCCGCTCGAAGTGCACGGCCGCAAGAGCGCAGCACACGTGCTCGTCCGCTTCGTCTCGCTTTCTGAAACGCAGCGAAGCGAGGCTAGGCTAAAAATCGAGAACCAGCGCCTTGCCGCCGACTATGACACCATGCTCGGTCTTTTCAACGCACTCAGCATGCCAGCCTGGCTACGCTCGGCGGACGGGCGGCTGAAATGGGTCAACCGCGCCTATGCCAGGGCGGTCGAGGCGGAAAATGCCGAAGCCGCGGTTCGCGACGCGAAGGAATTCCTGGGCGGCCAGGCGCGCGAAGCAATCGCTGCGCAGCACAAGTCGCATCCCGTTTTCGAGCAGGCGCTTTCCACCGTGATCGAGGGCGACCGCCGCATGTTCGCCGTGACCGACTTCGCCGGCGCGGACGGCTCGGCGGGTCTCGCCTGCGACACCAGCGCCATCGAAACGATCCGTAGCGAATATGAGCGGACCGTGCGCAGCCATGCCGACACGCTCGACCAGCTCAACACCGCCGTGGCGATTTTCGATACCGACGAAAAACTGCGGTTTTTCAACCAGGCGTTCCAGAAACTATGGGGCCTCGACAGCGGCTTCCTGCACAGCGCTCCGGACAACGCCTTGTTGCTCGACCGGCTGCGCAGCGAAGGCAAGATCGCCGAGCAGCCCGAATGGCGGCGCTGGAAGGAAAGCCTGCTTGGCGCCTATCGCGCGGTCGAGTCGCAGGAACATTGGTGGCATTTGCCGGATGGCAAGACTATCCGCGTCGTCGCCAATCCGCAGCCCAAAGGTGGCGTCACCTGGGTGTTCGAGAACCTGACCGAGAAGATGGACCTTGAAAGCCGCTACCAGACCGCGGTGCGGGTCCAGGGCGAGACGCTCGACAATCTTGCCGAAGGCGTGGCCGTGTTCGGCCCCGACGGCAGGCTCAGATTTTCGAACCCTGCATTCGCAGCTCTTTGGGGGCTCGACACCGACGTCGCCAAGCCCAACGTTCACGTCTCCACGATCCGCGATCTGTGCGACCGGCGCGCCGCCGACAGTCCCTGGCGCTGGTTCGTCGCCGCCGTCACCGGTTTCGACGACGAGCGCCGCGACCGCCACGGCCAGACCGAGCTGAACAACGGCACCGTCCTGCGCTACGCGATGATCCCGCTGCCCAACGGTCAGGTGATGATGACCTTCGTCGACGTCACCGACAGCGTCAATGTCGAGCGGGCGCTGAAGGACAAGAACGAGGCGCTGGAAAAATCCGACCAGCTCAAGAACGAGTTTGTGCAGCACGTCTCCTACGAGCTGCGCTCGCCGCTGACCAACATCATCGGCTTCACTGAGCTGCTTTCGCTGCCCTCGACCGGGCCATTGAACCAGAAGCAGCGCGAATATGTCGAGCATGTCAGCTCGTCTTCCTCGGTCCTGCTCACCATCGTCAACGACATCCTCGACCTGGCGACCGTGGATGCCGGCATCATGGAACTCGATATCTCCGAAGTTCACGTCGACCGGACCATCGCTGCCGCTGCCGAGCTTGTGGCCGACCGGCTGGAGGAGCATGCGATCAGGCTGAAGATTGATGCGGCCACTGCGCCAAAGACGTTCCACGGCGACGAAACCCGCATCCGCCAGATCCTCTATAACCTGCTGAGCAATGCCGCGAACTACGCTCCGGAGGCAAGCACCGTCACGCTCGCCTGCCGCTCGCTTGCCGAGGGCGTGGAATTCTCCGTTCACGACGATGGTCCCGGCATGCCGCCGGACCTGCTCGATTCGGTGTTCCGCCGTTTCGAACCGCGCACCAATAGCGGCCGCCGGCGCGGCCCCGGCCTCGGCCTGTCGATCGTCAAGAGCTTTGTCGAGCTGCATGGCGGCAGTGTCCGCATCGAAACCGGCAAGGGCATCGGCACCACCGTCATTTGTGCCTTTCCCGACACGCCGTCCGGCATCCGCGCGGCGGCCGAGTAGCGCGTTCGATGGCAGGCATGGTGCTGGAGCGCTTTCTCGCCGACGAGGCTGCGACCGCAAGGCTGGGCGAGGATCTGGCCATGTCGCTGCGCCCCGGCGACGTGCTGGCTCTCAGAGGCGATCTCGGCGCCGGCAAGTCGAGTTTGGCGCGGGCGCTGATAAGGGCAATGACCGACGATGCCGGTCTCGACGTGCCGAGCCCGACCTTCACGCTGGTCCAGAGCTATGAGGCGCGCGTCCCAATCCATCATTTCGACCTCTATCGCCTGTCCGCGGCGTCCGAACTGGACGAGCTCGGTTTCGACGAGGCGCTGGCGCAAGGCGCTGCCCTGGTCGAATGGCCGGAGCGGGCAGAGGCCTTTTTGCCAAAGACTTCGGTGCTGATCGAACTCGTCCATCTAGACGACGGACGCCTGGCGAGATTGTCGGGACAAGGCGCTGCCTTCGAGCGCGCGGCGCGCTCGCTGGCCTTGCGCGATTTTCTGGAAAGAGCCGGCTGGGGTGAAGCGCAGAGACGCTATTTTACCGGCGACGCCTCGGCCCGCTCCTATGAGGTCGTCTCGCTGGCCGGCCTGCCGCCGCGCGTGTTGATGAACTCGCCGCGGCTGGTGCTCGGGCCGCCGGTCCGCGATGGCAAGCCCTATGCGGTGATCGCCCACACCGCACAATCCGTCGCTGCCTTCGTTGCCATCGATCGGGCATTGCGGGCCGGCGGTGTCAGCGCGCCGGAAATCCACGCACAGGACCTGGATCAGGGCTTTCTTCTCATGGAGCATCTCGGCTCGGAGGGATTTCTCGGCCAGCACGGTCAGCCGCTGGCGGAACGTTACGCGGCGGCGGCCGAACTGCTTGCCATGATGCACGGCAAGACGTGGCCCGATCGCATCGAGGCCGCGCCCGGCGCCTTTCACGACGTGCCGCCTTTCGACCGCGACGCCATGATGATCGAAGCCGAATTGCTGCTCGACTGGTATGTGCCAGCGATCACAGGGAGCCCGGCAAGCGATGCCTTGCGCACCGGCTATAGCAAGGAATGGAACGCGGCCCTCGACCGGCTGGAAGGACGCGAATACACGCTCATGCTGCGCGACTTTCATTCGCCCAACATCATCTGGCGCGGCGAGCGTTCCGGTCACGATCGCCTCGGCATCGTCGATTTCCAGGACGCGCTGATCGGCCCTTCCGCCTATGATCTCGCCTCGCTCGCCATGGATGCGCGCGTCACGCTTTCGCCTGAGATCGAGCGGCGGACGCTCGACGCCTACATCGCTGCGCGCCATAAGGCCGGCGCTTTTGACGAAGACGAATTCGTCGAGACCTATGCGATCATGGCGGCGCAGCGCAATTCGAAGATCCTTGGCATTTTCGTCCGGCTCGAAAAGCGGGACAGCAAGCCCTATTATCTGAAACACCTGCCGCGCATTCGCGATTATCTCCGGCGGGCGCTGGCGCATTCGGCACTGGCCGGCCTGCGGGATTTCTATACAGCCCACGGGCTGCTGGACGAGCGGCCGCTGTGACGACACGCCCCAAAACCGCAATGGTGCTTGCCGCCGGGCTGGGAAAGCGCATGCGGCCAATCACCGACACAATGCCGAAACCACTGGTCAGGATATCCGGCAAGACGTTGCTCGACTGGAGCCTGGACAGCCTGGCTCGTGCCGGCGTCGACAAGGTCATCGTCAACGTCCATTACTTTCCCGAGCAGATCGTCGCCCACGTCGCCGCGCGCCGCGCGCCGCGGGTCGTTATTTCCGACGAAAGCGAAACACTGCTCGATTCCGCCGGCGGTATCGTCCATGCCTTGCCGGAACTGGGAGGGGCTCCCTTTTACATCGTCAACGCCGACACTTTCTGGATCGACAGCGGCGTGCCCAACCTTGCCCGTCTCGCCCTTGCGTGGGACGCGGCGAAAATGGATATTCTGCTGATGCTCGCGGATCCCCAGTCAGCAACCGGACACAGCGGCGGCACGGATTTCCTGATGGCGCCGGACGGCGCTTTGCGGCGTTCGAAAGGCGACCCGAAAGGCCTGATCTATGCCGGCGCGGCGATAGTCCACCCCAGGCTTTTCAAGAATGCGCCGGCCGGGCCGCATTCGCTCAACGCCTATTTCGATGCGGCCATCGCTGCCGGTCGCCTGTTCGGCATGCCGATGCACGGCCGCTGGATCACCGTCGGCACGCCCGACGCCATTCCGCTTGCGGAAGCGGCCGTCGCTGCTGCTCTTGCTGCGTCGCCCGGCGCTCTTGCCGAGTTGACCAGCTCCTTCACCGAGTTCAAATGAGCGGCTCCCGCCGCGTTTTCTCGATCCCGCCCGGAGCGCCATTTCTGCCGACGCTGGCCGAGGCCTTACTGTCAGGGCGGCTCGTTCCTGGTTTCCGCTTCGACGGCGACCCGCTGGCGCTGGCCGACGTCACCATTTACGTGCCGACCCGCCGCGCCGCGCGTGCGCTGCGCGGCGTCTTAGTCGACCGTCTGGGTGGCCGCGCGGCGATACTGCCGGTCATCCGCCCGCTCGGCGAGTTCGACGAGGACGAAGCCGTGTTCGAGGCCGACGCATCGGCCGCCATCGAGCTCGCGCCGCCGATCGCCGCAATCGAGCGCCTGCTGCTGCTGGCGCCGCTGGTGCGCGCCTGGAAACGCCGCCTGCCGGCGCATGTCGCGGCACTTTTCGACGAGGAGATCGTCGTGCCGGCGTCGGCCGCCGATGCCATTTGGCTGGCGCGCGACCTTGCCCGGCTGATGGACGAGATCGAGACGGAAGGCACGGACTGGACCAGGCTTGCCGATCTGGTGACCGGCAACCTCGCCGGCTGGTGGCAAGTGACGCTCGACTTCCTCAGCATCGTCACCGAAAACTGGCCGAATCTCCTCGAGGAACGCAATCGCTCCAACCCGGCCGCGCATCGCAATGCGCTGATAAGGCTGGAAGCGGCGCGGCTGAAGCGCAATCCGCCGACCGGACCGGTGATCGCCGCCGGCTCCACCGGCTCCATTCCCGCCACCGCCGAATTGCTTGCGGTGATCGCCGGCCTGCCCAGCGGCGCGGTCGTGCTGCCCGGCCTCGACCTGATGCTGGATGAGCCGTCATTCCAGGCAATCGCGGTGCCTGGCGCACGGCCGGCCTTGCTTGGCCACCCGCAATACGGCCTGACAAATCTGATCGGCAAGATCGGTGTGCTGCGCGGCGATGTCGAGGAGATCGCCGTTGCCGAAAGGCCGCTCGCGCTGCGCGCCGCACTTGTCGGCGAGGCGCTGCGGCCGGCGGAAACCACCGAGCTGTGGGTCGAGACGCGCGCCCGCTTTACATCAGGCGATATCACCGAGGCCTTCGCCGATGTGACGCTACTCGAAGCCGCCGGCGAGCGCGACGAAGCAGTGGCGATCGCCATCGCGCTCAAACGCGCAGTCGAACAGTCCGGCCAACGCGCCGCGCTCGTCACCGGTGACCGCGCCCTGGCGCGGCGCGTTTCGGTCGAGCTGTTGCGGTTTGGTGTCGTCGCCGACGATTCGGGCGGCACACCGCTCATCAACACGCCAGCCGCCGGCCTGCTCAGACTGGCGCTTCAGGCGGCGTTCCGCCCCGGCGATCCCGTGGCCCTGCTGTCGCTGCTCAAGCACCCGCTGCTTGGCCTCGGTCTGGAACGCACAAGCGTCCGTCACGCGGCGGAGATCGTCGAACTGGTGGCGCTGCGCGGCGGCACCGGCCGCCCTGACATCGCATTGCTGCCGGACCTCTTCGAGGCCCGCCTCACCGGTGTGGGCAACAGCACCCGGCCGCCGTTCTGGTTTTCCCGCCTGACCGTGCGAAACATCGAGGGCGCCCGCGAATTGCTCGTCCGCGTTGCCGCCGCGCTGGCCCCGCTGATTGCCTTTCGCAGTCAAGCCGAAGCCGATTTTGCCGAATTGACCCGGGCCAGCGTCGTCGCGCTCGAAGGTCTCGGCCGCGCCGCGGATGGCAGTCTGAGCGAACTCTATGCCGGCGACGCCGGTGAAAAGCTCGCCGAGCTCTTGCGCGGGCTGGTCGCTGCCTCGGCGTCGTTCTCCTTCGCGGCCGACGAATGGCCCGAAATCATGGAGGCGCTGATCGCACCCGAGACGGTCAAGCCGGCACAAGGCACCGACAGGAACATCGCCATCTGGGGTGCTCTGGAAGCGCGGTTGCAGAACGTCGACACGCTGGTCGTCGGCGGTCTCAACGAAGGCGTGTGGCCGCGCAAGCCGGAAAGCGACCGCTTCATGTCCCGGCTGATGAAGACCGGCATCGACCTCGAGCCGCCCGAACGGCGGATCGGCCTGGCCGCCCATGATTTCCAGATGGCGATGGGGGCGAAGAAAGTGGTGCTGGCGCGCTCCGCCCGCTCCGGCGACGCGCCGGCGGTGCCGTCGCGCTGGCTGCAGCGCCTCCTGACCTTCATCGGCAAGGACCATGCGGCGGTGCTTCGCCGGCGTGGTGATGAATTCCTGTCCTGGGCCCGTGCGCTCGATGCCGGCGAAAGAAGAGACTTCGCGCCGCGGCCGCAGCCGAAGCCGCCGCTGGCTGTGCGGCCGCAACATTTCTCGGTCACCGAGATCGAGACGCTGCGCCGCGACCCTTACGCGATCTATGCCAGAAGAATCCTCCGCCTGATGCCGCTCGACCCGGTCATCCGCGACCCGGGCGCTGCCGAACGCGGCACGCTGTTTCACGCCATCCTGCATCTTTTTTCGCGGACCGTGGCCGATCCGCTTGTGCCGGAGGCGCTGGACGGCCTCATTGCCGCCGGCCGCGCATGCTTTGCCGAGGCGGCCCTTCCCCCCGATGTCGAGGCGGTGTGGTGGCCGCGCTTCGAAAAGCTCGCCGCCGGCATCATCGAATGGGAGCGCGGCCGCGCCTTCGCCGTGACAATGCGGCATGCCGAGGAGCACGCCGAGAAAACCGGCGTCGGCCAGTCCGGCGTGACGCTGTCCGGCTATGCTGATCGTGTCGATCTCCTGGCCGGCGGCATGGCCGACATCCTGGATTACAAGACCGGCTCCTCGCCGTCGAAGGCGCAGGCCCATACGCTGCTTTCGCCGCAACTGGCGCTCGAGGGTGCGCTGCTCAGGCGCGGCGCCTTCAAGGGGCTTGGCGCGCGCGAGCCGTCGCAGCTGGCCTTCATCAGGCTGAAGCCGAATGGCGAGGTGTTCGAGGAATCCATCCTCGAATACAACCGCAAGCCGCGAACGGCCGCAGACCTCGCCGAGGAGGCCTGGGCGCGGCTCGAAAAACTGCTGATCCACTATGCCAACCCGACGACCGGCTATTTGTCGCGCGCGTTGCCGTTCCGCGAGGGCGAGACCGACGGTGACTACGACCATCTCGCCCGCGTGCTCGAATGGTCCGCCGGTGGCGACGGCGACGACGAGGGAGGGGAGGCGTGAAGAAGGCCTATCCTATCCCGACCGACACCGCCGTCAGCCAGGCAAGCGCGTCTGACCCGCAGAATTCCGCCTGGGTGTCGGCCAATGCCGGATCGGGCAAAACCCATGTGCTGGCCCAGCGCGTCATCCGGCTTTTGCTGCGCGGCACCGATCCATCGAAGATCCTGTGCCTGACCTACACCCGCGCCGCCGCCGCCAACATGTCGAACCGGGTGTTTTCGACGCTGTCGGAATGGACAGCGCTTGGCGACGTCGAACTGGCGACAAGGATAGAGGCGCTGGACGGCCGCCAGCCCGATCGCGAAGCCATGCGCCGCGCCCGCCGGCTGTTCGCCGAGGCGCTGGAGACGCCCGGCGGGCTGAAGATCCAGACCATCCATGCCTTCTGCGAATCGGTGCTGCACCAGTTCCCGCTGGAGGCCAACATACCGGCCCATTTCGAAATGCTCGATCCACAGATGGAGGCGTCGCTCTTCGCCGCCGCCCGCCGCGACATGATCTCGGGCACGGCCGCCGGCAATGCGGGGCTGACTGATGCTTTCGCCACCATTCTGGAGCGCGGCGGCGAGCATGGGCTTGACGCTTTGCTGGCCGAGACCGTGCGCAAGCGCGACGGTCTGCGTGCCTTCATAAGCTCGGCTGGCGGCGATGGTTTCCGGGCGCTGTTCGACGAGTTCAGGTTTCGCGCCGGCCAGACCGCCGAAGGCCTGGCCGCCTCCGTCTGGCCGCTGCCGGGCTTCCTGCCGGACTATCTCATCACCTTTGCCCGCGCTGCTGAAGCCGCCGACGCCCGTCTCGTGCTGAACAATTTGCTGCCCTACGCCCATCTTGCCTTCGCCGAGAATGATCCGGTTCGCCGGCTGCATCTGCTGGCAAAAGCCTTCCTGCGAGCCGATGGCGAGCCTTATGAGCCGGCAAAGACGTTCAAGAAGGCCTTGCTCGACCGGCTGCCGGATCTTGCCGAGCGCTATCAGGTCGCGGTCGATGCCATCCTCGAAATCTCCGATCGATTGGCCTTGTTCAGGATGCTGGAGGGCACACGTGCGGCGCTGACCATCGCGGACTGGCTGATCGCTCGCTACGAGCACCTGAAGCGCGCCCGCGGCTTTCTCGATTTCAACGACCTCATCACTCGAACGGTCAATCTTCTGGCGCGGCCCGACGCCGGCCCCTGGGTGCAATACAAGCTCGACCAGGGTATTGATCACATCCTGCTCGACGAGGCGCAGGACACCAGTCCCGACCAGTGGGAGGTGGTGAAGCGGCTGGCGGAAGAGTTCTTTGCCGGGCTCGGCGCGCGTGACATGGTTCACCGCACGGTGTTTGCCGTCGGCGACGAAAAACAGTCAATCTATTCCTTTCAAGGAGCAGCGCCCGACTCCTTCGCCGACTCAAGGCTGCTGTTTGCCGGAAAGGTGCGCGACGCCAACGCCGCTTTCGCCGACCTCAAGCTGACCTGGTCGTTCCGCTCGACCGAGGACGTGCTTGCGGCGGTCGACCGTGTCTTTGCCGACCCAGTCGTGCGACGTGGCATCAGCCACGATCCCGACCCGCTGACCCACAAGGCGATCCGCAGCGATGCGCCGGGCTATGTCGAGGTCTGGCCGTCGATCGGCGCCGAAATCGTCGACGAGCCCGACGATTGGACGCAAGCCGTCGACCACGCCCATGCGCCGGCGGTGCGTGTTGCCGAAAACGTGGCGGCAACAATTGCCGGCTGGATCGGCACCGGCGAGGTCATCGAAGGCCGCGGCAAGAAACTTCGGCCCGGCGATATCCTGGTGCTGGTGCGCAAGCGCGATCGTTTCGTCCATGCGCTGACACGCGCGCTGAAGCGCCGCGACATACCGGTCGCCGGCGCCGACCGGCTCAGCCTGCCCGGCCATATCGCGGTAAAGGACCTGATCGCGCTCGGCCACTTTCTTGTCCAGCCCGAAGACGATCTGTCGCTTGCCGCCGTGCTGCGCAGTCCGATTTTCGATGTTGCGGAAGAGATGCTTTTCGCGCTTGCCGGCGAGCGACAACCCGGCCTCTCGTTGATCGCATCGCTCAGGCAGCGTGCCGGCGAAAGCGCTGCCTTGGCCGCAATCGCTGCCCAGCTCGACACATGGTCTGTCGAAGCCGCATTCAAGCCGGTGTTCGAATTCTATGCCGGAGCTCTCGCGCGGGACGGCTTGCGCGAGAAGATGATCGCGCGGCTCGGGCCGGAAGCCGGCGACATCCTCGACGAATTCCTGAGCTTCTGCCTGGCCGAGGAGCGGACCGGCCTGCCGGGGCTGGAATCCTTCCTGTCGACGCTGGAAAATGCCGGCCCCGAGATCAAGCGCGAAATGGACCAGACCCGCGACGAGGTTCGCGTCATGACCGTGCATGCCGCCAAGGGCCTGGAGGCGCCTGTCGTGTTTCTGGTCGATGGCGGTTCCGCCCCGTTCAGCGATCAGCATCTGCCGCGACTGATGCCGTTCGATGGCTCGGGCGACCATTGGGACGGCAAGGGTTACCTCTGGCGCTCGGCCAGCGATGTCGCCAATGGATTTTCGCGGGCCGCTTCGGTCCGCGCCCGCGAATTGGCCGACGACGAATACCGTCGGCTGCTCTATGTCGGCATGACCCGCGCCGAGGACCGGCTGATCGTTTGCGGCTATCACGGCAAGCGGGCGCCGAATACCGGGACCTGGCATTCGATCGTCAGCCGCGCGCTGGTCGGCGCTCCCGAAAGTATCGAGCGGCAGCACCCCGCCACCGGCGAAACCGTGCATCGCTTTCACGTGACGAAATTGCCGCCGGTCGCGCAAGTGGCCACCGAAGAGGCGCGGCAGGCGCAACAGTTCGAGCCGTTGCCAAAGACCCTGTTCCAGCCCTTGCCGCCGTTCGAGGACCTGCCGCGGCCGCTGTCGCCGTCCGGCGCCTCGGCGCTGATCGACGAGGCCAAGCAGGCTGTGATCGACACCGGTTCGCCGGTGCTGGACGCTGAGAAGGAGCCCGGCTTTGCGGTGATGCGGGGGCTGGCGCTGCACAAATTGCTGCAGATGCTGCCCGGCATTGCCGAGGCTGAACGCCGCGATGCCGCGGAACGCTACCTGAAGCGCGCCGGCGCGCAATGGCCTGAAGCCGAACGCGACAAGGCCTTGGCCTCGGTGGCGGCGATCCTTGCCGACAGCCGCTTCGATCAGCTGTTTGCGCCGAATTCACGCGCTGAGGTCGCGGTCATGGGCAGCCTGGAGGTGAAGGGCAAGCTGCGCTCGATCTCCGGCAAGATCGACCGGCTGGCGGCCACATCAGGCAGGGTGTCGATCGTCGACTACAAGACCAACCGGCCGGCGCCTGCGACCCTGTCGGACGTTCCACCGGCCTATGTCCTGCAGCTCGCGCTCTATCGCGCGCTGCTCCAGCCGCTTTATCCCGGGCATGAGATCTCGGCGGCGCTGCTGTTCACTGAAGCGCCACGCTTGATCGAGCTGCCGCCGGCGGCGATGGACGACGCCCTTGCCCGACTCACGGGAGCGTGACACAACAGCTGCTTGAAGAACGGCGCGATCACCACCACTTTTGGTGCGACAATAACTCTCGAAAGGATGTTCGCATGGCCACCGTCAAGGTCGACAAGAGCAATTTCCAGACCGATGTGCTTGACGCCAAGGAGCCGGTCGTCGTCGATTTCTGGGCGGAATGGTGCGGCCCTTGCAAGATGATCGCGCCGGCGCTGGAAGACATCGCCATCGAACTCGGCAGCAAGGTCAAGATCGCCAAGCTCAACATCGACGAGAATCCCGAGCTGGCCGCGCAGTTCGGCGTGCGCTCGATCCCGACGCTGATGATCTTCAAGGGCGGCGAAATGGCCGACATGAAGGTCGGCGCCGCGCCGAAGACGGCGCTGTCGCACTGGATCAACGGCAATCTCGCCTGATCCGGCGGAAATCCGCAGACAAGCCCGGCATCGCGCCGGGCTTTTTGTTGGCGTCACCGATCTGCCGATCTGGCACTCGCCACTTGCCGGCCCATGTTCTTGTTTGGCTTAAAGCAGGAGAACGACATGACCGGATCCGCCAGGGCCACCGTCTTCATCGACAATGAGCGTGTCATCGTCACCGAATATCGCTTCGCCCCGGGCGACAACACCGGCTGGCACCGTCATGGCCATGATTATGTCATCGTGCCGCTGATGGACGGCACGCTCAAGCTCCTGACCAAGGACGGCGAATCCTTCGCCGAAATGAAGAAGGGGGTGCCCTATTTCCGCAAGGAGGGCGTCGAGCATGACGTCATCAATGCCAATGAGGGCGAGTATGCCTTCATCGAGATCGAGCTGAAGTAGTCCACCGAGGCCGTCTCCGCCGTAGGCGTGAGGCGCGATCACCAATCCGCGATACGATCGCCTCCGACGAACTGCGCACTTTTCTCAGTGTATTCAAACAGTTCTATCTTCACGTCGTTAGGATCGCGAATCCACGCCTGGTAGGTATCATCGCACGCGTGCTTCTTTGACGTGACGTCAACACCTTTCGCTCTTACGTGGGCGATCGCGGCGTCAATGTCTTCCACTTCGAGGCAGAAGTGGTTGATCTGGTTCAAGTCGCTATAGCTGGCCCCGTCTTTCTGGAACACCTCGACGTGGCTGCGGCTGCCGCAATTGAGGTAGAAACCGAAAATCTTGCCGTCGCGCAGGAAGTTGAACTGGGTGTCCATTCCGAGGACGTCCCGATAGAAGCTTCGCGTCACTTCGAGATCATCCGCGAAGATGCAAACGTGAGCGAGCTGCTTTACCTTGATCATGACTGGCTCCTGGTGATTTGGCGAAGTCCGTCATCATGGCCTGGTGAACCAGCGCCTCAAACCGGCGGCGTGCCGTTTTCGGCCAGGACCGCGCCGGCCAGATAGAGCGAGCCGCTGATCAGGATGCGCGGCGGCGGTCCGTCCCAGGTGTCGCGCAGCAGCATCAGCGCATTGGCGACGGAACTCACCGGTTCGGCCGACAGGCCGGCTTCGACGGCGCGGACCGCCAGTTCGTCATTCGGCACGCTGGCCTCGCTGAGGCTCACCGGTACCGTGTAGACATGCCGCGCCAAACCCTTGAAGGCGCGAAAATAACCGCTCTGGTCCTTGGTGTTGATCATGCCGCAAATCAGGAACAGCGGCCGAGGGTTCTTTTCCTCCTGCTCGGCCAGCGCTTCGGCGACGACCACGCCGGCGCCCGGATTGTGGCCGCCGTCCAGCCAGATGTCGGCGCCCTTCGGCGCCAGTTCCGTCAGCCTGCCTTGCGGCAATTTCTGCATCCGCCCCGGCCAGGTGACGTTGGCCATCGCCTTGTCGGCTACGCGATGGCTGATCTCGAAGCCTGCCGCCTTGACCGCCGCAATCGCCGCCGCCGCATTGGCGAACTGGTGGCGCCCGGGCAGCCGCGGTGGCGACAGGTCCATCAGCCCGTCTTCGTCCTGATAGACCATCCGGCCGTTTTCCTCGAAGGCGAGGAAATCCTGGCCATAGACGAAGGCGGGACAATCGAGCCGCTCGGCGGTATCGACAAGAACCTGAAGCGCCGTCTCGCTCTCTTGCGCGGCGATGACCACCGGGCAACCGCTCTTGATGATGCCGGCCTTTTCGGCTGCGATCAGTTCGACACGGTCGCCGAGAAAGGATTCGTGGTCGAGCGAGACCGGCATGATCACCGACACTGCCGGTTCTTTGATGACATTGGTGGCATCAAAGCGGCCGCCAAGGCCGACCTCGATGATGACGGCATCTGCCGGATGTTCGGAAAACAGCAGGAAGGTGACGGCGGTGAGAATCTCGAAGACGGTGATCTTCTGGCCTTCATTGGCCTTGGCGACGCGGGCGATGGCTTCGGCGAAGACCTCGTCCTCGACCAGCCTGCCGCCGCCGTCGGCGGCCAGCCGATAGCGCTCATGCCAGTTCACCAGATGTGGCGATGTGTGGACATGGACGCGGTGGCCGGCAGCTTCGAGGAGCGCCCGCGAAAACGCGGCGCAGGAGCCCTTGCCGTTGGTGCCGGCGATGTGGATGACCGGCGGCAGATGGTCCTGCGGATTGCCAAGCCGCTCCAGCAGCCGCGAAATGCGGTCGAGCGAAAGATCGAAGCCCTTCGGATGAAGCGACATCAGGCTTTCGATTTCGCGGTTGGCGGCAAGCGTGTTCATGGCAGAATCCTAGCGCATGACCCCGAAAATCGAAAATTCGCAAAGGAATCATGCGTGAAATCAAGATGCTACAGCGCCACGGATGGCGCGCAATTCGCGGTTCGCGACGACGGATGTCGCGTCAGGCTTGCGGGCGCGCTTCCGCCGGGAGCGCCAACGGCGGCAGGATTTCCGGTTCCAGCGGCTTTTCCTCTTCCGGCAGCTTGAGCAGCATTTTCAGGAGTCTGGCGATGGTCTGGCGCATCTCCAGCCGCGACACCACCATGTCGACCATGCCGTGCTCCATCAGATACTCGGCCCGCTGAAAGCCGTCGGGCAGCTTTTCCCTGATCGTCTGCTCGATGACGCGCGGCCCGGCAAAGCCGATCAGCGCGCCAGGCTCGGCGATGTGCACGTCGCCCAGCATGGCGTAGGAGGCAGTGACGCCGCCGGTGGTCGGGTTGGTCAGAACGACGATATAGGGAAGACCGGCTTCCTTCAGCCGATCGACGCCGACCGTGGTTCTCGGCAATTGCATGAGCGACAGGATGCCTTCCTGCATGCGGGCGCCGCCGGAGGCCGCGAACAGGATCAGCGGCCGCTTGCGTTGCACTGCGACCTCGAAGCCACGAACGATGGCGTCGCCGGCGGCCATGCCGAGCGAGCCGCCCATGAAGGCGAAGTCCTGTACGGTCACCACCACCGGCAGGCCTTCGACGGTGCCCAGCGCATTGATGATCGCGTCCTCCAGCCCGGTCTTGGCCTTGGCGTCCTTCAGCCGGTCGGTGTAGCGCTTCTCGTCACGGAATTTCAGCGGATCCTGCACCACCTTGGGGTTTTCGAGCATCTCGTACTTGCCGTCGTCGAAGAAGAATCTCAGCCGCTCCTTGGCCGAGATCTTCATATGATGGCCGGAGGACGGGATGACGAACTGGTTCTGCTCCAGATCCTTGTGGAAGACCATCTCGCCGGTCTCCGGATCCTTGATCCAGAGATTTTCAGGCATGTCGGTGCGCCGGCCGAGCATCGAATTGATCTTCGGTCGAACGTAGTTGGTGATCCAGTTCATCGCTTCGGCTCCTGTCCTGACGAAGAGGTAGGACTGCTATTCGGCGGCAGCAAGGCGGGCAGCGCGCACGCCTTGCGAAAGCCCGCTGACCAGCGTGGCGACCGCCTCGGCCGGGTCGGCGGTCTTTTCACCCTTCGGCCCCAGAACATTGGCGACCGCATTGACGATCGCAGTGCCGACGACGACGCCGTCGGCCGACGCTCCGATGATGCGCGCCTGCTCGGCGGTCTTGACGCCGAAGCCGACGCAGACCGGCAGGTCGGTATGGCCCTTGATGCGCCCGACCGCCGCCGCCACCTTGCCGGTGTCGGCAAGTGCTGAGCCGGTGATACCGGTCATCGACACGTAATAGACGAAGCCGGAGGTGTTCTGCAGCACCTTGGGCAGGCGCTTGTCGTCGGTGGTCGGCGTCGCCAGCCGGATGAAATTGATGCCGGCCCTCAGCGCCGGAATGCACAGCTCCTCATCCATTTCCGGCGGCAGGTCGACGACGATCAGCCCGTCTATGCCGCTGGCCAGCGCGTCGCTGAGGAAGCGGTCGACGCCGTGGATGTAGATCGGATTGTAGTAGCCCATCAAAACGATCGGGGTTTCATTGTCGCCAGCGCGGAATTCCGACGCCATCTGCAGCGTCTTGACCAGCGTCTGGCCGCCTTTCAGCGCGCGCAGGCCGGCCGCCTGGATCGCCGGGCCGTCGGCCATCGGATCGGAAAACGGCATGCCCATTTCGATGATGTCGGCGCCTGCCTTGGGTAGCGCCTTCATGATCGACAAAGCGGTGTCGTAGTCCGGGTCGCCGCTCATGAAATAGGTGACGAGTGCCGGGCGGCCCTCGGCCTTCAGCTTGGCCATGCGACGGTCGATGCGGGTGGTCATGATCAGATCTCCATGCCCAGCATATTGGCCACCGTATGCACGTCCTTGTCGCCGCGACCGGACAGGTTGACGATGACGATCTGGTCCTTGTCCATGGCCGGCACGATTTTCACCGCATGCGCGATAGCATGGGCAGATTCGAGCGCCGGAATGATGCCTTCGACGCGTGTCGTCAACTGGAACGCCTCCAGCGCCTCGTCGTCGAGAATAGGCACATAGTCGACGCGGCCACTGTCGCGCAGCCAGGAATGCTCCGGCCCGACGCCGGGATAGTCGAGGCCGGCCGAGATCGAATGCCCGTCCATGATCTGCCCGTCGGCATTCTGCAGGAGATAGGTGCGGTTGCCGTGCAGCACGCCGGGCGCGCCGGCGTTCATCGAGGCGCAATGCTCGATGCCGTCGAGGCCGCGGCCACCGGCCTCGATGCCGATGATCTTTACGCTGCGGTCGTCGAGGAACGGGTGAAAAAGGCCGATGGCGTTGGAGCCGCCGCCGACGGCGGCGATGATCGTGTCCGGCAGCCGGCCTTCCTGCTCGAGGATCTGGGCGCGCGCCTCGATGCCGATCACCGACTGGAAGTCGCGCACCAGCTCCGGATAGGGGTGCGGGCCGGCGGCCGTGCCGATCAGGTAATAGGTATCCTCGACATTGGTCACCCAATCCCGAAGAGCTTCGTTCATGGCGTCCTTCAACGTGCCGTGGCCGGCGGTCACCGGCCGCACCTCGGCGCCGAGCAGCTTCATGCGGAAGACGTTCGGGCTTTGCCGGGCGACGTCGGTGGCGCCCATATAGACGACGCAGGGAAAGCCGAAACGCGCCGCCACGGTGGCCGACGCCACGCCGTGCTGGCCGGCGCCGGTCTCGGCGATGATGCGCTTCTTGCCCATGCGCTTGGCCAGCAGGATCTGGCCGAGGCAGTTGTTGATCTTGTGCGAGCCGGTGTGGTTCAAATCCTCGCGCTTGAAATAGACCTTCGCGCCGCCCCCGAGGCCCTTGGCCGAGGAAATTTCGCGAAGATGCCTGGTCAGGCCTTCGGCGAAATAAAGCTTCGACGGCCGCCCGGCATAGTGGGTCGAAAGGTCAGTCAGTTCGGCCTTGAAATCCGGATCGTCCTTGACCTCGTTCCAGTGCCGCTCGAGGTCGAGGATCAGCGGCATCAGTGTTTCGGCAACGAAACGACCGCCGAAGATGCCGAACATGCCCTGCTCGTCGGGTCCGGTGCGGAAGGAATTGGGTATCGCCGGCTTGTTCATCGCCGATCTCCTAGCTTGTGGTTTGAAGCACGGTCAGGCGGCGCGGCTGTCGCGCGCTGCCTTGACGGCCCGGAAAAACTGTTCGATCAGCGCCGGATCCTTGACACCCGGCGCGCTTTCCACGCCTGAGGAAACGTCTAATCCGGGCGGGTTGGCAAGCCGAAAGGCATCGCCGATATTGGCGGCGTTGAGCCCACCGGAAAGCATGTAATCGACGCCTGCGTCAAGGCCGGCCAGAACGCGCCAGTCGAAAGCAATGCCGTTGCCGCCCGGCAGCTCCGAACCCTTCGGCGGCTTGGCGTCGAACAGGAAACGGTCGGCAATGCCGACGAAGGGTCTTGTCAGCTCCAGATCGGCAACCTCGCTGACCGGCAGCGCCTTCATCACCGGCAGGCCATAGCGGGCCTTGATCTCGGCGACCCGCTCGGGCGTTTCCGAACCATGCAGCTGCAGCATGTCAGGCAGCATTTTTTCGACGATTTCGTCCAGCAACGCGTCGCCGGCGTCGACGGTAACCGCAACCGCCCTGGCCTTGCCAGTCGCCGCTTCGCGCAAGCGGCCGGCTTCCGCCGGCTCGACATAGCGCGGGCTTTTGGCAAAGAAAATGAAGCCGACATGGCTGGCGCCGCCGGCCAATGCCGCGGCCAACGCCTTGTCGGTTTTCAATCCGCATATCTTGATGTCGAGCGCCATGGCGCGGGGATTGGCACGAAACGGCAAAAGAGTCGAGAAAAAGCATCCTGTTTGCCGGCGTTGGGAATAGCCCTAGTTTCTATGGATGGATGAAGGCGGGAGCAAACCATGACGGACAAGACGGTTGCAGAACTCAGGCAGAAGGTCGCGCAAGCCCGCGAGGTCATCGCTCATCTGATGGATAAGGCCGCCTTTAACGGCGCCGAGGCACACCGCGCGCTCGACTATTTCAGCAACGACGCATTCAAGAAGGACTTCCTGCCATGGCCGCGCCAAACCGACGAAGGCTTGCGGCCGGAGGAGTTGAACGCGGCGAATGACGATTGAGTGAATAGTGAAATAGTGAAATAGTGAAATAGTGAAATAGTGGACGGTGGTGCTCTCACTACTCACTATCTTACTCGAACATGATCGCTTGCAGCGCGCCGCCATTGCGCTTGAGCCAGTCCTTGCAGCGCTCGGTGTCGGGGCAGAGTTGCTCGCACAGTTTCCAGAATTTCGGGCCGTGGTTCATCTCCTTGAGATGTGCCACCTCATGCGCGACGAGGTAGTTTATGACCGGTCGCGGCGCCATCAGGATGCGCCAGGAGAACGACAGGTTGCCGTCCGACGTGCATGAGCCCCAGCGGCTCGACGTATCCTTGAAGCGGATTGCCTTGGCGCGCTTGCCGACCGCCCCGGTATGCTTGACCACCAGCGCCTCGATCTCACGCTTGGCTTCGCGCTTGAGGAAATCGGCGATGCGGCGCGGCAGGTGCACGCGATCGCCATGCACGATCATCAGCGGACCGCGCTCGTCGCGCGACAGCGTGACCGTCCCGCGTTTCGAAGGCTCATGAACGATGCGATGCGGCACGCCGCGCACCGGTATCTTGATGCCGGGCCGCACCTGCGGCCGGTTGGGCACCTTGGCCAGCCGCTGCTCCAGCCAGTCCTGATGGCGGTCAAGGAATTTTTCCACCTCGCCTCGCCGCAGGCCCGGTGGCACGGTGATGCGCAGGCCCCGGCCGCCGGAATCGATGCGCAGCGTCAATCGCCGCGCCCGGTCGCTCTCGACGATCTTGAGCGGCAGCGTGCGGCCGGCAACACAATGCTCCCGCTCCACGACGGGGGCGGGCCTGGGTTTGGTCAGGTTGCGGAAGAAGCCGAATGACATGGCCGGGACGATACGTGATTCGAGGAAAACGAATAGAACAAAAAAGAAACGGCGCCGCTGACGCGACGCCGTTTTGATTATCTATGTCACGGCAAGCGCCTTACTCGTCAAGCAGGCCTGGCGTGGAATTGCTACCTCCAGTTGTGTGACCGCCGGTTGTGGGCGACGTCGACTTGTTGCGGTTCGCCATGAAGCGGTCGAACTCTTCCTGGTCCTTGGCGCGACGCAATTCCCTGGCGTATTCGTCGAACTCGCTCAGCATCTCGTCGAGCTTGCGGCGCTCTTCATTGAGCCGCTCGAGTTCTTTTTCGCGCCAGTCGTCGAAAGCGACGTTGCCAGTGCGGGCGGAGCCGTGGCCCCAGCGCGCCGCTTTGTCGGAACCGCGGCGGCAGCCGGCGAAGATGCCGTCGGTCGCGCGGTTGACGTCGCGCTTGAAGCCGTCAAGCCGGTCGCCCCAGATGATGTAGGCGAGCATGGCGAGGCCGAGCGGCCAGAACACCATGAAGCCGATCACCATCAGAGCGATGGTCGCCGGCGTCCAGGCCGGACGGATCAATGCAGATGTGTTCATTTTCTCCCAATCCTTCAGTTGGAGACAGCCAATCCCGGCTGCGTGGAATCGAAATGGGATGAGAAAAACGGCGATTCAAGACAGTGTCGGCCAAAACCGGACAAGCGTTTGAAATGATTATCGCTTTTTGAGCGTTTCGAGGAAAAGTACGACCAGGCCAGCAATCAGCCCCCAGAACGCCGCACCGACGCCGAACAGCGTCAGCCCCGAAGCGGTGACGGCAAAGGTGACGGTAGCGGCCATGCGTTCGCCGTCTTCCTTCAAGGCGATCGACAGCGCGTTGGCGAGCGGCGCCATCAGCGCCAGTCCGGCGACCAGCACGATCAGGCTTTGCGGCAGCACGGCAAAGATCGCCACCAGCGAGGCGCCGAAAATGGCGAAGACGAGATAGGCAAGCGCGTAGAAGGGACCGGTCTTCCAGCGCTCGCCCGGATCGGGATGCACGTCGGGGCCGGTGCAGATCGCCGCCGAGATCGCCGCCAGATTGGTGGTCGAGGCCCCGAATGGCGCCGACATCAGCGAAAGCAGACCGGTGACGCCGATCAGCGGGCCGGGTTCCGGGTGGTAGCCCGCCGCCCTCAGCACGGCGAGGCCGGACAGGTTCTGCGACGCCATAGTGACGAGATAAAGCGGTAGCGCCAGGCCGACGATCGCCGTGACGGTGAACTGCGGCGCAATCAGCGTCAATGTCGAAAGTTCCGGGGTCGGCAGACCACCGACCCGGCCGGTTAGGAAGGCGGCAGCGCCGCCGCCGATCAGCACCGCCAGCACCGAGAGCGCCGGATTGAACAGGCGGATGACAAAGAAGGCGGCGATCAGCGGCAGGATCAGCCACGGGTCGACGGGAATGGCCTTCACCGCATTGATGGCGAAGGTGACGACGATGCCGGCGAGCATGCCCGACGCGACCGAGGCCGGTATCCTGGCGATCAGCTTGGTCAAGGGCCTGAACAGGCCGGTGGCAATCAGCAAAGTCCCGGTGACGATGAAGGCGCCGACGGCCTCGTTGATCGAAAAGCCGCTCGATGCCGCGATCAGCGCCACCCCCGGCGTCGACCATGCGGCGATGACCGGCATCCTGGTGCGCCACGACAGCCACAGGCTCTCGATCGCCATGGCGAGGCAGATCGCGGTCACCCAACTTGCGGTTTCGACCTGCGTCGCGCCGACCGCCTTGGCGGCGGCGATGACGATGGCCAACGTGCCGCCGAAGCCGACGATCGCTGCGACGAAGGCGGATACCGGAATGGAAATGCGCATGTCCTAGCCTGCCTGCCGCACCATGGCGTCGACCGCCCGCACCAGCATGTCGAGGTCCTGAAGCCGCGACAGGCGGTGGTCGCCGTCGGGGATCAGCGACAGCGTAACGTCGTCGGCCGGCAGCAGGCCGACCAGTTTCAGCGCATGGCTCGGCGGCACGTCGGCATCGGCCAGCCCCTGCAATATGTGGACCGGGCAGTGGGTGTCGATCGGGCCGGTCAGCACCCGGTTGTTGCGACCGTCCTCGATCAGCGCTCGGGTGTAGATGTAAGGCTCGGCCGAATACTCCGACGGCTCCTCGAAAAAGCCTTTTTTGGCAAGATCGCGCTTCTGCGCTTTGGTCAGCGCCGGCTCGACCAACTCGGCGGTGAAATCCGGCGCCGGCGCCAGAAGCACCAGCCCGGCGATGCGGTTCTCGCCTGGGTTGTGCAATTCCTGGCGCAATTCCTGGACCATGCGCAGCGCGATCCATGCGCCCATCGAGGAGCCGACCAGGATTTGCCTGCCTTGGGTGAAATGGCGGAAGACGGCGAGGCTTTGCGAAAGCCAGTTCGAGACCGTGCCGTCGGCAAAGGCGCCGCCTGATTCGCCATGACCGGAATAGTCGTGGCGCAGGAAAGCCCGGCCTTGCCCGCTCGCCCATTCCGCCAGCTTCTCGGCCTTGGTGCCCAGCATGTCCGACTTGTAGCCGCCGAGCCAGACAATGCCTGGCGCGGCACCCGCAGCGCACCTGACAGCGATGCTGGTTCCGTCGACGTCGAGAAAAACCGGTGCGGTCATGGCTCACTCCTCACACAGGTCTTTTGACACAGCGGACGGTTCAACGAAAAGTGCTCGGCAACTTTCTTCGTTTGGTGCAGGCAGAAGTCGCAGGCAGAAGTCAGGGAACAGGTGATTTCCTGTGAGCGCTGTGCTATTGACTCCGGCCGCGCGCTAACCACATTGGCGCGTTCGCAATTCTAAATTGAAAACCCCGAACGAAACGGCTCAAGGAGACCACGACCATTCGCAGACCTTTCAAAGCAACGGCGCCCACCAAGGAGGGCCCGCGCTCCAACCGTGACATCCGGGTTCCCCGGGTCCAGCTTATCGACGCCGAAGGCCACAACCACGGCGATGTCTCCATCAACGACGCATTGCTGCTCGCCGAAGAGGCTGGGCTCGATCTGGTCGAGATATCGCCCAACGCAGTGCCGCCCGTCGTAAAAATTCTCGATCTCGGCAAGCTGAAATACGCCAACCAGAAGAAGGCGGCCGAGGCGCGCAAGAACCAGAAGGTCATCGAGATCAAAGAGATCAAGATGCGCCCGAACATCGACAGCCATGACTATGAGACCAAGATGAAAGCGGTCCGGCGGTTTTTCGAGGAAGGTGACAAGGTCAAGCTGACATTGCGCTTTCGCGGCCGCGAGATGGCGCATATGGAACTCGGCATGCAGCTTCTGAACAAGGTTCGCGAGGAAGTTGCACCCATCGCCAAAGTCGAAGCTGAACCGAAGCTCGAAGGCCGCCAGATGATGATGGTGCTGGCGCCCCGCTAAAGCGATTCCGCTAAAGCGGTCCCGTCAAAGCAAAGGCCGCTTCGGCGGCCTTTTGTTTGTTTTGTCTTCGCCATGATTTCTCCGCAAGTTGCATCGACAAGGTTGCCGGTTGCCGGTCCTCGCGGCGAAAGGATTGTCCATGGCCGCTGCGGCACGTTCTCCGATTGAAAGATCGTTCGACGAAATGGGCCGCTATCAGCGGCGCCGGCGCGTCCTGCTGGCGCTGCTGATCGGTGCTTTTTGCGCTTTGCTGATCTTCGGCGGCTCCACGCACGATGAACTGGGCCACGAACGCATAGAGGGGCAGTACGGCATCGCCCTGATACTGATCGGGATCGGCGGCCGGCTCTGGTCGATCCTCTATATCGGCGGCCGCAAATCGGCCGAACTGGTTGCTACCGGCCCATATTCGGTGATGCGCAACCCGCTGTATTTTTTCTCCACCGTAGCGGCCGGCGGCATCGGCGCCCAGACCGGCAGCGTGATCGTCTCGGTGGCGTCGGCGGTCTTGTGCGCGGCCGCGTTCCACATCGTCACGTTGCGCGAGGAACGGCATTTGACGACCGTGCTCGGGGCGCCGTACCAGGACTACATTGCCCGGGTGCCGCGGTTTTTTCCCAATCCCCGGCTTTATCGCGATCAGGCCGAAGTCACCTTCACGCCGCGCATTTTCAATCACACGCTGCGCGACGGCTTGATGTTCGTGGCTTCCATACCGTTTTTCGAACTCATCGAGTCCGGACAGGAACACGGTGTAATTCCCATCCTTTTCTGGCTGTATTGAGCTGCGGATGCCGGCAAAGAGGCGACATGCATTAAATACGCCTCAATCAACTTGCAGAGGCGTCCCGGCGACCGGCGGGCCTGATTTCTTGGCCAGACGCTGCGGTCGCTGGCAAGTTCCTCGACAATCGGATTCCCGAAATGCTCAATGAAGTTAAATCGGCGCGGGCCGAACAAGCGCAGGCCAGGCGTGCGCTGGGCAGATATCAGCACGCGCGCAGGATGGTGCTTGCCGCCCTCGTGGTCGTCATGTTCGCAGCGCTGCTGTTTGGCCAGTCTGCTTTTCCTCCCGAAAGCGTGCCGCACGAAACAATCGAAATGGTCGGCGTCCTGCTGATCTTTCTCGGCATTGTCGGGCGCTTGTGGTCGACGCTCTATATCGGCGGACGCAAATCCTCCGAGGTGGTTACCGGCGGACCCTATTCGATCACCCGCAATCCGCTCTATCTCTTCTCCTCGATAGCTGCCGCCGGCGTCGGCGCGCAGATGGGCTCGATCACTGCGGCGATCGGCTTCGCGGTGATTTGCGCCGCCGCCTTTCATGTCGTCATCCTGCGCGAAGAGACGTTCCTGAAGGAGGCCTTCGGAACGCCATTCCAGGCCTATATGGCGCGAGTGCCGCGCTTCTTCCCGAAGCTTTCGCTGTATCAGGAAGGCGACACCGGCAGCTTCAAGCCGCGCCTGCTGTGGACGACCCTGCTGGACGGACTGGTGTTCCTCGTCGCTATGCCGTTTTTCGAATCGATCGACGGCGCCCAGCAATCGGGCCTACTGCCGGTGCTGTTCCGTTTCCCATAGGCACAAGATGTTGCTGAGCACTGGGTGTTGCGCGCCGCCCCGCTTTGACGTATAGCACCGCCGTTCCCAAAAACCGCCCGGCAGGGCATGCCGTGGCGGTTTCATTTGCTTTTCGGGCTTTGGTCGGCCTGAAGCGAACAAAAAGCGCGATGATGCGCACATAAACGGAGTAGCAAAATGCCCAAGATGAAGACCAAGTCAGCCGCCAAGAAGCGGTTCAAGATCACAGGTACGGGTAAAGTCCTGTCGGCTGCGGCCGGCAAGCGTCACGGCATGATCAAGCGTTCCAACAAGTTCATTCGAAATGCCCGCGGCACGATGGTTCTGGCTGAACCGGATGGCAAGAAGGTCATCAAGAATTTTCTGCCGAACGGCCTCTAAGGCATTCGGTCTGGACACGCATTTGTTTTACGCAATTCCGAACGGAAAACCGCTGAGCACTTTTCCTGGAATTGCTTTTAAGGAGATCATGACATGGCACGCGTAAAAAGAGGCGTCACCTCGCACGCCAAGCACAAAAAGGTCCTGAAAGCCGCCAAGGGTTTCTACGGCCGCCGCAAGAACACCATTCGCATCGCCAAGCAGGCGGTGGAAAAGTCGCTGCAGTATGCCTACCGCGACCGCAAGAACCGCAAGCGTTCGTTCCGCGCTCTATGGATCCAGCGCATCAATGCCGCGACCCACGAGCATGGCCTGACCTATGGCCGGTTCATCGACGGTCTTAACAAGGCCGGCATCGAGATCGATCGCAAGGTCCTGTCGGACATGGCCATCCACGAGCCGCAGGCATTTGCCGCCCTTGTGGCCAAGGCCAAGGTCGCGCTCGAGTACCTCAAGAACACCACGCCGAACGCTTTTGAAAGCGCTGTAGCCTAACCAGCGCCTTCCCAAGCACATCGACACTTGATTTGGGAAACCCGCGCTGGCACGGCTGGCGCGGGTTTTTCTTTGCCTTCAATCGAGTCTGAAACATGAGTGACATGGAAACTCTCGAAAATTCCCTGATGAGCGACATTGCGTCGGCCGCCGACGAGCAGGCGATCGAAGCCGTGCGCGTTTCAGCGCTCGGCAAGAAGGGCTCGGTCTCCGAAATGCTGAAGATGCTCGGCTCGATGAGTGCAGAAGAGCGCCAGATAAAAGGCCCGGCGATCAACGGTCTCAAGAACCGCATCACCGAGGCGCTTACCGCGCGCCGGGCCGAGCTCAAGGACGCAGCGATCGCGGCACGGCTCGCGGCGGAAAAGGTCGACGTCACGCTGCCGGTGCGGCAATCGCCGGCTGAGCGCGGCCGCATCCATCCGATCAGCCAGGTCAGCGACGAGATTGCCGCGATCTTCGGCGACCTCGGCTTTGCCATCGCCGAAGGTCCTGATATCGAGACCGATTACTACAATTTCACCGCGCTGAACTTCCCGGAAGGCCATCCGGCGCGCGAGATGCATGACACCTTCTTTTTCCAGCCGGACGAGAAGGGCGAGCGCAAGCTTTTGCGCACCCACACCTCGCCGGTGCAGATCCGCACCATGGAGGTGCAGAAGCCGCCGATCCGCATCGTCATTCCCGGAAAAACCTACCGCCAGGATTCCGATGCCACGCACTCGCCGATGTTCCATCAGGTCGAAGGGCTGGTGATCGACAGATCAGCCAACGTCGCCAACATGAAATGGGTGCTGGAGGAGTTCTGCAAGGCCTTCTTCGAGGTACGCCAAGTCAAGATGCGCTTCCGGCCGAGCTTCTTCCCGTTCACCGAACCCAGCATGGAGGTCGACATCCAGTGCGACCGTTCGCGGCCGGGCGAGGTGCGCTTCGGCGAAGGCTCCGACTGGATGGAGATCCTCGGCTGCGGCATGGTCCACCCCAATGTGCTGAGATATGGCGGGCTCGATCCCGACGAATGCCAGGGCTTTGCCTGGGGCATGGGCATAGATCGCATCGCCATGCTGAAATACGGCATGCCGGATCTGCGCGCCTTCTTCGACGCCGATGTGCGCTGGCTGTCGCATTACGGTTTCCGGCCGCTCGACATGCCTACGCTGTTCGCAGGCTTGAGCGCATGACAGCGGCCCATACCGGCGGCTGCCGCTGCGGCGCCGTGCGGTTCGAGGCTTCGGCCGAACCGCACCATATCAGCTATTGCCATTGCGGCGATTGCCGGCGGGCCAGCGGCGCGCCGGTATCGGCATTCGTCGGCTTCATCACCGAGCAGGTCGCCTTCACCGGCAAGGCGCTGAAAATGTTCCAGAACGGGCCGGTGACGCGCTCCTTTTGCGGCATCTGCGGCTCGCCGATCGCCTATGTCGACGAGCGGCTGGCCGACCACATCTATATCATGCTCGGCGCCATGGACATGCCGGCCTATTTCAAGCCGACGCACCACGCCCATGTGCGCGAGCAACTGCCCTTCCTGCACATGCCGGACGACTTGCCACGCCATTTGAAGACCAGCGTGCCCAGACCATCAGACGGAACACAGTCATGAAATTCACCCTCTCCTGGCTCAAGGACCACCTCGAGACCGACGCCTCGCTCAACGAGATCGTCGAGCGGCTGACCTCGATCGGCCTCGAAGTCGAGCATGTCGACGACAGATCGAGCCTAAAACCCTTCGTCATCGCCAGGGTGCTGACGGCGGAGCAGCATCCCGATGCCGACCGGCTGCGCGTGCTGACGGTCGATACCGGCGACGGCAAGGCCCCCGTGCAGGTAGTATGTGGAGCGCCGAACGCCCGCGCGGGCCTGGTCGGCGCCTTTGCAGCACCCGGCACTTATATTCCGGGCATCGATGTGACGCTGACGGTCGGCAAGATCAGGGGCGTCGAAAGCCTCGGCATGATGTGCTCCGAACGCGAGCTCGAGCTTTCCGAAGAGCATGACGGCATAATCGATCTGCCGGCCGATGCCCCGGTCGGCACCAGCTTCGCCGCTTACGCCCATCTCGACGATCCGGTCATAGAGATCAATTTGACGCCGAACCGTCCGGACGCGACCAGCGTCTACGGCATTGCCCGCGATCTGGCGGCGAGCGGGCTCGGCCGCCTCGTCGGCGGCGCGATCATGCCGCATGCCGGCAGTGGCATGTGCCCGGTGAAGGTGACGATCGAAGCCCCTGAGCTCTGCCCCGGCTTCGCCCTGAGACTGGTGAAAGGCGTGAACAACGGGCCATCGCCGAAATGGCTGCAGCAGCGGCTGATCGCCATTGGGCTTCGGCCGATCAGCGCGCTGGTCGACATCACCAATTTCGTCACCTTCGATCGCGGCCGCCCCTTGCATGTGTTCGATGCGAACAAGGTCGCCGGCAACCTTACCGTGCGCCGGGCGCGCGACGGTGAAAAGGTGCTGGCGCTTGACGGCCGCGAATACACGCTGACGCCTGACATGTGCGTGATAGCAGACCAGGACGGCGTCGAATCGATCGCCGGCATCATGGGCGGCGAGCATTCGGGCTGCGACGAGAACACCACCGACGTGCTGATCGAATCCGCGCTGTGGGATCCGATCACCACTGCCCGCACCGGCAGGACGCTCGGCATCATCAGTGATGCGCGCTACCGCTTCGAGCGCGGCGTCGATCCTGAATTCATGGTGCCCGGCGTGGAACTGGCGACCAAGCTGGTGCTGGATTTCTGCGGCGGCACGCCGACCGAAACCGAAGTCGTCGGCTATGCCGGTCACACGCCGAAGATCGTTTCCTTCCCGCTGTCGGAAGTGAGGCGGCTGATCGGCATCGAGGTGCCCAGGGACGAGAGTCTCGCCATTCTTGTCCGTCTCGGCTTCAAGCCGGAAGGCGCGGGCGATGTCGTCAATGTGGCGGTTCCGTCCTGGCGGCCGGATGTCGACGGCAAGGCCGATCTGGTCGAGGAGGTCATGCGCATCCATGGCGTCGACAACATCGCCCCGCAGCCGCTCGGCGCGCATGATGCCGTCAACGCCAAGATCCTGACTGTGCTGCAGGTCCGCACCCGCGCCGCCAAACGGGCGCTGGCGGTGCGCGGCATGATGGAGGCAGTCACCTGGTCGTTCATTCCGGCAAAACATGCCGAACTGTTCGGCGGCGGCCGGACCGCACTCAAGCTCGCCAATCCGATCGCCGCCGACATGTCCGACATGCGGCCGTCGCTGCTGCCGGGCCTGATCGCCGCCGCGCAGCGCAATGCCGACAAGGGCATCGGCGATGTCGCGCTGTTCGAAGTGTCCGGCACCTACGAGGGCGATGCGGCCGACCAGCAGCGGCGCGTCGCCGCCGGCGTGCGGCGCGGCACGGCCAAGCTCGAAGGCTCCGGCCGCCACTGGGGCGGCAATGCCGGTCCGGTCGGCGTGTTCGACGCCAAGGCCGATGCGATCGCAGCACTTGAAGCCTGCGGCGCGCCGGTCGAGCGGCTGCAGATCGAGGCCGGCGGCCCGGCCTGGTATCATCCCGGCCGCTCCGGCACGATCAAGCTCGGGCCGAAGGTCGTTCTCGGCACGTTCGGCGAATTCCATCCGAAGACGCTGGAGGAACTGGACGTCTCCGGGCCGCTCTGCGGCTTCGAAGTGTTCATCGATGCCGTGCCCGAGCCGAAGGCAAAGCCGACGCGGACAAAACCGAGACTGGAACTGTCCGCCTTCCAGGCGGTCAAGCGCGATTTTGCCTTCGTCGTCGACAAGACGGTCGAAGCTGGCACGCTGACCCGCGCAGCCCTTGCCGCCGACAGGAAGCTGATCACCAACGTCTCGGTATTCGATGTGTTCGAAGGGGCTGCGCTGGGTGCTGCCAAGAAATCGATCGCCATCGAAGTGTCGATCCAGCCGGTCGAAAAGACGCTGACCGACGAAGATTTCGAGGCGCTGGCAAAGCGCATCGTCGAGAATGTGCATAAGCAGACCGGTGGTGTGCTGAGAGCGTAAGGGGTTGCGGGCACTTGGCGATCACTGTTGTGCCGTGTGAACTGAATGTTCTCCGCAGAAGTTGGCGGGACAGCGCCCCCCTCTGTCCTGCCGGACATCTCCCCCTCAAGGGGGGAGATCGGCTCTCCTCCACCTTCGACCACTAAAAGTCCTGCGACTGAGCACAACTATGGAGCTGCCAATCTCCCCACTTGAGGGGGAGATGTCCGGCAGGACAGAGGGGGGCGTTTCGCGCCAACGTCTCGTAATCATTCTGCATTGCTGCGCTTGAAAGGGGTAGCGCCCCTTTTCAACTGTTTCTTAGCCCGCTGTTATCCATTGACCAGCGCCAGCAGCTCTTCAGTGTAGCGCTTGACGATCACCTTGTCCGGCGCTGCGAGCCTTTATCGATTTCTTCAAGACGGCGGGATAGACTGTCGGCAGTGGAAGAAAGCCGGGGCCGCGATCGTTTGCTGGCCATGCCCGTATTGATCACAAACGACTCGACCCGCTATGGCTGGGCGGCAATCGTCCTTCATTGGCTGATCGCCGCGATCTTCATTGGCCAGTTCGTGCTCGGCTTCGTCATGGTGCGGCTGTCCAGCCAGCGCACCGCCTTCGAACTGATCCAGCTGCACAAATCCTTCGGCTTTCTGCTGCTCGGGCTGGTGATCCTGCGCATCGCCTGGCGTCTCGGCAACGCAGCGCCGGCGCTGCCGCGCTCGGTCGGGCCTTTAGAGCGCCGCGTGGCGCCGCTCGTCCATTTTGCGCTCTACGTGTTTCAGCTTGCGCTGCCTCTGTCGGGCTGGGCGCTGGTGTCGGTGTCGATGCTGGAGATCCCGAGCGTGCCGTTCAACCTGTTCGTCATGCCGGACCTGCCACTCGCGGAATCGGACCCGGCGGAAAGCTTCTGGACCTCGGCGCATTGGTATCTTGCCTATGCCGGCATTGGGCTTGTCGCCTTGCATTTCGCCGCGGCGCTGCGCCATCATTTCTGGCTGAAGGACGCGGTGCTGACGCGCATGATCACGCCTTCGTCGGATCACAAAGCGGAATAGAGCAGGCGGCTCGTTCGTTGATGGGGTGAGGGCGCTAATAAAGCGTTGCCTCCAACAAGGGTCACACCCATGGTTGCACGCATCTTCGGATTTGTGGCGGTCGTCGCTTGCCTTGCCATGCCTGCTTTCGCGGCGATAGCGCTCAGCGACGCCGCCGGCAGCTACACGATCAGCCCGGCCGGCTCCAGCATCCGTTTCTCCGTCGGCAAGGCCGGCGGCGGCGGGCTCGCCGGCGCCTTCGCCCGCTTCAAGGGCAGCATCCGCATCGACAACAGCAATGTCGGGCGCTCCCAGGTCAATATAACCATCTTTCCCGAAAGCGTCGGCACCGGCCAGGGTCGCGTCGACGCCTTCCTTCGCTCCGACGCGGTGTTCGACGCCGCCAACAACCCGGAAATCCAGTTCCGCTCGACCAGCGTGAGACGCATCGGCGAGACGTCAGCCGTCGTCACCGGTCGGCTGACTGCGCGCGGCAAGACTTTTTCGGAAAAGTTCACGGCTGAGCTCGCCGGCCTCAAGGCGGGCACGATCAGATTCCATGTCACCGGCAAGGTGCTGCGGTCGCGCTACGGCATGGATGTTGGCACGCCGATCTATTCGAACGTCGTCGACTTCGACATGACGCTTACAGGTAGAAGGGGCTAGCCTTTGCAGGACCTGGGTTCCTCGCCCCCGCAAAGCGGGGGAGAGGGTGGCCCGGCGAAGCCGGGACGGAGAGGGGGACGACGGTCGCCAAGCCAGAATCCTGCAAGGGCAGGGCGCGAGACTGATCGTAATGCAAACTCAAAAGGCGCGCTCAAACAGCGAATTCCAGCCGTCGCGAAGGCCCCTCTCCGTCCCGGCTTCGCCGGGCCACCTCTCCCCACTTCGTGGGGCGAGGAACCCAGGTTCCGCAGGGGCAGCGCCGGCGTCCCGACAAACCCCAGTTGATCGCCTTGTTCACCGCCACGCTCCCGCATTGGCTTTTTCGCCGATTTCGGGCAAACCTCCATTCCTGCAATCGTGAGGGAGAAGCCTGATGTTCCGATGGGGTGTTTTGTCGACGGCCAAGATCGGCCGCGAGCATCTTTTGCCTGCAATGGTCGAGGCGGAGAACGGCGTGTTGTCGGCGATCGCCAGCCGCGACCTGTCGAAAGCCCGTGCCCTGGCCGATCGTTTCGGCGCCCCCCATGCCTTCGGATCCTACGACGAGCTGCTTGCATCCCGGGACGTCGACGGCGTCTACATCCCGCTGCCGACGGCGCAGCATGTCGAATGGACCGCCAAGGCGATCGAGGCTGGCAAGCATGTTCTGGTCGAAAAGCCGCTGGCGCTCGACGCCAGGAACATTCCGCCGCTGATCAAGCTGCGCGACGCCAAAAACGTGCTGGTCTGCGAAGCCTTCATGGTCGTCTACCACCCGCAATGGATCAAGGTGCGCGAGTTGATCGCCAACGGCGCCATCGGCCGGCTGCGCCATGTCCAGGGCGCGTTCTCCTACTACAATGTCGACCCCAAGAACATGCGCAACCAGCTCGACCTCGGCGGCGGCGCGCTGCCCGACATCGGCGTCTATCCGACGGTGTCGACGCGCTTTTCGACCAGCAAGGAGCCGCTGCGCGTCCAGGCGACGATCGAGCGCGACAAGAAATTTGGCACCGACATCTACTCCTCGATCCGCGCCGATTTCGGCGACTTCGAATTGTCGTTCTATCTGTCGACGCAGATGGCGGCGCGGCAAGTGATGGTGTTCCACGGCGAGAAGGGCTTCATCGAGGTGCTTTCGCCGTTCAACGCCGGGATCTACGACCACCATCGCATCGAGCTGCACAACCAGAACCACTCAGAGGCGCAAGTGTTCCGCTTCCCCGGCATGCAGCAGTACCGGCTGGAGGTCGAGGCCTTCGCGCGGGCGGCACAGGGCGGCACCGACCGCGTCTTCACGCTGGAAGAGTCCGTGCTCAACCAGAAGGTCATCGACGCCATCTTCCGCGCCGGCGAGAAGGAAGGCTGGGAGACGGTCTGACAAGTCGTGGAGCCGGCGGGAGGGGCCGGGGGGAGAGAATGGCTGATAATGCGGATGTGATCATTGTCGGCGCCGGCCTTGCCGGGCTCGTCGCCGCGGCCGAACTGGCCGAGGCCGGCAAGAAGACCATCCTTGTCGACCAGGAGCCTGAACAGTCGCTCGGCGGCCAGGCGTTCTGGTCGCTTGACGGCATCTTCCTCGTCGATTCGCCCGAACAGCGGCGCATGCGCATCCGCGATTCGTACGACCTGGCGCTCGAGGACTGGCTGGGCACCGCCGCCTTCGACCGTGCGGAAGATTTTTGGCCGCGCCGCTGGGCCGAAGCCTATGTCGGTTTCGCCGCCGGCGAGAAGCGCTCCTGGCTGATGCAGCGCGGCCTAAAGTTCTTTCCCGTGGTCGGCTGGGCCGAGCGCGGCGGCGGTAACGCCGTCGGCCACGGCAATTCGGTGCCGCGCTTTCACGTCACCTGGGGCACCGGGCCGGGCGTGCTCGACCCATTCGTACGGCGCGTGCGCGAGGCCGAGAATAGCGGGCTGATCCGCTTCAAATTCCGCCACCGGGTCAACGAGTTGACGCGGACAGGCGCCGTCGTGAATGGCGTGCGCGGCGACATGCTTGAGCCGAGCGATGTCGAGCGCGGCCGCAGGAGTTCGCGTGACATCGCCGGCGACTTCGAACTCAAGGCGCAAGCGGTCATCGTCGCCTCCGGCGGCATCGGCGGCAATCCCGAGCTTGTCCGCAAAAACTGGCCGCAGCGGCTCGGCACGCCGCCCAGGCGCATGATCACCGGCGTTCCCGATCATGTCGACGGCCGCATGCTGGCGATCACCGAACAGGCCGGCGGCAGCATCATCAACCGTGACCGCATGTGGCACTATGTCGAAGGCATCAGGAACTGGGCGCCGCTCTGGACCGACCATGCAATCCGCATCCTGCCCGGCCCGTCGTCGCTGTGGCTCGATGCCCGCGGCAAGCGCCTGCCCGTGCCGCTCTATCCCGGCTTCGACACGCTAGGCACGCTCAGCCACATCATGAGCACCGGCTTCGACTATTCCTGGTTCGTCTTGACCAAAAAGATCATCCAGAAGGAGTTCGCGTTGTCGGGCTCCGAGCAGAACCCCGACCTCACCGGAAAAAGCTGGCGCCAGGTGCTTGGCCGCGCCACATCGGGCGTTCCCGGTCCGGTGAAGGCGTTCATGGAGAAGGGCGAGGATTTCATCGTCGAACCTGATCTGCCGGCGTTGGTCGCCCGCATGAACGCGCTTGTCGGCGGCGAGCCGCTGCTCGAACTGGGGCAGGTCGAGCGCGAGATCCGCGCCCGCGACCGGCAGCTCGACAATCCGTTCTCCAAGGATATGCAGATCACCGCCTTGCGCGGCGCCCGCGCCTATCTCGGCGACCGGCTGATCCGCACGGCTAAGCCGCACAAGATGCTCGATCCTGCCAATGGGCCGCTGATCGCGGTCAGGCTCAACATCCTGACCCGCAAGACGCTGGGCGGCTTGCAGACCGATCTCGACAGCCGCGTCCTGGGTACCAATGGCCAGCCGGTTGAGGGATTGTACGCGGTCGGCGAAGCCGCCGGTTTCGGCGGCGGCGGCATGCATGGCTATGCGGCGCTGGAAGGGACGTTTCTTGGCGGCTGCATTTTTTCAGGCCGCAGCGCCGGCCGGGCGGCGTCGCGGGCAGTGGGGTAGGACCCTCACCAGATCCATTCGCCCCGCCCCAGAGCCGACACCGCATCGACAATCCGGGTAAAGCTCGAGCGCGCACGACCGACCGTGTGCCGGGCTCTGAGATAACCATGCACCAACCCCGGCTCTTCGAACCAGTAGGCGTGGCCGTCTGCCGCGACGACGCGGTCGCGATAGGCCTCGCCGTCCGACGACAGCGGGTCGCATTGGGCGGTGATCAGCACCGTCGGCGGCAGATTGGCAAAATCGGCATCGGCCAGCGGCGACAGCGTGAGATCGCCGGTGCGGTCTTCGCCACCGGTCCTGATATTCGTGTAGAAATCGAGGTCGCGGACCGTCAGCATCGGCGCCTCGGCATGGGTCACATAAGAGCCTTGCGAGCGGTCGCCGCCGAGGCCGGGATAGATCAGCACCTGGCCGATCGGCCTTCGTGCATGGCCGCGCGTCGCATGGCTGACCGCGGCGGCAAGATTGCCGCCGGCGCTGTCGCCGCAAAGCAGGATCGGGCGCTTGTAGGTCGTCGCCGCCCATTCGAAGGCGCTGATGGCATCGTCGAATCCGGCCGGATGCAGATGTTCCGGCGCAAGCCGGTAGTCGACCGAAACCACCTCATAGCCGGTGCGGCTGCAAAGCTCGGCACAAAGGTCGTCATGGCTGTCGAGCCCGCCGAGGATAAAACCGCCGCCATGGAAATAAAGCACCATCGCCGCAGCTTCCGGCGCGGGTGTGCGGTAGATGCGAATCGGGATTGGGTGCGAAGGCGTGGCAATGGCGGTGGTTTCCGCCGTAACGTTGTCTGGGTGGCCGGCAGAGAACTCACGGCACATGCGGTCGTAGATGTCGCGCTGCTGGTCGATCGTGTAGTGGATCGCATCAGGCGGATAGTAGGAATTGGTCCGTTCGATGAAGGCCCAGGTCTCGGCGTCGATGAGTTTTTTGTAGTCGGTCATGGGCGCTGGATGGGCTGCCAAGGTTGAGCCTGAGCACCCCCCTCTGTCCTGCCGGACATCTCCCCCGCAAGGGGGGAGATCGGATGTCGCTTCGGTTTTCGCCAATCTTCAACGCTGCAAGATGGGCTGCAAGGCCGAAGCTGCCAATCTCCCCCCTTGCGGGGGAGATGCCCGGCAGGGCAGAGGGGGGTGGGCCGGATCGCCATCATCTCCACAGTATCACTTCCCCTTCCACACCGGGTCGCGCTTTTCGGCAAAGGCGCGAAAGCCCTCGAGATTGTCCTCCGAGCCGTACAGAGCGTCAACTGTCGCCAATTGGCGGCGCGTCACCCGGTTCATCGCGTCCTGGAAGGTGAGCGCTTCGGCGACCCGCGCCGTCTCCTTGATCGCGGCAAAGACCAGCGGTGGGCCGCTGGCCAGCAGCCGGGCGATCTCCCAGACGCGGTCCTCGAGCTTCTCCTTGGGCAGCACCTCGTTGACCAGGCCCCAGCGATGCGCCTCGGCGACATCCATCCAGCGGCCGGTGAGCAAAAGGTCCATGGCGACATGATAGGGAATGCGCTTCGGCAGCTTGATCGTCGCTGCGTCGGCCAGCGTGCCGGCGCGGATTTCCGGCAGCGCAAAGGAGGAGTGATCCGACGCGTAGATGAGGTCGCAGGACAGCGCCAGCTCGAAGCCGCCGCCGACCGCCATGCCGTTGACGCAGGCGATGACCGGCTTGTTGAGATCGCGCAGTTCCTGCAGCCCGCCGAAACCGCCGACGCCGTAGTCGCCGTCGACCGCATCGCCGTCGGCCGCGGCCTTCAGGTCCCAGCCGGCGCAGAAGAACTTGTCGCCGGCGGTCTTGACGATGGCGACTCGCAGATCCGGATCGTCGCGGAACGCCTTGAACGTCTCGCCCATCAGCCGCGACGTTGTCAGGTCGATGGCATTGGCCTTGGGCCGATCGAGCACGACTTCGAGGATCGTGCCCTCGCGGCGGGTGGTGATGACGTCAGACATTCTTGTTTTCTCCAAGCACCAGCAGCGCGTCGGCGATCCAGGCGCCTTTGCCTTGCGCGCAGACGATCAGCGGATTGATGTCGAGCTCCTCGATCTCGCCGGCATTTTGCTGCACGAAGGCGGCGATGCCTGATATCGCGTCGATGGCCGCCGCGAGATCGGCCTTGGGCCGGCCACGATAGCCTTCGAGCAGCGGGAACAGTTTGAGCCCGCGCAATGCCGCCTCGATGTCGTCGCGGGTCGCCGGCAGCATCAGCGTGACGCTGTCGCGCAGCAGCTCGACCAGCACGCCGCCGGTGCCCAGCGTCATCACCGCGCCGAACATCGGATCACGGGTGAAGCCGACGAGCAGTTCGGCGACACCGTCGCGCACCATGCGCTCGACATAGAGGCCGGTGCCGAGCGCCTCGAGATCATGGGCGGCGGTGCTGACGGATTCGGCATCCCTGAGGTTGAGCCGCACCGCGCCGAGCTCGGATTTGTGGGTGACTCCCAGAGCCTTCAGCGCCACCGGAAAACCGAGCGCCATCGAGGAGATCACCGCCTCGACAGCATTGCCGGCGCTTTCGCCCCTCGGCACGGGGAGCCCGGCCTCGATCAGCCGCGCTTTCGCTTCGGCCTCATCAGGCGTGAAATGACCGCCGGCCGGCGCCCCGGAAGCGGAGGTGTCGATCGGCTGCGCCTGCGGCTCGCGCCATGCCCAGCCGATGAAGGCGGCCGCCTGGGCGGCGTCCATGGCCTCGGCAATGCCGAACAACGGCACCATGCCGCGTGCCATCAGCCCGGCGGTGTATTCCTCGGGCAGGTTCTCCGGCAGCGAGGAGACGATCGCGCCCTGCGCGTTGTTGGTCTTCAGCGCCGATTCGAAGGCGCGCAGCGTCGTCCACCAGTCGGTGTCGGAGCAGCGGTCGGGGCGCGGGAAATCGAGCACCAGCATGTTGAGGTCGAAGCCGCCCGACACCATGGCGGTGAAGGTGGCGGTCATCGCCGGCTCGTTGTTCCAGATGAAGGTGTGGTAGTCGAGCGGGTTGGCCACCGCGACCAGCGGCCCGAGCGTCGATTTGACGTGGGCGCGGTGGGTGTCGGTCAGCGCCGGGAAATTGACCCAGCGGCCTTCGGCGCTGTCGGCCATGACAGACGCTTCGCCGCCCGAACAGCTCATCGACGACAGCCGATAGCCGGGCAGGGGACCGGTCACGTGCAGCAGCTTGAGCGCCTCGATGAAGGCAGGGATGGAATCGACGCGGGCGATGCCGAGCCGCTTCAGGAAGGCGCCAGAGGCAGCGTCCGAGCCGGCCAGCGACGCGGTATGCGACACCGTCGCTTGCCGCGCCTGCTCGGAGCGGCCAACCTTCATGGCGATGATCGGTTTCTTCAGTTCTCGCGCCCGGGCGGCCAGCCTTTCGAAGCCGGCTACCGAATCGAAGGCCTCGATATGCAGGCCGAGCGAAGTGACCCGATCGTCTTCGATCAGGCCGAGTGCCATTTCGGAAAGGCCGGTCTGTGCCTGGTTGCCGGCAGTCATCAGAAAGGCGATCGGCAGGCCGCGCTTCTGCATGGTCATGTTGATGGCGATGTTCGACGACTGCGTGATGATGGCGACGCCGCGGCCACCCTCGGCCAGCCTGATGCCGCCATGCTGGTCGGGCCATAAAAGCGCGCCGTCGGCATAATTGATCAGGCCGTAGCAGTTCGGCCCGATGATCGGCATCTGGCCCGCCGCGGCGACCAGTTCCGCCTGCAATCGCTCGCCATGCTCGTCATAAGCCTCGGTCTCGAGAAAGCCGGCGGCAAAGCAGACGGCACCGCCAGCGCCGCGTTCGGCCAGCGCCCTGACCACTTCTATGGTCAAATGCCGGTTGACGCCGACAAAGGCAGCGTCCGGCGCTGCAGGCAGGTCGGCCACCGAGCGATAGGCCTTGCGGCCGGCGACCTCCTCCTTGGTCGGGTGCACCGGCCAGATCTCGCCGGCAAAGCCCATCTTGATCGACTGCGCGACGACGGCAGCCGCCTGCGCGCCGCCGAAGACGGCGATCGATTTCGGGCGCAGAAGACGTTCAAGCCTGTGCATTATCATCTTTTCGTTTGAGCATGATCTTTACCCGAAAACCGGATTCCACTTTTCGGGATCATGCTCTAGCCTCCGAACGAGCGCAGCAGCGCCCGTGAAATAATGTGGCGCTGGATTTCCGACGTGCCTTCCCAGATGCGCTCGACGCGGGCGTCGCGCCAGATGCGCTCCAGCGGCAGATCGTCCATCAGCCCCATGCCGCCATGGATCTGGATCGCCTCGTCGGCGACGAAGGCAAGCATTTCGGTGGCCTTCAACTTGGCCATGGCCATGTCCTGGTCGGTGACGGTGCCCTGATCGTACTTCCAGCCGGCTTCGAACACCATCAGGTCGGCCGCCTTCAGTTCGGTCGCCATATCGGCAAGCTTGAATGAAACGCCCTGGAACTTGCCGATCTGCTGGCCGAACTGCTGACGCTGCGCGGCGTATTCGACGGCATGGCCAAGCGCCCGCTCGGCCCGGCCGAGACAGGTGGCGCCGACCTGCAGGCGGGTTGCGCCAAGCCATGAATTGGCGACCTCGAAACCCTTGTGGACCTCGCCGAGAACCTGGGCTCCGGGCAGCCGGCAATCGTCGAATTCGAGGATGGCATTGGTGTAGCCGCGGTGCGAGACGTTGCGGTAGCCGTCACGCACCGTAAAACCCTTGGTGCCCTTGTCGACGAAGAAGGCGGTGATCTTCTTGCGTTTTCCACGCGAAGTCTCTTCCTCTCCCGAGGCCATGAAGACGATGGCGAAATCGGCGAGGTCAGCATGGCTGATGAAGTGCTTGGTGCCGTTCAGCACCCAGTCGTCGCCGTCCTGCACTGCGGTCGCCTTCATGCCCCGCAGATCGGAGCCGGCACCAGGCTCGGTCATCGCCAGGCAATCCCACTTCTCGCCGCGAATGCAGGGATAAAGATATTTTTCGCGCTGCTCCGGGGTGCCGGCCAAGAGGATGTTGGAAGGCCGCGCCACGCAGGTCCAGTGCAGCGCGTAATTGGCGCGGCCGAGCTCTTTCTCGTAAAGCAGCCAGGTCACCGTATCGAGCCCGGCGCCGCCGACTTCCGCAGGCATGTTGGCGGCATAGAGCCCGGCTTCGATCGCCTTGGCCTTGATCTCCTCGATCAGTTCGCGGCGCAGCACGCCGGTGCGCTCGACCTCGCGCTCATGCGGGTAAAGCTCGTTCTCGACGAAGGCGCGCGTCGTCTCGACGATCAGTTTCTGTTCCTCGGAGAGGCCAAAATCCATGGTCTCAGCCTTTCTTCTTTTTCTTCGGCTTTTCGGCCTTGGCCTTCTCGGCCGCCTTGGAGGCGGTGGGCTTCTTCGCCGCAAGCCTGGCGAGCTGTTTGGTATAGTCCTTGTGCAAGGCTCCGGCGCCCCAGCCCTTGCCTTTGTTCTGCTTCGACAGTGCATCCATGATGGCGACCAGATTGTCGTCGCGGATCTTTTCGAGCTCGCGGATCGACAAGCCATCCGCCTGGTCGTCCGACTGCGTGGCGATCAGGTCGACCAGTTCGTCGTTGAACTCCGGCACATCCATCAGCTTGGTCCACGGCCATTTCAGGCACGGCCCGAACTGCGCCATGAAATGGCGCATGCCGGCCTCGCCGCCGGCGACGCGGTAGACCTGGAACATGCCCATCTGCGCCCAGCGCAGGCCGAAGCCATAGCGCATGATGTCGTCGAGTTCCTCGACCGTGCAGATGCCGTCCTTGATCAGCCACAGCGCCTCGCGCCATGCCGCTTCCAGCAGGCGGTCGCCGACGAACGCCTCAATCTCCTTGCGGATGACCACCGGCTTCATGCCGATCGAGGCGTACATCTCCTTGGCGACCTCGATCGCCTCGGGAAAGGTCTGCTCGCCGCCGACGATCTCGACCAGCGGCAGCAAATAGACCGGGTTGAACGGATGGCCGACGACCAGCCGCTCCGGATGCTTCTTCATCGCCACCTGCATGTCGGTCGGCTTGATGCCGGAGGTCGAGGAGCCGACGATGGCATTGGCCGGGGCATAGAGGTCGATCTCGGCCAGCACGCGGTGTTTCAGGTCGAGCCGTTCCGGCACGCTTTCCTGGATGAAATCGGCCTCGGCGACGGCGTCGGCAATGGTCTTGGCAAAGGTCAATTTGCCTTCTTTTGGCAGGCCGTCGGGCAGCATCTGCTTGTAGGCGCGGCGCGCGCCTTTCATCACTTCGCCGACCTTGCGCGCGGCTTCGGGGTCGGGATCGAAAATCGACACGTCGATGCCGTTCAAGAGCAGCCGCGCCACCCAGCCGGCGCCGATGACGCCGCCGCCGATTGCAGCTGCCTTGGTGATGATGCTCATGCGGAGGCTCCGGTTCTTGTCCTGGCTGTTGCTGGGTCGGTGACGTAATTGTCGCGTTCGCCGTCCTTCATTGCGGTGAATTTCACGGTCTTCATCGGCGGCTCCCCCCTGCCGAACCCCTTGTCAAAGCGGCGCGCGCTTCGTCAAATTGAGCTTCTTGCGCACTTCATCGGGGCCGATGACCCTAGCGCCCATGTTCGAAACGATGCTGACCGCCCGCTCGACCAGCTGCGCATTGGTTGCCAGCACGCCCTTGTCGAGCCAGAGATTGTCCTCGAGCCCGACGCGGACATTGCCGCCGGCCAGCACCGCGGCGGCGGCGTAGGCCATCTGGTTGCGGCCGATAGAAAACGCCGACCAATTCCAGCTCGACGGCACGTTGTTGACCATCGCCATGAAAGTGTTGAGATCGTCCGGCGCGCCCCATGGCACGCCCATGCACAATTGCACGAGAGCATCCGGGTCCAGCACCTTTTCCTCGACCAGTTGCTTGGCAAACCAGAGATGGCCGGTGTCGAAGGCCTCGATCTCCGGCTTGACGCCAAGCGCCGTCATCATGCCGCCCATGGCGCGCAGCATGCCCGGCGTGTTGGTCATGACATAGTCGGCTTCGGCGAAATTCATGGTGCCGCAGTCGAGCGTGCATATCTCCGGCAGGCACTGGCGCACATGCTCCACGCGGTTGCTGGCGCCACCCATATCGGTGGCTTTCTCGTTCAGCGGCAGCGGGTTTTCCGGCGAGCCGAACACCATGTCGCCGCCCATGCCGGCGGTCAGGTTCAGCACCACATCGACGTCTGCCGCGCGGATGCGCTCGGTCACTTCGCGATAAAGCTGCACGTCGCGGCGCGGCTTGCCGGTTTCGGGGTCGCGCACATGGCAGTGGACGATCGCCGCACCCGCCTTTGCCGCGTCGATGGCCGAATCGGCGATCTGCTTGGGCGAACGCGGCACATGCGGGCTGCGGTCTTGCGAACTGCCGGACCCGGTTATGGCACAGGTAATGAAAACCTCACGGTTCATCGCAAGCGGCATCGGCTCTCTCCCAATCAGCACAGACGGTCCCGATCAAACAAACATAAGGCCAATCAAACATGGGCCAAATCGACCAGACGGCTACAATGCCTGACTTGCCGGAAACTGTTTTGCACTTTACGAAGCGCGTATGATGAAAAACGAAAAGCCGTCGATCTTTCGCGCCGAACGATTGCCGCTCAAGGTGACGCTGCTGGTGTTTTCCGGGTCGTCGATCATGTGTGTGGCCTCGGCCGTCGATCCGCTGCGCGCCGCCAACCGTATTGCCGGCGAGACGCTGTTCGATTTCAGGCTGGTTTCGGTGACCGGCGAAGCGCCGGTCACCACATGCGGCCTGCCGGTTGCTGTCAGCGGCCGCTTCGATGCGGCGGATACGACAGATGTGCTTGTCGTCGTCGCCGGTTTCGGCACGCAGAACTATGCCACATCGGCCCTGCTTGCCGGCCTGCGCCGCGCGGCGCGCGCTGCACGCGCCTGCGGCGGTGTCGAAGCCGGCACATGGCTGGTTGCCCGCGCCGGCTTGCTGGAAGGGCGCAGCGCCACCACCCATTGGGAGGACATGGAGGATTTTTCGTCGGCCTTTCCCGGCGTCGATGTCCGCCCCGACCGCTACGTCATCGACGGGCCGGTCTTCACGTCCGGTGGCGCTTCGCCGACCTTCGACCTGATGCTGCATCTGATCCGCACGCGGCTCGGCATGGCCGTCGCGCTCGATGTGGCAAGCGTCTTCATCTACGACCAGACACGCGCCGCGACCGACGCGCAGCCTTTGGTCTCGCTTGGCCGCCTCGACGGCTACGATCCGCGGCTGGCGCAAGCCATCCGGCTGATGGAAACCCATGTCGACCAGCCCTTGACCATTGCCGCGGTGGCAAAGCGCGCCGGGGTGACGGCACGAACGCTGGAAAGCATCTTTCGCAAGTCGATCGGCGAGACGCCGGGCGCCTATTATCTCAGGCTGCGGCTGGGTGCCGCGCGCCGGCTGGTGGTCGACACGCGCGTGGCCATGGCCGATATCGCCGGGCGAACGGGGTTCTCGTCCGCCGCGGCATTTTCCAGGGCCTTTTCAAGAGCGTTCGGCGAAGCGCCGGTCAGGCTGCGCAGGAGATAATGCATGTCGCCCAAAAGTGCGTAGCGGTTTTGGGGTAACGACATGCATGGACCAAGGTGGTTCAGGCAGCGTCCCGGCGGTCGCTTTTGCCGTCGATCTGCGAGCGCATCTGTCTCGCAAGGTGGGTCTCGAAGCGGCTGGCGACCGCGCGATCCCATTCATTTGCACTGCGCGCGCCATCCTTCGGATGCGGCAGCGCCATAAGCCGGTCGATGATCGATCCGGCCTCGCCAGATGAGAGCAGGGCGTCGATTTCGCGTTCGTGCTGCATATCGTTTCGCCTCCTTCTTTCTGTTTCCGCCACAAAACACATATACGAGATTCGTGACGGCTGTTTGAAGGCAAGAGCGAGGCGATTGAGGGGCGGTGCGAGGCAAAACCTTGTCGTCGGTTCCGCCCTCGCGCAAAGCTGTTCCGGGCCGGCGGGTCGGTCAACAGACCCGCCGGTGCGGCACCTCAGACATACCGGTTGACGATATTCTCGAGCAGTTCCTGGCGGCCGGATCTCGGCTGCGGCTCGATCTTCTCCTTGACGACGCGCTCGGTGATCTCCTCCAGCGTACGCTTGCCGGCAAGCATCGCCTTGGCCTCGGCCGAATTCCAGCCGGCATAGCGCTCGGCCAGCGGTTCCGACAACGCCTTGTCCTCCACCATTTTGGCGGCGGCCTTGAGGCCGCGCGCGCAGCAATCCATGCCGCCGATATGGCCAATCAAAAGGTCCTGCGGATCGAGCGACTGGCGCCTAAGCTTGGCGTCGAAATTGGTGCCGCCGGACTTGAAGCCACCGGCCTGCAGCACCTGATAGTAGGCCAGCGCCATCTCCGGCACATTGTTGGGGAACTGGTCGGTGTCCCAGCCCGACTGGTAGTCGTTGCGGTTCATGTCGATCGAGCCGAAAATGCCGAGCGCATTGGCCAGCGCCAGTTCATGCTCGAAGGAATGGCCGGCCAGGATCGCGTGGCCCTGCTCGATGTTGAGCTTGACCTCCTTCTCCAGCCCAAAGCGTTTCAGGAAGCCGTACACGGTGGCGACGTCATAGTCGTACTGGTGCTTGGTCGGCTCCTGCGGCTTCGGCTCGATCAGGATGGTGCCCGTGAAGCCAATCCGGTGCTTGTAGTCGACGACCAGGCTGAGGAAACGGCCGGCCTGTTCCTGTTCGCGGGCAAGGTCGGTGTTGAGCAGCGTCTCGTAGCCCTCGCGGCCGCCCCACAGCACATAGTTCTCGCCGTTCAGCCGCTTGGTGACGTCGATGCAGTGCTTCACCGTCGCCGCCGCATAGGCAAAGACATCCGGGTCGGGATTGGTGGCGGCTCCCGCCATGAAGCGGCGATTGGAGAACAGGTTGGCCGTGCCCCAAAGCAGCTTGACGCCGGTCTGCTTCATCTTCGCCGCAAAATAATCTGATATCTCGTCGAGGCGCGCTGCACTTTCGGAAAAATCTTTTCCTTCCGGCCGCACATCGGCATCGTGGAAGCAGAAGTAGGGTGCGCCGAGCAGCGCAAACATGTCGAAGGCGACATCGGCCTTGAGCTTGGCCAGTGCCATCGTGTCGACCCCGCCAGCCTTGGCAAACCACGGCCGCTCGAAAGTCTGGCCGCCGAACGGATCGCCGCCCGGCCAGGCGAACGAATGCCAGTAGGCGACGGCAAAGCGCAGATGGTCTTCCAGCCGCTTGCCGGCAACAATTTCATCGGGATTGTAGAACCGGTAGGCCAGCGGATTGGTCGAATCCGGCCCCTCATATTTGATCTTCTGGATGTCGCCGAAAAATCCGCTGGTCATGATTGTCTCTCCTCTCGCATGGATCGGTCCTGATTACCTCAGGCGTAATTGGTTTCGCGCTGGCGCTGGATGAAAAGGGTCATGTCAAAGCCAATCAACAACGGAGACAGACCATGACCGACCTCAACACGATCGCCGAAAACTACATCACCGCCTGGAACGAAAGCGACGCCGCGCGCCGGCAAGCCTTGCTCAAGGCGGCGTTCACCGAGGATGTCAGCTACCGCGATCCGATCATGCAGGGCGACGGCCATGACGGCGTCGCCGCGCTCATCGATGGTGTCCAAAAACGTTTTGCCGGCTTCCGGTTCTCGCTGAAGGGCAAGCCGGACGGGTTTGGCGACACGATCCGCTTCTCGTGGAATCTCGGGCCGGACGGCACTGATTCTGTCATCGAAGGCACCGACATCGGCGTCATCGAGAATGGCCGCCTGAAAAGCGTCATCGGCTTTCTTGACAAAGTCCCGGCACAGTGAGGAAACATCGGCAGAGTGGGAGCCAAGCACCCCCCTCTGCCCTGCCGGGCATCTCCCCCTCAAGGGGGGAGATTGGCTGGCTTTACCGCCTTCGCCAATCACCACCCCTGCAAGATCGGCATAGCCGTCGACGCTGCCGATCTCCTCCTTTGCGGGGGAGATGCCAAGTTTTGGCCAAGAGGGCAGGCCAGAGGGGGGTAAGCCTTGGCTCATGCGGTCGCCGCCTTGATAGCCGGGTATAGCAAGCGGTAGCGCTGATAGGCATCCGCATAGGCGTCGCTTAGCGCGGCGACCGGTTCGATGGTGGCATCGGTGGCCGGCGCCGTGCACACCCTGAGCGGATCGGCACCCGTCGCCGCGATCAGGCCAAGTCTGGCTGCACCGAAGGCGGCGCCGAAATCGCCGTCGGCGGGAATGTCGACGGGCAGGCCGAGCGCGGTGGCGATTGCCTTCAGCCAGTAATGCGAGCGCGAGCCGCCGCCGATCGCCGTCGCCCGCGTCAGCGTCGTGCCGGCCTTGGCCAGGGCTTCGAGACCGTCACGGAAGGCGAAAGCCACGCCCTCCAGCACTGCCTGGGTCAACACGGCGCGGCTCGATTCATGCGCAAGCCCGGTAAACGAGCCGCGAATGGCCGAATCATTGTGCGGCGTGCGCTCGCCGGAGAGATAGGGCAGGAACGACACGCCGGTCGGCGCCTTCAGCGTATCGCCGAGTTCGGCGGTCAGCTCGCCGGCGCCTTTCCCAGAAATCTCCGACAGCCAGTTGAGCGAATCGGTTGCCGACAGGATGACGCCCATCTGGTGCCAGGTGTCGGGCAGCGCGTGGCAGAATGTGTGCACCGCACTTTCCGGGTTGGGCAGATAGGACGCATTGGCGGCAAACAGCACGCCTGACGTGCCAAGCGAGACAAAGGCCTGGCCGGCGGCAACGGTGCCCATGCCGCAAGCCGATGCCGCATTGTCGCCGGCGCCACCGGCGATCGGGATGCCCGCCTGCATCCCCCATTTCGAGGCCAGTTCGCTGCGCAAGGCGCCGGCCTTCTCGGTTCCTTCGACCAGTGACGGCATCTGCCCTTCATCGAGCGACGTCGCGGAAAGCAGGTCGTTTGACCAGTCTCGCTTGCCGACATCCAGCCACGACGTGCCTGCCGAGTCCGACATCTCAGAAATATGCTCGCCGGAAAGCCAGAGCCGCAGGAAATCCTTCGGCAGCAGGACTTTTGCCACCTTGGCGAAAATATCCGGCTCGTTGTTTTTCACCCAGACGAGTTTTGGCGCGGTGAAACCGGGGAAGACGATGTTGCCGGTCAGCTTGCGAAAACGCGGATCGGCGTCGAGCTTGGCCGCTTCGGCATGGCTGCGCGTGTCGTTCCACAGGATGCAGGGGCGTAGCACCTGGTCGCCGGCATCGAGCAATGTAGCGCCATGCATCTGGCCGGAGAGGCCGATGCCTTTGACGGCGGCGAGCTGTTCTGGATGAGAACCCTTGAGCTCGGCGATCGCTTCCTCGCAGGCGCGGATCCAGTCGGCGGGGTTCTGCTCCGACCAGCCGGGGTGCGGCCGCGACACGTCGAGTGACGCGTGGCCGGAGCCGATGATGCTCTGCCCAGCATCGATCAACAGCGCCTTGACGCCCGACGTGCCCAGATCGAGGCCGAGATACATGGTGTCCTCCCATTGCCATTAATTTTTTCGGATCTCGAAAAAATATGATTTGGCAGTTTTTAAGACAAGATCCGTCTTCGGTCAATTCTCCGACAAATCGGCAGCCCGCCGCGAGTTACCGTGGCAATTACGAGATAGACAGCGTGGCTCGAGTCCCATTGCTACGCCGCCGACATCCTCAATTGCCCGAGCGCATCGCTACCGTGGCGATGCCGGCGCCGACCAGCAGCGTGCCGCCGGTGCGGTTGAAGATGCGGATCGCCTTCGGGTTGCGAACGACGTTGCTTGCCCTTGCGGCGATCAGCGCGTAACCGAAGGCATTGGCGAAGGCGAGCGCCAGGAAGGTCACCTCGAAGATCAGCATCTGCGTCCAGAAATCGGCGTGCCGGTCGAGGAACTGCGGCAGGAAGGCGACGAAGAAGGTGATGCTTTTCGGGTTGAGCGCGGTGACCAGCCAGGCATGCGCCATCATCTTGGCTGAGGACACGGCGTCTAGGCGCGGCTCGGCCTTGAGCGTGCCGCCGGCGCGAAACAGCTTTATGCCGAGATAGATCAAATAGCCGGCGCCGATCACCTTCAGCACCGAGAACACGGTGGCCGACGCCGCCAGCAGCGCGCCGATGCCCAGCATCGACAGCGTCATCGCCGTAAAATCGCCAAACGCCACGCCGACCGCCATTGGCAGCGCCGTGCGCCAGCCCTGGCCGAGCGCATAGGACACGACCAGAAGGATTGTCGGGCCGGGAATGACAAGAAGGATCGTCGAGGCGGCGGCAAAAGCGGCCCAGTTTTCGAAGGACATGTTCGTCTCCTTGAGCTCAAAGAAGAGGATAAATCCTTGGGCTCGCAAAGATGTAAAGGGGCAAAAATCGAAAATGCCCCTGGTTAACATTGGGCAACGGTTCTTCACGCTTTTTCAACCATGATTGGTGAAAATGCGCTCTATCCGGCCGGACCGTGTTTCCCGCCGACAGCGTAGGGTTTGGGTAGATGCGTGAGTTGCCGCAAGGTCTGACGCCGCCGTGCGACGGCGACGAAATCGAAATTTCCGAAATCCAGCTTTCCCGCCGCACGGTGTTGTCCGGCGCCGGTGCGCTGGCGCTGCTCGGCGTCGCCGGCTGCAGCCAGACGCTCGACCTGTCGGCGCTGCAACTCGACGGGGTCACAACCGGCGCGATCACACCTGTCCGCCCGAGCATCAGCGTCGACAAGAACATCACCAGCCCTGGCGTGATGTATGCCTCCGTTACCGACGGCGGCTTCACGCTGCCGGAAGTGCCCTACCTCAAGATCAAGCCGGAGTTCCGCCGCCAGATCGTCGTCGACCCGACCGGCGAGCAGCCGGGCACCATCGTCGTCCATTCGCAGGAGCGGCTGCTCTACCTGGTGCAGCCCGGCGGTGACGCGATCCGCTACGGCGTCGGCATCGGCAAGGAGGGCTTCCGCTGGTCCGGCCGCGCCAACATCCAGTACGGCAAGGAATGGCCGACGTGGAGGCCGCCGGCCGAGATGATCGCCCGCAAGCCGGAACTGGTGAAATGGCAGGCCGGGCAGCCCGGCGGCCTCGACAACCCGCTCGGCGCGCGTGCGCTGTACATCTACCAGAACGGCCAGGACACCGGCTACCGCATCCACGGTTCGCCCGAATGGTGGAGCATCGGCCAGGCGATGTCGTCGGGCTGCGTTCGCCTGATCAATCAGGACATCATCGACCTCTACAGCCGCGTCTCCAGGAAGAACCCGGTCGTCGTCGTCTGACCCTCCCGGTCATCGTCTGATCTCGAGGCGGTTGGCGCGGCCGCTCGACTCTTCCGTTGCGCGATCTCGCAAGACAGGCGAATGTGCCTTGCAAAGCCACTGCTCGGGAGACGTGAAGCATGTCCGGAACTTTTGTCATCGCGCAAGGCGGCGGTCCGACCGCCGTCATCAACCAGACGGTGGTCGGCGCCACGCTCGAGATCCGCAGGCGGCATCCCGGCGCCAAGGTTTTGGGCTCCATCCATGGCGTGCGCGGCATCCGCGACGGCAACTATGTCGATCTTTCGGCTATCCCCGAGGACCGGTTGCGGTTGATTGCGGCGACGCCGAGCGCCGCGCTTGGCTCGACGCGCGACAAGCCGGACGAGGCCTATTGCGAGGTCATCCTCAACGGACTTAAGAAGGCGAGCGCCGATGCCTTCATCTACATCGGCGGCAACGACACGTCCGGCACGCAGCAGATCCTGACCGACGCCGCCGGTGGCAAGATGGCTTTCGTCCATGCGCCGAAAACCATCGACAACGATCTCGAGGAGAACGACCACACGCCGGGCTTCATTTCGGCAGCCGAGTTCGTCGCCGGCGCCTTTCTCTCGGTCGACCTCGACTTCCGTGCTCTGCCGGGCATCTATGTCGGTATCGTCATGGGCCGGCACGCCGGTTTCCTCACCGCCGCCGCCGCCGCATGGCAGCTTGATCCCGACAGCGGCCCGCATCTCCTCTATGTGCCGGAGCGTCCGTTCTCGGCTGCGGCCTTCATCGACGACGTGCGCGCCAGGCTCGATCGTCACAAGCGCTGCATCGTCGCAGTCTCCGAAGGCGTCAGCACCGCCGACGGCAAGGCGCTGGTCGAAAGTCTCGTGCCGCCGGACAAGCTGGAGCGCGATGCGCATGGCAACGTCAAGCTGTCGGGCAGCGACCTGCCGGCCGCCCTCGAACGCGCGCTGGCCGAAGGATTGCCGGGCAAGCGGGCGCGGGTCGACGCGCTCGGCTACATGCCGCGCGGTTATGTCGGCGCCATCAACCCCGTCGATGCGCAGGAAGCTTTCGATGCCGGCGTCTTTGCGGTCGCTGTCGCCGAACAAGGCGGCGGCTCGGTGGCGCTGCAATATGACGGTGAGAAAACCGTGCTGAACAAGGTGCCGCTGAAAAACGTCGCAGGCAAGACCCGCCACATGCCCGACGATTTCATGCTGCCGGATGCCAACCAGCTCTCCGACGCAGGAATGGCCTATCTGAAGCGGCTGGTTCCCGAAAAGTACAAGGTCGGAAAGCCGTTCGTCTGAGCCGGCTTTCTGGCGGTGCTTGGTTGGTTCAGCAAAACTGCGGTCGACGGTGAGATTAGTCAAAGTTGCAAGATGATCGCTTCAGGTCGGCGTCGCCCTGCCGGGCACTTCTCCCCGTATAGGGACCGTACCTATACGGGGAGAAGGTGCCGGCAGGCGGATGAGGGGCAGCGTCGGCATCGACAATTGGCCAGTTGACCGATTGGCGCGCACGAAATCAGCACGAACGGCTCGGTCAGCATCGTCCTTGACAGGTGATATCTGGGCGGCCGCCACCCTCTCTGAACTGAATCTTCGTAAGCTTCCCCAACGCTCCCTCGTCTTGTGGACTCTGCGGTTGCCAAGATTCTGGTTGCCCGCGCGGGCGTCTTCGAGAAAACTGACAACGGTCGATTGGACCTTTGCTCAAAACGGATTGTCCCGATGGTCACCCGCGGCTTCTCCGGGCGAAAGCCCCCCACCGACACGGATGCGCGTATCCCGCCGGGGCAGTATCTCGAGCAAGGGTTTCCGGTGCTGTCGGCCGGGCCGACGCCGCGTGTGCGCACCGAGGACTGGTCGTTCACGCTCAAGCACGGACCGCGGCCGATCAAGACGTGGAACTGGACAGAGTTCAACGCGCTGCCTTTGACCAAGATGACGCGCGACATCCATTGTGTCACCGCGTGGACCAAGTTCGACACGGCGTGGCAAGGTGTGCTGGTCGACGATATTCTGGCGGATGCCGGCATCGAGCCACCGACGGCCTTCACACTTGCGCTGTCCTTCGACGGCTATACCACCAACGTGCCGACGCAGGATCTCACTGCCGGCAAGGCGATGGTGGCGCTGCTTTACGAGGGCAAGCCGATCACGCCGGACCATGGCGGCCCGGCGCGGCTGCTGGTTCCGCATCTCTATTTTTGGAAGTCGGCCAAATGGCTGAATGGGCTGCAGTTCACCGAGCGCGACGAGCCGGGCTTCTGGGAACTGCGCGGCTATCACATCTATGGCGACCCGTGGCGCGAGCAGCGCTATACGGGCGATCCATGAGCGACGGGCCGGCGGCGCAGTCGCCCTGGCAGACGGTGACCATCGCCCGCATCGAAAAGCGCACGCCGCGCGTCACCAGCTTTTTCCTCCAGCCGTCGCGGCCCTTCGCCTATCGTGCCGGGCAGCATGTCGATGTCAGGCTGACGGCGCCGGACGGCTATCAGGCGCGCCGCTCCTACTCAATCGCCTCGGCGCCGGAAGCCGGCGAGACGATCGAACTGGCAATCGAAAGGCTCGATGACGGCGAGGTCTCACCGTTCTTTCACGATATCGCGGCGGTTGGCGACGAGGTCGAGTTGCGCGGACCGCTTGGCGGCCACTTCGTCTGGTCCGACAGCGACGGCGGCCCGCTTCTGCTGGTCGGCGGCGGGTCCGGCGTGGTGCCGCTGATGGCGATGATCCGCCATCGTGCCGCGCGCAGATCGGCGGTGCCCGCGGCACTGGTGTTTTCCGCGCGGGTCTGGGACGAGGTGATCTTTCGCGACGAGCTGATCGACCTCCACAATCGCCGGGACGGCTTCGATCTGGTGTTGGCGCTGACCCGCGAGCCGGCCCGGCGCCCGGCGGACTATTCGCGGCGGGTCGATGCCGCGATGATGGAGCAATCGATGTTGCGGCTGCCCGCGCCGCCAAGGTTCGCCTTTGTCTGCGGCTCGAATGCCTTCGTGTCGGCCGCCGCCCAGGCGCTGATCGATGCCGGCGTTCCGGCAGGCCTCATCCGCACCGAACGTTACGGGGTTTAAGCGCCCCCACCTGTCAGACCTCAATTTCGAGCGCCGACAGCGGCCTTGAACAGCAGGCGAGAATAAAACCGTCGTCGATCTCGTGATCGAGGATGCCGCCATTGTGGCTCATCTCGACTGTGCCCGAGATCTTTTTCACCTTGCAGGTTCCGCACAGGCCGAACTCGCAGGCTGCAGGAATTCGTACGCCCGAAGCGCGCGCCGTCTGCAGCACGGTCTGGCCGGCAACGCAGTCGGCATCGACATCCGAAAGCGAAAAGCGGATCGGCGTTGCGGCCTCGACAGGTACCTCGATCCCGCCCCCTGCCGGCCCACCTTCTGCCGGCGAACCGAACGGGGCCGGTATTTCCTCCACCCTTGGGGCCGCAAAGCTTTCCTGATGATAGTTGGCCATGTCGAAGCCGGCCCCCTCCAGCATCTGCCGCACGGCGCGCATGAACGGGTCGGGGCCGCAGCAGAAAATTTCGCGCTCGCGAAAATCGGGTGCCAGCAGCGGCAGCCGTATCGCGTCGATCCGGCCCATATGGCCGAACCAGCCCTCACGGCTGGACCGCTCCTCGATCATGAAACCGAGCGTCAGGCCAGGCATGCGGCTGCCGAGCAGCTCGAGCTCCTTGCGGAAGATGATCTCCTCGGGCTTTCGTGCACAGTTGACGAAGCCGACATCGGTCCATGGCGCGCAGTCGTTTAGCCAGCGCAGCATCGACATCATCGGCGTCACGCCGGAACCGGCCGAAATGAACAGATACTTGGCGGCGGGATGGCTGTGCAGCGAAAAGTCGCCCGCCGGCCCATAGGCCTTCACGTGAACGCCGGGCTTCAGATTGTCGAACATCCAGCGTGTGCCGAAGCTGCCGGCCTGCGCTTTCACCGTCACCGCGATCGAGAACGGCCGCGACGGTGAGGACGACAGCGTATAGGTCCGCATCAACGGGCCATCGGTGGTCGGCAGTTCCAGCGTCACGAACTGCCCCGGTCTGTAACGGAACCATGTCTGGTTGTCAGAGCGGAAGGTGAAGGTCTTCACCTCAGGCGCCTCGTCGCTGACGCCGATGACTTCCAGCACCTGGAGCCTGTCGTTCCAGGGCGCCATGTCGTCGAGATGTCGGTAGAGCCCAAGGTCCGTCATCGCATTCATCCCGTTGATCCCGCTCAGGCGACGCTGCGCAACGCCGGACGGCCGTCCTCGGCAAGGCGCGGCCCGATGAAGGAGGCGTACCATTCGACGAACTGGATGACGCCGCCCTCATGCAGTTCCGAATAGGGGCCGGGCTCGTAGGCCGGCGACAGTATGCCGAAGGCGTTTTCCTCGACGATGCGACGGTCCTGGTCGTTGGTCTCGGTCCAGACATGGGTAAGCTCGGCGAGGTCGTAATCGACGCCCTCGACCGCGTCCTTGTGGACGAGCCATTTGGTGGTGACGGCCGTTTCCGTGGCGCTGATCGGCAGCACGCGGAAGGTGACGGCATGATCGCCGAGGACATGGTTCCAGGTCGTCGGATAGTGATAGAGCAGCAGCGAGCCGATACGGTCGGTCGAAACGCTGTCGGAAAGGTGCTTCTTCACCGCGCGTCTTCCCGTCATCGTATAGCTGACGGCGTCGCGCAGCAGCGGTGCGCGGGTGGCGCGATACTGCCCGGCCGGATCGATGCGGAACTTGCTCGGCAGGCCTGCCGCCTCGCATTTCGCCCAGTGCGCGAGCATTTCCGGATCGCTGTCGGCACCCTGCACCCCGGTCACGGTCGGCGCTTCCGGGAATGTCTTGCAGAGTTCCGGATGGTTGCCGGCGCAATGGTAGCACTCGCGGTTGTTCTCCCAGACGAGCTTCCAGTTGCCCTTCTCGACGATGGTCGATTCGAAGGCGATTTTTGCCTCGCGCAGCCGGTGGGGCAGGAGGTAAGGCTCGATCATGGCGCGCATTGGCGCGAAGTCCGCCGGCTCGTTGGCCAGGCAGATGAAGATATAGCCGCCGACGCTTTCGCAAGCCACCGGCTTCAGACTGAACTGGCTCTTGTCGAAGCCGTCTGCCATCTGGCGAGCAAACAAGAGACGGCCGTCCAGCTCGTAGGTCCACTGGTGATACGGGCAGACGAGCTTCGCCGCAGTGCCCTTGTCGGCATTGCAGACACGGCTGCCGCGATGCCGGCAGGAATTGTGGAAGGCATTGACCTTGCCTTGCTGGTCGCGGACCAGCACGAGCGGATAGTCGCCGATCTGGGCGGTGATGTAGCTGCCAGGTTTCGGCAACTCGCAATCGTGGCCGATGAACAGCCAGTCGCGATACCAGATCAGCTCCATGTCGAGCTTGAAGAAATCTGGATCGGTGTAGAAGGGCTGCTCAAGCGAATAGCCTTGCCTGCGGCCGTGCAAGAGCCTCAGCATGTCGTTGCGCGCGTCCATGTCCTGTCCTCGTGTAAGGACTGAACTGGTGGTGATGGAGGGAGGACCGCTTGCACGCCGGCGACAGGGCCGGACATGCATCATCCACCTCTTGACCGCCCACCGCGATCAGTCGAGTCTAAAAATCTCGGGCTGGTTTCCGGGCTCTGGAGTGTCCTTGCGGACCCATCGCGACACCTTCCCAGGCTTGTGGCCCAGTGGTCTCCCGTTGCGACTTGAACTCCACCACCGTTGCGGGGGCAGCGCCGGGTTCTGACCGGCTTCCCAATTCTCCGCTTCGTCGTCACCAAGCGGCACCTGAGATGGCGCGATCTAATCATGCCGGCCGGCTGACTGTCGGCATGAAAGCGACATCGTATCCATGCGGCGCGACACCGCCGGCGAAACCTACAGGTTTATACCTGCAGGGCTGAAACCTCACTTTTGTCGGCAGCCATTGTCGGCTGCCGTGACATCCAATCCGAGCCGCGGCGGAAACCAGGAAGGTTAACAGTTTATAAAAGTGACTGTTAGCCGCTTCTAAAATCGAACCGAACGGTTCGTTTCTGTTGACAATGCGTGCAGCACGCCGTGAACGCAGGTCCGCCAATCCGTCAAATCATGAACGGCTAATTTGGCATAAGCGATTGAAAATAAGATATAAAATCAATTCGGGGATGTCTCTGGTACAATTTCAAGGTGTAGATTCTTGGTCCACACGGAACAACTTCGTGATTGGAATCCGCCGAATGGCCTTCCCACGTTGGGGCTGTCCGAACAACGCGCGTCCTCCCAAGACACGCCGCTAGACGGACGGAAAACTAAGATACTGGAGTACCAAAAAATGAAAAAGATCGCTCTCGCTGCCGTCGCCGCTCTGGCCATCACCGGCAGCGCCTTTGCCGGCAGCGACCATTATGGGTCAGACGGCCTCAACCAGCCGGCCGCTGCGGTCGACAGCGACTCGTATACGGCTTCGACTCGGAATTCGGCTTCGGCGCAGAACCCGGTTCCGGCTGACGAGAAGCCCGTTCACGGCAGCGACCGTAACCTGTTCGGCAACAACTAACAGTTCGTCCAGGCAATGATCCCGAAAATGGAACGCGGTTTTCGAACAAAGAGCATGGTCAAACAAACAGCTGCGGCGGCATTTGCCCGCCGCGCTGGTGGAATCAAGAAAATCCAGGAGTTTTGAAATGAAGAAGATCGTTCTTGTCGCCGCCGCTTTTTTGATTGCTGCCGGCAGCGCCTATGCCCGCAACGACAACGTTGGCGGAACCGACATCAACAAGCAGGCGACCGTCAACGTCGACAACACGCAGACGTCTTCGGTGCGCAATACCGGCTCGCCGGTCTACAAGCTGCTCAACTCGTCGGGCGACGTACAGAAGTCCGCCCCGCAGGGCGGCGACCGGAACCTGTTCGGCCGCTGACAGCGACCGGAACGAACAAGAGCGGCGGGCTTGCCCGCTGCTCTTGTTTGAGGGCTCGCCAAAAAAACTTTCATCAGTTCGGCCGCCGCTCTCAGGCTGCCTTTGCTTCCGCTTTGTGGAGCGTGAATGAATGTCCGTCGGCGTCGAAAATATGCAGGTCGCCGGCATCGGCATTCAACCGCAGCGCGGCACCCCGCTTGACCTCGACATTGCCTGGCAGCTTGGTCACCAGCGGCAGGTCGGCGCGGCCGATGTCGACATAGACGAGCTGGACCTCGCCGAGCTGCTCGACATAGTCCACCGTTCCCTCGAAAAGATAATCTGCGCCGGTGGCGATCATCAGATCCTCCGGCCGCACGCCGAAGCTCACCGAAGCGCCCGTCGCCGAGGCTGGCGTGGCGATCGGCACCGTCGCCTTGCGGCCGCCGACATGGCTGACGATGGTCGGGTCGCCTGATTTGTCGATCGTCGCCGGCAGGATGTTCATGGCCGGCGAGCCGATGAATTGGGCGACGAACAGATTGCCGGGTCTCTTGTAGAGCTCCATCGGCGTGCCGACCTGCTCGATATGGCCCTCCTTGAGCACCACGATGCGGTCGGCCAGCGTCATCGCCTCGACCTGGTCGTGGGTGACGTAGATCATCGTCGTAGCAGGCATCGATTCCTTGAGCTTGGCGATCTCGATGCGGGTGGCGACGCGCAGGGCCGCGTCGAGATTCGACAGCGGCTCGTCGAACAGGAAAACTTTCGGGTTGCGTACGATTGCGCGGCCGATGGCGACGCGCTGGCGCTGGCCGCCCGACATCGCCTTGGGCAGGCGGTCGAGATATTTGGTCAGCTGCAGGATTTCCGCCGCCTGGCGCACCCGCTTGTCGATCTCGGCCTTGCTCTCCTTGCCGATTTTCATCGAGAAAGCCATGTTGTCGTAGACGGTCATGTGAGGATAGAGCGCATAGGACTGGAACACCATGGCGATGCCGCGCTTCGACGGCGGCACGTCGTTGACCACCTCGCCATCGATCTTGAGCTCGCCGGAGGTGATTTCCTCAAGCCCGGCGATCGACCGCAGCAAGGTCGACTTGCCACAGCCAGAAGGGCCGACGAAGACGATGAACTCGCCCGACTTTATGTCGAGGTCGATGCCGTGGAGAATGTTGAGATTGCCGTATGATTTCTTCACTTGCCTTAGCGTGACATCGGCCATGGGTTCCCTCCAGTGAATTGCCAATTCAATCGATACGACCGAACCAGGCGCCGTAGCCGCCGAGGCGGATAGAGCCGGCGTCAGTCTGTCCCGAAAACCCGTGCCCCGGCAAGGGCTGCAGCGAGCGTCCGCCGAGATTGACTTTGGCCGGTCGGCTGCCGAGATTGAAGGCGCAGACGATCTGCTCATTGCCCTCGCGGCGCGTGAAGGCGACCGTATCGCCCTGGCTTTCGATGAACTCGATGTCGCCCTTGGCCAGCGCCGGATGCAGACGGCGGAAAGCGAGAAAGCGCCGGTAGTGTTCGAGCAGCGAGCTGTCGTCGCCCTGCTGCACATCGACCGCCTGCGAAAGGTGCTTGGCGGGCACGGGAAGCCAGGGCTTTGCCGTGGAGAAGCCGCCATTGCTGTCGGCGCCATTCCAGACCATCGGCGTGCGGCAGCCGTCGCGGCCCTTGAATTCCGGCCAGAACCGGATGCCGTAGGGGTCCTGCAGGTCCTCGAATTGCAATTCCGCTTCGCCAAGACCGAGCTCCTCGCCCTGATAGATGCAGACCGAGCCGCGCAGCGACATCAGCAGCGCCGAGATCACCTTGAGATAAGCGGTCTGGTCGGCCTCGCCGGCTGCCCAGCGCGAGGCAGTGCGCATCACGTCGTGGTTGCAGAAGGCCCAGCACGACCAGCCGTCGCTGGCGACCTCGCCAAAGGCTTCCAGCACCGAACGCACCTTTGCCGCGCTGATCTTTTCGGGCGCCAGGAAGTCGAATGAATAGCACATGTGGACGCGCTTGCTGCCGGCGGTATAGGCCGCCACCACCTCCAGTCCGCGCTGCGAATCGCCGACTTCGCCGACCGCCGCCGTCGCCGGATATTCGTCGAGCAGAGCGCGGAAGCGTTCGAGGAAGCCGAGGTTCTCGGGGCGGCTCTTGTCGTAGAGATGGTCCTGGTAGTTGTAGGGGTTGACGGAAGGAGCGGTCTGGTCGTTGCGCTGTTCGGGCGGCAGCGGCGGATTGTCCTCGAGGCCCTGGCTGTGGAAGTAGAAATTGATGGTGTCGAGGCGGAAACCGTCGACGCCGCGCTCCAGCCAGAAGCGGGTGACATCGAGCAGCGCGTCCTGGACCGCGCGGCTATGGAAGTTGAGATCGGGCTGCTCGGCCAGGAAATTATGCAGGTAATATTGCTGGCGGCTGGTGTCCCACTGCCAGGCCGAGCCGCCGAAGATCGACAGCCAGTTGTTGGGCGGCGTGCCGTCGGGCTTGGCGTCGGCCCAGACATACCAGTCCGACTTGGGATTGGTGCGGCTCGAGCGGCTTTCCCTGAACCACGGATGGACATCGGCGGTATGCGACAGCACCTCGTCGATCATCACCTTGAGCCCGAGCCTGTGCGCCTCGGCGGTCAGGGCGTCGAAATCGGCAAGCGTCCCGAACATCGGATCGACGTCGCAATAGTCGGACACGTCGTAGCCGAAATCCTTCATCGGCGACTTGAAGAACGGCGAGATCCAGATGGCATCGACCCCGAGCGCCGCGATATAGGGCAGCCTGCCGATGATGCCCCTGAGGTCGCCGATGCCGTCGCCATCCGAGTCCTGATAGCTGCGCGGATAGATCTGGTAGATCACGGCACCTCGCCACCAGTCGCGGTTGACGGCGGTGTCGGGGCTCAACGTCGCTTTCACAGCGGATTGCATGATCTCAACCTCCCTTCACCGAGCCGGCGAGCAGCCCGCGGACGAAATAGCGCTGCAGCGAGAAGAACACGATCAGCGGCACGACAATGGTGATGAAGGCCGATGTCGTCAGGATCTCCCAGTCGCCGCCGCGCGAGCCGAGCAGCGCGTTGAGCTTGGCGGTCAGCACGATCTGGTCGCCCTCGGTGCCGAGGAAAACCATCGCGACCAAAAGGTCGTTCCACACCCACAGGAACTGGAAGATGGCGAAGGAGGCAAGCACCGGGAACGACAGCGGCAGCACGATCTTGACGAAGATCTCGAAATCGCTGGCGCCGTCGATGCGCGCCGATTCCATGATTTCGCGCGGCAGGCCGGCAATGTAGCTTCTCAGCAGATAGATGGCGAAGGGCAGGCCGAAGCCGGTATGTGCCAGCCAGATGCCGAGATAGGTTTTCGACGGCACGCCGAAGAAGCTGCCGACGCCGTTGTAGAGTTTCAGCAGCGGGATCAGCGACATCTGCAGCGGCACGACCAAGAGCCCGATGATCACCGCGATGAGCAACGCCCGGCCGGGAAAGCGCATCCAGGCCAGCGCATAGGCGGCGAACGCCGCGATCAGGATCGGGATGACCGTCGCCGGAATGGTGACGGTCAGCGAATTCATGAAGGAGCGGCCGATGCCCTCCGAAAACAGCACCGTATTGTAATTGTCCGTGGTGAATTTCGGTGGTGCCGACGAGGCGTAGTAGACGCGCTGCCCACGCTCGCCCTCGAACGGCTTGGTCGAGGTCATGATGAAGCTGCCATCGGCGTTGAGCTGCAAGGTTTCGCCGTCGCCGAGATCGGCCGTCGTGCCGGCGGGGTATTGCGTCGGCGCCGACGACTTGACGCCAAAGGCGCTGATGTCGCGGGCCGGATCGTCGCCGAAGATGTTGCCCTCGAGGACGAACTTACCGTCCTTCTCGACTTGCGCCGAGGCGGGTGGCAGCCGGCCCGCTTCCGTCTGGGTGGAACTGGCGAACGAGTTCCACCAGCCCGAGGCGATGATCTGGTCCTTGTCGCGCAGCGACGAGACGAGAATGCCGAGCGTCGGGATCGTCCAGATCGCGACGAAGATGAAGACCGCGATATGGACGCCGAAACGGCTGGCAAAGGACTTTCCGGTCGCCACAGCCATCTCAATGTCCTCCCGTCTCTTTGTTGGCCTGGCGGATGTTCCAGATCATGATCGGAATGACCGCGATCATGATGATGATGGCGATGGTGGCGCCGCGGCCAAAATCGCCGCCGCCGCGGAACATCCAGTCGAACATCAGATTGGCCAGCACCTGGCTGTTCCATTGGCCGTTGGTCATCGTCAGCACGATGTCGAACACCTTCAGCACCAGGATGGTGATGGTGGTCCAGACGACGGCAATCGTGCCCCAGATCTGCGGCACCATGATCTTCCAGAAGATCTGGAACGGATTGGCGCCGTCGATGACGGCCGCCTCTAACGTCTCCTCGGGAATACCTCGCAAGGCAGAGGACAGGATGACCATGGCAAAGCCGGTCTGGATCCAGATCAGGATGATCATCAGGAAGAAATTGTTCCAGAACGGCAGCGATATCCAGACCTGCGGCTGGCCGCCGAAATACTGGATGATGGCGTTGAGCAGGCCGATCTGCGTCTGGCCGGCGCCCCGATACTCGTAGATGAATTTCCAGATGACGCTGGCGCCGACGAAGGAGATGGCCAGCGGCAGGAAGATCAGGCTCTTGGCGATGGTGCCCCACCAGATCTTGTCGGTGAGGACGGCGATGATCAGCCCGAGGAATGTGCAAGCGGCCGGCACCACCGCCAGCCAGATGATGTTGTTGAAGATGGCGTTGCGGAACTCGCGATCACCGAACGCCCATTCATAGTTGGCGAGGCCGACGAAATTGTTGCCGCCGCGATCGAGGAACGACAGCCTGAGCGTCTCCACCACCGGGTAGATCAGGTAGATGGTGAGGATGATCATGGCCGGGCCGACGAACAGCCACGGCCGGATCATCCCCTGCCGGCGCAGATTGTCGATGGCCGCAGCACCAGCGACGCCGCGCGACGGAAAGATGATGTCCACCAGTTTGTTGGCGCCCCAGAAATAGGCGACGCAGCCGCCGACGCCGACGACGATGACAAATATGGCCGAGAAAATTTGAGCCGCCACGGGTCCCTCCCTCTGCGCATGTTTCTCCCGTCGAGCATGCTTTTGGCGACGCGAACATGGGCCGATTCAGTTATTTGGAACGCGACCGGATGCAGGGCAGGGTTTGCTCTTGCTGGTCGCGCGTCATGCCGGAATGTGCTCATAAAAAATTGCTGCGGCGTGGGCCACCGGTCGGATCCGGGCCTGGAATCCCATCCCGGTAGAGTCGGGATGGGATTCCATTTTCTTGTTTGACCATGATCTTTTCCGAAAACCGGTCTCCACTTTTCGGGATCATGGTCCAAGTTCCGGATCCATGCAGGATCGGACGTTCGTCGGGACGCCTACTTGATCGCGTCCCAGCTCTTCTGGATGTCGGTGGCGACATCCTGGGCGGACTTGCCGCCGACGAGATCGATCATGCCGGTCCAGAAGGCGCCGGCGCCGATCTTGCCCGGCATCAGGTCTGACCCGTCGAAGCGGAAGGTCGAGGCTTCGGCAAGGATTTCGCCCTGCTTCTTCAGCGCGTCGCTGGCATAGGCGTCCTTGTTGACCGACTTGAACGGCGTCACGAAGCCGCCCTGGGCCATCCAGATCTCATGGGCGAGTGGCATCTTCAGGAATTCGATGAACGCGCGGGCACTCTTGCTATCCTTGGTGATCATGGCCAGCGTGCCGGCGCCGAGCACCGGGGTGCCGAGGTCGGGCTTGGCAGCGTAAGGTGGGTAGTAGAAGAAGTCGGCGTCCTGGCCGATCTCGGTGCCTTCCGGGAAGAAGGTCGGGATGAACGACGCCTGGTGGTGCAAATAGCATTTCGGCGGCACCGAGAACAGGCCCTTCGGGCTATCGCGAAAATCGGTCGCCGCCACCGCCTTGGCACCGCCGTCGACCATCTTGTCATCGGTCGCGATCTTGCCGAAAATGTCGATGGCGTTGACCACCGCGGGGTCGTTGAACGGAATCTCGTTCTTCACCCATTTGTCGTAGGTCTCGGGCGTCTGGGTGCGCAGCATGATGTCCTCGACCCAGTCGGTCGCCGGCCAGCCGGTGGCGCCGCCCGAACCGAGCCCGATGCACCATGGCGTGCCGCCGTCGGCGATGATCTGCTTTTCGAGCTCGGCGAGCTCTTCCTGCGTCTTCGGCACTTCGTAGTCGGCTTCTTCGAAATTGTCCGGCGAGTACCAGACCAGCGATTTCACGTCGGCCTTGTAGGGGAAGGCGAAGAAGCCCGGCTTGCCGTCCTTGTCGTTGAAGGTGCCGAGATCGACCCACGACTGGCCGGCGCCGTAGTTGTCCTTGATCCAGTTGGCGGTGTCGTCGCCGAGCGGCGTCAGCAGGCCCTTGGACGCCAGATCCTGGATCAGGCCCGGCTGCGGCAGCACGGCGATATTGGGCGGGCTGCCGGCTTGCGTATCGATGACGATCTGCTGTTCGTAATTTTCCGACGATGAGTATTTGACCTCGGCGCCGGTGGCTTCCGAGAAATAGTCGAGAACGGTGCGGATGAGGCCCTCGTCCTCGCCGCGCCATGGCCCGAAGATCGACAGCGTCTCGCCCTTGAGGTCGACTTTTTTGAGCTCTTCGTAGTTCGCCCAGTTGAAGCGGGGGTCTTCGCCCGGCTTGAACTTCAGTTCGGCCTGCGCCGGTGCGCCCAAGGCGAGCGCGACAGAAGTGGCGCCCAGCAGAAGCATTTTCCTCATCGGTATTCCCTCCCAGTGGTGACAAACATGGGACGGAACCTCCATTCCGTCCGCCGACGCCGCAGGACTGTGACTCACTCGGAAAGGAACCGCAACCTTTCGAAGAGTCTTCCAAAGCGCTTTGGAGGACTCGATCACGCCATCGAATCGATCGCAAGTCAAGAGGGTGGAGGATCAATCGATTTAATGCGCTGACACAGAGAGCGAGAAACTGCGCTGCAGCATGCTTTTTTGGGCTGCAGCAGCATATTTTTCTTCAAACTGCTCGGAAACGGTGCTTATGGTCTTTGTCTTGACGAGTGCTGCCGGTTGCGGGCCGGGTCACCCGTAGTTAAAGCGCTTTGAGGCTTGGAGGCCTCCGGTGAACCTCAAACAGCTTTCCCACATGCTGGCGCTTTCGCAGACGACGGTAAGCCGCGCTCTGAACGGCTACCCGGAAGTCAACGAGGAAACGCGCCGGCGGGTGATCGACGCCGCCAAGCGCCACGGCTATCGCCCCAACCCGAGCGCGCGTCGGCTGGCTACCGGCAAGACCGGGATGATCGGTTATGTCTTGCCGACCGGGGCGGCCGCCGACATCGACCCGCATTTCGTCGAATTCCTGTCCGGTCTCGGCGACTATGCCCGTTCGCACGAACTCGACCTGGTGCTGTCCCCCGCCGATGCCGACGACCAGGAGACGACCTACCGGCGTATCGTCGCCAACCGGCAGGTCGACGCCGTCTATATCTCGTCGCCGAGGCCGGCCGACCGGCGGGTGGCGCTGGTCAGCAAGCTCGGCATTCCCTTTATCGTTCATGGCCGCAGCGAAGGGCTCGATTTCGACTACCCTTTCACCGACATCGACAATGAGGGCGCCTTCCACGAGGCGGCACGGCTGCTCGTCCAGCTCGGTCACCGGCGGCTGGCGCTGATCAACGGCGACGGCCGCGAGACCTTCGCCATCCACCGCGAGCGCGGCGTGCGCCGGGCGCTGGCGGCGAGCGGCCTGGTGCTTGACGATGGCGATGTCTGTTCGCTCGCCATGACCGAGGAGAACGGCTACCGCGCCGCCAGACGGCTGCTCGAGCGCAGCGATGCGCCGACCGCGATCGCCTGCTCCAGCCTGATCATGGCGCTCGGCGTCGTGCGCGCGGTGCGCGATCTCGGCCTGACCATTCCGGGCGACCTGTCGCTGATCGCCCACGACGACGTTTTTCCATGGCTGAAGCCGGAGAATTTTTCGGTGCCGTTGTCGACGACGCGTTCGTCGATCCGCCTGGCCGGCGCGCGCATCGCCGAGCGGCTGGCAGCGCGGATTTCCGGATTGGAAGAGGGCGCCCGCGGCGAGGTCTGGCCGGTCGACCTGGTGGTCAGGGGATCGGTCGCCGGAGCGCCTGCGTAAGGCTTGGCGGGTACTGGGAAATGCGTCGTCGCGGTTCGCCCCCGTGACTTATTCCTTCGCCGTCGCGGCCGCCTTGATGTTGAGCAGCCCATAGCCGAAATCACTGTCCCTGCCCTTGGGGCCAAGATCCCTTGCCGTGGCGGCCAGCACCTTCTCGACCCAGTCGGCGGAGCGGTCGGGCGCCGCATTCAGCAGATTGGCGATCGCGCCGGTGACGATCGCTGCGGCAAACGAGGTGCCGGTGACGACATCCGAACCGGCGCCGCTCGGCGCTACCATCTCGACGCCGGGTGCGGAGAGGAAGACGTAGGCGCCGCGATTGGCCTGCTGCATCAGCCCGTCCCTGGCATCGGTGGCGGTCACCGCGATGACGCCGTCGAAGGCGGCCGGGTAGCCGTAGGGCGCCTTCGGCCCGTTGTTGCCGGCGGCGGCGACCAGCACGATGCCCAAAGCCCGAGCATTGCGGCAGGCGACGCCGAGCAGGTCGTTCTTCGGGCCGACGAAGCTCATATTGATGATGCGGACATCCTGCTCCGCCGCCCAGTCGAGCGCCGCCAGGATGACGTCCATGGTCGACTTGCCGCCCTCGAAGGCGCGGGCGTGGTAGATCCTGGCGCCCGGCGCCATGCCTTTGAGCGCGCCGACGCCGGCGATCAGGCCGTCGATCGAGGTGCCGTGATCGCGCGCCTCGATCGGCACGTCGGGCATGGCGTTGAACTGATCGGCGATGACGCCGGAGAGTGCCGGATTGGTGTCGTCGATGGCAGTGTCGACGACGGCGATGCGCACGTTCTCGCCGCTCGCCTCTTTCGCATCGAGCGCGATGCGCTCGAAGGCATAGTTGACGATGGTGGCTGCCTGCTGCAGCGAGTAGATATGGTTGGCCTCGCGCCGCAAAGTGCGGCCGTCGGCGGCAAGCTGCGCCAGCACGACGCCGACCGGGCGGCCGTCGGGAATGCCGAAGCGCACCAGTGTCGAGCCGAGCAACTGAGACTGGCGCTGCGAGCGCACCGCGAGGCCAAAGGAGGCGGCGATCTGCTGGACGGCGCCGCCCTCCACCGTCACCAGTACCTCGTCCGGCACGAAATCACCGACGATGGCGCGCGGCGGCTCGGCCGCGACGAGATCGCTGGGCGAAACGATCGGGCCGCCCGCCGCAGCGGCCTGTATCGCTGCCGCACCGGCAGGCGGTACCGGCGGCGGCAACGCACCGCTGGCCGGATCGCGGCGCGGATCGGGCGTCGGCAGCGGCGCCTGGCCGCCGCCGACAGGATTAGGGAACAGGTCGACGATCAGCGCGGGAAGAAACACCGCATTTGTCACGGCAGGGCCTGCGCCGGGCTTTTCGCCGTTGTTATCCCCTGGCCTTTCGCCGCTGGCATCCTGTGTGTCGTCCTCGAAGCAGTCGGCCGCCGTCGCTCCTCGGTTGAGGCAGTCGATTTCCGACTGCGTAAGGTTCGGATCATTGGTCTGCGCCAAGGCCGGCGCAGCAGTGATCATCATCGCCGCTACAAGCAGCGCCGCAAAGCGGATGACCGCCCTAGCCGCCATCGACCGGTTTCCTTCCCTCGACCACAGCCTCGGCAAACGGCTGGGCGGCAATCAGGCCGAGCAGTTTGTCATAGTCGGCTGCGGTCGTCGCCGGAATGCCAAGGCGGAAGACGCCGTCGGCGGTCGGGCCGCCGGCAATCTTCAGCTGGTGTTCGCCAAGAAAAGCGACAATGTCGGCCATCTTTGCGTCCGGCTTGAACGTGACCAGCGCGAACGGCATTTTCGCCAGATCGCCTTGCTCGCCGGCAATTTCGAAATCGCTGTCCATGCCGCCGGGCTGCTCAAACGACTGTACGACCACAAGCGCCAGCAGAGCCGCGGCCGCAGCCCAGGCGACGCCGGCAGGCACCGCCGTGAAGCGGCCCCACGCTTGCGCCAGCCAGGACGACGCCGCCGGCGCGCGCGCTGGACCGGCCTCGGCGTCGAGCGCCCGGGCGAAGCGGCTGAGCGCGTCGGCCGGCGGACGGATCGCTTCGTTGGATGCAGCGGTGCTGGAGAATTCGGCTTCGGCCTCGCCGAGTGCGGCAAGCGCTGCCGGGTCTGTCGCCAGCCATTCCTCGACGGCTTCGAGCTCCGCGCCTTCCAGCGAGCCATTCAGATAGAACGGCAGCAGCGTTTCCATTTCATCGCGGCGCGACATCTTTTCAGCGGCGCTCATGGCCACCCCCTGTCGTAACCGGCGGCCTTGAGAGCCTCGCCGAGTTTCTTGCGGGCGTAGAACATTCGGGTCTTGACGGTGGCGACCGGGATGCCGAGCACCTCGCCGATCTCGGTCACCGACTGTCCGTGGTAGTAGGCTAGGTCGATCACCGTTCGGTGTTCTTCCGGCAAGGCATCGACGAAGCGTCGCAATGCTGCGCCCTTGTCTTCCTTCATGGTGACGACTTCCGGAGAGTCGGCGCCGTCGGCGACCTGGGCCGCGTCATCGTCGTCGATCCAGTCTTCCCTTTTCTTGCGCAGCGACGACAGCGCCTTGAAGCGGGCGATGCCGAGCAGCCACGTCAAGACTTCCGAGCGCCCCTCGAAGCCGGGCGCCTGGCGCCAGAGTTCGAGAAACACCTCGTTGGCGATATCGTCGGCCATCATTTCCGATCCCGTCTGGCGCACCACGAAGCGGTAGACTCGAGCGTGGTGGCGCATGAACAGGAGCCGCACGGCGGCACGGTCGCCTTTGGCGACCCGGCCGACAAGCGCGCGATCGGTTTCCGTGGCCGCCATCATGGCCGGTCGAGCCGCCTGGCTCCTGTCTGCTCTGTCGCTGATCGGCCCAAAAAGGTTCACCGCTATCCGCCCGGAATTCTCTGAAAGCTAGCCGAAGAGCGACGGTGTTGCCAGAGATCTCCTTCTCCCTGTCCCTATACGGGAAGAAGGTCCGGGCAGCGGGATGAGGGGCGGCGCCAGCGCTCGCTGTTCACGCCGAGCGTTCGCGCTGCCCTCGGCAAGCCGAGGCGCCACCGGGGTGTCTAATTGCCGGCGCTGGCCATGCGCCGTCCCTTGATCGCCTTTTCCAGCCAGCCGATCTCCATTTCGGGGACCGAGGACAAGAGAAGGTCGGTATAGGCATCGAACGGCGGCGCCAGCACCTGGCTCTTGGCGCCGTAGCGCACCACCTCGCCGCGATACATCACCGCGATCGAATCGGCGATCGACTTCACCGTCGCGAGGTCGTGGGTGATGAACAGATAGGCGACGTTCTCCTCCTTCTGCAGCTCGAGCAGCAGCTTCAGGATGCCGTTGGCCACCAGCGGGTCGAGCGCCGAGGTAACCTCGTCGCAGATGATCAGCTTCGGCTTGGCGGCAAGCGAACGGGCGATGCAGACGCGCTGCTTCTGGCCCCCGGAAAGCTCGGCCGGGTAGCGGTCGACAAAGCCCTTGCCCATTTCGATCTTGTCGAGCAACTCGGCGACGCGCCTGTCGCGCTCGCGGCCGCGCAGACCAAAATAGAATTCGAGCGGCCGGCCGACGATGGTGCCGACGGTCTGGCGCGGGTTCATCGCCACGTCGGCCATCTGGTAGATCATCTGCAACTGGCGCAGATCCTCCTTGGGCCGGTCGGCAAGCCGGTTGGCGAGCGGCCGCCCGTCGAAGGTGACTGTGCCTTGTTCGGGCGGCAACAGGCCGGTGATGGCGCGGGCCAGCGTCGACTTGCCCGAGCCGGACTCGCCGACCACCGCCAGCGTCTGGCCCGGATAGATGTCGACCGAGACGTTCTTCAGCACCTTGATATGGCTGCGGCCATAGGCGGCGGTGATGTTCTTGACCGACAGGAACGGCGTCGTGCCAGGCTTCTGCTCCTGGTGCTCGATCTCATGCACCGAGACCAGCGCATTGGTGTATTCCTGGCGCGGTTCCTTGATGATCTGGCGGGTGCCGCCCCATTCGACCAGCCGGCCGTGGCGCAGCACCATGATTTCGTCCGACACCTGGGCGACGACGGCAAGGTCGTGCGTGATGTACAGCGCCGCGACATGCGTGTCGCGGATGGCGTCCTTGATCGCCGCCAGCACGTCGATCTGCGTCGTCACGTCGAGTGCCGTGGTCGGCTCGTCGAAGACGATCAGGTCGGGCTCGGAGCACAGCGCCATTGCCGTCATCACACGCTGCAGCTGGCCGCCTGACACTTGGTGCGGAAAGCGCTCGCCGATGCTTTCGGGGTTCGGCAGGCTGAGCTTCTTGAACAGCGCGATGGCGCGTTTTTCGGCCGCACCCCGTGTCGCCGTCCCATGCAGCAGCGTCGCCTCGACCACTTGGTCCATCAGCCTGTGCGCCGGGTTGAAGGCGGCGGCAGCCGATTGCGCGACATAGCAGACCTCGCGGCCACGCAGCTTGCGAAAGCCCTCCTTGCCGCCCTTCAGGATGTCGCGGCCGTTGAGGATGACTTCGCCGCCGGTGATGCGCACGCCGCCGCGGCCATAGCCCATCGACGCCAGGCCGATGGTCGACTTGCCGGCGCCGGACTCGCCGATCAGGCCGAGCACTTTGCCTTTCTCGAGCGTCAGCGAGACGTCGTGGACCAGCACGATGTTTTTCGGCGCCTCGCCCGGCGGAAACACTGTCGCCTCGATGCGCAGATTACGGATATCGAGCAGCACCGACTTTGCTCGCTGGTCAGCCATCACCCGCGCCCTCCCTTCAGGCTTGTCGTGCGGTTGAGCACCCAGTCGGCGACAAGGTTGACGGAAATCGCCAGCATGGCTATCGCCGCCGCGGGGATGAGCGCCGCCGCGATGCCGAAGACGATGCCGTCCTTGTTTTCCTTGACCATGCCGCCCCAGTCGGCGCTAGGCGGCTGCACGCCGAGACCAAGGAACGACAGCGTCGACAGGAACAGCACGGCATAGATGAAGCGCAGGCCGAGTTCCGAAACCAGCGGCGACAATGCATTGGGCAGGATCTCGCGGAAGATGATCCACACGCTGCCTTCGCCGCGCAGCTTGGCCGCCTCGACGAAATCCATGACGTTGATGTCGACGGCGACCGCTCGCGACAGGCGGTAGACGCGGGTCGAGTCGAGGATGCCCATGACCAGGATCAGCGTCACCAGATTGGTCGGCAGCACCGAGAGCACGACGAGGCCCATGATCAGCGTCGGGATCGACATCAGGAGGTCGACGAGACGTGACAGCAGCGTGTCGAACCAGCCGCCGAAGACCGCCGCCGAGAAGCCGAGGATGGCGCCGAGCGAGAACGACAGCGCGGTGGCCAGCACGGCGATGAACAGCGTGACGCGGGCGCCGTAAATCATCCGCGAAAGAAGGTCGCGGCCGAGATTATCGGTGCCCAGCCAATGTGTCGCCGACATCGGTCCCCAGACATCGCCGACGATCTCCCCATTGCCGTACGGCGCGATCCAGGGCGCGAAGATCGCTGCCAGCACGAACAGCGCCGTCAGCAGCAGGCCGATCAGCGCAGGGATGGGGATGCGTTTTATGTCGAGCATGCCCGCTCCCCTATTTCGGATGTCTGAGACGCGGATTGGCGACGATCGCCGCTATGTCCGCAATGATGTTCAAGCTGATGTAGACGGCGGCGAAGATCAGGCCGACCGCCTGCACCACCGGCACGTCGCGCTTGGTGACGTGGTCGACGAGATATTGGCCCATGCCCGGATAGACGAAGATCACTTCGACCACGACGACGCCGACGATGAGATAGGCGAGGTTGAGCATGACGACGTTGATGATCGGCGCAATCGCATTGGGAAAGGCATGCCTGCGGATGACGGCGAATGCCGAAAGCCCCTTGAGCTCGGCGGTTTCCACATACGCCGATTGCATAACATTGAGGATCGCGGCGCGCGTCATCCGCATCATGTGGGCGAGCACCACCAGCGTCAGTGCCGCCGCCGGCAGCATGATCGCCTGCACGCGCTCGCCGAAAGGCATTCCGTCATAGACTGTCGAGATGCCGGGGAAGATCTGGTATTTCACGGCGAAGAAATAGACCAGAACGTAGCCGATGAAGAATTCGGGAAACGAGGTCGAGGCAAGCGCCAGTCCGGAGATCAGCTTGTCGACCCAGCCATTGCGGTAACGCACTGCGATCAGGCCGAGGACGATCGCCAGCGGCACGGCCACGACCGCCGCCCAGAAAGCGAGGAACAGCGTGTTCCACAACCGCCCCTTGATCGACGCCGCAATATCCTGCCCGCTCGACATGGCGGTGCCGAGATCGCCGGTCACGACGCCGCCGAGCCAGCGGAAATAGCGGATAAAGGCCGGATCGTTGAGGCCGAGCTGCTCGCGCAGATTGGCGAGCGACTCCGGTGTCGCCGACTGCCCGAGAATAGCTTGGGCGACGTCGCCGGGCAGAATCTGGGTGCCGGCGAAGATCAGGACCGATACGGCCAACAGCAGGAGGATGCCCAGCGCAATGCGCTGGGCCACCAGTTTCATGATGGGTGAGGACATATCCGCAAGGCCAGGCTCAGGCTTCGAGCCAGCACTTTGCCAGAGCGTACCCGTTCATCAGTTCCTGATGCGGATCGTCGACCCAGCCGGCGACCTTGGCGCCCGTCGCGTCGATGAACTGGTTGAACATCGGCAGGATCAGGCCGCCCTCGTCGCGCACAAGGACAGCCATGTCGTGGTACATCGCCTTGCGCTTGGTCTCGTCGAGCTCGGCGCGGGCCGCCAGCACCATCTTGTCGAAATCCGGACGCTTGAAACGCGTGTCGTTCCAGTCGGCGCTCGACAGGTAAGCGGTCGAATACATCTGGTCCTGGGTCGAGCGGCCACCCCAGTAGGAGGCGCAGAAGGGCTGCTTGTTCCAGACTTCGTTCCAGTAGCCGTCGCCCGGTTCACGCTTGAGCTCGATCTGAATACCGGCCTTGGCGGCGCTCTGCTGGAAGAGCTGGGAGGCGTCGACGGCGCCGGGGAAGGCAACGTCCGAGGTCCTGAGCAGGACGGCGCCGTCGTGGCCCGACTTCTTGTAATGGAACTTGGCCTTGTCGGGATCATACTTGCGCTGTTCGATCTCAGTGAACAGCGGATAGGACGCATTGATCGGGAAGTCGTTGCCGAGCGAACCATAGCCTCTGAGAACCTTGTCGAGCATCTCCTCGCGGTCGATCGCCAGCTTCAGCGCCATCCTGAGATCGTTGTTGTCGAACGGCGCCGTGTTGCAGTGCATGATGAAGACGTAGTGGCCAGGGCCGGCATGGTTGCGGATGGTGACGCCGGGCAGACGCTTGATCAGGTCGACGATCTTCGGCTCGACGCGGTTGATCATGTTGACCTGACCGCCTTGCAGGGCCGAGGTGCGCGCCGTGGCGTCGTTGATGACAATGATCTCGATCTGGTCGGCATGGCCCATCTTGTCGCCCTGCCAGTAATTGGCGAAGCGCTCGCCGCCATGGCGCACGCCGGGCTCGTTGGTGGTGACCTTGTAGGGCCCGGCGCCGATGCCGGCATCGGCCTTGTCCTTGCCGCCGTTCGGCTGGACGATCAGATGGTAGTCGCTGAGCAGATAGGGCAGGTCGGCATTGGCCTCCTTCAGCGTCAGCACGACTTCCTTGCCGCTGGCCTTGATGCTCTCGATGCCCTTCATGTAGCCGAGCGCGCCCGACTTCGACTTCTCGTCCGAATGCCGTTCGAGGGTGGCAGCCACGTCCTCGGCGGTCACCGTCTTGCCATTGTGGAATTCGACGCCGTCGCGGATCTTCAGCGTCCACACCTTGGCGTCGTCCGACGAGCCGATCTCCTCGGCGATGCGGTTCTCGAGGGTGCCTTCCGGCGAAAGCTCGACGATCAGTTCGCCCCACATCTTGCCGAAGGCGAACGGCACCTGGGTCATGAACAGGGCCGGATCGAGGCTGTTGGTGGACTCGCCGCCGACCAGGCCGGCCTTCAGCGTGCCGCCCTTGACCGGACCCGCGGCGCGCGTCGCGCTTGAAAGCAGCGAGTTGGCGAAGGTCGCGGTGACACCGAGCGCTGCCGCCCGGCCGAGAAAATCACGACGGCTCAGTTTGCCGGATGCGACGCGCCGGCTAAGAAATTCCAGTTCGTTCGACATGTTGAGTTCCTCACTCTGTTGGTTCGACCTTGTGGTCGTTTTTTATGGTTTCTTGTGAGGAGAATAATGACCGCAAGGGAACCCCGTAAGCAAGACCGAATGCGACATGCCGTGGCGTAAATCGTACGTCGCAATTGGACCAATCCGAATAAGCGCTCAAAGCAGATTGCGCGGAATGCTCTCCTCGAAATTACGCTCGAAAACCAGTTTCTCGCCTTCATAGGCTTCGATTCTGGCGTGGACCATGAAGCTTTGCGCGTCGGACCGCATTTCGGCTGACGATTCGGTGCGCACCGACCATCCATTTCGCGACAGCGTCTGGGTCCAATGCGTCTTGCCCGAGGCCGATAACGGATCGTCGGGGTGGATCGTCCATGTCTCTCGCGCGATGCTGCCATTGGCGAGGCCATGCTCCAGATCACGCACCTCGCCGAAATCGTCGACAATGGAAAGCGTGATCATTCCGGTCTTTTCATCGCAATTGACATGACGCTCGGAATTGGCGGCGCGGATCGTCTCCGTCGCCCACGGCGCGGCTGCCTCCGGCCTGGGGAATGTGACTTCGTCAGCTTGCGCCAGCGGCCGCAGCGGCAGCTTCAGCGTTGCCGCCGACAGGTCGAGCCGGACCGGCTCAGGCGAGGGCCAGATCATCGGCCAGTAGGCGTTCGAAACGGCAATACGCAGCCGGTGGCCTGATGGTACGCGATAGGCACATTGGTCGAGCACGACCCGGGCGTTGACGGCTTCACCCGGCACCAGCGCTTCGGGAAATTCGTGCGAATTGCGGTGCGTCAGGTTGAGCACGCCGTAGGAGATCAACTCGGACGCTCCGTCGGGATGCACGTCGCACAGCCGGATGGCAATGTTCGCTTGCGGCCGGTCCGACGAAACCCTGACCGACACCTCCGGTGCACCGACAATGTCGATCGCCTCGGTCAGCACCGGCTGGTCGAAGCAAACCGACAGCGCATCGTCGGGGCGCTGGTCGCCGGGCAATTCCGGTCCGAAGGTGAAGGGAAAATATTCGCCACCGGCAAGGCCGCAGCTTTGCGGCGAAGCGACCATAGCAGGCTTGCTGCCTTCTGCGATCAGTTCGACTTCCTGTGTCTTGATATCAGGCGATGGCCACACCGGTTCGGCGACCCAGCGGCCCGGCCGTTCGGAATGCCAGCGCGCGGGGCGCACGCTGTCCATGACATAGGCGCGGTAGGCGGGGTCGGCCTCGACGCCGGTGTCGACGCCCTTCAGCCAGCGGTCCCACCAGCGCAACGCCTCCTGCAGGAAGCCGACGCGCGGTTCGGGTGCGGCATAGTGCGGGTATTTGTGGATCCACGGGCCGACGATGCCTTTGACCGGCGCCTCGATATTGGCGACGAGATGGGAAATGGTGTTGCGATAGCCGTCATGCCAGCCGCCGATCGACAGCACGGCGGCTTGGATGGCGGAATAGTTCTCGCAGATCGAGCCGCGTTTCCAATAGGCATCGCGGTGCTGATGCTTCAGCCACAGCGGCGCCAGGAAGGGCTGGTTCTCCAGCCGGGTCAGCCACAGGTCGCGCCATCTGTTGTCGCCGGCCAGCAGCGGATCCGGCGGCCGCGACGAATAGGACAGCATGGTCGAAGCCCAGCCGAAATTCTCGATAAGCAGGCAGCCGCCCTTGTAGTGAATGTCGTCGGCATAGCGGTCGACGGTCGAGCACAGGCTGATCACCGCCTTCAGCGCCGGCGGCCGCTTGGATGCTGTCTGCAGGCAGTTGAAGCCGCCCCAGGAGATGCCCATCATGCCGACATTGCCGTTGCACCAGGGCTGGTCAGCCGCCCAGGCGATCACGTCGCAAGCGTCCTGCAGTTCCTGCTCGGAATATTCGTCGTCCATCAGCCCTTCGGAATCGCCATTGCCGCGCATGTCGACGCGGATCGAGGCGTAGCCGTGACCGGCGAAATAGGGATGCGTCAGCTGGTCGCGAAAGATGGTGCCGTCGCGCTTGCGGTAGGGTAGATGCTCGAGGATCGCCGGCACTGGATCGTCGGCAGCATCAGCCGGCATCCATACCCGCGCCGACAGCCGGCAGCCATCCGGCATGACGATCCCCATGTCCGGAAATTCGATGACTTTGCGGGGAAATTCAGTGATGGTCTTCATGCGGCCACATGATGGAGCCGCTGCCGATGCGTCATGGGCCAGCCACCGAAATCGGCTGGTCAATCCGCGTCAGCTCAGCGGAATGTCGTTTTCGTCCTTGCTCGACTGATAGGCGCTGGACAATTCGTCATAGCGTGCGGCGATCTCGCCGATCCGCGTTTCCAGTCGCAGGCGCTCGGTCTCGGCCAGCGACGATACCAGTCTGCGGATCGAAAAACTCTTCCAGTAGGCGTTCTCGGCATTGTAGCCGCCGGGGTCGAGGGCGAAAACCTCTTTCAGGATCTTCAGATCGTGCGGGATGGCAAAGCTGTCGCGCGAATCCTCGTGGCTGAACAAATAGTAGAAATTGTCGAAGCCGGTCCAGGTGATCGCCGACAGGCAGAGCGAGCAGGGTTCATGCGTGGCGAGAAAAATCGCGTCCTTGGTGTCGACGCGCTCAGCCTTCGGCATTTCATAAAACCGCTTCAGGCAGTGCACTTCACCATGCCAGAGTGGATTTTCCGTCTCGTTGTTGGTTTCGGCGAGCACCAGCGAGCGGTCTTCCTTCCGCAGGATCGCTGCGCCGAACAGCTTGTTGCCGTGGGCGACGCCTTCGGCCGTCTTCGGCACGATGTCGTGCTCAATGACGTCGAGCAGGCGGTCGATCAGCGAGACGTCGGCCATCATGCGGTCCCATCGGGGAGATAGATCTCGTAAGCGTGCGAGAAATGGCACTCTTCGAGGTTGGCGCCGTCGCCACCGCGGTCGACGACGAGGAAATCCTGGGCCTCGCCGATCGGCGTTAGCACACCGTGCCAGCGATTGCGCGGATAGTTGACGCCCTGCCCGGGCGCGGTGAGGAAGGCGTGCGGCTCGCCCGGGCCGTCGTCGCCATCATGGCAGACGACGACCAGGAATGGCCGTGGCGACAGCGGGATGAAAGCCTGGCTGCCGAACGGATGACGCTCGACCATGGTCAGCTTCAGCGGAAAATCGTAAGGCGTGCCGCGTACCATGGAGATCAGCACACGCGCATTCGGTCCCAGCGCTTGCGCCGAGGCGAGGTCGTGATAGCGCTCGGCCTTGCCGCCATTGATCGGGTAGTGATTGTCGCCGCCCATATCGATGACGTCGCCGAACTCGGCAAAATTTTCGCGGGTCAGCGGCCGTGCCACGATGCGGGTCATGGCGCGCGCCTCGCAACGCCGGCGCCACCAAGCTTGGCGTGCCGGTTGACATCCTTGTAGAGCAGGTAGCGGAATTTTCCGGGACCGCCGGCATAGCAGGCCTGGGGGCAGAAGGCGCGCAGCCACATATAGTCGCCGGCCTCGACCTCGACCCAGTCCTGGTTGAGGCGGTAGACCGCCTTGCCCTCCAGCACATAGAGGCCGTGCTCCATGACATGCGTCTCGGCGAAGGGGATGACCGCGCCCGGTTCGAGCGTGACGATGGTGACATGCATGTCGTGGCGCATGTCTTCAGGGTCGACGAAGCGCGTCGTCGCCCAACGGCCCTCGGTGCCGGGCATCGGCGTCGGCGCAATGTCCTGTTCGTTGGCAAAGAAGGCTTGCGGGACATCAATGCCTTCGACGGCCTCGTAAGTCTTGCGGATCCAGTGGAAGCGGACAGCAGCGCCGCTCTCGTTGAGAACGCTCCATCCGCTGGCCGGCGGCAGGAAAGCAAAGCCGCCCGGCTGCAGGACATGCTTCTCGCCAGCCAGCAAAACGCTCAGCTCGCCATCGACGACGAACAGGGCGCCCTCGGCGCCGGCATCCGGTTCCGGCCGGTTGCTGCCGCCGCCGGGCGCGACCTCGACGATGTATTGCGAAAACGTCTCGGCAAAACCCGACAGCGGGCGCGACAGCACCCAGACGCGGGTCTTGTCCCAGAACGGCAGGGCGCTGGTGACGATGTCCTGCATCACCCCCCTTGGAATGACGGCGTAGGCCTCGGTGAAGACGGCGCGGCCGGTCAGCAGCTCGCTCTGGCCGGGGTGGCCGCCACGCGGGGCATAATAGGTTCGGTCGGCCATTTTCACATCCATCGGTTCAGAGCCTATTGCGGAGCCAAAGCGTATTGCGCCAAAGTGTATTGCCGAGCCAAGGCCTGTCGCGGAAGCCAAGCCTATCGCGGAAGCATGTCCTTGAGGCGGAGCAGCGCGATGCGCTCGACCTGTTTGCAGGCGGTTTCGAACTCAGCGGCGCGGCTGTTGCCGATGCGCGCCTCGAACTCCGCCAGGATTTCCTGCCTGGTCTTGCCTTTCACCGCGATGATGAACGGGAAGCCGAAACGGGTGACGTAGGCGGCATTGAGCTTTGAGAACAGCTCGCGCTCTTTGTCGGTCAACGCGTCGAGCCCGGCGGAAGCCTGTTCCCTGGCCGATTCCGTCGTCAGCCGCTTGGCCTGCGCCAGTTTGCCGGCAAGGTCGGGATGGGCATTGAGCACGGAGAGCCGCTCGGTCTCGCTGGCGCCGCGATAGACTCGGCACAGCGCATTGTGCAGGCCGCCGGCACTATCATGCGCCGGGCCGAGTTCCAGTTGGTAGGCGCGCTCGGCGATCCACGCCGAATGCTCGAATACGCCGCCGAAAGCCTGAACGAAGGCCTCGAATTCCATTTTCGACGGGCGCAGCGCCGGCGGCCGGAACTGGTGGGTTGTTTGCCAGTGCCTCGCAATGTCGATGCGCCGCGCCAGCCAGACCCTGTCGTGCGATTTGACGTAGTCGACAAAGCGCTTCAACGCCGCGACCCGGCCGGGCCGGCCGACGAGGCGGCAGTGCAGGCCGATATTCATCATGCGCGGTCGTCCCGCCTTGCCCTCGGCGTAGAGCGTGTCGAATCCGTCCCTGAGGTAGGCGAAGAACTGGTCGCCCGAGTTGAAGCCCTGCGGCGTGGCGAAACGCATATCGTTGGCATCGAGCGTATAGGGGATGATGAGCTGCGGCTTTGTCGACCCGTCCGGCCCATCATGCTCGAACCAGTAGGGCAGTTCGTCGTCATAAGTGTCCGACACATAGTCGAAGCCGCCCTCTTCCGCCGCCAGCCGCACGCTGTTGATCGATGTGCGGCCGGTGCACCAGCCGGTCGGCCGTGCCCCGGTCACCTCGTAGTGCAACTGAATCGCCTCTTCCATGTCGCGGCGCTCGTCCTCCGGCGCATGGTCGCGATAGTCAATCCATTTCAGCCCGTGCGAGGCGATTTCCCAGCCGGCCTCCTGCATCGCTGCGACCTGGTCGGGCGAGCGCGCCAGCGCTGTGGCGACGCCGTAGCAGGTGACCGGCACCTCAGCCTCGGTGAACAGGCGCAGCAATCGCCAGAAGCCGGCGCGCGCGCCATATTCGTAGATCGATTCCATGTTCCGGTGGCGCTGCCCGAGCCAGGGTGCAGCGCCGACGATCTCGGACAGGAAGGCTTCCGAAGCCTTGTCGCCATGCAGGACGCAGTTCTCGCCGCCTTCCTCGTAGTTGACGACGAACTGCACCGCGACATGCGCCCCGCCAGGCCATTTCGGATCCGGCGGATTGGCGCCGTAGCCGCGCATGTCTCGTTCGTAACGCATCGTCGCTCCTGCCGGATGATGGTATCAGGATAGTCGAAAGCGCCGCTTGCGCATTCCCCCGAAAATTTTGAAAGTGTTTTTGCAGCGCTTCACTCGACCGGGACTTATGCATCGCCTTTAATTGGCGCACAATTCGTCAAATATGTTCGATTGTACCGGGCATGTTCGATTTTGCCGGAAATGGGAGCAGCCAGTGGCGGAAACGTCGAAAGCCGAAGGCGGACGTCTGACGACCCATGTCCTCGACACCGCGACCGGCAGGCCTGCGGCAGGTCTGTCGATCGAGCTTTACCGTATCAACGACGACATGCGGACGCATCTGAAGACGGCGGTCACCAATGCCGACGGCCGCTGTGACGCGCCGCTGCTTGCCGACGCGGAATTCCGCACCGGCGAATACGAACTGGTCTTCGCGGCCGGCGACTATCTGCGCCGGCAGGGATTGAGGCTGCCGGAACCGGCTTTCCTCGACAGCGTGCCGATCCGCTTCGGCATGGCAGAGCCGGTGCACTATCATGTGCCGCTGCTCATATCGCCCTACGGCTATTCGACCTATCGCGGGAGCTGACACATGACCGGGCTCAACATACGCAGCGAGATACGCTTCATCCTCAATGGCGAGAACGTTGCGTTGACCAGGGTTGCGCCCGACGCGACCTTGCTCGACTGGCTGCGGCTCGAGCGCTCGCTGCGCGGCACCAAGGAAGGCTGCGCCGAGGGCGATTGTGGCGCCTGCACCGTGCTGGTCGGAAGGCTGTCAGGCGGCCGGCTGGTCTATGAAAGCGTCAATGCCTGCATCCGCTTTCTCGGTTCGCTCGATGGCACGCATGTGGTGACTGTCGAGCATTTGCGCGGCGACGGCGAAAAACTGCATCCGGTGCAGCAGGCGATGGTCGATTTCCATGGCTCGCAATGCGGCTTCTGCACGCCGGGCTTCGTCATGGCGCTTTATGCCCTGTGGATGCGGTCGCCTGAGCCTTCGGATGCAGCCATCGAAAAGGCGCTGCAGGGCAATCTCTGCCGCTGCACCGGCTATGAGGCGATCGTCCGCGCCGCGCGTGCCATCTCCAGCTATGGTAAGGCGGCAAAGGACCCGCTGGCGACGGAGCGCGAGGCCGTCACGGCCAGGCTTGCGGCTATTAAAGACGGTTCGCGCATCGAGATCGGCGCCGGCAAGCAGCGCCTGGTCGTGCCGGCCGATGCCGACGACCTCGCGGCCGTGCTCGATGCGGAGCCGGGCGCCACCATCGTTGCCGGTTCGACCGATGTCGGCCTTTGGGTGACGAAGCACATGCGCGATATTGCGCCGGCGATTTTCATCGGCAATCTCGACGGGCTCTGCGGGATTTCCGAAGACAAGGGCGTCATCTCGATCGGCGCAGGGGTCACCTACACCGAGGCTTTCTCGACGCTGGCGAAGCGCATACCGGCGCTCGGGCCGCTGTTCGATCGCATCGGCGGCGACCAGGTGCGCAATATGGGCACGATCGGCGGCAACATCGCCAACGGCTCGCCGATCGGCGACACGCCGCCGCCATTGATTGCACTCGATGCGAGGCTGACGCTGCGCCGCGGCAACAAGCGGCGGACGATCCCGCTCGAAGACTTCTTCATCGCCTATGGCAAGCAGGACCGGCAGCCGGGCGAATTCGTCGAGGCCGTGCATGTCCCGGTACCCGCGAAAGGCACGAAGTTTGCCGTCTACAAGATCACCAAGCGTCGCGACGAGGACATCACCGCAGCACTTGGCGCATTCCTGCTGACCCTGGCCAAGGACGGCACGGTGGTGGAGGTGCGCATCGCATATGGCGGCATGGCGGCAACGCCGCAGCGGGCTCTTGGCGTGGAAAAGGCGCTGCTCGGCAAGCCCTGGACAGAGGCGACGGTCGAGACCGCCATGGCCGAGTACGCCAAAGACTTTACCCCGCTGACCGATATGCGGGCGAGCGCCGAATACCGGGCGCTGGCGGCGAAGAACCTGCTGCTGCGTTTCTTCGCCGAGACCAGCGGCACCAAGGCGCCGATCCAGGTTTCAAGATACGAGGCGGCGTGATGTATACCAACGCCAGTGAACAAACAGCCGAACGGTCGCGAATAGCGTCCTTCTCCCCGTTCACGGGAAGACGATGCCGGCAGGCAGATGAGGGGCGGCCCCGTCGTCGATCGATGTTCGCAAGCTCATCAACGTCAACGCTGCCCCTCATCCGGCCCTTCGGGCCACCTTCTCCCCGTGAACGGGGAGAAGGGAGGAGAGGCGCGCCATGACCACGCACGCTCCCAACCTCAGGGCACAGAAAATCGCTGGTGGCGTTGCCACCGACCAGCGCCATGATTCCGCGCACAAGCATGTCCGCGGCACCGCCGTCTATATCGATGACATGCCGGAGCCATCCGGCACGCTGCATGGCTGCCTCGGGCTTTCGACGGCCACGCATGCCACCATCACCAGCATGGATCTGTCGGCGGTGCGCGCAGCACCCGGCGTGGTCGACGTTCTGACGGCGAGCGACGTGCCGGGCGAAAACGACATTTCGCCGACCGGCCGTCACGACGAACCGGTGCTGGCCGACGGCAAGGTGCAGTTCTTCGGCCAGCCGATCTTCTGCGTCATCGCCGAAACCCGCGAGCAGGCCCGCCGCGCCACAAGGCTGGCCAAGGTCGAATACAAGGAATTGCCTTTCGTCACCGATATCGGCGCGCTCGATCCCCGCAAGGACAAGCTGGTCACGCCGCCGCTGATTCTGAGGCGCGGCGATGCAGTGGCTGCGATCAAGGCGGCGCCGCGCCGGTTGAAGGGAAAAATGCGCATCGGCGGCCAGGACCATTTTTATCTCGAAGGCCAGATCGCCATGGCCATTCCCGGCGAGGATCAGGACGTCACGATTTATGCCTCGACCCAGCATCCGAGCGAAATCCAGCACATGGTCAGCCATGCGCTCGGCGTGCCGAGCCATGCCGTCACGGTCGAGATCCGCCGGATGGGCGGCGCTTTCGGCGGCAAGGAAACGCAGGGCAACCAGTTTGCCGCGCTCGCGGCGATTGCTGCGAAAAAACACCATCTCGCCGTTAAAATCCGGCCCGACCGTGACGACGACATGATCGCCACCGGCAAGCGCCACGACTTTCTGGTCGATTACGAGGTCGGCTTTGACGACGAGGGCAATATTCTTGGCGTCGATTTCATGTTCGCCGCGCGCTGCGGTTTCTCGGCGGACCTCTCAGGCCCAGTGACCGATCGCGCGCTGTTCCACTGCGACAACACCTATTTCTGGCCGGCGGTCCATGCGCAATCGGCGCCGCTCTACACCAACACCGTGTCGAACACCGCCTTCCGCGGCTTCGGCGGGCCGCAAGGCATGGTCGGGGCCGAGCGCGTCATCGAGGAGGTCGCCTTTGCCGTCGGCAAGGATCCGCTCGAAATCCGTAAGAAGAACTTTTATGGCACCAGCGACCGCAACGTCACGCCTTATCATCAGACGGTCGGAGACAACATCATCCACCGCATCGTCGCCGAGCTGGAGGCGAGTTGCGACTATGCGAGGCGCCGCCGCACCATCGAAGCCTTCAACGCCAACAGTCGCTTCATCAAGCGTGGATTGGCGCTGACGCCGGTCAAGTTCGGCATCTCGTTCACCGCCACCCACTACAACCAGGCCGGCGCGCTGGTGCATGTCTATACCGACGGTTCGGTGCATCTGAACCATGGCGGCACCGAAATGGGGCAGGGCCTCTACGTCAAGGTTGCGCAGGTGGTGGCGGAAGAGTTCCAGATCGACCTCGACCAGGTAAAGATCACCGCGACGACGACCGGCAAGGTCCCGAACACCTCGGCGACCGCCGCATCGTCCGGTTCCGACCTCAATGGTATGGCGGCGCAGAACGCGGCCCGCCAGATCAAGGAGCGGTTGACCAATTTCGCCGCCGAAAAATACCAGGTGCCGCGCGATCAGGTGGTGTTCCTGCCCAACCGGGTGCGCATCGGCAACCAGGAGATCGCCTTCGCCGATCTCGTCAGGCAGGCTTATATGGCGCGCATCCAGCTTTCGGCGGCGGGCTTTTACAAGACGCCGAAAATCCATTGGGATCGCGACAAGGGCGAGGGCCGTCCCTTCTACTATTTCGCCTATGGCGCCGCGTGCTCGGAAGTGTCGATCGACACGCTGACCGGCGAATATGTCGTCGAGCGCACCGACATCCTGCACGAGACCGGACGCTCGCTGAACCGCGCCATCGACCTAGGCCAGGTCGAAGGCGGCTTCATCCAGGGTATGGGATGGCTGACGACGGAGGAGCTTTGGTGGGACGAAAAGGGTCGGCTGCGAACCCATGCGCCATCGACCTACAAGATTCCTCTCGCCTCGGACCGACCGAAGATCCTCAACGTGACGCTGGCCGATTGGCCGGAAGCGAGCGAGCCGACGGTGCACCGCTCCAAGGCGGTCGGCGAGCCGCCGCTGCCGCTCGGCATCTCGGTGCTGCATGCGCTGTCGGATGCGGTGGCAAGCGTTGCCGACCACCGGATCTGCCCGCGCCTCGACCCACCGGCGACGCCGGAGCGGGTGCTGATGGCGATCGAACGGCTGAAGGAGGAGGCCAGGACCGGTGCTTGAACTCGGTCCCGGGTTCGTACAAGGCGTGCAATCCGGGCCAAAAAAACCTATGTTTCCCGATAGGGAAAGCAAAAACATGACCTCGAAAGTGCAAAGCCTGAAAGCATTTCTTGGCGGCGCCGGCCGGGTTGCCCTGGTCGAGGTGGCCGAGACCAAAGGCTCGACGCCGCGCGAGAAGGGCGCCTTCATGCTCGTCTCGGGCGCGGCGATTTTTGGCACGATCGGCGGCGGCCAGCTCGAATATATGGCGATCGACAAAGCCCGGCAGCTGCTTATCTCCCCCCTTGAGCGGGAGATGGCCGCGGAGCGGCCAGAGGGGGTCGTCTCAGAAGGCACCGCCAGAGCGTCGAGCACGGCCGCGGCGACCCCACCCGACGGCTTCGCCGCCACCCTCACCCCAAGGGGGAGGGATGTCAGCGCCACGCTCGACATCCCGCTCGGGCCCGAGATCGGCCAGTGCTGCGGCGGCAGGGTCGAGGTGCTGATCCGGCTGATCGACGCAGCGCTGGCACAGGAACTGGTCGCGGCGGCGGATGCCGAGGAAGCGCAGCTGCCGCATGTCTACATCTTCGGCGGCGGACATGTCGGGCGGGCGCTGGCCTCGGCGGTGGCCTTGCTGCCGGTGCGTGTTGTCATTGTCGAGACGCGGGCCGAGGCGCTGGAGGGCATGCCGGATGCTGTCGAAACAAGCCTGACGCCGATGCCAGAGGCGATGGTCCGCGAGGCCCCGGCCGGAGCTGCCTTTGTCGTCCTCACCCACGACCACGCGCTGGATTTCCTGATCGTCGCCGAGGCGCTGAAACGCCGCGATGCCGCCTATGTCGGCATGATCGGCTCGAAGACCAAGAAGGCGACGTTCAGGAACTGGTTCCTGAAGTCGGCGGACGGTAGCGAGGCGGAATTTGCCCGCCTCGTCTCGCCGATCGGCGGCGATGCGGTCGAGGACAAGCGTCCGCAAGTGATCGCAGCCTTGGCGGCGGCCGAGATCATGACGGCGCTGGCCGCCCATGCTGGCGCACGAGCCGCGCCGCACCCCGTCTCTCGTGGCAAGGCAATCGCCGGCTGACGGCCAGAATTCGGGCCACGCTCATTTGCCGGCCAGAATATCCTTGATCAGCCGCTGGCAGCGCTCGGCCATAAAATCGAGCAGCAGCCGCACCTTCGGGTCCTGCAGCTTCTTGTGCGGGTAGACGGCGGCGAACTGGACCGGCGTCGGTGGCGTGTCGGGCAGGATCACCTTCAGCCGGCGGTCGCGGATGAACGGCTCGACCTCGAAGCGCGGCTTGTTGATGATGCCGCGGCCCGACAGCGCCCAGCCGGTCAGCACGTCGCCATCGTCGGTATCATAGGGTCCGTGCACTTCGAATTTCCGCGGACCGTCGGCCATCTGCAGCGTCCAGACATATTCGCGTGCGCCGGAATAGCGCAGCATCAGGCAGTCGTGCTTCTTTTCGATCAGTTCCTGCGGCTCGGTCGGTTCGCCGCGCGTTTCCAGATATTTCGGCGCTGCCACCAGCACCCGCTCGCACTCCATGATACCGCGCATTCTCAGGCTGGAATCCTCTATGATGCCCAGTCTGAACGCGACGTCGATGCCTTCCTTCATGATGTCGACATTGTGGTCGGAAAGTCTCAGCCGCACCTCGATGTCAGGATACTTGTCGTGGAAGTCGGGGATTCCCGACGCTACCAGCCGCCGGCCAAGTCCGAGCGGCGCTGTCACCTTGATGGTGCCGCGCGGCTGGCCGGACAATGCGGTGACAGCGGCTTCGGCCTCGGTGATCGCCTCCAGTACCTGCTTGGCGCCGGAGTAGAACACGGTGCCGTGCTCGGTCGGCATCAGCTGCCGCGTGGTGCGATTGAACAGCCTGACACCAAGATGTTTCTCGAGCTCCTTGATGCGGTTGGAAGCGACCGCCGGCGAGATGCGCATGTCGCGGCCCGCCGCCGACAGATTGCCGAGCTCGACGACGCGAACGAAGACGGCGATGTTGTCGAGATAGGCCATGCGGATTCGTGGCTCTCATGTGATCAGCCTAGTGCATGACCACGAAAAATCGGAATCGATTTTCGTAAGGATCATTCACCAGATAAAAGTTCTACAGCGTCCTTTGTGCGTCCAAGCGACGCGCTGCGCTGTAGTATTTTCCATTTTTTTTTGAAAGTCATCGTGCAGCTCAGCCCTTTCCGTTTGCGCTGCAGTCCGTAAAGTCGCCCGATCGGCAGGGACGACTTTTCAATGTTGGATTTCGCGATTTTCTGGGACTGGCTGAGTTTCGCCGTGCGCTGGCTGCATGTCGTCACCAGCATAGCCTGGATCGGTTCGTCCTTCTATTTCGTCGCGCTCGATCTCGGCTTGCGCCAGCGCCCGGGCATGCCCGCCGGCGCCTTCGGCGAGGAATGGCAGGTGCATGGTGGCGGCTTCTACCACATCCAGAAATATCTGGTGGCGCCGGCGGAAATGCCTGAGCACCTGACCTGGTTCAAATGGGAATCCTACGCTACCTGGCTGTCGGGCTTTGCCATGCTGTGCGTCGTTTACTATGCCGGCGCGGACCTCTTCCTGATCGATCCCAACGTGCTGGCCATGTCGGCGCCTACAGGCATCTTGCTGTCACTGGCGACAATCGGCGTCGGCTGGGTCGTTTATGATCTCTTATGCCGTTCGCCGCTTGGCAGGAGCGATACCGGCCTGATGCTTGTGCTCTATGCCGTGTTGGTGTTCATCGCCTGGGGTCTTACCCATCTGTTCACCGGCCGCGCCGCTTTCCTACATCTCGGCGCCATCACCGCGACGATCATGTCGGCCAATGTCTTCATGGTCATCATCCCGAACCAGAAGATCGTCGTCGCCGACCTGATCGCCGGCAGGAAGCCAGATCCGAAATACGGCAAGATCGCCAAGCAGCGCTCGCTGCACAACAATTACCTGACGCTGCCCGTTCTGTTCCTGATGCTGTCGAACCACTATCCGCTGGCGTTTGCTACCCAGTTCAACTGGGTGATCGCCTCGCTAATGTTCATCATCGGCGTTTTGATCCGGCACTATTTCAACACCAGGCACGCGCGCAAGGGCAACCCGAGCTGGACCTGGCTGGCGGCCGCCGTCCTGTTCGTCGTCATCATCTGGTTGTCGACGGCGCCGAAAGTGCTGACCGGCGACGTCAAGGCGTCCTCGGCGGCACAGATTTATGTCGCTTCGGCGCATTTTCCCGCAGTGCGCGACACGGTGCTTGGCCGTTGCTCGATGTGCCACGCGCAAGAGCCGTCCTACGAGGGTATCTATCACGCGCCGAAAGGTGTGATGCTTGACACGGACGCCGGTATCGCCGCGCAGGCCCGCGAGATCTACCTGCAGGCCGGCCGCAGCCACGCGATGCCGCCGGGCAATGTCACCCATATCACCGACAAGGAACGGGCGCTGCTGGTGGCATGGTTCGAGGAGGCAGGGAAATAGGCATGACCAGCACGCTCCTGCGCGGCCGCACGCTGTCCTTCCGGCGCTGGCCCGAGACCGTCGACGACCATTCCGCCTGGCGCTACGAGGAGGACGGCGGCCTGTTGCTCCGCGACGGCAGGATCGTTGCCGCAGGCGCCTATGCCGACGTCGAGAAAAAGGCTGATGAAGGCGCAAAAAAGATCGACCACCGCCCGCATTTGCTGCTGCCTGGCTTCATCGACGCGCATGCGCATTTTCCGCAGATGCAGGTCATCGCTTCCTACGGCGCCGAGCTACTCGACTGGTTGAACACCTACACTTTCCCCGTGGAAACAAAATTCCACAACGCGCAGCATGGCCGCCGCATCGCCAGGTTATTCCTCGACGAGATGCTGCGTCATGGCACGACGACCGTTGCCGCTTATTGCTCGGTCCACAAGGGATCTGCCGAGGCGTTCTTCGCCGAGTCCCATGACCGCAACATGCTCAACATCGCCGGCAAGGTGATGATGGATCGCAACGCGCCGGAGGGTGTGCTCGACACGCCGCAATCGGCCTATGACGACAGCAAGGCGCTGATCGCAGAGTGGCACGGCAAGGGGCGCCAGCATTATGCCATCACACCGCGCTTCGCCATCACCTCCTCACCCGAGCAATTGGAGATGGCGGGCGCGCTGTGCCGCGAACATCCTGATTTGCACATGCAGACGCATCTGTCGGAAAACCACGCCGAGATCGCCTTTACGCTGCAACTTTATCCAAAGGCCAGCGACTATACCGCTGTCTACGAGCACCATGGGCTGCTCGGGCGCAAAAGCCTGTTCGGCCACTGCATCCATCTGTCGGAACGCGAGGCGGACGCGCTATCGGAGACGGGCTCGGTCGCGGTGTTCTGTCCGACCTCGAACCTGTTCCTCGGATCGGGCCTGTTCGACTATCAGCGTTACCGCCGCCGCGAAAAACCACTCCGCATCGCAACCGCCACCGATGTCGGCGGCGGTACCAATTACTCGATGCTGCGCACCATGGACGAGGGATACAAGGTGATCGCGCTGAACGGCGAGAAGCTCAATCCGTTCCAGTCGTTCTGGCAGCTCACCCGCGGCAATGCCGAGGCGCTGTCGATCGTGGAAAAAGTCGGCACGCTCGACCAAGGCAGCGATGCCGACATCGTCGTCCTCGACGCGCGCGCTACGCCGGCGATGCGGCTGCGGATGGAGACGGTGGACACGCTGGCGGAGGAGCTGTTTCTGCTGCAGACGCTGGGCGATGATCGCGCCGTGCGCGAGGTCTATGTCGCCGGACGGGCGGTCAAGACGGATATGGCGGTTTAGCTATCCCACACGTCCCGCTTGACCCGGCGGCAGCCATCGGTCAAAGCGTGCCGCGACGTTTGATAGGGGAACGACATGGCCGTTGCGGATGATATCGCTCTGATCCAGAAACAGGAAACTACCCTTGTCTTCACGGTCTTCGACGAGGCTGTCGCCTTCAAGATCGGCTCGGCGATCCGCGACCGGGCACTGGCCCAAGGCTTGCCGATCATCGTCGACATCAGGACCTTCGATCGGCCGCTGTTCTACGCGGCAATGCCGGGCTCGAACGCCTCCAATCCGGATTGGGCGCGGCGCAAGATCAATGTGGTGCAGCGGTTCCTGAAAAGCACTTACCGCATGGTGCTGGAGCAGCAGCGTCCCGACCGCAGCTTCAAGCCAGGCGAGGGGCTCGAAATATCAGACTATGTGCTGGCCGGCGGCGGCTTTCCCATAACGGTCAAAGGTGCCGGGGTGATCGGTGTGATCGCGGTCTCGGGCCTGCCGGAGCGTGAGGATCACGGCGTCGTCGTCGATGCGCTCTGCGGCCATCTCGGCGTCGACGGGCGCGAACTGGCACTGCCGCCGGAAGCAAAATGACAGAGATCGATCCCAAGACCTTCCTCGCCACCATCTTCAATGCTGCCGTTGCCGCCGCCGATCCCCTGAGGACGATCAGCGAGCATCTGCCGGCAAGGCCGAAGGGGCGCACCATCGTCATTGGTGCAGGAAAAGGCTCGGCGCAGATGGCGGCGGCTTTCGAAAAAGTGTGGGACGGTCCGATCGAAGGCCTGGTCGTCACCCGTTACGGTTATGGCGCGACCTGTCAGCGCATCGAGATCGTCGAGGCGGCGCATCCGGTGCCGGATTCCGCCGGTCTCGAAGCCTCGCGCCGGCTGCTCGAAAAGGTGCAGGGGTTGACCGCGGACGATCTGGTCGTGGCGCTCATCTCAGGCGGCGGCTCGGCGCTGCTGCCGGCGCCTGCCGAAGGTCTGACGCTGGCCGACGAGATCGCCGTCAACGAGGCGCTGCTCGCCTCCGGCGCGCCGATCGCCGCCATGAACACCGTCCGCAAGCATGTTTCCACCATCAAGGGCGGCAGGCTGGCGGCAGCTGCCTATCCGGCAAAGGTGGTGTCGCTGGTCGTCTCCGACATTCCCGGCGACAATCCGGCGCTTGTCGCTTCCGGCCCGACCGTTCCCGATTCCGGCAACCGCCAGGAGGCGCTGGCATCGATCGCCGCCTATGGCATGATCCTGCCGGCCTCTGTCATGGCGCATATCAATTCGCCGGCCGCAGATGCGCCGCGCGCCGACGATCCGCGTTTTTCGCGCAACAAGGTGCATCTGATCGCCTCGGCCGGCGTATCGCTGGAAGAGACCGCAGCCGAAGCCAGGCGCCATGGCATCGAGGCGGTCATCCTCTCCGATTGCATCGAGGGCGAGGCGCGTGAGGTCGGCGGTGTCCATGCGGCAATCGCCCGTGAAGTCGCCACGCGCAACCGGCCGTTCACGAAGCCCGTGCTGATCCTGTCAGGCGGCGAGACGACGGTGACCGTGCGGGCGAAGGGCAAGGGCGGTCGTAACACCGAGTTTCTGCTTGCCTTCGCCATCGGCATCAGCGGTATTGAGGGCGTCCATGCACTGGCCGCCGACACCGACGGCATCGACGGTTCGGAGGACAATGCCGGCGCCTTTGCTGACGGCTCGACGGTGTCGCGGATGCGGGCCGTGGGCGTCGATGCCAAGGCAATGCTTGCCGGCAACAATGCCTGGACGGCATTCAACGCCGTCGGCGATCTCTTCGTGCCTGGCCCGACCGGAACGAACGTCAATGATTTGAGAGCGATCCTGATCAGATAGGCTCAGGCGGCCATCAGCTTTTTCACCGCCTTCATGTCCTGCAGGAACCGCTCGCGTTCGGCCTGTTTGTCCGCCGGCTCACGAATGCGCAGGATGAAGGATGGGTGGATGGTGACGAACACAGGCAAGCCATCGTCCCGATCCACGATCGTGCCGCGTATCTTCATGATCGGTACGACCTTGCCGAGCAGCGCCTGCGCCGCCGTTGCGCCGAGCGCCACCGCCAGATTGGGCTTGATCAGATCGAGCTCCTTGTCGAGCCACCAGCGGCAGGCCTGCACCTCGCCGGCATTCGGCTTCGAGTGGATGCGCCGCTTGCCGCGCGGCTCGAACTTGAAATGCTTGACCGCATTGGTGACATAGACTTTCAGCCGGTCGACACCGGCATCGTCCAGAATGGCGTCGAAGACCTTTCCCGCCGGACCGACGAAAGGTTTACCGGCCAAATCCTCCTGGTCGCCTGGCTGTTCACCGACGAAAACCACCTTGGCCCTGTCAGGCCCTTCGCCGAACACGGTCTGCGTTGCGTTGCGCCACAGCGGGCAGCGGCGACAGGCCTTCGCCACTTCGCTGAGTTCGGGAATGGTGCTTGCGCCGTCGTCTTCCGCCGTCTCAGGCAATTCAGGCTTGGGCCAGCGTCTTGCCTGCACCTTGGCGTGGCGTGTAGAATTTGTCTGCATCCTGGCGATCATGGCTGATGCGGCCTTGTCCGCTGCTGCGATCAGATGCGGAATGAGCGAAGTCCCGGAAAGGTTCCTTCAAATAGCCCGGACCAGCTTTCGCCGGGCGAATGACAGAGCGATGCGATCGCCTCACACCTCGTGCAGATAGAGGTGATAATCCAGTTCGCTGACCGTGCGCGCCACCCGCAGATATTCGGATTGCTTGATCGCCACGAAGGTCCGGTGCAGGTCTTCCCCCAGCGCCCCTTTGAGGAATGTCGAGGCCCTTGCCGCCTCGATCGCGGCGCGCCAGTCCACCGGCATGGTGGTGCGCGTGATTGCTGATTCGTAGCCATTGCCGGTGGTTTCGGGGCCTGGATCGAGGCCCTCATCGAGACCTTTGACGATGCCGGCCAGCACGGTTGCCGCCACCAGATAAGGGTTGGCGTCGACGCCCGACGGCCGATGCTCGATGCGCCGGTTTTTCGCATCGCCTGCCGGCACGCGCAATGCCACCGAGCGGTTGTTGACACCCCAGGTCGGCGCCACCGGCGCATAGGATTGCGAAACAAAACGCCGCCATGAATTGGCGTGCGGTGCAAACACCAGCATCGATTCGGCCATGGTCTGGATCAGGCCGCCCAATCCGCGCAGCAGCGGCAAGGACCAGGTCTCGCCGCTGGCTTCGGCAAAGACGTTGTCGCCGGCCTTGTCCTGCAGCGAGACATGGAAATGCATGCCGGAGCCGGCGTATTTCTCGATTGGCTTGGCCATGAAGCAGGCAGTGACGCCGTGGCGGCGCGCCTGCGCCCGCACCAGCCGCTTCAGCATGACGAGGTCATCGGCCGCCCGCATCACGTCCTTGCGATAGTTCAGCGTCAGTTCGTACTGGCCGGGCGCATATTCGGAAATGACCGTCTCGGCCGGGATGCCTTGCACCTTGGCCGCAGCATAGATGTCGGAAAACAGCGGCTCCATGCCGTGCAGATGGTCGACTGAATAGACCTCTGTCTTGGCCGAGCGTCGGCCGTCGAGCACCGCGTGCGCCGGCTGCACCTTGCCGTCGGCGTCGCGCTCGTTGGCGAGCAGGAAGAATTCGAGCTCGAAGGCGCCGGCCGGATGCAGGCCCTTTGCCGCCAGTATCTCCACCTGCCGGCCCAATGCCAGGCGCGGATCGGAGGACATGGGCTGACCATCGAGATGGTACATCGCCATCAGCACCTGGCCGCGCGGCGGCTGTGTGCCGAACAGCGGCACCAGCGTGCCGGGGATCGGCCAAGCCCGCAGGTCGCCGTCGCCGGTCGTCCAGATCAGTCCGGTTTCGTGCACGTCCTCGCCGGTGATGTCGAGGCCGAGGATCGAGATCGGCATATGCCTGCCGCCCTCGAAGATGCTCATCAACTCGTGCCGGCGCACGATCTTGCCACGCCCGACTCCATTGGCGTCGGTCAGCACGATGTCGAACGCTTCGATCTCGGGATGGGCGTCGAGAAAGGTTTGCGCCTCGGCGGGCGTCGAGCCCGAAGGCGAGGCGATAATGGCGTTCAAAGTTTGCTTGTGCGCTTCTCTCATGTGCAAGCTTGTCTCATGCCGCGAGCCTTGCCGCAACCGCGCCGAAGGCGGTGATCAGGCGGTTCACCTGGGCAGCGCTGGTCGCCGGCGAGATCAGCATCATGTTGTGGAACGGCGCGATCAGCACGCCGCGATTGACCAGCGCGATATGGATAGCCGCTTCGAGCGCCGGTGCGTGCGCTGTTTCCGCCTCGCCGCCATTCCTCAGCCGGCCGGGTGCGCAGATGAACTCGACGCGGGCGCCGACTCGGGCAACATGCCAAGGGAGGCGGTAACGGTCGATGACGGCGGTCAGCCCGGCGTCGAGCCGCCGCGCCAGATGGTCCATATGGCTATAGTTCTCGTCGGTCATCACCTCTTCGAGCGTGGCGCGCATCGCCGCGAATTGCAGCGGATTGGCTGACAGCGTCGTGCCCATGCCGGAATAGCCTGGTTCCTTGGTCCTGACATAGTCGGCATAGCGGGTGGCGACGCCGTCGCTCATTCCCCAGACGCTGGCCGGCACGCCGCCGGCGATCGGCTTGCCGAGCACGAACAGGTCCGGCTCCAGGCCGTGTTTCCTGGTGTAGCCGCCGGGATCGGTCGAGATCGTGTGCGTCTCGTCGATCAAAAGCAGGGTGCCGGCGGCGCGGGTGAGACGCCGCAGCGCGTCGTGGAAGCCGGGATCGGGCAGCACCATACAGGAATTGGTCAGCACCGGCTCGGTGACGACACAGGCGATTTGCTGGTCCCGCAGTGCTGTCTCAAGCGCCGGCACATCGTTGAACTCGACGACGTCGGTCGCCCGGGTCAGGTCGCGGAATTCGCCGGCCAGTCCCGGCCGGTTGGCCGGTCTGCCGTCGACCAGCCGCACCATCGTCTCGTCGACCGAGCCGTGATAGCAGCCGTTGAAGACCAGGATCTTTTCCCGGCCGGTGATGGCGCGGGCGACGCGCAGCGCAAAGCGGTTGGCATCGGTCGCCGTCGTCGCGATTTGCCAGAACGGCAGGCCGAAGCGCTGTTGTAGCAGCGGGCCGATGGCGAGTGCTTCTTCCGAAGGCAGCATGTAAGTCAGGCCGCGTCCGGCCTGCCGACGGATGGCGCGGGCGACCGGCGGCGGCGAGTGGCCGAACATCGAGCCGGTGTCGCCGAGGCAGAAATCGTCGAGCCGATTGCCGTCGATGTCGGTGATGGTGGCACCTCTGGCGCTGTCGACCAGGATCGGGAACGGCGTCGGCCAGTCGTTCATCCAGTGCATCGGCACGCCGCCGAAGAAGCCCGGCAGGCCATTGCTGATCTTGGCTGCCGATCTCGGTCGCGCCTTGCGGAATGCTTCGGCCTCGGTCTCGCGCAGATCGGCAATCCGAGCCGTGCTGATGCCACCGATGGCAGTCTTTGAATGGTCGATTGGATGCATGAAGAACCCTCGAATAGGGGGAATGGGGAATAGCTGCCTTACTGCCCTACTCCCCTAGGCCGAAATATCGATGACGCCGCAGTCGCCGGCGGCGCTGCCGAAGGCGACACGGCGTTCTTGCCTGTCCCACATCATCGAGGTGATGGCGCCCTTGCCCGGCCGGCGCAGAAGCACCTCCTTGGCGTCGGCGAAACGCACCGCCATCACCATGCCGTCGTCATAGCCGACGGCGACGACATCCTGGCTTGGGTGGCAGGCGACCGAAGTCACCATGGCGTTGCCGCGCGTGCCGAGTTCCAGCGGCGCCTTGCCCATCGGCCCGTCCTTGCCCGAAAACGGCCAGACGATCGCCGCCGGCGCACCGGAACTGGCCAGCCATTTTCCCTTGGGCGCCCAAGACAGGCTTTTGACTTTGCCGGGATAGCCGCTCATCCGCATGTGCTTGCCATCGGCGAGCTTCCAGCCATGCAGGGCGTTCTCCTGCATGGTGGTGACGAGGAAGGCGCCATCGGGCGAGAAGGTGATACCGGTATGCGCGCCGGCCCATTCCAGTTCGACCGGCTTGCCGTTCGTCGCCGGGAAATGCAGCGTCGCGCCATTGTAGCGGGCGACGCCGAAGCGCATGCCCTTGGGCGAGAACGCCAGCCCCTCGACCGAACGCGGATGCAAGAATTCCTTGGTCTTGCCGTCGGCAAAACGCACAAAGGCGATCTTGCCCGCGGCATAGGCGACGACGCCTTGTGGTCCGGCCGCGACGCTGGTGATCCATTTTTTTCCCGCACTTGCCAGTTCTGCCGCATTGCCGCCGGCGGTAACGGAAAAAATCTTGCCGTCCTCGCCGCCGGTGATCAGCCGGTCGTTGGCCGCATCGTGGAAGGCGGCGAGCAGCCCGTCATTGGCCTGCGCCGACTTGTGGCCATGGTCCAGCCGATGGATTGTGCCGTCGGCCAGCGCGAAATGCGGCACGTCGCCAAGGAAAACGGCGGCGATGCAATGTCCCTGGAGATCAAGCGGGGCGACTGTCGGCATGGCTATCGTGGTTCACAGCTGGGCGAGATTGCAGGGGCGGCTCAGGCGGCTTACTCGACGTTCGCAGTTCCGGCAACCATCAGGGTTTGCATCTCACCACAATTGGCGACAGGCGATCGTCAAAGCAGTCCCTTGGCCCGCAGACCAGTTGCGAAGGTCGCCAATGGCATCGCCAGGGTCAAAACCTGGCCTTGGAGGCTCTCGGCTCCATAGCTGGCATACCACCGTGCTGCCCGCTCGTTCTTGGCGTCGATGATGAGCAGAATGCCGCCGCCCTCACCTGCAAGCCGCAGGCACCGCAACGCTGCGGCGGCTAGCAGCTGACCTCCGAGCCCTTGCCCGGCGACGGCGCGGTCGGTCGCAAGACGGGCAAGCTTGTAGCCGGAAACCTCGTGTCGCGCCAAGCCTCTCGTCATGGCGTCGGGCACTGTTTCATGAGCTACAGCGGAAGGGGCGATTGTATAGAAACCGAGCACCCGATCCGAAGCCGCGTTGTCGATTGCACAGAAGGTCTTGGCCGCGTTCTGATCGTGGGCCTGCCGTGCGAACCGCCGCAGAAAATCGTTCATCTGAGCATCACCGCAATCGAAAGAAGCCCTATCGTGCCGTTTCGCAATCGACTCCTCGTGCCAGAACGGAAGCGTCACAGACTATCGGGCAAGGCAGCGATCGCCGCTCGCAGCCTGGCATTGGGTTTCGGCGGGTTCTCAAGGAGTTCAAGGATGCGTGCGAAGTCGCGGTTGGACACCCTCATCACCTCGGCAGATTCGATCACGGCCTGCGCTTCGGGTACGATCTTGTCGAGGATGAAGTCGGCCATGTCCTTATGCGACAGCGCCGCTGCACGGGCGATCATCGCCTTCTGCGCCGGCGGAATGCGTATCTGATAACGTTCGGTTTTATTGTCGGCGGATCTGGACATAGCCTGTCCTCTTTATGTGTCTTTTGTACACATGATATGTGTACAAAAGACAAGAATCAACCCCTGTCCAGCCCGTTACGCCTGGCAGGCATCAAAACTCTTCTTCAGCCGCTCGGCATCGAGCTCGCGGCCGATGAACACCAGCCGGCTCTCGTGCTTCTCGCCGTCCTTCCAGGCGCGCTGGTGGTCGCCCTCAATGATCATGTGCACGCCCTGAATGACGTAGCGCTCGTCATCGCCTTTAAGCGCAATGATGCCTTTCAGTCGCAGGATGTTCGGGCCTTCCATCTGGGTGATCTTCTCGATCCACGGGAAGAATTTCTTCGGGTCCATCTCGCCGCCCCGCAGAGACACCGACTGCACCGTCACGTCATGTATATCGGACGGGTGCGAATGATGGTGGTCATGCCCGTCATGGTGATGATGCCCGTCATGATCGTGATGATCATGGTCATGATGGTCATGATGGTCGTGGTCGTCACGCGCCTCGAGGAAATGCGGATCGTTCTCCAGCGCTCGGGAAAGGTCGAATGCGCCGCGGTCGAGCACCTCGGACAGCGCCAAGCCGGCGCGCGTGGTGCGATGGATCCGCGCCGCCGGGTTGATCGCGCGGATCGTCGCCTCGACATTGCTCAGTTCCTCCGGCGTGACGAGATCGGTCTTGTTGAGCACGACGACATCGGCAAAGGCGATCTGGTCCTCGGCTTCGCGGGAATCCTTCAGCCGCAGCGGCAGGTGCTTGGCGTCGACCAGCGCCACCACCGCGTCGAGCCTGGTCTTGGAGCGCACGTCGTCGTCCATGAAGAAGGTCTGCGCCACCGGCACCGGATCGGCGAGGCCGGTCGTCTCGATCACGATGGCGTCGAAGCGGCCTGGCCGGCGCATCAAGCCTTCGACGACGCGGATCAGGTCGCCGCGCACCGTGCAGCAGACGCAGCCATTGTTCATCTCGTAGATTTCCTCGTCCGATTCCACGATCAGCTCGTTGTCGATGCCGATCTCGCCGAACTCATTGACGATGACGGCGTAGCGCTTGCCGTGGTTTTCCGAAAGGATGCGGTTTAGCAGCGTCGTCTTGCCGGCGCCGAGATAGCCGGTGAGAACGGTTACGGGAATCTGCGTCGTCTGTGCATCGCTCATGTTGGGCCTCGAAAAGGATTGTTGGCCCCATATAGGATGTGCGCCGTGCTTTTGCACGTGGCAACCGATGGGCCAAACAGGTCGCCAGCAATGCCCGGCATTCCCGGCTTTTCATTGGCCTTGGCTGGTCTCACTGACTAGATAAGCCAAAGCCAGATTACTCGAAACCAAAAAGAGGCGCCGGATGTCCGATAAACCGTCCTCCTTGCCATTGAGCCGGCGCCAGGCGCTGGGCCTCATTGCCGTCAGCGCGGGCGGGCGGTGTCTTCCTGCCGGGCATCGCGCTGGCGCAGCAGGCCTCGCCTTATGCCGGGCTTGCCCTGTTCGATAGCGGCGCCGGCGTCTGCGCGATCACACCGGAAGCGACCGAGGGCCCGTTCTATTTCGATCCGAAGCTGGAACGCGCCGATATCACCGAAGGCAAAGCGGGCATTGCCCTCAATGTGCGGCTGCAGGTCGTCGACGCAGGCTGCCGGCCGCTTGCCGGCGCGCGGGTCGATATCTGGCATTGTGACGCGCAAGGCCATTATTCGGGCTATCCCGGACAAGGCGACGGCCAGGATGTCGACACCTCAGGCCAGAGTTTTCTGCGCGGTTGGCAAAAGACCGATGACAGCGGCATCGTCTCGTTCGCCACCATCTATCCCGGCTGGTATCGCGGCCGCACCCCCCACATCCATTTCAAAGTCTTCCCCAACGACAACTCGGCGATGACCGGCCAGCTGTTTTTCCCCGACAGCCTGAGCGAACAGATATTCACCACTGCCGCGCCCTACACCGACCGGTCCGGCAAGCGGGACACTTCGAACGCCAGGGATGGTATCGCGCGGCGCGCCGGGCCGCTGTCGCAGGCGGCGCTGCGCGAGGTGGCGGACGCCTACCAGGCCTTGATGATCGTCGCGGTGAAAGCTGATTGAGTCCCGCATCCTCCTGCCGAACGCATCCACCTGCGCTGAAAAGTCGTTTGTCATCTAACTGAAATAATCATCTGGCATTAGCCACGGCGGACACTGCATTGCTTGCCGGCAAAGCTGTTTTGCAAAGCCGGATCTTTTGATCGTCGATTGCCAACCGGGCGGCTGCCGCTATGCTGTCTACACCGGTTCGGCCGAAGAGGGATAGCCATGGCCAAGGCGGACAAGACTGCGACAATGAGCCGGCTGCATTCGGCGGCGCGGCTGGCGCGTACGGCACTCGCCGCGCGGCTTTTGGCGCACGGCTTCTATGCCGGCCAGGACCAGATCATGCTGGCGCTCGACCGTGAGGATGGGCAGACGCCCGGCAATCTTGCCGGTCGCCTCGGTGTTCGGCCGCCGACCATCACCAAGACGATCAACCGGCTGCAGGCGCAGGGCTTTCTGGAAAAACGCGCTTCTTCCGCCGATGCCCGCCAAGCGCATATCTTTTTGACAGACACCGGCCGCGAAATCATCCACGCTATCGAGAAATCGGTGAAGAAGACCGAGAAACAGGCGCTGAAGGGGCTCGATAAAAAGGACCAGAAGGCGCTGTTCAAGCTGCTCGCTCGCGTTGAGGCGAACCTCTCGAACGGAGAGATGGTGCTCGTCGATGATGAAATCGACGCCGACGAATGATCCGCGGCTGACGCCATCAGGCAGCGGCTGCTGACGATGCATTGACCAAGGCCGACCAGCGGCCCGGCGTGACGCCGAACGCCTTCTTGAACTGCCTGCTGAAATGACTTTGGTCGCTGAAACCGGCCGCTATTGCGATCTCAGCCAATGGCTCGCTCGCCTCTATCATGCGGCGTGCTCGTTGAAGCCGGCGCATCAACAGGAAGCGGTGCGGACTGGTGGAGAAAGCGGCACGGAAATGCCGCGATAGGGCGTAGCGATCGAGCCCGGTGATCGCCTCCAGCTCCTCGGAACGGACGGTACGGAAGACATTTCCTTCGAGATAGTCGCGTGCCAGGCCGGCAGCCCGCCAAGCTGTTCTTGGGATCGGTTTCGCCGGCAGGTCCGCATGCCGTGCCAGGCTTTGCATCAATTGCGCAACGAAGTCGGCGACAAACAGATCGTCCAGCTTCTGGTCCAACGGCCCGAGCGCCGAAAGCAGCCGCGTGCGGAAAACAGGATCCGTCACCACGGCATTCCTGACGAAAGGCAGCGACGCGCCTGTCTGATCAAGGCAGTCCAGCACGATGGACGGCTCCAGATAAAGCATCCTGTAACGCAAACCGTCTTCAGTGCCGGCGCCGCCATCGTGCAATTCGTCGGGATGGAGCACGATAATCTGGCCGGGCAGGCTGTGATGCGTCGCGCCGCGATACCGGAAGGTCTGTACGCCATGCAGCGTCACGCCAATGGCGTAGGTATCGTGACGATGGAGATCGAAGGCGCTGCCGTGGAGCCGGGCCTCGATACGCTCCATTCCGACGCAATCGGGCGCCGGGATGACGCAGTTCTCAGCCCTGTCGACGCACAAACGTCCAAGACCCTGAAAGGCCTCGCCATCTAGACCATGTGACATTCGCTTCATTCACAAACCTCGAATGGAAATGTCTCATGTTCGACACGAAATTTGCAATCGTGCTGCAGGACGACCTTCCCGTCTGGCAAAAGCTCAACGTCACCGCGTTCCTGACCAGCGGCATCGTCGCGCAGTATAGCGACATCATCGGCGAACCCTATCGCGACCGCGCCGGCAATATCTACAATCCGCTCTCGATCCAGCCGATCATCGTGCTTTCGGCCGATCGCTCGACGCTCAGTGCGATCCACCGACGGGCGCTGGAGCGCGGTGTGACGACCTCGCTCTACATCGACGAAATGTTTTCGACCGGTCACGACGCGGCGAACCGCGCCGTCTTTGCCGAATTCGCACCCGACGATGCCAAGGTCGTCGGCATCGCGCTGCGCGCCGAAAAGAAGCTTGTCGACAAGATCACCAAGGGTGCCCGCATGCATCCCTGATGCATATCGACACCGGTTCATCCTGTTGATGCTGGGTGTCATCGGCGCTGCCGTCATCGTCGCCAGCGGCTTTTGTATCGTTCATCGCGAGCACCGGCTTCGCGTGCGCAGCCGCGCTGCCTTCGACGTCGAGGTGGAGGCACTTGGCAAAAAAACTTTGATTTGTTTCGGAAGGGTGGCATAAGGCCGCGTTTAAACTGTTTAGACCATGATCCCGAATACGGGCATCCGGTTTTCGCTGGAGATCATGGATCAGCTCTAGATCGTCGGGGGAGCGCAAGGCGCTGGCACAGAAGATCAAGCTTTCGACGATCGCGGATGCGCTCGGTGTGTCCACGGCCACGGTCTCGCTGGCCCTGCGCGACAGCCCGCTGGTTGCTGGAATCACCCGCGACCGCATCAAGGAACATGCCCGCGCCATCGGCTATATCTACAATCGCCGCGCCGCCAGCCTGCGCACCTCGCGTTCGGGCATCGTCGGCGTCGTCGTCCACGACATCATGAATCCCTTCTTCGCCGAGATCCTGCGCTCGATCGAAAGCGAGCTCGACCGCAGCCGGCAGACCTTCATCCTGTCGAACCATTACGATCAGCTGGAAAAGCAGCGCACCTTCATAGACACGCTTCTGCAGCTTGGCGCCGACGGCGTCATCATGTCGCCGGCCATCGGCACGCCGCCCGAAGACATCTTCATGGCCGAGGAAAACGGCCTGCCGGCGGTGCTGATCGCACGCACCGTCGAAGGCGCCGACGTGCCGGTGTTTCGCGGCGACGATGCCTATGGCACCGGGCTAGCCACCAACCATCTGATCTCGCTCGGCCACAAACGCATCGCTATGATCGGCGGCACCGACCAGACCTCCACCGGCCGCGACCGCTACCAGGGCTATCTCAACGCCATGGAGGCGGCAGGGCTGGAGGTCAGGCCGTCGTGGCGCATCCCCGGCCCGCGCACCAAACAGGCTGGCTTCGAGGCCGCCGGACAGTTCCTGGCGCTGAAGGACAAGCCGACCGCCGCCTGCTGCTGGAACGACCTCGTCGCTATCGGCCTGATGAACGGCATTGCACGCGCCGGGCTGGTGCCAGGCATTGACATATCCGTGACCGGCTATGACGATCTCGAGGAAGCAGCGATCGCGACGCCGGCGCTGACCACCGTGTGGAATGGCCAGCGTGAAGTCGGCCGCCGCGCCGCCAGCGCGCTGCTCGACAAGCTCAATGGGCAAATGGTGCGGCCGTCGCAGGAACTGATCAAGCCGGAACTGCATGTGCGGCAGTCGACCGGCAAACCAGTGGAACGTGCATGACAAAAGCCGAACAGCAGCAAGCAGTCGCCATTCTGGTGCCTGGCCAGTTCAACGACCACGCGGTCGGCCGCATCGACCGGACGTTCAGCCGCGTCTGGATCGAACGGCCTGATGCGTCGCTGGTCACCGACGAGATGCGCCGGACGGTGCGCGGCATTGCCGCCTTTGGCGGGATCAACGCAGCCCTCATCGACGCGCTGCCGAATCTCGAGATCATCGCCAATTTCGGCGTCGGTTATGATTCGGTCGATGCCCGTCACGCAGCACAGCGCGGCGTCATGGTCACCAACACGCCGGATGTGCTGACCGAGGAGGTCGCCGATACGGCGATCGGGCTTTTGATCAACACCGTCCGCGAGTTGCCGCGCGCCGAGACCTGGCTGCGCGACGGTAGTTGGGCACGCAACGGCAACTATCCGCTAAGCCGGCTGACCTTGCGCGGCCGTCGTGCCGGCATTTTCGGCATGGGCCGCATCGGCCTTGCCATTGCGCGCCGGCTGGAGGCCTTCGGGCTGCCGATCGCCTATCACAACCGGCGCCAGGTCGAAGGCTTGCCCTACGATTACCACGGCACGCTGAAAGGCCTTGCCGAGGCGGTCGATACGCTGATCTCGGTGGCGCCCGGCGGCGCCTCGACGGAAAAGGCGGTCAACGCCGAGATCCTGTCGGCGCTCGGCCCGAATGGCGTCTTCGTCAACATCGGCCGCGGCAGCACGGTCGACGAGGCAGCACTTGCCGCGGCGCTTGCCGGCGGCACCATCGCCGCTGCCGGGCTCGATGTCTTCGCCGACGAGCCGAACGTGCCGCGGGCGCTGCTCGGCGCCCCCAACACCTCACTTTTGCCGCATGTCGGCTCGGCTTCGGAACATACCCGCCGCGCCATGGCCGATCTGTGCGTCGACAATCTGATTTCCTGGTTTTCGCAAGGGAGGGCGCTGACGCCGGTGCCGGAAACGGAAAAGGTCAAGGCGCGCAGCTGAGCGGCATGCTTTCCTATTTGTTAACGATTAACGACGGCTTAACACTTTGACATCATTCTTCATCTATCGCCAAACATGCGGAGAAAGCAGATGAAAGCACTTGCTGCATTGATAGCGGTGGCCGCGCTGCTCGGCAGCGTTCAGCTGTTTCACAGCGGCGGAGGCGAAGGCCGCACAGCCGATGAGTCAGCGCAGTCGCCCGGCGACTACCGCCTGGTAGCCAATGGCGACGAGGCGTCCTGCGCGGTCAAGCGCGGCACTGAGGTTGCGCATGGCCTGTCGCTGTTGACGGTCACTGCGAATTGCCACCGGGTGTTGCCCGGCATCGAGCGCGCGAAATTCTGGCGTGAGCAGGATGACGGCACGGTCACCTTCAGCGCGAACGGCATCGACCCGATCGTCACTTTCGGCGTCGCCGACGGCCACGGTTATGAATCCTACGAACCAGCCCTGCCGCTGCTGTCGCTGGCGGCCAGCAGCGATTGACGTCGACGTCCGACGGCTGAACTATTCCGCGGCGGCCCGTGCGCCGGATTTCGCCACGGCGTGCAGGCGCACCGCGTCGCCAAAGGCGCGGAATATCCTTGCTGAGACGCTGTCCGACTTGACCCAGTATTCGGGATGCCACTGGACGCCGACGGCGAACGCGCGGGCGTCGCGCACCGAAACCGCCTCGACCGTGCCGTCAGTGGCGACCGCCTCTATCTGCAGCTTCGGGCCGGGCCGGTCGATGGCCTGGCGGTGCACCGAATTGACCATGATGTCGCCTGCCCCGAACTCGCCGGCGAGGCAGCTTCCGGGCTTGATCGAAATGGTCTGGCGGATGGCGAAGCGTTCGTCCTGATTGTCGCTCGCCGGTGCGCGATGGTCCAGCGACCCATCGCGCTCCTGGATTTCTGTGGCCAGCGTCCCGCCCAGCGCCACATTCATCTCCTGGATGCCGCGGCAGATGGCAAGCAGCGGCACGCCGCGCTCCACTGCCTTGCGGATCAGTGGCAGCGTCGTGGCGTCGCGGGCCGGATCGTAGGGGCCGTTGGCCTCGCTGGCATCGCCGCCATAGAGCGAGGGATGCACATTGGACTTCGAGCCGGTGATCATGACGCCGTCGACCGATGACAGGAGTTCATCGAAATCGAGCCGGTCGCCGAAGGATGGCACCAGCACCGGGAACACGCCAGCGGCCGAAAGCGCCGCCTCCAGATATTGCTGCGGAGCGGCATGCCAGGTGTAGTTGTCGAACTGGCGGACGTCGGTCGATATGGCGACTAGCGGCTGCTGCATTTTTGATCCGGGTCCATTCAGAGCAAGGGTTGTTCTGCCTTTAAAATAGGCGATCCGACGACGCTTTGCCATGACAAGTTCGGCATGTCGCATGGGCCACGGAAGGGGCGTTAGACTTAAGTTGCAGGAGGTGCGTTCGCGCCGCGTATTTCGCCAAAACGCCGCCGGCAAAACCGGCTCGCATGGCTGGACTCGACTTCTTGCCCGTGTATTGTTTGCCGCGAAGCCGATCCGGGGCACAAAGCATCTCCCGAACGTCGGTCTGTTGATCCAATAGGGAGGACTTCATGGATCGTCGATCATTCATCCGCAAGGCCGGTGTGACCGGTGTCGGCGCTGCGGCGGCTACGGCGGCGCTTGCCGCGCCGGCTATCGCCCAGGCCAATCCGAAAGTGACATGGCGCCTGGCGTCGTCCTTCCCGAAATCCCTCGACACTATCTACGGCGGCGCCGAGGTCTTTTCCAAGATGCTCTCGGAGGCAACCGACGGCAACTTCCAGGTCCAGGTCTTCGCCGCCGGTGAACTCGTGCCCGGCCTGCAGGCCGCGGACGCCACCACCGCCGGCACCGTCGAGGCCTGCCATACGGTGGCATATTATTATTGGGGCAAGGACCCGACATGGGCGCTGGGTGCCGCGGTTCCGTTCTCGCTCAACGCGCGCGGCATCAATGCCTGGCATTACCACGGCGGCGGCATCGACCTGTTCAACGAGTTTCTTGCCACGCAGGGCCTATTTGGCTTGCCGGGTGGCAATACCGGCGTGCAGATGGGCGGCTGGTTCCGCAAGGAGATCAACACCGTCGCCGACCTTTCGGGCCTCAAGATGCGCATCGGTGGCTTTGCCGGCAAAGTGGTGGAAAGGCTCGGCGTCGTGCCGCAGCAGATCGCCGGCGGCGATATCTATCCAGCGCTGGAAAAAGGCACCATCGACGCCGCCGAATGGGTCGGCCCTTATGACGATGAGAAGCTCGGCTTCTACAAGGTCGCGCCCAACTATTATTATCCCGGCTGGTGGGAAGGCGGGCCGACCGTCCATCTGATGTTCAACAAGGCGAAATACGAGGAGCTTTCGCCGGCCTACAAGGCGCTGGTGCACACCGCTGCGCAGGCTGCCGACGCCAACATGCTGCAGAAATACGACTTTCTGAATCCGGCGGCCGTGAGGCGGCTGGTGTCCGCGGGCGCCAAATTGCGACCGTTTAGCCAGGAAATCCTGGCAGCCTGCTCCGAGAAGGCAAACGAGGTCTATGGCGAGATGGAAGCCTCGAACGCGCCGTTCAAGAAGATATGGGACTCGATCAAGGCGTTCCGCAAGGAGCACTATCTCTGGGCGCAGGTGGCCGAGTACAATTACGACACCTTCATGATGGTCCAGCAGCGCTCCGGCAAACTCTGACAACAGTTTTAGCGCCACGCGTTCTTCGGACGCGTGGCGCCGAAGCGCTTCGATTGCCGATCAGCCCGGTACGACCAGCACCTTGACCTCGCCTGGCGCAGGCGGATTGGCGATCACCGCAGCCGCCTCCTCAAGCGTCACCTGCCGGGAGATGAGCTTGTCGATCTCGATCGCACCGAGGCGATGAGATCGGCAGCCCGGCGATGCGTAAACGGATTGAGGAACGAGCCCAGCACCCTCAATTCCCGGAACAACAGGTCGAAAGGCTCGAATTCGGCCTTCATGCCTTGAGGCATCACGCCGACGGCGATAACTACGCCACCGGCCCTGGCGAGCCGCATCGATTGCTCGACCGTCTCTCTTACGCCAGCACATTCGAACACCACATCGACGCCGCCTGGCATGAGGCCCGACGGACCGACGACCGTGTCGATGATATCGCAAGCGGTTGGGTCGACCGTTGCCGTCGCGCCCAGTTCTTTGGCAAGGGCACGCCGCGAGGCCTGGCGCGTCGACAGGATGATTGTCGTCGCGCCGGCAAGCCTCGCCAGTTGCACCGTGAGCAGGCCGATCACGCCGCCGCCAAGCACGGCGACCGCGGAGCCGGGTCGGATCTGCGCCAGGTCGACGCCATGCAGGCAGCAGCCAAGCGGCTCGCAGAACGCGCCATGCTTCGGCTTCAGGTCTTTCGGGAGGAGAATGGCCTGCTTGTTAGGCAGCACGACATATTCGGCGAAGCCGCCGTCGCGGCGGATGCCGATGGCAACCAGATTATGGCAAAGATTGACGCGACCGGCGTGGCAGTGCGGACAGCGCCCGCAGGCGATGTTGGGGTCGCCGGTGACGCGATCGCCGTCCGAAAAGCCGGACACGGCGGTTCCAATCGCCTCGACGATCCCGGAGAATTCATGTCCGAGCGTCACCGGCGGCGTACAGGGAAATTCACCATGGAAAAGATGCCGGTCGGTGCCGCAGACCCCGCATGCCTCGATCCGCACCAGGAGATCGTCCGGCCCGGCCACGGGCTTGTCGACCTCCCGAAGAATGATGCTGCCGACGCCCTCCAGCCGCACCGCTTTCATGTCTGTGGAGCCTCCGACGTCAATTGAAAGTTGGTGGTTGGGACAGATCGGGCGCTGGCGCTGCCGGCTTGGCAGCCGGCGTTTCACCGAAATTCGGCGGCTGCGACAGATCTGGTGCAGGCGCAGTCGGCGCCGTACCGCCATCCGCTGGCGGAACGCCGAGCGGCGACAGGCTCGGCGTTTCCGGCACCTGGTAGTCGATCGTGCCCGGGTCCGCTGCCGTGCCCTTGTAGTGCATCACCATTTGCGGGAAGGCGATGGTCAAGCCGATCATGATGACCTGGATGCAAACGAATGGCACCGCCCCCCAATAGATCTGGCCGGTGGTTACCGGCGCGATCTTTTTGCCGGTGAGGCGATCGAGATAGGGTACGCGGGCGGCGACCGAACGCAGGTAGAACAGCGCGAAGCCGAAGGGTGGATGCATGAAGCTGGTCTGCATGTTGACGCCGAGCAGCACGCCGAACCAGATCAGGTCGATACCGAGCTTGTCGGCGGCCGGCGCCAAAAGCGGCACGATGATGAAGGCGAGTTCGAAGAAATCGAGGAAGAAGGCGAGCAGGAAGACGAGGATGTTGACGCCGATCAGGAAGCCGATCTCGCCGCCCGGCAGCGATGTCAGGAGGTGCTCGACCCAGACATGGCCGTTGACGCCGTAGAAAGTGAGCGAGAACACTCGCGCGCCGATCAGGATGAACAGCACGAACGACGATAGCCGCGTCGTCGACGCCAGCGCCTGCTTGATCACGTCCAGCGACAGCCGCCCCTTCATCGCCGCCATGATCAGTGCGCCGACAGCGCCCATGGCGCCGCCTTCGGTCGGCGTGGCGATGCCGAGGAAGATGGTGCCCAGCACCAGGAAGATCAGCGCCAGTGGCGGGATCAGCACGATGATCACCTGCTGCGCCAGCCGCGACATCATGTTGATCTTCAGGCGCTGGTCGGCGATCGCCACAACGTATATGGAGATCACGCCGATGGTGGCGCCGAGGATGTCGGCGTTCTGGCCCTGCGAGGACGCAAGATAGCGATAGGCCGCGTAGGAAACCACCATCGCCGCCAGCACCGCGACCAGCAGTGACAGGACACCGTGGCCGAGGGTGCGGGCCTCCAGCGGCAGGGCCGGCATCGAGTTCGGCCTGACGATCGACATGATCACGATATACATCGTGTAAAGGCTGGTCAGAACCAGCCCCGGGATCAGCGCACCCGCATACATGTCGCCAACCGAGCGACCGAGCTGGTCGGCCAGAACGATCAGCACCAGCGACGGCGGGATGATCTGGGCGAGCGTGCCCGATGCGGCAATGACGCCGGATGCCACACGGCGGTCATAGCCGTAGCGCAGCATGATCGGCAGCGAGATCAGCCCCATGGCGATGACGGAAGCAGCCACCACGCCCGTGGTTGCGGCAAGCAGCGCGCCGACGAAGATCACGGCATAGGCGAGGCCGCCGCGGATCGGCCCGAACAATTGGCCGATCGTGTCGAGCAGGTCCTCGGCCATGCCCGATCGCTCGAGCACGATGCCCATGAAGGTGAAGAACGGGATGGCCAGCAGCGTGTCGTTTGACATTACCCGGCTGCCGTAGAAATTGTCCGGCAGCGCATGCAGCAGCGGCCAGGCGAGATTGATCGATCCGCCCGAATAGGGTGACAGCACAACACCGATGAAGAAGAACAGCAGGCCGTTGGCGGCGAGCGAGAAGGCGACCGGGTAGCCGATCAGCAGGAAGATGACCAGCGAGGCGAACATGATCGGCGCCATGTTCTGGGCGATGAACTCGATCACGAGCGCACCTCTTCGGCAAGCGCCTTCGCTTCGAGCTCGGCCTGTTCATGCACCGATATGAACGGGGTGGGATCGTCCATGTCGCCGCGCATGATGGCGATCTTCTTGATGATCTCGGAGATGCCCTGGAGCGCGAGCAGGAAAAAGCCGGCCAGCAGGATCGCCTTTGCCGGCCAGATGATCAGCCCGCCGGAATTGTTCGACATTTCGCCGCTGCGAAACGACAGCGACACATAGGGGACGAAATAGATCACCATCAGCGTCACGAATGGCATCAGGAAAAAGAGATGGCCGAAAAGGTCGATCCAGTGCTGCACGCGGCGCGAGAACATGCCGTAGACGACGTCGATGCGGATATGGTCGTTCTGCTTGAGCGTGTAGGCGGCGGCCAGCATGAAGGCTGCGCCGAACAAATACCACTGCAGTTCCAGCCATGCGTTCGACGACATGTCGAACGTCTTGCGGATGACCGCATTGGCGGCACTGACCAGGATTGCCAGCAGGATCAGCCACGACACCCATTTGCCGATGAACTCGTTCACACGGTCAATGGTTCTGGATAAAGTGAGAAGTCCTGCCATACATTCCTCCCTTTACGCATCGGCCCGAAAATCGGTGTCGATTTTCGGAAAGCACGGTGCGTGACTCAAAGAGTTAGCGGCGCGCCGATTCCCGCTTGTTTTCCGCCGCTGCGATGTGGCCCAACGGTATGCCGTGCGTGGCCCGGCGGGTCAACACAGGGCAGACCGAGTAAAACAATCTTGTGGGATGGGGAAGGGGCGAAACAGCCGCGGAAGTGATCATGCGCAAAAATCAAAGTGACGTCTGCAGCCAACGCTGCCGAGGTTGGCGCCCTCAGACGATCTTGCTTTGGTCTCGCCCGGCGCCGATCAGCACCAGCATAGCGACGAGGAACAGATACATCCAGGCATCGCGCCATTCGACCGGGAAGTAGCCGGCCCACAGCGATTCGGCCATGCCGAAAGCGGCAGCGCCAAGTGCTGCCCGCAACGGCGAGAGATAGCCGCCCACCGCCGTCACGAACAGGATTTTCAGCCCGTAGACCAGGCCGGAGCCGAAGCTGATGTTGCCATAGTAAAGGCCGGCGAGGACACCGGCCAGCGCCGCGCAAAGACCTCCGGCGAGCACCGCGTGCCGAAACACCGCGCGCACATCGACGCCGCACATGGCGGCGGCTTTGGCGTCGTCGGACACGGCGCGCCAGCGCCGGCCGAAACTCGAGCGGGCGAACGCCCAGGAGGCGAGCGCAATGATTGCCACGACGATCCCGCAGTCGAGCAACTGGATAAGCGTCAGCGTGGCATTGAAATTTGCCCCCTTCGCAAAAATGATGGGCTGGGCCAGCATTGGCGGCAGCCACAGATCATGGGTGTCGGCGGCGATGCGGCTTGCCTCCGACAGCAGCAACAATATGCCCAGCGTCGTCACCACGATTGCATTGGGCGTGCGGTCGGCCAGCGGCTCGAAGATGCTGCGCGACAGGACATGGCTGATCAGCCCCGCATACAGGAACGCCGCGACGATGCCGAGCGCGACGGCCGCAAACAGGGTCAGCCACAGGGCCTGATAGCCGAAGGCCGCGGTGAGGATCATCGTTTGTCCGCAAAAGGCGAACAGCGCGCCATAGGCGAGGTTCGTCCGGTGCAGGATGCCGTTGGTCAGCACATAGCCGAAGGCGAGCAGGGCATAGAGCGCGCCGGAATGCAGCCCGTTCAGGACCTGCTGGAAGAAATAAAGCATGCGATGTCCTTGGATCGCGGAGAACCGCGTCCGTGCGGAGCAGAGTTGCATCGGCAATCTAACTTGTCAAATGCGACTTATCGGTTAGAAATGGCGACCATGACGGTTTCCTGGACCCCGCACCGCTTCACCGGCGGCCTTCTTGCACTCGACACGGCGAACACCGTCGTGCTGCGCGGCGATCCCCAGAAAATCTTCGACCGGTTCAAAGATCCGGCGGAGATCGCCCGTTTCGCCGACGCGGCAAGCGTCTTTCGCGCCGCCGAGCTTGGCGGCAGGCGGCTCGAAGCGCCGTTCCCGGACAAAATCGCGCCGGTCGTGCTGGCGATCCGCGAGACGACCGACCGGCTGTTTCGTCGTGCGGTGTCGAAGGGCGCGGTTACCACAGGCGATCTGCCTGGCTTCCTGAAGGCCTGCGCCGAGGGTCTCGCGGACAGCCGCACCGAGATCGGTGCGCCGGGACGGCCGTTCGGCGATCCGGCGACGCCCATCGCGTTCGAGGCGGCACTGGCGGTTTCCGCACTGTCGCTGCTGCAGGCTGACACAGTCGCAAGGCTGAGGATCTGCCCCAATTGCAGTTGGTTGTTTCTCGACCGAAGCCGCAATTCCAGCCGTCGTTGGTGCGACATGGCGGTGTGCGGCAACCGCCAGAAGGCAAGTCGCCATTATCGCCGCCGAACGGCAGCCAGAGGGACCGCCAATGTCTAGGAAAATCTTGCGCCTGGCCGTTGTCGGCGCCATGCTCGTGGCCGCGGCAACGCTCGGCGCCTGCCGCGATACCGGCAACGACGGCGAAGGCAGATTGTTTGAGATTTCCGGCAAGCTGGTCGTCTTCAATTATCGGCTCGCAAGGGCGACCTTTGTCGTCACGCTGAAACCGCTGCAGCCGATGGAGGAAGGACAGGTTGCGGTCGCCAGCTTCCAGAATCCGGCAGGCGGCGAGCCGCTGATCGTCGAACAGAAGGTCTGGCCAAAGCTCGGCAAGGTGTCACTGGAGAGTCCGGCGCTTTCCTGCATCGCCAGGGACAGGCCCTATGCGATATCGATCAGCATCACGGATACTCACGGTGCAATCCTCCAGAAGATCGACACCACGGTGATGTCGACGCAGGACCAATCGGTCCTGCCCGACCGGCCGCTGGTCATCGATCAACTCTATACGCCCAATCCAGAGCTTGCCGGCCATCCGGACGGCAAGCTGCCGGGCGCGCCCAAGCCCGACTGCTCGAACGCCGGCTGACGCAACATCGCCGGTATCGATCGCGGCCGGAATTTTCCTGGCGCCGAATTTTCTTGGCGCTGACGGACCAATTGGTGAGCGTTTCTTACAGCATCGGGCGTGGAACGGATCGTTTGTTGCGCTTCGCCTGGCATCTTCGATTTTGTTTGACCTGCCCGGCAAGGGGAGAAACACTGCAGCTTCCAACTCCGACGTTGGCTGCGCTCGAACTGCGGCCTCCGCAGAGGAAATGCCTGATGACGCTGCATGATGTCGCGCTCGACGACAAGTTCGATCTGGGAAAGGAGCGCATCTTCCTTTCCGGCGCGCAGGCGGTCATCCGCATGCTTTTAATGCAGCGCGAGCGCGACCGCCGGGCCGGCCTGAACACCGCCGGCTTCGTCTCCGGCTATCGCGGCTCGCCGCTCGGCGGCCTCGACATGCAGCTCTGGAAGGCCAGGAAGCAGCTCGCCCAGTCGGACATCATCTTCCAGCCCGGCCTCAACGAGGAACTCGCAGCCACCGCCTGCTGGGGATCGCAGCAGGCCGAATTGCTGGGTGAGGGAACGCATGACGGCGTCTTTTCGATCTGGTACGGCAAGGGACCGGGCGTCGACCGCTCCGGCGACGTCTTCCGCCATGCCAATCTCGCCGGCTCGTCAAGACATGGCGGCGTGCTCGCCCTGATGGGCGACGACCACATGGCCGAATCCTCGACCAACGCGCACGCGACCGAGTTCCTGTTTGTCGATACCATGGTGCCGATCCTCAATCCGGCCGGGGTCCAGGAGATCATCGACTATGGGCTCTACGGCTTTGCCATGTCGCGCTTTGCCGGCACCTGGGCGGCGATCAAATGCGTCAAGGACAACATCGAATCGACGGCTTCGGTCGATGCCGCGCTCGAACGGCTTGATATCGTCAACCCGGACTTCGACATGCCGCCCGGCGGCCTCAACATCCGCAACGAGATCGACATGCTCGGCCAGGAGGAGCGACTGCATGAATACAAACGCGCCGCCGCATCGGCGTTTATCCACGCCAACGGCCTGAACCGGATTGTCTATTCCGGCGGCAGTGGCCCGAAGCTTGGCATCGTCACCATCGGCAAGAGCTACCTCGACGTCCGCCAGGCGCTGGAAGATATCGGTGTCGACGAGGCCGCCGCCAACCGCATCGGGATCAGGCTGTTCAAAGTCGGCTGCCCGTGGCCGCTCGACCTGCAGCACATCGCCGACTTCGCTCGCGGCCTCGACACCATTGTCGTCGTCGAGGAGAAACGCTCGCTGATCGAGGTGCAGCTGCGCGAAAATCTCTATGGCACGGCCATGCAGCCGGTTATCGTCGGCAAGAGGGACGAGCGCGGCGATGGGCTGTTCCCGGCCAAGGGCGCGCTCGATCCTAACGACATCGCCATAGCACTCGGCGAGAGAATCTTGCGAACGATCGGTCCGTCGGACGAGATCGGCGCGCGGGTGGCGAAACTTCGCCAGTTCCAGGCGATGCTCGCCGACACAACAGACATCGCCTCGCGCACGCCCTTCTTCTGCTCCGGCTGCCCGCACAATTCCTCGACCAAGGTGCCCGACGGCTCGCTCGCCGCCGCTGGCATCGGCTGCCATTTCATGGCGCTGTGGATGGATCGCAACACCGTTGGTTTCACCGCCATGGGCGGCGAGGGCGCGCAATGGGTCGGCCAGGCGCCGTTCTCGAAACGCGACCACATCTTCCAGAATCTCGGCGACGGCACCTACAACCACTCCGGCGCGCTGGCGATCCGCTTCGCGCTGTCGACCGACGCCAACATCACCTACAAGATCCTCTACAACGACGCCGTCGCGATGACCGGCGGCCAGCCGCACGAGGGGGGCCTGACCGTGGACATGATCGCCAGGCAGGTGCGGGCCGAGGGCGTCGGGCGGATCGCCATCGTCACCGACGAACCGGCCAAATATACCGGCAAGGTCGAATTCCCCGCCGGCGCCACCATCCATCACCGCGACGACCTTGACCTCGTGCAGCGCGAATTGCGCGCGGTCAGGGGCACATCCGTGCTGATCTACGACCAGACCTGCGCCGCCGAAAAGCGCCGCCGCCGCAAGCGCGGCACCTTCCCCGATCCCGACAGGCGCGTCTTCATCAACGAACTGGTCTGCGAAGGCTGCGGCGATTGTGGGGTGCAGTCGAATTGTGTGTCGATCCAGCCGGTCGAGACCGAATTCGGCCGCAAGCGCAGGATCGATCAGTCGAGCTGCAACAAAGATTTCTCCTGCATCAACGGCTTCTGTCCGTCCTTCGTCACCGTGCATGGCGCCAGGATCAGGAAGGCCGAGGGTATGGCCGGCACCACCGATCCGCTCGACGGCGTGCCCGCGCCCGCGGAATTTCCGCTCGGCGACCAAGGCTGGGCGGCGATCATCGACGGCGTCGGCGGCACCGGCGTCGTCACCATCGGCGCGGTGCTTGGCATGGCGGCTCATCTTGAAGACAAGGGCTGCGGCATGATCGACATGGCCGGCCTTGCCCAGAAGGGCGGCTCGGTGTTTACCCATGTCCGCATCGCACGCAGCCCGGCCGATATCCATGCCATCCGCGTTTCGGCCGGCAAGGCAGACCTTGTGCTTGGCTGCGACCTCGTCGTGTCGGGCGCCCAAAAGGTGCTCGCCGCGGTGCGCGAAGGCCACACGATTTTCCTCGCCAACACCGCCGAGATCATGCCCGGCGAGTTTACCCGGTCGGCGGATTTCTCACTGCCCGTCGAGCGGCTGAAAAAGGCGATCCGCATTGCCGCCGGCGACGACAAGGCGCATTTTTTCGACGCCACCCGCACCGCCACGGCGCTGTTCGGCAGTTCGCTCGGCGCCAACATGTTCATGCTCGGCTTCGCCTTTCAGCATGGCGGCCTGCCGCTGTCTGCCGAGGCAGTCGAAAAGGCGATCGAGCTCAACGGTCAGTCGGTGGCGATGAACGTCTCAGCCTTCCGCTGGGGCCGCCGCGCCGCCCACCAGCCGGATTTCGTGCGCGGCCTCGTCGTCCAGCCGGGCACGGCTGCACAGAACAGCGCTATCGCTGAAACGCTCGATGACCTCATCGCCCGCCGCGTCGCCTTCCTCACTGCTTATCAGAACGCCGCCTATGGCAAGCGCTATGCCGACAGAGTGGCCGCGCTGCGCAAGGCCGAAGCCAGCGCGGTGCCCGGTTCGACTGATGTGACCGAGGCCGCTGCGAGGAACCTGTTCAAGCTGATGGCGATCAAGGACGAATATGAGGTGGCGAGGCTCTATACCGACGGCTCCTTCGCCACCGAGCTGGGCAAGCAGTTCCAGAGCTACGACAAACTCGAATTCCATCTCGCGCCGCCGATGATGGGCAGGCGCGGCAAGGACGGCAAGCCGAGGAAGTCGAGCTTCGGTCCGTGGATGATGAAGGGGTTCCGCCTGCTGGCAGCGATGAAAGGCTTGCGCGGCACGGTATTCGATGTGTTCGGCCACAGCTCCGAAAGGCGTATGGAACGGCAGCTTCTTGCCCAGTACGAGGCCGATCTGGAGCTTGTCGCCCGCGCGCTGGCGCCAGGCAAGATCGAGGCCGCGGCAGCGCTTGCCTCGGTGCCGGCGCTCATTCGCGGCTATGGTCACGTCAGGCAGGCCAGCGCCGAAAAGGCGGCTGGCGAGCGCCTGAGGCTGCTCGATCGCCTGACGAAGACACCTGCCCGGCCGGAACTCCAGGCCGCCGAGTGATCGACATGTCTTGTTTACCTGAAGGGTGGCTTCCCCTGGCGTCAGCCGACCTGACGGTGAGGCCTGGAACCGCCTCTCTAAATCTTTCTTAAGCCTGATGTGACACAGCTTGGCTCCCCAGGGTGGGACTCAGGCGTGAATCTGAAAAGAAAAAACGACATCCCGGTCGACGTCTATATTCCGTTCGTGGAAACTCTGTTCCGCGACAGCCTGACGCTTTCGATCGGATTCTTTGCCCAAACCCTGCTGGTCGTGCTCGTCTACTGGAAGACCAGGGATCCGATCTACATTGCGGTGGCCGCCGGATTTCTGATCGTCGCATTTCTGCGCCTGCGCAACATCAGAAAATACCGCCACGCCCCGTCACCCAAGAATTGGGAGGAGGCGCGCCGCCGCGAAAATGACTACATTTTCTACGGCTCCATGCATGGTTTCATGCTGGGCGCCTTCTGTTTCGCCGGCATCTACTTGGCGCATGACAACTATGCCGAAATAGCCGCTGTCTGCGTTACGCTGGCGTCCGCCACGGCGATCGCGGGCCGCAATTACGGCTCTCCGAGGATGGTCATGATCTTCATCATGACCATGACGTGGTCGATCTCGCTGGGCTTTATCCTGCGTGGCGATGTCTACCACGTGATACTTGGTCTGATGTCGGCTCCCTTTCTATTCGCGATCAAACGCTTCGCCGATGTGGTTAGGGAGGTGCTTTTCGCCGCTTTGTCCGAAGAGAAGAAGGCGAACCGCCTCGCCGAGCGCTTCAATCGGGCGCTAAACACCATGTCGCACGGGCTTGTCATGCTCGGCCCTGACGGCTTGGTGGCGGTGGCCAATGCCGAAGCCGCGCATCTGATGTCGCTCAAGTCGCCCGACGCGTTGCTCGGGCGATCGATCCACGGCCTGCTGATGCGTGGCGTTGCCGGCGGCATGCTGGCGCCGAAGGACTGCCGCTACATCGAAGCCCAGCTTACGCGCGCCCTGCGCGAAGGCCGCGACCGCAAGATTCTCGTCTCGCTCGCGAACGGGCAGCACTATGAGTTCTCTGCGCGTGAGGGCAGCCAGGACCTGGGCGTCATCACCTTCGAGGATGTGACGGCCCGCGTCGAGGCAGAAGGCAAGATCCGCTTCATGGCGCGCTACGACAGCCTCACCGGCCTGCCCAACCGCGCCTATTTCCACGAGCTGATCGGAGAGGCCATGGCATCCGGTGACCTCGAGCGCCTCTGCGGGCTCGCCGTGCTCGACCTCGACGACTTCAAGAGCGTTAACGACACGCTTGGCCACCCGGTCGGCGACGGATTGATCTACGCCGTCGCGGAGCGGCTGGCAGCGATCGCCGGACCAGGTGTCACCATCAGCCGTTTCGGCGGCGACGAGTTCATGATCTTCTTCGACCGCGTTGAGGACGAGAGCCATCTGACCAGCCAAATCGACGGGATTTTCATCGAACTGCAGGGCGAGGTCGACGTCGCCGGCCACGGACTGCGCATCCAGGCCAGCGGTGGCGCGGTGCTGTCGCGGGTCAGGGATACCGATGTGGACGCCATGATCGTCAAGGCGGACCTGGCGCTATACAAGGCCAAGGAACTCGGCAAGAATACCTGGCGGTTGTTCGAGTCATCGATGGATGCCGCTTTCCGCAACCGTCTGCTGATGAAGGCGGATCTGCGCACTGCGGTGGAAAGCACGGGGCTGCGGGTGGTCTACCAGCCGATCGTGGCGATGAGCACGATGCGCATAGCCAGCTGCGAGGCACTGTGCCGTTGGGACCACCCCGATCTCGGACCGATCTCGCCCAGCATCTTCATTCCGCTGGCGGAAGAAATGGGCATCATTTCCGAAATCAGCACCTTCGTCCTGCATGCGGCGTGCACCGAATGCGCCAAATGGCCCGCACAGACCAGTGTCTCGGTCAATCTCTCGGCCAAGGATTTTCGCAACCGCGACGTTGTGCAAAAGGTTCGCGATGCGCTCGCCAGCTCCGGCCTCGCCGCCGGCCGCCTGGAGATCGAGGTCACCGAGACGGCGCTGCTCGACGACAAATCGCTGACGCGCCAGTATATCGAGGAATTGAAACGGCTTGGCGTGCGCATCGCGCTCGACGATTTCGGCACCGGCTATTCGAGCCTGAGCTATCTCCACAAACTGCCGCTCGACAAGATCAAGATCGACCGTTCGTTCCTGATGGACGTCACCCAGGACAGCCGTTCGCTCGAATTGCTCAAGGGCATCGTCAATCTGTCACGGCCGCTGGGGCTTTCAGTGACCGTCGAGGGCGTCGAGACTTTCGAGCAGCTCAAGATCCTGGCTTTGCAGGTCAAGCCGGACCTGGTCCAGGGATTCCTGTTCGGCTCGGCGCTCAGCGCATCCGGCATCGAGACGATGTCAAGCACGGTCTGGCCCTTCGCCAGGGACATCAAGACGGCCAGCAAGGCGACGCATCGGTGATTTCGCCGGAAGACCTGGTACTTTAATACAATTCTGCCGATTATTAACCTTAATAGCCGGTAAACGATTTCTATCTTGTTTTCATCTTTACATCATAAGGCTCTGCCGTAGTGTTGATCGCGGCGGCAGTTGCGGGGAACGAGTATATGATTGTCGAGTTGAATTCGCCTCGCCAATCGGCGGGTGCGAACGCGACTAATGCGTCTGACGATATGTCAGGCTTTGCCAGGAATGTCTCGGCGATGCTCGAGCGGACGGAATATCGCCGCTGCGACAAGGGCGAAGATCTCGAAGACATTTACAGGTTGCGCTACAAATCTTACCGTCTGAGCGATATGGTCCCGAAGAATCCCGACCATATTGTGCACGACGAGCTCGACGAAGCGGCCAATTGCTCCAAGTTCGGAATCTATATCGACGGCGTTCTAGTCAGCACGCTGCGTATTCACCATGCCTGCAGCGCCACGCCGCAGTCGCCTTCCACGACGGTTTACGGCGACATATTGCGCCCCATGCTGGCGTCTGGTGTGCATTTTGCCGATCCCAGCCGCTTTGCCGCCGATCCGGACTGGTCGCGGGTCTATCCGCAAATTCCGTACCTGACGCTGCGCCTCGCTGGCATGGCATGCTTCTACTTTGACGCGCCTTATTGTCTCTCCACCATCCGCCCCGAACATGCAGGCTTCTATCGTCGCATTTACTGTTCCGAGCAAATCGGCGAGTTGCGCAATTATCCGGGCCTGAATTACAAGGTCGTGCTCTACCGCGCCGACGTCAGTGCCATTCGCGAACGGTCTTTCTCCCGTTTCCCATTCTTTCGGTCGACGCCAATGGAGCAGCGCATGCTGTTTGAGGCACCTGGTGCCGGCGAACTCGCGCCACTGACCATCCTGCCGACCGCCAAATACTACCGCGAAGCCGCCTGAGATCGGCAAATTCAGAGCGCGGCTGGAGCTTTCAGGCCGCTTCGGCGTTCTGGGAGGCGCGCCGATGGCGCGCGGACGGTGTCAATCTGCATCGCTTCGGCGGAAATTCTATCGAGAGGAACCCGACATGACCATTTCCACGCTCGCACTCACTCCACTGATCTCGCTGATTGCCGGCGTGTTGATCCTGGTGATGCCGCGACTGCTCAACTACATCGTCGCGCTCTATCTGATCGTCGTCGGCCTGCTTGGGCTGTTTCCGCAGCTCGCCAGCTGAAGTGCGGGCAGGCGCGGCGCGTTAGCCGGCAGGCAGGCACGAGGCGGCAGTCGCGAGCGCCTCCGAAATGTCGTCCTGCATCTGGTGGCTCCAATTTTCCTTTAAGGCTGTTGTCTCCAGCGATGCGGCAATAGCGCCATTGCTCTCGGCCTGGCTTTTCGCTATGTGCCTGAAAGATGTCTTCGAAGGGGTATTCCTATGGCTGATCACTCGCCGACCGGTCCTGTCGAACTAGGCGCGAAGATGGACTATGCCGAGCACGACCGCACCTATGCCGGCTTTGTCATGCTCGCCAAATACGGATCGCTGTTTTGCGCCGCCGTGCTTCTGGCGATGGCTTTCGGTTTCTTTGCGGGCGGCTTCTTCTCGGCGTTTGTCCTGTTCGTTCTGATCCTCGCCCTCGGCGCTTTCATTCTCCGGTAAATTCTTCAAAACCCTTGCCCGCGACATCGCCGGAAATCCGGCCGGCGTCCTGCGCAGACAGGTTCCAGCCGAAAGGATTGTGCGGTGGGACAGACGGTTTTCATCCCTCGTGAGCTCGAAGCGAACGAGTCTCGCGTTGCTGCTTCGCCCGACACCGTTAAGCGGCTGGCGGGGCTGGGATTTGAGGTCATCGTCGAAAGCGGCGCCGGCACGGCATCGCGCATTCCCGACGAGGAGTTCGCCAAGGCCGGCGCTGCGGTCGGCAAGGCCGGCGATGTCGCCAAAGCCGATGTGGTGCTGAAGGTGCGCCGGCCTGATCAGATGGAACTGAAGGCCTATCGCCCAGGCACCGCCGTCATCGCCATCATGGAGCCCTATGGCAACGATGCTGCCGTCGATGCTCTGGCAAGGGCCGGCGTCACCGCCTTCTCGATGGAGTTCATGCCGCGCATCACGCGCGCCCAATCGATGGATGTCCTGTCCAGCCAGGCCAACCTCGCCGGCTACCAGGCGGTGATCGACGCGGCTGCCGAATATGACCGGGCGCTGCCGATGATGATGACGGCGGCCGGCACGGTGCCGGCGGCGAAAGCTTTCGTCATGGGCGTCGGCGTCGCCGGCCTGCAGGCGATCGCTACTGCGCGTCGTCTCGGCGCCGTCGTCACCGCCACCGACGTGCGTCCCGCCGCCAAGGAACAGGTTGCCTCGCTGGGGGCAAAGTTCCTGGCGGTCGAGGATGAGGAGTTCAAGGCGGCCGAGACGGCTGGCGGCTACGCCAAGGAAATGTCTAGCGAATACCAGGCCAAGCAAGCGGCGCTGACTGCCGAGCACATCGCCAAGCAGGACATCGTCATCACCACGGCGCTGATTCCCGGCCGCCCGGCGCCGAAGCTGGTCTCGGCCGCGATGGTCGCCTCGATGAAGCCGGGCTCGGTGATCGTCGATCTCGCGGTCGAGCGCGGCGGCAATGTCGAGGGCGCTGTGCCGGGGCAGGTGGTGACCACGGCCAACGGGGTGAAAATCGTCGGCCATCTCAATGTGCCGGGCCGCGTCGCGGCCTCCGCCTCGCTGCTCTATGCCAGGAACCTCTTTGCGTTCATCGAGACGCTGGTCGACAAGACAACCAAGACGCTTGCCATCAACCGCGACGACGAACTGGTCAAGGCGACGATGCTGACCGATGGTGGCCAGGTCGTTCATCCGGCCTTCGCCGGCAAGCCGGCGGTGATGATCGCCTCGGCTGAGCCTGCGAAGCCCGCCGCTGCAGAAAAACTGGCCGCGCCAAAGAAAGCTGCCGCATCCAGGAAACCTGCCGCACCCAAATCGCCCGCCAACAAGTCGAAAGGGATCGCGTGATGGACCAGACCCTGCAAAAAGCCCTCGACCAGCTCGACCAGGCGACCGCTGCCGTCCGGCTCGCGGTGCAGGATCTGGCCACCGCTCCAGGCGGCACCGATGCGGCAGCCGACGCCGCGCACGCGCTGTCCGGCGGGGCGATCGATCCGTTCGTCTTCCGCTTCGCTATTTTCGTGCTGGCGATCTTTGTCGGCTATTACGTCGTCTGGTCGGTCACACCGGCTCTGCACACGCCGCTGATGGCCGTCACCAACGCCATTTCCTCGGTCATCGTCGTCGGCGCGCTGCTTGCCGTCGGCATCTCGGCGTCCGGCATCGCCACCGGCTTCGGTTTCGTTGCGCTGATGCTGGTCTCGGTCAACATCTTCGGCGGCTTTCTCGTCACCCAGCGCATGCTGGCGATGTACAAGAAGAAGGACAAGTAGAGCGCCATGAACGCCAACTTCGCCTCCTTCCTCTATCTGGTCTCCGGCATCCTGTTCATCCTGGCATTGCGCGGCCTGTCGCACCCGACCACCAGCCGTCAGGGCAACATGTACGGCATGATCGGCATGGGCATCGCCATTGTCACTACGCTGGCGCTGGCGACCCCTTCGGCCGGAGGCTTCGGCCTCATCGTGCTCGGTCTTTTGATCGGCGGCTCGGTCGGCGCGGTCACTGCACGGCGCATCGCCATGACCTCGATGCCGCAGCTGGTCGCCGCCTTCCATTCGCTGGTTGGCCTTGCCGCCGTCATGGTGGCGGCTGCCGCCGTCTATGCGCCGGAAAGTTTTGGCATCGGCACGGTCGCCGACATCCACGCCCAGGCGCTGATCGAGATGAGCCTCGGCGTCGCCATCGGCGCCATCACCTTCACCGGCTCGGTCATCGCCTTTCTCAAACTCGACGGCCGCATGTCGGGCAAGCCGATCATGATCGGCGGCCGCCATTTCATCAACGCCGCCCTCGGCATCGGGCTGATCGTGCTGATCGTGCTGCTGGTCACCACCGAGTCCAAACTGGTGTTCTGGCTGATCGTGGCGGCATCGCTTGTCCTTGGCGTCCTCCTCATCATCCCGATCGGCGGCGCCGACATGCCGGTGGTCGTCTCGATGCTGAATTCCTATTCGGGCTGGGCGGCTGCGGCACTCGGCTTCACGCTCGGCAATCTGGCGCTGATCATCACCGGCGCACTGGTCGGCTCGTCCGGCGCGATCCTGTCCTACATCATGTGCAAGGGCATGAACCGGTCGTTCATCTCGGTCATCCTCGGCGGCTTCGGCGGCGAGACTTCCGCCACTGCCGACGACGGCATCGAGCGGACGGTCAAGCAGGGTTCGGCCGACGATGCCGCCTATCTGATGATGAACGCGCAGAAGGTCATCATCGTGCCTGGTTACGGCATGGCGGTCGCCCAGGCGCAGCATGCGCTGCGCGAGATGGCCGACAAGCTCAAGGCCAATGGCGTCGACGTGAAGTACGCCATTCATCCGGTCGCCGGCCGCATGCCCGGCCATATGAACGTGCTGCTGGCCGAAGCCAACGTGCCTTACGACGAAGTGTTCGAACTCGAGGATATCAACTCCGAATTCGCGCAGGCCGACGTCGCCTATGTCATCGGCGCCAACGACGTCACCAACCCGTCCGCCCGCGACGACAAGTCGTCGCCGATCTACGGCATGCCGATCCTCGACGTCGACAAGGCCCGCACCTGTCTGTTCGTCAAGCGCTCGCTCGGCTCCGGCTATGCCGGCATCGACAACACGCTGTTCTACAAGGATGGCACCATGATGCTCTTGGGCGACGCCAAGAAGATGACCGAAGAGATCGTCAAGGCCATGGATCACTGATCCCCGATACATCGCTAGTTGCTCGAAACAGAAACCCGGTTCCGCGCAAGAGGCCGAAGCTTTCCGAGCGGCAACAAAGGAACTCCGCCGCAGGTACGATGCCGGCGAGCATTCGATCAGCGATCTTGCAGAGCTGTTTTCGATTTCACGCCCGACCGTCTACCGACCGGCAGGCGGCCAAAGCCGTCGGGCAGACGGTGTGAGCTTCCGGAATTGTCTCGCTGCGAGGCTTTCAGCGGAGTGCCACCGTTCCATAGCCTGAAGCGGCAATTGAACTGCAAAGGTCAAACCACTCGCACCCGCCGCAAGCACCCCGGGTGCGGCCCGAAGAGAACGCATCGCGCATAGTTCGTAGAAGCGAGGGATGGAGCTGAAGTTCCATGTCCTCGGCAATCGAGTACCCCAGAAGCGTACCAACACTGGCCGCCGCCTGACGATCGCGCTCCGTCACGCTGTCGCGAAGGCAGTGCGGCTCCGCCTCACCAAGCAGAGGCGCGCAAATATCGTCAGGCCCGGAGACGATCAGGATGTGTTCGCCTGCGGAGAGCCGGGCCGCGATCGCGTCGTAATTGGCGACGAACGCAGCACTGTAACCTTTGCCTGCGTAAGTCAGCAGGCAAAGGAGATGGTGCGGCCGCAGCCGGACGGTCATTTTTGCGCGCGTGTCATGAGCTTGAGCGTGGTCGCGGCCAATGCCGACTTGAGCGCCCCGCCGATCAGGAACGGCGTGACTCCGTGGACAATAGCCTGTTCGATGCCAATGGCGACGGAAAGCCATGCTGCGCCCAGCACGAGGCAAAGCGCGTTGCCCAGGAGCATGGAGACGAACGCCAGCCAGGGGCGGTTGCCGTTCCAGCCGCGCTCCGCCAGCCATCCCGTGAGCGCGCCGACCACGGGGAAGGCAAAGAGGTATCCGGCGGTCGGGCCGACAAAGTGATGCGCACCGGCAGCACCCCCAGCTAGAACCGGCAACCCGATCGCGCCTTCGACCAACCACGCAACGATGGTGGCCGCGCCGAGTCTCCAGCCATAGACCGCGCCGATCAGGGTGACCGCAAAGGTCTGCATGGTCACCGGCACCGGAACCATAGGCACTTCGATGTAAGACGCCAGCGCCAGAAATACGGTTCCCAGGACGACCGCCCCGATCTGCCAGGACAGCGACCAGTCGCGGATGCGCGGCGCGCTTGAAGCCGCGTGGCTGACCGGGTTGGGGTTATGAGGCATATGTGTTCTCTTTCGTACTGGCTGTGAAGCAGGCGCTATGCCTGAGCTGCGGGATTGAACGACGTGCCGCCCGAAAGGACGGAGTAGCGGATCAGGCGGCTGTCGGCAACGGCGGCTTGCCGATGCTTCATGGCGGCGCGATAAACGGGTCGCGCAGCATTTCGGCAAAAGCTGCCGGGCTGGGATATTCCGCGATGAAACTGATGTCCCAGTGCTCGGCCTGCGTGGATTCAGCACTACGATGGGCAAGTTCTGTTCCGACGGACGGGATTTGTCACAAATGGAGGCACTGTGTCCGGCCCTCATCCTGTCGCTTCGCCGACCAAGACCAGCTCGCCCGCGACGGCCAGCCTGCCGGCCCCCGGAAAGGCGTCGCGCAAGCTCAGCCAGGCAGTGGTCATCGTGCATGGCATGGGCGAACAACGGCCGATGGACACGCTGCGGGGATTTGTTCAGGCTGTTTGGAGTCACGATCCCGCCCGCGCGCCGTTTTATGCCCAGGTCGCCGATCCGGCCAACCCCGGCGGCGAGAAGATCAACCGGAGCTGGATCACGCCTGACAGCCGGACGAATTCGCACGAGCTTCGCCGGATCACCACCCCTTACGATGTCGATGGCCGCCGCACTGATTTCTACGAGCTTTACTGGGCCGACATCACGCAAGGCACGACGCGGGGCCGGCTTGCGGCCTGGGTGACAAATCTGCTCTGGCGCAAGCCCGCCGACATTCCGCGCGACGCCCGCGGGCTCTATGTTGTCACGCTTCTGGCCGTCATAGCAGTCTTGGGCGCGGCGTTCGTGCTCGCGACGTCGGCCATGCAAGGGCATATTTCCTGGACCACGGGCATGCTCGTCACGATCCTGGCCTCGTTCGTCGTCTGGTCGGTGGACCGCTTCGGTCTTCCTTATTTCGGTGATGTGGCCGCCTATGTGCGGGCTGAAGCGGCAACGGTCGAGAAGCGCGCGCTTGTCCGCGACCGTGGCCTGACGCTGTTGAGGCGCCTCATGATGGACGATGGCTACGACCGCATCGTGCTGGTCTCGCACAGCCTGGGATCGATTATCGCCTATGATCTGCTGCAGATATTGTGGGCCGATTTCAGGCCCCGAAATCTGGAAGCCCTCCGCGACAAGGCGAGACTGAAAGCGATCCGCGCCATCGACAAGGCTACGCTCAAGTCAGATGGTTCTGCGTGGCCCGACAAATTGGATGATTTTTCCGGATTCCGGCGCGCCCAATGGGAGCTCTACCGCCACCTCCGCGCCAGCCACGCCGATCATCCATTGCCTTGGAAGATCAGCGATTTCGTCACGCTCGGCAGTCCGCTGACCCACAGCGAATTTCTGGTGACCTACGATCTCGCCGAATTCAGGCGCGGCATTGCTGAGCGGCTGTTCTCGGCATGTCCGCCGATCGCCGACACGGCGGCCGGTGGGACCGTCCTCTATCAGGAAGGGCGCGGCCGTTCGGGCAAGCCGCAGCGGGCGGTGCATCACGGTGCGGTGTTTGCCGCGACGCGCTGGACCAACATCTTCGACAGGGGCAATGGCTGGCTGACCGGGGACCCGATCTCAGGACCGGTGGCGGAAAATTTCGGCCCAGGTGTGGAGAACATTCAGGTCGAGCTGCGCGGTTCGCTTGGCCGCATCTTCACCCACAGGCTCTACTGGTCGCTGAAGGCGACCGGCGTCGAGGTCGCGGCAACCGCCGGCACGCCGCGCTCGCATATCGGCGTGCTGCGTGACGCCGTCGATCTCGGCCGCAAACTGGAGCCAAGCCAGGCGGCGCCGACGACTCCTGCCAGAAGATAGGGCCTGCTCGTTCGGCGAACCGGCGTGCAGTCCATGGCGATTACGGCGTCGAAACAACCGGTCGATGCCGGGGCGGCATCGATAGAACCCCTCAAGCACCGATTCAACGGTTGGTTAGGAAGACCTCCTCCTCGTCGTCGCGCTGCCTGCCGCCAAGCGCTGCCGCGGCGCTTGCAATGAAAGCGCCGACCACCAGCGACAGCGCGCCAAGCAGCGCGAAGGTGGCACCGGCTTTCCTGGCGGTATCGGCGGCCTGCTGGGCCTGGACCTTCGCCTCTTCGACCCTGGCAAGCACGGCATCGACACGGGCCCTGGCATCGGGTTCTGACAGTCCGGTGCGGGCGGCTACCAACTGCGACAGGTAGGTCCTGTCGTCGCCTGAGACTTCGCCTGCTGCTGCGCTCGCGATCAAAATGCGCGAGGCCTGCGCCGTCGCCGCCGCATCGTTCTCCGGGCTGGCGGCAGCAACCCTGGCCGCATCGGCCGGGCGGAACAATGCATCGACGAAGTACGACGTTGCGTTGTCGGTCGCGGCGCCTCCGGCGTTTGCAGTAGCACCTGCCGAAGCGCCCATTGCCGCGCCCGACGCGATTGTCGAAGCGGCCTGGACGCCGGTTCCGACAGCTGCCGAAAGCGCCGAGCCGAGCACACCGGCGACGAGCAACGTTGCAAGCGCCCAGGCGAGGAAGCCGTGTGCGGTATCGCGGAAAAAGACCTCATCGGTGTGGACGCCGACCCATTTGGTGCGTAGGCGCCCGGCAAGATAACCGCCGACGCCCGACGACAGCCACTGCACGATGATCAGCCACGCAGCCGTGGAGGCCGCGAAAGTTGTGACTGAGGTGCTCAAGCCAGACCACGGCGAAACCATCGTCAGCCCGAGCCCGGAGCCGAGCAGCATCAGGATCAATGTTAGCGTCGAGGCAGCAAAGGCGCCGGCCACGATTGGCCCCCAGCTGACAGCGGTAGAGGAGGATTCCGTGGGTGCGGAAACGTCGACAGCCGTTAGGGTTGACTTCATGTCAGCCCCCTAACGTGCGAAAAGCATGATGAGAATAATGATCGGAATCGGGACTCCGAGAAGCCAGAGCAAAATGCCACGTCCCATGAGTGCCTCCTGCGGCGATTGTGATCGGTTACAATGCCTTGGATGCTCTTCCGTTCCGACCGGCCCTTATGATCCTTTTGTTGCGACGCAGCAGGGATCGTTGGTGGGCCTGGGCCTACCAATATCTTAAGTGTCCGAAGCTGAGCAGCTGCTTGGGCTCTAGATGTCCAGATTGGCCACCGACAGCGCATTGTCCTGGATGAACTCGCGCCTGGGCTCGACCTCGTCGCCCATCAGCCGCGAGAACAGACTGTCCGCATCGGTGGCGTCAGTGACCTTGACCTGCAGCAGCGAGCGCACATTCGGGTCGAGCGTGGTCTCCCAGAGTTGCTCGGCATTCATCTCGCCGAGGCCCTTGTAGCGCTGCATGGTCAGGCCCTTGCGGCCGGTGGCAAACACGGCATTGAGCAGCGCCAGTGGTCCCGAGATGGTTTCGGATACATCCCTGCGGCGCAGCACCGGCGGCTCGCCATAGACTTCTGCGAGACGCGGCGCATAGCGGTCGAGTTGGCGGGCGTCGGCCGAATTGATCAGCGCGAGATCGAGATGCGCGAACTCCTTGACGCTGCGCACCGTGCGCTCGAACACATAGCCGCCGACCCCTTCGTTTGAGGTCGACATGCGGCCGGTCCAGCCGCGTTCGGTGTCCTCGGCGATGATGTCGAGGCGCCGGGCGACACGCTCGGCCATGGCGTTGGCCCGGCCGAGATCGGCGAAGACGTCCGGATTGAGCGCGCCGGCGATCGCCGCCTGCTCGACCACGCCTCTGTTATAGCGGGTGTGCAGCCCGTTGATGAGCTGGCGCACCGCCAGCGCATCGTCGATGGCGCTGCGCAGGTCCTGTCCGGCCCGCACCTCGCCGGTGCTGAGCGCAAGCGACGCCTCTTCCAGCCCTGAGCCGATCAGGAATTCCTCGAAGGCGCTTTCGTCCTTGATGTATTGCGAGCTCTTGCCGCGCGTCACTTTGTAGAGCGGCGGCTGGGCGATGTAGAGATGGCCGCGTTCGATCAGCTCCGGCATCTGCCGGAAGAAGAAGGTCAGCAGCAAGGTGCGGATGTGGGCGCCGTCGACGTCGGCGTCGGTCATCAGGATAATCTTGTGGTAGCGCAATTTATCTGCGTTGAACTCGTCCTTGCCGATCGAGGTGCCGAGCGCGGTGATCAGCGTGCCGATCATGTCGGAGCCGAGCATACGGTCGAACCGGGCCCGCTCGACATTCAGGATCTTGCCGCGCAGCGGAAGAATGGCCTGGTTCTGGCGCGAACGGCCGCCCTTGGCCGATCCGCCGGCGCTGTCGCCCTCGACGATGAAGATTTCGGACTTCGCCGGGTCGCGCTCCTGGCAGTCGGCCAGCTTGCCGGGCAGCGAAGTGACGCCGAGCGAGCTCTTGCGGGTGATGTCGCGCGCCTTGCGCGCGGCTTCGCGCGCCGCTGCCGCCTGGATGACCTTGTCGATGACCACCTTGCCCTCGGTCGGGTGCTCTTCGAGCCAGGTGCCGAGCGCCTCGTTGACGAGCCCTTCCACAACCGGGCGGACTTCGGACGAGACCAGTTTGTCCTTGGTCTGCGAGGAGAATTTCGGGTCGGGAACCTTGACCGAAAGCACCGCCGTCAGCCCTTCGCGGCAATCGTCGCCGATCAGCGCCACCTTCTCCTTTTTGGTCAGGCCGGTGGATTCGCCATAGCCGGTGATCTGGCGCGTCAGCGCGCCGCGGAAGCCGGCAAGATGCGTGCCGCCGTCGCGCTGCGGAATGTTGTTGGTGAAGGCCAGCACATTCTCGTGGTAGCTGTCGTTCCACCACATGGCGACTTCGACGGTGATACCGTCGCGCTCGGCCTTGATGGCAATCGGCTTGTCGATCAGCGGCTTCTTGACGCGGTCGAGATATCTGACGAACTCCTCGAGCCCGCCATCATAGTGCAGCTCATGGCGCACGACGTCGGCATGGCGGGCATCGGTCAAAATGATGCGCACGCCGGAATTCAGGAAGGCGAGTTCGCGCAGCCGGTGCTCCAGCGTGCCGAAGTCGAACTCGACCATGGTGAAGGTCTCGGTCGACGGAAAGAAAGTGATCTCGCTGCCGCTGCGCCCCTCATAGGTGCCGGCAACCTTGCGCTGCTCATAGCTGCCGGTGACCCTCAGCGGTCCGTCGGCATTGCCGTGCGAGAAGCTCATCTCGTAGATCTGGCCGTTGCGGCGGATCTTCAGCTTCAGCCAGGCCGACAGCGCGTTGACCACCGAGACGCCGACGCCGTGCAGGCCGCCGGACACCTTGTAGGAGTTCTGGTCGAATTTGCCGCCGGCATGCAGCTGCGTCATGATCACTTCGGCCGCCGAAATGCCTTCGCCGGTGTGGATATCGGTCGGAATGCCGCGGCCATTGTCGATGACCGTCACCGAACCGTCGGGATTGAGCGTCACCGTGACGAGGTCGGCGTGTCCGGCCAGCGCCTCGTCGATAGCGTTGTCGACGACCTCATAGACCATGTGATGCAGGCCCGAGCCGTCGTCGGTATCGCCGATATACATGCCGGGCCGCTTGCGGACGGCATCCAAGCCCTTCAAAACCTTGATGGAATCGGCGCCGTACTCGGCCTCAGCGCCGTTGGCGTTGTCGATCTGATCGCTCATGAAAACCTGTCTGATTGATGCCGCACATCCAGCGCAAAAAATCGGCTCCGAATCGCGCGTCCTTGATGTTCAAGATATAGGCGCAAAAGGCGGTTTTTCCAAGGTTTGCAAGCATTTCCGAATGGAAGAAGAGCACGCTCGGCCGGCCAGAACGTCGGACCCAAATGTGGGCCCCGGTTTGAGAACTGAGTGGCGGCTACAAGAGCAGGCCGGCCTGCTTCGACGATCATCTACTCTCCGCTGCCTCGGTCACAGTTCCGCAGAGCGGGCGCTTCGCCCTTGCCGTTCGGCGACATGGACGCTTGGCTTGCCAGCCACTACATTGGGATGACCAGCGGAGCACGCCATGGACAGTCAGCCCGCCCCCTTTGTCCCGCCGGCGCCGAAGCCGCGCACGTCGCCGCCTTCGACGCTGGAGATGATCCGCATCGTCTATCGCAATCCGCTCGAACTGTGGGGCGAGCCGACTTATAACGAGCCCTGGATTTCGGTCACCGGCATCGGCGGGCCTCTGGTCATCGCCAACGACCCCGGCCTCATTCGCCATGTGCTGGTCGACAATGCCAAAAACTACAAGATGGCGACGGTGCGCCAGATGATCCTGCGGCCGATCCTGCGCGACGGCCTGCTGACCGCTGAGGGTGAGGTCTGGCGGCGTTCACGCAAGGCGATGGCGCCGGTGTTCACGCCGCGCCACATCTTCGGTTTTGCCGAGCCGATGCTGAGGCGTACGCGGGAGTTCGTCACCCGCTACGAGGGCGGCGGCACGTCGGACGTCGCCCACGACATGACGCTGCTTACCTTTGACATCCTGGCCGAGACACTGTTTTCCGGTGAGATATCAGGTGAGCCGGGCAGTTTCGCCAAGGAGATCGACCGGCTGTTCGAGACCATGGGCCGCGTCGATCCGCTCGATCTGTTGCGGGCGCCAGACTGGCTGCCGCGCCTGACCCGCATCCGCGGCCGCAAGACCATGGCCTACTTCCGCAAGATCGTCACCGACACCGTCAAGATGCGCGAAGAGCGGCTCAAGCACGATCCGGACAACGTGCCACAGGATTTCCTCACGCTTTTGCTCAAGGCGGAGGGACCGGACGGGCTGACGCGCGCCGAGGTCGAGGACAACATCATCACCTTCATCGGCGCCGGCCATGAAACCACGGCGCGTGCGCTTGGCTGGACGCTCTATTGCCTGGCCGAAGCGCCTTGGGAGCGCGACAAGGTCGAGCGCGAGATCGACGCCGTGCTGGCGCGCGAGCCCGACCCGACAAAATGGCTCGACGCCATGCCGTTCACCCGCGCCGCCTTCGAGGAGGGGCTCAGGCTCTACCCGCCGGCGCCGTCGACCAACCGCGAGCCGATCGAGCCCGAGACCTGGAACGGCCTCTACATACCGAGGCGTGCTGCGGTGCTGGTCATGCCCTGGGTGGTCCACCGCCATCGCAAGCTGTGGGACCGGCCCGACGCCTTCATGCCCGAACGCTTCCATCCGGGAAATCGCGAGAAGATCGACCGTTTTCAGTATTTGCCGTTCGGCGCCGGTCCTCGCGTCTGCATCGGCGCCGGCTTTGCCATGCAGGAGGCGATCATCGCTCTGGCGATCATGCTGTCGCGCTTCCGCTTCGATACCACCGCCGAGACCAAACCGTGGCCGGTGCAGAAACTGACGACGCAACCGCAGGGCGGCCTGCCGATGCAGGTCACGCGGCGGCTTTAGTGCATGTCGCGCAAAAGCATGCCCTCGGGCCCTGACCCGAGGGTGTTCAGCGGTTTTGCGATAACGACATGCATAAACAACCAGCTAAAGCGCGTCGCATGAGGCCGGTCAAACGCGACGCGCGCTTTAGCAAGCTGCTTGATTGGCTATTCCGCTGTCTTGCGCTGGAACTGGCCGGCGGGCCGGTAGCGCCAGAGATAGCTCGGCAGGATGCTGCCGATCGACTGTGGCTGGATATTGAGGCCGGCGAGCGTCCGGTTTTCCCTGATTGCCGCGTCCGACACGATGTTGTCCTCGCGCAACTGCAGGACCTGATCCTTGGTCAGCAGCGGATTGGGCAAAAGCCCGAGGATCGATGCCTGCATGTTCGCCACCCACCACGGCACCGACACCAGGAACCGCTTGCGGTCGATCATCGCAAGCATTTCCTGCATGCATTGCTTGAAGGTGAGCACCTGAGGGCCACCAAGCTCGTAGATCCGGCCGCCTTGGACCTTTCCGTCAACCGAGCGCGCCACCGCTTCGGCGACATCGCCGACATAGACCGGCTGGAATTTGGTCCGCCCGCCGCCGATCAGTGGCAGGACCGGCGAATAGCGTGCCATGCTGGAGAAGCGGTTGAAGAAACTGTCCTCGGGGCCGAAATTGATCGAGGGCCGCAAGATGACCGCATTCTCGATCGTTTCCAGGACCGCTTTTTCACCGAGCGCCTTGGTGCGCGCATACTCGGATTGCGCGTTCAGATCGGTGCCCAGCGCCGAGATATGGGTGAGCCCGGCGCCGACGGCGCGCGCCGCTTCGGCGACCGCGCGTGCGCCGAACTCATGGACGGGCGTGAACTTCTGCCGACCGCTCTCATGCAGGATGGCTACCAAATTGACGACATGGTCGGCGCCCTGCACGGCGCGGTCCACCGACCAGCGCACGCGAACATTGGCCTGCACCGGCTGGATCTGGCCGACATTGCCGAGCGGCTGCAGATGGCCGGCGAGATCGGGCCGGCGGCAGGCGACCCTGATGCGGTAGCCGCGCCTGGCCAGCGCCCGCACCACATGGCGGCCGACAAAGCCGGAGCCGCCGAACACGACGACGAGCTTTGGGGTCTGCAGGATTTCGGTCATTGCTGGCTCCGGCGCGCTTTCCAGATTTACTGGGCTTGGCTGAAGCCGTTCATAATCGGTTTCGCGCCGAAGGCAAAGGGCGATCCTTTGTCGCCGTTTGCCGCGCTGTCGGCTGGTTCAGAACGCCTTGCCGATCCGCGCGTCGACCGATTGGCGGTTGCCGCCGCGAATGACGAAGAAGAACAGGATCGCCGCCCATAGCAGCGATTTTTCAGCGCCCGAAAACCCCTCGCCCATGGTGACCCAGTGGAACCACACGGTGACCAGAAGCACGAACATTCCGGCGAAGGCGGCCGGGCGGGTCAAGAGACCGATGGCGATGAAGATGCCGCCGAAGAACTCGGTGCAGGCCAGCAGCACCGTAAGCGGTCAGCCGATAACGTCAGGCCTAAAGTTCCAAGGCATGAGCATTTCGATTTCGGATGCCGGCCAGCCTTGAGCGATGCGGGTCAAGGTCTGCGAGAGCCAGTCGAGCGGATCGACGCTGTTCATTTTGCAGGTTTGCAGCAAGGTGGCTACCGTCGCCCAGGTTCGTCCACCGCCGTGGCTGCCGGCGAATAGACTATTCTTTCGCGTGATCGTCTGGGGCCTGATTGCACGCTCGACGATATTGGAGTCGATTTCGATGCGACCGTCCATCAGAAAGCGTTCCAGCGCCTCCCGCCGGGTGAGCGCGTAGCGGATCGCCTCGGCGGTCTTGGATTTTCCGGAGACCTTGCCCAGTTCCGCTTCCCATAGATCGAAGAGGCTCGCGACAATGGCCACGGACTTTTCCTGACGTAGCGCGGCGCGGCTTCCGGCATCCTTGCCGCGGACCTCGTCCTCGACCTTCCACAATTCGGTCATGGCGATGATCGAATCCGTCGCGGCCTGCGAGACCCCGCTGATGTGCAGGTCGTAGAATTTGCGCCGCAGGTGAGCCCAGCACCCGGCGAGCCGGATTGTTTCATTGCTGCCGGCTTTGGCCCGTGCCTTGACCAGGTTGGTATAGGCCGAGTAGCCATCCACTTGCAGGATACCGCTGAATCCGGCGAGGTGGCGCGCCACGCAATCCGCACCTCTGCTGTCTTCAAAACGATAGGCAACCATTGGCGGACTGGTTCCGCCATAGGGTCGGTCATCCCGTGCGTAGGCCCACAACCAGGCTTTCGTGGTTTTCCCGGAACCAGGGGCAAGGGTGGGCAAGGTCGTCTCGTCGGCGAAGACCCTTTCGCCCTCCTTGATGCGCTCCAGTATGTAATCAGCAAGCATCTGCAGCTCGAAGCCCAGATGCCCCATCCACTGCGCCATCAACGACCGGCTGATCTCGACGCCGTCGCGCAGATAGATCGCCTCCTGCCGATAAAGCGGGAGGCCGTCGGCGTATTTGGAGACGGCGATATAGGCGAGCAGCCGCTCCGTCGGCAGCCCGCTTTCGATGATGTGCGCCGGCGCCAGAGCCTGGACCACGCCGTCACGGCCCCGGAAGGCGTATTTGGGACGGCGCGTGACGATGACCTGGAACTTCGGCGGCACGACGTCCAGCCGCTCGGATCGATCCTCGCCGATCAGAACCTTTTCAAGCCCCTCGCAGTCGGCCGGGATTTCCGGCTCGACGACCTCCTCGATGCGTTCGAGGTGGGCAGCAAAGCCCTTGCGCGGACGCGGGGCGCGCTTCGGCTTGTTCCCGACCGCGCGGTCGAGTTCGCTCCGGATTTCCGAAAGGCCGGTCTCGACCTCTTCGAAGGCAAAGGAGGCCTGCTCGTCGTCGATGGCCAGGCGTAGCCGCTCGGAACGCGTGCCATGTTGCGTGCGCTGTAAAACTTTCAGGATTGACGTGAGATTGGCGATCCGCTCGCTGGCGCTTTTCTCGACAGCTTTCAGCCGGGCGACCTCCGCCTCAGATGCTGCGATCCGAGCGTCGGCGACTGCGATCCGGGCCTCGCTTGCAGCCTGCTCGCGAGCCATGGAAAGGATCATCGCCTTCAGCGCATCAACGTCGTCGGGAAGGGCAAGACCCGGTAGAACCATGGCAAGCAACAGAGCACAAAAACAGCCGCTTTCCCAACCGTTCCAGCCGCATGATTCATCTTGCCGCAGGCCGGTTTCAGCCCGTCGATAACGGCCGCCTGACCCTGGCCGGACGAATCTTTTTCCAGTCCAGTCCGGCCAGAAGCGCCATCAACTGGGCGTGGTCGAGACGCATGCGCGCGGCCGATATCCCCGGCCAGCAGAAGCTGTGATCTTCCAGAGTCTTCGAATAAAGACAAACCCCGCTGCCGTCCCACCACACGATGCGAACCCGGTCCGCACGCTTCGAACGGAATACGTGAAGTGCCCCCGAGAATGGGTCCAGGCCGCCATCCCTGACCAGCGCCATCAAAGATGCCGCGCCCTTGCGGAAGTCGACCGGCTGGCACGACACGTAAACCACCACACCGGAAGCGATCATGCCTTACGAACCGCGCGGATGATCCTCGCCAGGCGATCGGGATCGACATCGCCGCCGGCGCGCACCACTGCGTCGCCAATGACGATTTCCACCGTGTCGCTGCCCACCGCTTCAAAGCGCGTGAACTTCGCCGGCTTGCTCGCTCCCTCCGTCAGTGGCGCAACCATGCCCGACGAAAGCGCCTTGCGGCGCCACGCATAGAGCTGCGAGGGGTCCAGCCCCTCGGAACGCGCAACCGCCGAGCGCGGCTTGCGTCGGGACGGCACAGGCTCCGCCGTCAAAATCTCGAATGTTCGATGATGGCTCATACTGTCGCTCATAGGATTCTCCGCATGATTCATGCTGAAAATGAGCGATCAACCGCCTGCACGCTACGTGGGGACGCCTACGCGCTTACGCAGCACCGACCAGAACGCGCCAGGATAGAAGCCGAGACCTTCGACCATCGCGGCGGCGCCGAGCGGGTCGATGATCTTGCCAGAGCCATGGATGGTGAGGAAGATGCCGGCCACGGCACGCAGGATAGTTTCAGAGGTGGTGTGCAGCGCCGCATAGAGGCTGCCAAGGGCGGGGACGAAAAGGCTTCTGCTGGAATTGTCGGTGCTTGCGGACATCTGGGCTCCTCTTTTGCTGCTTCGCGCAAACAGCCGCCACCCCAGTCAAAGTCAAATGAACAAAAGTTGTGTGCGTCAAGTTCTGCAAAAATGGCGTGGCATTCAGCGGTGACGTTGGCGTGTCCGCCGCGCAGCCCCCGTGTTTAGCGGAGCGGCGGACATGGCGGCCGCGTCAGGCGGCCAGTGCCCTCAGGTTCTCCTTCTTGTGCTCGCGCAGATGATCCATGTTGAGGTAGCGGGTCGCCTCGAGCCAGTTCTCGTGGATCTCCACCGCCAATGCCCGAACCAGCCGCAAACAGCTCTGCGGGTTGGGGAAGATGCGAACGACCAGGGTGCGCCGCTTGATCTCCTGGTTCAGCCGCTCCAGCATGTTCGTCGACTTCATGTGCTTGTGATGCGGCAGCGGCAGCCGATAGAAGCTCAGCGTCTCCTCGATGTTGTTCTCCACCCAATCCACCAGCTTCGGGTATTTGGCCTGCCATTTGGCGATCCACTGCGCCAGGTCGCGCTTGACCTCGGCGAGGTCGCGCCGGTCATAGAACCATCTGAGCTCCATCAGGCAGTCGTCATCGACCTTGCGCGGCACATAATCGAGCGCGTTTCTGAGGAAGTGCACGTAACAGCGCTGCCAGACTGCCTCGGGCAGGACTTCGCGGATCGCTGCCCTGAGCCCCGGATGGTCGTCGGAGACGACAAACTCGACGCCGGCGAGCCCGCGCTGCTTGAGCCCTGCCACGAACGCGCGCCAGCTCGAATGGCTTTCACGGTTGGCCAGCTCGACACCGAGCACCTGGCGCCGGCCTTCCCAGTCGACGCCGATCGCCACCAAGACGGCCTGGCTGGCGATCACGCCGGCCTCGCGCGCCCGCTCGTAGCGCGCGTCCAGAATGAGGTACGGGTAAGGTTCGGCAAGCCGCTGCTCAAAGAACGCCTTCAGCGCCTCATCCAGCCGCGCCGTCGCCTGGCTTACCGTCGAGGCCGAGAAGGAATGGCCGCACAGATCCTCGGTGATCGCCTTCACCTTGCGCGTCGACACGCCTTGCACGTACATCTCGACCAGCGCCGATACCAGTGCCTTCTCCGAGCGCTGGTAACGCTCAAACAACTCCGTCGAGAACCGGCCGGCCCGATCTTGCGGAACCCGAAGTTCCAGCACGCCAACCCGCGTCACAAGCTTGCGTTCGTAATAGCCGGACCGGTAACCAACCCGCTCCGTCGTCCGCTCGCCTTTCTCGGCCCCGATCGCCTCCGTCATCTCGGCTTCCAAAGCCTCCTGCACCACAGTCTGCAAAACTCTGCGGAAGCCGTCCTCATCCGACAACAGCAACGCTTTCAACTCGCCTCTGCTCAGTCTAACCTCTCGCTTGGTCATGGCACTTACCCTTCCACGGGAATCGGTGATCGCAACGTCACCAGCGTGCCATGGCCGCCCCTCGCCTCAGAGTAAGGGCTGTTCTCTCTCCAGAGCTTTTTGCAGAACCTTCAGAACACTATCGGAACAAAAGTTGACCGGGAAATGCATGTTACTGGTCAGATGCGGGAGAGCCCGGAAAACCAGCCGACGCGAGGGTTATCTGGGTGACCTCTGTTTCCGGAACCTGGTTCGACGAGGCCGCCTGGGCGTAACGGCAAGTACGCCCATAGTCGCGCGATCAGCTATCCGACAGGTGTGGACGTCTTCTGTCTGTTTCGTTCGACGAGTGCGTAACGGCAAGTACGCCCGCTGTCGCGCGATCAGTATCCGACAGGTGTGGACGTCTTCAGGAAGAATACCGAGCGGCGAATTCGGAGATCCGCTGCACCACGGCTTTCGGAGCACTTATGCCCCGTGCCGCTGCCTTCTCCGCCGCTTCGGCCCGGGCACGGCCGGGCACATGCACGCCGTAGCGGCGGCGCAACCGGTCGAGTTGATCCTTCATCCGCTTCTCGAAATTCGGATCGAGCAGCTTGGGCTCGACGGCCAGCACGAAGAGGCCGGTTCCGGGACTGTCCGGGCCGTCGGTGAACCATGGCGCATCGAGCGACCAGTTGGCGCCCGACAGGCCCGCCGCCAGCACTTCGACCATAAGTGCGATGTTGGCGCCGCGCTGGCCGCCGAAGGCTAGCATCGCGCCTTTCATGGCGGCGGCAGGATCGGTGGTCGGGTTGCCGCTCGCGTCCAGTGCCCAGCCTTCTGGAATTCTCTTGCCGTCCTCGGCCGCCTTGCGGATGTTCACAAAGGCGGTGGCGCTCGACGACTGGTCGATCACCAGCGGCGCTCCGTCGGCGGCGGGCGCGGCGAAGGACATCGGGTTGGTGCAATAGACCGGCTTGACCGAGCCGGAGCCGGCAAGCACGGCCGGTCCATTGGTCGCGGCGAAGGACACCAGCCCCTGCGCGGCCAGCCGTCCGGTGAAATAGCCGAGCGCGCCGCATGTATAGGCGTTTTTCTGCGAAAAGATGGCGACGCCGAACAGGCGCGCAGCCTTGGCAAGATCGTCGATGGTGCGATCGAAGCCGGTATGCGCCAGACCGCCGCGTGCGTCGGAGAGATAGATCGCCAAAGCCGGCCTGGTGATGACCGGCTCGGCCTTGCCGTCGATGCGGCCGGCCTCCAGCGCTTCGAGATAGTCGATGAAATGCGACAGTCCGACCGTCGACAGACCTTCCGCCTCGGCCGCTACGATGGAGGCTGCAAGCGACTGCGCCGCTTCCTCATTGGCGCCGGCGCCGAGCGCCGCCATCCGGCACAGCCCTGTCGCCTGGTCGAGACTAAGTTGCATTTCGTAAGTCCTGAATTCGTGAAACTGTCTCGATGTCAGCCGAGCCGGTTCGGAATCCGCGCCTCGAGCCGGCGGAAGCCGAAGACCAGGATACCCGTGATGGCCATATAGACCAACGCCAGAAGCAGCAAGGGTTCGTAGGTGACGAACAGATCCTGGCGCACCCTCGAGGCTACGGCATAGATGTCGACCATGGTTATGGTTGCCACCAGTGGTGTTGCCTTCAGCTGTAGAACGGTTTCGCCGGCCAGCGTCGGCAGCGCCCGGTGGATCGCCTGCGGAAGCCATACTCGCCTGAACATTTTCCAACGGCTCATGCCGAAAGCTCGGGCCGCCTCGAGTTGACCTTTTGGTACGGCTGCGAAGGCGCCACGCATTATTTCGCCTTCGTAGCCAGCATAGGAAATCGTCAGCGAAAGAACCGCGTAAGGCCATGCCTGCCTAAGAATGGGCCAGAGGAACGACTCGCGGATCCACGGAAATTGTGGGAACAGCGAACCGAGCCCGAAGTAGAGCAGCCAGAGTTGGAGCAGCAGCGGCGTACCACGAATAACCGTGCAGAACACCTTGGCCGGAACACTCAGAATCGGCGGGCCGATCACCTGCGCGAGGCCGAGGGGGATAGCGAGGGTGATGCCCAGAGCCGACGTCACCACCAGCAGCCATATGGTCCGCCATATGCCCTGCAAAGCCAGCGGCAGGTAGGTGGGCAGCCAATCCCAGCGCATGAGGAAAATCGACGCCAATATGACAACCAGCGCGATCAGGATCAGCGCTATCCGATGTGGGCGCATCCAGAGCGAAGCTCGGGCGGCGGCGTTAATGACCGGGGTTTGGGCAGCCGCCATCAGTGAGTTCCCACGATCGAAGGCATGCCGCGTCGCGCCCAGCGCTCAACACGCCCGATGACGACGTTGGAGACGAGGGTGAGAACGAGATAGAGCGCGCCCGCCGCCATGAAGAAGGTGAAATAAGCCTTCGTCGCGCCGGCTGCCGTCCGTGTGGTTTGCGTCAGTTCATTGACGCCGACTATCGCGAGAAGCGCGGTGTCCTTGGTGGCGATCAGCCACAGATTTGCTAGCCCTGGGATGGCGAAGGGCAGCATCGCAGGTAGCGTGATACGCCTCAGAAGCAGGCCGGGGGGCATTCCAAACGCCCGCGCGGCTTCGATCTGGCCTTGCGGAATGCCGAGAATCGCGCCGCGCAAGACTTCGGTAGAGTAGGCGCCCTGCACGACCCCGAGCACGCCTATCCCGGCGACAACACCGTTGATATCAATTGCGGCATGGCCGAGCGCGGTGAGCAACTGGTTGATGAGGTCGGTACCAGCGAAATAAAGCAGCAGGATCAGCACCAGTTCGGGCACGGCTCGGACCACAGTGGTATAGACTTCCAACAGGTCACGGACCACTGGCCCGCCATAGAGCTTGCCATAAGCGCCGCCGACGCCGATCACGAGGCCGATTCCAAAGGAGCCGAAAGCAATTCCGACGGAGTTTGCCAACCCTTGTAGAAGGCTGAGACCCCTGCCGTTCGGCGGCTGGAAGGAGAGCAATTCCAGCGAACTGGCTCCGAAGATGGTGGCGAGAACGTCGCTCAGCTTATGTCCCCTGGACTTCCGGGTTGAGGCGCCGATGATGTATCAAGCCGGACGTGCCATCGCGACGATGGCGGCTAGGCATGCCCGGCTTGATGCCGCTGCCGTCAGTTGGACTGAGACTCTTCGCCGTAGATGTCGAAGTCGAAGTACTTCTTGGTGATTTCGGCATACTTGCCATTGGCGCGGATGGCCTTGATTGCGGCATTGAGCTTGTCCTTGAGCTCGGTGTCGCCTTGGCGTACGCCGGCGCCGACGCCAGGCCCGAGCACTTCAAGGTCCGGTGCGACATAACCTTTGAGGTCGCAGCACGCTTTGCCTTGATCCGACTTCAAAAATGCGTCGAGCGCGATCGAATCGGCCTGAGTGGCATCGATCCGGCCGGCGGCGAGATCCTGATTTGCCTCGTCCTGCGTCTGGTATTCTTTGATCTCGGCAGCATCGGTGAAGTGCTTCTTGGCGTAAGCAGCGTGCACCGTGGACGCCTGAACGCCGACTATCTTGGCGTTCAGCCCCTCTGGCGTCGCATCGAATTTCTGATCCTTGGCGCCGATCACCGCAGTCGGCGTATTGTAGTATTTCTCCGAAAAATCGATTTCCTTCTTGCGTTCGTCGGTAATGGACATCGAATTCATGATCGCGTCGATCTTCTTGGTTTTAAGCGACGGGATAAGGCCGTCCCACGGGATTGGCGTCAATACGCAATCCAGCTTGGCTTCGCTGCAGATGGCGTTGACGATGTCCACTTCCCAGCCACCCCAGTTGCCGGAAGCATCCTGCGAGTAAAACGGGGGATAGGCTTCAGGCGAAAAACCCACCTTAATCTGTTCGGCGCTTGCCGAAAATGCGCCCGACAACGCGATCAGCGTGGCCGCGAGCGCTGTTTTGAGAAAAGGTTTCATTTATTCAGTTCTCCCGTTTTCTTGGTTTTGACGTTCCCGTCTGCTTTCTCGCAAGTCATCCAACATTGCGCAGAAACTGCTTCAGCCTTTCGGATTTCGGCGCGCCGAAGATCTGCTCCGGCGGCCCTTCCTCCTCGACCTGTCCGTTGTAGAGGTAGACGACATGCGTCGCGACCTCGCGGGCGAACTTCATCTCGTGGGTGACCAGCACCATGGTGCGGCCCTCGCGCGCCAGATCGCCGATCACCTTCAGCACCTCGCCGATCAGTTCCGGGTCGAGCGCTGAGGTCGGCTCGTCGAACAGCATGACCCGCGGATTGATGGCCAGCGCCCGGGCGATGGCCGCACGCTGCTGCTGGCCGCCCGACAGATAGGCTGGATAGACGTCGCGCTTTTCGGCCAGGCCGACGCGGGCGAGCAGCTTTTCCGCCTCGGCGATGGCCACGTCGCGCCTGACGCCCAGAACATGCACCGGAACCTCGATGACGTTCTCGATCAGCGTCATGTGGCTCCACAAATTGAAATTCTGAAAGACCATGCCGAGCCTGGAGCGGATGCGCTCGATCTGCTTGCGGTCGGCGGGAACGGTGTGGCCGTGACTGTCGGCCTTCATCCGGATCTCCTCGCCATTGACGCGAACGATCCCGCTGGTCGGGTTCTCCAGGCAATTGATGCAGCGCAGCAGCGTCGACTTGCCCGAGCCGCTGCCGCCGATGATGGCGATGACCTCGCCGTCACGCGCCGACAGCGAAACGCCTTTCAGCACATGCAGTTCGCCGAATCTTTTATGCAGGTTCTCGACATGGATGGCTTCGGCGGCGTCGTTCTGCGCCGTGTAGTTCAGGGCGGGGGCCGTGCCTTGCGCGATCACCTTTGCGGTGCCTCACGAAGTGGCTGGAGCCGTCGCTGCTGGAATTTTTTACCCATTACCATCACTGGACAGATTTTTCATTCTCAAGATGGACCGTTCCGCTTGTCTCCGTCAACCATGCTTTTTGGACCATTGATCGCGGCTCGCCGAGTGGCTATTGGCTGGATGGGATGTAAAGGGAGCACTTGGTGGGTAAAGCATACGGGTCGCAGTCCATGGCCGGGCCCCTGCAGCGTGTGCTGATGCGGTCCGCCGCAAGCGCCATGGCCCGCGCCAAAGCATCGGAATGGCACTACGGTGCGGGCTTCGATCCGCAAAAGGCCGCCGCCCAGCATGAGGCGCTGACGACGCTGGTTCTGGCATCCGGCGCCGCGATCGAATGGCTGACCGACGCCGATGACGGGCTCGCCGATTCGGTCTTCACGCATGATCCTTCGTTGATGACCGACCACGGCGCCGTCATCCTTGCCATGGGCAAGGCGTTGCGCCGGGCCGAGCCCGGCCTGCACGAGGCGGCCTACAAGCGCATGGGCGTGCCTATCCTCGGCCGCATCGAGCCTCCCGGACAGGTCGAGGGCGGCGATTGCGTCTGGGTGGATTTACGGACCCTGGCCGTCGGCCGCGGCGTGCGCACCAACCAGGACGGCATCCAGCAACTCGCCAACCTGCTCACCCCAAAGGGTATCCAGGTCTATGGCTACGACCTGCCGCTCTGGCATGGCGAGGACGCCTGCCTGCATCTGATGTCGGTGATCAGTCCGCTCGCCGACGATCTGGCGCTGGTCTATGCACCGCTTTTGCCGGCTGCCTTCTACCAGATGCTGCGGGCGCGAGGCATTCGCCTGGTCGAAGGCGACGCCGGGGAGTTCTTCGCCTCCAACGGCCTCAGCCTCAATGTGCTGCCGACCGCGCCGCGCGAGGTGATCGCCGTTGCCGGCTTCCCGAAGACGGCGGCGGCCATGGCGGCAGCCGGCTGCAGGGTTTCAGCCTTCGAGGCGGACGCGCTGTGCATCGCCTGCGAGGGCGGACCTACCTGCCTCACACGTCCGGTGCTCAGACAATGACGACAGTCGGCGAAGCGCTCATCACTTTGCTCGAAGCCCATGATGTCGACACGGTTTTCGGCATTCCGGGGGTGCATACGGTCGAACTCTATCGCGGCTTGGCGCGCTCGAAGATCCGCCACGTCACCCCGCGTCACGAGCAGGGCGCCGGGTTCATGGCCGACGGCTATGCGCGCGCCGGCGGCAGGCCCGGCGTCGCCTTCGTCATCACCGGACCGGGGCTGACCAACACCATCACCGCCATGGGCCAGGCCCGTGCCGATTCGGTTCCGATGCTGGTGATCTCGGGCGTCAACGCCACGCCGACACTGGGCAAGGGACTTGGCCATCTGCACGAACTGCCCGACCAGCGCGGTATGATGGAGAAGGTCGCGCTGTTTTCGCACCGTGTCACCGACGCCGACCAACTGCCGGGCGTTCTTGCCCGCGCCTTCGCCCTGTTTTCGTCGTCGCGTCCGGGTCCGGTCCATATCGAGATCCCGACCGATATCATGGTCAAGCCGGCCGACAGCATCGCTGCTTTGCTGACGAATGTCGCGCCGCCCGCGCCGGATCCGGCGGCGATAGCAGAGACGGCAAAACTTTGCGCGGCTGCCGGCCGCCCTCTGATCCTTGCCGGCGGCGGCGCCAAGAGAGCCGAAGCGCCGTTGCAGCGCCTTGCCGAAAGGCTGGGAGCGCCGGTTGTCCAGACGGCCAATGCCCGCGGCCTGCTGCATCGCCATCCGCTCGGCGTGCCGGCCAGCCCCAGTCTCAAGGCGGTGCGTGCATTGATGGCCGACGCCGATCTGGTCATTGCCGCCGGCACCGAATTCGGTCCGACCGACTACGACGGATACAGTGACGGCGGCTTTGTCCTGCCGTCCAATCTGATCCGCATCGACATTGGCGCCGACCAGCTTGCCCGCCGGCCCGCCCGGATTTCGATCCATGCCGATTGCGGCGCAGCACTCGAGGCGCTGCTTGTCGAGATTGGTACGGACCAGCCGCCATCGGGCGACGGTCCGGCTCGCGCCGCTGCGACAAGGCAAGCGGCCTTTGCCGAAATGGCCCCGGCCCTCCAGGCGCAAACCCGCGCCGTCGAGATGATCCGTGATGCATTGCCGGGCTCGATCATCGTCGGCGATTCGACCCAGCCGGTCTACGCCGCCAACCTCTATTACGATCACGACCGTCCGGGCGGCTGGTTCAACGCCGCAACCGGCTTCGGCGCGCTGGGCTATGGTGCGCCGGCGGCGATCGGCGCGGCGCTTGCCGTGCCTGATGCGCCGGTCGTTTGTCTCACCGGCGACGGTGGTTTCCAGTTCACGCTGCCGGAGCTTGGCGCCGCGCTCGACGCTGCGGCACCGGTGATCTTCGTCGTCTGGAACAATCTCGGCTATCGCGAAATCGAAACCTCGATGCTCGATGTCGGCGTCGAGCCGGTCGGCGTCTCGCCGGCGCCGCCTGATTTCTGCAAGCTGGCCGAGGCCTATGGCATCGCCGCCGAGCGGCTCGCCGGCATCGGTCATCTGGCAGACGCACTCAAGCGCGCGCGGGCGACCGGACTGCCGTATGTCATCGAGATCACTGTCGATTGAGTGCTGTGGCAGCGTCTGCCTGGGGATGGATCCGCGTCGGATGGCCGCCGGCTTGACGAGCGCAAACGACGCTGCGTTATCGAGATTTCGGTTGAGTGATCGCGCGAAAGGCGCGACCTTCGGCGGCGGCGAGCAGCGGCATATGAGTGACTGGAGCGGTCGAAGATGACGGATACACTGGACGGCAGGCATGTTGTGGTGACCGGCGGCACCGGGGCGCTCGGTGGCGCGGTTGTCGGCAAACTGCTGGAGCAGGGCGCGATCTGCCATGTGCCCAATGCCCATGCCGCCGCGCCCGCGCATTTTCCCTTCCCGGCACATGAGCGCGTCAGACTGGCGCACAATGTTGATCTCGCCGACCCCGCCAAGGTCGATGCGTTCTACGCCAGTGTAACGGATTTGTGGGCATCCATCCATCTGGCCGGCGGCTTCACCGCCGCGCCGGTCGAGAAGATCGAGCCCGCGTCCTTTGCCGAAATGATGGACACCAACGCCCGCACCACTTTCCTGTGCTGCCGCGCGGCGATCCGCTCGATGCTGGGATCTTCCGTGTCGGGCCGCATCGTCAATGTCACGGCGCGCGCCGGGCTCGATCTGCGGCGCGGTTCCGGCATAGTCGCCTATGCCGCCAGCAAGGCGGCGGTCGCGGCAATGACGGTGGCGATGGCGGAAGAACTCAAGGGCAAGGGCATCCTGGTCAACGCGGTCGCGCCCTCGATCCTCGACACGCCGGCCACCCGGGCGGACATGCCGGATGCCGATTTCAGCAAATGGGTCAGCCTCGAAGCGGCGGCGGAGGCCATTGCCTACCTCGCTTCGCCGGCCAATCTGGCGATGAGCGGCACTCTGGTGCCGCTTTACGGCAGAGCCTGATCTCTCTTTTTGTTGAACTCGGATTTCCCAAAATCGGCTTTGCCACGCTTTGTCCGATGCTCTGACCATGGTCAAACAAAAAACCCCGCCGGATCGCTCCGGCGGGGTTTGTTTACAGGCCGCGCGAGGCGCGGCGTTTGCAGATTTAGCTGCCCTGCTTCTTCAGCGCGGCACCCAGGATGTCGCCCAGCGAAGCGCCGGAGTCGGTCGAGCCGTACTGGGCGACCGCTTCCTTCTCTTCGGCGATTTCCAGCGCCTTGATCGAGACCTGCAGCTTGCGGGTCTTCTTGTCGAAGGCGATGACGCGGGCGTCGACCTTCTGGCCGACCGTGAAGCGCTCGGGGCGCTGCTCGTCGCGGTCACGGCTGAGGTCGGAGCGCTTGATGAAGGTCTCGATGCCGCTGTCGACCAGCCGAACTTCCAGACCGCCATCCTTGACGCCGGTGACCTCGCAGGTGACGACCGCGTTCTTGCGCAGTTCGCCTGATGTCGCCGCCTCGCCGGCCGTGTCCCTGGCCAGCTGCTTGATGCCGAGCGAGATGCGCTCCTTGTCGATGTCGACGTCGAGCACCTGCGCCTTGACGATGTCGCCGCGATTGTACTCCTCGATCACCTGCTCGCCCGGACGGGTCCAGTCGAGGTCGGAAAGATGGACCATGCCGTCGACATCGCCTTCGAGGCCGATGAACAGGCCGAACTCGGTCTTGTTCTTGACCTCGCCCTCGACCTGGCTGCCGACCGGATGGCTGCTGGCGAAAGCCTGCCACGGGTTCTCGAGCGTCTGCTTGAGGCCGAGCGAGATGCGGCGCTTGGCCGGATCGACCTCGAGCACCACCACGTCGACTTCCTGCGTCGTCGACAGGATCTTGCCGGGATGCACGTTCTTCTTCGTCCACGACATTTCCGAAACGTGGATGAGGCCCTCGATGCCCGGCTCCAGCTCGACGAACGCGCCGTAGTCGGTGATGTTGGTGACGGTGCCCTTGATCTTCTTGCCGATCGGGAATTTCGTTCCGATCTCGGACCACGGATCGCTCTCGAGCTGCTTCATGCCGAGCGAGATGCGGTGGGTTTCCTGGTTGATGCGGATGATCTGCACCTTGACCGTCTGGCCGATGTTGAGGATTTCGGTCGGATGGTTGACGCGGCGCCATGCCATGTCGGTGACATGCAGCAGGCCGTCGATGCCGCCGAGGTCGACGAACGCACCATAGTCGGTGATGTTCTTGACGACGCCTTCGACCACCTGGCCCTCTTCGAGGTTCTGCACGATTTCCGAACGCTGTTCGGCACGGCTTTCTTCGAGCACGGTGCGGCGCGACACCACGATGTTGCCGCGACGGCGATCCATCTTGAGGATCTCGAAAGGCTGCGGATTGTGCATCAGCGGCGAGACGTCGCGGATCGGGCGGATGTCGACCTGGCTGCGCGGCAGGAAGGCAACGGCGCCGTCGAGATCGACGGTGAAGCCGCCCTTGACCTGGTTGAAGATGACACCTTCGACGCGCTCGCCCTTGGTGAACTTCTCTTCGAGACGGACCCAGCTCTCTTCGCGGCGGGCCTTCTCACGCGACAGCATCGCTTCGCCAAGCGCGTTCTCGATGCGCTCGACATAGACTTCGACGGTGTCGCCGACCTTGAGCGTCGAATCCTTGCCCTTGACGCCGAATTCCTTCAGCGGCACGCGACCTTCGACCTTGAGGCCGACGTCGATGATTGCCATGTCCTTTTCGATCGCAGTAATCGTGCCCTTGACGACTTGGCCTTCGCCGGAATGGCCGGCGGAAAAAGATTCTTCGAGCAGGCTCGCGAAATCATCGCGAGTGGGATTTGCAACTGACATAGTTTCTCCTGGAATGCCCCGCATCTCAAGCGGGGGCGGGCGCCGTGGGTTAGCGTTGCGTTGGCCTGCCGGCGTTCCGGGCTTCAAAAAAGCCCTTGGCCGCCTAAGCGGCAATTCCGGCGCATGAAGAATGCTGGCAGGCTGGTTCGTGCCCGATATGGGTATCTTTTCGCCGCCGGCAATCGGCAACGGCAGGAAACCCGGCTCAGGCCTTGTTTCTCTTGGCCAGAACGTCGTCGATGATCGCCTTGGCCGCCAGGAACGCGGCTTCTATAGCCATTTCCGACGTGTCGAGCAAGTGCGCGTCGGCGGCCGGCTTCAGCGGCGAGTCGGCGCGACCCATGTCGCGCTCGTCGCGGCGCAGGATATCGGCGAGGATATCGTTGAAATCGGCGGTGCCGCCGATGCTGTCGATCTCGGCCAGCCTGCGTTGTGCCCGCACCTCGGCGCTCGCCGTCACATAGAGTTTTATGTCCGCGTCGGGACAGACGACGGTGCCGATGTCGCGGCCGTCGAGCACGGCGCCCGGCGGCGCCTTGGCGAATTCGCGCTGCTTTTCGACCAGTATGCGCCGCACCGACGGGATGACAGCCACTTTCGAAGCCGCTTCGCCGACCGCATGCGCCGACAGCACCGACCGGTCGAGCTTGGCCAGGTCGACCTGGCGGGCAGCGGTTTCGGCAGCCGAGACATTGTCGAGCGGCAGGCCGAGCCGAAGCAGCGCATGCGCCACCGCGCGATAGGTGAGGCCGGTGTCGAGCAGGTTCAGCCGGTAGTGGTCGGCCAGTCGGCGCGCCAGGGTACCTTTGCCCGCGCCGGCGGGACCGTCGATTGCGATGGTGAAGGTCGAAATCATTCGTCGCCCACCGTAACCGAAAATTGCAATGATCCAGACAGGCGTGGTGATCCTTCGCGCCCCCCTCTGTCCTGCCGGACATCTCCCCCACTTGGGGGGAGATCCGCTGTCATCGCGGCTTTCGCCAATTGTCTAAGTTGCAGGATTGAGCGGAGCGGCCAAGCCGCCGATCTCCCCCCTAGTGGGGGAGATGCCAAGTTTTGGCATAGAGGGCAGGACAGAGGGGGGCGCTGTCCCGCCGGCGCTCCAATTTGGTCCCAATCTCCAAGGTTTGCGACTGCCATGTCACTCGATCTCCGCCCCCAGCCCCTTCATAAGTCCCATGAACTCCGGAAAGCTGGTCGCGATCATCGCCTGGTCGTCGATGGTGACCGGCTTTTCCGTTGCCAGTCCCATGACCAGAAAGCTCATGGCAATGCGGTGGTCGAGTTGGGTCTGGACGACTGTGTTGGGTCCATTGGGGTGCTGGCCGAGCCCCTTGCCGCCTGGTTTTCCACGCACCGCCAGCGAGGCCTCGCCCTCAGTGCAGTCGACGCCGTTGAGCTTCAGCCCTTCGGCCACTGCCGACAGGCGATCGGATTCCTTCACCCGCAGCTCTTCCAGCCCCTCCATCAGCGTCTCGCCCTCGGCAAAGCTGGCGGCGACGGCAAGCACCGGGTATTCGTCGATCATCGTCGGCGCCCGCTCGGGCGGCACGGCGACGCCCTTCAGCTCGGAGTAGCGCACCCGCAGATCGGCGACGTCTTCGCCGCCTTCATTGCGCGGGTCGACAATGTCGATCCTGGCGCCCATTTCCTGCAGCGTCAAAAGAAGACCGGTGCGGGTCGGGTTCATCAGCACGTTTTCGATTGTAATGTCCGAGCCCGGCACGATCAGCGCCGCCACCAGCGGGAAGCCGGCCGAGGACGGGTCGCCCGGCACAGCGATCGTCTGGCCGGTGAGCTTGCCCTGGCCCTCGATGAAGATGTGACGCACGCCGCGCTCGTCGGACTCGACCGACAGATTGGCGCCGAATCCCTTCAGCATCTTTTCGGTGTGGTCGCGCGTCATCACCGGCTCAATGACGGTGGTGATGCCGGGCGTGTTCAGCCCGGCGAGCAGCACCGCCGACTTCACCTGGGCCGAGGCCATCGGCACGCGGTAGGTGATGGGCGCGGCGTGTTTGGAGCCGCGCAGCGTGATCGGCATGCGGTCACCCGGCGTCGCTTTCAGCACCTGCACGCCCATCTGGCGTAGCGGCTCCAGCACGCGGCCCATCGGCCGGCCGGACAGCGAAGCGTCGCCGATAAAGGTCGTCTCCATGTCGTAGGTGCCGACCAGGCCCATGGTGAGGCGCGAGCCGGTGCCGGCGTTGCCGAAATCGAGCGGGCCTTCCGGCTGCAGCAGCGCACCGTTGCCGGTGCCGCGGATCACCCATTCAGTGCCGCGCTTCTCTATATGCGCGCCCATCGCCTTCATCGCGGCGCCCGTCCGCATCACGTCCTCGCCCTCCAGCAGGCCGGTGATGCGGGTTTCGCCGGAGGCGAGGCCGCCGAACATGAACGAGCGGTGCGAGATCGATTTGTCGCCGGGCACCCGTGCTGTGCCTGAAAGCGCGGGCGATTTGCGGGCGGTGGCCGGTTTCGGGGCGGCAGGATGCGACATGGATTTTCCTTGGGTGAAAAACGCCGGTGGGCGGCCTTTTTCTTGTGGTTTGCGCGGTCTCGTATCACGGCGGACGGAAATGGTCATCCCCTTGCAAGAGGTCGCTCAACGCGCGGATTTGTGACCTTGGCTTTAGGCTTTGACAGCGCCGTAAACTCTGGTTATGGGGACCAAACTTTCATCGACGAGGCTTGCTGTGGCAAAACCCGAACTTGGCACCAAACGCATCGACCCCGAGACGGGTCAAAAATTCTACGACCTGAACAAGGATCCGATCGTCTCTCCCTATACCGGCAAGAGCTATCCCCGCACTTATTTCGAGGAAGGCAAGATTGCCGCCCTTGAGGAGGAAGAGGAAGTTGCCGAGAAGGAAGTCGACGCCGAGGAGGAAGAGGGCGTCGAGGTCGTCTCGCTCGAAGAGGCGGACGAGGATGCGAAGCCCGACGATCTTCCCGATCTCGGCGATGACGAGGACGATGTGGACCTCGGCGACGACGACGATACCTTCCTTGCCGACGAAGAAGAAGAGGACGACGATGTCGCCGACATGATCGGCGTCGGCGACGACGACGACGAAGTCTGATCCGGCCCCTCACACAGTGCCCGCCGACTTTCGCGGGGTCTTGAATAAAAAGCGGCTCTTAAAGGCTTGATATTGACGGAAGGCGGGGTTAGAAGCCGCCTGCACTAACGGCGCGGTCTCAACCCGCGCCGGATCTCTTCGCCGGCAACGGCGCCGGTAGACTGCCGGAGTGGGGCCATAGCTCAGTTGGGAGAGCGCTTGAATGGCATTCAAGAGGTCGTCGGTTCGATTCCGATTGGCTCCACCAGTTTTCTCCTAGGAAATCAGTCGTGATAGGCCTGCCGGTCACTGGCAGGCCTTACAAAACCAGTTGGGGCAGCCCGCGAAAATGAGTTCCGCTGTATTTCTGCCAGTCGGCACCTTGCGGCAACGCCCGTCGCGAGAGTCCTAGCCATCGCCGGAAACTGAAAACCCGGCAACCACCGGGTTTTCAGCACACTAACTGCTAATAATACCAGGCCCAGACCCAAACACGCCTGCGAAAGCACCGTCTGCGCAGACGGCCATATCGCCAGGCACGACGACAGACCCTTCTCCAAGCCCGCCGCCGGCGCCGCCGCCTGCGGTGCCAGCGCCGATGTCGGATCGGCTCCGCCTGAGTATCTTCATCTTCGAAGGGCTCTGTCTCCAGCGCGTCGAGTTCATCGAGGATGCCACTTCTGGCGCTCGGGACGCCGGCCACCGCGTTGATTGGCCGAACTGCGCTCGCAAGGGCTGCTGCCCCAGCAACGCCAAACACTCCTGTCAAAAATAATCGCCGATCCATGGAAACCTCCAATTTCAAGCCAGCGAGACAAGGTCGCAATTGGAAAATAGCGCGGCGGATACAAAAGCAAAGTCAGCCCTTACGAGCAGGATTTAAGTTAAACGGTAGGCTCCGCGAGCATGTGACAAGTCCGCGAAGCGAATGACTGCGTCAATTCTCACTATGCCGCATTGCACAATCACGCTGTGTGCGCAAAATGCAGCATGATCCGGAAATCCCTCACTGTCCTGGTGATCGATGAAAACCACATCCGCGCCTCCATCATCGAGGCGGGATTGCGGGAGGCCGGGCATGAGCAGGTCACGGTCGTTCACGATGTTGCGGGAATAGCGCGGCGCATTGCCGAGATCGAACCGGACGTAATCGTCATCGATCTCGAAAATCCCAACCGCGATATGCTTGAAAACATGTTCCAGCTTTCGCGCGTGGTGAAGCGGCCGATCGCCATGTTCGTGGACCGGTCGGATCAGGCTTCAATCGAAGCTGCGGTGGAAGCGGGGGTCTCTGCCTATGTCGTCGACGGGCTGCGCCAGGAGCGCGTCAAGCCGATCCTCGACATGGCGATCAGTCGCTTCAACGCGTTCTCGCGGATGGCGCGCGAACTGGAGGAGGCCCGCAGTGAATTGGAGGACCGCAAGGTCATCGATCGCGCCAAGGGCATCCTGATGCGATCACGCGGCCTGTCGGAGGACGCGGCCTATGCGCTTTTGCGCAAGACCGCCATGAACCAGAACCGCAAGATAAGCGAAATCGCGCAGAGCCTGGTGACGGCGGCAGGCCTTCTGGATCCCGGAGAGAGTTGAGCATGGCGGCCGAACACCAGATCAATGCCGGTTTCATGCCGCTCTTCGATAGTGCCGTCCTTGTCGCAGCGAAGGAGATCGGCTTTGCCGCGCGCGAAGGCGTCGACCTGACGCTCAGTCGCGAAACCTCTTGGGCCAACATCCGCGACCGCATCGCGATCGGACATTTCGACCTGGCGCATATGCTGGGGCCGATGCCGATCGCCTGCAATCTGGGGCTCACCCCACTCGCCTCCGACACGATCGTGCCGTTCTCGCTGGGGCTGGGCGGCAACTGCGTAACGGTTTCGAACACGCTCTGGGCAGGCATGGCCGCGCACGGCGCCTTGCCCGATCTCAATCCGGCGCGGGCCGGCAAGGCCTTGGGAGCGCTGATCCGTGAACGGGCAAATGCCGGTCGCGACCCACTGCGCTTTGCGGTCGTGCATCCGCACTCCGGACACAATTACGAACTGCGCTACTGGCTCGCCGCCTGCGGCATCGATCCGTCGCGCGAAATAGAAATCGTCATCGTGCCGCCGCCGTTCATGGCCGACGCACTCGCCGCCGGCAGGATCGACGGCTACTGCGCCGGCGAACCGTGGAACAGCGCCTCGGTCGTCGCCGGCACCGGCCATATCGCCACGGTCAAGGCCACCATCTGGAAGACCAGCCCGGAGAAAGTCGTCGGCGTACGCAACGCCTGGGCCGAAAGGCACCCGGAAGCCCTTTCGGCGCTGCTGCGCGCGCTCCATCACGCCGCGCGCTGGTGCCAGGATCCGGCAAACCGCGGCGAACTGGCCGCCCTGATGGCGCAGCCTTCCTTCCTCGGCCTTTCGCCGGCGCTGCAGATGCCGATCCTGAGCGGACATCTCCAACTCGGCGGTGGCGCGGAACGAACGGTCGAGGATTTCTTCCTGCCCTTCGACAAGGCCGCCAACTTTCCCTGGAAGAGCCATGCGCTGTGGTTCTACACGCAGATGGTGCGCTGGGGACATGTGGCGCACACGCCGGAGAATCTGGCCATCGCCCTCGACTGCTACCGCCCCGATCTTTACCGGTCGGCGCTGAAGCCGCTCGGTGTCGCACTTCCCGGCGCCAATTCTAAGGTGGAGGGCGCGCTGGCGTCTGCCACACCTGTCGGCTCCGCCGGCGCCAGTCTGGTGCTCGGCCCCGATGGTTTCTTCGATGGCCAGATATTCGATCCCGACGAGGTCGACGCCTACATTGCCATGCAGAAATTGGCGCGCGCCGAAGCCTGATCATTTTCACGCCATTCTTGTGCATTGCACAAAAATTATGCATGCAACTGCGCTAATGAACAATCTTTGGCTTGCTCGCCCAGCAGGCCAGCGCGCCGATGATTGTGGCATGCCGTTGATCTCATTGATGTTTGTCGTCCATTCCGAAACTGGCACGGTTCCTGCTTCGCCATAAGAAGACTCTTCTTGGGGTCACGGAACAGGCGTCCAATGGCGGGCGCTACAGGCAAAGCTGCCGCTCAGGTCAACACGCGATCCCCGGATGGACGGACGCGCGCGGCCTGGCCGGCGGCTTTTTTGTTTTGACCGAGCACGGCAATCGACGGCGCTGATCCCAAGCAGTGCCCAACGGGAGACGACAATGACGAAACGCATCAAGACTGAAGCCCCTTTCCAGGGCATGACCCGCCGCAATTTTCTGATGGCAAGTGCTGCTACCGCGGCAACGCTGGCGGCGGCGCGCGCGCTGCTGCCGTCCGGCGCCTATGCGGCGACGGCAACTCCGGAAGTCACTGGCGCCAAGCTCGGCTTCATCGCGCTGACCGATGCAGCGCCGCTGATGATCGCCAAGGAGAAGGGCCTGTTCGAAAAATTCGGCATGCCCGATGTCGAGGTGCTCAAGCAGGCCTCCTGGGGCGCGACACGCGACAATCTGATGCTCGGCGGCGAAGCCAACGGCATCGACGGCGCCCATATCCTGACGCCGATGCCTTACCTGATGCACACCGGCAAGGTGACGCAGAACAACCAGCCGATGCCGATGGCTATTGTGGCGCGGCTCAACTACGACTGCCAGGCGATTTCCGTGGCGCAGGAATATGCCGGCACCGGCGTCGGCCTCGATGCCTCCAAGCTGAAGGACGCGTTTGCGGCCAGGAAGGCAGAAGGCAAGGAGGTGAAAGCCGCCATGACCTTCCCGGGCGGCACCCATGATCTCTGGTTGCGCTACTGGCTGGCTGCCGGCGGCATCGATCCCGACAAGGATGTCTCGACCATCGTTGTGCCGCCGCCGCAGATGGTCGCCAACATGAAGGTCGGCAACATGGACGTGTTCTGCGTCGGCGAGCCATGGAACGAGCAACTCGTCCATCAGGGCGTCGGCTTCACCGCCGCCACAACGGGCGAGTTGTGGAAAGGCCATCCGGAAAAGGCGCTCGGCCTGCGCGCCGCTTTCATCGACAAGAACCCGAACGCCACCAAGGCAATCCTGATGGCCGTCATGGAAGCCCAGCAATGGTGCGAAGCCATGGAAAACAAGGACGAGATGGCGGCCATTATCGGCAAGCGGCAATGGATGAACGTGCCGACCGCCGACATCATCGGCCGCCTCAAGGGCGACATCAATTACGGCAACGACCGCGTCGCCGCCGGCACCGACCTCTACATGAAGTTCTGGAAGGGCGGTGTGTCCTATCCGTTCAAGAGCCACGACAGCTGGTTCCTCGCCGAAAACATCCGCTGGGGCAAATTCGCGGCGACCACCGACATCAAGGCGCTGGTCGATCAGGTCAACCGCGAGGATCTGTGGCGCGAGGCGGCGAAGGATCTCGGCGTCGCGGCAGCCGACATCCCGGCGTCTTCATCGCGCGGCGTCGAGACCTTCTTCGACGGCAAGATCTTCGATCCGGCCAATCCGTCCGCCTATCTCGACAGCCTGAAGATCAAGGCATCGGCCTGACGTCGCCGGCAAGCGGTGCCAGTGGCGCCGCCTATCACGCCAATGCTCAAGGAGCTTTTTGCGAAAAATGTCTATCCAAGCCATCGAGGACACCAAGGTCAAGGCGTTCCCCACGCCTGCCAAGCCCGCAGAGGTCATAGCTTTCACCGCCAAGGTGAGACGCCGCTTCGATCCCGCCGCGATCGCCGGCAAGCTGGCGAGCACGCTGGTGCCGCCGGCAATCGTCATCGTCGTCATGCTCGTCATCTGGCAGATCGCCTGCTCGTCGCCCAACGCCAGCTTGCCGCCACCTAGCCAGGTATGGAACGAGGCCTACGATCTGATCGCCCATCCGTTCTTCGACTATGGTCCGCAGGATATCGGATTGGCCTGGCGGGTGCTGATCTCGCTGCAGCGCGTCGCCATCGGCTTCGGCCTGGCTGCCATCGTTGGCGTCGCGCTCGGCGCACTGGTCGGCCAGTCGATCTGGGCGATGCGCGGCCTCGATCCTGTGTTCCAGATTCTGCGCACCGTGCCGCCGCTCGCCTGGCTGCCGCTGTCGCTGGCTGCCTTCCGCGATTCCAGCCCGTCGGCGATCTTCGTCATCTTCATCACCTCGATCTGGCCGGTGATCATCAACACCGCCGTCGGCGTCCGCAACATTCCAGAGGACTACCGGAACGTCTCCCGCATCCTCCGGCTCAACCAGCTCGAATTCTTCGTGAAGATCATGGTGCCGGCCGCGGCACCTTACATCTTTACCGGCCTGCGCATCGGAATCGGCCTGTCCTGGCTCGCGATCGTCGCCGCCGAAATGCTGACAGGCGGCGTCGGCATCGGCTTCTTCATCTGGGACGCCTGGAACTCGTCGCGGCTGCCCGACATCATCGTTGCGCTCGCCTATATCGGCGTCACCGGCTTCTGCCTCGACCGCCTGGTCGCGGCGGTCGGCGCCTTCGTCACCCGCGGCACAACGGCAAAGTGAGGAGAGGGGCGATGACGGCCTACCTGAAACTCGACCATATCGACAAATCCTTTGCCCGCGGCGGCCAGGTCAGCGAGGTGCTGAAAGACATCCGGCTGACCATCGACAAAGGCGAATTCGTCTCCATCATCGGCCATTCCGGCTGCGGCAAGTCGACCTTGCTCAACCTGATCGCCGGACTGACGAAAGTGACCGCCGGCGCGGTCCTGCTCGAAAACAAGGAGGTCGACAGCCCCGGACCCGAGCGCGCCGTGGTGTTCCAGAACCACAGCCTTTTGCCGTGGCTCACCGTCTACGAGAACATCAATCTGGCGGTGTCGAAGGTGTTCGGTTCGACCAGGACCAAGGCCGAGCGGCATGACTGGATCATGCGCAATCTCGACCTCGTACAGATGGCGCATGCCAGGGACAAGCGGCCCGCCGAGATATCGGGCGGCATGAAGCAGCGCGTCGGCATCGCCCGCGCGCTGGCGATGGAGCCGAAGATCCTGCTGCTCGACGAGCCCTTCGGTGCGCTCGACGCGCTGACGCGCGCCCATCTGCAGGATGCGGTGATGGATATCCATTCGAGGCTTGGCTCGACGACGATCATGATCACGCACGATGTCGACGAGGCGGTGCTGTTGTCCGATCGCATCGTCATGATGACCAACGGTCCAGCGGCGACCATCGGCGAGGTGCTTGCCGTGCCGCTGGCCCGGCCGCGCCGGCGCATCGAGCTTTCCTCCGACCGGACCTTCCTGCGCTGCCGTGAGGCAGTGCTGAAGTTCCTCTACGAACGCCACCGCTTCGTCGAAGCCGCGGAGTAAGGCCATGACCGAAAAGCGTCATCATCTACAATTGGCAATCTGCATCGGCAATGGGCAATCTACCGCATTGCACAAATATTATGCTGCTGTGCAAGGCATTCTGACTAATCTTTGATCCGCCGCCGGGCTTGGTCAAAAATCGCGCGGCTGCGGTTCACATTGATTTCATTCGATAATCTGAAGCGCTGTCGAATTGGCACGCTTCCTGCTTTTCAGAATGTAGGTCCGCAAGGGCCAAGTGACACGGTGTCCAATGGCGGGCGCCACAGGCAAAGCTGCCGCTCAGGTCAATACGCGATCCCCGATGGACGGACGCGCAAAGACCTGACCGGCGGCTTTTTTTGTTTTTACGCGATCGACGGCGCTGGTCCCAAGCGGCGCCCAACCGGAGACGAAGATGATGAAACGGATCGGAACTGGCGCGTCCCTCGCGGACTTCACGCGCCGCGATTTTCTGGCCAGCAACGCGCTGACGGCGGCGCTGTTCACCGCCGCGCTCCTGCTGTTTCCCGTCGGCGCCAAGACGGAAAGCAAGGACCTGACCGTGGCGAGCGCGGTCTCGTTGCTCGCACCGATGCCGCGCCGCTGATCATTCACCCACAAACATCCGCGGTGCCTCCCACGCCGCAAACCGGAGCCAGACGTTGACCGCAAATCTCCCAGCCGCGCCCAGCCAGGACAATGCTCCCCGGCAGGCGCTTGTGATGTCCACCATCGCCTTCACCGTCTGCTTCGCGGTGTGGACGATATTTTCAATCATCGGCGTGCGCATAAAGCAGGACCTTGGGCTGAACGAGACGGAGTTCGGCCTGCTGGTCGGCACGCCGATCCTCACCGGTTCGCTCGTGCGCATGGTGCTCGGTGTCTGGACCGACCGTTTTGGCGGACGGCTGGTATACACCGCGACCATGCTTGCGGCGGCGGTCGCGACCTTCCTGCTCGCTTTTGCGCAAACCTACGGACAGATGCTGGTCGCCGCGTTAGGCGTTGGGCTCGCCGGTGGTTCCTTCGCCGTCGGTGTCGCCTATGTCTCGCGCTTCTTCCCGGCCGGCAAGCAGGGCACGGCGCTTGGCATTTTCGGTGTCGGCAATGTCGGCGCCGCGGTCACCAAGTTCCTGGCACCGTTCATGCTTCTCTCCTGGGGCTGGCAGTCGGTCGCGCTGATCTGGGCGGCAGCACTCGTCGTCATGGCCGCCGTCTTCTGGTTCACGACCGACGACGATCCGGTCATTCGCGAGCGCCGCGCCGGCAAGGCAGCGCCCGCGAGAAGCTTCTTGCAGGAATTCGCCCCGCTTAAGAACCTGCAGGTCTGGCGCTTCGCCTTCTATTATTTCTTCGCCTTCGGTGCATTCGTGGCGCTATCGCTGTGGTTGCCGCGCTACCTGATCGGCGTCTACGGCTTCGGCATCGCGACCGCTGGCATGATCGGCGCGGCCTATTCGATCCCTGCAAGCATCTTCCGCGCCTATGGCGGCGTGCTTTCCGACCGGATCGGCGCCCGCACCGTGCTCTACTGGACCTTCGCGGTCAGTGCCGTTGCTACTCTCGTTCTGTCTCTCCCTTCGGCAGACTTCGTCGTGCGCGGCATCAGCGGGCCGATCGCCTTCCATTTCGAGATCGGCCCGGTCGCCTTCATAGCCGTTGCCTGCGTGCTCGGCTTCTTCATGAGCCTTGGCAAGGCCGCCGTCTACAAGCACATCCCGGCTTACTACCCGCAGAGTGTCGGCGCGGTCGGCGGCGTTGTCGGCATGATTGGCGGGCTCGGCGGCTTTATCCTGCCAATCGCCTTCGGCGCACTCAACGACCTCACCGGCGTCTGGTCGAGCTGCTTCATGCTGCTCTTCGTCATCGTCGCCACCTGCTTTGCCTGGATGCACTTCAGCATCCGGCGGATGGAGCGCGCGGCCGCCGCCGAAGCTTCAGGCCTTTCCTTCGCGGCTGAGTGAGACCGGAGTGGATCAGCACATGACCGAAAAACTCGTCATCATCGGCAACGGCATGGCCCCCGGGCGCATGCTGGAGCACCTGCTGGAAAAGGCGCCGGACCTCTACCAGGTCACCATCTTCAACGCCGAGCCGCGCGTGAACTACGACCGCATCATGCTGTCGCCGGTTCTGTCAGGCGAAAAGGATTATGAGGAGATCATCATCCATGGCGATGGCTGGTACATCAAGCACGGGATCACCCTCTACAAGGGCCACAAGATCGTCGCCATCGACCGGCAGGCAAAGACCGTCACCTCCGACCACGGCGTCACCGAGCCCTACGACAAGCTCGTCATCGCCACCGGCTCGGTGCCGTTCATCATCCCGGTGCCCGGCCATGATCTGCCCGGCGTGCTGACCTATCGCGATCTCGACGACGTTCGGGCGATGATGCTGGCAGCGCAGTCACGGGCCAAGGCCGTGGTTATCGGCGGCGGCCTGCTAGGGCTGGAGGCGGCTGCGGGCCTGAACGCGCAGGGCATGGACGTCACCGTGCTGCATGTCATGCCGACGCTGATGGAACGACAGCTCGATCCGGCCGCTGGCTATCTGCTGCAGCGCGCGGTCGAACAGCGCGGCATCAAGGTCATCACCAAGGCCAACACCCAGGCGATCACCGGCAAGGGTAAGGTCGAGCAGGTGGAACTCGCCGACGGAACCATCATCCCGGCGACGCTGGTGGTGATGGCGGTCGGCATAAGGCCGAATGCGACGCTGGCGAAAGACGCCGGCATTGCCGTCAATCGCGGCATCGTCGTCGATGCCGGCATGCGCAGCAACGACCCCGACATCTTCGCGCTCGGCGAGTGCGCCGAGGTCAACGGCATGGTCTACGGCCTGGTCGCACCGCTCTATGAGATGGCGCGTGTCGCTGCCAGCCAGTTGGCCGGCGACGAGGCCGCCGCCTTCGTCCATTCGGACACGCCGACCAAGCTCAAAGTTACCGGCATCGAGCTGTTCTCGCTCGGCGACTTTGCCGAGGGCGAGGACCGCCAGGAGATCGTGCTGCGCGATGCCGCTGCCGGCGTCTACAAACGGCTGGTGCTCAGGGATGACCGCATCATCGGCACCGTGCTTTACGGCGAGACGGCGGACGGCGCCTGGTTCAACGACCTCAAGAAGAAGCAGACCGACATATCGGAAATGCGCGACACGCTTATCTTCGGCCAGTCATACCAGGGGGGCGCCTCCCTGGACCCTATGGCGGCCGTTGCAGCCTTGCCGGATGATGCGGAAATCTGCGGCTGCAACGGCGTTTGCAAGGGAAAGATCACTGGCGCGATCACGGCCAAAAGCCTGACCTCGCTCGATGACGTGCGCGCACACACCAAGGCGTCCGCCTCCTGCGGCTCCTGCACCGGGCTGGTCGAAAAGCTGATGGTGCTGACCATCGGCGACAAATACAATCCCGCGGCGGTGCAACCGATGTGCGGCTGCACCACGCTCGGCCATGATGAGGTCCGCCGGCTGATCAGGGCCAAGGGTCTGAAGACCATTCCCGCCGTCATGCAGGAGCTGGAATGGACCACCTCCTGCGGCTGCGCCAAATGCCGGCCGGCGCTCAATTACTATCTCGTCTGCGACTGGCCGGACGAGTATGCCGACGACTACCAGTCGCGCTTCATCAACGAGCGCGTCCACGCCAACATCCAGAAGGACGGCACCTATTCGGTGGTGCCGCGCATGTGGGGCGGCGTCACCAATGCCGCCGAACTGCGCGCCATTGCCGATGTCGTCGACAAATTCGAAATCCCAATGGTCAAGGTCACCGGTGGCCAGCGCATCGACATGCTCGGCATCCGCAAGGAGGATCTGCCGGCGGTGTGGGCCGATCTCGGCCAGGCCGGCTTCGTCTCCGGCCACGCCTATGCCAAGGGACTGCGCACGGTGAAAACCTGCGTCGGTTCGGACTGGTGCCGCTTCGGCACGCAGGATTCGACGGGGTTCGGCGTCCGCATCGAGAAATTCATGTGGGGTTCGTGGACGCCGGCCAAGGTCAAGATGGCGGTGTCGGGCTGCCCGAGGAACTGCGCCGAGGCAACCTGCAAGGATGTCGGCGTGATCTGCGTCGATTCAGGCTACGAGATCCATTTCGCCGGGGCAGCCGGCCTCGACATCAAGGGAACCGAGGTGCTCGGCCTGGTCAAGACCGAGGACGAGGCACTGGAGCATATCGTGGCGCTGACGCAAATGTATCGCGAGCAGGGCCGCTATCTCGAGCGCATCTACAAATGGGCCAAGCGCATCGGCATCGCCGAGATCAAGCGCCAGATCATGGACGATGGCGAGAAGCGCAAGGCCTATTTCGACCGCTTCGTCTTTTCGCAGAAATTCGCCCAGGTCGACCCGTGGTCGGAACGCGTTTCCGGCAAGGACAAACACGAATTCCGGCCGATGGCTTCGGTCGGTTTCGCGCAGGCGGCGGAGTGATGATGATGAATTGGATTGCTGTCGGCACGCTCTCGGACATCCCGCGCCGCGGCGCGCGCTGCGTCGCCACGCCTCAAGGCAAGATCGCCGTCTTCCGCACGGCAGAGGACCAGGTATTTGCCATCGAGGACCATTGCCCGCACAAGGGCGGACCGCTCTCGCAGGGCATCGTCCATGGCGCAGCGGTGACCTGTCCCCTGCACAATTGGGTGATCTCGCTGGAAACCGGCAAGGCGCTTGGCGCCGACGACGGTGCGGTGCGCACCATCCCGGTGCGGATCGAGGGCGAGCGTCTATTCATTGCGCTGGAAGCGCTGGCCAGTCGCGCGGCTTGAGCATGGAGATCGACGAAGCGCGCGAGGTGAGGACCACCTGCCCCTATTGTGGGGTGGGCTGCGGCGTGCTGGCGAAGGTCGCCGCGAACGGTGAGATAACCGTTCGCGGCGACCCTGACCATCCGGCGAATTTCGGCCGGCTCTGTTCCAAGGGCTCGGCGCTGGCCGAGACGATCGACCTCGACGGACGGCTGCTCTATCCGCAGATCCACGGTCGCCGCACCGACTGGGACGAAGCACTCGACCTCGTCGCCTCGACCTTCTCGCGGACCATCGCCGAGCACGGTCCCGACGCGGTCGCCTTCTACGTCTCCGGTCAATTGCTGACCGAGGACTATTATGTCGCCAACAAGCTGATGAAAGGCTTCATCGGCTCGGCCAATATCGACACCAATTCGCGCCTGTGCATGGCCTCGTCGGTTGCCGGCCACCGCCGCGCTTTCGGCTCTGACACGGTGCCGGGCAGCTACGAGGATCTGGAACTCGCCGACCTGATCGTGCTGGTCGGCTCCAATCTCGCCTGGTGCCATCCGGTGCTCTACCAGCGCATTGCCGCTGCCCGGGAAAAACGGCCCGAAATGAAGGTGGTGCTGGTCGACCCACGCCGCACGATGACATCAGATATTGCCGACATGCATCTGGCGATCGCGCCGGATGGTGACGTCGCGCTGTTCACAGGGCTGCTCGCCTATCTCGGCCAGCACAACACGCTGGACCGCACCTATATCACGGCGCACACAACCGGCTTCGGGCAAGCCTTTTTTGCCGCCTCCGCGCTCGATCTTGCCGGCGTTGCCGCGGCCACGGGCCTCGGCGAGGACGAGCTTGTCCGCTTCTACAGCCTGTTCGCCGCGACGGCGAAGACGGTGACCGTCTACAGCCAGGGCGTGAACCAGTCTTCCTCGGGCACCGACAAGGTCAACGCCATCATCAACTGTCACCTCGCCACCGGCCGCATCGGCAAGCCCGGCGCCGGCCCGTTTTCAGTGACCGGCCAGCCCAACGCCATGGGCGGTCGGGAGGTTGGCGGCCTGGCCAACATGCTGGCCGCCCATATGGAGATCGAAAACCCCGAGCACCGCGACCGCGTGCAGCGTTTCTGGAGTGCGCCTGATATCCCCGAAGAGCCCGGCCTAAAGGCGGTCGAGATGTTTCAGGCGGTAGCCGACGGGCGCATCAAGGCGCTGTGGATCGTGGCGACCAACCCGGTCGACTCGATGCCGGACGCCGATGCCGTCGAGGCGGCGATCAAGGCCTGCCCGTTTGTCGTGGTGTCGGACATATTGGCCAAGACCGACACGGTCCGCCACGCCCATGTCCGCCTGCCCGCCGCCGCATGGGGCGAGAAGGACGGCACCGTCACCAATTCGGAGCGCCGCATCTCGCGCCAGCGCGCTTTTTTGGCCACGCCCGGCGAGGCAAGGGCCGACTGGTGGATCATCGCCGAAGTCGCCAAGCGGATGGGTTTTGGCGAAGCGTTTTCGCATCCGTCGCCAGCCGATATCTTCGCCGAGCACGCCGCGCTGTCGGCATTCGAGAATGACGGCGCCCGCGACTTCGACATCGGTGCGTATGGCGGGGTCGATGCGGAGGGATATGATGCGCTGGCGCCATTCCAATGGCCAGCGCCGAGCCCAGGCACCCCCCTCTGGCCTGCCGGCCATCTCCCCCTCAAGGGGGGAGATCGGATGTCACCGTCGTTTTCGCCAATCGCTACCATTGCAGAAGAGGCAACGTCGGCAAAACTGCCAATCTCCCCCTTTGAGGGGGAGATGGCCGGCAGGCTAGAGGGGGGTGCCTGGCGCCGACCGGAGGTTAGAAGCACCCGCTTCTTCGCCAACGGCGGCTTCTACACGCCCGACCGCAAGGCGCGCTTCATCCCGATCCGTCCAGTTCCCCAAACCCGCACGAACGAAAAATTCCCGCTGGTGCTCAACACCGGGCGCGTTCGCGACCACTGGCACACTATGACGCGGACGGGAAAAAGCCCACGGCTGTCGCAGCACCTGGCCGAGCCGTTCGCCGAAATCCACCCGGCGGACGCGCAGCACTTCGGCATCGGCGATGCCGACATCTTGCGCGTCTCGACCGAGCATGGCGAGGTGCTGCTTCGTGCGCTGGTGACGGTGCGGCAGCGGCCAGGCTCGGTCTTCGTGCCGATGCATTGGACGGACCAGTTTTCCGCGCGGGCTCGTGTCGATGCGCTGGTGGCCCCCATCACCGATCCGATTTCAGGGCAGCCGGCCTCGAAGAATGTTGCCGCCCGGGTGGAACGCTTCGCTGCCGTCGCGTTCGGCTTCGCGGTGCTTGCCGAACGGCCAGCCTCGATTGACGCCGACTATTGGAGCCTCGCCCGCTGCGCTGCCGGCTGGCGTCTCGAGCTTGCGCTGGAAGCCGACCGGGACTGGCCGGATTTCGCGGCTTCGCTTTTCGGGGCGGACGCGCCAGGCGAGACACTCGCCTATCATGATGTCGCCGGCGGGCACTATCGCTTCGCCCGCTTTACCGGCAGTCGGCTGACTGGCGCGCTCTATCTTGCCCCCAGGCCGGTCGCGGTGTCGCGCGGCTGGGCGGTCGAGCAGTTGAGCGCTGACCATGCCGATCGGCGCGGGCGACTGGCGATCGTGGCGGGGCGACCGGGCGGCAACAGCGTCGATCGTGGCGCCGTTGTCTGCTCATGTTTCGGGGTCGGCGCCAATCAGATCGCCGAAGCGGTGCGCGGAGGCTGCGTTAGCGTCGAAGCGATCGGCGCCACCTTGCATGCCGGCACCAATTGCGGCTCCTGCCGTGCCGAGATCAGGACCATCATCGAGGCGCGACGCCTTCACGCGGCGGAGTGAGGGCGTCTAAAGCGCGTTGCGTTTGACCGGCCTCATGCGACGCGCTTTGGGTCACGCCGGGCCTCGGCGCTTACCAGCAATTTACAATCCCTGGGCTACCAACGTCCTTATTCGATTCGTTCCGAGCAGGACCCTTATGAGCAAAGCCCTTACTTCATTCGCATTGGTGGCCATATTGACGGCCTTGCTGATGGCTCTCAGCCTGGCGGTGGCCAGGCATGGCTATCCCTTTGGTGCGATCGGCGCAGAACGCCTGGACGACGTCGCCGATGCCGGGACGTTCATCCCGCTCGCGGCCGTGTACTTCTTCAGCGCGCTGCTGATGATGATCCTGCCGATCAGGGTCGCCGGCATCGTCCTGACACATGCTGCGGATGCGATCTTCTGGACAGTCATCGTGTTGTTCGCGGCCATCGTTGGCGGCCTCGCCGCCAGATGGGCTTTCGATCGAAGCAATGTCCTGCCGGCACTGCTGAATTGGCGGTTCCTGTTTGTCGTAGCCGTCGTCGGCTGCCATCTCGTCATGAACGAGTTGCGTCGCAATATCCTGCTGAGAAGCCTGTTCTTTGTCGTCTTCGCCGCAGCGACGCTCGCCTGCCTGTTCTGGTCGTTCACCATCTGAGAAACGTCGCAGCCGCTGCACCTGACGGCTCAGTTCTTGTCGACCGGCTTCGAGCGCATGCGCGAAACGGTCTCGCGTTCGGCGCGCTTCGAACGCATTGGCGGCAGGCCGCGGTCGATCAGGTCCATGTCTTCCAGCACCATGTCGCCCATGCGCTTGAAAGCGATGTCGAGCGCGCCGGCCCGGTGGGCGGAGCGCAGGAAGCCGGGCAGCGTGCGGACAGGATGGTCCTGCGCCAGCGGCTCTTGCGGGAACACATCGCTGGCGGCGACGATGTGGCCGCTGCGAACTGCATCCATCAGCGCCGGAAAATCGACCACGCCGGCGCGGCTGAGCAGGATGAAGGCGGCTCCTTTGCGCATCCTGGCATAGGCCTCGGCGCCGAGAAAACCCTGGTTTTCGCTGGTCACCGAAGCGACGACGAAGACGAAATCGCTGCTCGACAAAACCGTGTCGAGGGAAGCCGGCTCGACGCCGTTCTCGATCAGGATCGATGGCGGCAGCCACGGATCGAAGACCTTGGTCCGCGTGCGAAAGCCCGACAGCAGCCGGTTGAGCGCACGGCCGAGATCGCCGAAGCCGATGATCCCGACATCGGCGCCGGAGAGAAGCCGCGCCGCCTGGTTGCCCTCGCCACCCCACAGCTCCTTGCCCTGACGAAACGCAAGATCGGCGTCGACGATGTCGCGAGCGAGGTTGAGCGCCATAGCAAGACCGAGCTCGGCCACCGGCTCGGCAAACACCATGCCCGTGGTGACGACATGGATGCCGCGCGAAAACAGCGTTTCATACGGCATGTTGTTGATGAGGTTGCTCTCGACATTGAAGACACAGCGCAGCGCCGTCATCCTTTCCAGCGTCTCCGGCGCGATCGGCGGCTGCCCTACGATGTAGCGCGTCTCGGCGAGCACATCGTGTGGCAGGCCCGCGACGCCTTCTGGCGACGTTTCGACGATACGGTATCTGGCGCGGAATCTCGCCAGTGCCTCGGGCGTGAAAATCAGGTCGAGCGTGCGTGGCTCGGGCGCGCTGATCACCAGCGGCAACGCGCGGTCGGACATGGCAGCTTCCTCCTGGCGCGATCCGCGTCGCACCGCACTAGAATCATGGTTTACCACCTCGACACCCAAGCAGGCTTGCACGGCCTCGCCTGCTGGGTTTTTGTTTGTCGCAGGTTTTTATCGGAAAACCATCGAACACTTTTCCGAAACCTGCTTAGCACATGCCTGTCGAGGAGCAGAACTTTGCCGCCGGCGGCCTTGCGGTGTAGCGGCCAGTGGTCCAGATAGACGGCAATCGAAGGACAAGGAAGACAGCGACATGATCCCGTTTCGAAAGAACCTCATCGATGGCGAGTGGGTGGGCGATGCCGGCTCCCGCAACATCAACCCTTCCAATCTCGACGACGTGGTCGGCGAATATGCGTCGGGCGACGCCGAGCAGGCGCGGCAAGCCATCGCGGCGGCGAAAGCGGCATTTCCGGCGTGGTCCCGATCGGGCTTGCTTGCACGCCATGCGGTGCTGAGGAAGGCGTCGGACGAGATCTCCGCGCGGAAAGATGAAATCGGCCGGGCGTTGGCGCGCGAGGAGGGCAAGACGCTGGTCGAGGGTATTGGCGAAACCGTGCGGGCCGCCCAGATCTTCGATTTCTTTGCTGGTGAGACGCTGCGCCTGTCGGGCGAGCTGGTTCCAAGCGTGCGGCCCGGCGTCGGTGTCGAGATCACACGCGAAGCGGTCGGCGTCGTCGGCATCATCACACCCTGGAATTTCCCGATCGCCATCCCGGCGTGGAAGATCGCTCCTGCCCTGGCCTACGGCAACACCATCGTCTTCAAGCCGGCCGAGCTGGTTCCGGAGTGCGCCTGGACCATTGTCGACATATTGCACCGTGCCGGCCTGCCTAAGGGTGTGCTCAATCTCGTCATGGGCAAGGGTTCGGTAGTCGGTCAGGCCATGCTCGACAGCCCTGACCTCAATGCCATCACCTTCACCGGCTCGGTCGGCACTGGCAAGCGCGTGGCTGCCGCCAGCGTCGAGCACATGCGCAAGTACCAGCTCGAGATGGGCGGCAAGAACCCGCTGGTCGTGCTCGACGATGCAGATCTAGCCGTCGCCGTCGACTGCGCGATCAATGGCGCATACTTCTCGACCGGCCAGCGCTGTACGGCGTCGTCCCGCCTTGTCGTGACCGACGGCATCCATGACCGCTTCGTCGATGCGATGAAAGATCGCCTCGCCAAGCTGGTCGTCGGCGACGCCCTCGATGCGAAAACCCAGATCGGACCCGTCGTCGACCAGAGCCAGCTGAAGCAGGACGAAGACTATATCGCCATCGGTCGCCAGGAAGGCGCCGATCTCGCCTTCGGCGGCGAGCGGCTCGATCGCGAAACCCGCGGCTTCTACCTGCAACCGGCGCTGTTCACGCAAGCCACCAACGCCATGCGCATTTCACGCGAGGAGATTTTTGGGCCGGTCGCCAACGTCATCCGCGTCAAGGACTATGACGAGGCGCTGGCGGTAGCCAACGACACGCCGTTCGGACTGACGTCGGGCATCTGCACCTCGAGCCTCAAGCACGCCACGCATTTCAAGCGCAACTCGGAGGCCGGCATGGTGATGGTCAATCTGCCGACGGCGGGCGTCGACTTCCACGTGCCTTTCGGCGGACGCAAGGGATCGAGCTATGGCCCGCGCGAGCAAGGCCGCTACGCAGCGGAATTCTACACTACGGTGAAGACCGCCTACACGTTCGCCGGCTAAGTAACTCAGGCCAGGCGAAATCGAACGGCCTTCCCAGCAATCACGAGTTGCTGGGAAGGGCGAACGTCTTCGTGCCCGAGACGACAGCGACAGCTGTCATTCAGCAGCCCTCCTCGCGAAGAGGGCTCGCCGGCTGCGACAGCCAGCCGCCGCTGAACCCGGCCTTGCACAGGCCGCGACGGATATGCGGGCTCGACCGCATTAGGTCCCAGATCAGGCGCGAGCGGTGGTTTTCGATCATCAGCACGACGATGCCCTGGTCCAGTCCATAATGCGCATCCGATATCCAGCCGTTCGGCCCGAACTTCCGCCGGTTCGCCAGCGTCGGGTTGAAGCCGCTCGGCATCCTGAAACCGTCGACCACCTCAGGGTGGCGTTCTCTGAGGTGGCGCAGCGCCGGCAGGCAGATTTCAGGCGCGAACGGCAGCGATGCGAGATACGACCACGGCGCGATCGTTCCGTCATCTGGGCCGAACGGTGCGCCGCGCGCCGCATAGCCGGAAAATTTGCGCGGCCGCCGCTCGATCCGCGCGCGGAATTTGCCGGGTCCGTCACCCGCCGAAAGTCCCCAAAGTGCTTCGCCGTAGCCGTCATAGCCAGAGGGATTGTGCCGCGCATAGTCCCGGTGAAGGTAGGTCGCGCGGCGGCTGTTTTCGAAATAGTCCGAGTTCTTCTCCCGCATGAACGCATCCCGGATGCCGTCGAAGTCGATCCAGGCATGCGAGAATTGGTGCATGAACAGCGGGCCGCCATAGAGCACGTCGTAGCCGTAGATGTTTTCCCACCGATATGTCGCCGTCCAGCCGGCATAGCTGTCGTCCGAGGCTGGCTTGTCGGGGGCGGCCATTGCCAGGACGTAAAGGATCGCCGCTTCGTTGTAGCCTTCCCAACCATAACGCAGAAAGCCGCTCTTCGGCTTCCAGCCCTGTCGCAAGGTCGGTCTGCTGCCTTGCATCCATCGCCAGTCGACGCGCCGGTAAAGCATTTCCGCCAAGTCGCGGATTTCGGTTTCGTCCTCAGTGTCGCCGGTGAAATAGGCGCCAGCCGCGAGCACCCCGGCCATCAGCAGCGCCGTGTCAACCACCGACAACTCGCATCGCCAGGCGCGCAGGCCGGTCCGCATGTCGAGGAAATGGTAGTAAAAGCCGTTGTGGCCGGTGACGTCGTCGCCATTGCCTTGCCGGCTGTTCCAGAAGAAGCGCAGTGCGGCAAGCGTCAGCTTCACGGCTGCGTCGCGCGTCACCCAGCCGCGCTCGACCCCGACCGGATAGCAGGACAGGGCGAAGCCGACGACCGCGATGCTTGCCGGCCAATTTGGCCGCGACGTGTCGGCGACCAGCCCGTTTTCCGGATTCACGGTTTCCAGAAAATAGCCGAAGGCGGCGCGCTGGAAGCGGTCGAGCAGTTCTTCGTCGGACAGTGGAGGTTCGACCCTAAGCAAACGACGGGAGCTCCAGTCTGGCGGCCCTGGCGGTAAATTGCCCGACTTGCTTCAATAGGTCGCCCGGCCGCCGGAAACGTCGAAGACTGCGGCCGTCGTGAAGGAGCATTCCTCGGAAGCGATCCACGAGATCAGCGCCGCCACCTCCTCGACCTCGCCGAACCGCGCCATTGGTATCTTCGACAGCATGAAATCGATATGCTGCTGGCTCATCTGCTGGAAGATCGCGGTGCGCACCGCCGCCGGGGTGACGCAGTTCACCGTCACCTTGGTCTTGGCCAGTTCCTTGCCCAGCGACTTGGTCAGGCCGATCACCGCCGCCTTGGAGGTGCTGTAGGCCGAGGCATTCGGGTTTCCCTCCTTGCCGGCGATCGAAGCGATGTTGACGATCCTGCCGTAATTGCGCTCGAGCATGTGCGGAACCAGCGCCTTGTTGCAGTAGAAGACGCCGTTGATGTTGATGTCGATGACCCGGTGCCAATCCTCCACCGAATAATCCCAGGTCGTCATGTTCGGTCCGGTGACGGCCGCGCTGGTGACCAGGATATCGACCGCGCCAAGGGTTTTGATCGTCTGCCGGGCGGCCTGTGCGACCGCTACGGGATCGGCGACGTCGACGGTCACGCCGTGCAAGTCGGCGATGACAGCCTTGGCCTGCTCGATCTGGGTCGAGTCGCGATCCCAGACGCAAACGCGCCCGCCCTCTTCAACGATTCTTTGCGCGACGGCCAGGCCGATGCCTGAGGCACCACCGGTGATCACGGCCGACCGCCCGGCAAACCGTCCCGCAAAACGCATCGTCATGTGCTCGTCCTCCCAATCGGCGGCGAATGTGAAGTCTATGGCGGACAAGTTCAAGCGGGGGACTGGAGCCTCGGACAGCTTCGTGGTGGGCCAGCAGCAGGCGGTTAGGCCCTCTTGGCTACGATCTGTCCATTCGATGATGGGCCGCCGGAGATTGGCGAAAGCCCGGGATGATGGTCGATCTCCCCGCGAGAGTTCGCGAGGGCGGCCGCGACGCTTGATCCTTGCCGCACACGAGCCCTCGTGTCTTTATCGCTCTCCTCAGGCCGCCCAAGGCTGTTTTTGCCTCATTTGGGTGACAGGCTGCGGGGGATGGGTTATATTGCACTGCACAATGAGAGCATTCGCGCATGGCGGCGCGGCAGCGAATCGGCATTGAACTGCGTGGACGGGAATTCGCTACCGAGATGAAGATCCCAAAATCTCTGTTGGTCGACCCGGAGAAGAGCACGGTCTACGGCAGCTTTGCAGTTGCCATCTCCGTTTGGGCGTTCTCCTATTCCTCGGTTTTCGGCCCGATCCTGATCCTGGCCTATTATGCGGTCTGGCTTCCCTTGATCCTGGTAGACTACCGGCGGCTGTTGCGACATGCCTCCAGCGCGTGGCTGCCGCTGGCGTTTGCATTCTATGTCTGCCTATCGGTGTTCTGGTCGGATGCCCCCGGCATCACGTTGAGGACGGCAATCCAGTATTGCTCCCATATTGCCTGCGCCTACATCGCCGCGCGCACCGTCAGCGTCCGGACGTTGACGATTGGCTCGCTGATCGGGATTTTTGTCGTCCTGCTTTATTCGCTCAAGGTCGGGGGTTATTCCTATGATATGCTCGACGGCACGTACAATTTCGTCGGCGCATTCAGCTCCAAGAACCAGATCGGCTTTGTCGCCTCCCTTGGCATTTATTTTTGCATCGTCTTCCTGGTCTTTCTCAGGCGCGGCCGGATAAGCTTTATCCTGACGGCGCCCATCTTGGTCCTATCGGCCTATCTTCTGATGATGGCGCATTCGGCCACCTCGACGGCTTCGATACCGGCAGTTCTCGCTCTGGTGGCTCTGCTTGCCATGGCCAAGAAGCTTCCACTCCGCTACCGACGGGTGATTTTCGTGGTTGGCGCAGGCGGGCTGGTCGTGGTCACCGCGGTTGCCTTTGCAGGACTTCTGGATTTCGTCCTTGGCACCTTCGGAAAGGATTCCACGCTCACTGGACGGACTTATCTCTGGGAGCAGGGCTGGGAAGCGGCGCAGCAGGCGCCGATCCTCGGCGTCGGCTACGCGGCCTATTGGGTGCAGGGGTTCGCCGAGGCCGAGCGGCTTTGGAACGAATTCTACATCACCACCCGAAGCGGTTTCCACTTCCACAACACCTATATCGAAGCCCTCGTCGAGCTAGGTTATGTCGGGGCGACGCTGATATCGCTGATCATCGTGCGCGCGCTATGGGGCCATATATCGGCCCTGATATTCAGGACATGGCAAGCCGAGTCGGTGATTCTTGGCGGCGTGATGGTGCTTCTGCTCATCCGGTCCTTCGTTGAGATCGACACCTTCAACCCCTACATCATGGGCTCCTTCCTCCTGTATTATAGCTACTTCAAGCTGGTCAGGGTGCATGTCGCCCGTCCCCGATGGACCGCGGCCGACTTCGCGGAACCAGAAACTGCGGGGCGCTAAGCAAAGGGCTAAAATATTACCTTGATTTTTGGTGGCGCGCACAAAAACGCCGCCTGACAGCGCCAAGGCCAAGCAATCATTTCATCGCACAGGCAGCAGGCGAGCCTTTGCTGCCTATTGATCAGGCCCTAAGGGTCAGGAGCGCATACCATGCGAACCGCTTCACAAAGGGAAGCGTCAAAACCACTGAATCGACAGCTTTGCCAACTGTGTAGACGGTCTCCGAGATGGTTCGCGGCATCAGCGCGCTTCCTACGGAGCACAGGCCGAAATAGTCCACCTGGACATTGCTGAAATAGCGGCGGGCCAAAGCGAAGTCCGAAACTAGCAAGGGATGTTCATCAGCGGCGCGGATGAGGGGTGTCCGCTTTCTGTAGGCATTCAGGAGCGGATTGTGTCCCATCGGCTCGTAGAAGGACGCCACGCCGTTCGGCTTCAGGACACGGACGACGTCGGAAAAACATCGGTCCAGGTCCAGATGGTGGATGATCCCGCGTCCATACACCAGGTCGAACTTGTTGTCCTCGAACGACATGGCTTCCGCATTCATCGCCAGGAATGTCGCGTTCGTGCTTCCAAGCGCGCTCGCGCGTTCGTTCGCCTTGTTTACTGCTACATCCGAAATGTCGATCCCCGTCAGAGATCGGCAATGATCGGGCAGGTGCAAGGAATGCAGGGACCACCCGCCATCGGAGCAGCCGTACTCGAGCACGTCTGCGTTTTTCGAAAGCCGTTTTATCTGTTCGTCTTGACGTTCAGCGCCGTGACGAATTGTTCGATACCACTTGTCCAGGCTTCCCCTTGGATCCTCCTCCTGACTAAATCTGAGATTGTGAAATTCTCTTTCACGACTGACGATTTCGTCCCTTTCACTGTGCACGACGACGTCCTCCTCGGATTTAACTAGCAACTAAAGCACAACATCTCCTTGCGCTGTAATTACTCACGTCCCGAGTTGGCGGTAGGCTGGCCTGTCGGGCAGCGAGCACAGTGTCGACGAGTTCAAGGTCGAACTCGTCCGGGTGGAACTCTTTGCCGATCGAATCTGTTCGGCGTGATCGGATCGGCCGATCGCTCGAAGGCCTATTGGCTAGCCATCGGTGCCAGCTTTACCTTGATCACGTCCCCGGGCAGTACGGGCGTGTCTTCGCTGGCAGCGATTTCGCTGGTCTTGCCGTCGACCATCCGGACCAGGCCAAACGTCATTGTTGGTTCTTCGCCGTCGCGATAGCGTTGTAGCGCCGGGTTCCCCGACATGGCTTCGGCCATCAGGCCGGTGTGCATGTTCATCTTGAGCATTGTTTCGGCCAGATCGGCTTCTGCCTGTTGCCGGCCGGTGGCGAGGTCGGCATTCTGGGTGTTCTCCAGGTCGATGGCGTCCTGGTTGGCCTTGCTGATCGACTGCTTGGCGGTGAGGATAGCCGTTTCGTAATCCAGGATCTGTCCTTCCAGATCGGCGATCGTTTGCTGCGAATTCAGAACCCGAGTGTTGACCACAAGGCCCTTTTGCGCCAGCGAACCGATGCCGCTGAGCTGTTCCTTTGCCAGGTCGACCTGCCGCTGCTGGTTGACGATCTTTTTCTGCAGCGAATCGATCTCGCTCTGCAGCAACTTCTTCAAATCGTCGAGCGCCTGAAGGCGCAGTTTGAGATTCTTTTGATCGGCCGTCAGGATCGCCATCTCGTCGGCAACGATGCTTGCCAGCTTCGGATCATCGGCCACCTCCTTCGGCACGTCGAATGTCGGCTTGTCGGCGATCTGCGCTTCGATGCGCGCGCGCCGAACGATCAGGCGGACCCGTTGGTCCTGGAGAACGTCAAACTCGCCCTTGGCATTGATCATGTCGCGGGCGTACCGCTGTCCATCGGCCCGCCGGACGCCGCCGGCGATGCTCATCGCCCGCAGGACGGTCAGGTCCGGCACGTAGGGGTACTGGCCAGGCGTCTGGACCTCCCCGGAAATGTAGAACGGCCTGTACTGCGCCATTTCGACGGAGGCTTCCGGCCGGTCCGCCAGAGCGAGCTTGCGCTGGAGCGCCTGGCTGATCGCTGCCGCGATCTCGGATGTGGTCTTGCCGGATGCCGGCATTTCTCCGACGAACGGCACCGACAACGTTCCAGACGGGCCAACCGTGTATTCTCCGTTGACGGCCGTCCAGTCGCGGAACGTGCCTTCAACGGTCTGCCATTCGGCCACGCGGATGGTCAGCTTGTCCTGCGATCCAAGCCGGTACTCGTCGGCCGCGGCGAGTTGGGGAACGGCGAGCGCCAGCGCGAGGCAAGTGGTCATAAGCCGCATCCGTCGCATGCGGTTGCTAACCGTGCCGGCCCAGGAGATTTCGAAGATGTCTGTTTTCAACTGTACGTTTTCCGATTCGCTTTAGCCCGGTCCGATGAAGCTTGCTGCAGAATGCCTGGCGTCGGGACAGTCACTGCTGCGCATAACCGGCTCCCGGCCGGTCAATAGCAGCCCCGCGACATCCAGACGGCAGGCACGGTCTTGATGATGATGCGAATGTCCTCGAACAGCGACCAGTTCTCGACATAGTGGCGATCGAATGCGACGCGGCTGTCATAGGAAACGTCATTGCGGCCGCTGACCTGCCAGAGTCCGGTCAGGCCAGGGCGCGATTTCAGGTAATAGACGGCCGAACTGCCATAGATTTCGAGTTCGTCGCGCACCACCGGGCGAGGACCGACAAGGCTCATGTCACCCTGAAGGATGTTGATGATCTGCGGCAGTTCATCAAGGCTGAGCTTCCTCAGCACGGCCCCGACACGCGTGACGCGTGGATCGTTCTTGAGCTTGCGGGTAGCTATCCATTCGGCCTTGGCGTCCGGGTTGGCGGCAAGGTATGCCGCCAGCACCTGTTCGCCATTCTGTACCATAGTGCGAAACTTGAGGCACGGGAAAATCCGTCCTCCCCGCCCGATCCGGCTGTGACCGTAGAAAATCGGCCCGCCGTCGGAAAACTTGACAAGCAGCGCGACCATCACAAACAGCGGACTGAGAGCAACCAGGCCAATCAGTGAACCGGCGATATCGAAGCTGCGTTTAAGCAGGCCGCCGATTGGTGGAAAGTCGATACCGGCGTGCGGAAAATCCGCGTCGGCCGGCTTGGCTACGTCCCTCATGCGTAAACTCCATACGTTGAACGGATGGTTTGCCGCACGATATCAAAAAAATGCTGCATCGCAACACACAATTCCTTGAGCGCCTGAAATAATCACGTCATGCATTGATTAAATAATAAACCGATCCTGCGCAAATTTTGGCCTTTTATGGCGCATTCGTGACAAATTATGGGCAACCTTGAAAAATGTAGTGCCATTTTGAGGCTGATTTTGGGCGTATCGCTCTTTGTGCCGCGTGGTTGAGAAATATCGTGCTGCAGCGTTGTAAAATGTAGAGCGCGCTTGAAGTAAAATACTGGTTAATATTTTGGCTCTTACTGAAGTGAGTCCATACCGGGTGATTGGTTGTGATGCGGAAATGTGCAACGCAACATGGCAGAGTCGATCCCCCGAACTTAGCCAAAATAATTTGCAGTTGGCCTTGCCCGCTATTGCACACCTTAATAGAGTTGCAAATTGTTTCTGTCAGAGTATGGACAGCGTGGGAAGGCCGGAAGCAACCGGCCAAGAAGCGGGTAGCCTCAACAAGCTCGCATGGCGAAGGGAGGCTCGGGGTGAATCATTCATCGATTCTTGCCTGAGCAGGTTGACGGGCTGTCGGGTATGTCGCTACCAAAATTCATTGTTGGCATGATTTTCGCGGTGGCGATCGTGGTCGCCTGGTCTTATCTCGACGGCGCTTCGCTAGGCACAACGCTTTTTCGCGCTATAGCCTGCGCCATTGTCATTCAACTGGGCTACTTCCTGCTCGTCTTCGCCATGGTTGCCAGTAATACCCCGACGTCGGCCGACAAGATTCGCGAAGCCGAACGAAAGCTGAGTTCGACCGAAGCGGCCGCTGGCGAGAAGTTCAGCGCCAGGAGAAGCCTCCACTGACCTGACGGCGGCTGGCGTTCGGACGGGTCCCTGGCGGACTGCCCGCCCGACAGCATCCTGGGCAACTGACTTGCGGATTTCCCCTTCAGCCTCGGATCCTCTGACTCAGCCACCACTGCCTAAACTCTGTCGATCGACCTGGTGATCAGCGATTCGAATGCGCTGACGCCCCATCCAGAATGCGCAGGGACGGTGTGCGAAGCGGCCCGCCTATCCGCTGGCATTTCACCGCCCATCGATCTGCGCCATGACGACACCGAAAGGAAAGACTGGACGCAGCGGATGATTTTAACGATGCTTTGCTTCGCAATTGCAGCATAAACGCCGGCTGATGTTTTCGTACAGCCGGGCAGTCAGTGAGACGAGAGCTGCATTGGACATCAAAGGGGGAAATTCGGAGCTACCTGTGCAGTCGAGAGGCGAATTGATGACAGAACCGGAAGTCTGCGTGATCATCGCCGCCCGCAACGCGGCGCGGACAATTGCGGTTGCCATCGCATCGGCCTTGCGCGAGCCGGAGGTGGCCGAAGTCGTCGTCGTTGATGACGCCTCCACTGACGATACCGCGAAAGTCGCTCGGGCGGCCGACGATGGCAGCGGCAGGCTTTCCGTCATCCGGCTCGACGTCAACGGCGGTCCTTCCTTCGCCCGCAACGTCGCGATCGCCAGCTCCAAATCGCCGTTCATCAGCATTCTGGACGCCGACGATTTTTTTCTCGTGGGCAGATTTCGCGAGTTGTTCGCCAACGCTGATTGGGATTTCGCTGCCGACAACATCATGATGATCAGGGACGATGCGGCGACCGACGTTTCAAAAATCACCGCTCCGCGGTTTTCGGCCGACCCGGAATTTCTCGATTTCGAGCGCTTCATCGAAGGCAACATTTCCAGTCGTCGTGTGCAGAGAGGGGAGTTGGGTTTCCTCAAGCCGGTGATTAGCCGCGCTTTTCTGGACCGGCATGGGCTGCGCTATGACGAAAACCTGCGGCTGGGCGAAGACTATGAACTTTACGCGCGCGCGGTTGCCTGCGGGGCGCGTTTCAAGGTCATCAGGTCCTGCGGTTACGGCGCAATCGTTCGCGCGGATTCGCTGAGCGGCCAGCACAAGACGCAGGATCTCAAGCGTCTGGCCGACGCCGATCTGGCGCTGCTGGCGATCGACAGTCTGCCGGAAGGCTCCAAGGCCGTGCTCAGAAAGCACGAACGGCAGGTGCGCGACAAATATCGGTTGCGAAACTTCCTCGACCTGAAGAACGAGAAAGGGCTGACAGCGGCTGCGGCCTACGCCCTGGCCAGCCAATCCAATCTCATCCCCATCGTTCGCGGCGTGGCCGCCGACAAGCTGGATGCGCTGTTTCGCCGCGCCGGCTTTGGCTCGAATCAGCCTGTGCCGCCGCGGCGCTTTCTCATGGCCGCAACCAGCCCGGTCGGCGAGGCTTGAGCTGGTCCGCCGGCGCCATGCCGATCATGTCAACAGGTCCTTAACCTGCCTCAAAGCGATGCGAATTTCCGATTCGCCGCACTAGATGGTTGCCTACTCGCTTCGGGAATGGCATGTATGTTGCGGTGCAGCAATTTTCATTGCTGTTTGAATCGGCCGAAAATGTCCGCCTGTCAGAGGAGCTGGACGATGCGACAAGAACTTTTTTGGCCCGTTCGGGCTTAGGCCGGCTATGACAGGAAACTGAGCGCATGGCCCCGATATTTGGCTTCAGATCAAGGGATCCGGCTCGAGACAGGCAGACCGATGTCTCGCGCCTTGACCGCCTGGCAAAGCTGCTTGACCAGATCGCAGCCGAGATCGAGGCGGAGAAAAACGGGCTTGAGAATCGCTACCGGACAAAGGCCACCAACGCAGCCTTCCTGGTCGAGGCGATGGAAAATGGCGCGGCCTCCTCCAGCAGATCCTCCGAGGTCAGCGAACTGACCAAGTCGATCCTGAATTACGAGCGGCGCATCGCGGCGCTCGCGCGCCAGAACGAATTGATGAAGGGTCTGCGGCATTCGCTGGATGCTATCTTCGACGAAGGCGCCCATCGTAGCTCGCCCACCAAGGCTGATTTCGCCAATCCGGCCGCCGGCGCGGGGTGAAATTTCAAAGATCTTGGGTGGCGCCACTGGCAACAACCAGGCCACCGGGGAAGCTACCGGCAGAAGGTCAAAGATCAGCTCGTTTCGTCATGGTTTTGAACATCGACTTTGGGTTGGGGGGGCGCACAGCACAAGGTGAGTTTGGTATGAACGCGGATTCGAAAAGCACGTCCACCCCAGCAACCGGCGACCGGCCGTTCACGCACTTGATGAGGCAAGGGAAACTGCGGCAGCTATGTTCGGGCGGCGCGTTTGTGCTGGTCGCACTCGGCAGCCTGCTTGCGGGCCCGACCCCTTCCCGTTCGCAGGACATCCCGACTGCGCCATCGTTCGTCGATGATTTCACCAGCTTCGACCGGGCGCGTTGGTACATTGCCGACGGCTGGGCGAACGGCAAGTATCAGAACTGCATCTGGTCCAAAAAACAGGTCAAGCTTTCCAATGGCATGCTGACGCTCGGTTTCGAAAAGCAGAAGGTGAAGGATCGCGACTTTGCCTGCGGCGAGATCCAATCCAAGCAGCGCTTCGGCTATGGCACCTATGAGGCGCGGATGAAAACCGATTCGGGCTCTGGCATCAACGCCTCCTTCTTCACCTACATCGGCCCCCGAGATAAGCAGCCGTGGGATGAAATCGACTTCGAGGTGCTGACCAAGGACACCTCCAAAGTGCAGGTCAACGCCTACATATCTGGCAAGGGCAATAATGAGAAAGTGGTGGATGTTGCTGGCGGCACCGACAAGGCTTTCAACGATTACGCCTTCGTCTGGGAGAAGGACCGGCTGCGCTGGTACGTCAATGGCGATCTGGTGAACACGATCACCGATCCGGCAAAGCTGCCCAGCCATGCGCAAAAGATATTTTTTAGCCTTTGGGGCAGCGACACGATGAGAGAATGGCTGGGGCCGTTTTCGGATCCGGGTCGCAAGCTTACCTTGCAAGTGGATCGCGTCGCATTCACGGCGCTCGGCCAGCCATGCCAGTTTCCGGAATCGCTGGCATGCAGCATTAAGCAAAGACCAATCTGAACCGGCCGGGCCGAAAGCGCTCCGAAGCCTTGAACAGGAATGAAATCACATGAATTTGACGGTCTTTGGAATCGGCTATGTCGGTCTGGTGCAGGCGGCGGTGCTTGCCGAAGTCGGCCATCAGGTAGTATGCGTCGACATCGACGCGAAAAAGGTGGAGCGGCTCAATCAGGGCCTCATCCCGATTTTCGAGCCCGGGCTCGAAAACCTAGTCAAGGAGAACCATGCGGCCGGCCGCATCAAGTTCACCACCGACGCCGCGGCCGCCGTCAAGCATGGCCAGATCCAGATGATCGCAGTCGGCACCCCTCCGGGCGAGGATGGTTCGGCCGACCTCAAATATGTGCTGGCCGTTGCCGAGGCCATCGGCCGGGAGATGGCCGGGCCCAAGATCGTCGTCGGCAAGTCGACCGTGCCGGTCGGCACCTGCGAAAAGATAAAGGCCAGGATCGCTGCGACGCTGAAGGCGCGGGGCCGCGAGGATCTTACTTTCGACGTCGCCTCCAATCCGGAATTCCTCAAGGAAGGCTCCGCGGTGGCCGACTGCATGAAGCCCGACCGCATTATCGTCGGCACCGGCAGCGAGGACACCGAGGCGGTGATGCGTGAGCTTTACGCTCCATTCAACCGCAACCACGAGAAGATGATCGTGATGGATGTGCGCAGCGCCGAGTTCACCAAATACGCGGCCAATTGCATGCTGGCGACCAAGATCAGCTTCATGAACGAAATGGCCAATTTGGCCGAGGAACTCGGCGCCGACATCGAGGAGGTCCGCAAGGGCATCGGCAGCGATCCGCGCATCGGCTACCACTTCATCTATCCGGGCCTCGGTTATGGCGGCTCGTGCTTCCCCAAGGATGTGCGCGCCCTGATCAAGACCGCCGAAGGCGTCAAATTCGACGCCAAGCTGCTGCGCGCCGTCGAGGAACGCAACAACGAACAGAAATCGGTCCTGTTCGATAAGGTGAACCGCTATTTCAAGGGGAATCTGAAGGGCAAGACTTTTGCGCTGTGGGGCCTGGCCTTCAAGCCCAATACCGACGATATGCGCGAGGCGCCGGCTCGGGTTCTCATGGAAGCGCTCTGGAAGGCCGGCGCCAAAGTGCAGGCTTACGATCCTGAGGCGATGCAGGAATGCCAGGCCATCTACGGACTGCGCGAGGATCTGCTCTTGTGCGGGACCAAGGAGGCGGCACTGCGTGGCGCCGATGCGCTCATGATCGCCACCGACTGGAAGACCTTCCAGGCGCCGTCGTTCGACGCGATCAAGGATGCGCTGTCCACGCCGATCATCTTCGACGGCCGAAACCTCTACGATCCCAAGATCATCACTCGCTACGGCATCGAATACCACTCGATCGGCAGGATGGCGGCGTGAGACCATGCGGTACAGGCCGGCCGGCTAGGACATCAAGGATGGTCGCGAAGGCTTCCATGAACGCGCCCGTGTCAACAAGGGGTCTTCTCTGATGGTGCTGGGCATCAGGCCGGAACAGATCGCCAACGAGCATTTCGATCTTGTCGCCGTCGGTTCCGGTTTCGGCTCGGCCTTCTTCCTGCATGCGTTCGCCAAGCAGAGAAAGGCACGCATTCTGGTTCTGGAATGGGGCCGGCACAACACGCATGATTGGCAGCTCGAGCAGAACGTCAACACCGACATCGAGGACGAGACCACCTACAAGACCAACTCAGACAAGCCGTGGAACTATACCATCGGATTGGGTGGCGGAACGAACTGCTGGTTCGCGCAGACGCCGCGCTTTCATCCGAACGACTTCAGGCTGAAAAGCCTCTACGGCGTCGGTAACGATTGGCCGATCAGCTATGACGAGCTCGAGCCGTTCTACTGCGATGCAGAGGATGTCATGTCGATTTCAGGCGACCCCGACATGGCGGCGATGATGCCGCGTTCCAGGCCATTTCCCCAGCCACCGCATCACATGTCGACGCCGGACCGGATGATGAAAGCGGCGCAGCCGGACCAGCATTTTGTCATGCCGACAGCCCGGGCGCGCGTGCCGACCGCGCAGCGGTCTTCGTGCTGCGCCAATTTGCGATGCGGATTATGCCCGGTCGATGCCAAATTCACCGCCAACAATGGCCTGATGCACGTCTTCGAGCATCCTGACGTTTCGGTCTGCCTTGGCGCTGAAGTGCGCCGGCTCGACCATGTCGGCGGTTCGGTCCGTTCGGTCGCATTCGTGCATGAGGGCAAGGAATATTCGGTCAGCGGCGATCTTTTCATTCTGGGTGCCAATGCCATCCAGAGCCCGGCGATCATGTTGCGGTCCGGCCTGTCGGGCGAATTCGTCGGGCGCGGCCTGCACGAATCCTACGGATGGAATTTCGAAGCCTATCTCGACGGTGTCGACAATTTCGACGGAAGCACCATCACCACCGGCTTGAATTTCGGCCTTTATGACGGCGCTCACAGATCAGACCATGCGGCGGCGCTGGTCTATTTCGAAAACCGCTGGCAGCACGGGATGCGCCCCGAAAAGGGACGTGTCCGTCAGACGCTTCCCCTCATCATTGTTACCGAAGACCTGCTCGACCCGGAAAATCTCGTGATTCTCGACGAGGATGAAAACGCCTTCGTCAGTTTCGCGGGAGCATCCGACTATGCCGTCAAGGGCATGGCGCAGGCAAAGCAGAAATTGGCAGCGCTTCTGGCGCCGCTGCCGGTCGAAGAGATCTTCGATCGCGGCATCCGGCGCACCGAGTCGCATGTCCAGGGGACGTTGCGGATGGGCTCGAGCCCGGCGGATTCGGTCGTTGATCGCGACATGATCCACCATCAGCTCAGGAACCTGGTTATCGTCGGCTCGAGCACATATCCAAGCTGTTCCTGCGCCAACCCGAGCCTGACGGCGGCGGCCCTCTCCCTGCGGGCGGCGAGCCGGATAGCAGGAAAGGAAATGGCCGGATGATCAAGGTTTCGCGACGCGCGGCACTAGCCATCATGGCTGGCGGAGTTGCTTCGACCGGCATCGCCTACGCCACAGTTTCCTCGCTTTCGGACGAGGACCTGGTGCGTGTCACGCTCGAAAGATATTTCGGCAGGCTGAACATGCGCATCGAGCATTTGCAGCAGTTCGTCCTGGAATTCCAGAAGCGGAACCCCTGGATATTTCCAAACACAAAGCTGGGCGATGCTGTCACTCTGCTTGAGGCGCTGAAATTGGGCGCCGCCCGCCGGTTGTTGCCCGAACAGAAAAAACAGGATCTGAGACATTTCGACCGCTGGGTCATTGCCGAGTTCCATATGCTGACCGACTACGCCCGGCGCAGTTCGCCAGCCGACCCGGTCCGGTTCACCGGATGGCAGCCATGCACCAATCCGTTCGCCAATTTAGAGACGCAGCAGGATGCGTGAAGCGGGTCGCAAGCCAGCATCCGTAAATAAGCCGTGCGTCATTGCCAGTAAACTTGAGAATGCGACAAGGAGCCGAAACCATGAAAGTGCTTTTTGCAGGCGGTAACGGTTACACGCCCCAGTTCAGCGGCGGTGTCCAGTCCAGCACCCATCATCTTGCCGAACAGCTGCTCGAGCGCGGGCATGAGGCTTCGGTGCTCGCCGCCCTGTTCGGCCAGGGCGTCTTCGGTTACAAGGCGCGCGCCAAGATGAAGCTTTTGAGGCAGCGCGCTGTCATCGACAGCTTTCCGGGCTATCCGGTCGTGCGCGCCTGGTTTCCCTGGGAGGCGGCGGGTTTTGCCGTCGAAAAGCTGAGGCCGGATGTCGCCGTGGTCCAGTGCCACAAGTCGGTCCCGATCGGCAAGGCGCTGCAGGCCGAAGGCGTGCCGCTGGTCGTCTATCTCAGGAATGTCGAGTTCCACGAATTGGGCGGCGATCTGCGCGAGCTGCATTCGGCGCTCTACATCGCCAATTCCGAGTTCACGGCGCGCACCTACAAGGCAAAATTCGATATCGATTCGACGGTTATACCGCCGACCATCAATCCCGCGCTCTACCGCACGCCGACGACAGGCGAGTTTGTCACGCTGATCAACCCCTATGAGGAAAAAGGTTTCGAGCTTGCGGTGCGCATCGCCGCCGCCTGCTCTGAAATCCCATTCCTGTTCGTCGAAAGCTGGAAGCTTGATGATGATCATCGGGCCCGGATCGAGCAGACGATCGCGCCGCTCGGCAACGTCACGCTGGAGAGCCGGACCAACGACATGAAAACGGTCTACGGCCGCACGAAAATCTTGCTGGCTCCCAGCAAATGGGAAGAGGCTTGGGGCCGGGTGGCATCGGAAGCCCATTGCAGCGGCATTCCAGTCGTCGGCTCGCGTCGTGGCGGCCTGCCCGAAGCGATCGGCTCCGGTGGCGTGGTGCTGGATTACGATGCGCCACTCGCCGACTGGGTGGCGGTGGTCAGGCGACTATGGACCGACAGCCAGGAATATGGGCGGCTTTCAGCGGCGGCGCGAGCATTCTCCGAGCGCCCGGAACTCGATCCGGCGGGTCAGTTCGCGACCTTCTTCTCGATGCTGGAGAGGGCGACACGGCAGCCTTCGCGGCAAGCCGCCTAAACGCATGTCGCCCAAAAGCATGCCCTCGGGCCTGACCCGAGGGTGCGCAGCGGTTTTGCGACAACGACTGCATAAAACAAAACTTTAAAGCGCGCGTCGCGTGACGCGCTTTAAGTCGTCGTCCGTGAAAAACTCGGAATGCTTTGATTCCGTTTAACAATTTCCCCTGATTTCGGTTTTCAGATTGCCGAATTTCGTGGCTTTGGGCTGCGGTTTCCGGCAAATTGGATGCGCTTGTTCTGCGTGATTCGAGACGATGACGAAGCAGCGAGGGAAGCGAGCGATGCGACCGAAGGAACGGCGCGAGAGCGGCCAGACGGACCTGTTGCGATCCCGGCTCGACCACATTCTCAATATGGATCATGCGCTGGTGAAGCTGGCCAAGACGATCGACTGGCGTTTCCTCGAAGAACGGCTGGGCGAGGTCTATGACGACGATCCTGGCCGGCCGCCTTTGCCGACCCGGCTGATGGCGGGATTGGCCATCCTCAAGTCGATGCACAACCTGTCCGACGAAAGCCTGTGCGAACGCTGGCTGGAGAACCCCTACTACCAGCTGTTCTGCGGCGAGGAGTTCTTCCAGCACCGCTTGCCCTTCGACCGCACGTCATTGACGCGCTGGCGCCTGCGCATGGGCGAAGAACGGCTCACGGCTCTGCTCCAGGAGAGCCTTGCGGCGGCGACCAGGTTGGGGGCGGCCAAGCCGTCGGACTTCCGCGCGGTAATCGTCGACACTACCGTGCAGGAAAAGGCCATCACCTTCCCGACCGACGCCAAGCTGATGCATCGCGCCCGCGAGCGGCTGGTCAAGCTGGCCAGGAAGCATGGCATTGCCCTGCGCCAGTCCTATGCGCGGGTCGGCAAGATCGCGCTGATCAAGCATCAGCGCTATGCCCATGCCAAGCAATTCAAGCGGGCCAACCGGCAACTCAAGCGCCTGCGCACCATGCTGGGAGCGGTGATCCGCGACATCGTCCGCAAGCTCGCCATGCGGCCAGAGCTGATGCAGGTCTTTGCCCTGCCGCTGTCGCTGGCCCGGCGCGTCAGGGACCAGCGCCAGCGCGAGCGGGGCAAGAAGGTGTATTCCCTGCACGCTCCGGAGATCGAGTGCATTGGCAAGGGCAAGGCCCACAAGCCCTACGAGTTCGGCGTCAAGGTCTCCGTCGCCACCCCGCTGCAGCGCAGCCGCGGCGGCCAGTTCGTCGCCCATGTCAAGGCGCTGCCCGGCAATCCGTATGACGGCCACACGCTGGCGACCATCATCCCGGCGATCGAGGACACCATCGGCGTCAGCCTCGGCAAGATCGTCACCGATGCCGGCTACCGCGGCCACAACGCGCCGAAGGACAAGATGTTCAAGGTCCATGTCGCCGGCTACAAGCGCGGCCTCACCCAGGCCGTCAAACGGGCGCTGCGACGCCGGGCCGCCGTAGAACCCGTCATCGGCCATCTCAAGAACGACCACCGCATGGGCCGCAACTTCCTGGCCTTCTCCGAGGGCGATGCCAACAACGCTGTCCTTGCAGCCGTCGGCTATAACTTCAGCCTCCTGCTCAACTGGCTGAGGCTTTTGTGTGCCTTCTTCCTGGTACTGCTCACGTCCGCTGCAGTGCCACCAATCCGGCCGCGATCAGCCTGACGCCATATCAGCTCTGATATGGCGGGTGGGAATGCTCCCGCTTCGCCTCCGATCCCGAAATCAACCTTCTTCACAGACGACTAAGTCCCGAAGCCAGGGTTCAAGCCAGTCGTTTGACCCGGCTTTTCAGCGTCTCGTAACCGCGTTCGCCAAGCAGCGTGCGCGCGACGGTCTTGATTGCCGTCTTGCGCCCGTCAGGCGAACTGATCTGCCTTAACCTGCCCGGAAGGTTGCGCGCCGCCTGTCCAAGTGCCGGAAGTGACAGCGTGTCGGGATAAATCACCAGATGCGTTTCCACGCACAGCACCGGCTTGCCGGAAAGCTCGGCGATCTTAAGGGCCTGCTGGTGCTCGCTTTCGATGAACAGGATGGCACCGGATTTGCGGTAGAAATCGGCTTTGAAACTGCCATGCACGCCAAGCCGTTGCCGTTCTGCCTTGCTCGGCAGGTCAAGCATGATCAGCTGGTCGTATTCTATGCCGTGCTTTGCCAGCCATGCTTCGGTAAGCGAGCGGTATTTCTCGAGCCGGCTGGTGACGAGCCAGCCGATCTTGCGGGTCGGGCCAAACAGAGGCAGCGCTTCGCCCAGGAATTTCTCATAGGCGGGGCCGTCGTCGTTCTCTGCCTCGGTTGGGTCCAGGCAAAGCACGCCGTCAATGTCGACGCAGCATTGGGCGAGGAATTTGTGGTGCATGAAGTTCCACTGGAACATCCTTGGATGCGGCACCACCTCGAGGACGATGTCGGTTTCCTCGTGTTGGGGCAGCAGGCCGAACACCGCGGCAAAGGTGAAGTCCGCCTCGATGCCTGCGGCCTCTACCCGGCTGCGCGCCTCTCTCATGGCAGCGCCGCCGCTGACGCTGTCGTCAATCACCAGGACCTTGCGCATATCGGTCGCCTGGCGGTCGAGCGCGGCGCGGCGTTTGGTGACGCCCGAAGTATAGATCTTTCCGGCCAGGAAACTGTCCAGGTCGGTCATCGGAATGTTAGCCGTCAGGCTGAGCAGGGTGGCGGCGAGAATGCCGCTTCGCGGGACCCCGACCACCAGGTCGATGTCGCGCGGCAACCGGTGAAGGTTCCTGACAATCGCATCATTCATGTCGGAGATCGATCGGTAGTGCATGGGGTCAGACCTGGTCCTCGTATGGATGTCCGCGCAAGTTACTTCGCCTCGCTTGGTGCTGTCTTAGGCGCCCGTGCCGGCAGCAGTCTTAGGGCCTGCCGCAACGTCTCACGGCCGGAAGCAAACGCCAGCGCGGTCATGATCGTGATCATGTAGGACAGCACCACCGCGCTCGCCATCCCGACGATGTGCTGTTGCGGCAGCACCGGCTTGGCGAACCAGATCGCAGCAAGCGCCAGATGCGCGCCAAGCACGAAGGGCGTTGCCGCGCGAAGTATATGGCTTGCCCGCAGCGGCCCGGTCTTGCCGATATACAGCCACAGAAAAGGCGTTCTGAGATACTCGCTGACCGCATAGGCGATCGCCACGCCCAGCGCGCCATAGGGCAGGCCGACCAGGAAGGCCAGCACCGACGTCAAGGCTGTGATGATGCCCCAGCGCATGAAATCACCCGAGCGGCCCTGGCTGATGAAAAGCCATCCCGCCGGGTTGTTGAGCGGCTGCAGCAGCCCGGCAAAACCGAGCGCCAGGAAGATGCTGGAACTCTGCCGCCACTGCTCGCCGAGCACGAACGGTATCAGCACGTCGGCCATGGCGATGGCGAAGGCGACACCTGGAAGTGCGACCAGCAATATCAGCGGCATCACGCGAAGATAGGCGCTGCGGTAGCGATCCGGCTCGTCCTTCAGCCTGGAAAGAGCCGGCACCATGACCTTCGACAGCGGATTGGTGATCTGGCTCAACGGAAAAAGAAGCAGCTTGTAGGCACGGTCATAGAGTCCAAGCTGCGCTTCGCCCCAGTATTTTCCGATCAGCACATTGTCGAGGTTTCGGGCAAAGAAGTTGGCGAAGTTGAACCCGGTGATGCCGGCGCCGAAATTGATCAGCTCGCTAATGCCGTTGACCTTGCGCGGCAGGCTGGGGCGCCATCGTGAGTTTGCCCAGTAGCAAAGCGTGGGCAGTACGGCCGCTGTCAAGGTGCCGGCAAAAAGTGCCCAATAGGAACGGTCGATGAAGGTCCAGGCGATAGATACGGCAAGGCCGGCAATGGCACTTGCGACGTCGATGATGGCCAGGCGGGCAAACTGCATTCGGCGTGTCAGCAGCGCCAGATGCTGGGCGCCCAGCCCATAGGCTATGATCTGCAGCCCGAGTGCCGCCACCAGGCCTGACACCCGCGGTTCGCCGTAGAAGGCGGCGACCAGAGGCGCCGCGCCGGCAAGCACGCAGGCGAGCAATGCGCTAACCGCGACATTGACCCAGAAGAGGTAATTGACCTCCTCATGCTTGATTCCGCTTTTCTGAACCGTCGCCTGGGTCAGGCCGAAATCCTGGAACAGCGCGATGAAAGCCAGCACAGGCGCGCACATCGCCACGACGCCGAAATCCTGCGGCGAGAGCAGGCGCGACAGCACGATGACGGAGACAATCTGCGTCGCAACCCGCACCGATTGCGCCAAAGCCGTAATGATAGCGCCACGTCCGACCGATGTGCGGAGAGAGCCCTCTGGCGGGTCGAATGCATTGGCTTGCAAATTCAGGGTCCCTGATTCTCGTGCCGGTCCCGGAGTCCCGACCCATGCCCGATGCCACCATCAAACTACGGCAATAATATTGCAGCGCAACAAAAAACATTGATTTTTTGCTACGTTGCACCAAAAATGTTGCGATGCAGCACGAGCTGTACTAGGATTCTTTTGGGTGGGCCAACAGCGGTCGAGTTTTCATGCTGCATGTCTTGTACTTGGTGCACGACGTCTCCGACCCGGCCGTGCGCCGGCGGATTATAATGCTCAAGGCAGGCGGCGCCCAGGTCACACTGGCAGGCTTTCGCCGGTCAGCAAGCCCGATCGCCGAGGTCGAGGGCTTGCGTCCGATCGATCTTGGCGCAACGCGCGATGGGCGATTCGCCCAGCGGCTGGCAGCGGTTACCAAGGCGGCGGCCTCGATCGGGTCGAAACTCGGTTCGATGCCCAGACCCGACCTCATCGTCGCGCGCAATCTGGAAATGCTGGCGCTTGCCCGGCGTGCCAGATCGGCGTTCCAGGCAACGGTGCCGATCGTCTATGAGTGTCTCGACATCCATCGTCTGATGCTGCGCGACGATTTTCTGGGCAAGGCGATGCGCGGCGCGGAGCGCTATCTGGCCAGGGATGTGAAGCTGCTAGTCACCAGTTCGCCGGCCTTCATCGCCAACTATTTCAAGCCGTTCGGGCAGATTGCTGCGCCGGTCGAACTGCTCGAAAACAAATATTTCGAGCCTGCCGCGGTTTCGCTGAATGATTGCACGGCGGCGGAGCCCGTCACTTCACCTTGGCGGATCGGCTGGTTCGGCGCGCTCCGATGCCGCCGCTCCCTGGAGCTGCTGGCCGAATTTTCCCGACGACTCGAGGGCCGCTTCGAAATCATCCTGAGGGGCCGTCCGGCGCTTTCCGAATTTCCGGATTTCCACGGTTTCGTCGAATCTGAGCCCTGGCTCTCGTTTGGCGGGCCCTATCGGAATCCCGAAGATATGGCGACGATCTACCGTGAGGTTCATTTTTCGTGGGCGATCGATTTTTTCGAGCAAGGGCTGAATTCTGAATGGCTGCTGCCCAACCGCCTCTACGAGGGCTGCCGCTTCGGCGCCGTGCCGATTTCGATGGGCCACACCGAAACCGGCCGGTTCCTCGACCAGCACGGAATCGGTGTTCTCTTGCCGCAAGCGACTCCCGAGGCACTCGAGGCCGCCTTGGGCGAGTTGGACGAGCATCGTTTCGGGAAATTGCGGGCGCGTGTTCTTGCCCGCAATCCGCGAACTTGGAGCCACGATCGCGGCGATTGCCGGGCGCTCGTCGAGAAGCTTCGCGGGTCGACGGTCGCGCCCGGCTCATATGCCGAGGCACTGGCTTAGGATGGCTAGCGAAGGACATGGGCCGATGATGCAGACCGAAATGCCGTCCAACCTGATCGTGATTCCGTGCCTGAACGAAGCGGCTCACATCGGTGCGCTTGTTCATGAGCTTCGACCGGCCGCCGAGAGGCTCGGCGCCCGGATCATCGTTGCCGATGGCGGTAGCACGGACGGAACCAGGGCGATCGTCAAGGAGATCGCCCGAAAGGATCCGAAGGTCATCCTTCTTAACAATGAAAAGCGCCTCCAGAGCGCGGCGATCAATCTCGCCATCGCCAGGTACGGCGATGGGGCGGAATATTTCATTCGCATCGACGCGCATGGCGGCTACCCACCGGATTATTGCGACCGGCTGATCGAAGAGGCGCTGGCCACCGGCGCCGATTCGGTCGTCGTCTCGATGCTGACCAGTGGCAGCGGCACAGTGCAGAACGCGGTGGCGGCAGCACAGAATTCCAAGCTCGGCACGGGCGGCTCCAAGCACCGGCATCTCTCGGCGGGAGAGTGGGTCGACCACGGTCACCATGCGCTGATGCGGATATCGGCGTTCAAGGCGGTGGGTGGCTATGACGAGACGTTCAGCCACAACGAGGATGCGGAGCTCGACTACCGGCTACGCAAGGCCGGCTACCGGATCTGGATGAGCGGCAAGACGCAAATGATCTATTACCCGCGCTCGTCGCTCGCCGGCCTCTATTTCCAGTATCTCGGCTATGGCCGCGGCCGGGCAAAGAACGTCCTCAAGCACCGCATGATACCGAAGGTCCGGCAGATGGTGCCGCTCCTGGTGTTCCCTGTCGTCCTTCTCTCTGCCTTTTTCTTCGTGCATTGGCTGGCAGTCATGCCGATTCTGGTGTGGGCGTCGGTTTGTCTCGGCTATGGCGTGTGGATGGCCATCAGCCAGCGCAATCCGGACAGCGCCCTTGCCGGGATTTCGGCAATGGTCATGCATTTCGGCTGGTCCGTCGGTTTCTGGCTGCAACTGCTTGGACCGCGATCGCAGAGTAGGAGGGCGGCATAGTGGGTGTGGCCGAAAAAAACCGCAGCGTCGACGTCTGCGTCTGCACGTTTCGGCGGCCGGAGCTTGCCGACACGCTTCGCTCGGTAGCCGCCCTGGACGTGCCTTCGGGATTCGACATCCGCGTCATCGTCGCCGACAATGATGACGGGCCGACGGCCGAACTGCTGGTGACGACACTGGCGGAGACGCTGAAGCTGCCGATCAGCTATCGTCATTGCCCGGCACGCAACATCTCGATCGCCCGCAATGCCTGCCTCGACGCCAGCACTGCGGATTTCGTCGCCTTCCTCGACGATGACGAAACGGCATCATCCAGATGGCTCGTCGAACTGGTTGCGACGGCGGACTTGAGTGGCGCTGCCGCCGTGCTCGGGCCAGTGCGGGCGCGCTATCGGCCGGATGCGCCCAACTGGATGCGCCGCGGCGATTTTCACTCAACCTTGCCCGTCTGGGTTGGCGGCGAGATCCGCACCGGCTACACCTGCAACGTCCTGCTCAGGATGGGCGCCGACAGCCTCCGCGGCCGGCGATTCAGCCTGGCGCGTGGCCAGACCGGCGGCGAGGACACCGAATTCTTCGACCATATGGTCAAGGCCGGCGGTCGCATCGCCTTTTCGCCGCAGGCCTGGGTCGATGAAGTGGTGCCGCGCGCCAGGGCGGCTTTCGACTGGCTCCGTCGCCGCCGGTTCCGCGTCGGGCAGACGCATGGACACCTGCTGGGGCGCGACGCGCATGGCCTCGCGCTGGTCAGGCAAGTCGGCCTCGCCTCGGCAAAGGCGGTTTTTTGTTTCGCATCGGCAATCCCGGTCGCCATCAGTCCCGTGCGCAGGAACCGCAGCGTGCTTCGCGGCATCATGCATGTCGGCGTCGTGAGCGGTCTTGTCGGCGTGCGTGAAATCCGCCAATACGGCCTGCCCTCGCCGCAGGAAGGGGGCAAGCGTGCAGCCTGACGTCACCTTTGTCATTGCCGCCTACAATTCGGAGCTGACCATCGAGCGGGCGATCGCCAGCGCCATCGCCCAGCGCGATGTCAGCGTGGAGGTGATCGTCGTCGACGACCAGTCGCGCGACCGGACGCTCGATCTGGCGCGATCCTACCCCGAAGACATCGTGCGCGTCGTCGCACTTGAGCAAAACCGCGGTCCAGGCGGCGCCAGGAATGTCGGCCTTGAGCTTGCCCGCGGCAGGTGGGTGGCGGTCCTCGATTCCGACGACGCAGTCTATCCCGGGCGGATCTGCGCCATGATTGACCGCGCCGAGAAAGCGGGCGCCGCGATCGCAGTCGACAATCTCCAGGTCGTTCGCGAGGACGGTGTTGCCGAAGAGACGATGTTCCCGGCCGACTATCTCGAGGGTTTGAGTGAAATCTCGCTGGCGGACTATATTGCTGGCAATGTGCTCTTCGAATCCAGGTTCAATCTCGGCTATCTCAAACCGATCTTCCAGCGCCGGTTTCTGAACGAAAACGGGCTTCGCTATGACGAAAGCCTGATCATCGGCGAGGACTACATCCTGCTGGCCAGTGCTCTGGCCAACGGCGGCAAGTGCGTGGTCGAGCCGACGACCGGCTATGTCTACCATATCCGGACCGGCTCCATTTCCCGCGTGCTCGAACTTCATCACGTCGAGGCGATGCGTAAGGCCGACCTCGTTTTCGCCAGAACCCATTCGATGGACGCAAAGGCCGAGGCCGCCTTCGCAAGGCGCACGCGCAGCCTGCGTAAGGCGGCGTCGTTCCTTTCTTTGGTCCAGCACATCAAGGCGCGATCTCCACTCAAGGCGGTGTGGACGGCGCTCAGCGATCCGGCGGCGGTTTGGCATATGGGCATGCCGATCGCCGTTCGGCTGCGAAGGGTGGCGGCGCAATTTGCCGTGGGTGCGGGGGAGGTGAAGGGTGCAGGCAGCTGAAAGATAGTTTTCGCGGCCTGCGACAGGTTGAAGTCGATCTCCTCAGAAGGAATATGCAATGAAGAAAGTCAGGAAGGCAGTCATACCGGTAGCGGGGCTTGGAACGCGATTCCTGCCGGCGACCAAGTCGATGCCGAAGGAAATGCTGCCGGTCGTCGACAGGCCTGTCGTGCAATATGCGGTGGACGAGGCGTTCGAAGCCGGCATCGAGCACATTGTCTTCGTGACGGGCCGCAACAAGGCGGTCATCGAGGATTATTTCGACCTGCATCCAGAATTGATCGGAACTTTGGAGCAGACCGGCAAGACGGCGCAGCTTCAGGCGCTGGAAAGCCTGCTTCCCGTGGCTGGTGCGACGAGCTTCATCCGGCAGCAGTCGCCGCAAGGTCTCGGCCATGCGGTATGGTGCGCCCGGGAAGTCATCGGCGATGAGCCCTTCGCATTGCTGTTACCGGACATGGTTTCCTTTGGCGGCCGCGGATGTCTCGCTGAAATTGCGGACCTCTATGCGCAGACCGGCGGAAACGTCATCGCCGTCGAGCGCTGCGACCCGACTGAGACCAGCAAATACGGCATCGTCGGTTGCGGCGCCGATGTCGGCTCGGGCTTCGAGGTCACCGCCATGGTCGAAAAGCCGGCTCCGGCGAATGCGCCGTCGAACTACTACATCAACGGCCGCTATATCCTGCAGCCCGAGATATTCGGGCTGCTCGGCAATCAGCAGCGCGGCGCCGGCAATGAGATCCAACTGACCGACGCCATGGTCCGCCTTGCGCAAAGCCAGGCTTTCTTCGCCCAGCCGTTCAACGGCCGGATGTTCGATTGTGGCTCGAAAGAAGGGTTCATCCAGGCCAATGTCGCCTTCGCGCTGGCGCGCGACGACATGAAGGGACCGATCTTCGAGATGCTTCAGGAGTTCGTCCGGTTGCATGAGCGCCGGGTGGAAGCCGCATAAAGCCCATTTTTGGGAGCAAGCATATGAATGGTGACGCAAGACATGCCGATATGTTTGGCTGCCTGGGTTCCGCGGTGGCTGGCATGAAGCTTGCTTTGGGCATATGCTGATGCTCCCGATCTGCTTTAGCGCCTGCAAACGAGAGCAGCGGACCCGAGTGGAGACAGGGTTTGGGAAAATCCGAGGCTCAAACAAAGATAGAGCGGCGGCGCGTTCGACTTGAGAGACCGCCGCTCTAAATGCAAACTTGAATTGGACCGAAGATGAATTATGCCAATTTTCCTCTCGATAAGAGGAAACCATTGCCGAGTTCGGACCCAGTCAGCGCCGACGATTTCATCGATGTCGAGCGCCTGCTCGGCATGGCAGCAAGGCAGGCAAAGGTGGTTGCGGCATGCGCTGCCATCGGTCTTTTTCTGGGCGTGCTCTATTTGCAGACCACGCCTCCCACCTACATGGCCACGAGCCGTGTGCTGATCGACGAAGGATTGAACAAGGTCGTTGACGAGGTCTCGGCGGCGTCGGTCAGCATGCAGACCGACTCCGCCATCCTGAGCCAGATCGAAATACTCCACTCGGCGAGACTGGCTACGGTGGTCGTCGACAAGCAGAAGCTCGATCAAAATGACGCTTTCATGGACCCTCCGACGTCGGCTGTGTCGAAGGCTGCCGGTTTTGTGCGCGGCGTGGTCCGGTATTTCCGTCCCAATCCTGCCGTGGGTACGGCCGACGTTACTCAGCTTGATCCGGCGACGCGTGACGCGATGATTGCCTCGTCACGCCGCGATTACGCAATCCTCAAACTGCAGGACGAGGTGCAAGCCGAGCGCATCGGTCGAAGCTATGTGATCTCCATCGCCTACCAGGCGACGGACCCCGCACTTGCGACCGCGGTCACCAAAGCCTATGCCGACGCCTATCTCGCCGATCAGCTCGATGCGAGCTTCGATGCGACCGAGCGAGCGGCGGTCTGGCTGCAAGGCAGGCTGACGGAGCTTCGCGAAAGTTCCCAGGCAGCGGCGCTCGCCGTCGAGAAGTTCAGGGCCGAACATGGGCTGGCCGTCGATGACGGCCAGTTGATCAGTGACAAGCAACTGTCGGACCTCAATGGCCAGCTCATTGAGGCGCAGGCCGACACCGCCCGCGCCAGCGCCCGCTACCAGCAATACAAGTCGATCGTCGAAAGCGGTTCGGACAACGCATTCAGGGACGCCGCAATATCCGCCGACCAGCCGAGCAACTCGATCATTTCAACACTCAAGACCCGCTATCTCACTGTCGCCAAGCGGCAGCAGGATATCGAAGCCAATTTCGGGGCTGAGCATCCCCAGGCGGTCGCACTTGCCAAGGAAAAGGCCGACATATCGGCGCAGATATTTGGCGAGCTGAAGCAATTGACCGAAAGCTACCGCAACGAATACGAAGTCGCTCTCGCGCGCGAGACGGCGCTCCGCGCAAATGTCGCGTTAGCGGCTGGCAAGAGTTCCATCGACAACCAGTCGCAGGTCAAGCTGCGCGAACTGGAGCAGAAGGCAACGGCGCTCTCGACGCTCTATCAAACGTTCCTTGGGCGCTACGAGGAAGCCTCCCAGCAGCAATCCTTCCCGGTCGGCAAGATCCGCGTCATCTCGGACGCGACGCTGCCGAAGTCCGCGGCAACCCCGCGCACGTCCATAGTGCTGGGACTTTCGCTCGTGCTTGGCGTGATGTTGGGAGCCGGAGTTGGTGGCCTGAATGAGTTCAGGGAGCGGTTCTTCAGGACCGGCGAAGACGTTCGCGATCGCGTCGGCCTCAAATTTCTCGGCTACCTGCCGATCATTGGCAGCAAGGTCGCCAAGGATGATAAGCGCGATGACGGTCAGGCGGATATCAAGTCCGCCCAATCGCCGTCGGCGGCTGAAAGACGCGCGCGCATGCGGGTGAGCATCGACGCCCCGGCATCGATGTTTTCCGAGACTCTGCGCAGCGCCAAGATTGCCTTCGACGTGGTGATGGAAGGGCAAGGCAGCCGGGTCATTGGCGTGATCTCGGTCCTTCCCGGCGAGGGCAAGTCGACCGTGGCGGCGAATCTGGCCGGATTGCTTGCCGCCAACGGGTCGAAAACGCTGCTGGTGGACGGCGACCTGCGTAACCCCGGCCTCAGCCGCAGCCTTGGCATGGAGGCCGAGCAAGGCCTGATGGAAGCGGTAGTGAGCGGGCAGGCCTGGCAATCCGTCGGCAAGATTGACCGGCAGACCAAGCTGGCGATCGTCCCCGCCGTGCCGCGCGGTCATTTCTCGCACACAAGCGAGCTTCTGTCGTCGGCCGGGATGCGACGTTTCATCGACAATGCCAAGGAGACCTTCCAGTACATCATCGTCGATCTGCCGCCGCTCGGCCCCGTGGTCGATGCCAAGGCCTTTGCTCCGCTTGCCGATGGCTTCGTGCTCGTGACCGAGTGGGGGCGCACGCCGCGTGCGATGGTGCAGTCCATATTGAGTTCGGAATCCTATATCGCCAACAAGATCGTCGGCGTGGTCCTCAACAAGGTCGATTTGAAGAAGCTGGCGAAGTATGGATCGATCGGCGGCTCGGAAAAATTCTTCGATAGATATTCGTCATACTATCTGGAGAAGTCGGCAGCGCGGACCAAGGTGAACAGCTGAGGCCGGTCTGTCGGACCGATATTGAGCAGATCGTTGTCTTCCGCCGCCAGGCCGATACCGGGCCCGAGGCCGTCGTGAGCGAAGACCAATGCCCCTCGAACAGACCATGACCGGCAGCCTGTGCACGAGCCGGTAGGGTCGGTGAGGAAAGACGTTCCTTAGTCGTCTGTGAAGAAGGTTGATTTCGGGATCGGAGGCGAAGCGGGAGCATTCCCACCCGCCATATCAGAGCTGATATGGCGTCAGGCTGATCGCGGCCGGATTGGTGGCACTGCAGCGGACGTGAGCAGTACCAGGAAGAAGGCACACAAAAGCCTCAGCCAGTTGAGCAGGAGGCTGAAGTTATAGCCGACGGCTGCAAGGACAGCGTTGTTGGCATCGCCCTCGGAGAAGGCCAGGAAGTTGCGGCCCATGCGGTGGTCGTTCTTGAGATGGCCGATGACGGGTTCTACGGCGGCCCGGCGTCGCAGCGCCCGTTTGACGGCCTGGGTGAGGCCGCGCTTGTAGCCGGCGACATGGACCTTGAACATCTTGTCCTTCGGCGCGTTGTGGCCGCGGTAGCCGGCATCGGTGACGATCTTGCCGAGGCTGACGCCGATGGTGTCCTCGATCGCCGGGATGATGGTCGCCAGCGTGTGGCCGTCATACGGATTGCCGGGCAGCGCCTTGACATGGGCGACGAACTGGCCGCCGCGGCTGCGCTGCAGCGGGGTGGCGACGGAGACCTTGACGCCGAACTCGTAGGGCTTGTGGGCCTTGCCCTTGCCAATGCACTCGATCTCCGGAGCGTGCAGGGAATACACCTTCTTGCCCCGCTCGCGCTGGCGCTGGTCCCTGACGCGCCGGGCCAGCGACAGCGGCAGGGCAAAGACCTGCATCAGCTCTGGCCGCATGGCGAGCTTGCGGACGATGTCGCGGATCACCGCTCCCAGCATGGTGCGCAGGCGCTTGAGTTGCCGGTTGGCCCGCTTGAATTGCTTGGCATGGGCATAGCGCTGATGCTTGATCAGCGCGATCTTGCCGACCCGCGCATAGGACTGGCGCAGGGCAATGCCATGCTTCCTGGCCAGCTTGACCAGCCGCTCGCGGGCGCGATGCATCAGCTTGGCGTCGGTCGGGAAGGTGATGGCCTTTTCCTGCACGGTAGTGTCGACGATTACCGCGCGGAAGTCCGACGGCTTGGCCGCCCCCAACCTGGTCGCCGCCGCAAGGCTCTCCTGGAGCAGAGCCGTGAGCCGTTCTTCGCCCATGCGCAGGCGCCAGCGCGTCAATGACGTGCGGTCGAAGGGCAAGCGGTGCTGGAAGAACTCCTCGCCGCAGAACAGCTGGTAGTAGGGGTTCTCCAGCCAGCGTTCGCACAGGCTTTCGTCGGACAGGTTGTGCATCGACTTGAGGATGGCCAATCCCGCCATCAGCCGGGTCGGCAAAGGCGGCCGGCCAGGATCGTCGTCATAGACCTCGCCCAGCCGTTCTTCGAGGAAACGCCAGTCGATCGTCTTGGCCAGCTTCACCAGCGCATGATCCATATTGAGAATGTGGTCGAGCCGGGATCGCAACAGGTCCGTCTGGCCGCTCTCGCGCCGTTCCTTCGGTCGCATCGCTCGCTTCCCTCGCTGCTTCGTCATCGTCTCGAATCACGCAGAACAAGCGCATCCAATTTGCCGGAAACCGCAGCCCAAAGCCACGAAATTCGGCAATCTGAAAACCGAAATCAGGGGAAATTGTTAAACGGAATCAAAGCATTCCGAGTTTTTCACGGACGACTCCTTAGTGCATGTCGCGCAAAAGCACGCCCTCGGGCCTGACCCGAGGGTGTGCAGCGGTTTGGCGATAACGACATGCATAAAACAACAACCTAAAGCGCGTCGCGTGAGGTCGGCCAAACGCGACGCGTTGGGGGTGCCGGTCGATTTCCTCGCTTGATCAGCAGAGGTCGCCGAGCCGCGACGGGTCGCGCAAAAGCGTGCGTACCCTGCTTTGTGCCGGACTTTCCACCATAGACGTTTTCAGCCTGGAACCGGCGTGACAACGCCGGCGCGTTACGCCGCCTTGAGACGGTAGCGGAAGATGGTGTGGTCGAGCAGAAGCCGGATGCGCGGTTCGGCCTCGATCGCAATTAGCCAGCTCGCAGCGATCATGGTCGCCCCGACGATGACCACCGATAGCACGTATGGCACTCCCGCACGCATCAACGCGCCGATAATGGCTGCGCCGACGACATCATGGATCAGATAGAGAGGGTAGGTCATCAGGCCGATCCGGCGCCAGCCGCGCCAGGTCAGATCGAGCCGCAATGACCACGCCATCAGCGCCATGGCAGCGAGGAACAGGATGATCGGCGGCCCGTAGGGCATCGCGGATTCGACCTTGATGCTGCGGACGTCGACAGCACTTATGATCTGCAGCACGCTGCCGGCCAGGAACAAGGCGCAGAAGGCAAGGCGGGCAGGCGTCACCGCCTTGAAACGCATCAGCCAGAACAGCACGCCTGTCGCGAAAAAACATCCGTGATGCACCAGGAGCAGGTCGAGCCAGCGCGCCTCGGCAAGGTCCGACCAGTCGAATGGATAGTACAGGCACCAGAAAAGCGTGCTGATTGCGCCGAGCGAAACTGCCACCGCTTCAATCAGATCGAAGCGGCCGAGCCTCAGCAGGATCCAGACGACGGCATAAAAGGCGATCTCGATGCCGAGCGTCCAATAGACGCTGTCGACCCAAGGGTTGAACGGAACGAACAGGGCGGTGCGTATGAGCCTGCTGACGGCGTCCGTCGGCCAACTGAGATCGACGAGAAGCAGCACCATCGCGGTGACCGGCGCACAGATCCAGACGGCCGGCGCCAATCGTTTCACCCTTGCCTCGAAAAACCGCAGTGGTGTCGAATGCTCGGCGCTGAAGGCGATGACGAAGCCGCTGATGACGAAGAATATCTGGACGCCGACCCATCCGAATTGGACCAGTCCGCCTATTTCCGGATGCGGCGGGATGCCGCCAGTCGCGCGCGCCGAAACGCCCTCGGGGAACGCCCACACCCAGAAGCCGTAGTGGTAGAACATCACGAGGACAGCGGCGACAAAACGCAGGATGTCGACGCCGCCGAATGTGGTTTTTTGCTGAGCCATGCCGTGCCTTCGGAATGGCCCCCCACGCAGAGGTTTTAAGGGCTATTGCTGCATTGCACAACAGGCGATTGCAGTGCAGGATGAATTCGTGGATTCGTCCACAGCCGCGATCCGCCTGCCGCGCTCCGAAAGCAACTAAAGCCCGATTCCGCGTCCCTTCAGCGCCGCGGTGATTTCGTCGAGAATGACCGGGTCGTCGATGGTCGCCGGCATTGTCCAGTCTTCCTTGTCGGCGATCTTCTGCATAGTGCCGCGCAGGATTTTGCCGGAGCGCGTCTTGGGCAGGCGCTTGATCGTCACCACCGTCTTGAAGGCGGCGACCGGGCCGATCCGCTCGCGCACCAGCGTGACCACCTCGTTCTCAATAGTGCCGCTGTCGCGCGTGACACCGGCATTCAGCACGACGAAGCCGAGCGGCACCTGGCCCTTCATCGCATCTGCGATGCCGACGACGGCGCATTCGGCAACGTCGGGATGCGCGGCCAGCACCTCCTCCATGGCGCCGGTCGACAGCCGGTGGCCGGCGACATTGATGATGTCGTCGGTCCGGGCCATCACGAACAAATAGCCGTCCTCGTCCATCATGCCGGCATCCGCCGTCTTGTAGAACCCGGGGAATTCCTCGAGATAGGCTTGGCGAAACCGGTCATCGGCATTCCATAGCGTCGGCAGGCAGCCGGCCGGCAGCGGCAGTTTGACCACGACATTGCCCAACGTGCCGCGCGGCACTTCGTGGCCGGCATCGTCGAGCACACGGATGTCGTAGCCGGGCATCGGCACCCCGGGCGAGCCGTATTTCACCGGCAGTAACCCTAATCCGGCTGGGTTGATCGTCATCGGCGAGCCGGTCTCGGTCTGCCACCAATGGTCGATTACCGGCACGTTCAATTTCTGCTCCGCCCATTTGATGGTTTCCGGATCGGCGCGCTCGCCGGCGAGGAACAGCGTGCGGAATTTCGACAGGTCGTATTTCGGGACGAATTCGCCCTTTGGGTCCTGTCCCTTGATGGCGCGGAATGCGGTCGGCGCGGTGAACAGCGCGACGACGCCATGCTCTGATATCACCCGCCAGTAGGTTCCGGCGTTGGGCGTGCCGACCGGCTTGCCCTCGAACAGGACGGTCGTGCAGCCATGCAGCAGCGGGCCGTATACGATGTAGGAATGGCCGACCACTCAGCCGACGTCGGAGGCCGCCCAGAATACCTCGCCCGGCTTGACGCCGAACTCGTTCTCCATCGACCATTTCAGTGCAACCATGTGGCCGCCATTGTCGCGCACGATGCCCTTGGGCTGGCCGGTCGTTCCGGACGTGTAAATGATGTAGACCGGGTCGGTGGCGAGCACCGGAACGCAGTCGACATTGGCGCCCGCGGCCCGCTCGCGGGCGACGGCGTCGGCATAGTCGATGTCGTGGTTCTCCTTCAGCTCGCAGCGCAGCTGATCGCGCTGCAGGATGAGGCAGGCTTCGGGCTTGTGCCGCGACATCTGGATCGCCTTGTCGAGCAGTGGCTTGTAGGCGACGAGGCGCCCGGGCTCCAGGCCGCAAGAGGCGGAAATGATCAGCTTCGGCCTGGCGTCGTCGATGCGCGTGGCGAGCTCGTGCGAGGCAAAGCCGCCGAAGACGACCGAATGCACGGCGCCGATCCGGGCGCAGGCAAGCATGGCAAACGCAGCTTCCGGCACCATCGGCATGTAGATGATGACCCGATCGCCTTTTTGGACGCCGCGGTTCTTCAGCACCGAGGTCAGCGCCACCACCTCGCGTTTCAATTCGGCATAGGTGAATTTCCTGATCGTGCCGGAAATCGCGCTGTCATGGATCAGCGCGATCTGATCGGCGCGGCCACCCGCCACGTGGCGATCGACGGCGTTGAAGCAGGTGTTGCAGGAGGCGCCGCCAAACCAGCGTCCATAGACGCCGGCATTCGGATCGAAGACCGTGTCGAACGGCGAGAACCAGTCGATGGCCTTGGCCGCATCCGCCCAAAATTCCTCCGGATCGCGTTTCCAGCCGTCATAGACCTCGTGGTAGCGTGACGCCATCCAGCTTACTCCCAAGAATGTTTCTGCCCTTGGAAATAGCGTATGCTGTTTTTGCAAGCACGTGCAAATTCGTCCTGGCGACCTCGCTTTTGTCGAAATGGACGAGATCGCCGCTTTATCGCCGCAACCGGCCAGGTGCGTATAAAGCGCCTACATCCCCCAACGCAGGGCAGCCGTATGCACCGGTGCGTCCCACAATGCGGTCGTCTCGTCGTCGAGCATGGTCAGCGTGATCGAGCAGCCGGCCATGTCGAGCGATGTCACATAGGACCCGACCAGTGAGCGAGTGACCGTCACGCCGTTTTTCCCGAAGATTTTCCGGGCGCTGTTGTACATCAGGTAGAGCTCCATCAGCGGCGTGCCGCCGAAGCCGTTGACGAAAAGCAGCGCCGGACCTTTTGCCTGGTCACCCAGATCGCCCGATATAGCCGCGCAAATCTCCTCGGCGATGGCGTCGGCGCTCTTCAATGTGTCGCGGCGGCGCCCGGGTTCGCCGTGGATGCCGACGCCGAACTCCATCTCCCCGTCGCCGATATCGAAAGTTGGCTTGCCGGCGGCCGGTACGGTGCAACTGGTCAGCGCAACGCCCATAGAACGCGTCGCGCCATTGACGCGCTCGCCGAGCGCCTTCAACGCCTTCAATGCCATGCCTTGCTGGGCTGCAGCACCGAGGATCTTCTCGACCACCAGCGTGCCGGCAACACCGCGTCTGCCCGTGGTGTAGGAGGAGTTCTCGACTGCGACGTCGTCATTGGTCACCACTTGCATCACGCCCTCCGACATTTCGGCAGCCATGTCGAAATTCATCACGTCGCCCTCGTAGTTCTTGACGATGAACAGGCAGCCGGCACCGGTGTTGACCGCCTCCGCGGCCGCCATCATCTGGTCCGGCGTCGGCGAGGTGAACACCTGGCCGGGGCAGGCGGCATCCAGCATGCCATGCCCGACCAGCCCGCCATGCAACGGCTCGTGGCCAGAGCCGCCCCCGGAAATCAGCGCCACCTTGCCGGGCTTGAGTGTCCTGCGGCGCACGAATTTATGCTCGTCGCCAAGCACAAGGATGTCGGCATGGGCGGCAACGAAGCCGTCGAGGCTTTCGCTCAGCACCGTGTCCACAGAATTCAGAAACTTCTTCATGGCCGTCTCTCCCGAAATAGCTGAAATTGGCGCGACTATGTCCCGCCCTTGCCGGCGATGCTGGTGATCTTCTGGATGAAATCGTTGACCGCCCTGTCGAGCGCCGCGTTCTGTTTGTCGTCGCCGAAATCGGGAACGATGAGCGAAACATGCCGCGTCTTGCGCATGCCGGATGCCAGCGACATTTTTCCCGGATGCGCCTGATGGTAGGCGGCAAGAAAATGGTCGCGTTCGGCCGGGCTGAAATGGCAGACGGCGAAAATAGCCGGCAAATGTTTTGACGGGATCGGGATCGAATAGGCCGGGCTGGAAATCTGGGTGACGAAACTGCGATGCTTGCCCAACGCGTCGGCGAGGCGCTGGCGCATGCCGGACGGGCGCTGGTCGAGGACCTGCGACAGGATCGTCTTATAGGCGCGGATTGCCTCTTCGGAGCCGGCTTCCGGTGTCTTATCGGCCATGCCGGTGCCTAGATCGAGACGTCCGCAATGGCCGCCTTGGCCATTGCGAGCTGGGCGGGAACCACGGAAAGGTCGCGCAGGCCGGCTTCAATCAGCGCCGGGATCGCCGCCGGATCGCCGCCGGCGTCACCGCACAGGCTAACCGGAATCTTTTGCGCGCGGCCGAACGCCGCAACCGAGGCGATCAGCCGAAGCACGGCGGGATGCTTGATTGAATTGAGATGCGCAACCGACGCGTTGTCGCGCGCCGCCGCCATCACATACTGGGTCAGGTCGTTCGAGCCGATCGAGAAGAAGGCGACCTCGGAAAATGCCTCCGGTGCGATCGCCACCGACGGCACCTCGACCATGATGCCGAGCGGCGGCATTTTTTGCGCGACGCCGCGCGCGGCAAGCGCGGCCTGCTCTTCGGCGAAGAGCACGGCGGCCCGCTGATACTCGTCCCACACGGCGATCATCGGGAACATCACCTTGAGATTGCCATGCAAGGCGGCACGCAGCAGCGCCCTGATTTGCACCCGAAAAACCGCCGGCCTCGCCAGCGATAGCCTGATGCCGCGCAGGCCGAGAAACGGATTGCCGTCCTCGACGGTGAAGCCCGGCACCGGCTTGTCGCCGCCGGCATCCACGGTGCGAATGGTCACCGGTTTGTCCCCGGCCCATTCCAGCACCTTGCGGTAGGCGCGATACTGCGTTTCCTCGTCCGGCAGCGTCTTGCCAAACAGAAATTCGGTTCGCATCAGCCCGACGCCGTCGCAGGTCGAGACATCGATACCGTCGACATCGGATGGATCGGCGATGTTGACCTGCACCCGCACCGCGGTGCCGGCTTTCGTCACCGCCGGCCGGGCCAAGAAAGTTTCCGCCCTGTCGCGACGCGCCGCGAACGACGACGACGATTGCCGGAACGCCTCGATCTCTGCCCTTGTTGGCCCCAACACGATGCCGCCATGCTCGGCATCGAGCAGGGCGACGCCGGCAAGATGAGCCGGCGAAGCCCCAAGCCCAACTGGCCCAAGCCCCACGATCATGGGCACGCCGCGCGAGCGCGCTAGCATGGCGACGTGGCTGGCGGCGCTGCCCGCCTTCAGCGCAATGCCGCCGCCGGCGCTCCAGTCGGTTTCGAGAAAGCGCGTCGGCGCGATGTCCTCGCCGTAGAAGATGGCGCCTGCCGGCGCGGCAGCCGCGCAGTCGTCGGTCAGCGCGCGCAGCACCTGGTCTCTGATGTCGCGCATGTCGACGGCGCGCGCCCGGAAATAATCCTGATCTGACGTTTCGTAGCCGACAATTTCGGCGTCGAGCGCCTGCCGCCATGCCGCATCGGCCGGCTGGCCGGCGGCAATCGCTGCAAAGGCCGGGCCGGTGAGCGCATCGTCCTCCAGCATGGCGAGCTGGAATTCGAGAATGTCGGCGGCATCGCCCTCGGTCGCCTGGATCAGCTTGGCAAGCCGGCCTGTCGCTGTGCCGATTGCCGTTTGGAGCGCGAGCCTCTCGTCAACTGCGGTCGCTTTACGTCTATAGCGCGCGACAACCGGGTCGAGGTTGAACAGCGGCCCTTCGGCATAGCCGGCCGAAGCCGGGATTCCCTTCAGCTTAAGCGGTTCGGGCATGGTCCACGCCCTCGTCGAAGTCGCGCCGCACCAGCTCGACGAGCGCGCCGACCGCCTCGCCGGCACTGTCGCCCTTGGCTCTGATATGCAGCACCGTGCCTTTCGGCGCCTTGGCCGCCATCACCTTGACGATGCTCTTGGCGTCGAACCAAGGCCCGTTGGCGGCGAGCGCCACTTCGACTTCGGCCGAAAACGTCTTGGCAAGCTTGGTGAATTTCACTGAAGGGCGCGCATGCAGGCCGACCTCATGGGTGATCAGAACGGTGGCTTCTGCGGATGCGGACATTGAGTCAAAATTCCTGTTCATTCACGATGGCGACAATTCGTGTGCCGTCGCCACCACTTCCCTGAGCGAAGCGCCGCCGGACGCCTCTGTCGCCGCCATCACCGCACCCTCGACGATCGGCGCATTGCAGACGATGATCTTGTGCGCGCGCGGCTCGCCGATCATCTCGACCGCCATCTCGCTGTTGGTTTCGGCGCCGCCAAGATCGACAAGTATGGCGACGCCTGCCTCCGACCAGGCCTTGTCGATCGCTGCCATGATCGCTTCGACATTGGTTCCCAGCCCGCCATGGCCGTTTCCGCCGCACCATGCAAGCGGCACTTCGTCGCCGACCATCTGGCGCACCATGTCGGCCGTGCCTTCGGCGACCAGCGGTGAGTGCGATACGATGACGATGCCGACATTGCTCATGCTTGCCCCTCGATGGTCTCAGTGACAGCCCGCACCAGAAGCGCGGTCGAGCGTGCCCCGGCATCCATGTGGCCGATGGAGCGGTCGCCGAGAAACGAGGCGCGCCCGCGCAAGGCCTTCATCGGCACGGTGGCATCGGCAGCACTGTCCGCGGCGTCAGTGATTTCCGATCCGGTTTTTCCCTGCAGCAGGGCGTCATGCACCGGCTGCAGCACGTCGAGCATGGTCTTCTGCCCGACCTGCGACTTGCCCCTGGCTGCCACCGCCTCGATCGCCTTGCCGAACGCTGCCATCAGATTGGCGCGATCCGGCTCTGCGGAAATTTCCTTGCCGAGCGCCATGAACAGCGTCCCGAACAAGGGGCCCGAAGCCCCGCCGACAGTCATCACCAGCTTGGTGCCGATCGCCTTCAGAGCGTCCGGCAGCGGCTTTGCCGCGAACGTGTCGGCCTCGGCGCGCACCGCCTCGAAGCCGCGCTTCATGTTGAGCCCATGGTCGCCGTCGCCGATCGCCTGGTCGAGTGCGGTCAGCTCTTCGGCGTGAGCGGCAATCGTGTCGGCGGCGACTGATATCAGCGTCTTCAGGTCGAGCTTGTCCATCGTCCCGATCTTGTCCAGTGTCCCAATCTTGTCCAGTGTCCCAATCTTTTCCGGTGACCCAAGGCTCATCGGTTTGCAATCCTGTTTCCGGCCTGGTCGAAGAACAGCGGCGCCCGGTAGCGGATAATCACCCTGTCGCCCTTTTCCAATTGGGTGTCGGGGTCGGTCAGCGTCACCAGCTTTGTGCTTCCCACCGTCACATGCAGGTGGTTCTGGTCACCCAGATGTTCGACCCAGTTGACAACGCCGTCAGCCGGTCCACTCGATGCCTTGCCGATCGACAGATGTTCTGTGCGCGCGCCGATCGTTTTGGTTTCCGCCGGCATGTCGCCATCCGGCAGCAGGCCAGTCGGCAGCAGATTGATCGCCGGCTGGCCGAGCCTTGCGGCGACATGAAGGTTTGCCGGCTCCGAGTAGATGGTGCGTGGCGTGCCGATCTGCACCAGCGCGCCGTCGGCGAGAATGCCGATGCGATCGGCCATCGTCATCGCTTCGATCTGGTCGTGCGTGACATAAAGCATGGTGGCGCCGACCTCGGCCTGGATGCGCTTCAGCTCGAGCCGGAGGTCGGCGCGCAGCTTGGCATCGAGCGACGAAAGCGGCTCGTCCATCAGGTAGATCGAAGGCTTGCGCACCAAAGCGCGACCGATGGCTACGCGCTGCATCTCGCCGCCGGAAAGTTTGGTGGAGCGGTTGTTCAGCTTGTGATGGATGCGCACCATCCTGGCGACATCCTCGACGCGGCGGCGCACCGCGTCCTCGCTCAGCCGCCGCGCCGGCGAGCGCAGCGGAAAGGCCAAATTGTCGTAGACCGACAGATGCGGATAGAGCGAATATTGCTGGAAGACGAAGGCGGTGTCGCGCTCGGCCGGCGACAGCGTCGTCGCATCGCGGCCGCCGATATGGATCGAGCCCGTGTCGGGCCGTTCCAATCCGGCGATCAGCCGCAGCGTCGTCGTCTTGCCGGCGCCAGTCGGGCCGAGCAGCACGACGAATTCGCCGTCGGCGACGTGCAGATCGAGAGTGTCCACCGCGACATGCTCGCCAAAGCTCTTGGTCACCCCTTTGATGTGCACGTCAGCCATGGCGGACCTCCGTGGTTGCGTCATGGATTGCGGTTCGCACGGCGCGGCCGGAGCCCTTCTCGAACAGCGACAGCCGCGTGCTGCTCAGCGCAAGGCCGACCTGGTCGCCCGGATTGAGCCGGATTTCGGCCGGCACCCGCGCCTTGATGATGCCGCCGGACGTCTCCACCGCGACGATCTGCGTGGTGCCGAGATATTCGGTGCCATAGATGGAGCCGCGCAGCTTCGAGCCGTCGTCGAAGCGGATGTGCTCGGGCCGGATGCCGAGCGCCATGTCGGCCGGTGCGATATCCTCGCGCACCTCCGGCACCGCCACCTTGGCGCCCTGCACCAAAATCTCGCTGGCGCCCTTTGAAAGCCCGCCGCCAAAGCTGAGAAAATTCATCGGCGGCGAGCCAATGAAATCGGCGACGAACATGGTCGCCGGCCGGTCGTAGATTTCGCGTGGGGTACCGAACTGCTCGATGATGCCGTGGTTCATCACCGCGATCTTGTCGGCCATCGACATCGCTTCCATCTGGTCATGCGTAACGTAGACCGTGGTGGCGTGGATGCGGTTGTGCAGTTCACGCAGCTCATGGACCATGAGATCGCGGAATTCGGTGTCGAGCGTGCCGAGCGGCTCGTCCATCAGGAAGCATTTTGGCCGCCGCACGATGGCGCGGCCGAGCGCCACACGCTGGCGATCGCCGCCGGCAAGACCGGAGACCGATTTGTTGAGCAGATGGTCGATGCGCAACAGCTTCGCCGTCTCTTCGACGCGCCGGCGGATTTCGATGCCTGGCGTGCCTTGCGCCAGCAGCGGGAAGCCGATGTTCTTGCGCACATTCATATGCGGATAGAGCGCGAACAGCTGGAAGACGAAGGCGATGTCGCGCTCGCGGGCACGCCGCATGGTGACGTCCTCGCCACCAAGCAGGATCTTGCCGCCTGTCGGCAATTCCAGGCCGGCGATCATGCGCAGCGTCGTCGTCTTGCCGCAACCCGACGGCCCCAGCATGACGAAGAACTCACCGTCTCTAACGACAAAGTTGGAATCCTGCACGGCGACGAAATCGCCGAATGCCTTCCTCAGATGCTCGACCCTGATCTCCGCCATCGTCTACTCCGGAAACTTCGAGACGATGATGAACATCGCCGTGCCGGCCAGCATGGTGATGAAGGAATAGGTGTAGAGCGGCAGCGCGAACGGCTGGAACAGCATCAGGAAGCCAATGGCAATGATCGCTGTGGCGACGTTCTCCATCAGGCCGCGCCGGAGCGCACGCGGCCAGCGCGACTTGCGTTTTGCGGGTTGGGTCAGGCTCATTTGCGCACCGCGCCGAAGGTGATGCCACGCAGCAACTGCTTGCGAAGCAGGATGGTGAACACCAGGATCGGCACCAGGAAGATCGTCGTTCCTGCGGCGACCGCAGGCCAGTCCTGGCCGCCTTCGCCGATGATGGTCGGGATGAAGGGCGGTGCGGTCTGCGCGGTGCCCGAGGTCAAAAGGGCGGCGAAGGCATATTCGTTCCAGGCGAAGATCAGGCAGAAGATGGCGGTCGCGGCAATGCCGGTGGTCGCCTGCGGCAGAACGGTCCGCCAGAAGGCCTGCAGCCGCGTATATCCGTCGATCATCGCTGCTTCTTCGTACTCGCGCGGGATCTCGTCGATGAAGCCCTTCAGCAGCCACACGGCGAGCGACACATTGACCGCCGTATAGAGCAGGATCATGCCGAGCGCGGTGTCCGACAGGCCAAGCTCGCGATACATCAGGTAGATGGGAATTGCGACCGCGATCGGCGGCATCATCCGCGTCGACAGGATGAAGAACAAAAGGTCGTCGGCCAGCGGCACCTTGAAGCGCGAGAAGCCATAGGCCGACAATGTGCCGAGGAACACCGCGCAAAAGGTCGAGCCGAAGGCGATGATCAGCGAATTGACGAAGCGCGGCATGAAATTGGACGCGCCGGCGATCACCATGTTGCGCTTGCGCACTGTCTCATCGCAGATGCCCGTCGCCGGTCCCAGCGCGTTGATGTATTCCGGTGTCTGCCTTGTGCGGGTCGAGAACAGATTGCAGTAGCCCTCGAGGCTCGGCTGGAACAGGATCTTGGGCGGATAGGCAATCGAATCCGGCGGCGTCTTGAAGCTGGTGGCGAAGATCCACAACAGCGGCACGATCGAGATCAGCGCGTAAAGCACGATGATCGTGCCGGCGACGCGTTTCGACGTGACCGAGGGTGCGACGACAGAATGGGCTGACGTCAGGCTCATCTCTGCTTCACCTTGTTGAGCGCCTTGACATAGATGTTGGCCAGCCCGAACACCGCAACGAATAGGATGATGGCGAAGGCCGAGGAATAGCCGGTCCGCCAGCTTTCGAAGGCCTGCCGCTTCAGCGTGATCGAAGCGACCTCGGTGGTCGATCCCGGTCCGCCGCCGGTCAGCAGGTTGACCATGTCGAACATCTTAAAATTCTCGATGCCGCGGAACAGCACCGCCAGCATGATGAACGGCAGCGCCATCGGCAGCGTGATCGACCAGAACTGCCGCCAATTGGAGGCGCGGTCGACCTCGGCTGCCTCGTAGATGTATTCGGGGATCGAGCGCAGGCCGGCGAGACAGATCAGCATCACGTAAGGCGTCCACATCCAGGTGTCGACGATGACGATCGACCACGGCGCCAGCGACACGTTGGAGAGCATGCCGATCTGCGTTGCCGGGATGCCGGTGACGAACGAGATGGCGTAGGCGAACAGCCCGATCTGTGGCTCGTAGAGGAAGCGCCAGAAATTGCCAACCACTGCCGGCGACAGCATCATCGGCACCAGAATGATGGTCGTCCAGAAGGCGTGGCCGCGAAATTTTCGGTCGATCAGCCAGGCCAGCGTGAAGCCGATCAGGGTCTGCAGCAGGATGGTCCAGAACACGAAATGCGCCGTCGTCTGCATGGCGATCCAGATGTCCTGGTCGCCGAGGATGCGCTTGTAATTGGCCAGGCCGACATTCCTGACCACCTCGTTGGGACGATTGGCGCGGTAGTTGGTGAAGGACAGATAGATCGCCCAGAACAGCGGGAAGATGTTGATGGCGAGCAGCAACAGGATCGTCGGTGAGATGAACAGCCAGGCGAGGCCCTTGTCGCTGATGCCTCGGACCTTGCGGGCCAACGGCTCAGGCGTAGCCCGGGCAACGCTGTCCGCAGTCCGATTGAGCATGGTCAGTCCCGCTTCGGTCACTTGGGTGTCTCGACAATGGAATTTATCTGAGCTGTGTCCCGTGCCAAGGGTGGCACGGGACACGCGGTCGTGGCTCGGGAGGAGCCGGTTAGGTCTTGCCCCAATTACATCTTGCCATCGTCCTGGAACACCTCGGTCCAGTCCTTGACCAGGCCATCAAGTGCATCCTTGGCCGACCCCTGGCCGGCGACAACATAGTCATGGAAGCGCTTCTGCGACGCCTGCAGCAGCGGCGCATAGCTGGGCTCTGCCCAAAAATCCTTCACGATGGCCATGGAGTCGAGGAAGGTCTGCGCGTAAGGCTGGCTGGCCGGGAAGCCTGGATCCTTGACGACCGCGTTGAGGCAGGAAAAGCCGCCGAGCGACCACCATTTGGCCTGCACGTCCTTGTTGGCGAACCATTTTATGTATTTGAGCGCGGCCTCCTGCTTGTCCGAATAGGAGACCACCGAGATGCCCTGGCCGCCAAGCTGGGCGAACTGATTGCCGTCAGGACCCTTGGGATTGGCGAAATAACCAATCCTGTCGCCACCGACATTTTCGTCCTTCTGCAGGCCTGGCCAGGTAAAGGCGAAGTTCATGTGCATCGCCACCTGGCCGGATTTGAAGGCATCGACGCCTTCGCCCATGTAGCTGTTCGAAGCCCCGGGAGGCGTGCAGCAGTCATAGAGCGCCTTATAGAACTCCAGGCCGTTCGCCGATTTGTCGGAGTTGACGAAGCCGTCCATCTCGTAGGGCTTGTCGGGATTTTCATAATTGAAGCCGAAGCTGTAGAGCACGTCCATGGCGCCCATGGTGATGCCTTCGGAGCCGCGCTCGGTGTAGATCGACGCGCCATAGACTGTCTTGCCGTCGACCTCGCGCTTCTGGAAGAACTCGGCGATCTGCTTCAACTGGTCGAAGGTCGTCGGCGCTGCGAGATCCCAGCCGTACTTTTCCTTGAACTCCTTCTGCAGTTCCGGCTTGGAGAACCAGTCCTTGCGATAGGTCCAGCCGACGACATCGCCCATGGCCGGCAACGCCCAGTAATTCGGCGAGTTCTTCGGCCATTCGGAGTAGCCGACGACGGTCGCCGGCACGAAGTCGTCCATGCTGATCTTCTCCTTGTCGAAGAAGTCGTTCAGCTTGACGTAGTGGCCGTTCTCGGCCGAGCCGCCGATCCACTGGCTGTCACCGATGATCAGGTCGCACAGCTTGCCCTTGGAATTAAGTTCGTTGAGGAAACGATCAGCATAATTGGTCCACGGCACGAATTCGAATTTCATGCCGATGCCGGTTTCCTTGGTAAAATCCTTGGACAATTCGACGAGCGCGTTGGCCGGGTCCCAAGCTGCCCAGCAAAGCGTCAGATCTTCCGCCTGCGCGACGTTCGAAACGGCGGTCGACGCAAACATCGCCGAGGTCAGTCCCAACGTCAGTTTCAAGGTCGATTTCATGCCTTCCTCCCATTTGCGAAACGCGCCCGGATGACGGTTCCAAAAACCTCAACCCCCTCCTCAGGGGTCTAAACATGACGACGCGCGGTAGAGCGTCCGATGTTTAGTAATTTGTTTAGTGATGCAATTTTTACTAAACAACGCAAGCGAATTCGTCGCTGCGCTGCAGCATAATTTGCATGCATCTGAGCGGTGGTCCCGGCCGCGCCGTTCTCTCAGGAAATATCCAGACCTCCTGTCGCTCCTTGGCCGCGCCATCGTCGGTGGCTCCCGCCTTTGACTATGGCGAGGAGGTGGCCCCGCCTTGAGTTGTGCCGTTGATGTTGCGCGGCGACCGCCGCCGCTGATATGCGGGGCGCGACCGACCTGCCGCGATTGGATGGATACATCCCTGAAACAATGACCAGAAAATCCTTGCCAGAGCTTCCGGTCTCCGCCGTGCTGCCGGCGCTCGCTGAAGCGCTCGGCCATGGCAACAGTGCCGTGCTGGTGGCGCCGCCCGGCGCCGGCAAGACGACGCTGGTGCCGCTGGCGTTGCTCGATGCAGCATGGCTCGGCAAGGGGAAGATTATTGTGCTCGAGCCGCGCCGGCTCGCTGCCCGCGCTGCCGCCCGCCGCATGGCTGAACTGCTCGGCGAGCAGCCCGGCGAAACGGTCGGCTATGCCATGCGGATGGAGAACCGCACTTCTGCGAGGACCAGGATCCTCGTCGTCACCGAAGGCGTGCTGTCGCGGATGATCCTCGACGATCCGGAGTTGCACGATGTCTCGGCGGTCTTCTTCGACGAGTTCCACGAGCGCTCGCTCGACGGCGATTTTGGTCTGGCGCTGGCGCTCGATGTGCAAGGTGCGCTGAGGCCCGATCTGCGATTGCTGGTCATGTCGGCGACGCTCGACGGCGCGCGCGTCGCGCGGCTGCTTTCCAGCGCCCCCGTGGTCGAGAGCGAGGGCCGCGCCTTTCCTGTCGACATCCGCTACGACGAGCGGCCGGCCGGCATCGCCATCGAGGACGCCATGGCCAAGGCGATCCGCGCGGCCCTTGCCGAGGAGAGCGGCAGCGTGCTCGCCTTCCTGCCCGGCCAACGCGAGATCGAACGCACTGCCGAGCGGCTGCAAGGCCGCGTCAGCGCCGACACCGACATCGTGCCGCTCTATGGCATGCTCGATAACAAGGCGCAGGACGCCGCCATCAAGCCGGCGCCGTCCGGCCGCCGCAAGGTGGTGCTGGCGACCTCGATCGCCGAGACCTCGATTACCATCGACGGCGTGCGCGTCGTCATCGATTCCGGCTTGTCGCGCCTGCCGCGCTACGAGCCGGCCAGCGGCCTGACGCGGCTGGAGACGGTGCGGGTCAGCAAAGCCTCCGCCGACCAGCGCGCCGGCCGCGCTGGCCGCACGCAGCCGGGCGTCGCCGTCCGGCTGTGGCGGGCCGAGCAGACTGCGGCACTTCCCGCCTTCACGCCGCCGGAAATCCTCGAGGCTGACCTTTCCGGACTTCTGCTCGATTGCGCCGCCTTCGGTGTCGCCGACCCGTCGAGCCTCTCCTTTCTCGACCCGCCGCCGGCCCCGGCACTCAGTGAGGCAAGGGCGCTGCTTCGTGCGCTCGACGCCATTGACGAGGCAGGGCGCCTGACGCAATCGGGTGCTGCGATGCGCTGGCTGGCACTGCCGGTACGGCTGGCTCACATGGTCGCCGAGGCGGCAAGCACCGGCCAGGCGTTCGAGGCGGCCATGCTTGCCGTGCTGCTCACCGAGCGTGGCCTGGGCGGCGAAGGCGCCGACCTCGAACGGCGGCTGATGCGGTTCCGATCCGAAAGATCGCCGCGCGCCACCGCCGCGCGGCAACTCGCCGAACGGCTGGCCTTACCCTCCCCCTCGAGGGGAGGGTCGGCGAGCGAGCCGAGCGCAGCGAAGCGAGGGAGACGGGGTGGGGTCGCCGATGGCGTGCCCGACATGACCCCACCCCGCTCCGCTTCGCGGATGGACGTGCCGGGGCGAGCCACGGGTCTCGCCCGTCCTTCGGACCCCCTCAAGGGGGAGGGTAGCGCCGCCGGCGCTCTCCTCATTCATGCCTGGCCGGACCGCGTCGCCAAGGCGCGCGGCGAGCGCGGCCGTTTCGTGCTGGCCAACGGTTCGGGCGCCATACTCGACGCCGCCGACCCGTTGGCGGGCCAAACCTGGCTCGTCGTCGCCGATCTGCAGGGCAAGGCGCAGAACGCCCGCATTACCGCAGCGGCGGCGATAGACGAGGCCGACATTCGCGCTTCGCTTGCGCAAAAAATCGAGACAAACCGCGAAACCAGTTTCGACCGCGACCGGCGCGCGGTGCGCGTGCGTGAAACCGTTCGCCTCGGCGCCATCACCCTGTCCGAACGCATGCTGCCGGCGCCGGCCGGCGCCGCCGCCGATCGCGCCATCCTCGACGCCTTGCGCCAACACGGGCTGTCGCTGTTGCCATGGGGCAAAGAGGCGGAAACGCTGCGCCAACGGCTCGGCTGGCTGTATCGCGGTCTTGGCGTGCCCTGGCCAGATGTTTCCGACGCGGCGCTCATCGACCGCCTCGACGACTGGCTGCTGCCCTTCCTTTCCGGCGCGGCGTCCTTTGCCGCGATCGATCCGGGCGTGCTTTCGACGGGCCTGATGGCATTGGTGCCGCACGATCTGCAGCGCCGGATCGAGGCGCTGGCGCCGACCCATTTCGACGCTCCGTCCGGCAGCCGGGTGCCGATCCGCTATGACGGTGAATGGCCGGTGCTGGCGATCCGCGTCCAGGAGCTGTTCGGTCTCGACCGGCATCCGGCAATCGCCAACGGCAGCGTGCCGCTGACGCTCGAGCTATTGTCGCCGGCGCACCGGCCGATCCAGACGACGCGTGACCTGCCCGGTTTCTGGCGCGGCTCCTGGGCCGATGTGCGGGCCGAGATGCGTGGTCGCTATCCCCGGCATGTCTGGCCGGAGAACCCGCTTCTCGCCACCGCCACCAGCCGCGCCAAACCGCGGGGGAGCTAGCCTTTATCCTTTTCCGGCTATAATCCTTGGCCATGATAAACATCCTGCGGGCGCCCGACTTCCAGCAAAGCCAGCGGCTGCGCCTCAACACGCTGATCAGGCTGCGCTGGCTTGCCATTGTCGGCCAGAGCCTGGCGGTTCTTGTCGTTGCCTACGGGCTGAAATTCCCGCTGCCGGTGAGTCTCTGTTTCGCGCTGATCGCCTGTTCGGCCTGGATGAACCTGTTGCTGACCTTCCGGTATCCGGCGGCGCATCGGCTGACCCCGTTGCAGGCTTTCGCCATCCTGACCATCGACAGCCTGCAGCTTGCCGGTCTGCTCTACCTGACCGGCGGCCTCACCAACCCATTTTCGGTGCTGGTCACCGTGCCCGTGGTCATCTCGGCGACGTCGCTGCCGCTGCGCCTGACCGCCATCCTCGGCGCGCTGGTGATGGTGGCGGCGAGCCTGCTGGTGTTCTTCCATCTGCCGCTGCCCTGGTACGAGGGCGCGCCGCTGGAGATGCCGTTCATTTACGTCGCCGGCATGTGGATGGCGGTGTTTTCCTCGGTCGCCTTCACCGCGATCTACGCCTTCCGCGTCGCCGAGGAAGCCCGGCTGCTCGCCAACGCGCTTGCCGCCACCGAACTGGTGCTGCAGCGCGAGCAGCATTTGTCGGCGCTGGACGGCCTTGCCGCCGCCGCCGCGCATGAGCTCGGCACGCCGCTCGCCACCATCACGCTGGTTGCCAAGGAGATGGAGAAGGCGCTCCGCAACGATCCGAAATACGGCGAGGACGTGACGCTGCTACGCTCGCAGAGCGAGCGTTGCCGCGAGATCCTCAAACGCCTCACCAGCCTGTCCTCCGAGGGCGAGGCGCATCTCTCCCGCCTGCCGCTGACCTCGCTGGTCGAGGAGATGACGGCCCCGCACCGTGATTTCGGCATCTCGATCAAGCTTCGCCCCGGCGAGCGCATCGGCCCCGAGCCGGTGGGACGGCGCAATCCCGGCGTCATCTACGGCCTCGGCAATCTGGTCGAGAACGCCGTCGATTTTGCCCGCAAGAGCGTCACCGTGCGCTGGAGCTGGAACGAGGCCACGGTCACCTTCTCGATCACCGACGATGGGCCGGGCTTTCCTCCCGAGATCATCGATCGCATCGGCGAGCCCTATATGTCGACGCGCCAGGGCACCGAGGCCGGCGGCGGGCTGGGACTGGGGCTGTTCATCGCCAAAACCCTGCTTGAGCGCTCGGGCGCCACGCTCGATTTCCGCAATTCAAACGAGCCGGGCGAGGGCGCCGTCGTGCGGATATCGTGGCCGCGCAGCGTCTTCCTCAATCCTGAATCGGCTTCGGCCACCATGTTTGACACGGCTTGAATTGGACAATAGCGCTGCCAAACTATATCTGCGTAAAAATCGGGCAGCAGGAATTTAGAAGACGATGAACGGCGACGAAACGATTGGCGCAATGGTTGAGGGCGAGGACACCTCGCTGCTGATCGTCGACGACGACAGGCCGTTCCTCACGCGCCTTGCCCGCGCCATGGAAAGCAGGGGTTTCGTGGTCGAGACGGCCGAGAGTGTCGAGGAGGCGGTAGCCAAGGCGCGCGCCAATCCGCCAGCCTACGCGGTGGTCGACATGCGGCTCGCCGACGGCAACGGCCTCGACGTCGTCGCCGCCATCCGCGAGAAGCGCGACGACGCCCGCGCCGTCATCCTCACCGGCTATGGCAACATCGCCACCGCGGTTACGGCGGTGAAGCTGGGAGCCATCGACTATCTGTCGAAACCGGCCGATGCCGACGAGGTTTTCGCGGCTCTTACCCGCACTGCGGGCGAACGCGCCGCACCGCCTGAAAACCCGATGTCGGCCGACCGCGTGCGCTGGGAACACATCCAGCGCGTCTACGAAATGTGCGACCGCAACGTCTCCGAGACGGCGCGCCGGCTCAACATGCATCGCCGCACGCTGCAGCGGATACTCGCCAAACGCGCGCCGCGCTAACACCTGACCGAACCGAAGGGTCGCGTCGGCGAATAGCGGGCATCACGCGCAAATCAAGGTGCTACAGCGTCCTTTGCGCGCCCAAAAGATACGCCGCGCTGTAGAGGCTTGCCCTGCCATCGGCGGTTGCGCATCATCGCACGATGCGACACCGGCCCTTTCGGCCGACACGACGGAGACGACATGCAGGACCAGAAGCCGCGGCCGATCTCCATTTTTCGCGAATTCGTCGCCAGCGAGGCGGCAGGCGGCATCGTCCTGATGGCAGCCGCGGCATTGGCGCTGGTCGTCGCCAATTCGCCGCTGGCCGAAACCTATTTCGACGCCCTTCACGCCTATCTGGGACCGCTCAGCGTATCGCACTGGATCAATGACGGCCTGATGGCCGTGTTCTTCCTGCTGGTCGGCCTCGAGATCAAGCGCGAGATGCTGGACGGCCAGCTCTCGACCTGGCCCCGCCGCGCCCTGCCCGGCATCGCCGCTGCCGGCGGCATGCTGGTGCCGGCGCTTGTCTATGTCGCCATCAACCGCGACAATCCAGCCGCCCTGTCCGGTTGGGCGATCCCGACCGCCACCGACATCGCCTTTGCGCTTGGCGTGCTGTCACTGCTCGGCAGCCGCGTGCCGGGGTCGCTGAAGGTCTTCCTCACCGCGCTCGCCATCATCGACGACCTTGGCGCCGTCATCATCATTGCGGTGTTCTACACGAGCGGCCTGTCGCTCGCCTATCTCGGCGCTGCCTTCGCGGTCATCGCTCTGCTAATCGGGCTCAACCGCATGAAGGTGCTGACGCTGCTGCCCTATCTCCTGCTTGGTGTCGTCCTATGGGTCCTGGTGCTGAAATCGGGCGTCCATGCCACGCTCGCCGGCGTGGCGCTGGCCCTGACCATACCTTTGAAAATCACCCCGGGCATCAGCCGGGATTCAGAGGATTCCCCGCTGCACCAGCTCGAGCACGGCTTGCACAGAATAGTGGCCTTCGTCGTCGTCCCGATCTTCGGCTTTGCCAATGCCGGCGTCCCGTTCGCCGGCCTCAGCGCAGCCACCCTGGTCGAGCCGCTGACACTGGGCGTCGCCGCCGGCCTCGTCGCCGGCAAGCTGGTCGGCGTGTTCGGTTCTTCCGCGCTGGCCATCCGGCTCGGCCTCGCCGATCTGCCCGTCAATGCCGGCTGGCTGCATATGGTCGGCATTTCGCTGCTCTGCGGCATCGGTTTCACCATGAGCCTGTTCATCGGCCTGCTCGCCTTCGCCAGCAATGTCGAGCTGCAGGACGCTGTGAAAGTCGGCATCCTCGCCGGCTCCTTCATCGCCGCCATCCTCGGCGCCGCCGTGCTGCTGATGGCGCCGGCGGCGAATGGGGCGGACGAGGACGAAGAGTAGCCGAACGTCGCGCGCCCCTCATTGCCCTGCCCGTTCTCCGCAGCAGCTGCGGAGGGTCATTTCTCCCCGTATTGAGACGGGGAGAAAGACGCCTTCGCAAAGGATTTCGCCAATCTCCAGCGTTGCAGAACGGGTGCCGAGGTCGCGGCCAGCGTCCCTTCTCCCCGTTCACGGGGAGAAGATGCCGGCAGGCAGATGAGGGGCAGCGCAAACGTTACAGGGGAATCCGAAACCCTCTATTCGCTCTCGCCCTCCAGCGCCGGCACCGCCACACCGGCGAGTTCAGCCGCCAGCAGCCGCGCTGCGCCGGCCCGTGCGATCCTCAGCATCAGCGCCTTGCGCGTCGCCGCCGCCATGCGGTGCTCGGGCGCATCGCGCAGGATTTCGGCACCGTAGCCGTCGGAAAGGATAAAACCGCATTCCTGCGGAAAAATTTCCGAGGGTACGCCGGGATGAGTGGCAAAGAAGAACCGGTCGGAGTGCAGGCGATAATCCGGCCATTTGCGGTCGATCCTGAAATCCTCGATCGAGGACTTGATCTCGATGATCCAGATGTCGCCCTGGCGGGTCAGCGCGACGAGGTCGGCGCGGCGCCCGGTCGCCAGTGACAGTTCCGGCAGCACATGCGCGCCCATCTCCCTGAGCAGCCGCTGCACGCCGCGCCTGACCAGCATGGCGCGCTCAGACTGGCGGCCGTCGATCAGCGGATTGAGAGGAATCGGTGAGATGATTGGCATGGCGGCATCATGCCAGACTTTGTTCACGGTTTGAACCCGTTTTCTGGGAGGCACCCAAGCGCGCTGAAATGTGGTTTTTACGTGAAATCTTGCTACTCAAATGGACACCGCAAGTTCCACACATTAGCAATATGAGATACGGTGCGAATGCGGGTGGCTCTAGGGAGTGTGGATGATGAACGCGGAGGAGATGCAGGCGGTAGCCGACACCCTGATGCGGGTCGTGACGCCTGACATGGCACCCAAGCAATTGATCAAAGCGGCCAGGAAGGAACACCCGAATGCGTCAAAGAAGGACATCGCACGTGCGGCGTTCTTCTCGATTATCGCCAACGCCGAAGCAGACCACGGCAAGGCAAGGAACCTGCAGGCATTCGCTATAGCCGAGCGTGTCGACGGTACCTCTTGATCGCCGGAAAACCCAACGTGCAAAACGGCTAGCGCTAGCCGCGCAACCTTCACATCTGTGCGGGAACGACTTCATCACCTGGCGAGGACGCCCCTGCAATATCGTCAAGGATCGGGCAGTCCGGCCTGTCGTCACCGTGGCAGGCATGGATCAGCTTCTGCAGGGTCGAGCGCATCGACTGTAATTCGCGCACCTTCTCCTCGATTGCCGTCACATGCGCGGCGGCGATCTCGCGCACGTCATGGCTGGCGCGGCTGCGATCCTGGTACAGCGCCATCAACTGGCGGCAGTCGTCGATGGAAAAGCCGAGATTGCGCGCGCGGCGCAGAAAAGTCAGCCGGTGGATATCGTCGCCCGAATAGTCGCGGTAGCCATTGCCGGCGCGTGCGGGACGGATCAGGCCGATCTCCTCATAGTAGCGAATGGTCTTGGCCGGCAGGCCGGAACGCTGAGCGGCATCTCCGACATTCATGATTGGTTCCCTAACTTCCGGCGGCTTGGCGGACCGCCCCATTGAATTTCCTACATAATCTTATGAGAGCCGTTGCCGAAAAGCCACAGTTACCGACCTACCGGCATGTAAGCCCCTCCATATAGGCATCGCCCGCTTGGCAAGCAAAGCAAATGCCAGCATGAATGATGGCGACAAGGCGGCCGTCTCGTGCCGCTATCTTTTCGGGCGGGGCATCGGACCTTTTCATGCGCATGAAGTCATTCGCAATCGTCGCCGCACTAGCGCTGTCGACGGCAATTGCTGGTTGCAGCACCATCGGCTCGCAGATCTTCACCAACAACTATGGCCCGATGACCGATGCAGGTTATAAACTGCCGCGCATTCCGATCGAAAAGGTGCCATTCAAGTACCGCCGGCAGGTGGTGAGCTACGACACCGGTGAAAAGCCGGGCACCATCGTCGTCGATACCCAGAACAAGTTTCTCTACTACGTCATGGGCGGCGGCGAGGCGATGCGTTACGGCATCGGCGTCGGTCGCGAGGGTTTTGAATGGCGCGGCACCGCCCGCATCGCGGCGAAGCGCGAATGGCCGACCTGGACGCCGCCTTCGGCGATGATCAAGCGCCAGCCGGAACTCGCCAAATTTGCTGGCGGAATGGATCCCGGATTGACCAACCCACTCGGCGCGCGCGCCCTGTATCTGTTCAACAAGGGCGGCGATTCAGGCTACCGCCTGCATGGCAGCCCGGAGTGGAACTCGATCGGCAAGGCGATGTCGTCGGGCTGCATCCGGCTGATGAACCAGGACATCATCGACCTTTACGACCGCACCTCCGTCGGCGCCAAGGTCATCGTTCTCTAAAGCTCATACGCGGACCGTCTAGGCAACAACTGACGTCCCAAAACAGAAAACCGGGCAATTTGGCCCGGTTTTTTGTTTTTGCTCGAGTGCGGATTGTTCCTGGACGTTTGTCTCTCAAGAGACCTGTTCGACCTGTTGCACCTCGGGCACAAAATGCCGGAGCAGGTTCTGGATGCCGTGCTTCAACGTCGCCGTCGATGACGGGCAGCCAGCGCAGGCGCCCTTCATGTGCAGGAACACGGTGCCGTTCTCGAAGCCGCGGAAGGTGATGTCGCCACCGTCCTGGGCGACGGCCGGGCGCACCCGTGTGTCGAGCAGTTCCTTGATGGTGATGACCAGTTCCTCGTCGGCCTTGTCGTAGAATTCGCCGGTCTGGCTGGTTTCGGCGGCGGGGCCGGCCCTGGCCATGACAGGAGCGCCGGACATGAAATGTTCCATGATGGCGCCGAGGATCGCCGGCTTCAGATGCTGCCAGTCGGGGCCGTCCTTGGTCACGGTGACGAAATCATAGCCGAAGAAGACGCCGGTGACGCCGGGGATCTCGAACAGCCGGCCGGCCAGCGGCGAAGCCGCGGCAGCGCTGTCGGCATCGCGGAAATCGGCAGTGCCTTCTACGAGCACTTCCTTGCCGGGCAGGAACTTCAATGTCGCCGGATTTGGCGTCGATTCGGTCTGGATGAACATGGACGTCTCCGAGCCCGTTCGGGCAGATAGTTTGGAATAATTCTAAATAGGCCCTATCGGCAGGACATTCAAGCGAAACGCAGCGCCGGAACTGCCACCCGAGAGAATGTTTTTTCTTCTACCGCGCCGCACCGGAAGCGCAGGAAGCCGCCGTTCGCAGGCCGGCCTCACTCGAATATCAGCACACCTCAGGCCAGGCTGTCGATTTCTTCGTCCGACAGGTTCTGCGGCACCACTGTCACCGGGATCGGGAAGGCGGCGCCCTTGCCGGCGACCGCGCCGACCAGCGGCCCCGGCCCCTCCTTGCCGGCGCCGGCGGCCAGCACGAGGATGGCGATATCCTGGTCCTCCTCGATCAATTTGTGGATCTCTTCCGTCGGCTTGCCTTCGCGCACCACGAGTTCCGGCTCGATGCCGAGCTTCTGGCGCACCTTGTTGGCATAGCTGTCCAGTGCGGCGCGCGCGGTGGCGGTAGCCTCCTCGCGCATGATCTTCTCGACACCCAGCCAATGCTGGAAATCGTCCGGCTCGATCACATAGAGCAGCACCAGCACGCCACTGGTGCTCTGCGCGCGCTTCGAGGCGTAGACGACGGCCCGTTCGCATTCGGGCGTGTCGTCGATGATCGCCAAAAACTTGCGGCGATGGCCGGCTTCGCGGCTGAGGCGTTTGGAGACCATTTTCTACCTTCGATGGTTTCGGTCGCAATCTGCCACCGCCACAGCCCGGCCGCAAGCGACCGGCGGATGTAGCAATATTGGCTGCAGATTAATCCTGCAGCAGGCCGATGATGTCGCGCACGGTCTTCATCGTCGCCTCGGCCAGCAGGCCGGCCCGCTCGCCGCCGTCGCTCAGCACTGCATCGACATAGGCGCGATCGCCGGAAATGCGGCGCATTTCGCCGGCGACCGGCGCCAGCTTTTCCACGGCAAGGTCGGCCAGCGCCGGCTTGAACACCGAAAACTGCTGGCCGCCGAACTCCTTCAGCACCGCCTCTTTCGAGATCTCGGCGAGACCCGCATAGATACCGACCAGGTTTTCGGCTTCCGGCCGGCCGGCCAGGCCGTCCAATTCGCCAGGCAAAGCCTCCGGGTCGGTCTTGGCCTTGCGGATTTTCTTCGAGATGCTGTCGGCATCGTCGGTCAGATTGATGCGCGACAGGTCCGACGGATCCGACTTCGACATCTTCTTCGAGCCGTCGCGCAGCGACATGATGCGCGCCGCGGGTCCGCCGATGATCGGTTCGGTAAGCGGGAAAAAGCCGTTCACCGTCTCCTCGCCGACCTTCATTTCGACGCCGACGCCAAGGCCGGCGATGCGGTCGGAAAAGTCGTTGTTGAATTTTTGCGCAATGTCGCGTGTCAGCTCCAGATGCTGCTTCTGGTCGTCGCCGACCGGCACATGGGTGGCGCGGTAGACGAGGATGTCGGCCGCCATCAGGCTCGGATAGGCAAGCAGCCCGAGCGAGGCGTTCTCGCGATCCTTGCCGGCCTTGTCCTTGAACTGCGTCATCCGGTTCATCCAGCCGATGCGGGCCACGCAGTTGAAGATCCAGGCAAGCTCGGCGTGCTGCATGACCCGCGACTGGTTGAAGACGATGTGCTTCTTCGGGTCGATGCCGGAGGCGAGAAACGCCGCGGTGATCGCACGCGTCTGGTCCTTGAGATCCTCATGGACAAGCTGCGCGGTCAGCGAATGCAGGTCGACGACGCAATAGATGCAGTCGGAGGTGTCCTGCAGGGCGACGAATTTCTTGATGGCGCCGAGATAGTTGCCGAGGTGCAGATTGCCGGTCGGCTGGACGCCGGAAAAGACGAGTGGCTTGAAAGCGGGCTGATTGGCGTCAGTCATGGTGTTCCCTGGCTTGTGGAGGGCCGTTTCGCGCGCGGCGAAAGTCTTGCGACGGCGCGCTTATGGACGAGAGCGAGGAGACGATCAAGGGGCCGACAGCGATCGCGGCGCTTCATGTCGGATTGCTTGTTCAATATTGTTCGGGGCATCGCACTTTCGTTTGGCTCGACAGGCCGATGCCGCCCCTCATTGTCCTGCCGGACATTTCTCCCCGTATAGAGACGGGGAGAAAACGCCGTCATCACCGGTTTCGCCAATCGCCAACTTGCAGGAGGGGCGCCGACATTGCGGCCAGCTACTTTCTCCCCGTTTACGGGGAGAAATGCCCGGCAGGGCAATGAGGGGCGGCGCCGACATCGATATGCGTGATAGGGTGGACCATATTCTTCAAACGACCTGATGAGAAATGGATGACCATCACCAACGAGAAAGCTTTGGAGCGCCGACATGGCCGCGAGACGCCACTGGAGACAGCGGCACGGCTCCGGGCCGAGTTCGGTATTGAGCTGAGCGAGCAGGCCCGCAACCCGCTGCCGCGCTCGGTCTACGACGAATTGTCCGGCGAAGACTGATGCTCGTCGACGGGTTCGCTACGGTCAGGTTTACGGATCTGGAGTCTATTCCCTAGTCGGCGCAGGCCCCTTCCGCCTGATACTGCGCCGGATCATGCCGAAATCCGCCCCCCCGGTGACGAAGGCGGTAACGAAATAAAGCAGCGCCCCGCCGGCGACGAGCCCAAGCAGCGTTGCAGTCTTGACCACCAGCGGCGAGCCGGAAGCCAGTTGGGCGGCAAACCAGTGCTCGGCAAAATACAGCGCCGCCGCCATCACCGCCGCCGACAGCACCAGCCGTGGGATGCGTCTCATGAGCTGTACGTCGCGGCCCCAATGGCCGCGCCGGATCAGCACGCCGAGCAGCATCAGCGCATTGACCCAGCCGGCGACGGCCGAGGCGACGGCGATACCCGGCGCGCCCATCTGCGGAAACAGCGTCAGCGCGGTGGTGATGTTCACCGCCACCGAGATGGCGGCGAAGATCATCGGCGTGCGCGTGTCCTCGCGGGCGAAATAGCCGGGGGTGAACGCCTTGATCAGCACGAAGCCCGGCAGCCCCAAGCCGAAGATCGCCAGGATCGCCGCCACGATCGGCGTCGAGTTGTTGGCGGCAAACGCGCCGCGTTCGTAGACCAGCCCGACGATCGGCTCCGCCATGACCAGCAGTGCCGCCGCCGCCGGCAAGGTCAGGAACAGCGTGAACTCCACCGACCGGTTCTGCAGATTGGCCGCCTCGATCAGGTTGCCTGACTTCAGCGCTCGCGACAGTTCGGGCAGAAGCACGATGGCGACGGCGATGCCGACGACGCCGAGCGGCAGCTGGTAGATGCGATCGGCATAGGCGAGCGACGACACCGCGCTGTCCTGCGCCGAGGCGATTGCGGTGCCGATCAACTGGTTGATCTGGGTGATGCCGCCGGTGATCGCCGCCGGCAGCGCCAGGATCAGCAGCCGCTTGACATTGGGCGTCATCCTAGGCCGGCGAAAGCCGATCGAGATGCCGGCATGTCGCACCGCGACCCAGACGATCGCCAGTTGCACCAGCCCCGCGGCCAGCACCCCCCAGGCCAGTGCGAAGCCAACGCTGCGCGCGTCCGATCCCTTGTGCCAGGCATAGGCGAGCACGCCGATCAGGATAATGTTGAGGAACACCGGCGCCACAGCGGCGGCGAAATAGCGGCGCAGCGAATTCAGCATGCCGGCCATCATGGCGCCGAGCGACATGCAGATCAGATAGGGAAACATGATGGTCGCAAGCCCGACCGTCATCTCGAACTTTCCCGGCGAATCGGCAAAGCCCGGCGCCACCAGGTAGCGCACGATCAGCGGCATCGCCAGTTCCATGGCGATGGTCAGCGCCAGCAGCGCCGTGAACAGCACGCCGAACACCTCTTCGGAAAAGCGCTTGGCGCCATCGGTGCCGTGGGTCTCGATCTCCTTGGCGAAGAGCGGCACGAAGGCGGCGTTGAAGGCGCCTTCGGCAAACAGCCGGCGGAAGGTGTTGGGAAACTGGAAGGCGGCGTTGAAGGCGTCGGCGATCGGCCCGGTGCCGAGCGCGGCCGCCATCAGCATCTCGCGGCCGAAGCCGAGAGCACGGCTCATCAGCGTGCCGGAAGCGACCGTCGCGAACTTTTTGACAAGGCTCATGCGTCTGGAGACTGCCTGCAGGATTGGGACAAATGAATGGTGGCTGTCACTCGGCGGCGGCCTTGGCCTTGCCGCCGCGCTCGGGCACGGTGCCTTCGAGGACCACAATCAGCCTGTTTTGGATGGTAGCCATGCGCGTCGGGCTGTCGATCTTCTGGCCGGTGAGATCGGTGACATAGAAGGTGTCGATGACCTTTTCGCCGAAGGTGGTGATGTGGGCCGAGGCGATGTCGAGCGACAGGTCGGACAACGCCCCGGTGATCTCGGACAGCAGGCCCGGCCGATCCAGCCCCTCGACCTCGATCACCGAGAACCGGTTCGACAGCGTGTTGCGGATTTCGGCCCGCGGCTGGATGCGGAAGACCTTGGCGCCGCGCCGCGGCTTGGTGCGCTTCTCGATCATCTCCGGCAGCCAGCTCTTGCCCGACAGCACGTCCTCGATCAGACGGCCGACGCGTTCGGCGCGTCGGCGTTCGTCCTCGTCGCGGTCGAATTCCCTCGAGATCAGGATGGTGTCCAGCGCGCGGCCGTCGGAGGTGGTGAAGATCTGCGCGTCGACAATGTTGCCGCCGGCTGCCACACAGGCGCCGGCAATCACCGACAGCAGGCGGGGATGGTCCTGCGCCAGCACGGTGATCTCGGTCACCGCCTCGAACTGATGGGTCTTGATCATGGTGGCGAGCTTCTTGCCCGCCGCATCCGCCTCGCGGATGAATTCGGCGTGGCGAATCTGGTCGGCGAGATCGACCGCCAGCAGATAATTCTCATAGTGCTTGGCGACATAGCGCTTGCGGGCCTTTTCCGGCCAATCGGCGAGCGCCTCGGCCAGATTTTCGCGGGCGGCTGCGGTGCGCATCGCACGCGACACCTCCGAAAACCCGCCGGTCAACAGCAATTCGGTTTCGTAGTAGAGCGTGCGCAGCAACTGCCCTTTCCAGCCGTTCCAGACGCCAGGCCCGACGCCTCTGATATCGCAGACGGTTAGCACTAGCAGCAGCTTCAACCGTTCGACCGACTGCACGATCGCGGAAAAGTCCTCGATCGTCTTGCGGTCGTTGAGGTCGCGGGTCTGCGCCGTCATCGACATGGCCAGATGGTTCTCGACCAGCCAGGCAACCGTTTCGGTGTCGGCCGCCGACAGCCCCATATGCGGGCAGATGCGCCGCGCGATCCGGGCGCCCGCTTCGGAATGGTCCTCCGGCCGGCCCTTGGCGATATCGTGCAGCAGCACTGCGACATAGAGCGCCTCGCGGCTTTTCTTCAGCCCAGGCATCAGCGAGTGGGCAAGCGGGTGGATCTTTTCACCGTCGCCACGCTCGATCTCGGCCAGCACGCCGATACAGCGGATCAGGTGCTCGTCCACCGTATAGTGGTGGTACATCGAGAACTGCATCATGGCGACGATCTTGCCGAAATCCGGGATCAGCTTTGCCAGCAGTCCCGCCTCGTTCATGCGCCTGAGATTGAGTTCGGCATTGCGGTCCGACGTCAGTATGTCGAGGAACAGCCGGTTGGCTTCCTCGTCGCGCCTGAGCGCCTTGCCGACGAGGCCGAGCGATCGGGTCAGCAGCTTCAGCGCATCGGGGTGAAATTCCAGCCCGTGCCTGTCGGCGAACCAGAACAGCCGCAAGAGATTGACCGGATCGCGCTCGAACACCAGGTCGTCGGCGATGTTGATGCGATGGTTGTCGACAATGAAATCTGACGTGCCGGCAAGCTTGCGCTTGCGGCGCGAGAAGGTGAGGAAGATGCGGTTGAAGCCCGGCACATGCTTGGCCTGCTCTTCCTCGAGCGCCGCGCAGAAGATGCGGGTCAGATCGCCGACGTCCTTGGCGACGAGGAAGTAATGCTTCATGAAGCGTTCGACCGCCGACAGGCCCGGATGTGTGGTGTAGCCCAGCCGCTCGGCGATCTCGCGCTGGATGTCGAAATGCAGCCGTTCTTCGGCCTTGCCGGTGAGGAAATGCATGTGGCAGCGCACCGCCCACAGGAAGTCCTCGGCCTTCTGGAATTCCCGGTATTCGGTGCCGGTGAAGACGCCCTTGTCGACCAGTTGCTCGCCGGTGCGGACCCGGTAGAAATACTTGCCGATCCAGAACAGCGTCTGCAGGTCGCGCAGGCCGCCCTTGCCGTCCTTGACGTTGGGTTCGACCAGATAGCGGCTTTCGCCGGCCTTGGCATGACGCTCGTCGCGTTCGGCAAGCTTGGCCTGGACATATTCAGGTCCGGTCGTGCGCACCACCTCGCGGTCGAAGCGCTGCAAGAGCTCGTCATAGAGCTTCTGCTCGCCCCACAGGAAACGCGCCTCCAGGATCGAGGTGCGGATGGTGATGTCGGTGCGCGACTGCCGCAGGCATTCATCGATGTTGCGGGTGGCGTGGCCGACCTTCAGTCCCAGGTCCCACAGCACGTAGAGCATGTATTCGACGATCTGCTCGCCCCATGGCGTCTGCTTGTAGGGCAGCAGGAAGAGCAGATCGATATCGGATCCCGGCGCCAGCGTGCCGCGGCCATAGCCGCCGACCGCGACGACGGCCATGCGTTCGGCCGATGACGGATTTTTGACGCGATAGACGTGGGTGGCGGCGAACTCGTAGAGCGCGCGGATGGTTTCGTCCATGAGATGCGACAGCCGGGCGGCGCAGGCAGTGCCGCTGCCGTCGTCCATCAGCATGCGTTCGGCGATGCTGCGGCCGGCGGCTAGCCTGCCCTTGAGAAGCTGGAGAACACCGGCACGCGCTGCCTTGCCGGAGCCGTCGCCTGCCGTAGCCGCTGTCAGCGCGCTCATCTCGCGGCGCAAGGCTTCGCCGTCGATCAGTTCATCGAGCTTAAGAGAGATTCTTGCCATAAGTGCCGTTCGGCCTCGCCGTTTTGGCGGCGTCTATAGCGCGTTTTCGTGGCGCTGGGTATGGGGCGGACGGACACGCTCTTCCCGGGAGTCGAAACCGTATCATCGTCTCCTGCCGCAGCTGATAGATGGTCTTGCTGGACGAGGTTGCCAAGCCCAAGAGCGGTTTGGTTGCGGGATTTTCCGCCCTGGCCGTGCGGCATGCGCCACAGCCCAATATGCCGAAATTGGGCCTTGACCTTCCAGTCACTGGAAGCACTACCTCCGTTGCAAGTTCGAGACAGAGAGGCCTTTTCCGCATGACCCATCCCGGCCACGACCATCACCCGCATAGCGGCTGCTGTGCGCCGAAAGCGGCTCCATCCGTCGCCGACGCTGTGATTCGCGATCCGGTCTGCGGCATGACCGTCGATCCGGCCGCCGGCAAGCCGACAGCCGAGCATGGCGGCCATCGCTATCATTTCTGCAGCGAGCGCTGCCGTTCGAAATTCACCGCCGAGCCGGAAAACTATATCGCCGCCACCGACCCGGTCTGCGGCATGCGTGTCGAGCGTGCCGCCGCGAAGCACTTTTCCCGGCATCAAGGCCAGGGCTTCTATTTCTGCTCGGCCGGTTGCAAGGTGAAATTCGAGGCGGAGCCGGCAAAGTATCTTGGCGACAGGCCGGAGCCGCAGGCGATGCCGAAAGGCACGCAATACACTTGCCCGATGCACCCCGAAATCGTCCGCGACAAGCCAGGCGCCTGCCCGATTTGCGGCATGGCGCTGGAGCCGATGGGCGTGCCGACCGGCGACGAGGGCCCGAACCCGGAACTGGTCGATTTCACCAGGCGCTTTTGGGTGAGCGCCGCGCTGTCGGTGCCATTGCTGATCTTCGCCATGGCGCCGATGCTCGGCCTGACGTTTAGCGCCTTCATCGACGATTCCACCAAGATCTTGGTGGAATTGGCGCTGGCCAGCCCGGTTGTATTGTGGGCGGCTTTTCCTTTCTTCCATCGCGGCTGGGATTCGGTTCTCAACCGCAGCCCCAACATGTGGACGCTGATTTCGCTCGGCGTTGGTGCCGCCTATCTCTACAGCGTCGCCGCCGCGCTATTCCCGGATCTGTTTCCGCACCAGTTCCGCGGTCATGGGGGCACGGTCCCGGTCTATTTCGAGGCGGCCGCCGTCATCGTGGCGCTGGTTTTCCTCGGCCAGGTGCTGGAATTGCGCGCCCGTGAAAAAACCGGCTCGGCGATCCGCGCGCTGCTCGACCTCGCGCCGAAGACCGCGCGGCTGATCGGCGAGGACGGTTCCGAAAACGACGTGCCGCTCGACACGGTCAAGGCCGGCGACCGCCTGCGCATCCGCCCAGGTGACGCCGTGCCGGTCGACGGCATCGTGCTGGAAGGCCGCTCTTCGATCGACGAATCGATGCTGTCAGGCGAGCCGCTGCCGGTCGAAAAGACGCAAGGCGATTCCGTTACCGGCGGCACGCTCAACAAGAACGGCTCGCTGATCATGCGCGCCGAGAGGATCGGCGCTGAAACCACGCTGGCGCGGATCGTCGCGCTTGTCGCCAAGGCGCAGCGTTCGCGCGCGCCGATTCAGGGTCTGGCCGACCGCGTCTCCTTCTATTTCGTCCCCGCCGTCGTCGTGGTTGCGATCGTTGCGTTCATCGCCTGGGCGATCTTCGGGCCGCAACCCAGCCTGATCTTTGCCATCGTCTCGGCGGTCTCGGTGCTGATCATCGCCTGTCCTTGCGCACTGGGGCTTGCCACGCCGATGTCGATCATGACCGCCACAGGGCGCGGCGCGCATGCCGGCGTGCTGATCAAGGACGCCGAGGCGATCGAGCGCTTTGCCTCGGTCGACACGCTGATCGTCGACAAGACCGGCACTTTGACAGAAGGCCGGCCGAGATTGACCGACGTCGTCGCTGCCGAGGGTATGGCGGACGATGATCTGCTGGCCCTTGTCGCCGGCCTCGAAAAAGGCTCCGAGCATTCGCTGGCCGAGGCGATAGTCGAAGGCGCCCGGGAACGCGGGGTAAAGATTCCCGACGCCGGCGGTTTCGAAGCGGTCACCGGCAAGGGCGTTTCCGGCACGGTCTCGGGACAGAAGGTGGCGCTCGGCAACGCCGCGATGATGGCCGCTCTCGGCATCGATATCGCAGCCATCTCGACCAGCGCCGAAGCGTTGCAGGCAGAGGGCAAGACCGCGATGTTCGTCGCCGTCGGCAACAAGCTGGCCGGCATCGTCGCCGTCGCCGACCCGATCAAGACGACGACATCGGAGGCGATCAAAGCGCTGCACGAGCGCGGCCTGAAGATCATCATGGCGACCGGCGACAACGAACGCACGGCGAAAGCCATCGCCAGCAAACTCGGCATCGACGAGGTGCGTGCCGGCCTGCTGCCGGAACAGAAGAGCGCGCTGGTCGAGGAGTTGCGCGCCAAAGGTGCCGGCGTCGCCATGGCCGGCGATGGCGTCAACGACGCGCCGGCGCTGGCCGCCGCCGATGTCGGCATCGCCATGGGAACCGGCGCCGATGTCGCGGTCGAAAGCGCCGGGATCACGCTGGTCAAGGGCGATCTCAACGGCATCGTCCGCGCCCACACGCTCGCCCAGGCGACGATCCGCAACATCCGCCAGAACCTGTTCTTCGCCTTCCTCTACAATTTGCTTGGTGTGCCGGTCGCCGCCGGCGTGCTCTATCCGCTCACCGGCACGCTGTTGTCGCCGATGATTGCGGCAGCGGCGATGAGCCTGTCCTCGGTTTCGGTGATCACCAACGCGTTGCGGCTCAGGACGTTGAAACTCTGAGCCAAGTCCCCAGATAGGAATTCGTTTAAAAGGAGAATCATGAATGACGCTGGCCAAGAAGATCGTGCTGCTGCTGATGGCGGCGGGAATGCTGCTTGCCGTTTTCCTCGAAAGCATTCCGTCGCAAGCCCAGGAGACGAAACACGACATGGGGGCGCACGACATGGGGGCGCACGACATGGGTGCGATGGGCGCGCAGGGTGCTTCGACCGATAGCTACAAGGCGGCGATGGACAAGATGCATAGCGCGATGATGGCGATCGGATATTCCGGCAATGCCGATGTCGATTTCGCCCGCGGCATGATCCCGCATCACCAGGCGGCTATCGACATGGCCAAGGTTGAGCTTGCCAATGGCAAGGATCCGGAAATGCGCAAGCTGGCCGAAGCGGTGATCGCGGCGCAGGAAGCCGAGATCAAGCAGATGCAGGATTGGCTGGCCGCTCATCCGGTGAAGTAGCATCAGGCAGCTCGCGGGACGGACTTTGATCTGGATTTCTCCGCGGGGGTGTGCTGCCATCGGGCCTCGACTGGAGCGCGCCATGCCGTCAACGATAAGAACCACAACACTGCCCTCGGGCGAAGCCGTTCCCGTGCTTGGTCAGGGCACCTGGAGAATGGGCGAGGACGCATGCAGCCATGCCGAAGATGTCAACGCGCTGAAGCTCGGGCTTGATCTCGGCATGACGCTGATCGACACCGCCGAAATGTATGCCAGCGGCGGCGCCGAGGAAGTGGTGGCCGACGCCATTGCCGGGCGCCGCGACGAGGTGTTCCTGGTCTCCAAGGTGCTGCCATCCAACGCCTCGCGCACCGGCGTGCCGGCGGCCTGCGAGGCAAGCCTCAGGCATCTGCGCACCGACCGCATCGATCTCTATTTGCTGCACTGGCCCGGCAGCGTGCCGCTGGCGGAAACGGTCGAGGCCTTCGAAGCGTTGAAAAAAGCCGGCAAGATCCGCCACTGGGGCGTCAGCAATTTCGACACCCATGAAATGGAGGAACTGGTCAGTCTGCCGGCCGGCGACGGCGTCCAGACCAACCAGATCCTCTACAATCTGTCCCAGCGTGGCCCCGAATTCGACCTTGCGCCCTGGAGCCGGCAACGCGGCATTCCGCTGATGGCCTATTCGCCGGTCGACCAGGGCGTATTGGCGCGCAACGCCAGCCTCGAAGCCATCGCCGCCCGCCACGATGTGACAGCGGCGCAAATCGCACTTGCCTGGGTGATGGCACAGGACGGGGTAATCGCCATTCCAAAGGCCAGCAAACAGGAGCATATCCGCCAGAATGCTGCGGCGCTCGACATCGAGCTTACGCGTGAAGATTTCGCCGACATCGACCGCGCCTTCCCGCCGCCGAGGCGCAAGTCGGGCTTGGCGATGATTTGAGGGATTGAGAGCGGGGAAATGAAACTAAGGCCGCGTTCCTTCGCGCCCCCATGAAGCTGCCAATCTCCCCCCTCGTGGCAGGGCTGTCCGGGGAAAGTTATTCATAAATGAAGGCCATCTGATTGGGAGAGGCTCGGTCCCTTGGTCGGCTTGGATTGACCGGTGGCGGCTTATCGATGGTGTGCAGTTTCCGCCGCCCGAACAAGTATTGAGCGACCAGTTCTGTGAACCTCAAGATAGGAATAGTGACGCGGCGGGTGCGCGCGACAATGCGCAGCAGCGCAAAGGCGATCATTGCGGCAAAGAGTTGCAGGCGGATTGCATTGCCGTTGTTGCCGAGGAACTTGCGGATCTTGAGGTGCTGCTTGATCCATCGGAACAGAAGCTCGATGTGCCAGCGGCCTTTGTAAAGCCGTCCAATCTCGACGGCAGAGCGCTCCAGATCGTTGGTCAAAAGCGTGATGGTGTCGCCCGTTTCGCGCTGAACGCGCAGGCGACGCAGCCGCATCGGCAGCTTGCAAGCAGCCTTGCTGACCAAGCTTACCTCACTGTCTTCCACAACCAGGAAGCCGTCGCCCTGCGGCTCGGCTATAGGGCGATCACGCAGCAGCGCCAGCCTCATGTTGGATTTGGGCCGCGTCACGAAGATCGATCCGGCTTCGGCGATCGCCGTCCACCAGCCATAATGGCAGTAGCCCTTGTCGAACACGTAGGTCGCTCCAGCTTCGATCGTGATCTGGCGACCGACCTGGGCGTCGTTGACGTTGGCGTCGGTGATGTCGAGGACGCGCGGACAGTCGGTCTTCGGGTCATAGACGACATGCACCTTCATGCCGCGAATGCGCCCGTTCGACTTGGCCCAATCGCACAGTTTGCCGAGCGGAATGGGGGTCGAGTCGATCAGCCGCAGCATTGCTTCGCCCTCGCGCCGCATTTGCCTGTCGAGCAGGTTCGCCACCAGACCGAACGCCTCGGCAAAGATGGCGACCGGACGCCGTCTGTTGGCATCCGACAAGGTCGAACGCATCAACGGACCGCTGCCCAGGTGATAATGATGCTGGCTGTTGGCGTTCCAGCCGGCTTCCAGGCCACGCAAGCTGCTGCTGCCGCAGAACTGGGCATAGATCAGCGCCACCAGATGATCCCAGCTTCTGAACGATTTGTCGTACGCATCCCCGTCGTGGCGATCCACAATTGCTTGGAATTGACGCCGATCGATGGGTTCAAGAAGCTGCCCGAAGATGCTAGGTGCAAAGCGCATGCCCCGTTCCTTTTCTGAGTCTCGACAACCAGAGAAAAGACGGACAAACCCCGTTTTACGGGGCATGCACATGTGGCATTTCGATTCACTCAAAACTTTCCCCGGACAGCCCTGCCCTCGTGGGGGAGATGTCCGGCAGGACAGAGGGGGGCGCCGTAGAGCGCTATCTTACAAAGGCTGACTACTTCCCCGCCATCCCCTTCAATCTGTACAGCGCCTCCAGCGCCTCCCGCGGCGTCATCTCGTCGGGATTGATCTCCGCCAGCGCCGCGCTCAGCCCATCGCTCTTCACCGGCTTTGGCGCTTCCCGCCTCATTGCCACCGAAAACAGCGGCAGATCGTCGACCAGCCGGTTGGCCTTGCCCGAAACCTCGCCCGCTTCCAGCTGGTGCAGCACTTCCCTGGCCCGCCCGACCACCGCTTCCGGCAGCCCGGCCAGGCGCGCCACCTGCACGCCGTAGGAGCGGTCGGCGGCACCCTTGCCGACCTCGTGCAGGAAGACCACGTCGCCTTCCCATTCCTTGACCCGCATAGTGACATTGTGCAGTCGAGCGAGCTTGCTGGCCAACGCAGTCATTTCGTGGAAATGGGTGGCGAAGATCGCCCGGCAGCGGTTCTTCTCGTGCAGATACTCGACCGCTGCCCAGGCGATCGACAGTCCGTCGAAGGTGGCGGTGCCGCGGCCGATCTCGTCGAGGATCACCAGCGCGCGCTCGCCGGCCTGGTTGAGGATCGCCGCCGTTTCGACCATCTCGACCATGAAGGTCGAGCGGCCGCGCGCCAGATCGTCCGAGGCGCCGACACGTGAAAACAGCCGGTCGACAACGCCGATATGGGCTGATGTCGCCGGCACGAAGGAGCCGGTCTGGGCGAGGATGGCGATCAGCGCGTTCTGCCTGAGGAAGGTCGATTTGCCGCCCATATTAGGGCCGGTCAGCAGCCAGATCGCGCCGTTTTTGGCATCGCCTTCCGGCGACAGATCGCAATCATTGGCGACGAACGGTCCTTCGCCCGACCGCCGCAGCGACTGTTCCACCACCGGATGCCGCCCGCCCGAAATGGCGAAGGCGAGGCTCGCGTCCACGATGGGTCGGCACCAGGCCTCGCTTTCGCAAAGCAGCGCCAGTGCCGTCGACACGTCGAGCACGGCGAGTGCTTCGGCGCCGGCGCGGATCTTGTCCGCCTCGCCGACCGCTTCCGCCGTCAGCCTGTCGAAGGCGGCCAACTCGATCGCCAGCGCCCGGTCGGCGGCATTGGCGATCTTCGATTCCAAGTCCGCCAGTTCGGTCGTGGTGAAGCGCATGGCGTTGGCCATGGTCTGGCGATGGATGAAGCGCGCCTTCGCCCCGTCGCTGCTGGTCAAGATCGCATGGTGGTTGGCGGTGACTTCGATGTAGTAGCCAAGCACATTGTTGTGCCGGATTTTCAGCGAGCGGATGCCGGTTTCATCGATCAGCGAGCGTTCCAGCCCGGCGATCACTTTTCGTGATTCATCCCGGAGCGCCCGCATCTCGTCGAGATCAGCGTTGTAGCTGGAACGGACGAAGCCGCCGTCGCGCTTGAGCAGCGGCAGTTCGTCGGCGAGCGCCTGCGTCAGATGCTCGGCCAGCGGGCGCGGCAGCGCCTCGATCGCCGCCAGCGCCGCCGCCAATTCTGGTGGAAGGGCGGTCGCCGCAAACAGTTCGGCAATAGCGCCGGCGGCCTCGAACCCGGCACGCAGGGCGCCGAGATCGCGCGGGCCACCGCGGTTGAGCGCCAGCCGCGACAGGGCGCGTGGCATGTCGGCGACGCTCTTCAGGCTCGCCCGCACCGCCTGGCACAGTTGTGTCTCGGACCGGAAGAACGACACCGAATCCAGCCTTGCGCCTATAGCCGCCGGATCGGTTAGGGGCGCCATCAGCCGGTCGGCGAGCAGCCGCGCCCCGCCACCGGTCACCGTGCGGTCGATCGCCTTGAACAGCGAACCCTCGCGGCTGCCGGACAGCGTGCGCAGCAGTTCCAGATTGGCGCGTGTCGCCGGATCGATGAACAGCGTCGAACCCTGCTCCTCGCGCTCGGGCCGCGACAGCGGCGGCCGCTCGGCCTTCTGCGTCTTCTCGACATAGGCGATGGCGCCTGAGATCGCCGACAGTTCGGCGCGGGAAAACGTGCCGAAACTGTCCGGCGTCGCCACCTCGAAGAAACGGGCGATGCGCCCGGCGGCCGACGCCGAGTCGAACAGGCTCGGCGGCTGCGGATTGGCGACGCGGCCGAGCACTTCGAACACCGGTTTCAGCTCCGGATCGTAAAACACCGGCTCGGCGACGATCAACTCGCGTGGGTCGACTCGAAAGACATCGGCGAGCAGCCGGTCGGCGGTTGTCTCGGCAACACGGAAGGCGCCGGTCGAGATCTCGATCCAGGCCAGCGCAAAACTTCCTTGGTTCCCTGTCGCGCTGCCGCGCTCCCCGCCTCTTGGCTCGGCCCCGCCCTTGACCCGGCCGAGCGCCATCAAAAAACTCGATTCCGACGGCGCCAGCAACTTGTCCTCGGTGATGGTGCCGGGCGTCACCAGCCGCACCACGTCGCGGCGCACCACCGATTTGCCGCCGCGTTTCTTCGCCTCTGCCGGATCCTCGATCTGCTCGCAGACGGCGACGCGGAACCCCTGTCCAATCAGCTTCTGCAGATAATCGTCGGCGGCATGCACCGGCACGCCGCACATCGGGATGTCTAGGCCCTGGTGCTTGCCACGCTTGGTCAGGACGATGCCGAGCGCCCGGCTGGCCTTCTCGGCGTCGTCGAAGAACAGTTCGTAGAAATCGCCCATGCGGTAGAACAGCAGCGAATCCGGATTCGCCGCCTTGATCTCGATATACTGCTCCATCATCGGCGTTGCCGGCGCAACGGCCGGCGTAGCGCTGTCGCTGCGAATGGGCGTTTCGTCGTTCAAGAAATTGCTTCCAAAGTTTCCCAAGCCATCTGCTTGGCGGTTTACAGCGGCGAAGTGTAGCCTTAATCCCGAACGTTCCACAAAAGAAAGCACCGCGCCCGTCTCAACGAGGTGCTGCACGGGTGAGGAAATCGAAAGCATCATGGCCAAGAAAACCGAAAGCAACGGCCCCTCCGTCAGTGCGCAGGAGGCGCTGGAATTTCACGCCATGGGCCGCCCGGGCAAGCTGGAGATCGTCGCCACCAAGCCGATGGCCACCCAGCGCGACCTCAGCCTCGCCTATTCGCCGGGCGTCGCGGTTCCGGTTCTTGCCATTGCCGAGGATCCCAGCCGCGCCTTCGACTACACGGCGCGCGGCAACATGGTCGCCGTCATCTCCAACGGCACCGCCATCCTCGGCCTCGGCAATCTCGGCGCGCTGGCCGCCAAGCCGGTGATGGAAGGCAAGGCGGTGCTGTTCAAGCGCTTCGCCGATGTCGATTCTATCGATCTCGAGGTCGATACCGAGGATGCCGAAGAGTTCATCAATTGCGTGCGTTTCCTCGGGCCGTCTTTCGGCGGTATCAATCTGGAAGACATCAAGGCGCCGGAATGCTTCATCATCGAGCAGCGGCTGCGCGAACTTATGGACATACCGGTCTTTCATGACGATCAGCACGGTACCGCCATCATTTCGGCGGCCGGCCTGATCAACGCGCTGGAAATCACCGGCCGCGACATGAAGACCACAAGAATGGTCTGCAACGGCGCCGGTGCCGCCGGCGTCGCCTGCATCGAGCTGATGAAGGCGATGGGCTTTGCGCCCGAAAACATCATCCTGTGCGACACCAAAGGCGTCGTCTTCCAGGGCCGCACCGAAGGCATGAACCAATGGAAGTCGGCGCATGCCGTCAAGACCGACGCGCGCTCGCTGGCCGAGGCGCTCGACGGTGCCGACGTGTTCCTCGGCCTCTCAGCCAAGGGCGCGCTGACCACCAAGATGGTGCAGTCGATGGCCGAGAAGCCGATTATCTTCGCCATGGCCAACCCCGATCCCGAGATCACGCCGGAGGAAGTCGCCGAAATCCGCGCCGATGCCATCATGGCCACCGGCCGTTCGGACTATCCGAACCAGGTCAACAACGTGCTCGGCTTCCCTTACATCTTCCGCGGCGCGCTCGACGTGCGGGCGACCACCATCAATGACGACATGAAGATCGCCGCGGCGCGGGCGCTCGCCGAACTGGCGCGCCAGGATGTGCCCGACGACGTCGCCGCCGCCTACCAGGGTATGCGGCCCAAATTCGGCCCCAACTACATCATCCCGGTGCCGTTCGACCCGCGCCTGATCTCGGCCATTCCGATCGCGGTTGCCAAGGCCGCGATGGAATCCGGCGTCGCGCGCAAGCCGATCCTCGACCTCGACCGCTACGCGCAGGAGCTTTCCGCCCGCCGCGATCCGATCGCCTCGACCCTGCAGCGCATCTACGACCGCGTGCGTCGCCAGCCCAAGCGCATCGTCTTCGCCGAAGGCGAGGAGGAGCAGGTGATGCGCGCCGCCGTCTCCTATGTGAACCAGCGGCTCGGCACCGCCATCCTGCTCGGCCGCGACGATATCATCAAGGAGAACGCCAGGAACGCCGGCATCGAACTGAACAAGCAAGGCATCGAGATCATCAATGCCCGGCTGTCGCGCCGCAATGGCGTCTACACCGACTATCTGTACGAGCGCATGCAGCGCAAGGGTTTCCTGTTTCGCGACTGCCAGCGCCTGATCAACAACGACCGCAACCACTTCGCCGCCTGCATGGTGGCGCTTGGCGATGCCGATGGCATCGTCACCGGCGTCACCCGCAACTACTCGACGGCACTCGACGACATCCGCCGCATCATCGACGCCAAGCCCGGCCACCGCGTCATCGGCGCCTCGATCGTGCTGGCGCGGGGCCGAACCGTGATTGTCGCCGACACCGCCGTGCATGACATGCCGAATGCCGAACAGATCGCCGACATCGCCGAGGAGGCCGCCGGCTTTGCCCGCCGCATGGGTTATGAGCCACGGCTGGCCATGCTTGCCTATTCCACCTTCGGCCATCCGCAGGGCGAACGCTCCGAACGCATCCAGGAAGCGGTGCGCATCCTCGACAAGCGGCGCGTCGATTTCGAGTATGACGGCGAGATGGCCGCCGACGTGGCGCTCAGCGCACGCGCCATGGCGCAATACCCGTTCATCCGGCTGGCCGGTCCGGCCAATGTGCTGATCATGCCGGCCTTCCACTCGGCCTCGATCTCGACCAAGATGCTGCAGGAGCTCGGCGGCTCGACCGTCATCGGTCCGCTGCTGGTCGGCTTGGACAAGCCGGTTCAGATCGTCTCGCTCAACGCCAAGGACTCAGACATCGTCAACATGGCGGCGATTGCCGCATATACGGCGGGGGCGTGAGGAGCGGGGCAGCAGCGAGCGCCTCTTCCTTCTCCCACAAGGGGAGAAGGAAAAAAGAGGCGCCGCCTCCTAAATCAGCCCTGCCTGCTCAGCCTCGTGGCGCAAATTCTGCCGCGGCCTTGGGCCGATCTGCTGGATCACCAGTCCGGCCGCCAGCGAGCCGAGATCGCCGCAATGCTTCAGGCTGCGCCCTTGCGTGTAGCCGTAGAGGAAACCGGCGGCATAGAGGTCGCCGGCGCCGGTGGTGTCGACCAGCTCGCGGATTTTCGTCGCATTGATGGTGACCGTCTCGTCGCCACGCACGATGACCGAGCCCTTTTCGGAGCGGGTGACGGCGGCGATCTTGCAATCCTTGCGGATCTGGGCCAGCGCCTCGTCGAAGGAGGCGGTCTGGTAGAGCGATTTGATCTCGTGGCTGTTGGCAAAGACGATGTCGACGGTGCCCGAGCGCATCAGCTCCAGAAATTCGTCGCGGTAGCGGTCGACGCAGAACGAATCCGACAATGTCATCGACACTTCGCGCCCGGCGGCATGGGCGAGCTTCGCCGTCTGCCGGAACGCTTCCTTGGCGCGCGGCGGGTCCCAAAGATAGCCCTCGAAATAGGTGACGGCGGCGCCTGACGCCTTGTCCGCCTCGACATCCTCCGGACCGAGCTCGACGCAAGCGCCGAGATAAGTGTTCATCGAGCGCTCGCCGTCCGGCGTGACGAAGATCATCGAGCGCGCCGTCGGCGGTTCGCCATTGAGCGGCCTGGTGTCGAAGGCGACGCCCTGCGCGTGCATGTCATGGGCGTAGATTTCGCCGAGCGTGTCGTTCGAGACCTTGCCGAAGAAGGCGGCGCGACCGCCGAAGCTGGCGACGCCCGCCGCCGTGTTGCCGGCGCTGCCGCCGGAGGCTTCGATGGCCGGGCCCATCCGGCTGTAAAGCAGCTCGGCGCGCCTCGTGTCGATCAGGTTCATCGCGCCCTTGATGATGCCATTGGTTTGCAGAAATGCCTCGTCGCAGTGGGCGATGATGTCGACGATGGCATTACCGATACAAAGCACGTCATAGTTCGGCATCAATGATGTCTCCGCGAGAAACCACCGGCTTTCTGGCATGCCGGCCGCGGGCGGGTCTAGCGATTTGATGCGGCTTTGCCTAGGCCGTGATTTTTAAATGGCGTGACGCCGCACGTGGTTGCGCCCTTGGTTGCGCTTGTGACTTGTCGTGTCTCCGCCTATTTCGCAGGATGTTCAACATGGAATTGGAAACGCCGTGATCCCTAGCGCCGCCCGCGCCGCCGCCAGCCAGCTGTTCTCGCCCGAATTCCGCTCGGTGTTCGTAAAAACGCTTGGCCTGACCTTGCTGGCGCTGGTGGCCTTGTGGTTCGGGTTGACGAGCCTTGTCGAGTGGCTGGCCTTGCCATGGTTGGAGTCCCTGATACCCGGCCTGCCGTCCTGGGCCGGCTGGTTGGGCGGGATCATCGCCGCTATCGCTCTTGCCTTCGGGATGGCGCTGCTTATCGCGCCGGTGACGGCGATCATTGCCGGCCTGTTTCTCGACGATGTCGCGGAAGTGGTCGAACGCACCGACTATCCCAATGACCCGCCCGGCCGCGCCGTGCCGGCACTGCGCTCTATGGTGCTGGCGATAAAATTCTTCGGCGTCGTCGTCCTCGGCAACATCGTGGCTTTGCTGCTTCTGCTTGTGCCGGGCATCAACATAGCCGCTTTCTTCATCGTCAACGGCTATCTGCTCGGACGCGAATTCTTCGAATTCGCCGCGATGCGCTTTCGCCCGGAGGCCGAGGCTCGGGCGTTGCGCAAGAAACATGCCGTCGCGGTGTTCCTCGCCGGGCTGGTCGTCGCTGCCTTCCTCGCCGTGCCGCTGCTCAACCTTCTGACGCCTCTGTTCGCCGCCGCCATGATGGTGCACCTGCACAAGGCGATCTCGGCGCGGGAAGCGGCGTAGGAGTGCTGATGCTAAGGTGACGCCGGCTTGCGAATGCCGATGTTCTGCGCTTCCGGGGCGTACCCGACGTTACGCTTGGTTCCGTTTCCTTGGGCCGGCGCTAGCGTAAAAGAAAACCGCGTCCCAGTTCGTCCTCGGGTTCGACGATGAATTCGGCCCGCCCGCAATAGAAGGCTCGGCCGCCGACGCGGGCGACGATGGCGTCATGCGGACCGGCTTTCGCGGTCCTCGCCACGCTGCCGGAAAAGCGCGAGCCGGCGATACTCTCGAACAGCCGCGTCTGGCCGGCGATTTCGCCCTTGGCATGCATTGCCGCCAGCCGCGCGGCGACGCCCGATCCGGTTGGCGAGCGGTCGACCTGGGCCTCGGCGAAGACGCAGATGTTCTTGGTCGGGCTATCGGAATATACGTCCTGTCCGTCGGTCAGGATGGTGCCGTAGAGAAAGGCAAGGTCGGCATGGTCGGGATGCGACAGCGGGAATTGCTTCTTCAGCTTCTCCGTCAGCGCCGTCGCCGCATCGACGAAATCGCGCACGCGGTTTTTGCCGAACTCCAGCCCGAACTGCCGGCAATCGGCGAGCGCATAGAAGGCTCCGCCATAGGCGATGTCGAATCCGATCGCACCGAAGCCCGGCAATTCGATCTGCTGATCGCGGGCGAACAGAAAGGCCGGCACGCTTTCGAACGACACCGCACCGGCCTTGCCGTCCTGCACCTCGACCGAGGCGACGATCAGCCCGCACGGCGCTTCGATGTTGACCGTCGTCACCGGCTCCCGCCGCGCCACCAGCCCTTCGTCGACCGCGTAGCGGCCGAGCGCGACGATGGCGTGGCCGCACATTGTCGAATAGCCCTCATTGTGCATGAACAGCACGGCGAGGTCGGCGCCGGGCAGGTCGGGTTCCACCAGCAGCGCGCCGTACATGTCGTAGTGGCCGCGCGGCTCGAACATCAGGATCTTCCTGAGGTGGTCGAGGCGATCGCGCACATAGGCGCGTTTTTCCAGGATCGTGCCCGCAGGAATCCCGGGGTAGCCGCCGGTGACGATCCGCAGCGGCTCGCCGCCGGTGTGCATGTCGACGACGGTGAGGGTCATGCGTTGGGTTCGGCAAACAACGCCTGCAGCTTGCCGAACGGCATGGCGGTGTGGGTGAAGCCGAAGGTGCCGTCCTGCTGGATCTCACGCGCCGCCGTTTCCAGCATGCCGAAGGCGTAATTGGCCAGCCAGGGCCCGAGCGAAATGCGCTTGACCCCTGCCAGGGCAAGATCGGCGATGGTGAAGCCGGGCCTGACCATGACGTTGACCGGCTTGGTCAGCGCCGAGCAGACGGTTCGCACCGTCTCGATATCGCCGAGGCCTGGCGCATAGAGCACGTCGGCGCCGGCCTCCTCGAAGGCTTGCAGCCGCTTGATCGTGTCGTCGATATCTAGCTTGCCCCACAGAAAATTCTCGGCCCGCGCGGTGAAGACGAAATCGTGCTTCAGCGCCCGTGCCGCCTCCGCTGCAGCGGCGACGCGCTCGACGGCATGCGAAAAATCATAGATCGGCTTGTCGGGCTCGCCGGTGTGGTCCTCGATCGAGCAGCCGGCGAGGCCTGCCGCTTCGGCTGCGAAGATGGTTTCGGCGGCACTTGTCGCGCTGTCGCCCTTGCCCTTCTCGAGATCGGCCGAGACCGGCAGGCCGGTCGCCGCGGTCACGTCGCGGCAGTGGTGGATCATCGCCTCGAAGGTCACCGCGCCGTCGGGCAGGCCGCGCGAAAAGGCAAAGCCGGCGCTGGTCGTCGCCAGCGCCTTGAAACCGAACGAGGCCAGCAGTTTCGTCGTGCCGACGTCCCAGGGGTTGGGCATGACGAAGATCGAGCTGTGCAGGTCGCGAAATATTTTGCCCTTGTCCATGGATGCTCCCCAGAGTGCGAAGCGCATTTTATCCCGCCACTGCCCGCCGGGCAAACGAATGCGATTGGCTCAGAAGCGATCGGCGTTTTCTCCTGCCAGTCGAGCCTTCTCGAGCTAGCACGGACGACCGAGGCGTACAGCCGGATAACAAGCCTGAAAGTTAGATCAGTGGATCGGCACCAGTCCGGCCAGTTCGCGCATGTCGTCGAACAGGATGCCGCCGGCCTCGGTCAGGCCGTCGCGATCGGAATGCGGGTCGCCGTGGTAGGAAAATACGCGCATGCCGGCGGCAATGCCGGCTAATGTCCCGGCGACGCTGTCCTCGATGACGATGCATTCGGCGGGCGCGAAGCCCATCGTGCTTGAGGCATGCAGGAACAGGTCAGGAAACGGCTTGCCGCGCGAGACCATGGTCGAGCTGAACAGCGCTTGCTCGAACAGCGGCAGCAGCCCGGTCTGGCCGAGCGTGATGTGCATCTTAGACACCCGTGCCGATGAAGCGACGCAAGTTGCTATGCCGGCCGCGTTAACGGCTTCAATGAACTCCCTGACATAGGGGATGGCTTCGACGCCATGCGCGAACAGGTCCGGCAGACCGGCGTTCCAACGGTCGACGAAATCGGCGCCGAGGCTGACGCCGGTCGCCTCGACTTCCTTCTGAACCGAGATCATGGCGCGGCCGGAGAAATTCTTGCGGCAATATTCGAAGCTTGCCGGGTAGCCGGCGGCGCTGAGCCAATCGGCAAGGCGCCGATTGGCCAGGTTCTAGGTGTCGACCAGAACCCCGTCGCAATCGAAAATGACGAGTTTGGGTAGGGACATCAGGCCGTGCCGGTCGATCCGAAGCCGCCGGGGCCGCGCGTCGTGCCGCCGGCCAAGCTGCGCTCCTCTACCGTCGCCTGCGTCACCGGGGCGAAGACGATCTGGGCGATCCGCATGCCGCGCGTCACCGCGAAATCCTCGTCGCCGAGATTGATCAGCAGCACCTTGACCTCGCCGCGATAGTCGCTGTCGATGGTGCCCGGCGTGTTGAGGCAGGTAAGCCCGTGCTTGAAGGCGAGGCCCGAGCGCGGCCGGACCTGGCCTTCGACGCCCTCCGGAATCTCCAGGATCAGTCCGGTCGGCACCAGCGCGCGTTTTCCCGGCAGGATCAGCAGCGGCCGGTCGTCTGGCACCGCGGCGCGCAGATCCATGCCGGCGGCGCCCGCGCTTTCATAAGCGGGAAGTGGCAGGCCTTCGCCATGCGGCAGCCTGACGAAGCCGACGGCCGGACCGATGACGGAGGAAGTGTAGAGGGCTGCGCGCATGAGGCTGATCCTATCGCTATCAACGCCGATTCAGTCAACTCGGCGCCCAGGCTATCAACGGCTTTCTTTCAGTGCAGTTCCGCTTCAGCGCAGTTCTACGGGAACGATCGTCGTCTCCTTGATCTCCTCCATGACGAAGGACGCCGAAACGTCCGACAGCGCCACCTTGGCGATCAGCCGCTGATACAGCCGATCATAGGCCTTCACGTCGGCGACCCGGGCGCGCAAGACATAATCGAGGTCGCCGGACATGCGGTAGACTCCGGTGATCTCGGGAAAGCCGCTCACTGCCGCCCGGAATTTTTGCAGCCAGTCCGGATCGTGATTGGAGGTCCGGACCAGGATGAAAACCGAAAGGCCAAGGCCAAGCTTGTCGGCATCGACCAGCGCCACCCGGCCGGTGATGACGCCGTCTTCTTCCAGCCGCTTCACCCGGCGCCAGCAGGCATTGCGCGACAGCGACACTCTTTCCGACAATTGGTCGACCGACAGCGTGCCGTCGCGCTGCAGTTCGGCCAGCAATCTTCGGTCGATTTCATCGATTTCCAGAGACATGTGGGATATTTGTCCCAATAACTTGCCAAACACAAGGATGATTTGGGACCGATGAACCTAAAGCTCGTGGCAGAATACTCAGCATCGGGGGCTAACCTAGGCAGGAGGATCACCATGACGACGCGGCTTGCAAGGCTCTTTACCTCTCACCCGGCCAAGGTGGGCGAGACCTATTTCAGCCATATGGCCTTCGCGGCGTGGTTCTGCTCGCGCCTGTTCATGGCAGCGTTCGCCGCGCTCATTCACGCTTTCTTGCCGTTTCTGTTTGAGACTACGGCCAGCCGAATCGTTCGCGAGCTCTATGAGCGCACGCACAACAGAGGCACACACGCAATCAAGGAGCCTGCGGCTCTCATGGATCGCGCCTGAGGGGGATTACGCGATGTGCCGGTGGGCGGCCTACCTGGGGGAAGCGGTTTTCCTCGAAGACATCGTCACGGCGCCCTGCCATTCGCTGATCGCCCAGAGTCATTGCGCCCAGGAAGCCAAGTCGCCGACCAATGGCGATGGCTTTGGTCTCGCCTGGTACGGCGACCGGCCCGAACCGGGCCTGTATCGCGACATCCTGCCAGCCTGGTCCGATCCCAATCTGAAGAGCCTGTGCCGGCAGATCAGGTCCAGCCTGTTCCTTGCCCATGTGCGCGCCTCGACCGGCGGCGCCACCAGCCGCATGAACTGTCATCCCTTCACTGCCGGCCGCTGGTCGTTCATGCACAACGGCCAGATCGGCGGCTTCGAAAAAATCCGCCGCGCGCTGGAAAACGCGCTCTCCGACGATGTCTTCGATCGGCGCGAGGGCACCACCGATTCCGAACTCTTCTTTCTCCTGATGATCGACGAGGGTCTGGCGGGCGATCCGCGAGGCGCGGTATCGCGCGCTACGGCGCGGGTGATCGACGCCTCGCGCCGCGCCGGCTTCGAACCGGCGCTGAGACTTACCGCCGCCTTGTCGGACGGCGAATCGCTCCATGCGGTGCGCTATGCGACCGATGCCCACGCGCCGACGCTCTACACCTCCGTCTTCCGCAATGGCGGCGGACGATGCCTTATGTCGGAGCCTTTCGACCGTGATGGCGGCGACTGGCAGCCGATCCCGCCCTCTAGCTTCGTCACCATCACCAGAGACGGCATGACCATTCGTCCGTTTGCGCCGGAGCCGGCAAGACTGGCGCTGGCCGTGTAGATCCCTCGCTATCGCGGCAATATCGCGGGACGGCGCCGACCTCAGCAGACCCTCGCAGCGCAATTCCAATCAAGCACCGCCAGTCCTCGAAATGCTGAATTCGGCTTGAAGACGCGCCGTAGTCCGCCATTTGGTGAGGCTGGCGCCGCTAGCAAGCCGGAGCATTGGTCATGGACCTCGTCTTTTCCTCCGCCAGAGAATTGGCTGCCGCGATCCGCGACCGCAAGATTTCCGCCGTGGAAGCGCTGGACGCGCATTTGGCTGAGATCGACAGGCATAATGAGGCGGTCAACGCGGTCGTCACGCTCGACAGGGAAGGGGCTCGCGCTCGCGCGAAGAAGGCCGACGAAGCGCAGGCGCGCGGCGACGCTCTCGGGCCGCTGCACGGCGTGCCGTTCACGCTGAAGGACACCCACGAAACACTGGGGATGAAGACGACGGTAGGCTTCCCGCCTTTTGCCGACTATGTGGCGAGAAAAGACAGCCCGGTCGTCCTCAGGTTGAAGGCTGCCGGCGGCGTGCTGGTCGGCAAGACAAATGTCGCAACGATGCTCGGCGACTGGCAGTCGAACAACCCGCTGTTCGGCCGCACCAGTAATCCATGGGATCTCTCGCGCACCGCCGGCGGTTCCAGCGGGGGTGCGGCGGCAGCACTTTGCGCGGGCATGACACCATTCGAGATCGGCACCGACATGCAGGATTCGATCCGCATGCCTGCAGCCTTTTGCGGCGTCTACGGCCTCAAGCCGACCGAGCATCGCGTCTCGCTGGCTGGCGCCTTTCCCGACCCCGGTGGCGTACCGCGCGGCGTACGGCTGATGTCCTGTGTCGGTCCGCTGGCCCGCAACGTCGAAGATCTGGCGCTGATCCTGAGGATCATTGCAGGACCGGATGGCAGCGACACCGACCTTGCCCCGGTGCTGGTCGAGGACATGCCTGAGGTCAATCTCAAGTCCCTGCGGATCGCTTTCGCGCCGGCCTTTCCGGGTTTTCCAGTGGCCGGCGAGATCAGGGCCGCGGTCGAAAGTCTGGTCGAGCAACTCAAGTCTGCGGGGGTAGCCGTCGAGGAAGCAAGACTGCCGACGCTCGACCTGCATGACGATCTGACGCGAGGCGGCGCGCTGATCGGCATGATGCTGGAGGCTGCGCAGCCGGAGCCGCCAGAAGAACCGACACCGGTCTCGCGCTGGTTCGAGGCGCTCGCCCGCCGCGACCGGTCTATCCTTGCCTGGGACCGGTTTTTCGAAGGTTGCGATGTCTTGCTCTGCCCCGTCGCCATGACAACGGCCTTTCCGCATTGCGAGCCGGGAACACCAATCAAGGTCGATGACAGAGAGCAGAGCTACTGGCTGCTGCCGGCCTATGGCGCGGTGTTCAACTATAGCGGCCACCCCGCACTTTCGCTGCCCTGCGGACAGGACCGCGACGGGCTGCCCATCGGCCTGCAGCTGGCGGCCGTCGCTGGTCCGAATCGCGGCTGCTTGGCATCGGTAGGGCGATAGCGCCGCTGAGCGGCGGTTTTCGCCGTCCGCCCGGCTATTGAGCAAACCGCGTCAGCCCATAAGGATCAAGCAGCGGATCGCGCGCGGCGTCGAGGATTTCCCGGGCGGCGAACAGGCCGACCGCAGGCGCCAGCGTGATGCCCGAATGCATGACCGCGACATAGAGGCCGCTCACGCCTTGGGCCCGTCCGATGATCGGAAAGCCGTCGACGGGCGTCGGCCGATAGCCGACGGTGTGGAAATCCGGCTCCAGCCGGTCGGCACCGCGCAACATGCTCTTCATCGCCGCAAACAACTCGCGAGCGGTGGCTTCGGCATCCATGCCCGGATCGGCGCCGCCGAAATCCGAGCCGGCGATGATACGGCCCTCGGCAGTCTGGCGCATATGCAGCCGCTCGCCGATCACCACGCCGTTGAGCAGCTTTTCGTAGGGGCATGAATGGACGATCAGGCCGGGCGGCGTCTCGATCGGCAGTTTTAACCCGGCCGTCGCCGCAACTGCCGGAGAGCCGGCGCCGGCCGCGATCACCACCTCGTCGGCGACAATCCGTCCGCTTGACGTATCGACGCCGGTAATCCTGCCATTGGTCTGTATCAGCGCGATGACTGTCGTGTCGGTCATCACCCGCGCGCCAAGCCGCTCGGCGTCGGCCAGCAGTGCTTGCGTAGTGGCGACCGGCTCGGCGATGCCTTCCTCCGCGACATGCAACGCGAAATCGGGAAGCACGGTCAAATTGGGCTCTATACCTGCGGCTCCCACGCGGTCGACGCGCTCGATGCCGTAACCCCAGGCAGAATGCTCGACAGCATAGGCTTCCAACTCGGCCGGCGGCAGGTCCCAGCACAGGCCGCCGCACCATTCCAACGGAATGCCGGGCACGTCATGCGCCAGCCGCGTCCATTCGGCCATCGAACGGGTGCGCAGCCGGAAATACGGCTCTGGATTGCCCCAGCTGGCATTGATCCAGGCAAAGGAATTCGGCGTGGCAACGCCACCGGCGCCGCTGTCGGCAACGATCGTCACCTTCGCGCCAGCCTTCGCCAGATGCCAGGCGATGGACGCACCGATGATGCCGGCGCCGACGACGATGACGTGCTTGCCTGCGCTCATCGATGGACCTTTATCGAACCGCCTCTGTTGATGCCATTGCGACGGACCTATCTCAAGGCCGGGCAACCGCCCAAAATTGTTCGACAGGCTGCAAAAGCGCTGCTAGAAGCCCGCGCACCACATGGGATTCCATAAATTGGCTGAAGACATCACGAACGCGGTGGCGCGCCGCCGCACTTTCGCGATCATCGCGCATCCGGACGCCGGCAAGACGACGCTGACCGAAAAGCTGCTTTTGTTCGGCGGCGCCATCCAGCTTGCCGGCGAGGTCAAGGCTAAGAAGGATCGCATCCAGACCCGGTCGGACTGGATGAAGATCGAGCGCGAGCGAGGCATTTCGGTCGTCACCTCGGTGATGACCTTCGAGTATGAGGACAACGTTTTCAACCTGCTCGATACGCCGGGTCACGAGGATTTCGCCGACGATACCTATCGCACGCTGTCGGCAGTCGATGCGGCTGTCATGGTCATCGACGCCGCCAAGGGTATCGAGCCGCGCACGCTGAAACTGTTCGAGGTCTGCCGGCTGCGTGACATCCCGATCATCACCTTCGTCAACAAGATGGACCGCGAAAGCCGCGACCCGTTCGAGATCCTCGACGAGATCGAGCAGAAGCTGGCGCTCGACACCGCGCCGATCACCTGGCCGATCGGCCGCGGCAAGACCTTTTCCGGCACCTATCATCTGGCACTGAACGCGGTGCGCAAGGGCGACGCGGAGAAGGAGCGCACGCCGGTCAACGGTCCCGATTCCAACCGCGTCGCCGGCCTGTTGCCGGAGAACGAGCGCGAGGCCTTCATCGAAGAACTGGAACTGGCGCGTGAAGCCTGCCGTCCGCTCGACATCGACGCGTTTCGCGAGGGCCATCTGACGCCGGTCTATTTCGGGTCGGCGTTGCGCAACTACGGCGTGCGCGATCTGATCGAGGCGCTTGGCGCCTACGGGCCGCCGCCGCGCGCGCAGGACGCCGACACCCGAAAAGTCGAGGCGACCGAGGACAAGATGACCTCCTTCGTCTTCAAGATCCAGGCCAACATGGATCCCAACCACCGCGACCGCATCGCCTTCGTCCGCGTCTGCTCGGGCAAGCTCGAGCGCGGCATGAAGGCCAAGCTGGTGCGCACCGGAAAACCGATGAGCCTGTCGGCGCCGCAATTCTTCTTCGCCCGCACCCGCGTCACCGCCGACGAAGCCTTTGCCGGCGACGTCGTCGGCATCCCCAACCACGGCACGCTGCGCATCGGCGACACGCTGACCGAGGGCGAGGAGATCCTGTTCCGCGGCGTGCCGAATTTCGCGCCGGAAATCCTGCGCCGCGTCCGTCTCGGCGACGCGATGAAGGCCAAGAAGCTGAAGGAGGCGCTGCACCAGATGGCCGAGGAAGGCGTCGTGCAATTGTTTTCGCCGGAGGACGGTTCGCCGGCCATCGTCGGCGTCGTCGGTGCACTGCAGCTCGACGTGCTGAAGGAGCGGCTGAATATCGAATACACGCTACCGGTCGATTTCGAGATGTCGCGCTTTTCCGTCTGCCGCTGGATATCGGCCGACGACAAGGCCGAGCTGCATCGCTTCATCGAGGCGCATCGCGGCGACATCGCCCGCGATCTCGACAATGATCCGGTGTTCCTGGCCCAGCACGCCTTTTCGCTCAACTACGAGGCCGAGCGCTGGAAGGCGATCCGCTTCGCCGCGGTCAAGGATTACCAGGTCCGCGACAAGGCGGCTTGAGCATTGCCGCATGGCCGCCAAGATCACTCTCGCGTGTTTGCGCTGCCCCTCATCCGCCTGCCGGCACCTTCTCCCCGTATAGTGACGGGGAGAAGGGGGCTGGCCGCAACACCAACGCCTTTCCTGCAACGTGAGTGATTGGCGAAATCTTGAATGAGAGCGCCCCTCTCCCCGTCACTATACGGGGAGAGGATGCCGGCAGGCAGGTGAGGGGCGGCGCCGACTTTGGCGGTGATATTTCCAAATCGAGCAAAGATCGCTAGTCGGAGCGTCTCCCTCACCCCCTGGCTGCCTCCTCGATCTTGGCGATATCGATCTTGGTCATTTGCATCATCGCCTGCATGACGCGGCCGGCCTTTTCCGTGTCGGGGTCCTGCAGCAGTCTCGGCAATTGCTCAGGCACGACCTGCCAGGAGACGCCGAATTTGTCCTTCAGCCAGCTGCACTGGCTGGGCTCGCCGCCGCCCTCGATGAGCCTGTCCCAGAAATAGTCGACCTCCTCCTGCGTCTTGCAGTCGATGGACAGCGAGACTGCCTCGGTGAACTTGAATTGCGGCCCGCCGTTGAGCGCCTGGAACTGCACGCCGTCGAGCTCGAAATAGGTCACCAGCACCTTGCCCTCATTATCGCCGCTGCCCTTGGGCCAGCGCATCACGCTCAGCACCTTCGAGTTCTTGAAGATGGAGATGTAATGGTTCATGGCCTCCTCGGCCTGGTCGTCGAACCACAGGCAGGGGGTGATCTTTTGCATTTTCTTGCTCCTCGGGCTGTTTTGGCTTTGTTTTCACGCGTAGCACGGCCGGCTGGCGACTGATGCCGGTCGCGCCGTCTGCCCAAGGACGCTCGGACAAAACACGATCCGACAGCACCTCCGACTTTTTTACGGCTTGGTCCGGCGGCCGGCTTTGGCTCGAGACCATCGCCGCTGGCTCCACAATCTGGCGCATCGCAAAACCGTGGCCAGACCCGAACGCGGCGTATATAACGCCGCTCAATTCCGGTTTTCCGCGCCTGTCCGGGCGCGACGCAGACAGCAAGGGACAGCCTATGCCCGCCTATCGTTCCCGCACCACCACCCATGGCCGCAACATGGCCGGCGCCCGCGGCCTGTGGCGCGCCACCGGCATGAAGGATTCCGACTTCGGCAAGCCGATCATCGCCGTCGTCAATTCCTTCACCCAGTTCGTGCCAGGCCACGTTCATCTCAAGGATCTCGGCCAGCTGGTCGCCCGCGAGATCGAAAAAGCCGGCGGCGTTGCGAAAGAATTCAACACCATCGCCGTCGACGACGGCATCGCCATGGGCCATGACGGCATGCTCTATTCGCTGCCGTCGCGCGAGCTGATCGCCGACTCGGTCGAATACATGGTCAACGCCCACTGCGCCGACGCCATGGTCTGCATCTCCAATTGCGACAAGATCACGCCGGGCATGCTGATGGCGTCGCTGCGTCTCAACATCCCGACCGTTTTCGTCTCCGGCGGGCCGATGGAGGCCGGCAAGGTGGTGTTTGCCGGCAAGACGCAGGCGCTTGACCTGGTCGACGCCATGGTCGCTGCCGCCGACGACAAGGTCTCCGACGAGGACGTCAAGACCATCGAGCGCTCGGCCTGCCCGACCTGCGGCTCCTGCTCGGGCATGTTCACCGCCAATTCGATGAATTGCCTGACCGAGGCGCTCGGCCTTTCGCTGCCCGGCAACGGTTCGACGCTGGCGACGCACGCCGACCGCAGGCGGCTGTTCGTCGAGGCCGGCCACCTGATCGTCGATCTCGCCCAGCGCTACTACGAGCAGGACGACGACACCGCGCTGCCGCGCAGCATCGCCTCCAAAGGCGCCTTCGAAAACGCCATGACGCTCGACATCGCCATGGGCGGCTCGACCAACACCGTGTTGCACATCCTGGCTGCCGCGCATGAGGGTGAGATCGATTTCGATCAGGACGACATTGACGCGCTGTCACGCAGGGTGCCGGTGCTATGCAAGGTTGCCCCCGCCAAGGCGGATGTGCACATGGAAGACGTCCACCGCGCCGGCGGCATCATGGCGATCCTCGGTCAGCTCGATAACGCCGGACTGATCAACCGCGACCTGCCGACCGTGCACACCGCAACTCTCGGTGAGGCGCTCGACCATTGGGATATTTCGCGTACGTCGAGCCAGAATGTCCGCGACTTCTTTCTGGCGGCCCCGGGCGGCGTGCCGACGCAGGTCGCCTTCAGCCAGGATCGCCGCTGGGACGAGCTCGATCTCGACCGGGAGAAGGGTGTCGTCCGCTCGGCCCAATATCCTTTTTCCAAGGACGGTGGCCTTGCCGTGCTGAAAGGCAACCTGGCGCTCGACGGCTGCATCGTCAAGACCGCGGGCGTCGATGAATCGATCCTGAAATTCACCGGCCCGGCCAGGGTGTTCGAAAGCCAGGACGCCAGCGTCAAGGCGATCCTGTCCAACGAGATCAAGGCCGGCGATGTCGTCGTCATCCGCTACGAAGGGCCGCGCGGCGGCCCCGGCATGCAGGAGATGCTCTACCCGACCAGCTATTTGAAGTCGAAGGGCCTCGGCAAGGCCTGCGCGCTGGTCACCGATGGCCGCTTCTCCGGCGGCACCTCCGGCCTGTCGATCGGCCATGCCTCTCCCGAGGCGGCGGAAGGCGGGCTGATCGGACTGGTGCATGAGGGCGATACGATCGAGATCGATATCCCGAACCGCACCATCCGGCTTGCCGTCGACGATGCCGAACTGGCCACCCGCCGCGCCGCGATGGAGGCCAAGGGAGCCGCCGCCTGGAAGCCCGAGGAAAAGCGCAAGCGCAAGGTGACGACGGCCTTGCGCGCCTATGCCTCGATGGCGACCAGCGCCGCCAAGGGCGCGGTAAGGCATGTGCCGGAATAGGTCTGCTTCTCAGAGGGATGACGACAGATGGATTTCGACCTTATCGTCCGCGGCGGCATGCTGCCCGACGGCACGATCGCCGATATCGGCATCATCGGCGAGACGATCGCGGCCATCGAGTCCGAGCTGAGCGTAACCGCGGGTACGGCGATCGACGCCCATGGCAATCTGATCTCGCCGCCTTTCGTCGATCCGCATTTTCACATGGACGCCACGCTCTCCCTGGGCATCCCGCGTATCAACGTGTCGGGCACGCTGCTCGAAGGCATCTCGCTGTGGGGCGAACTGAAGCCGCTGTTGACGCACGAAGCGGTGCGCGACCGCGCGCTCGCCTATTGCGACTGGGCGGTGTCCATGGGCCTGCTCGCCATCCGCAGCCATGTCGATGTCTGCGATGCCAGGCTGCTGGCGGTCGAAGCCCTGCTCGATGTGAAGAAGACCGTCGCGCCCTATATCGACCTGCAACTGGTCGCCTTCCCGCAGGATGGGTTTTATCGCTCGCCGACGGCGCGCGATAACACCATCCGCGCGCTCGACATGGGTGTCGACATCGTCGGCGGCATTCCGCATTTCGAGCGCATCATGGCCGACGGCACGCGTTCGGTGACGGAACTGTGCGAGATCGCGGCAGAACGCGGCCTGATGGTCGACCTGCATTGCGACGAGACCGATGATCCGCTGTCGCGCCATATCGAACAACTGGCCTATGAGACGCAACGCCTCGGCCTGCAGGGCAGGGTCGCCGCCTCGCATCTCACTTCGATGCACTCGATGGACAATTATTATGTTTCAAAACTGTTGCCGCTGATATCAGAGGCAGGCGTCTCGGCAATCCCCAATCCGCTGATCAACATCATGCTGCAGGGCCGCCACGACACTTTCCCCAAACGCCGCGGCCTGACGCGGGTCAAGGAAATGCTTGCCCACGGCATCCGCGTCGGCTGGGGCCAGGATTGCGTGCTCGACCCCTGGTATTCGCTGGGCACCGCCGACATGCTCGACGTCGCCTTCATGGGCCTGCACGTCGCCCAGATGTCGAGCCCGGCCGACATGGCGCGCTGCTTCGACATGGTCACCAACGTCAACGCCGCCATCATGGGCCTCGACCACCTCGGCCTGGAGGTCGGCAAGCGGGCCAGCCTCGTCGTCCTCGATGCCGGTAATCCGGTCGAGGCCTTGCGCCTGCGTCCCGAGCGACTCTGCGTCATCGCCAGGGGCAAAGTGGTGGCCGAGCGGGCCAGGCAGGAAACACGGCTCTCGATCGCCGGACGGCCGGCAACGGTGAACCGCAGGCATCGCCCGTCCCAAAACTCCATCGATCCGATTGATAGGTCCTGACCGCAAGTCTACGATCAACCTCCAGTTTTATGCCGAGGAGGACAGCATGTGGTACAAGGCGGCAATGGTGGTCGTGTTGGCGGCGACCTGTGCCGGCTGCATGACGGCCGAAGAGCGTCGTGCCGCGGACGAGGCGAAATGCCGTTCCTACGGCTTCGTCAGGAAGAATGATGCCTTCGCCGAATGTCTGCAGCGCATCGATCTGGCGCGCCGCGCCGAGCTCAGAAGTGCGTCGGTCTTCGATCCCTGGGATCGGCCGGTGATCTATCGTCCGGTCATTATTCGGCCACGGCCAGAGTAGGCCGCCCCGAACCGTACAGGCCCAGCCGATTTCCGATCCCTGGTCTGGCCGGCTTCCCGATTTGCGCTCGTCAAAGCGGCTGCTTGCGTCTACGACGCTGCTCACCGGGCTTTCATGCGGGAGGAAGCGACATCGGCATGGCACAACCACCAGCCCAGAATGCGACGATAAGGAACGTGCTGCTCGCTGGCATTCTGCTGATGCTGGCCGGCGATTTCCTGTTTGCGTTGAACGATGCGATGGGCAAATGGCTGGTCGCCAGCTTTTCCGTCGGCCAGGTCGTGCTGATCCGTTCCATCGGCGCCTTTTTCGTGCTTGGTCCGATGATCGCCCGTCAAGGCGCGGCCAAGCTGTTCCGCATGGAGCGCCTGGAACTGCAGGTCTTGCGCGTCGTCATGACGACGCTTGACACGGCGCTGTTCTACGCCGCCGTCGTCTATCTGCCGCTCGCCGACGTCATGAGCTTCTACATGGCCGGACCTATCTATGTGGCGGCGCTGTCCCACCTGTTGCTTGGTGAAAAGGTCGGCTGGCGCCGCTGGATGGCGATCCTGGTCGGGTTCTGCGGCGTGCTGATCATGCTCAAACCGTCCTCGGCCGCGTTTTCGCTGTCGTCGACCTTCGCGCTGGCCGGGAGCATTTCATTCGCATTCGCCATCATTCTCAACCGGAGGTTGCGCGGCACGAGCGACACCTCGCTCGTAACCTGGCAAACCATCGGCACGCTGCTGGTCGGCGGGTTTCTCACCATCGGCAACTGGCAGACGCCGTCCTCGCTCGATTTCGGCGCCATGCTGCTTCTTGGCATCGTCTCCTGCGGCGCGCACCTGATGATCACCAGGGCGCTGAAGCTGGCGCCGGCGTCGACGCTGGCGCCGCTGCATTACAGCCTGCTGCTGTGGGCCGTCATCTTCGGGCTGGCCTTCTTCGGCGACATGCCCGGCCCGCGCATCCTGATCGGCTCGGGCATCATCGTGCTGGCCGGCCTGTTCATCTTCCATCGCCAGAAGGTGGTCGACACGGTGCCGCCGGAAAACGTGCCGAAAGGTGTCAACTAGGGTCAAGGTTTCTGGTACTTTAACGTTCAGATTTTTGGTACTTAACCCGCGCGCACTGCCGCCAGATGCCTTGAGAAGTCGGCCGTCTCCATCAGCGCCCTGCAGCGTGAAAAACGACCGTCGGCATAGGCGCGGAAATCGTCGGCCGGATTGCTGTTGGCAAGCTGGATCAGCCCCCACAGCGTCCACAACAGATCGCACATCGCCTTGTAAGTGACGATGCGGCCGCGCTCCGCCGAGGTTGGCTCGCCACCGAAATAGGCGCCCATCATCTCTTCCTCCTGCGCCGTATCAAATTGTCCCTCGACGCTGAGGTCGCCGAGATCCCAAAGCGGGTCGTTCATGCCGGAATACTCCCAGTCGACGATCCACATCCTGTCGCCCGCATCGAGGAAATTTTCGCACAGCGGGTCACAGTGGCAGGCGACAAGAGGCAGGGGATGCGCGGCAAGCGCCGAGCGCACGGTTTCCGCCTCGATAACGACATCGTGGTAACCGGCAGGCAGGGCGACGTCCTTGGTCGACAACACCTTCAGGTAGTCGTCGATCATCGCAAACAGCTCGAAGCGGAAGGGAAACACCGCGCCGGATGTATGCAATCTGCGGAAGGCCTTGCCGGCACGCGCCGGACTGCCCGCCCGGGTCCTGAATTTTTCCGGCGACATCGTCTCGGCGCCAGCGATGAAGCGCGTCACCATCACGCCTGTCTCGCCGTCGACATGCAGAAGCTCAGGGCTGACGCCGGCCATCGCTGCCGCCCGCGCCGCCACCGCCTCGTTGGCGCGGTTGATATACTCCTGCGTGCCCTTGCCGGGAATCCGCAGGCAGGCATCTCCAGCCCTGAAGACGAGGTTGGTGAGGCCGCCGAGCCGCTCCAGCGGTCCTTCGTAGCCGGCCAGCGCCGGAATGGTTGCAAGCGCCGCGCGTGCTTCCTCGTTCCCCATCGCTTCTGCCCTCTTTTCGCGTCTATTTGTGGTGACGACGGTTCCACAAATTTCGCCGTTTGGCTATCATTGCCGGCATGCGATTCACTTCTGCGCCGTGCGTTCCCGTAGGACGCGCTAGGGGCGTTGCGGCGCTTTGGCTTTTGCGGACAGGACTGCGATGGCGGACAGGAAAAATAAGGGCGCGCTCGCCGCAGCCTATGCGGCGAAGCGGCCAGAGGAGGTGGCGGCGCTCTACGACAGCTGGTCGGACACCTACGACGCCGACATGTCGGCGGCCGGTTATCGCCACCCGACCATCTGCCTCGCTTTGCTTGCCCGCCATTTGCCGCGCGGCGCGGCACCGCTCCTCGATGCCGGCGCCGGCACCGGGCTCATCGGCGAGTGGCTGAAGATCGCGGGCTATCCGCAGGTCGAGGCGCTCGACATTTCGGAAGGCATGCTGGCCCAGGCAGCGCGAAAGGGCGTCTATTCGGCGCTTCACTGCCTGGCGCTCGGCGGGCCGCTGCCTTTCGCGGATGATGCCTATGCCGGCATCATATCGGCCGGCGTCTTCACCTCGGGCCATGTCGGCGCCGAGGGGCTGGACGAACTGATCCGCATCTGCCGGCCGGGCGGGATAATCGTGCTGACGGTCAAGAACACGCTGTGGGACGCCGGGTTTGCCGCGCGGATCGCCGATCTCGAGGCGAAGGGCGTCGTCACGCGCGCCGAGGAGACGTCGCCCTATGTCTCCATGCCGGGCGAGGCCGACATCGTGCCCAGCCGCGGGGTGGTTCTGCGCGTGAATTGATCCAGGGTGATCGCTTTAGATTCTGTCGATGTCTGCGCCGGGGCGGCGCAAGCCTGACGCGATTGCCCGCGCTAGGCTCTGACCCTTTCCCCGGCCGGGTCGTAAAGCGGCTCGAGATGGATTTTTGCCGGCGTCCGCTGCATAGCGACCACCAGCTCGTAGTCGCCGCAGGTGAGGAAATCGTCGCTGACGCCGTCGGCGTTGCGCACATAGCCGTAGCCGATGTTCTTGCCGACGGTGTAGCCATAGCCGCCGCTGGTCAGGTAGCCGACCGGCTCGCTGTTGCGCAGGATCGTCTCGCGCCCGAGCAGCACGATCTCGCAATCATCGACGGTGAAGCCGGCAAAGCGTTTTTTCAACGCTGCGCCGCCGATCTCTTCCAGCGCCCGCCGCCCGAGAAAATCGGTATTCTTGCGAAGCTTCACCGACCAGCCGAGGCCGGCCTCCTGCGGCGTGTCGTTGGGCGTTATGTCGGAGCCCCAGGCGCGGTAGCCTTTTTCCAGCCGCAACGATTCCAGCGCCCGGTAGCCGACCGGGCGGATGCTGTATTTCTCGCCCGCCGCCATCAGCGCGTCGAAGATTTCGCCCGTCGCCGCGATCGGCACATGCAGCTCCCAGCCGAGCTCGCCGACATAGGTGACGCGCAGCGCTCGAACTGTGTGGCCGGCGATGGAGATTTCCCGCACATGTCCGAACGGGAAAGCGGTGTTCGACACGTCCGCATCGGTCACCGCAGCCAGCACGTCGCGGGCGCGCGGCCCCATCAGCGACAGCGTGCCGAAATCCTCGGTGACATCGGTGAGCGTCACGTCGAGCTCGTTGCCGACATGGTCGCCGATCCACGAGAAGTCATGCGTCCTAAAGCCGGTGCCGGTGACGACGTAGAATCGGTCTTCGCCGAGCCGCGCCACGGTCAGGTCGGCCTCGATGCCGCCGCGCGTGTTGAGAAGCTGCGTGTAGGTCAGCCGGCCGACCGGCTTGGCGACGTCGTTGGCGCAGATCCAGTCGAGCGCCTTCAGCGCGTCCGCGCCGGTCATTTCATATTTGGCGAAGGACGACTGGTCGAAGATGCCGACGTGTTCGCGCACATGCCGGTGCTCGTCGCCGACCGGCGCGAACCAGTTCTGCCGGCCCATCGAATAGATGTCCTTCGGCTCGACACCTCCGGGCGCAAACCAGTTCGGCCGCTCCCAACCGAGTTTGCAGCCGAACACGGCGCGGTGCTTTTGCAGCCGTTCATAGAGCGGCGACACGATCCGTGGCCGAACCGTGACATACTCCTCATGCGGGAAGCCGATCGTGTAGTGCTTGCCATAGGCTTCCAGCGTGCGGTCGCGGACCCATTGCCGGTCGCGGTGGAGGTCGGAAAAGCGCCTGATATCGACCACCCACAGGTCGAGCGGCGCCTCGCCGTCGACCGCCCATTGCGCCAGAGCCCAGCCGGCGCCGCCGCCTGCCGCGATGCCGAAGGCGTTGAAGCCGGCGCCGACGAACATGTTGGCGCATTCGGGCGCCACGCCGAGAATGAAATTGCCGTCCGGCGTGAAGCTCTCCGGCCCGTTGATCATCTGCTTGATGCCGACGGTTTCGAGCGCCGGAACCCGCGTGATCGCCTGGTTCATATGCTGCTCGAAATGATCGTAATCGTCGTCGAACAGCCGGAACTGCCAGTCATCAGGAACATCGCCGCCGGGAAGGTCGGTCGACCAGGCTTGCGGGTTCGGCTCATAGCCGCCCATCACCAGCCCGCCGACCTCCTCCTTGAAATAGATGCGGCGGTCGGGGTCGCGGATCGTCGGCGCATCGGTCGCCAACCCGTCGATTCTCTCGGTGACGATGTACTGGTGCTTCACCGGCTGCAGCGGCACGTTGATGCCGGCCTGCGCCCCCACCTGGCGCGCCCATTGCCCGGCACAGTTCACCACCTTGTCGCAGGCGATATCGCCCCTGTTGGTCTTTACCGCAGTGATGCGGCCCTCGTTCATGTCGAAGCCGGTGACGCGGACATCCTCGAATAGTCTGGCGCCATGCATGCGCGCGCCTTTGGCCAGCGACTGCGTGATGTCGGAAGGGCTTGCCTGGCCGTCGGTCGGCAGCCAACTGGCGCCGACGAGATCGCCGGTTTCCAGCAGCGGCCACATTGCCTTGACCTCGGCCGGTGACAGCAACTGCATATCCATGCCGAAGCTCTTCGCCGTCGTCGCCAGCCTCTTATACTCGATCCAGCGGTCGGCATTGGTGGCGAGCCTGAGGCATCCGGTCATCTTCCAGCCGGTGGCGAGCCCGGTTTCGGCTTCCAGCCCCTTATAGAGATCGACCGAATATTTGAGCAGGCGGGTGATCGAGGCCGAAGACCGCAATTGACCGACCAGCCCCGCGGCATGCCATGTCGAGCCCGAAGTCAGTTTGCCCTGTTCCAGGAGCACGACATCGGCCTTGTGGTCACGCGCCAGATGATAAGCCGTCGAACAGCCGATTATGCCGCCGCCGATGACGACGATCTCGGCGTGGGCGGGCAATGTCATGATTTCTGTCCGTATTTTGTTCTGTAGTTTTCCAGCGCGGCATCGAGCCGCGTCAGGTTTTCGCAGGTATAGGCGACGTAGTCGATGCCGGGCGCGTCGAGATAAAGTTCGGAAACCATGCTCCACATCGCCTCGCGCAGCAGCGATGCACATTGCATGGCCGCATGCGAGCGGCGGATCGCCTCGTCCGGCTCCTTCATGAAATAGGAGGTCAGGAAGGTGAAGGACTCCTCGTCGTTCATGCTGGCGTTCGAGGCGACGCCGGCGAGATCGAACATCGCCGTGTTGAAGCCGGCATATTCAAAATCGATAAGCCACAGCCGGTGCCCGTCATCGAGAATGTTAGCCGGCAGAAGGTCATTATGACCGAAGACGATCGGCAGCAATTTCTGCGCCCGTTCGAGCTCGTCTGCAAGCGTCAGCAGCCGCGGCAACTCGCTTCGCATGCGGCTGTCGGCTTCTTCCAGCGTTCGCGCATAGTCGCGGATGACATGGAACACCCAGAACATGAAGCCGGCGCCGGAGACATGATTGGGCATCTCGCGATGGAAGCCGCGCATCAGGGCGGCGACGCGGTCGATATTGGCGCGGACGTCTTCGGCGACATAGGTCTTGGCGCCGAGAAATTCCGTCACCAGGATGCCGGGCTCGGAATGGTGGACTGCCGGCGCGAAGCCGGCGGCATGCGCCGCGCGCGCGGTCATCACCTCGCGCTCGCGGAAGACGTGATGGAATGGAAAGTCCTGGCCAAAGCGCACGACATGCCGCCCGGCGGCGTCCTTGACCAGATAGTTGGCGTTGCTCAGGCCGCCCGGCAGCGGCGCGATCTCGACGCTGCCGGTCCAGCAGGGCAGGGCGCGGATGCGGTCCTCGGCGGTCACGGGTCCATCTCTCATTGCGCGGGGGTCAAGGCGCCACGGGCGACACAAAGCTGGCGGCCGGCAGGAGGGATCAATGCGAAGTTCTCGTCGGTGCGGGATCCCGGGATCGGTATCCCGCACCGCACCGACGAGCCCCAGTGCCGGGTTCGTTGACTCCGGCATCCGCCCCCGCGGATTCAAAAAAGTCCTTTTCCCTTACGTCAGACGATTTCCCGGACGTTCGGGCAGGCGAATTTTGGTGCGGCTCTGCCATCGTTCTCCCGTGGCAGTTCCGAAGCCTGTCACAAGCCAGTGTCACGCCATGTGATCTGGCTTGTCAACGAAAACTTGTGGCTTTTTGCCCGAAATCACAAGGATTTCTTGAAAACTGTGGCCGATTTGCCTTAGAAGCGGTCAGTAGCGCAACAAACCGATTGGGTGAAACCGATGCCCTCGAAGCGGCATGGCGAAATCCTGCGTCTCCTCCATGAGGAAGGCACCGTCACCATCGCCAGCCTGGCCGACCGGCTGGGCGTCTCGCTGGAGACCGTGCGCCGCGACGTCAAGCCGCTGACCAGTGACGGTTCGATCCTGAAGATGCATGGCGCCGTCGGCCTGCCGTCGATGGCCGGCGAGGCGCCGTTCGAGCGGCGCATGCGCGAGAATGCCGATGCCAAGCGCGCCATCGCCCGCATGGTTGCCGCGACCATCCGCGACGGCGAAGCGATCATGCTCGACACCGGCACCACGACCTCGTTCCTGGCCCGCGAACTGCTCGGCCACCGGCGGTTGACGGTAGTCACCAACTCCTCGGACATCGCCCGCACGCTGGCCACCGTCAACGGCAACAAGGTCTATATGGCCGGCGGCGAACTGCGCAGCGATTCGGGCGCCGCCTTCGGCGTCTCGGCCATTGCATTCGTCAGCCGCTTTTCCGTCAGCCACGCTGTGATCTCCACCGGCGCGGTCGATGCCGTCACCGGCGTGATGGACTATGATCTGGACGAGGCGGAGTTCGCCCGCATGGTGCTGTCGCGCGGCCAGCGCTCGCTCGTCATCACCGACCACACCAAGTTCGGCCGCCAGGGGCTGGTCCAGGTCTGCGGCCTCGACGGCTTTTCCGAACTCGTCACCGATCGGCCGCCGCCGCGCGCCATCGCTGCAGCCCTTGAGCAAGCTGGCGCACGGCTCAGCATTGCCGCTGACGAAAGCGGCACCTAATCGAAAACCAGTGATTGGTGGGCGCATATCCCCGCAAAGGCGCCACCTGATACGGCGAAGGCGATGTTGTGCATCGATCGTGCCGCATCTCCCGCGGCATAGACACCCTGCACGCTCGTCTGCTGTCGGTCATCGACGGTGATCACCGGGCCGAGGAGGCCCTCCGTCAAGGTGCAGCCAAGCTGTTCGGCCAGCACACTGGCCATGGTGTTGCGCGGTGCGGTGAACAGCGCCTTTACGCCAGTCCTTCGGCCGTCTTCGAGCCTGACGATCAGCCCGCCGGAACCATTTTTTTCCAGTTCGGCCACGCCGGCCGGCTCGAACCGCACGTCCCGCTTTTCCAGCGCAAGCATCTGTTCCGCGTCAGGCTCTAACGTACCGTTGGCGAACAGAGTGACGTCACCCCAGTCGGCGATCAATTGCGCTTGATGGACCGCCATCGGGCCGGTTGCCAGCACGCCAAGCGGCCCGCCGGCGACCTCGTAGCCATGGCAATAAGGACAATGCAGCACGCTCTTTCCCCAATGCTCGGCAAGCCCGGGGACATCCGGCAGGATATCGCGCACGCCGGTGGCAAGAACCAGCCGCGCTGCGCCGAATGTCTCGCCGCGATCCGTCGTGATCTCGAAGCCGGAACCGGCGGCAGCGGCCTTGTCAGCCAATCCGGCGAGGACCCTGGCTGTCGGATAGGCCAGCAGCTGCCGTCTTGCGTCATCCAGGATTGCGCCAGGCGCGCGCCCGTCCTGTCCCAGGAACCCGTGTGAATGCTCGGCAAAACGATTGCGCGGCTGGCCTGCGTCGATCACCAGGACGTTGCGCCCGGCCCGTGCCGCCTGGAGGGCGGCAGACAGGCCGGCAAAGCTGCCGCCGACGACAATCAGATCATACTGCATGGCTGGTCACTCCAATCAACGTGTAACGGCGGTGGAAATCGGCGGCGAGATCGGCAAGCGTGATGCGGCTGAGTTTTTCCGCCAGCAGCCTCTCGGCCTCGACGCGAAAGTCGTCGAGCGCGGCTATCACCGCTTGTTCAACAAGGCAGCCAGGGCTTTCCGGCTCGGTGCTGAACGGCAGCAGCGTTTCTCCGAGCGCGGCGCTGATCTCGGCCAGCGAAATTTTCTCGGGCGCACGGCCAAGCTGCCAGCCGCCGCCATGTCCGCGCGACGAGGTGACGATGCCGGCGTCGCGCAAGCCGGCAATGGTCCGACGGACGACGACAGGGTTGGTGTGGATGAATGTGGCGAGCTGCTCAGAGGTCAGCGCGTGCTCCTGCGCCTCGGCCATGTGGACCAGAATGTGCAGGGTCGACGACAGTCTGCTGTTTCGCTTCATGTAACTTATTTAGTTACGAGATTTTCGGCCGTCAAGTGTTGTAGGTCACCCACTTCCCAGCGCCGCCTCGGCCGTGTTTAGTCCGGCGATGGCCTTCACCATCCGCCAATTGCAGTTCTTCATCGCCGTCGCCGAGCAAGGCACAGTGTCAGGCGCCGCCCAAAACCTGTCGATCTCGCAATCGTCGGTCACCGAGGCGATCAAGGAACTCGAAGGCGATCTCGGCGTCGAACTGTTCGAGCGCCATCCGCGCGGCCTCAACATCACCCACAAGGGCCACCAGTTCCTGCGCCACGCGACAAAGATCCTTGCCGATGTTTCCGATGCGCGCCGCGCCTTCTCCGGCGAGCAAGCGGCGGCTGGCGGCCGGCTGCAACTCGGCGTCACCTCGCTGGTCGCCGGCTATGTGCTGTCCGACCTCCTCGCCCGCTATCGCCGCGCCTATCCGGGCGTCGAGATCTCGGCCATCGAGGACAATGGCGACTACCTCGAACATCTGCTGATCGGCGGCAAGCTCGACATCGCCGTCATGGTCACCTCGAACCTGCGCGACCGCACCGCCCTGCAATCGGAAATTCTCGAAGTCTCACCCTATCGGCTATGGCTGCCGCTTGGCCATCCGCTGGCCGGCGCCGACATCATCGGTATTGGCGATATCGCCTCTGAGCCGCTGATCATGCTGACCGTCGACGAGATCGAAGAGAATACCGGAAAACTGCTGGCGGCGATCGCCGCAAAGCCGCATGTCGCCTTCCGCACCCGCTCGGTCGAAGCGGTGCGCAGCCTCGTCGCCACCGGCGCCGGCGTGGCGCTGCTGCCGGACCTCGTCTACCGGCCATGGTCGCTGGAAGGCGACCGCATCGAATCGCGCGATATTTCGGGCTCGTTGCCGGTTGTCCAGGTCGGCACGGTCTGGCGGCGCGGCTCCGGCCTGCCGCAGGCCGCGCGCGACTTCATCGGGCTTGCCCAGTCGCAGCGCATGGTTCGTCAGCGGCCGGACAAGAACGGCCGCTGATCTATCGGAAAAACCGATATCGCCTTTCTGACAAATGGATTTGCGAAACCGGAAATTTCACAGCACTTTGACAATCAGGGACCAAAGCCGCCGCGAGAGTGCGGCCCCTCAGATGGGAGATCGACGATGAACTCATTCCTGAAGTCGTGCACTGCATTGACGGTCGCGCTGGCCTTCTCCGGCCAGGCGATCGCCCAGGTTAAGGAACTCGGCAAGGGCGAAGGCCAGGTCAACATTGTCGCCTGGCCCGGCTACATCGAACGCGGCGAAACCGACAAGAACTATGATTGGGTCACGTCTTTCGAGAAGAACACAGGCTGCAAGGTCAATATCAAGACCGCCAACACCTCCGACGAGATGGTCGCGCTGATGAACGAGGGCGGCTTCGACCTCGTTACCGCCTCGGGCGACGCTTCGCTGCGCCTCGTCGCCGGCAAGCGGGTCCAGCCGATCAACACCGATCTCATCCCGAGCTGGAACACGGTCGACGACCGGCTCAGGGATGCGCCGTGGTTCACGGTCGGCGGCGTCCACTATGGCGTTCCCTACCAGTGGGGACCGAATGTGCTGATGTACAACACCGAGGTGTTCAAGGAAGCGCCGAAGAGCTGGAACGTCGTCTTCGAGGAGATGTCCTTGCCCGACGGCAAGTCGAACAAGGGCCGCGTCCAGGCTTATGACGGGCCGATCCACATCGCCGATGCTGCCAACTATCTGATGTCTCACAAGCCGGAGCTCGGCATCAAGGATCCCTACGAGCTAACCGAAGATCAGTACAAGGCCGCCCTCGATCTGCTGCGCGTCCAGCGCACGCTGGTCGGACGCTACTGGCATGACGCCGCCATCCAGGTCGACGATTTCCAGAACGAAGGCGTCGTTGCCTCCGGTTCATGGCCCTATCAGGTCAACACGCTGGTTGCCGCCAAGAAGCCGGTCGCTTCGACCATTCCCCAGGAAGGCGTCACCGGCTGGGCCGACACGACCATGCTGGCAGCCGACGCAGCCCACCCGAACTGCGCCTATATGTGGATGGAGCACTCGCTGTCGCCGAAAGTGCAGGGCGATGTCTCCGCCTGGTTCGGTTCGCTGCCGGTGGTGCCGGCTGCCTGCAAGGGCAACGAATTGCTCGGCGACGAAGGCTGCAAGACCAACGGCTACGACAATTTCGAAAAGATCAAGTTCTGGAAGACGCCGGTGTCGAAATGCGCCACCCAGGACCAGTGCGTGCCTTACTATCGCTGGGTGTCGGACTATATCGGCGTCATCGGCGGACGGTGAGTTCCCTTACCCTCCCCCTTGTGGGGAGGGTCGACGCGCAGCGTCGGGGTGGGAGGTACTCGGCAGTTCCTGCCAAATGACCCCACCCGCGGCTTCGCCGCGACCTCCCCACAAGGGGGAGGTAGGGCGCCACGCAGGCCGCTGGCCCCGCCCGCTATCCGTGGCGGTGCCGGCGATGTCACCACATCGAACCGGCAACAAGACTGACAGCCCATGACATCAGCCGTTTCCTTCCAAAAAGTCTCGCGCCATTTCGGCAGCGTGCGCGCCGTCGACATGGTCGATCTCGAGATCGTGCCGGGCGAGTTCTTCGCCATGCTTGGACCTTCGGGTTCCGGCAAGACGACCTGCCTGCGGCTGATCGCCGGCTTCGAGCAGCCGACATCGGGCTCGATCTCCATTTTCGGCGAACGCGCCGAAGGCGTTCCGCCCTATCGCCGCAACGTCAACACCGTGTTTCAGGACTACGCGCTGTTTCCGCATCTCAACGTGATCGACAACGTCGCCTACGGGCTGATGGTCAAGGGCGTCGGCAAGCTGGAGCGGCGGAAGGCGGCGGAGGAAGCATTGTCGCTGGTCCGGCTTCCCGGCTACGGCGCCCGCCGCCCGAGCCAGCTTTCCGGCGGCCAGCGCCAGCGCGTCGCGCTCGCCCGCGCGCTGGTCAACCAGCCGAAGGTGCTTCTGCTCGACGAGCCGCTTGGCGCGCTCGACCTCAAGCTGCGCGAGAACATACAGGAGGAGCTCAAGTCGCTGCAGAAGGCGCTCGGCATCACCTTCGTCTTCGTCACCCACGACCAGGGCGAGGCCCTTTCGATGGCCGACCGCGTCGCCGTCTTCAACGACGGCAAGGTCATGCAGATCGGCACGCCGGAGGACATCTACCAGCGGCCGAAGACGCGCTTCGTCGCCGATTTCGTCGGCTCGTCCAATGTGCTGCCGCCGGATTTTGTCCAGCGCTATTCCGGCCAGCATCGCTGGGGCAGCCTGCGCCCTGAGTCCATTCGCATCGGCCGTGCCGCCAAGGGCGACGGCGTTGCCGCTCGTCTCGTCTCGACCAATTATCTCGGCGCCACGACCAGACTGGCGCTCGATGCCGACGGGTTGAGATTGCATGCGATCGTGCCGGCCGGTGCGACATTGCCCAGGGAAGGCGAGGCGCTCGTGCTCACCTTCAACCGCGAGCATTTGCATCTGATGGACGAGCCGGGATGATGAAGGTTTGCGCGGTGCACCCCCCTCTGTCCTGCCGGACATCTCCCCCTCAAGGGGGGAGATTGGCAGTTTCTCGGTCTCGTCAACTCTGCCACGCTGAAGATTGGCGAAACCGGAAGGGACAGCCAATCTCCCCCCTAGAGGGGGAGATGTCCGGCAGGACAGAGGGGGGCGCGAAGGATCGCGGCCTCTCATATATCCTCGGCCAAGACAGAGCGGCGTCATGACACTCGCCTCACTCGACTCCAATCCCGCCCCAGCCGTGCTCCCCGGCACCGGAGGCATGCTTGGCGCCCTCTCCGATCTGTTCTGGCGCAAGCCAAAACTGCTGCTGCTGTTGATGCTGCTGCCGCCGGTGCTGTGGCTCGGCATCGTCTATGTCGGCTCGCTGTTCGCGCTGCTCCTGCAGAGTTTTTTCTCGATCGACGAATTCTCCGGCCTCATCAACCGGCAGTTCACGTTGAAGACCTATGGCGACCTGCTGCAGGCCGCCAATCTCGACATCATCCTGCGCACGGTGACGATGGCGGCCCTGGTCACGTTCGCCTCGGCGATCATCGCCTTTCCCATCGCCTATTACGCGGCGCGCTATGCGCGCGGTCGCTGGAAGGCGCTGTTCTATCTCGGCGTGATGCTGCCGCTGTGGTCGAGCTATCTGGTCAAGATCTACGCCTGGAAGCTCATTCTCGCCAAGGAAGGCATTCTCACCTGGCTGCTCGCCAAGCTGCATCTGCTATGGCTGCTCGATGGCTGGCTGTCACTGCCGGTCGTCGGCGGCAACTCGCTCTCGGTATCGTCCACCGGCACCTTCATCGTCTTCGTCTACGTCTGGCTGCCGTTCATGATCCTGCCGGTGCAGGCGGCGCTCGAGCGCGTGCCGGGCAATCTGGTCGAGGCCTCGTCCGATCTCGGCGCCTCGCCCGGCCAGACCTTCCGCAACGTGCTGTTCCCGCTGGCGCTGCCGGGCATCGTCGCCGGCTCGATCTTCACCTTCTCGCTGACGCTCGGCGACTACATCATCCCGCAGATCATTGGCACCTCGCGGCTGTTCATCGGCCAGGCCGTCTATTCGCAGCAGGGCACCGCCGGCAACATCCCGCTCGCCGCCGCCTTCACCGTGGTGCCGATCGTCATCATGGGTTTCTACCTCTGGGGCGCCAAGCGCATGGGGGCCTTCGATGCGCTCTGATGGTTCACCGTCCGCTCCTCTCGGCCTGAAGATCGCCGCCGCTGGCGGCCTGCTGTTCCTGCATCTGCCGATCTTCCTGATCTTCATCTATGCCTTTACGACCGAGGAAAGGAGCTTCGTCTGGCCGCCGCCGGGGCTGACCACGCAATGGTTCGCCGTCACCTGGAACCGCCCGGACGTGTGGCAAGCGCTGTCGCTGTCGGTCCGCGTCGCCGCTATCTCAACACTCGTCGCCCTGGTCCTCGGCACGCTCTGCGCGGCCGCCGTTTCGCGAACCCGGTTCTTTGGCCGCGAAACCATCTCGCTGCTGGTCATCCTGCCGATCGCGCTGCCCGGCATCATCACCGGCATCGCGCTGCGTTCGGCCTTTTCGCTGGCCGAGATTCCGTTCTCGTTCTGGACGATCGTGCTCGGCCACGCCACCTTCTGCGTCGTCGTCGTCTACAACAACGCCGTCGCCCGCTTTCGCCGCACCTCCGGCTCGATGATCGAGGCGTCGATGGACCTCGGCGCCGACGGCTTCCAGACGTTTCGCCATGTCGTGCTGCCCAACATCGCCACCGCGCTGCTTGCCGGCGGCATGCTCGCTTTCGCGCTGTCGTTCGACGAGGTCATCGTCACCACCTTCACCGCCGGCCAGCAGCAGACGCTGCCGATCTGGATGCTGGAAGAGCTGATCCGTCCGCGCCAGCGCCCGGTCACCAACGTCGTGGCCATGGTCGTCGTGCTGCTGACGCTGCTGCCCATCCTCGTCGCCTATTACCTGACCCGCGACGGCGACCAGATCGCCGGTTCGGGCAAATGACGTCAAGAATCCATAAGGGAGAGACTGCCATGGACACAAAGATGCTGATCGGCTCTAAATTCGAGAAGGGCACCGAGACCGAGGAGCCGATCCTCAATCCAAAGACCGGGGCGACTATCCTCAACCTGCCTGAAGCCAGCCAGGCGCAGATCGAGGCCGCGGTGCTGGCGGCGGAGAACGCCTTCGTCACCTGGTCGCGTACCACGCCGGCGCAGCGCTCCGTCTATCTCCTGAAGATCGCCGATCGCATCGAGGCCGCGGCACAAGATTTCGCTGCCCTTGAGGCACTCAATTGCGGCAAGCCGATCAATGCCGTGCTCAACGACGAAATCCCGGCGATCGTCGACTGCTACCGTTTCTTTGCCGGCGCTGTCCGCTCGATGCCCGGCCAGGTCGCCGGTGAATACATCCCCGGCCACACTTCGATGGTCCGCCGCGATGCCATCGGCGTCGTCGCCTCGATCGCGCCGTGGAACTATCCGCTGATGATGATGGCCTGGAAGCTGGCGCCAGCGATTGCCGGCGGCAATACGGTCGTCTTCAAGCCGTCCGAGCAGACGCCGCTGACGGCGCTGAAGCTGGCAAAAATCCTTGCCGAGATCCTGCCCGAGGGCGTCGTCAACGTCGTGCTCGGCAAAGGCGACAGTGTCGGCAACACGCTGATCAACCACCCGAAAATCAACATGATCTCTATCACCGGCGATGTCGCCACCGGCAAGAAGGTGCTGCAGGCCGCTGCCAAGTCGGTCAAGCGCACGCATCTGGAGCTCGGCGGCAAGGCTCCGGTCATCGTCTTCGACGACGCCGATCTCGGCGCGGTGGTCAACGGCCTGCGCGCCTTCGGCTATTACAATGCCGGCCAGGACTGCACCGCCGCCTGCCGCATCTATGCCGGCAGGAAGATTTACGACAAGCTCGTCGCCGATCTTTCCTCTGCCGTCTCGACCATCAAGTACAACCGCCCCGACGACACCGAAAACGAGATCGGGCCGTTGATCTCACGCCGCCAGCGCGACCGCGTCTCGAGCTTCGTCGAGCGCGCCTCGGAGCTGAAGCATATCGAGATCACCACCGGCGGCAAGCCAGGCGAGGGCTCCGGCTTCTTCTACCAGCCGACCGTCGTCGCCGGCGCGCTGCAGGAAGACGAGATCGTGCGCCGCGAAGTGTTCGGGCCGGTAGTCTCCGTCACCCGCTTTTCCGAGGTCGACGAGGCGGTGAACTGGGCCAATGACAGCGACTATGGCCTTGCGTCCTCGGTGTGGACAAAGGATGTCTCGCGTGCCATGGCGACGGCCGCGCGGCTTCAGTACGGCTGCACCTGGATCAATACCCACTTCATGCTGACCAACGAGATGCCGCATGGCGGGCTGAAGCAGTCCGGCTACGGAAAGGACATGTCGCTCTATGCGCTGGAGGATTATACCGCGGTCCGCCATGTGATGGTGGCGCACGGGTAGCGCCTTCTGCGGGGCCTACTTCTGCGAAGCGGCGATCCCGGCATTCGATTCACTGGCTCCAGCGCCTTTGCCGCCTGGAGCGACGCGCCCGGCATCGGCGCCGAAGCCCGCTGCTTCCGCTGCGGCCGGTCGCTTGATCCTGGGCGCGGCTGCGATAACAAGCTCGTTGAAGCCTTCGCCACCTTTGTCCAGCATTTCGAACAACTGTCGCCGCATCCTCGGCTCCCAGAATTTGTTGATGTGCTCGGCGACGCCGGCAATGCCTTCCTGGCGCGGCTTGGAGTGAAAAAAGGCGGCAATCTGGTTGGCCATGCGGACCAGCTTTTCGCTGGTGCTCATGATGTGGCCTTCGTCATGTGACATGCTTGGCAACTCCGCAAGCCACCCGCTCTGGGTGGGTGAAAATATCGAAATCATCGCCGCGCACCAAAGCCACCAGCGTCATGCCGGCATCCCCGGCGGTGCGGATGGCAAGTGCCGTCGGCGCCGAAACGGCAATGATGAACGCAGCACCGATCGCCGCCGTCTTCTGCACCATTTCGACCGAGACGCGCGACGTCACCACGACGGCTCCCGAGGTGCCATCGATGCCGGCTTTGGCGAGCCCCCCGGCCAGCTTGTCGAGCGCATTGTGGCGGCCGACATCCTCGCGCGCCATGACGACGCCCTTGCCTGGGATATAAAAACCGGCGGCATGGACCGCACCGGTCTCGGCATGCAGCGGCTGCGCTTTCGACAAAAGCCTGACCGAACTGACGATGTCGTCGGTGTCAAGCGTAAGTCTTGACGAACCGACCGCCTCGACCGAGCGCATCGCCTCCTCGATCGACTCGATGCCGCACAGCCCGCAGCCGACCGGACCGGCCAGCCGTCGGCGCCGCGCCGCGAAGCGCGTATTGGCCTGGTCCTTCAGCCTGATCTGGATGTCGATGCCGGCGCCGTGATCCTCAACCTCGATCGTCTCGATTTCCCGGCCGTCGGCGACAATTCCTTCGGTCAGCGAGAAGCCGAGCGCAAAATCCTCGAAATCGGCCGGACTTGCCATCATCACTGCGTGAGTGGTGCCGGCGAAGGAGAACGCCACCGGCGTCTCTTCCGGCACCATCCGGTTGGCGGCCGCACTGCCGCCGGCGCGGTGGGCGAGGCGGGAGATCTGGGTGGTACCGCAACGTTTGGGCATCACGCGGCACCCCCCTCTGGCCTGCCGGCCATTTTACTTAGGAAGCGTCGAAGGTTTCTTGCTCCAATTGGCAGTTGCTCCCCCAGGCCATCCCCCACTCCGTCGCTGCTTCGCAGCGCCACCTCTCCCCCCTCCGGAGGGAGAGGAAGGGAGCCTGGAGTTCGCGCGCTTTCCTCTCCCCCGTCGATCGGGGGAGAGGTGTCGAACGAAGCTCGACGGAGTGGGGGTCGACCAACCGTCAAGATTGAAGCGCTTTCGGTCGAATGCCTCGGCACGGTTACTCCGCTGCTTCCAAGGTCGCGATGCGACGGCTGTTGCGGGCCTGCTCGTCATAGTCGCGCTGCCATTCCGATGGCCCGTTGGACGCGCCGACCTGCACCGCCGTCACCTTGTATTCCGGACAGTTGGTCGCCCAGTCGGAGAAGTCGGTGGTGATGACGTTGGCCTGGGTGTCGGGGTGGTGGAACGTCGTATAGACCACGCCAGGCGACACCTTGTCGGTGATCAGCGCGCGCAGCGTCGTCTCGCCGGAGCGGCTGGTCAGGCGGACCCAGTCGCCGTCGCGCAGACCGCGGTTTTCGGCGTCATGCGGGTGGATCTCGAGCCGATCCTCGCTGTGCCACATGACATTGTCGGTGCGCCTGGTCTGCGCGCCGACGTTGTACTGCGACAGGATGCGGCCGGTTGTCAGCAGCAGCGGGAAGCGCGGTCCCGTCCTCTCGTCGGTCGCCACATATTCGGTGCGGATGAACTTGCCCTTGCCGCGCACGAAGCCGCTGGTATGCATGATCGGGGTGCCTTCCGGCGCCTGCTCGTTGCACGGCCACTGCACCGAGCCCATCTTTTCCAGATAATCGTAGGAGACCTTGGCGAAGCTCGGCGTCGTCCTGGCGATCTCATCCATGATTTCGGACGGATGCTGGTAATTCCAGGCAAGCCCCATCGCCTGCGCGAGCTTCTGCGTCACTTCCCAGTCGGCCAGCCCGTTCTTCGGCGCCATCACCTTGCGCACGCGGTTGATGCGGCGTTCGGCATTGGTGAAGGTGCCGTCCTTCTCGAGGAAAGACGAGCCGGGCAGGAAGACATGTGCGTAGTTGGCGGTCTCGTTGAGGAAGAGATCGTGCACGACGACGCATTCCATCGCCGCAAGGCCTGCGGCGACATGCTTGGTATCGGGATCGGACTGCAAAATGTCCTCGCCTTGCACATAGAGGCCCTTGAACGAGCCGTCGACAGCGGCGTCCAGCATGTTGGGGATGCGCAGGCCGGGCTCGTCGTCGAGCTTGACGCCCCACAGGCTCTCATAGATGTCGCGCACCGCATCGCCGGAGACGTGGCGATAGCCGGGCAGCTCGTGCGGGAACGAGCCCATGTCGCAGGAGCCCTGGACATTGTTCTGGCCGCGCAGCGGGTTCACGCCGACGCCCGGCCGGCCGATATTGCCGGTCGCCATGGCGAGATTGGCGATGGCGATGACGGTCGTCGAGCCCTGGCTGTGCTCGGTCACGCCGAGGCCGTAATAGATCGCGCCATTGCCGCCGGTGGCAAACAGCCGTGCGGCGCTGCGGATCGCTTCAGGATCGACATTGGCAAGCTGGCCGACCACCTCAGGGCTGTTTTCCGGCAGCGCCACGAATGACGCCCAATCCTGGAACTCGTCCCAGTCGCAGCGCTCGCGGATGAAGGCTTCGTCGAACAGGCGTTCGGTGACGATGACATGGGCAAGCGCGGTGACCACGGCGACATTGGTGCCCGGCTTCAGCGGCAGATGATGCTGCGCCTCGATGTGTGCCGAGCGCACGATGTCGGTGCGGCGCGGGTCGAGCACGATCAGCCTGGCGCCCTTGCGCAACCGCTTCTTCATGCGCGACGCAAACACCGGATGTGCGTCGGTCGGATTGGCGCCGATGATCATCACCACGTCGGTCTGCTCGATCGAATCGAAATCCTGCGTGCCGGCCGAAGTGCCGAAAGTCTGGCCAAGCCCATAGCCGGTCGGCGAATGACAGACGCGGGCGCAGGTATCGACATTGTTGTTGCGGAAACCCTGGCGGATCAGCTTCTGCACCAGATAGGTTTCCTCATTCGTGCAGCGCGACGAGGTGATTCCGCCGATCGAAGTGCGGCCATACTGGTACTGGATTCGGCGGAACTCGTTGGCGGTGTAGGTCAGCGCTTCTTCCCACGACACCTCGCGCCATGGATCGGTGACCTTTTCACGGATCATCGGATTGAGGATGCGCTCCTTGTGGGTCGAGTAGCCGTAGGCAAAACGGCCCTTGACGCAGCTATGGCCACGGTTGGCCTTGCCGTCCTTGTAGGGCACCATGCGCACCAGCTCGTCGCCGCGCATTTCGGCCTTGAACGAGCAGCCGACGCCGCAATAGGCGCAGGTGGTGACGACCGAATGCTCCGGTTGGCCGATCTTGATCACCGATTTCTCGGAGAGCGTCGCCGTCGGGCAAGCCTGCACGCAGGCGCCGCAGGACACGCACTCGCTGTCGATGAAGAGCTGGTGCATGCCGGGCGACACGCGGCTTTCGAAGCCGCGGCCCTCGATGGTCAGCGCGAAAGTGCCTTGCACCTCCTCGCAGGCGCGCACGCAGCGCGAGCAGACGATGCACTTCGACGGATCATAGGTGAAGTACGGGTTGGACTCGTCCTTCGCCATCCATTTGAAGTTTTCTGCGCCGTCGTTCTTCTTGAAAACGTGGTTGTCGCCCTCATAACCGTAGCGCACATCGCGCAGGCCAACGACGCCCGCCTGCGTCTGCAATTCGCAGTCGCCATTGGCCGCACAGGTCAGGCAGTCGAGCGGATGGTCGGAAATGTAGAGCTCCATCACGCCGCGGCGAATGTCCTTCAGCCGACCGGTCTGGGTGTGCACTACCATGCCCGGCGCCACCGGCGTCGTGCAGGAGGAGGGCGTGCCGCTGCGGCCGTCGATCTCGACCAGGCAGAGCCGGCAGGAGCCGAAGGCGTCGACCATGTCGGTGGCGCAGAGTTTTGGAATGGCAATGCCCGCCTCCATCGAGGCGCGCATGATCGATGTGCCTTCCGGCACGGTGACGGTGAAGCCATCGACCGTCAGCGTCACCTGCTTCTCGGATGTCGAGGCCGGCGTGCCGTAGTCGATTTCCTTAACGAGACCCATGACGAGACTCCTATTCTGCTGCTTCGGCGACTGGCGCCGGCTTGAAATCTTCGCGGAAGTGGTTGATTGCGCTCATCACCGGATAGGGTGTGAAGCCACCCAGCGCGCAGAGCGAACCGAACTTCATCGTATTGCAGAGGTCTGTCACCAGCTCGATCTGCTTTTCCGGCTCTATACCCCTGGCGATCTTGTCGATGGTCTCGACGCCGCGTGTCGAGCCGATGCGGCAGGGCGTGCACTTGCCGCAGCTCTCGACGGCGCAAAACTCCATGGCAAAGCGTGCCTGCTTCAACATGTCGGCGGTGTCGTCGAACACGGTGATGCCGGCATGGCCGATCAGCCCGTCCTTGGCGGCGAAGGCTTCGTAGTCGAACCGCGTGTCGAACAGGCTGCGCGGAAAATAAGCGCCGAGCGGCCCGCCGACCTGCACCGCCTTGACCGGCCGCCCAGTCGCCGTGCCGCCGCCGATGTCGTCGACGATCTCGCCAAGCGTCATGCCGAACGCGGCCTCGAACAGGCCGCCATGTCTGACATTGCCGGCGATCTGGATCGGAATGGTGCCGCGCGAGCGGCCCATGCCGAAATCCTTGTAGAAGGCAGCACCCTTGTCCATGATGATGGGCACCGAGGCCAGCGAAATGACGTTGTTGATCACCGTCGGCTTGCCGAACAGGCCCTGGATGGCCGGCAGTGGCGGCTTGGCGCGAACGACGCCGCGCTTGCCTTCGAGGCTGTTGAGCAGCGAGGTTTCCTCGCCGCAGACATAGGCGCCGGCGCCGACGCGGATCTCCATGTCGAAGGCATTGGGCGAGCCCAGCACGTTGAGACCGAGCAGGCCGGCCTTGCGGGCGATCTCGACCGCCTTTTGCATCATTGCCACCGCATACGGATATTCCGAGCGGATATAGACAAAGCCCTTGCGTGCGCCGGTGGCGATGCCGGCGATCGCCATGCCTTCGATCAGCACGAAGGGGTCGCCCTCCATGATCATGCGGTCGGCAAAGGTGGCGCTGTCGCCCTCGTCGGCATTGCAGACGATGTACTTTTTGTCGGCGGTCGTATCGAGCACCGTCTTCCATTTGATGCCGGTCGGGAAGCCGGCGCCACCGCGACCGCGCAGGCCGGACTCGGTCACCTGCTTGACGATGTCGGCCGGCGCCATAGCCACGGCGTTCTGCAGGCCCTTCAGCCCGCCATGCGCTCTGTAATGATCGAGCGACAGCGGATTGATGACGCCACAGCGCGCGAAGGTCAGCCTCGTCTGCCTGGCCAGGAACGGGATCTTGTCGGGCGCGCCCAGCCAGCGTTTGTGGTGACCGCCGGTAAGGAAGCCGCAGTCGAACAGGCTTTTGACCTCGGACGGCTTCACCGGCCCATAGGCGACGCGGCCATTGTCTGTCGCTACCTCGACCATCGGCTCGAGGAAATAGGCGCCGCGCGAACCGTTGCGCACGATCTTGGCCTCGATGCCGCGATCGGCCAGTTCCTTCTCAATCGCCTTGGCGACCTTTTCCGCGCCGAGCGCCAGCGCGCCGGAATCGCCGGGAATGTAAATGCGCGGGGTCATGAGCGCACCTCGGCAACGATCTCGTCGAGCTTTTCGTCATCGAGCCGGCCGATCACCTCGCCATCCAGCATCGCCGATGGCGCGCAGGCGCAAAGGCCGAGGCAATAGACCGGCTCCAGCGTCACCGAACCGTCGCGGGCCGTCTCATGGAAGCCGATGCCAAGCAATTGCTTGAGCTTGGCGGCAATCGCCTCCGAGCCCATCGACTGGCAGGCTTCAGCCTGGCAGAGCTTCAGCACATGCCGGCCGGCCGGGCGGCTGCGGTAATCGTGGTAGAAGGTGACGACGCCGTGCACCTCTGCCTTGGAGATGTTCAACGCCTCGGCGATGACAGGCAGCGCGTCGTGCGGCACATGGCCGAACTCTTCCTGGATGCCGTGCAGGATCGGCAACAGCGGGCCTTCGAGGCCCTTCAGCTCCTGGACGATCGCCGCCGTGCGCGACGCGATCTCGGTACTTGCAGGCTGCATGATCATGCAGCGCCCTCCCTGGTCGTAGTAATCCGCTAAGTGTTTAGGAAATCGAAGGAAACCCGCTAAATCAATAAAGCTGATCCGTTGCTCGATAGAAATCTTCTATCGATGCCGTCCAGCCTGCAATCTCTAGCTCAGTGGCGCGCGCGGAAATCGTCTGCCAGCGCCATCGCCTCGTCCAGCAGCGCCGAGACCAGCGGGGTGTGCGGCTCGCGCAGCGTCGCCACCAGCCCGACGGTGTGGCTGGCGTCCGGCTCGACGATCGGAATGGCCCGGATCGGCTCTGAAAAGCCGAATGTTTCCGAGAGGTTGAGCGGCATGATCGACGACCATTTGCCGGTGCGGATATGCGAGAACAGCACGATCATCGAATTGGATTCGAGTGTCGGCCGCACCTGCGTGCCGGCTTCGGCCAAATGCTGGTCGATGATGCGGCGGTTCTGCATGTCCGGCGTCAACAGGCAGAGCGGCAGCTGGCTGAGCTCCGCCCATGTCACTTTGTCGCGGTCGGAATAGGGGTTTCCGATCGCGGTGATCAGTTGATAGCGCTCGTCATAGAGCGGCACGCTGGTCACCCGCCCCAGCGGCTCGTTGTCGAGATAGGTGATGCCGGCGTCGATGTCGAAATTGCCGAGCAGCGACAGCACCTCGATCGAGGTGCGCGACAGCACCGAGAAGGTGACGCCGGGATGTCTTGCCCGGAAAGGTGTCGTCAGCCGCGCCACCATGGCCAGCGCCGTCGGGATGGCGGCGATGCGGATGCGCCCCGAAAGGCCGTGACGCGCCGCCCGCATCTCCTCGCGCATGGTGCGGGTATCGCCGACGATGCGGCGCGCCCACGCCAGCACCTGTTCTCCCTCCGGCGTCAGCCCCTGGAAGCGCGAGCCGCGCAGAACCAGCATCACGCCGAGCTGGCCCTCCAGCTGCTTGATGCCGGCCGAAAGCGTCGGCTGGGTGACGCCGCACACCTCCGCCGCCCGGCCGAAATGCTCCTCCCTGGCCAGCGCGATGAAGAATTCCAGCTTGTCGATCATGGGTAGACGCTATCCGCCCAAGTGAGGCTGCGCCAGATGCATGCTGTTTTTGCTTTGGCGAATCCTCATGCGGCCGAAAGCATCGCCGCCTTCCAGGCCTACCTGTCCACCAGGTTCAGGATATTGCCGTCGGGATCCTTGAACCATGCGACCTTCATGCCGTGACCGACATGGATGTCGCCTTCCAGCGTCAGGCCCGGCATATCGTAATGTTCGAAGACGACGCCCTTCGATTTCAGCGCCTTGACGGTGTTATCGATCTCATCGCCGACCATCCAGGTCACCGCCGTCGCCTTGTTGGTTCCGGCGAACTCCGAGCGATACACGTTGATGCTGGTGGCGCCGCATTTGTAGACGATCAGTTCGCCACCCTCATTGTGCACCTCTTTCAAGCCGAGCGTCCGTTCGTAGAAAGCCTTGGCCCTGGCCAGGTCCCTCACTGCGAGATTGGCCGTTGCGTTGCTGTTTGCGAGCATGATTGGTCTCCTTGCTTGCTGGCGAGCACGTCCGAAACCTGCAAAGATAGGGCTGCTTCGTCTTCCGGCGACCGCAGCTTGCGCTATCGGCGTGCCCTCTTCCCCAAGGACGTTTCGATCCCCGCAAATCCCTACGGCCAGACGCGAGTTTTTATGCCATGCCACCATGCCTGTGGCGCCGCCGCTTGGTTCTGTTCGGGAACTGCATTATCTCAAGCGCAAAAGCAGAGGAAAAGCAGATGTCCGCCGGCCAGGAAAACGTCACCAAGGAAATCGTCATCGAGCGCCTGAAGACGGTCAACGGACCGGACTTCACCGGCAACATCGTCGACCTCGGCATGGTCTCCGAGATTTTCATTGCCGATGCCAAGGTGTTCTTTTCGATCACGGTGCCGGCTGCCCGGGCCCAGGAGATGGAGCCGCTGCGTGCCGCCGCCGAGCGTGTCGTCAAGGCGATCCCGGGTGTCGCCGGCGCCGTGGTCGCGCTGACGGCGGAAAAGAAGGGTGGCGGCATGGAGGCTCCGGTCCCGCAAAGGCCTGCGCCCAGGCCCGCCCCAAGGCCCACACCCGCGGCCGCACCCGCTGCGGCGCCGCGTCCGGCCCCGCATGCTCCAGCCTCGCACGGTCAGGGCAAGCGCGGCGTGCCCGGCATCGAGGCGATCATCGCCGTCGCTTCCGGCAAGGGCGGCGTCGGCAAGTCGACCACTGCCGTCAACATCGCGCTTGGCCTCGCCGCCAATGGCTTGAGGGTCGGCGTGCTCGACGCCGACATCTACGGCCCGTCGATGCCGCGGCTGCTCAACATCCATGGCCGGCCGCAGACCGTCGACGGCAAGGTCCTGAAGCCGATGGAGAATTACGGCCTGAAGGTCATGTCGATGGGCTTCCTCGTCGATGAGGAGACGCCAATGATCTGGCGCGGGCCGATGGTGATGTCGGCGTTGACGCAAATGTTGCGCGAGGTCGAGTGGGGTCCGCTCGACGTGCTCGTCGTCGACATGCCGCCCGGCACCGGCGACGCGCAGCTGACCATGGCCCAGCAGGTGCCCCTGGCCGGCGCCGTCATCGTCTCGACGCCGCAGGATCTGGCCCTGATCGATGCGCGAAAAGGCCTCAACATGTTCAGGAAGGTCGACGTGCCGGTGTTGGGCATCGTCGAGAATATGAGCTATTTCCTCGCCCCCGACACCGGCAAGCGCTACGACATCTTCGGCCATGGCGGCGCGCGCCGCGAGGCCGAGCGTCTTGGCGTCTCCTTCCTCGGCGAAGTGCCGCTCGAAATCGGCATCCGCGAAAGCTCGGATGCCGGCACGCCGGTGGTGGTCTCGAAGCCCGACAGCGCCGAGGCCAAGATCTACCGCGATATCGCGGCGAACGTCTGGGGCAGGGTCAAAGAAGAACGCGGCGCGGCCGAAGCCGCCGTGCCGAGCATCGTGTTCGAGTGATCCCTCCCCCTTGAGGGGAGGGTGCAGCGCGAAGCGCGGCGGGAGGGGTCGTCTGAACCGCCTCGACCTCGACTTAAGACGGAGCGCGTCGCCACCGACCCCACCCGGCCCTTCGGGCCACCCTCCCCTCAAGGGGGAGGGGAACCGACCTTCTCGCCAAAACTCGAAAAAAACTGTCCGGCCAGTTTCTTCGATGTCGATTCGATCAGCCGACTGCCGAGCTGGGCGATCTTGCCGCCGACATCGGCCTTGGCCGCATATCTGAGGATCGTCGCCTCCGGGCCATCGGCGGTCAGCGTCACATCGGCGCCGCCTTTGGCGAAGCCGGCGATGCCGCCCTTGCCCTCGCCCTGGATGGTGTAGGAATGCGGCGGGTTGAGGTTAGTCAGCGTCACCTCGCCGTTGAACGTCGCCTTGATCGGGCCGATCTTGACCACCACGGTCGCCGCCATCTCGGTGTCCGACTTCTTTTCGAGGTTTTGGCAGCCCGGAATGGTCTGCCTCAGAACGTCCGGGTCGTTCAGCGCTTCCCACACTTTTTGCAGGGGTGCGGCGATGCGTTCCTCGCCTTCGATCACCAAAGCCATCAAAATCTCCCGGATACGAATTGACAAACCCCGATCCGGTCTAGCGTGGGGGTAAACGCATGTCTATCGCACCAAAGTCCGGATTCGGATGGCGCGTGCCTCTTGCCTGCTCTCGCGCGTTGTCATATCGATTTGTCATACAAATACGGAGACCATGATGGCCGGCGCCCCCACGCAGAAAAAGAAATTTCGCTCGCAGGAGTGGTTCGACAATCCCGACAATCCGGGGATGACGGCGCTTTACCTCGAGCGCTACCTGAATTACGGGCTGACGCGTGCCGAACTGATGTCGGGCAAGCCGCTGATCGGCATCGCCCAGACCGGCTCGGATCTGTCGCCCTGCAACCGCCATCATCTCGAGCTGGCCAAGCGCGTGCGCGAGGGCATCGTCTCGATGGGCGGCATCCCTTTCGAGTTCCCGTGCCACCCGATCCAGGAGACGGGCAAACGCCCGACCGCCGCACTCGACCGCAACCTCGCCTATCTCGGCCTGGTCGAGGTGCTCTATGGCTATCCGCTCGACGGCGTCGTGCTCACCATCGGCTGCGACAAGACGACGCCGGCCCTGCTGATGGCCGCCGCCACCGTCAACATTCCGGCTATCGCGCTGTCGGTCGGCCCGATGCTCAACGGCTGGCACAAGGGCAAGCGCACCGGCTCCGGCACCATCGTCTGGGAATCGCGCCAGCGTCTGTCGGCCGGCGAGATCGGCTATGACGAGTTCATGGACATCGTCGCCTCTTCGGCGCCGTCCACCGGCTATTGCAACACGATGGGTACCGCAACCACCATGAACTCATTGGCCGAGGCGCTCGGCATGCAGCTGCCGGGCTCGGCCGCCATTCCGGCGCCCTACCGCGAGCGCGGCCAGATCGCCTATGAGACGGGAAAACGCATCGTCGACATGGTGCACGAGGATCTAAAACCCTCCGACGTCATGACCCGGCAGGCCTTCGAGAATGCCATCGTAGTTAACTCGGCCATCGGCGGCTCGACCAACGCGCCGATCCACCTCAACGCCATCGCCCGCCATCTCGGCGTGCCGCTCGACAATGACGACTGGCAGACGGTCGGCCTCAAGATACCGCTCATCGTCAACCTTCAGCCGTCTGGCGAATATCTCGGCGAGGATTATCATCATGCCGGTGGCGTGCCGGCGGTGGTCGCCGAACTGATGAAGGCCGGGCTGCTGCCCCATCCCGACGCCATGACGGTCAACGGCAAGACGATCGGCGCCAATTGCAGCGCGGCCGTCAACGAGAATCTCGATGTCATCCGCACCGTCGCCGAGCCGCTTAAAGCCAATGCCGGCTTCATCAATCTTAGGGGTAATCTGTTCGATTCGGCGATCATGAAGACCAGCGGCATCTCGCCCGAATTCCGCGAACGCTATCTGTCGAACCCGAACGACCCCGAGGCCTTCGAGGGCAACGCCATGGTCTTCGACGGGCCCGAAGACTACCACGCCCGCATCGACGATCCGGCGCAAGGCATCGACGAGCACACCATCCTGTTCATGCGCGGCGCCGGTCCGATCGGTTATCCCGGCGGCGCCGAAGTCGTCAACATGCAGCCGCCGGCCCATCTCATCAAGAAGGGCATCCATGCGCTGGCCTGCATCGGCGACGGCCGCCAGTCGGGCACGTCGGGCTCGCCGTCGATCCTCAACGCCTCGCCCGAAGCCGCCATAGGCGGCGGGCTGGCGCTGTTGAAGACCGGCGACCGCGTCCGCATCGACCTGCGCAAGGGCACCGCCGACATTCTCGTCACCGACGACGAGATCACGCGCCGGCGCGCCGAGCTGCAGAACGATGGCGGCTATCACTACCCCAGGCACCAGACGCCATGGCAGGAGATCCAGCGCGGCATGGTCGACCAGTTCTCCGAAGGAATGGTGCTGAAGCCGGCGGTGAAATACCTGGATGTGGCGCACACCCGCGGCGTGCCTCGGGACAATCACTAATGCATGTCTTCGTTGGAGACGACCAATTATCGAAGTCGGCGCTGCCCCTCATCGCCCTGCCGGGCACTTCTCCCCGTATAGTGACGGGGAGAAGGAACTGGCCGCAATACCGGCGCCCTTCTTGCGACGCCGGTGATTGGCGAAACCGGAGACGAGCGCCCCTCTCCCCGTCACTATACGGGGAGAGGATGCCGGCAGGCAGGTGAGGGGCAGCGCAAACGCCCGTAAGGTGACGGGCGATCCAACCCTGAAGCGATTGCCCTGATATGTATGACGGCGCGCAACTCTGACTTGCACAGCCGCCGTTCAGAGATAGCTGGTGATCTCCGGCGCCTGGTCCTGCCTGTCTCGCTTGCCGTCCTCGTAGACGATCGGTGCTGCGGCAAGTTCCTCTTCGGTGACGTCGTCGAGGCAGGCGACGTTCACCGCCCAGAAATTCCCGCCCATGAAATCCAGATAGCCGCGCGAGAGAAAATTCGCGCCGCAGTTCGGGCACATATAGTGGTTGATGTCGCCTTCCGGCCAGTTCGACGGCGTCGCCTTGTACTCCCGCATCCGGTCGCGGCCATCCGTCACCCGCACGGCCTCATAGGCGGCGAAGGATTTCCGGTAGCCGAGTTTCCAGCAGAAGCTGCAATTGCATTTGCGGATGCCCTCAGTGAGGTCGATTTCGGCTTCGAAACGCACCGCGCCGCAATGGCAGCTGGCGTGATAGGTCTTTTTCATGGTTTTCCTCCCAGACATGTCCTGGCTCCGCCAAACAGGCCGTCGGAGCCAGAGCATCCTCTGCTCCAGGCATGGCGCTTGACAAGCGGGCGCGACAAATCCACGATCATGGCAAGGGGTGCATCGCGACGACCCCGTGAGGCGTCAGCCCAACGTTCGCGTCCAAGCTTCTCTCTCAAGGAGGTGGACGCCATGCCGTCGACGTCAGCTATCACCGTACCGCAACTGTCCCGTCTGATTGGTCTGCCGGGCGCGCCCGCGATCATCGATGTTCGCATCGAAGAGGATTACAACGCCGATCCGCGCCTGCTGCCGGCCTCGAGCCGGCGTGATTTCAAAACCGTCTCGACCTGGGCATCCGAATTCGCCGGCAGCCGAGTGGCGGTCGTTTGCCAAAGAGGACAAAAGCTCTCGCAAGGCGTTGCCGCATGGCTGCGGCATGAGGGCGTCAGCGCCGAAACCCTCGAAGGCGGGTTCGCGGCATGGCGCGATGCCAAGGGGCCTTTGATCCATGCCGGCAAGATTCCGCCCCGCGATGAAAAAGGCCGCACCGTATGGGTGACGCGGACCCGCCCGAAGGTCGATCGCATCGCCTGCCCCTGGCTGATCAGGCGCTTCATCGATCCGGGCGCGGTCTTCCTCTTTGTCGAGGCGGCCGAGGTGTCGGCCGTTGCGGATCGCTTTCAGGCCGTGCCTTTCGACATCGACAATGTGTTCTGGACTCACCGGGGCGAACGCTGCACCTTCGACACGATGATCGAAGAGTTCGGGCTCGAATCCGAGGCGCTCGACCGCCTGGCCATGATCGTGCGCGCAGCCGATACCGCGCGCCTCGACCTGGTCCCCCAGGCAGCTGGATTCCTGGCCGCCTCGCTTGGCCTGTCGCGGATGTTTCGCGACGATCTGGAACAGCTGGAGGCAGGCATGCTGCTCTATGACGCGTTTTTCCGATGGTGCCGCGACGCCACCAAAGAGACGCACAACTGGCCAGGCAAGCCATGAGCGAAACCGGGACTTCTCACGAAACCGGGGCTTCGGGAAAAACGGATGAGACCGTCGAAGCGGCGGCTGCGCCAACCTTCCGCGAAGGCGTAAAACTCTGGGCGAAAATCGGCCTGCTCAGCTTCGGCGGGCCGGCCGGGCAGATCGCGCTCATGCACAGGGAGCTGGTCGAGGAACGGCGTTGGATCGGCGAGCAACGTTTCCTGCATGCGTTGAACTACTGCATGCTGCTGCCCGGCCCTGAAGCCCAGCAGCTCGCCATCTATATTGGCTGGCTGCTGCACCGGACGATCGGCGGCCTGGTCGCCGGCATCCTGTTCGTCATGCCGGGCGCACTTGTGATGCTCACCTTGAGCATCCTCTATGCGCTGTATGGCGACGCTCCGCTCGTCGAGGCACTGTTTTTCGGGGTGAAAGCGGCCGTGCTCGCCATCGTGATCGAGGCGATGATCCGGATCGGACGACGCGCCCTGAAGAACCGGGTCATGGTTTCGATCGCGCTCGCCGCCTTCATCGCCATCTATGCATTGAACATGCCGTTTCCGCTCATCATCCTGCTTGCCGGCCTGGCGGGCTGGATTGGCAATCGTGTTGCGCCAGCCCTTTTTTCCGGCGCGGCGCACGGCAAAGACGCGGTTCCCGACATCAAGGGCGCGGTCGACCTGATGTTCGAGCGCGGTGAACTGGCTCACACCAGGCCGACGCGATGGCATGCGCCGCGCGCCGTCGCGATCTGGTTGCCGATCTGGCTCGGGCCCGTGCTTCTGATCTGGGCGTTCACCGGATCCGCCAGTGTGTGGACTGAGATCGGTGGGTTCTTCAGCGTCATGGCGGTCGTCACCTTCGGCGGCGCTTACGCGGTCCTTGCCTATGTCGCGCAGGCAGCGGTCGAGTCCTTCGGCTGGCTCGCACCCGGTGAAATGGTCGATGGCCTCGGGCTTGCCGAAACCACGCCGGGTCCACTCATTCTGGTCCTGCAGTTCGTCGGCTTTCTGGCCGCGTTCCGCCAATCCGGATCGCTGAGCCCGCTGCTTGCCGGATCGCTTGGGGCGATGCTTACCCTGTGGGCGACGTTCACGCCTTGCTTCTTCTGGATATTCCTCGGCGCGCCCTACATCGAGTCCCTGCGCGGCAACAAGGCGCTGTCGGCGGCGCTGGGCGCGATCACCGCCGCCGTCGTCGGCGTCATCATGAATCTCGCTCTGTGGTTCGGCCTGCACGTCATCTTCGGCGAGGTGCGCAACGTCGGGCTTGGGATGGACGTGCCGGCGTTTTCATCAATCGACTGGCGCGCGGCACTGCTGTCGGGTGCTGCCATGATCGCTATCCTGAAGCTGAAGATCGGCATGCTGCCGACGCTTGCGGGATCGGCCCTCGCTGGCGTTTTGTTGCTGGCAGCGAGCGGTTAGCTGCTGCGTGCGCCCTGGCGCTTCGCTGCGGTTTCGGGCATTCGGATAGGAACATCATGGCGAGACGACGCTCTTCTCTTGGCTTCCTCGGGATGTTCGGCCGCTCAGGCGACCTCAGGCAACTCGACGCTGCGTTACGCGACGTCGACCTTCATCCCGCCCTTGTGCCGGAGGGAGCAAAGCTCACCATCGTCAATCTGATGAAGGATCACTGGCCCGACGAGCCGCCACCACAAGCCTATTCACCGGTGGCGCAGCTGCTTGGCTATTGTATTGCCGGGCCGGAAGCATTCGAGCAATCCAACGGCCTTCGACATCGGCTGGATGCGGAGCGCCGGCTCGAGGCGGCACTCGAGGCCGGCGACAGCTTCGATGCGCAAATCATACTGATGACGCTGCATGCCAGGTTGATCAGTGGCGAGGTCGTCGAGCGCTACGGGTTGAGGGCCGGCTGACCGGTTTGACGAAAGACGTTCTCAGCCGCCCATGCCGCTGCGCGGCAGATGGATCAGATTGCCGAAGCGGGCGCGCAACTTGTCGTCGACCGGCCTGGGCACGTGGCGCGGGAAGCGCTCGGCGAGGATGCGTTTCTTCTCGATGATCGCCCGCTGCAGGATGTCGGGCCTGCCTTTCTCGTTCCATTCCTTCGGCGAAAAGCGGTCGCCGACCGCCGGATAGAAATATTCCGTCTGCATCAGCCGCAGCGTCTGCTCGTGGCCGAGATAGTGACCCGGGCCCTTCAGGCAAACGTCGGCGATGGTGTCTATCGACAGCGACTCATCGGTCACCTCGATGCCGCGCACGCAGCGCAGGCAATGGCCGAGCATGTCGTTGTCGATGATCAGGCTTTCCAGGCAGAAGCCGAGCAGCGAGGCGTGCATGCCGGCCGATTCATAGACAAGGTTGAGGCCGGCAAGGCCGGCCATCACGTCGGTGATGCCCTTTTCGTAACCGGACTGAATGTCGGGCAGTTTCGAATCCGTCATGCCGGCGGCCGAACCGCCAGGCAGGTCGTAGAATTGCGCCATCTGGGCGCAGGCCGCGGTCAGCACCGCCTGCTCGGCCGAGCCGCCGGACATGGCGCCGGTCCTGAGGTCGGAGACGAACGGCCAGGTGCCGAAGATCGCCGGATGGCCGGGTTTGATGGCGTTGACGTAGACGAGGCCGGCGAGCACCTCGGCCACTGCTTGCACCACCGCCCCGGCGATCGCCGCCGGCGCCGTGGCGCCCGCCTGGCCGGCCGACAGCAGCAGGATCGGAATGCCGCCTTCGACGCAGGCCTCGAGCACGCCGCAGGCATCCTCGGCGAATTTCATCGGCGGCACGACAAAACAGTTCGAATTGGAGACGAAAGGCCGGGCGCGAAAATTCTCTTCGCCGCCGGCAATCGCATAGAGCATGTCGAGCGCCGGCTTGACGTTCTCGCGTACCGTGAAGGAAGTGCCGACATGCTTCGACGTGCCCATCACGCAGGCGTAAAGCGTGTTGAAATCCATATCGAGCGGATCGGGAATGTCGCGCGGCACCATCGGCCGCTGGAAGAAATGGATGTTGTCGAGCCCTTCGACGATGCGGGCGGCGTCATAGATGTCCTGCAGCAGCGACTCGCGATAACAGCGTTTCTCGACGTCGACCAGATGCACAGCGGCGCCCGCCGTGCCGTAATGCACGCGCTTGCCCTGGATCAGCATGTCGTGCCTGGGATCCTGGCCGTGCAGGGTGAAGTGGCGTGCGGCCTTCTTGATGGTGTCGAGGACGAGCCCGCGCGGAAAACGAATGCGGTCGTCCTCGCCGAGCGTGGCGCCGGCCTTGGTCAGCGCCTCGATGCAGGATGGGATGGCGTTGGCGAAGCCGACCGTTTCAAGCAGCGTCAGCACCGCTTCGTGAATGCGCTCGCGATCGTTTTCGCTGAGCGGACCGTAGCTTCCGCCTTCGAGGCCGGCGCGCACCGGCCTGATATCGTCGGCAAGGGGTGCCGCCCGCATGGCGCGACGCGCTTCGCGCCCGCCGGAACGCCGCGAACGCTGGTCCGTGGGCGTATCCGGCTTCTCGACAGCCACTGACATGGGAGGCACTCCACCTTTAGCTGCGAAGCGGGCGGCGGTGGTTGGTCCACCAGGTGGTTGGTCCACCATCGGCCCGCTTCGTCCCCTTATGCTCCGAACTATGCCGTCGGCATTGGCACAGCCTATGAGCCAGAGGACCCCGTCGCATATGCCAGAGCGCTAAACAACGGTGGCCGGTCGCGGCCCGGCCTGGACATCAAGCCGCCGCCGGCCTGCGCCCGGCCGCCGTCGCCAGTTCGCGGATGCCGGGCTCGATGTGCTGCAGCGCAATCGAGGAAATGCCCAGCCGCATGAAGCGCGACGGCTTTTCGGTGCGGTCGAAGAAGCGGTCGCCGGGCTCGATGATGACGCTGCGCGAGGCGGCGGCCTCGGCCAGCCCGCGCGAATCGGTGCCGCGCGGCCCTTCGAGCCAGAGCGACGCGCCACCGGCGGAATCGGTCGAGCGCCACTCCGGCAGGAAGGCGGAAATCGCATGGATCAGACGCTTGCGCCGTTCGTCGAAGGCGCTCGACAGCCGCCGCACCAGCGCCTCGTGATGGCCAAGCGACAGGAACAGCGCGACCGCGCGCTGGTTGTTGGCCGGCGGGTGACGCAGCATGAAGCGACGCAGCGCGCGAAGCTCGGAGATCAGCCCGGCCGAGGCGACGATGTAGCCGAGCCTAAGGCCCGGAGCCAGCGTCTTCGACATCGAGCCGACATAGATGACGCGGCCGGAACGGTCGAGACTCTTCAGCGCCTGCTGCGGCGCCTCGTCCAGAAGCTGGCTGTCATAGCCGTCCTCGATGATGATCTGGTTGTGGCGGTTGGCGCGCGCCAGCAAATCCTGCCGGCGCTCCGCCGACAGCGGCACCATAGTCGGGCAATGGTGGCTGGGGGTCACGAAGACGAAGCCGGAATCGCTGGGAATAGAAGCGGTTACGATGCCGGAATGGTCGACCGGGATCGGCGCGACGTCGGCGCCCGCCAGCCGGAAGATCGAGCGTGCGTCGGGATAGCCGGGGTCTTCCATGGCCACCTTGGAGCCCTTGGTCATCAGCAGCGTCGCCAGCATGTAGAGCGCGTTCTGCGCGCCGAGCGTGACGATGATCTCGTCGGGATTGGCGAAGATGCCGCGCCGCGGCAACAGCCGCGCCTGGATCTGCTCGATCAACAGCGGATCGTCGCGATCGACCATGTCGGACGCCCAATTGCGGATCTCGAGCACAGCCAGCGCCATGCGGTTGCACTCGCGCCACTCGGCGGTCGGGAACAGCGCCGGATCGAACTGACCATAGACGAAGGGGTAGGACGACTTGATCCAGTTGTCGTGCTTGGCCGGCGGCGGCATGTCGCTGGCCGCGATCTGCCGGCGGGCCTTCCAGTCGATCTCGTTGGCCTGGTCCGGCGCCTTCTGGTGCGGTTTGGCAGGCGTCGCCAGCACCTCCGGATTGACGAAATGGCCGCGCCGTTCGCGCGCCACCAAAAACCCCTGGTCGACGAGCTGCTGGAAGGCCAGCACCACGGTGCCGCGCGCCACGCCGAGTTTCTCGGCCAGGATCCGGCAGGACGGAAGCGGCATCGAAGCGGCGATTTGCCGGTCGAGAATGGCGGCGACGATCGCTTGACGGATCTGCGCCTGCAGGGTTTGGCCGGATTCCGCCGAAATCCGGAACAGGCCGGACCATATGGCCGTGTCGTTTCGCTGTGGCATGGGAGATGTTCCTCGATGGCCAGCCTTTTTCATCTGGCTGGACCAGTCGAATGTACCGGTGGCACAAGGAGTTGCGCCAATCAATTTTTCTGATCGCTGGGATTTACGCCAGTGATCCATCCCCCGCGTGACGCTTGCGTCATCGCGGCGTGACGCCGGGGTGACGCAAAGCGTCATCCCCCGCGTCATCCCGGGGTGACGTCCTTCGCGTCATCCCCCACGCGACGCAACGCGTGGCCAGCCCAACGCAACGCGTCATCCCAGGGTGACGCTTCGCGTCATCCCAGCGTGACGCTTCGCGTCATCGCCGCCTGACGCCCAGCTGTGGCGCAGTGCGTCATCCCCGCGCATTGAATCCAGTCGATTTCGGCTAGATAGTTCGGACGCGACGACACGCGCCGGAAACACCCGGTCTGTTATGTTGGCAATTCAAGGCTCGGAGTGAGGCAGTGGATCAATCGTCATTTCAAAAACTCGTCGACGCCCTGCGCGATCACCGTGCGGCCAGATCGGGCAGCATGCGCGAGGCCTTCGCCGCCGATCCGCAGCGCTTCGAAAAATTCTCCGCCAGCGACGGCGACCTGCTGCTCGACTGGTCGAAATGCGCGGTCGATGCGCAGACGATGGATCTGCTCGAGAAGTTGGCGGCAGCCGCGGATCTCGAAGGCCGGCGCGCCGCGATGTTCTCGGGCGAGAAGATCAACGTCACCGAAGGCCGCGCCGTGCTGCACACCGCGCTGCGCAACCTGGGCGGCAAGGGCATCGTGCTCGACGGTCAGGACGTGAAGGCGGAGGTTATCGCGGTGCTCGATGCGATGGGCGCCTTCGCCGATGCCGTGCGCTCCGGCAAGGCGGCTGGCGCCACCGGCAAGAAAATCACCGACATCGTCAACATCGGCATCGGTGGGTCCGACCTTGGCCCGGCCATGGCGACGCTGGCGCTGACGCCCTATCACGACGGGCCGCGCACGCATTACGTGTCCAACATCGACGGCGCCCATATCCACGACACGCTGAAAAACCTCTCCGCCGAAACCACTCTGTTCATCGTTGCTTCCAAGACTTTTACCACCATCGAGACGATGACCAATGCCGAGACGGCGCGCAAATGGGTGCAGAAGGCGCTCGGCAAGGAAGCGGTCGGCAAGCATTTCGCCGCCGTCTCGACGGCGCTCGATCTGGTGGCCAAATTCGGCATTGCGCCCGACCGCGTCTTCGGTTTCTGGGACTGGGTCGGCGGACGCTATTCGGTGTGGGGCGCGATCGGCCTGCCGGTGATGATCGCCGTCGGCCCGAAGAATTTTCGCGCCTTTCTCGATGGCGCGCATGCGATGGACGAACATTTCCAGACCGCGCCGCTGGCCAGCAACTTGCCGGCGCTGATGGGGCTGATCGGCTGGTGGCATCGGGTGATCTGCCAATACCCCGCCCGCGCCGTCATTCCCTACGACCAGCGCCTGTCCAGGCTGCCGGCCTATCTGCAGCAACTCGACATGGAATCGAACGGCAAGAGCGTCACCCTCGACGGCGGCGCTGTCAGCACGCCGACCGGCCCGCTGGTCTGGGGCGAGCCCGGCACCAACGGCCAGCACGCCTTCTTCCAGCTGCTGCACCAGGGCACCGATTTCATTCCGGTCGAATTCCTCGCCGCAGCCATCGGCCATGAGCCGGATCTCAAGCATCACCACGACCTGCTGCTCGCCAACTGCCTGGCGCAGTCGGAGGCGTTCATGAAGGGCCGCACGCTGGAGGAAGCGCGCGCGCAGATGCTGGCAAAAGGCATGGCGCCCGCCGAGGTCGACAGGATCGCCCCGCATCGCGTCTTCTCCGGCAACCGGCCCTCGGTGACGATCCTCTACAGACAACTCGACCCGCATACGTTCGGACGGCTGATCGCGCTCTATGAGCACCGCGTCTTCGTCGAGGGCACGCTCTTCAACATCAATTCCTTCGACCAATGGGGCGTCGAGCTCGGCAAAGAACTGGCGACCGGGCTGCTGCCTGTCGTGGAAGGCAAGGAGAATGCCGCAAAGCGGGACGCTTCGACCGCTGGACTGGTGGGACACATCCATCGATTGCGCGGATCGGAGTAGGCGGCTTGGCCGAGATCAAGGGAATATTGTTCGACAAGGACGGCACCCTTGTCGACTTCAACGCGACGTGGCTCGGCGTTGCCGACTTCATGGCCATGGATGCGGCGGAGGGCGACCGCTGGAAGGCCGACAGGCTGCTTGCCGCGGCGGGCTACGATTTCGCCACCAAACGATTCAAGCCCGATTCCATCTTTGCCTCCGGCACCAACATGGATGTCGTCGAGCTTTGGTTTCCGCGGCTGTCGGATGATGAGCAGATGCTTGCCGTCGCCCGCTTCAACGAGATCACCTCGGTGCAGGGTTCTGCGATGGCGGTGGCGCTGCCGGGCATCGTCGAGACGCTTGGCGTTCTTCACAGGAAATCCTACCGGCTCGGCGTCGCCACCAACGATTCGACCACTGGCGCGGAGAAGACATTGCTGACGCTGGGTGTCGCGCAGCTGTTCGACGCCGCCTATGGCTACGACGCCGTGGCCAATCCGAAACCGGCGCCCGATACGATCCTCGCCTTCTCGGACCTGACCGGCCTGAGGCCTGCGGCGATCGCCGTGGTCGGCGACAATCGCCACGATCTGGAGATGGCGCGGGCCGGCGGCTGCGGTCTGGCGATCGGCGTGCTTTCCGGCACCGGCACGCGGGAATCGCTGTCGCAGATCGCCGATGTCATTCTGGATTCGGTTGCCGACCTGCCCGACCTTCTTTCGGCAAGGGTCAAGGAGACGATCTGAACTCGCAGGGCTGCTCCGGCTCGAACGAGAAGACGCCGCTCGGCTTCGTCGCCGCGCCTTGGCCGACATCCGGCACCTGGTATTCGGCCAGAAGGCAAAGCCGCGAGCGCGGCAAGTAGGCGCGGCCGGGGTCGCCGATCAGCACATTGATGCCGGCGGCCAGGCAACGGTCGAGGAAGGGGATGACACGGTCGGCGAGATCTTGCCGGTAAAACAGGTCGCCGGCTGCCACGACGTCCACCGGCGGCGGCGGCCCAGCGGTGATATCCTCGCCGACGACCGCGATTGCGACGCCATTCGCCGCCGCATTGAGACCAAGCGCGGCAACGCCGTTGCGGTCGATCTCGGATGCAATCACTTGGCTGGCGCCGGCCTTTGCCGCGGCGATACCGACGAGGCCGGACCCGGCGCCGAGATCGAGCACGCGAAGCCCGGCCACGGTCTCCGGCCGATCGAGGATGTAGCGGGCAAGCACCGCGCCGCCGGCCCAGGCATAGGCCCAGTAAGGAGGCTGCGGCTCGGGCCCGTCCTCGTCGGCTTCGTTTGCTTCTCCTTCCGGCTCGGCTGCTCGTCCTTGTGGACGCGTCAGCCGCCACAGGCCGCTTGCCGGATGGGCTCTATAAAGCCGGATTTCGGGGAGCGCGGCAACAGCGGCGATACGCATGTTCGCCCTGATGAATGTTAGCGGATCGGGACGGGAAAGCTTATCCGCCGCGTCATCGACAGTAAGGCTATCGGCCAAAATTATTCCTATTCCCGCAATGCCCGGCGCAGGATCTTGCCGACCGGTGTTTTCGGCAGTTCGGTCCGAAACTCGATGTATTTTGGCCGCTTGTAACCGGTCAGGTTGTCGCGGCAATACACAGTCAGCACCTCTGCGGTGAGCAGCGGGTCCTTCTTGACGACGAACAGCTTCGGCACTTCGCCTGAATGCTCGTCCGGCACGCCGATTGCGGCCACTTCGAGCACGCCCGGATGCATGGCCACCACTTCCTCGAGTTCGTTCGGATAGACGTTGAAGCCGGACACAAGGATCATGTCTTTCTTGCGGTCGACGATCTTGGTGTAGCCGCGCTCGTCCATGAAGCCCATGTCGCCCGACTTGAAGAAACCGTCCTTGGTCATCACCTTGGCGGTCTCGTCCGGCCGGTTCCAGTAACCGGCCATCACCTGCGGTCCGCGGATGCAGATCTCGCCGACCTCGCCTGGCGGCAAATCATTGCCGTCTTCGTCGCGGATGGCGATCTCGGTCGAGGGCAGCGGCAGGCCGATCGTGCCGGTGAAGCTGCCATCGCTGAACGTGTTGGCGGTGGCCACCGGCGAGGTTTCCGAAAGCCCATAGCCCTCGGTGACCGGGCAGCCGGTCAACGCCTTCCAGCGTTCGGCGACACCCTTCTGCACCGCCATGCCGCCACCCAGCGTCAGGATCAGCGGCCTGAAGTCGAGCTTGCGGAAATCCTCATTGTTGAGCAGCGCGTTGAACAGCGTGTTGAGGCCTGGAAAGATGTGGATCGGGTATTTGCCGAGTTGCTTGACGAAGCCGGGAATGTCGCGCGGATTGGGAATGAGTATGTTCTGGCCACCCAACTGCATGCCCATCAGCGCGTTCACCGTCAGCGCGAAGATATGATAGAGCGGCAGCGCGCAGACGAAGTTGAGATGCGCCGGCTTCGGCTTGACCGTGAAGGCGTCCTCGATCCACAGCGCGTTCTGCGCGACGTTGGCCAGCACGTTGCTGTGCAGCAGCACCGCGCCCTTCGAGATGCCGGTGGTGCCGCCGGTATATTGCAGGAACGCGACGTCATCGGCAGCGACCTTCACCGGCTTGAAACTCATGCCGGCGCCTGCCTTCAGCGCGTCGTTGAACTTGACATGGCCGGGCAGCGACCAGGCCGGCACCATCTTCTTCACGCGGCGCACGACGAGATTGACGATCGTCCCCTTCAGGCCGCCAAGCATGTCGCCCATCGCCGCGACCACGACATGCTTGACCGCCGTTTTAGCGATCACCGCCTGCAAGGTGCTGGCGAAATTCTCGAGAATGACGATGGCTTGCGCGCCGGAATCCTTGAGCTGATGTTCCAACTCGCGCGGCGTGTAGAGCGGGTTGACGTTGACCACGACATAGCCGGCGCGCAGCACTGCCATCATCGCCACCGGATATTGCAGCACGTTCGGCATCATCAGCGCCACGCGTGCGCCTTTCGGCAGTCCCGTCGATTGCAGATAGGCGCCGAAGGCGGCCGATTGCCGCTCGACTTCCGCGTAGCTGATGGTCTTGCCCATGCAGGTAAAGGCGGGCCGGCTGGCGTACCGCTTGCAGACGTCGGCGAGCAGATCGCCGATGGAGCCGAAGGGCAGAGCGCCGATCTCGGCCGGAACGACTTTCGGATAGCTTTTGAGCCAGGGTTTTTCCGGCAATCCGGCGGCAGCCGCCTTCGGTGTCGCCTTCGCCGCTGGTTTGGCGGCGGCGGGCTTTGCGCCATCCTTCGCGGATACATTGGCCTTCGCGGAGGCATTGGTGTTTGCGGACACAGCGGCCGCCTTCGGCCTGGCTTTGGCCGTCGGCGCATTTGGCTTGGCTTCGGCCCTCGGTGTCGTTGGCTTGGCTTCGGCCGTCGGCGCCGTTGGCTCGTCGGGGCTGGCCGGTTTCGCAGCAGTTTTGGCCTTGGCTGTCGCTGGTGCCGTCGTCCTTGGTGTTTTTGCCACTCGTCCCTCCCATTGTTCTTATTGTCTTTGCCTGCCCGCCGTGTCGCCTCCGAATGACAGAGACGGCCTCCGCTGCTGCCGGCATCCAGGAAATCCAGCCTGTCATCTATGTATTGCGACAATCGGCAGCCGTGCAAGTCTGCCCCTGCGGCAAGCTGGAAAGAAATCGACCGCGCCGACGACAAGTCCAAGGCGGCGGTTGCTCACCGTCGGATGCGCTGAAGATGATAAAAAAATGCAGTCGTTAACAATATCGTGATCGATGAGTTTTGACATTTCATTCTCTCTTTGGGCGAGGCCGAAGAAAGAAATTCTGCTTCCCATGGGGTAGGCAAACCAGGTGTTCCAAAGCCGGAAAAACGGTGCTTATATGCGCGCTTCGCGAGCCTGATAGAGGGGCTTGGAAGAACATCAGGGAGTCCTCCATGAAAAAGAAACTGACTTTTGCGGCCGCTTTGCTGGCCGCAAGCGTCCTCGGCGGCATGGCCAATGCGAAACAGCTGGTCTACTGCTCGGAGGCGTCGCCGGCCGGCTTCGACCCGTCGCCGTGGAGCGGTGGCAACGACTTCGACGCCTCGTCGCGCACCATCTATTCGCGCCTGGTCGAGTTCGAGCACGGCAAAACCACCATCACACCCGGCCTCGCCGAGAGCTGGACGGTTTCCGACGACGGTCTCGAATACACGTTCAAGCTTCGGCCGGGCGTGAAGTTCCAGACCACCGACTATTTCACGCCGACACGCGATCTCAACGCCGACGACGTGATCTTCTCCTTCGAACGCCAGTGGAAGAAGGACAACCCGTGGTACGACTATCTGGCAGGCACCGGCTGGGAATATTTTGCCGGCATGGGCTTCCCGGATCTGCTCAAGGAGATCGTCAAGGTCGACGACCTGACGGTGAAATTCGTGCTGAACAAGCCTGAGGTCGCTTTCCTGCCGGACCTCGGCATGGATTTCGCTTCGATCGTCTCCAAGGAATATGCCGACCAGCTCGACAAGGCTGGCACCAGGCAGCAATTCACCCAGAAGCCGATCGGCACCGGTCCGTTCCAGTTCGTCGACTACCAGGTCGACGCGGTCATCCGCTATGCGGCATGGGACGGCTACTATGGCGGCCGCCAGAAGATCGACGATCTGATCTTTGCCATCACCACCGATCCGGCCGTGCGCGCGCAGAAGCTGAAGGCGGGCGAGTGCGATATCATGTCGTACCCGGCGCCGGCCGACATTGCCGGCCTGAAAGCCGACCCGAACCTCAAGGTCGACGAGCAGGAAGGCCTCAACATCGGCTATATGGCCTACAATACGACGCAGGCGCCCTTCGACAAGGTCGAGGTCCGCAAGGCCCTCAACATGGCCGTCAACAAGCAGGCCATTCTCGATGCCGTCTATCAGGGCGCTGGCCAGGCGGCGATCAACCCGATCCCGCCGACCATGTGGTCCTACAACAAGGAGGTCAAGGACGATCCGTACGATCCGGACGCGGCCAAGAAGATGCTGACGGATGCCGGCGTCACCGATCTGTCGATGAAGATCTGGGCAATGCCGGTCAGCCGCCCGTACAATCCGAACGCCCAACGGGTCGCGGAGCTGATCCAGGCCGACTACGCCAAGATCGGCGTGAAGGCCGAGATCGTCAGCTACGAATGGACCGAGTATCGCGAACGCGGCAAGCAGAAGGACCGTGACGGCGCCTTCCAGCTCGGCTGGACCGGCGACAATGGCGACCCGGACAACTTCCTGTTCCTGCTCGGCTGCGATGCCATCGGCCAGTCCAACTATGCGATCTGGTGCAACCAGGAGTTCGAGGCCCTGTTGCAGAAGGGCAAGGCGACCACTGACGTCGCCGAGCGCACCAAGATCTATGAGGAAGCTCAGGTCGTGTTCAAGCGTGAGGCGCCGTGGCTGACCATCGCCCATTCCAAGGTCTTCATGCCGATGAACAAGAAGGTTACCGGCTTCGTCATGGATCCGCTCGGCATTCATCGGTTTGACGGCGTCGACGTCACCGAATAACCCCTGAGAGATTGGACGGCGGCGCTGGACTTCTGGCGCCGCCGTTCTATGAAGCAAGATGCTCCGCTATCTCCTCCACAAGCTCGCCTTGATCATCCCGACCGTGTTCGGCATATCGCTGGCGGCGTTCGCTTTCGTCCGGCTTCTGCCGGGCGACCCGATCACGGCGCTCGCCGGCGAGCGCGGCGTCAGCCCGGAACGCTACGCCGAGCTTGTCGAGCGGTTTGGCTACAACAGGCCTTATGTCGTCCAGTATCTGGAATATATCGGCAGGGTCCTGTCTGGCGACTTCGGCATATCGCTCGCCACCAAGCGGCCTGTGCTCGGTGAATTCCAGGCGCTGTTTCCGGCGACGCTGGAACTGGCGACGATCGCGCTGATCATCGCCGTGCTCATCGGCATTTCCGCCGGCATCTTCGCCGCGGTCAAGCGCGGATCATGGTTCGACCAGGCGACGATGGGCGTGGCGCTGACCGGCTATTCGATGCCGATCTTCTGGTGGGGGCTGCTGCTCATCATCTTTTTCTCCGGCTATCTCGGCTGGACCCCGGTTTCCGGCCGCATCGGCCTTCAATATTTCTTCAAGCCGACGACAGGGTTCATGCTGATCGACAGCCTGATCTCCGGCAGGAGCGGCGCTTTCAGGTCCGCCGCCAGTCATCTGGTCCTGCCGGCGATCGTGCTGGCGACGATCCCGCTCGCCGTCATAGCGCGCCAGACGCGGTCGGCGATGCTGGAGGTGCTGGGCGAAGACTACGTCCGCACCGCCCGCGCCAAGGGCCTGGCGCCGCGTCGCGTCATCGGGCTCCACGCTTTTCGCAATGCGCTGATCCCTGTCGTTACCACCATCGGCCTGCAGGTCGGCACGCTGATGGCGGGCGCCATCCTGACCGAAACGATCTTTTCCTGGCCCGGCATCGGCAAGTGGATGATCGACGCGATCGCCAAGCGCGACTATGTTGTCGTCCAGAGCGGCTTGCTGATCATCGCGCTGATCGTCATGGCGGTGAACCTGATCGTCGACGTGCTCTACGCCGTCATCAACCCACGTATCCGGGTGCAGTGAGATGACCGACCAAACCACGGCAGAAGCCACCGCCGCCGCCATTCCGACCGGCGGCCGGCAACGCGCCTTCACCGAGTTCTGGCATTACTACTCGATGAACACCGGCGCCGTCATCGGCCTGGTTGTGTTCACTGCCCTGGTGCTGGTGGCGATCTTCGCGCCGCTGGTGGCGCCGCATTCGCCGGACGAACAGTTTCGCGATGCGCTGCTGGCGCCGCCGGCCTGGCAGGAGGGCGGCAGATCGATGTTCCTGCTCGGCACCGACGCCGTCGGCCGCGACATCCTTTCGCGGCTGATTTTCGGGGCGCGGTTCTCGCTGTTCATCGGACTGGTCGTCGTCGTTTTCTCGCTGACCAGCGGCATCGTCCTCGGCGTGCTCGCCGGCTATTTCCGCGGCTGGGTCGATACGCTGATCATGCGCGTCATGGATGTCATTCTGGCCTTCCCGTCGCTGCTGCTTGCCCTGGTTCTGGTGGCGATCCTCGGACCCGGCCTGTTCAACGCCATGCTGGCGATCGCGCTGGTGCTGCAGCCGCATTTCGCGCGGCTCACCCGTGCGGCGGTGATGGCCGAAAAGAACCGCGAATATGTGATCTCCGCCAAGGTGGCCGGTGCCAGTCATCTCAGGCTGATGGTGAAGACCATCTTGCCGAACTGCATGGCGCCGCTGATCGTGCAGGCGACGCTGTCCTTCTCCAACGCCATTCTCGAGGCCGCGGCTCTCGGCTTCCTTGGCGTCGGCGCGCAGCCGCCAACGCCGGAATGGGGCACCATGCTTGCCACGGCGCGCGAGTTCATCCTGCGCGCGCCATGGGTGGTGACCTTTCCCGGCCTTGCCATCCTGATCACCGTGCTCGCCATCAACCTGATCGGCGATGGACTGCGCGATGCCTTCGATCCCAAGCTGAAGAGGTCGTGACCATGCCTCTTCTCGAGATCAAGAACCTTACCGTGTCGTTCGATACCGCCGCCGGACCGTTCATGGCCGTGCAAGGCATCGACCTGTCGATCGAGCCGCGCGAGGTGCTGGCGATCGTCGGCGAATCCGGCTCCGGCAAATCGGTGGCGATGCTGGCGGTGATGGGGCTTTTGCCGAACACGGCGACGGTGAAGGCCGACCGCATGGCCTTCGACGGCGTCGACCTGCTTGAACTCGGTCCGTCCGAACGCCGCAAGATCGTCGGCAAGGACATCTCGATGATCTTCCAGGAGCCGATTGCCAGTCTCAATCCGTGCTTCACCGCGGGTTTCCAGATCGAGGAGGTGCTGCGCTTCCATTTGGGCATGGATCGCGCCCAGCGCCGGGCCCGCGCTATCGAGTTGATGAAGCTGGTCGGCATCGCCGATCCGGAAGAGCGGCTGAACTCGTTCCCGCACCAGATGTCGGGCGGCCAGTGCCAGCGCGTCATGATCGCCATCGCCATCGCCTGCAATCCGAAGCTGTTGATCGCCGACGAGCCGACGACCGCGCTCGACGTCACCATCCAGAAGCAGATTCTTGATCTGTTGGTCGGCCTGCAGGCCAAATACGGCATGGGGCTGATCATGATCACCCACAATATGGGCGTCGTGGCCGAGACAGCCGACCGCGTCATCGTCCAGTACAAGGGCCGCAAGATGGAAGAGGCCGACGTTCTGTCGCTGTTCGAGCAGCCGAAGAGCAACTACACGCGGGCGCTGCTGTCGGCGCTGCCGGAGAACGCCGTCGGCGACCGGCTGCCGACCATTTCCGACATGCTGTTCGAACCGGCCCCCTCTGCTGCGGCAACCCAGTCGGCAACGGGAGCCGCGCCATGAGCGTGACGGTTCTCGAAGGCAAGAATATCGTGCGCGACTATCATGTCGGCGGCGGCCTGTTTCGCCCCTCGCGCACGGTGCATGCGGTCAAGGGCGTTTCGTTCAGCGTCGACAAGGGCAAGACGCTGGCCATCGTCGGCGAAAGCGGCTGCGGCAAGTCGACGCTCGCCCGCATCATCACTCTGATCGATCCGCCGACAGCAGGCGAGCTCTTCATCGACGGCAACAAGGTCGACATCGCCAGGGACGGGCTGTCGAAGGAGATGCGCCGAAAAGTGCAGATCGTCTTCCAGAACCCCTATGGGTCGCTCAATCCGCGCCAGAAGATCGGCGACGTGCTGGGCGAGCCGCTGCTCATCAACACCGACACGCCGGCCGACGAACGGCGCGATCTCGCCATGAAGATGCTGAACAAGGTCGGCCTCGGACCCGAGCATTACAACCGCTACCCGCACATGTTCTCGGGCGGCCAGCGCCAGCGCATCGCCATTGCCCGCGCGCTGATGCTCAATCCGAGCCTTTTGGTGCTCGACGAGCCGGTCTCGGCGCTAGATCTGTCGGTGCAGGCGCAGGTGCTCAACCTGCTCGCCGACCTGCAGGACGAGTTCGAGCTGACCTATGTCTTCATCAGCCACGACCTGTCGGTGGTGCGCTACATCGCCGACGAGGTGATGGTCATGTATTATGGCGAGGCCGTCGAATACGGCTCGCGCGACGAGGTCTTTGCCGACCCCAGGCACAGCTACACCAAGACGCTGTTCGCGGCGACGCCGCGCGCCGACGTCGCCAGCATCAAGGCGCGGCTGGCGAAGAAGAAGGCCGCCTGACGGCACCGACAGCCATCCCAAGGGCGGCGCCGATTGTCTCGTCGCCCCGATTGTCGTCGCATTGTTGCAATCAATCGTCGAGACGAGCCGTTTACTGGGTGGACTCCACCTTGGCGACAACGAGCTTGCCTTGGGCGCGCGAGATTTCGAGTGCCTGGCCGGCCTCCGCCAATTCGCCCGGGACCGAGATCACCAACGCCTGGCCCTCGCTGAGGGTCGCGACGAAGCGTACTGGCAAACTCTCTTCGCCCGCCGCCATCGTGGTGACCACCCGATAGCCGTCATCCGCCTCCGTGTAGTAGACGACGCCGTGAAAATTGCCGAGATCGACGGTCCCACCCTGACGGGCCGTGAGTTCGCCGGCAGAAGCGGAGCTTGCCACGACGCAAAGCGCCGCAAGTGCGGTGTATCTGAACATGGTGTTTCTCTCCATTTTTGGAATGATTAGAATTGTCGTTCGGTGGATGCTCGCCTGCGGCTGCATCCCAAAAATTACGCTGCGAGCTGATCCTCACGGGCAGCCGCGATCATCACGCTGGCGAGCAGCCCGTAGGCCGCCTCCCAAGCCTCGCGGACAGCCGGCGTAAAAGCCGTGCCGAGGCCGGCCGCCAGCGTCTCGATCAGCGCTTGCCCAACGATCGGGTAATGACGCTCCTCGACGCCGTAGGTCACGTGACGTTTGGCGAGCAGGCGCACCGTCGGCAGGATGGTGTCGGCACGATCCAGTCCATGTACGACGAAGCCGAGGCTCGCCATCAGCTTGGCGCCTTGCCTGGTCATGTCGGTCACCGGAAACAGCGCTCGAACATCCGCGTCGATCGCGAACAGGCGCTCGTAGAACAGCGCGGCGGCGGCCACGCGGATCGGCACGATCTCGCGAAAACTGTCCTGGACAAGTCTTATCTGGTCGGGTGTCATCGGCGACGCTCCTGCGTTCCTGGTCTCGCGGCGACCATCGCGCCAAAGCGTTTCGCATGCATGTCGCCTGCGCCTGGACGTGTTTCAGTTGTGTCTCAATTGGTTTTCAGTTCGCGCTCTTTTGTCTTTTTTTGCGTAGAGACGTGCCGAGAGTGCCAGGCGCCGGACTCTCGTCGACCCACCGTCGACCCGGACCTACCTGGCTATAGCTGAAAACCTGGACACGCGCGCCAGCTTGGAACTGCATCGGCAGTCGGTCATTATATCGGGGAGCCGGCGGCTCCTCCCCTATGCCTCCGTTCGGATGGAGAAATCATGCTGCGGATACTCATTGCTTCGTCTTTTCTTCTTGCCGGTGGGCTCTCGATCACGCTCGCGCAGGACAGCATCGAGAGCGAAACAGGCCGCGTTGCGGTCGAGACCTTTGCCGAAGGGCTCGAGCATCCCTGGGGCGCGACCTACCTGCCCGATGGCGCGCTGCTGGTCACCGAACGTCCAGGGCGGCTGCGGCTCGTCTCGACCGACGGCGCCGTTTCCGACCCGATCGGCGGTGTGCCGGACGTCCTTGCCAGCGGGCAAGGCGGCCTGCTTGATGTGGCGCTCGATCCGGACTTTGCCAACAACCGGACGGTTTATCTCTCCTATTCGGAGGAACGCGGCGGCGGCGCGGCCACCTCCGTTGGCCGTGGACGCCTGGACGAGAACGGCAGCGCGCTCTCGAACTTCGAAGTGATCTTCCGGCAGGAACCAGCCGTATCCAGCCGGCTGCACTACGGCTCCCGCCTGGTATTCGCGCCGGATGGCAAGCTGTTCGTCACGCTCGGTGAGCGCGGCAAGATGCGAGAGGCGCAGGACCCGAACAATCATCTCGGCACGATCGTCCGCATCAACCCCGATGGTTCCGTGCCTGACGACAATCCCTTCGTCGGCAAGGACGGCGCCGACGAGATCTGGTCCTACGGCCATCGCAATGTGCAAAGTGCTGCGCTCCATCCCCAAACCGGCGTGCTCTGGACGGCGGAAATGGGACCGCTCGGCGGCGATGAGCTGAACATTCCGCAAGCCGGCAGGAATCACGGCTGGCCCGTGGTCAGCTGGGGCCGGCACTATTCGGGCGAACCTATCCCCGATCCGTCGACGCGGCCGGAGTTTGCCGACGCCATCCATAGCTGGACGCCCGTCATCTCGCCTTCCGGCATGACCTTCTACAGCGGCGACATGTTTGCCGATTGGCGAGGCGACCTCTTGATCGGCGGACTGTCGGCGGAAGGCATCGTTCGGGTCAGGATCGACGGAAAGCAGGTCGCCGGCGAGGAAGTCCTCGCGCTCGGCAGGCGTATCCGGGACGTGGTCCAGGCTCCCGACGGCACGGTCATGGCGTTGACCGACGAACCAGCGGGAAAGATTTTGCGACTGACGCCGGCAGCGTCGCAGTGATGCCGCGCGGCGCGACAGGCCGAGGAGTATGAAATGTGCGGTGCCCCCCGCCGCAGCGACAGCCTTCGCTATTCCTTCTTGTCGACCAGCGCCCGTAGTGCCGAGACGTCATGCAGCAATAACCTGCTGCCGCGCTTTTCGATCAGGCCTCTCTTGGCGAGGTCGCTCATTTCGCGCGAGACCGCTTCCCTGTGCGTGCTCATCGTTGCCGCCAGCTCGGAATGCGTCGGTGCCGGGCTTATGGACACCTCGCCGTCCACGAGTGCGGCTTTCTCCGCCCGATGCAGGAGCTCGACGATCAGCCGTTTTCGCACGACCAGAGTGCTGTATTCGAATACCCGCTCGGTCATGCGCCGGAGCTGGGCAGACAGATGCTCAAGCAGCATCCAGGCAAAAGTCGGGTGGGTCATCACGATATCCCGGAATGCTGTGCCGGGCAGCCGTGCAGCGCGGGTTGCCTCCAGCGCGACTACGCTGGCAGAGCGTGCAATCCCGTCAATGCCTCCGAGCTCCCCGAAAATGTCACCCGGTTCGACATCGCGATACGCTATCTCCCTGCCGTCCGCTGAAACCAGTGTCACGCGAGCCCGTCCTTCCAGGAGGAAGAAGACATCGCGACCCGTGTCGCCGTGGGAAATGATTAGCTCGTTGTGTCGATAGCTGCGCTCGTGCCACCGTTTGGTCAGCGCGGCGAGGTCGGCATCGCAAAGTCTTGAGATGAAGGCCAGGGAGCCTGTCACAACGGTCTCTTGTTCAATCAAGTGTACTTCACCTTACTCCCTATCCAAGGAAATTTGATGGCCGCAGGCCCCGCTTTCCGGGATGCAAACTGGGAGCGGATTTCGCCAATGTTTTCCCCGGTGTGGGAATTCCCACAGCCGAGCCTGGTTCGACTGTCATATTCTTGTTGCAACGTCAGGCCCGGCGGCTCGTGTGCAAGCCGGCGAAGGGAAAGGGAACGGTCATGAAATTCTTGGATCCCGTCACAAAACTTGCTGCGGGGTTTCGCAAATTCGTCGCGCCGCGCTACCGCCCGGAGCTTTATTACATGCGTGGCCCGGGGCCAGCCACCGCCCGCCGTATGGGCACGCCGCGGCAAAACCAATCCATCGACCACTACGCCTAACTTGCCTCGCGGACGGCTGACGCTCTCGCCCGGAGTGCCGTTCGCGCCGTTCCGTACCGGTCAATTCAGATCAATGAAGGGACGATCTGATCATGGTTATAATTCATGCTGCCGCCATTGGTTCATTTCGCAGGTGGTTACGCCTCCGCGCCGAGCGAAAGCCTCTCTTGTCGGCAACGGACCAGTTGAGCCGTTTACCCGATGACGTTCTTGGCGACATCGGCATCTCACGTGACGAAATCATGTGCGCTTTGCGAAGCCGCGCCATCCGTCATGCGGAGGCAGGCGCGGCAGGCACGACGATCGAGCGCACCAGGATCGCTTCGGCCTCGATCCCGAAACGGTTGGCCGCCGGCAGTGGCCACGCCTCGGCCGAGATTCCCTTTGGCTGGTCCACGAGCGCGCGATCGAGCCTTACATCGCGGCTTCGACAAGCAGCGGCGCGCGGACGGGAACGTTCCGCCCCGCTTTAGCACAGCCGGGTTGGCATCTTAATTGCTTATTGAGACTCGCCAGAGTGTGGCCACAGCGCTTGCAAAGGGGATGGAAAATGGGTTTAGCGATAGACTTGTCTGATGTTGCCCTCACATTTCATTGTCCGGATTGCTCGCATCCGGCGGTAAGGAAGGGCTCTGCGTTAAGAACGATCGCGCACTTCAGATGCGACGGGTGCAACGCCAAGGTGCGGATCACTTACCCGCAGAAGCTAGCAATCTTCGAAAAGCACCGGCTATCGGCCGCGCAAAGGGCTTTGCGATTGGCTGTCTAATCGTGAAAGTTTGGCATGGGCTTGCAGGTGCGACGCGGCCCTGCGATCGACCACTTCGAACCATGTTTGCGGTAAAAGGCCATTGCCCGGTCGTTTCCCTCGAGCACTTCGAGTGCGATGCTCGGGATGCCGGAACGGGCGGCAAAGACAGCGTGCAATATATTAGCGGCTAGCCCGGTGCCGTACTCGCTTTGATCGATGTGGAGCCGGTCAAGCATGACGTCGCCGGCTTCATTCATCCTAGCCATCGCGTAGCCGGCAATCGAGCCGTCTGGCCGTTCTGCCACGAACGACAATTTGTTGGTGTCTGTCAGTTCCGCCGCAATCCGCTGCAGCGTGTGATCTTCATCCGCAATCCGGGCCGCGGTCTCGGTACCCCATGATTGGCAAGTACGTCCTGCGCCAAGACTCTCCAATGAGCAGCGATACCGACGGCACGTCCTGCTCAGTCATGGCTCTGATTTGCGTCATCGATAACGTCCCTGCCGGTCAATTATAGCGTTGCCGGACGGGCCGCTCAAATTCGGAGCGGCGGCCTACCGCCGCTTCATCGTAAGCGGTCAGCCGATAACGTCAGGCCTAAAGTTCCAAGGCATGAGCATTTCGATTTCGGATGCCGGCCAGCCTTGAGCGATGCGGGTCAAGGTCTGCGAGAGCCAGTCGAGCGGATCGACGCTGTTCATTTTGCAGGTTTGCAGCAAGGTGGCTACCGTCGCCCAGGTTCGTCCACCGCCGTGGCTGCCGGCGAATAGACTATTCTTTCGCGTGATCGTCTGGGGCCTGATTGCACGCTCGACGATATTGGAGTCGATTTCGATGCGACCGTCCATCAGAAAGCGTTCCAGCGCCTCCCGCCGGGTGAGCGCGTAGCGGATCGCCTCGGCGGTCTTGGATTTTCCGGAGACCTTGCCCAGTTCCGCTTCCCATAGATCGAAGAGGCTCGCGACAATGGCCACGGACTTTTCCTGACGTAGCGCGGCGCGGCTTCCGGCATCCTTGCCGCGGACCTCGTCCTCGACCTTCCACAATTCGGTCATGGCGATGATCGAATCCGTCGCGGCCTGCGAGACCCCGCTGATGTGCAGGTCGTAGAATTTGCGCCGCAGGTGAGCCCAGCACCCGGCGAGCCGGATTGTTTCATTGCTGCCGGCTTTGGCCCGTGCCTTGACCAGGTTGGTATAGGCCGAGTAGCCATCCACTTGCAGGATACCGCTGAATCCGGCGAGGTGGCGCGCCACGCAATCCGCACCTCTGCTGTCTTCAAAACGATAGGCAACCATTGGCGGACTGGTTCCGCCATAGGGTCGGTCATCCCGTGCGTAGGCCCACAACCAGGCTTTCGTGGTTTTCCCGGAACCAGGGGCAAGGGTGGGCAAGGTCGTCTCGTCGGCGAAGACCCTTTCGCCCTCCTTGATGCGCTCCAGTATGTAATCAGCAAGCATCTGCAGCTCGAAGCCCAGATGCCCCATCCACTGCGCCATCAACGACCGGCTGATCTCGACGCCGTCGCGCAGATAGATCGCCTCCTGCCGATAAAGCGGGAGGCCGTCGGCGTATTTGGAGACGGCGATATAGGCGAGCAGCCGCTCCGTCGGCAGCCCGCTTTCGATGATGTGCGCCGGCGCCAGAGCCTGGACCACGCCGTCACGGCCCCGGAAGGCGTATTTGGGACGGCGCGTGACGATGACCTGGAACTTCGGCGGCACGACGTCCAGCCGCTCGGATCGATCCTCGCCGATCAGAACCTTTTCAAGCCCCTCGCAGTCGGCCGGGATTTCCGGCTCGACGACCTCCTCGATGCGTTCGAGGTGGGCAGCAAAGCCCTTGCGCGGACGCGGGGCGCGCTTCGGCTTGTTCCCGACCGCGCGGTCGAGTTCGCTCCGGATTTCCGAAAGGCCGGTCTCGACCTCTTCGAAGGCAAAGGAGGCCTGCTCGTCGTCGATGGCCAGGCGTAGCCGCTCGGAACGCGTGCCATGTTGCGTGCGCTGTAAAACTTTCAGGATTGACGTGAGATTGGCGATCCGCTCGCTGGCGCTTTTCTCGACAGCTTTCAGCCGGGCGACCTCCGCCTCAGATGCTGCGATCCGAGCGTCGGCGACTGCGATCCGGGCCTCGCTTGCAGCCTGCTCGCGAGCCATGGAAAGGATCATCGCCTTCAGCGCATCAACGTCGTCGGGAAGGGCAAGACCCGGTAGAACCATGGCAAGCAACAGAGCACAAAAACAGCCGCTTTCCCAACCGTTCCAGCCGCATGATTCATCTTGCCGCAGGCCGGTTTCAGCCCGTCGATAACGGCCGCCTGACCCTGGCCGGACGAATCTTTTTCCAGTCCAGTCCGGCCAGAAGCGCCATCAACTGGGCGTGGTCGAGACGCATGCGCGCGGCCGATATCCCCGGCCAGCAGAAGCTGTGATCTTCCAGAGTCTTCGAATAAAGACAAACCCCGCTGCCGTCCCACCACACGATGCGAACCCGGTCCGCACGCTTCGAACGGAATACGTGAAGTGCCCCCGAGAATGGGTCCAGGCCGCCATCCCTGACCAGCGCCATCAAAGATGCCGCGCCCTTGCGGAAGTCGACCGGCTGGCACGACACGTAAACCACCACACCGGAAGCGATCATGCCTTACGAACCGCGCGGATGATCCTCGCCAGGCGATCGGGATCGACATCGCCGCCGGCGCGCACCACTGCGTCGCCAATGACGATTTCCACCGTGTCGCTGCCCACCGCTTCAAAGCGCGTGAACTTCGCCGGCTTGCTCGCTCCCTCCGTCAGTGGCGCAACCATGCCCGACGAAAGCGCCTTGCGGCGCCACGCATAGAGCTGCGAGGGGTCCAGCCCCTCGGAACGCGCAACCGCCGAGACATTGCCCCCTGGCGAGAACGCTTCGGCGACAAGCCGTGCCTTCTCTTCGTCCGACCGATGGCGCGGCTTGCGTCGGGACGGCACAGGCTCCGCCGTCAAAATCTCGAATGTTCGATGATGGCTCATACTGTCGCTCATAGGATTCTCCGCATGATTCATGCTGAAAATGAGCGATCAACCGCCTGCACGCTACGTGGGGACGCCTACGCGCTTACGCTTCATCGCATGGGGGTCACGACGTTCCCTTACACCTACCATCAGGCATGGTCCGCAGGTCGACTCCTACCGATGAGCTAATGTCCGCTCTGGAGAAGCACGTGACAGGCTGAAAAACTAGATAAGCTCTTGAAAAGATTGGTGCCGCTTAGGTGACTCGAACACCTGACCCCATCATTACGAATGATGTGCTCTACCAACTGAGCTAAAGCGGCCCGGGAAGCCAGGGCTTCCAAGATGCGCTGGGTGATAGACGCAACCCGCCACAAATTCAAGATGGGACTTGGCAATTCGTGTCGCCTCGTCGCGGGCCTATAGGCGACCGCCCACCGATCTCGCCAAGAGGTCGCGCGAAGCTCAACGTCAGGTTGTGCTCTGTCGCGTTGGCACTACATCGGGAAATCGGCGAAAAATGTTGATTCCTTTACCGAAAACAGCCGAAATCGACCTTGGATGCATCGCCAGGGCAGAATGCGGGCGCTGGGCCGTTGATTGATCGGTCGCCTGCGGCTAACGATCATGACGATGTGACCGTACGTGCAGAGGGGTCCCCGTTGGACGCGATCGAAAAAGCGATCCGGAATGCCTTCGAGAAAGGCAATGCCGAAGACCGCGCGTTTCGCGAGCGGGTCTACCGGTCGGCCTTCGCCGCACTTGATCGTGCCCTGCAGGCCAACCCGAACGTGACGGTGGAAGTCGCCATCAAGCGCCGCAAGGCGGTGCAGGCCAAGATAACCGAAATCGAATCCGAATTCCTGCCGGCGGTTCCCGCTGTCGGCCGGCCGACCGATGACGACGCTGTAGAGCAGCCGGCTGGCAGCGAAGCCGATGCCGAACCCAAGGCCGATGCCGAACCGGATGCCGGCGCCGACGCGGAACCGGCGCCGCCGCCCGAGGTCGTTGTCGACGCTCCGGCGGAGCCTCATGCGCGCCCCACTTCCGACGCATCCCCAGCTTCCGATGCGCCGCGCTCGCGCGTCCTGCCGGTCGTTCCCGATATCATGCCCGAACCGGTTTTTCCCGACGGGCCGGAGATCGACATGTCGTCCCCTCCATCGACCGGAAGCGGCGACGCAGAGGTAATGCCCGACCGCGACGACCGACGGGTGAGGGGTCCCCGCCTGCCTCTCACCGCGATCTTCCTCGGCGTGACGCTGCTCGCAGCCGCCGGCATCGGCCTCTATTTCGCTGCCCAGACCGGCGTCTTCAAGTCGGCGGCCGAACTCGACACCGCCCCACCGCAAACGCCACCAACGGTGGAAGACGATGATTTCACGCCAAGCGACACCGCCCCGCCGCTGAACTCGGGCGAGGCGGAGCGCGACTGGATCAATGTGTTTTCACCAAGCGACCCGACGCTTGTCAGCGCGCCCTCGGATGCCAAGGCCGAAGTCATGCAGGACGACAGCGGTTCCTTCCTGCGCATCCGGTCGGGCGCCTCCGGTTCGGCGATCAGCTTCGACGTCGAGCAAGGCGTCCTGGAGAAACTCGCCGGCAAGCACGCCACGTTCGACATCATCGCCCGCTCGGAGGAGGGCCAGGAGACGCAGATCTCCGTCGACTGCAATTTCGGCGAACTCGGCGACTGCGGCCGCAAGCGCTACGCGGTCGGCCACGAGCGCAACGAATACCTCTTCGACGTGCGGTTTCCCGACAAGCGTCCGGGCGCTGCCGGCGCCATCGCCATCAATTCCGACTTCGACAAGCAGGGCAAGTCGGTCGACATCTACGAGATCCGCGTCGCGATTGTTCCTTGAGCCTCAGGTATCGAGCAGCGCCTGCAGCGTCTCGATGCGGTCGGCTTCGGCCGCCGGCTTATCCCAGCGCAGCCGTGAAATGCGCGGAAAGCGCATGGCGACGCCGGATTTGTGCCGTGTCGAGCGGTTAAGCCCTTCGAACGCCACCTCCAGCACCAGGCCTTGTCTGCGGTCGGCCCGCACCGAGCGGACCGGGCCGAAGCGCTCGATCGTGTTGTCGCGGACATATTTGTCGATCTGCCTCAGTTCCTCGTCGGTGAAGCCGAAATAGGCTTTCCCCACCGGCACCAGTTCCTCCGATCCTTCCGGGCCGGACCACACGCCGAACGTGTAGTCGGAATAGAAACTCGAACGCTTGCCGTGGCCGCGCTGGGCATACATCAGCACGGCGTCGATTGTGTGCGGATCGCGCTTCCATTTGAACCATGGGCCTTTCGGCCGGCCGGTGAGATAGGGCGAATCCCAGCGCTTCAGCATCACGCCTTCGATGACCGGATGCAGCGGCTTGCGGCGTAATTCCTCCAGCGCCTGCCAGTCGGTGAATTCGACCAGCGGCGACAGATCGAAGCGGCTCGGATCGAGCGTCTGCACGAAGGCGTCGAGGCGGCCGCGCCGCTCGCGGAAGGGGAGCGTGCGCAAGTCCTCGTCGCCGATCTGAAGCACGTCGTAACAACGCATGAACGCTGGATATTGCTGCTGGATCTTCGGCGTCACGCTCTTGCGGTTCAGCCGCTGCTGCAGGTCCGAGAACGTGCCGGTCGCCTGGCGGGGATCGCCGACCAGAAGCTCGCCGTCGAGGGTAGCGGAGAAATCCATCGCCTCTGCCAGGTCAGGAAAAGCCCCCGAAACATCGTCGCCGGTGCGCGAATAGAGCCGGCGAACGCCGCCTTCCGAAACCGCCTGGACGCGGATGCCGTCCCACTTCCACTCGGCGGCGTAGTCGGCCGGGTCGAGCTTTTCGAGATCGCCGTCACCGATCGGGTTGGACAGCATCACCGGCCGGAACAGCGCCAGCGCTGTCCTTTTGGGTTTGTCTGCCTTGCCTTCCAGCCAGGCGAACAGCTCGGCGTAGGGCGGCGTCAGCCCATGCCAGAGTTCTTCGATCTCGGCGACGTCGACCTTGCCGAGATCGGCCAGCGCCTGCTTGGCCAATCGCGCCGAAACGCCGATGCGCAGACCGCCGGTGACCAGCTTGATGATGGCGAAGCGCGCCGAGATGCTGGCGCTGTCGAGCAGCCGGGCCAGCACCTGCGGCCCGTCGGAACGGCTCGCCGCCTGCAATTTCGCGACGACTTCGGCGAGCGTCGGCTCGTGTTTGGCGACATCCGCCGGCGATTGCGGCCAGACCAGCGACACGGTCTCGGCCAAGTCGCCGACATAGTCGTAGGAATAGCCGAACAGCACCGGGTCCACGCGCTCCATGACCAGCGCGCGCAGCATCGCCGGCTTGACCGCCGCGATGGTCAGGTCGCCGGTGATGGCAGCCAGCGCCAGGCCGCGATCCGGATCCTCGACGCTGCGGAAATAATCGCTCAGCAGCGTCAGCTTGCCGTTGCGCGACGGCGTCAGCACGAGGCGGTCGAGGAGTTCGGCGAAGCGGTTCATGAGAGTGAGAACCATGGGCGAGCGTCACGCTCTACGATGCCCCCCTCTGTCCTGCCGGACATCTCCCCCTCAAGGGGGGAGATTTGCTGTCGCGACTGATTTCGCCAATTTCCAACGTTGCAGGAATGAGTGCGGTGCCGAAGCTGCCAATCTCCCCCCTTGAGGGGGAGATGGCCGGCAGGCCAGAGGGGGGCGCCGTAGAGAGCTACATCGGCCATGAGCACCATCAATCGCCCTCGTCCTCATAACCGACGAGATGCAGCGGCCGCGCGGCGATGCCTTCGAGTTCGCACCAGCGCACCAGGGCCTCCTCGCGGCCATGCGTCACCCAGATTTCCCCGGCGCCGGTCTGCCTTATCGTGGCGGTTAGCTCGTCCCAGTCGGCATGGTCGGAAACGATCAGCGGCAGTTCGACGCCGCCCTGCTTGGCGCGCTGGCGGATGCGCATCCAGCCGGACGCAAAGCACGAGATCGGATCGGGAAAGCGCCGCGCCCAGCGGTCGGCGAAGGCCGATGGCGGACCGACGACGATGGCCCCGGTGAAATCCTGCTTGCCACTGCTTTCGACGGTCGCCGGCTCCAGCGTCCCAAGCTCGATGCCCTGGCTCTGATAGTAGTCACTGAGCTTGGCCAGAGCGCCATGGATGTAGATCGGCCTGTCATAGCCGGTGTCGCGCAGCAAGCGCATGACGCGCTGCGCCTTGCCGAGCGCATAGGCGCCGACCAGATGCGCGCGTTCGGGAAACTGCGCCGTCGATTTCAGCAGGCGAGCGATCTCTTCGGTATCGGGCGGATGACGGAACACCGGCAGGCCGAAGGTCGCCTCGGTGATGAACACGTCGCACTTGACCGGTTCGAACGGCGCGCAAGTCGCGTCCCTCTGGCGCTTGTAGTCGCCCGAAGCGACGATGCACGAGCCCTGATGCACGACCTCGATCTGCGCCGAGCCCAGCACATGGCCGGCCGGATGGAAGGTTACGCTGACGCCGTTCAGCGCAATCGCCTCGCCGAGTGCTGCCGCTTGCGTCGTCCCGGCGAAACCCTCGCCGTAGCGCAGCCGCATGATGTCCAGCGTCTGTTGGGTGGCCAGCACCGAGCGGTGGCCGGAACGGGCATGGTCGGAATGGCCGTGCGTGATCAGCGCCCGGCCGACCGGCCGCACCGGATCGATGAAGAAATCGCCGGGCGGGCAATAGAGGCCCTCGGGCCGGGGGTGAAGCAGGTCGCTGGCGCGCATGGCTCCAAGATAGTTGCTAATTCCGGCGCGGGAAGCCTGTTGCAAGTGACTGCTGACTTGGCATACAGGCAACTGCCGGCGGGATCTCCATCACGAAATCGCATCAGCCCTTGTCCGGCGACCCTTTTCGTTCACCTGCGCCACGCATGGCGGCGGCTGCGAAAAAGTCCGACTCGCATGCCCGAAAGGGCAGGACACCGACACGGAGGACGTTGCATGCGCTGGAACTTGGTGGTCTTGGCATCTTGCCTGGCGATAGCCGGCTGCGTTGGCACCTCGATTGCCGAGCGACAGGACGCGAATGTCCAGTCCTCGCTGCAGTATGACAGCGTGCCTTGCGATCGATTGCTGGCGCAACGAAACCGGCTGGCGCAGCAATACCGGCTGCCGCAGGACGCCAAGCCGTCCTTCTCCGGTCCGGGTGTGGGCCTCGGCCCGTTCACGCCGGACACCCGCTCCAAGGCCCAGCGACGAGGTCGAACAGGCAAGCGGCCGGATCGACGCCATGAACCGGTCGATCGCCCGCCGCGAATGTGGCAAGCCGGGTAGCGCATGACCCCGGAAATCGGAATCGATTTCCGGAAAGGATCATGCGCCGATTCAAAGAGTGTTAGAGCGTCCTTTGCGCGTCCAATTGGACGCGCGGCGCTCTAATACCCTGCCTTGCGATCCACCACATTCTCGAGCTTCTCGCCGCGCTCGAAGGCGGCCATCTGGCGCAGCATGATCGGCACCAGATGCACGGGATCGGAGGTCGCCGCCGCATGCGGCGTCACGAACACCTTCGGGTGGCTCCACAGCCGGCTGGTCTTCGGCAGCGGCTCGACCTCGAACACGTCGAGGCTTGCCTCCTTGAGTGTGCCGTCCTCCAGCGCACGCAGAATGTCGGCGTCCTTCTGCAACTTGCCGCGCCCGGCATTGATCAGCACCGAGCCGCCGAGGCCGTTGCGTTTCCTCAACTCCTTCAGCACGCCGTAATTGATGATGCCATGCGTCTGCGGCGTAAGCGGCAACAGCACCACCAGAATGTCGGTGGCGTTGAGGAAGGGGATCAATCCGGCCTCACCCGCATAGGTTGCAACGCCATCCATCGGCCGCTCGCTGCGCGACCAGCCATTGACCGCAAAGCCGAGCGACAAAAGCACCGACGCTGCCGCGCGGCCAAGCGTGCCGAGCCCCATGATGCCGACGGAGATGTCGCCGGCCGGCCGCTGCGGCGACTCGTGCCAGATCTTCTTTTGCTGCTGCGCCCTGTAGAGCATGCCTTGACGGTGATGATCGAGCACCCGCCAGACGACATATTCGGTCATGTATTGGGTCAAATTGTCGGCCACGACCTTGACGACCGGCACGTCGGGCAAAGTGGGATCGGCGAAGATGTGGTCGACGCCGGCGCCGATCGAAAAGACAGCGCGCAGATTGGGCAGGGACGACAGAAGGTTAGGCCGCTGCTTCCAAACCACCGCATAGGTGATCGAAGGATCGCTGGCGCCTTCCGGCTCGAGCACCACCTCACGTTCGGCCGCCAAGAGTTCGCGCCAACGGCCTGGATGGATACCGGTGAGGGCAAGCAGGACACGGCCTTTTTCCATGGCGAGTTCTTTTTCCTTTGTGCGGGTACAGCCTATTCGCTGACGATGCCGACCGGCGCCGTTTCGATCCTGAATGCGGCCGAGATCAGCGCCTTGGTATAGTCGGTCTGCGGCCGTTCGAAAATCTGTTCGGATGGGCCGGCTTCGACGATCCTGCCATTGCGCATGACGATGACGTCGTTGGCAAGCGCGCGGATGACCTTCAGGTCGTGGCTGATGAACAGATAGGCGAGGTCGTGCTTCGCCTGCAGGCTGCGCAGAAGATCGACCACCTGCGCCTGCACGCTCATGTCGAGCGCCGAGGTCGGTTCGTCCAGCATGACGAAGCGCGGGTTGAGCACCATGGCGCGGGCGATGGCGATGCGCTGGCGCTGGCCGCCGGAAAACTCGTGCGGATAGCGGTTGCGCGTGGCGGGATCGAGCCCGACTTCCCCGAGCACATCGACGATGCGCTTGTCGCGCTCATCGGGCGACAGCTTCGGCTCGTGGATCTTCAGCCCCTCCTCGATAATCTCGGAGACCGACATGCGCGGGCTCAACGACCCGAACGGATCCTGGAAGACGATCTGCAGCTCGCGCCGCAGCGGCCGCATGGCGTTGAATGACAGCTCGTTGATGTCGCGCCCGTTGAACCGGATGGTTCCGGTCGACGAGATCATCCGGGCCAGCGCCAGGCCGAGCGTCGTCTTGCCCGAGCCGGATTCGCCGACGACGCCGAGCGTCTGGCCGGCGCGCACGGTGACGTCGATGCCGTCGACCGCTTTCACATTGTCGACGGTGCGCCGGAAAAAGCCTTTCTTGATTGGAAACCAGACTTTGATGTCCTGGCCGGTCATCACTGGGCTGGCGGCTGCGTTGGCGGCGGGCGGCTTGCCCTTCGGTTCGGCGGCCAAAAGGTGCCGCGTATAGCTGTGCTGCGGGCTGGCGAAGATTTCCTTCGTCGGGCCGGTTTCGACGATCTTGCCCTTGGTCATCACGCAGACCCGGTCGGCGATCTTTCTGACGATGCCGAGATCGTGGGTGATGAACAGCATCGACATGCCCTTGCGGCTCTTCAGCTCCGCGAGCAGTTCGAGGATCTGCGCCTGCACGGTAACGTCGAGTGCGGTCGTCGGCTCGTCGGCGATCAGCAGTTCCGGCTCGTTGGCCAGCGCCATGGCGATCATGACGCGCTGGCGCTGGCCGCCGGAAAGCTGGTGCGGATAAGCGTCGAGCCGCTTCTCCGGCTCGCGGATGCCGACCTCGTTGAGCAGCTCCAGCGTGCGCGCCTTGGCTTGGCGGTCACGCAGGCCCTGGTGCAGCGTCAGCACCTCGACGATCTGCTGCTCGATCGTGTGCAGCGGGTTGAGCGAGGTCATCGGTTCCTGGAAGATCATGGTGATCTTGTTGCCGCGCACGCGGCGCAATGCCTTCTCGTCGGCAGCGAGCAGATCGGCGCCCTGGAACAGGATCTTTCCCGACGGATGGCTGGCGGCCGGATAGGGCAGCAGCCTCAGCACCGACAGCGCCGAGACAGACTTGCCGGAGCCGGATTCGCCGACCAGCGCCACCGTCTCGCCCTTGGCGATGTCGAAGGAGATGTGGTCGACGGCCATCGACTGGCGGCCTTCCTGCGCGAAGGCGACGCTGAGGTCGCGCACGGAAAGAAGAGGAACTTCGCTCATCTGAACGTCTTGCGCGGATCGAAGGCGTCGCGGGTCGCTTCGCCGACGAAGACCAGCAGCGACAGCATCAGCGAGATGACGACGAAGCCGGAGATGCCCAGCCATGGCGCGTTGAGGTTGCGCTGCGCCTGTTTGAGTAGCTCGCCCAGCGAGGCCGAGCCGGGCGGCAGGCCGAAGCCGAGATAGTCGAGCGAGGTCAGCGTCGAGATCGAGCCGCTGAGCAGGAAGGGCAGGAAGGTCAGCGTCGCCACCATGGCGTTGGGCAGCAGATGCCGGAACATGATAGTACCGTTGGGTACGCCCAGCGCGCGCGCGGCGTTGACATATTCGAAGTTGCGGGCGCGCAGGAACTCGGCCCGCACCACGCCGACCAGCGCCACCCAGGAGAACAGCAGCATCAGCCCGAGCAGGATGAAGAAGCCGGGCGGCAGGATGGCGGCGACGATGAGCAGGAGATAAAGCACCGGGATCGCCGACCAGATTTCTATGAAGCGCTGGAACAGAAGGTCGGTCCAGCCGCCGAAATAACCCTGCAATGCGCCGGCCGTCACGCCGATCACCGCCGAGCCGGCGGTGAGGATCAGGCCGAACAGGACCGAGACCCTGAAACCGTAGATGACGCGCGCCAGCACGTCGCGGGCCTGGTCGTCGGTGCCCAGCCAGTTCCAGTTGCCGACGACGCAATTGGGGTCGGCCGCACCTTGCGGATACTGGTTGCAACGTGTCTTGACGTCATAGAGCCAGGACGGCTTGGTCGGTGCGGCCTCGGGGATGGCGTTGTTGACGGTCCGGTAGGAGTAGCGGACCGGCGGCCAGATCATCCAGCCATGAGCATTGATCTCGTCCTGGATGACCGGGTCGCGATAGTCGGTGACCGCATAAAAGCCGCCGAACTTCTCCTCGGGATAGGCGACCACGACCGGAAACAGGATCTCGCCCTTGTAGGAGACGAGGACCGGCTTGTCGTTGGCGATCCATTCGGAAAACAGCGACAGCACGAAAAGCACGAGGAAGATCCACAACGACCAGTAGCCGCGCCGGTTGGCCCTGAAATTCTGCAGCCGCCGCTGGTTTAGCGGCGACAGCCAGGGCCGTGCGATCCGCTCCGGCGCCGTTTCGGCTGCGGCCCCGGCCATCAGACGTCCCTCCGCTCGAAGTCGATGCGCGGGTCGACCCAGGTATAGATCAGGTCGGACAGCAGCCCGACGATCAGGCCAAGCAGCGAGAAGATGTAGAGATTGGCGAACACCACCGGATAGTCGCGCTCGACCACCGACCTGAAACCGAGCAGGCCGAGGCCGTCGAGCGAAAAGATGTTCTCGATCAGCAGCGAGCCGGTGAAGAAGGCCGAGATGAAAGCGCCGGGAAAGCCGGCGACGACAATCAGCATGGCGTTGCGGAAAACGTGGCCGTAGAGAACCTGCCGCTCCGACAGGCCCTTGGCGCGCGCGGTCACCACATACTGCTTGCGGATTTCCTCGAGGAACGAATTCTTGGTCAGCAGCGTCGTGGTGGCGAAGGCCGACAGCACCAGCGCCGTCAGCGGCAAGGTCATGTGCCAGAGATAGTCGACGATTTTCGCCGGCCACGACAACTGGTCCCAATTGTCGGAGGTGATGCCGCGCAGCGGGAACCAGTCGTAGAACGATCCGCCGGCAAACAGCACCATCAGCAGGATGCCGAACAGGAAGCCCGGAATGGCGTAGCCGACGATGACGACGCCGCTGGTCCATACGTCGAATGCCGAGCCGTCCTTGACTGCCTTGCGGATGCCGAGCGGGATCGAGATCAGGTAGGACAGCAGCGTGATCCATAGCCCGATCGAGATCGACACCGGCATCTTTTCCAGGATCAGATCGATCACCGAGATGTCACGGAAATAGCTGTCGCCGAAATCGAACCGGATGTAGTTCCACAGCATCATGCCGAAGCGCTCGAGCGGCGGCTTGTCGAAGCCGAACTGCTTTTCCAGCTTGGCGATGAATTCTGGGTCGAGCCCTTGGGCGCCGCGATATCTCGAACCGGCATCGCCGGCCACGTCGAAATTGCTGGCGCCGGCGTCACCGCCGCCGCCGCCAAGGCGATCGCTGCCGCCCTGGTTGGTCAGCCGGGCGATGACCTGCTCGACCGGCCCGCCCGGCGCGAACTGGATGACGGCGAAAGACACCGCCATGATGCCGAACAGGGTCGGGATCATCAGCAGGATGCGGCGCAGGATATAGGCGCCCATCAGTTTTTAACCTCCTCAAGGAGGACCACTGTGGCTTGAGGTGCCCTCGAGGCAATCGCCTCCGACCACTTTTCGATATTGGCGCCGCCCCTCATTGTCCTGCCGGACATTTCACCCCGTATAGTGACGGGGAGAAAGGGGCTGGCCGCAATCTCGGCGCCTTTATTGCGACGCTTGTGAATGGCGAAACCCTCGATGAAAGCGCCCCTCTCCCCGTCGCTATACGGGGAGAGGATGCCGGCAGGCAGGTGAGGGGCGGCGCCAACCGCAAGATATTCACCCTTTGCCAATCTTTGCCGCCTTGTCCTTGTCGAACCACCACAGCGCCTCGACCGGAAAGCCGAAATCGGGCTTCTGCTCAGGAAAGCCGAACATGTCCCAATAGGCGACTCGGTGATTCGCGAGATAATATGTTGGAATCCAGTCTAGCCGCGCGCGCAAGACCCGGTCGAGTGCTTTGAGCGCCGTGACCAGTTCGACCCGGCTCTGCGCCTTGCCGGCTGCCTCGATCAGCGCATCGATGGCCTTGCTTTCGGTGCCGGGATAGTTGCGCGTTCCCGGTGTTTTCGCCATCCGGGAGTGATAGAGGTTTTCCAGGCCATCAACAGTCGGCGTCGCCCCGATCGACGATCTGAACAGGTTGAAATCGAAATCGAAATTGCTCTGCCGCGCTTCGTATTGCGTCGAGTCGACCTGCCGGATCGAAGCGTCGATGCCGATCGCCTTCATATTCTCGGACCACGGCGAGAAGAGCCGAACGATGCCATCGTCCTCGGCCAGCATTTCCACCCGCAGTCGCTCGCCCTTTTCATTGACGACGAAATTGCCAGCTCGCTTCCAGCCGGCCTCGGCAAGCAGTCTCGAAGCCGCGCGCAGCAGCTTGCGATCGTGGCCCGAACCGTCGGAGACAGGCTGCATCACCGCTTCGCCGAAGGTCTCCGGCGGCAACTCGGCTCGAAACGGCTCCAGCAGGGCCAATTCCTCGGGCGAGGGCAGACCCTCGGCCTTGTAATCCGACGGTTCGAAGTTCGATTGCGAGCGCTCGTAAGAGCCGTAAAACAGAACCCGCTTGCTCCATTCGAAATCGAAGCAATTGGCGATAGCCCGTCTGACGCGCACATCGCGGAATTGCGGACGACGCTGGTTCAGCGCGACAGCCTGCATGTCCGGCGCTTTCTCGCCGGGAAATTCACGTTTGACGACCCTGCCGTCCTGCAGCGCCGGGAAGTCGTAGCCAGTCGCCCACACCCGCGAGGTAAATTCCTCGCGAAAATGCGTGTCGCCCTTTTTCAGGGCTTCAAACGCTGCCTGGCGATTGATGTAAAAATCAATACGGATGCGGTTGAAATTATAGAGGCCGCGGTTCACCGCCAGATCGCTGCCCCAATAGTCGGCGACGCGCTCATATTCGACGGTCTGTCCGGCCGCCACGCGCCCTATTTTGTAGGGTCCGGAGCCGAGCGGCGGTGTCATCGTCGACGCATCGAATTCGTTGGCCGTATAGAAGGCTTTGGACACGATCGGCATTGCGACGATCGCAAGGATGTTCTGCGCCGACTGCTTGCCGTTGAAGGTGAGATCGACGGTAACCGGGTCGACCGCGACCGCGTCCGTCATATGCCGTAATGCCTGGGAAAGGTTCGGATGGCCCTTGTCCTTGTAAAGCTTCAATGCGAAGGCGACGTCCTCGGCGGTCAGTGGCGTGCCGTCATGGAAGCGCGCTTGCGGTCGCAGATTGAAGCGGAAGCCATTGCGGTCTTCAGACAGGGTAACGGACTCGGCAAGCAGCCCATAGAACGCATCCGGCTCATCGAGTGCGCTTGCCATCAACGAATCGAAACAGAGTTCGGTGCGCGGCGGCGAATCCCCCCTCAACACCAGGGAATTCAGCGTGTTGAACGTCAGGAAGCTCTGGTTGAAGGTGGCGTTCGGCGGTGCGAAATTCATCTGGCCGCCCTTGGGCGCGTCCGGATTGACGTAATCGAAATGCCTGAAATCTTGGGGATATTTGAGGTCGCCGAAGGCCGACAGGCCGTGCAGCTTGACGCCTGTCGGGATGGCGGCGAAAGCCCGGCCAGGCAACAAAGCTGCCGCCGTGGCCGCCGCGCCCAGGGCCAGAAAGTCACGGCGGGCCAGAGCGGCGCGGCAGGGGAGCGCCGCCATCAATTGCCACTCTTGTATTTTGCCGCCAGCGCCTTTTCCTTGTCCGGGTCGATCCACCAGGAATTCTGGTCGACGCCGCTATAGGTCGGTTGCTTCTCGGGGATGCCGAACTTGTTCCAATAGGCTATCCAGACCACCGACCGATGGTGTTGCGGCACGACATAGTAATTCCAAAGCAGCACCCGGTCGAGCGCACGGGTGGCGGCAACCAGATCGTCGCGGTCGGTGGCAAAGATGACGCGGTCGACCAGCGCATCGATGACCGGGTTCTTGATGCCGGCATAGTTGCGCGATCCAGGCGTGTCGGCGGCCTTGGAGCTCCAGAAGTCGCGCTGCTCGTTGCCGGGCGAATCCGACTGCCCCAGCTGCGATATGGTGACGTCGAAATCGAAATTGTTGATGCGGTTGATGTATTGGGTCTGGTCGATCAGTCGCAGCGTGGCGTCGACGCCGATCTTGCGCAGATTGGCGATGTAGGGACTGGACAGGACCTGGTCGGTATCGTTCCAGCCGAGGATTTCGAACTTGAAAGGCTCGCCCGTCTTGGCATTGACCATCTTGCCGCCCTTGATCACCCAGCCCGCCTTGGCGAAGAGATCGACCGCAGTCTTGAGGTATTTGCGTTCCGCCTGTGGCGAATCATAGACCGGCAGCTTGAATTCCTGGGTGAAGACTTCGGGCGGTAGCTTGTCGCGATATGGCTCCAGGATCTCCAGTTCCTTGCCTTGCGGCAGGCCGCTCGATGCCAGTTCGGTGCCTTGGAAGTAACTGCTGGTACGGGTATTGGAACCGAAGAACAAGGTACGATTCATGGTTTCGAAGTCGAACGGGTAAGTCAGCGCGGCGCGCACCAGACGATCCCCAAACAGCGGACGCCTTGTGTTGAGCATGAACGCCTGCATCGGTTCGGGTGAGGCAGTCTTGAATTCCTGTTTGATGACGTCGCCGGCCTGGACTGCCGGGAAATTATAGGCCGTGTTCCAGCGCCTCGAACTGTTTTCCGGCCTGATGTCATGCAATCCGCCCTTGGTGAAGGCTTGCCAGGCCGCATTGTCGTCGAGAAAATAGCTGAAACGCTGCCTGTCGAAATTCTCTCGCCCGATCTTCACCGGCAGTTTGGCTGCCCAGTAGTCGGGCACGCGCTGCCAGACGATTTCGGTGCCCGGCTTGAAACTGGCGATCTTGTAGGCGGCGGACCCCAGCGGCGGCTCCTGTGTCGGCCTGGTGATGTCGCGCTTCTTGCCGTTGGCGTCGGTGCCTTCCCACCAATGCTTTGGCAGCACAACGAGATCGCCGAGGATTTTCGGCAACTCCCGGTTGCCCTTCTGGTTGAAATGGAATTCGACTTCGCGATCAGAGATTGCAACCGCATCGGTGACGTTCTCGAAATAGCGGCTGTACATCGGGCTGTTGGCCTTCAGCACCTGAAACGACCAGATTACATCGTCGGTGATGATCGGCTTGCCGTCATGCCACCTGGCCCGTGGATCAAGACGGTAGGTCGCAGAGGAATAGTCGTCCGGATGCTTGTAGGCGTCGGCGATCAGCGGATGGCTGACGCTGCCTTCGTCGCTCGCCTGCTCCATCAGCGTGTCGTAGAGCAAGCCGCCGCCGAATTGTGCAAAACCGGCTGCCGGCGAACCCTGGACGATATAGGGATTGAAGCTGTCGAACGTGCCGAGCACCGCCGAATTCAGCGTGCCGCCCTTCGGCGCGTCCGGATTGACGTAATCATAGTGCTGGAAGTTGTCGCCATATTTGGATTCGCCGATCAGCGACGAGGTGGTGCGCCATTCCTGGGCGAACACTGCCTGCAGGCCGCCGGCAAAAGCCGCAACAACCAGCATCGATCTGAGAAACGTACGGCCAACCGTCATGCCTTCTCCTCTGCGCGATAGCTGTTAGCGGACAATCTAGTTCATTTGACGCTCATGAAAACCGCGACACGCCGGCTTTGTCGCCGCACCTGCGCTTTTCCCATTGAAAAAGCCGGGCTGAACCCGGCTTTTTCAAGAATTCGTCCATGACAATTGCGTTATTGCGCCGGAGCTGGTGCGGGAACAGCAGGGGCCGGCGCCGGTGCGGCCGGCGCCGCACCCTCGGCCGGCTTGGCCGGTGCAGCACCCTCGGCCGGCGCCGCGCCTTCAGCGGGCGCGGCTGCTGACGCGCCAGCTGTCGGCAGCGGCTTCGGATTGTCCGAGAGCGTGCGCAGATAGGCGATGACGTTGGCGCGGTCCTCGTCCTTCGGCAGGCCTGCAAAGCCCATCGCCGTGCCCTTCACCAGTTTCTTCGGCGAGAGCAGGAAATGGTTGAGGTTGTCGTAGGTCCACTTTTCGGCGCCGCCTTTGGAAAACTCTTTCAGGCCGGCCGAATAGGCGAAGCCGCCATGCTCGGCGATGGGACGGTCGACGATATCCCACAGATCAGGGCCAACCTTGTTCGGTCCGCCCTTTTCGCCGGTGTGGCAGGCCTGGCACTTCTTGAACACGGACGCACCCGCCTCGACATTGGCGTTGGCCAGGAGGTCGGCGATCGGTTTGGCTTCTGCGGCGGGGGCTGCCGGGCCGCCCTCGGCAGGCTCCTCGGTCGCCTCGATGGCGTAGCCGGGTTTTTCCGGTGCGGGGGAGGCGAACAGCGCGTCGGATATGATGCCGACCGAGAAGACGACGAACACGGTTCCGAGCAGGCCGCCGATCAGCTTGTTGATTTCGAAAGAGTCCATACGCCCCAGGCTCCCTTTTCCGGCGGACCGATCCGTCCACTCCGTCCGTCGGTAATCGTGAACCACCCCGCGAGGCGGTCAAATCGGGCGGAAACTAGGTCTTTTGCTCTGGCGTTGCAACACCTATAAGGGCGCTTCCAGTGAGACCTTTTGCCACTTTTCCCTTGCTCTTTTTCGGATGCTTCATCACCCGATGTCCACTCTCATCCTCATCCCGGCCCGCATGGCCTCGACCCGCCTGCCGGGCAAGCCGCTGGCCGACATCGCCGGCGTTCCGATGATCGTCCATGTCGCCCGCCGCGCCGCCGAGGCCGGGCTCGGCCGGGTGGTGGTCGCCACCGATACCGACAGCGTGGCGGACGCGGTGCGCAGGCACGGTTTCGAGGCGGTGATGACGCGCGTCGGCCACGAATCCGGCTCAGACCGCATCTTCGAGGCGCTGGTCACGCTGGATCCCGGGCGCGAGGTCGAAACGATCGTCAATGTGCAGGGCGACCTGCCGACCATCGATCCCGACATCATCAAGGCTGCACTGAAGCCCTTCGAGGATGCGACGGTCGACATCGCCACGCTCGGAATCGAGATCGTCCGCGACGAGGAAAAGACCAATCCGAATGTCGTCAAGATCGTCGGCTCGCCGCTGTCGGAGACACGGCTGCGGGCGCTCTATTTCACCCGCGCCACCGCACCCTGGGGCGAGGGGCCGCTCTATCATCACATCGGGCTATATGCCTATCGCCGCTCAGCGCTCGAGCGCTTTGTCGCGCTGCAACCGTCGCCGCTGGAACGGCGCGAGAAGCTCGAGCAGTTGCGGGCGCTGGAGGCCGGCATGCGCATCGATGCCGAGATCGTGCAGTCGGCGCCGTTCGGCGTCGACACGCCGGACGATCTCGAACGCGCCAGAACCGTCCTTTCAACCTGAGACATCTGGACACCTGAGACATTTGGCATGCCTGAAAAAACCAACAGAATAGCCTTCCAGGGCGAGCCGGGCGCGAATTCCGACACCGCCTGCCGCAACATGTTCCCTGATATGGAGCCGTTGCCGTGCCCGACCTTCGAGGATGCTTTCAATGCGGTCGAGACCGGCAGGGCCGACCTCGCCATGATCCCGATCGAGAACACGATTGCCGGGCGCGTCGCCGACATCCATCATCTCCTGCCGGAATCGAAGCTGCACATCGTCGGCGAGTATTTCCTGCCGATCCATTTCCAGCTGATGGTCCTGCCCGGCGTCAGGCGCGACGAGATCAGGACCGTGCATAGTCACATCCATGCGCTCGGCCAGTGCCGCAAATACATCCGCAAGAACGGCTGGAAGCCGGTGGTCGCCGGCGACACGGCGGGCGCCGCCAAGCTGGTCGCCGCGCTGAAGGACCGCACCATGGCGGCGCTGGCGCCGGCGCTGGCGTCGACGCTGTACGGGCTCGACATCATCGAGGAGAATGTCGAGGACACCGACAGCAACGTCACCCGCTTCGTCGTGCTGACCAGGAACAGGCAGTGGGCAGAACGCCCTTCCGCAGACGCCAGGATGATGACGACGTTCATCTTCCGCGTCCGCAACGTGCCGGCCGCGCTCTACAAGGCGATGGGCGGCTTCGCCACCAACGGCATCAACATGACCAAGCTCGAGAGCTACCAGCTCGGCGCGTTCACCGCGACCTTGTTCTATGCCGACATCGAGGGCCACCCCGACGATCCGCTGGTAAAACTGGCGCTCGACGAACTGGCCTTCTTCTCGCGCGAAATGCGGATTCTCGGCGTCTACCCGGCCAGCCAGTCGCGCGAGCAATGGAAGGTGGCGGACTAGCGCAGCGCCTTGCCAGGTGACGGGCGCCGGGCGACATTGCTGCGATGTGGCTCCTGAAACTGACGCTCGCGGTCGCAGCATTCTATGCGGTGATTGTCGCCGTCGTGTATGTGCTCCAGTCCTGGCTGATTTTTCCGGCCGGCCTTGCGGCTTTCGGACCCGATCTGCCGGCCGGGGCTCGCCATGTCGAGCTGGCGACGGAGGGCGGCGAGCGCATCGTCCTGGTCCGCCTGCCAGCGAGGCAGGCGGCGGCCGAGCCACGCCCGCTGCTGCTCGGATTCGCCGGCAATGCCTGGAATGCCGACGCACTTGCCCTGATGCTGCACCAGCTATTTCCCGAACATCAGGTCGCTGCGCTGCACTATCGCGGCTATGCGCCGAGCAGCGGCAGCCCGTCGGCCGCCTCCCTGTTCGAGGACGCCCGACGCGCCCATGACCACCTGGCCGCCGATGCCAAAGCCGGCATCGTCGCCATCGGCCTTAGCATCGGCGCTGCGGTTGCGGCCGATCTGGCGACGGCCCGGCAGTTGCGCGGCATCGCCATGGTGACGCCCTTCGATTCGCTGAGAGAACTCGCCGCTCACCACTATCCCTGGTTGCCGGTGCGCTTCTTGCTGCGGCACCGCATGGAAGCGGCGGAAGCTCTGCGCGACCTCGACGTGCCCACGGCCGTCATCACCGCCGAGAACGACACCATCGTACCTGCGGCGCGTTCGGCGCCTCTGCGTGCGGCTGCGCGCGACCTGCGCAGCCACATCGTCATAGCGGCCGGCCACAACGACCTCTATGACCATCCCGACTTCGCCAGCGCGCTACGCGCCTCCGTCGCGGCGGTCATGCGCGATTGAAAAACAGTTCCCGGATGTCGGAATTGCGGCGCGACATTCGTCCTTTGCATGCCACAATCGAAGAAAACACGACGAGATGAGGCCTGCCAATGACCCCCACCATCACCGCCTTTGAACGGTCGCCCGATCGCGGCAGGGGACTGGCGCGGGACATGCGCGTTCGCTGGGCGCTTGAAGAAGTCGGCCAGCCTTACCAAGTTCGTCTCGTTTCGTTCAAAGCGATGAACGAACCTGCGCATCTCGCGCTTCACCCTTTCGGGCAGATTCCGACCTATGAAGAAGGCGATCTCGCGCTGTTCGAGTCGGGGGCGATCGTGCTCCATATCGCCGAGCGCCATGCTGGCCTGCTGCCAGACGATGCGAATGCCCGGGCGCGCGCAATCTCGTGGATGTTTGCCGCGCTCAACACCGTGGAGCCGCCGATCCTTGACGCCAAACAGCCGTGCTCCTGGAGCGCGACGAGACCTGGCACGAACAGCGCCTGCCTATGGTCGATGATCGCATCCGTGACCGGCTGGGCGAACTTTCCGATCGCCTGGGCGATGCCGACTGGCTCGATGGTGCGTTCAGCGCCGGCGATCTGATGATGGTGCACGTGCTGCTAAGGTTGAGCGGGTCGGGTATACTGGAAGAATATCCGAACCTCTCCGCCTATGTCGCCCGTGGCGAAGCCCGGCCCGCCTACAAGCGTGCTTTCGCCGCTCAACTGGCAGCTTTCACAGGCAAGTCACCAACTTAGCTCAGCGGCGCGTAGTCGATCTCCAAAAACGCCGCGACCTCCGGGATCCAGCGGTCGCGGACGAAGGCGACGTGGTCGGGATGGTCGTTGTAACCGGAATAGGCAGCCTGGTCGGCGAACTCCATCGAGAAGCCGAAGCGAAAGTCGTTCTTCGGGCTCACCTGCCGCAGCTGCTCGAACTTTTCGACGCCCGGTATCGCTGCCAGTATTTTGGCGTCTGCGAGGAATTTTGCCTCCTCGGCCGAGCTCTCCTTGTGCTTCAGCCTGAACACCACTGTATGACGGATCATTTTTGCTTCCCCTGCGAGGCTACGCGCTGTCGGCCCAGGCGCGGATGAGGTTATGGGCGATCGCCCCCTTTGGCGGCGTGACCAGGCCGCCCGGATGCTCGCGGGCCAGCATCAAGAGCACCTCGTCGCGAAAGAACCAGCGGCAGTCTTCCAGCTCGCTGAGGTCGGCCTGGATGTCGTCGTTGAGCGGCTCGCCGAAGCAGCCGATCATCAGCGAATACGGAAACGGCCAGGGCTGGCTGGCATGATAGACGACGCGGCCAAGCCGGATACCGGCTTCCTCCAGCGTTTCGCGGCGCACCGCCGCCTCGATCGTCTCGCCAGGCTCGATGAAGCCGGCAAGCGCCGAATACATGCCGGGCGCGAAATGCCGGCCGCGGCCGAGCAGGCATTTTTCACGCGTCGCCGTCAGCATGATCGCCACCGGGTCGGTTCGCGGAAAATGCTCGGTGGCGCAGGCCGGGCAAAGCCGCTTGTAGCCGCCGGCCCGCATCGCGGCTTCAGCGCCGCATTTGCTGCAGAAGCGGTGGCTGGCATGCCAGGCGAGCAGCGCTGCTCCTTGCGCCATCGCGCCGGCCGCCGCCTCGTCGATCAGCCCCTGCATATAGACCGAGCGATAGTCGATGGCCTTGATGGTATCGGGCAGCTGTTCGGGATCGATGCCGGCCGGCACCGCGAGCACCGGACCGCTGTCGGACAAACCGAGCAGGACGCCATGGTCGAGCGACACCCGGAGCGGCCGGCTTTCCTCGGCGCTGAACCAGGGGTCGAAGCCGCCACCGCTGAGCTTCAGATAGAGCCGCCCGCCATGCATCAGCAAAAGCCTGGCTGAAAGATCGGCGAGCGCCTTTTCGACGCAATCGTCGGCGCGGTTTTCCGATTGCCGGTCGATCACATTGCCGGCGAAACCGACGAACTGGCTCGGCTCGCGCAAGGGCGCGTCAAACAGGCGGAAGCTCATCGGAGACTCGATGTTCAGGATAGACACGGGACAGTCTTATAGCGCCGCCTTTATCTTCTGCGCAAACCGGCGCAGGTCGGAGCGCTCATAGGGCTCGCGCATGCCGTGCCCCCACACCGGGCCGGGCCAGCCGGGATCGCCTTCCGAGCGCGCGACGACATGGACATGCAGCTGCCGCACGATGTTGCCGAGTGCGCCGCTGTTGATTTTGGTGCAGCCGGTCACGCTTTTCAGCGCCTGCGCCACCATGTTGGTCTCGAAGGTCAGCATCGCTTGGTCGAGCGGCGTCAAATCATGGATTTCCTCCGCGCCCGGCCGCTGCGGCACCAGAAGCAGCCATGGCCAGCGGCGGTCGTTCATCACCCGCAACTCGCACAGGCCGAGCCACATCAACTGCTCGCTGTCGGCCTCCAGACGAGCATCCAGCGTGAATCCGGCCTCGAGGCCCGGCGACATCGGCGTTTTCCTTCACTTTTGTAGTATTTTTTTACGTCATCGACGCTAGAGCGGCTGCCGTTGGCCCGCAAGAGGGCGGCAAACGAATCAAGTTCTATCGTGGCGATGGTGGTCCGGCGAAGAGCTTGGGGTGTGGCCTGCCAAGGCCTGGGCTGGAAGGAAGCCGCCGTCACTGCGCGCTTGCATTTCACTGCGCCCTTGCATTTCATTGCCGGATTGCCGATATGGAAAGCGGGAGGTTGGTGGTGGACGGTCCACTCGCCAACCGGGTCAGGTCCGGAAGGAAGCAGCCCTAACGAGCCCGGAACGGGTCATTGTTCCAGCCTCCCACCTCTTCGCCTTCTCCCGCGACATTGACGGCGCCAAGCCCTGCGGGCGAAACTATGCGCAGGAATCGGCCGCCTTGAGCCGCGGCCCTTGGAGCTTTACGGGCGAATGAGCGAAGCCGGAAATTCGGGAACGGAAAAGGCCGCCGCCTATCGCGTTCTGGCGCGCAAATACCGTCCTGCCAATTTTTCCGAACTGATCGGCCAGGAGCCGATGGTCCGCACCCTCACCAACGCCTTTGCCACCGGCCGCATCGCCCAGGCCTGGATGCTGACCGGCGTGCGCGGTGTCGGCAAGACGACGACGGCGCGCATACTGGCGCGGGCCCTGAACTACAAAACATCGACCGTCGACCAGCCTTCGGTCGATCTTGCCGTGCCGGGCGAGCACTGCCAGGCGATCATGGAAGGCCGCCATGTCGACGTCATCGAGATGGACGCCGCCTCGCACACAGGCATTGACGATATCAGGGACATCATCGAGCGCGTGCGCTACGCGCCGGTGTCGGCGCGCTACAAGGTCTACATCATCGACGAAGTGCACATGCTCTCGACGCAGGCCTTCAACGGCCTGCTGAAGACGCTGGAAGAGCCGCCGCCGCACGTCAAATTCATCTTCGCCACCACCGAGATCAGAAAAGTTCCGATCACCGTCCTGTCGCGCTGCCAGCGCTTCGATCTCAGGCGTATCGATGCCGGCACGTTGGTCGCGCACCTCTCCTCGATCGCCGTAAAAGAAGGCATCTCGGTCGATGATGACGCGCTGGCGATGATCGCCCGGGCGGCCGAGGGCTCGGCGCGCGATTCGCTGTCCATTCTCGACCAGGCGATCGCCCATGGCAGCGGCGCAGTCAGCGCCGAAGCGGTGCGCGCCATGCTCGGGCTGGCCGACCGCGCCCGGATCGTCGACCTGTTCGAACATGTGATGAAGGGCGATGTGGCGGCCGCACTGGCCGAATTCCGCAACCAGTACGACACCGGCGCCGATCCGGCCGCTGTGCTGACCGACTTGGCCGAGTTCAACCATCTCGTCACCCGGCTGCGCTTCGTACCGACAGCTCTCGACGACGCCTCGCTGTCAGAGGACGAGCGCCGGCGCGGCGCCGATTTCGCCAAGGCGCTGTCGGTCAGGGTGCTGTCGCGGACCTGGCAGATGCTGTTGAAAGGCATTCCCGAGGTGCAGTCCTCCAACCGGCCGGTCAGTGCCGCCGAAATGGTGCTGATCCGGCTGGCGCACGCCGCCGACCTGCCGACGCTGGACGAGGCATTGAAATCGCTGGAGGGCGCAGCGTCGGCGCCGGGTGCTGTGCCACGCTCGAATGGCGCGTCCGCAAGCTCTCGCACCGCCAATTCTGGCCCCGCAAATCCCGATAATGGCGGCGCCGGCGCCGTGGCACAGACGCGGATGCCGACGGTCAATGGCGGCGCCCAGACGATGCGGCTGGTCGAACCCGAGCCGATGCCTGCGCCTTTCGTTCCGGCGCCGGATCCGGTCGCCGATGCGCCGCCGGTGCCGGTGAAATCGCTGGCCGACATCGTCGCCCTTGCCGACGCCCAGCGCGACATGGCCTTCAAGGTGCTGGTCAAGCGCTGCGTGCGCCTGGTGCGGATCGAACCGGGCCGCATCGACGTCAGCCTGACCGATGACGCGCCGAAGATGCTGCTCAATGATTTGACCGCCAAATTGCGCGCCTGGACCGGCCGCAGCTGGCTGGTGTCGCTGTCGAAGGAAGCGGGCGGCCAGACGCTGGCCGAGATGGAATCGACCAAACGCGAAAACGCCCTCCTCGATGCCAAGAGCGACCCGACCGTCGCCGCCATCCTGGCGCGTTTTCCCGGCGCCAGGATCATCGACGTGCGCATTCCCGACGCGCCGGAAGCCGATGCGGTGGAGGCCGAGGTTCCGATCGAGCCGCCCGCTGACGAAGACGAAACCTGATATCAATTGTGTAAAGGACCACGCGATGAAAGATCTTCTCGGCCTGATGGGCAAAGCGAAGGAAATGCAGGCCAAGTTCCAGGCCATGCAGGATGAGATCGCCACGCTGGAAGCCACCGGGCAGGCCGGCGGCGGCCTGGTCAGCGTGACGCTGACCGGCACGTTTGAGATGAAGGCGCTGAAGATCGACCCGTCACTGTTCAAGGAGGACGAGGTCGAGATTCTGGAGGATCTGCTCCTCGCCGCCCACAATGACGCCAGGGCCAAAGTCGAGCAGATGATGCAGGAAAAGACCCAGGCACTGACCGCCGGGCTGCCGATACCGCCGGGAATGAAGCTGCCGTTCTAAGGTGCGTCGATAGTTATGCCGGTCGAGCGAGTCGATGGCTTGGCCCGGCAAGCCCACTCTGCGAAGGCCGCGACGAAGGTCACGGCATGGTCCTAGCATCCGTGCCGTTACCGTGGCCGAAGAGCGCAGCGATCAACGCCCGCCTGCCGGCCAGCTGTGTCCATCCGGCAACTCCGCAGACTTAATAACGCTTTAGCCATCTTTTTGCCCGAAAGTGTCTCATTCTTGCCGCAACCAGAGGCGGGCTGGCGACAGAATGAGGGGATATCTTTGATCGCGACCCTATGGAAGACGCCGTTGCTGCTCGGCGTCATCACCTCTCCGCTTTTTTTGGCCGCCTGCAGTCAGACCACCTCGCACGGCCTGTCCGTGGCCGATACCGTCAGGTCGCGGCCCTACAGCCACACAGCGAAGGACAAGGAGTGCCTCCAGCGCGCGATGTTCTTCGAATCCAACCGGTCGAGCCGTGACGGCATGATTGCCGTCGGCACGGTGGTGATGAACCGGCTGCGCTCCGGCAAGCACGGCAACACCATCTGCCAGGTGGTCGGCGAACGCGGCCAGTTCGCGCCGGGCGTGATGACACGGCCGATGAATTCGAAGGCGATGCCCGATGTCGAGGAGGCCGCTGAGGCGGTGCTCAAGGGCGAGCGCAAGGCCAAGCTGAAGAACTCGATGTTCTTTCACACCGCCGGCCTGCGTTTCCCCTACAAGAACATGCACTACACCCTGGTCGCCGGCGGCAACGCCTTCTATGAAAAGCGCGGCCGGAACTGGAAACCGTTGCCGGACGAGCCCACCGTCGCGGTGGCGCAGGCGACGCCGCGCGGGTCGCGCGCCGCACCGGTGACGCTCATGGCCTCTGCGGCGCCGGCTGCCAAGGCGGAATTCGCCAAGGCAACCCCCACCAACGCAACCTATGTGACCGCGGTCGCATCGCAACCGGCAAAGGCTACTCCATGGAAGGCAACGCCAGAGAAGGTGACCTTTGTGGCGATGCAGGAGCCGGACGCCGCCCGTTTCGGCGGCAGCGCTGGTGCGCAACCGGTGACGTCATTCCCGGCGGCATCGGCCGAGCCGACGATGTCGTTTGAATCGACACCTGAGAACACTGACGCCATCGGCGCGATGATCGCTGGCCAGGGCAGGCCGCTGGAATCCTACTGAGGCGATCGACTGTCGACGTCGGCAGCGCAAACCTCAGCGATCGTTCGCAGCAGCCGCGCCGCAGCAGTGTTCCAAAGCGCGCGGAAAAATCCTAAACCGATGCGATGTCGAAGCGAATCGCCGGTCCCGAGATCGAACGCCTGATCCAGCTCCTGGCCAAGGTGCCGGGGCTCGGGCCGCGTTCGGCCAGGCGGGCAGCGCTTCACCTCATCAAGAAGAAGGAGCAGTTGCTGTCGCCGCTCGCCGCCGCCATGAACGAGGCGGTCGACAAGGTACGCATCTGCTCGACCTGCGGCAATGTCGATACGTCCGACCCCTGCATGATCTGCACCGATCCGCGCCGCGACGCCGGCACGCTGATCGTCGTCGAGGACGTCGCCGACCTGTGGGCGCTGGAGCGGGCGGCGGCCATGAATGTCCGCTACCACGTGCTCGGCGGCTCGCTGTCGCCGCTCGACGGCATCGGCCCCGAGCAGCTCAACATCCGCTCGCTGGTCGACCGCGTCGCCGGCGGCGAGGTCAAGGAGGTGATCCTTGCCGTCAACGCCACCGTCGAGGGCCAGACCACCGCGCATTATCTCACCGACCAGTTGTCAGGCTTCGACATCAAGGTGACGCGGCTGGCGCATGGCGTGCCGGTCGGCGGCGAACTCGACTATCTCGACGAAGGCACGCTAGCCGCCGCGCTGCGCTCGCGGACGGCGTTTTGAGGCTTGGGGGGAAGTGCGGATGATGGCTGCTACGCGTCCTGCAAAGCCGGCACTCCGTCCCACCCCCCTCTGTCCTGCCGGACTGTCCGGCAGGACAGAGGGGGGTGGGAAGGATCGCTGCTTTTACAAAATAGCCGTCGCGTTTCTTTTCGCCGCACTGACTGCAATCCTCCTCGCCACCCCCGCCTCTGCCACCAAACTCGACACCCAGTTCCACGCCTGGCTGCAAGCCGACCTCTGGCCCGAGGCCAGCGCCAAGGGCATCTCGAGAAAAACCTTCGACGCCGCCTTCGATGGCATCAAACCGAACCTCAAACTGCCCGACCTGGTGATGCCGGGCAAAAAGGCGACGACGCCGCAGAAGCAGCATCAGGCCGAGTTCGGTTCGCCCGGCGCCTATTTCGCCGAAAAGACGGTTCGCGCCGTCACCGCTGGTGGCCGCACTCGCAAGGCGGCCAATGCCAGGACCATCGCCGCGATCGAGAAGCGCTACGGCGTGCCGGGCGAGGTGCTGCTGGCGATCTGGGGTCGCGAGAGCGGCTTTGGCGCGGCGAAGATGCCTTACGACGCTTTCGAAGTGCTGGGCACCAAGGCATTCATGGCGACCAGGAAGGACTTCTTCCGCACCGAGCTTGTGGCGGCGCTCGAGATCGTCGAGCGCGGGCTGGCCCCGGTCGGCGCGATGAAATCGTCCTGGGCCGGCGCACTCGGCCAACCGCAGTTCATGCCGACTTCGTTCCTCGGACACGCCGTCGATTTCGATGGCGACGGCCGGGTCGACATTTGGAATTCGGTGCCGGACACGCTGGCCTCGATCGCCAACTATCTCGTCCACTATGGCTGGGTAAAAGGCCGCGGCTGGGGTTTTGAAGTGACGGTGCCGGAAGCGGTCTCCTGCTCGCTCGAAGGTCCGGACCAGGGGAAGAGGATTTCCCAGTGGGCCAATATGGGCATCAAGCGTGTCGCGGCAAGGCCGTTTCCGGCGCGCGAATTGAAGGCCGAAGGCTTTCTTCTGATGCCGGCCGGGCGCAGCGGTCCAGCCTTCATCGTCACGCCCAATTTCTACGTCTTGAAGCAATACAACACCAGTGATCTCTACGCCCTGTTCATCGGCCACGGCGCCGACCGCATCGCCAATGGCGACAGCAATTTTTCGGGGCGCTGGGGTGCGGTCGGCGGGCTCCACAGGTCTGATATCGCCACCTTGCAGCGGGCGCTGGAGGCCGAGGGCCACGATGTCGGCAGCGCCGACGGTTTGCCCGGTTTCAAGACACGCCGGTCGATTGGCAAATGGCAGGCGAAGAACGGTCGCGCCGCCACCTGTTTTCCAGACGCAGACCTGGTCACCGCGTTGAAATAGCTGCACTGCGGGTGTCGCTTTCGGCGGTGGCGGCTGGCTGATCCTGGCCCAACAAACAGCTTTGCAAATGCTCGTTGCCGCGCCTGAAACCGCCGGATATGGTGAGGCGAAACTGGATAAAAATCACCAAAGACGACCGGTTCAGGGTCACCGTTCGATTTGACAGGTGAATGCCAAGACCCTGAGCCGGGAACTCAGGTCAACAAAAACAGGGAACAGTTAAAAATGATGATGGAAAAGTTTGCTCTACGCTCCCGCGTCCTGCTCGCCGGCGCGGCCATGTCGGCGCTGCTTCTGGCCGCGCCTGCCCTTGCTGTCACGCCGGCCGACACGCTGGTCGAGGGTTTCGCCATCGACGACATCATCTCCATGGATCCGGGCGAGGCGTTCGAGCTGTCGACCGCCGAGGTCACCGGCAACACCTACGACCTGCTTGTCCGCCTCGACTTGAGCGACACCTCCAAGGTCAAGGGCGATCTCGCCGAAAGCTGGACTGTGTCCGACGACGGATTGACCTACACTTTCAAGCTCAAGCCCGGCCTGAAATTTGCCTCGGGCAATCCGATCACGGCGGCTGATGTCGCCTATTCGTTCGAGCGCGCCATCAAGCTCGACAAGAGCCCGGCCTTCATCATCGGGCAGTTTGGCATCGATGGCGACAACGTCACCGAGAAGGCCAAGGCCGTCGATGACACGACGTTCCAGTTCACCGTCGACAAGGCCTATGCGCCGAGCTTCGTCCTGAACTGTCTGTCGGCAACCGTCGCCTCGGTCGTCGACGCCAAGCTGGTCAAGGAGCATGTCGCCGCAGTGACGCCCAGTGCCGACTACAAATACGACAACGACTTCGGCAACGCCTGGCTGAAGACCGGCTATGCCGGCTCCGGCGCCTTCAAGCTGCGCGAATGGCGGGCCAACGAGGTCGTCGTCATGGAGCGCAACGACAATTATCACGGCGAAAAGGCCAAGCTTGCCCGCGTCATCTACCGCAACATGAAGGAAAGCTCGGGCCAGCGCCTGGCGCTGGAGGCTGGCGACATCGACGTTGCCCGCAATCTCGAGCCGAACGACCTCGACGCCATCGCCAAGAACGCCGATCTCACCACCACCAGCGCGCCGAAGGGCACGGTGTTTTACATCAGCCTCAATCAGAAGAACCCGAACCTGGCCAAATCAGAGGTTCGCCAGGCCTTCAAATATCTCGTCGACTACGATGCCTTGAGCTCGACCATCCTCAAGGGCATCGGCGAGATCCACCAGACCTTCCTGCCAAAAGGCGTGCTCGGCGAGCTGAATGAAAATCCGTTCAAATTCGACCTCGCCAAGGCCAAGGAACTGCTCGCCAAGGCCGGCCTGGCCGACGGCTTCAGCGTCACCATGGACGTACGCAACACCCAGCCGGTGACCGGCATGGCGGAATCGTTCCAGCAGACGCTCGGCCAGGCCGGCGTCAAGCTGGAGATCATTCCCGGCGACGGCAAGCAGACGCTGACCAAATACCGCGCCCGCAACCACGACATCTATATCGGCCAGTGGGGCCAGGATTATTTCGATCCGAACTCCAACGCCCAGACTTTTGCTTCGAACCCCGACAATTCGGATGAAGGCAAGGTCAAGACGCTGGCCTGGCGCAACGCCTGGGACATTCCGGAATTGACCAAGCAGACCGAAGCGGCCCTGCTCGAGAAGGATCCGGCCAAGCGCGCCGCAATGTACCAGGATCTGCAGAGGAAGATTCTCGAAACCAGTCCTTTCATCATCGTCCACCAGCAGCTGGAAGTGGCTGGCCTGCGCAAGAACCTTAGGGGTTTTGCGCTCGGCCCGAGCTTCGACACCAATTTCGTCGGCCAGATCTCCAAGGAGTGACGCCGGCGGACGCGCGCCGCATGAGTACTGTTGAAAGCGAAGCGACGGCAGGGCGGCGCGGCAGCGCCCGTGCTGTCGCTGTCGCGTCGTCGATCGCCCGTTTCCTGGTCATCGCGATAACCACCTATCTCGGTCTTCTCGCGGTGACCTTCTTCATCGGCCGGGTGATCCCGATCGACCCGGTGCTGGCGGTGCTTGGCGACCGGGCGCCGGCCAATGTCGTCGAGCGCACCCGCCGCGAGATGGGTCTCGACCTGCCGCTGATCGAGCAGTTCTACATCTATGTGAAAAATGCCCTGAACGGCAATTTCGGCACCTCGGTGCTGACCACCAATCCTGTCATGACCGACATTCGCCGCGCCTTCCCGGCGACGATCGAGCTGGCGACGCTGGGAACGCTGATCGGTGCTTTGCTTGGTGTGCCGCTCGGCGTGCTGGCCGCGGTCCGGCGCGGCAGCATCATCGACCAGATCGTGCGGATCATCGGCCTGGTCGGCTATTCCGTGCCGATCTTCTGGCTGGGACTGCTGGCGCTTGTGCTGTTCTATGCCAGGCTGCAATGGGTGGCTTTTCCCGGCCGCCTCGATATCGTCTACGAATACACATTCACGCCGATCACCGGCTTTTATCTGCTGGATGCGCTGTGGCAGCGACAGTGGGATGTGTTTCGCGATGCCTTCCGCCACATCATCCTGCCGGCCTCGCTGCTTGGCTATTTTTCGCTCGCCTATATCAGCCGCATGACGCGATCGTTCATGCTGAACGAGCTTGCCCAGGAATATATCGTCGCGGCGCGCGCCAAGGGCCTGTCGGAAACACGCATCATCTGGGGCCACGCGCTGCGCAACGCCGCCGTGCCGATGGTCACGGTGATCGCGCTTTCCTATGCCGGTCTGCTCGAAGGCTCGGTGCTGACCGAGACCGTGTTTTCATGGCCTGGCATCGGCCTTTACATCACCAATTCCCTGCAGAACGCCGACATGAACGCCGTGCTCGGCGGCACCATCATCATCGGCTCGGTTTTCATCGGCATCAATCTCCTGTCCGACCTGCTCTACCGGGTGCTCGACCCAAGGACCAAGGTACGATGAGCGCAGAAGCGATACAAAGCCGTCGCGACTGGCTGCTCAGCGAGCGGCCGGCTTCGCGCATGCAGGCAAGGCTCGGCCGTGCCTATGTGGCGTGGCGGCGCTTTTCCGCCAACCGGCTGGCGTTTCTCGGCCTGCTCATCATCATCGCTTTGCTGGTGGTCTCCGCCTTTGCCGACGTGCTGGCGCCCTATTCGCCGACATTCGGCGACCTGAAGGGCTCGCGGCTGCTGGCGCCGAGCGCCGAGCACTGGTTCGGCACCGACGACCTCGGCCGCGACATCCTTTCGCGCGTAATCTTCGGCTCGCGATGGACGCTTTACGTCGTCATTCTCGTCGCTATCATCGCCGCTCCTATCGGCCTCTTGGTCGGCACCGTCGCCGGCTATGCCGGCGGCTGGATCGATGCGATCCTGATGCGCATCACCGACATCTTTCTGGCCTTTCCGAAGCTGATCCTGGCGCTGGCCTTCGTCGCCGCACTTGGCCCTGGCATCGAGAATGCGGTGCTCGCCATCGCCATCACCTCATGGCCGCCCTACGCCCGTATTGCGCGTGCCGAAACGCTCACCGTGCGCAATTCGGATTACATCAAGGCGGTGCAATTGATGGGCGCCTCGCCGTTCCGCATCGTGCTGCGCCACATCATGCCGCTCTGCATCTCCTCGCTGATCGTCAGGGTGACGCTCGACATGGCCGGCATCATCCTGACAGCCGCCGGTCTCGGCTTCCTCGGCCTCGGCGCACAACCGCCGCTGCCGGAATGGGGCGCTATGATCGCGTCGGGCCGCCGCTTCGTGCTCGACCAATGGTGGGTGGCCGGCGCACCGGGCTTTGCCATCCTCATCGTCAGCCTCGGCTTCAACCTGCTCGGAGACGGCCTGCGCGATGCGCTGGATCCGCGCAGTGGTGACCAATGAGCACGCTTCTCGAGGTCGACGATCTGCGCGTCACCTTTCCGACGCGCACCGGCCGGATCGAGGCGGTGCGCGGCGTCTCGTTCTCGCTCGGCCGCGAGCGGCTCGGCATCGTCGGCGAGAGCGGTTCCGGCAAGTCGCAGACCGGTCGCGCCATCATGGGCCTGACCCAGCCACAGGCCGAGGTCACGGCCAGGAAACTTGCCTTCGACGGCATCGACCTGCTCGCCGCCTCGCCCCGCGACCGCCGGGCGCTGCGGGGAAAACGCATCGCCATGATCCTGCAGGACCCGAAATACTCGCTCGATCCGGTTATGAGCATCGGCCGCCAGATCGTCGAGACGCTGCGCACGCATGAGAAGGTCGGCAAGGCCGAAGCCCGCGAGCGGGCGCTTGCCATGCTGGAGGCGGTGCAGATCCGAGATCCCGCCCGTGTCTTCGACCTGCATCCGCACGAGGTGTCGGGCGGCATGGGCCAGCGCGCGATGATCGCCATGATGCTGATTGCCGGGCCGGAGATGATGATCGCCGACGAGCCGACCTCGGCGCTCGACGTCACCGTGCAGCTCGACGTGCTCGGCATCCTCGACCGGCTGGTCAGCGAGCGCGGCATGGGACTGATCTTCATCTCGCACGATCTGCGCCTGGTCTCGTCCTTCTGCGACCGGGTGATCGTCATGTATGCCGGCAAGGTGGTCGAGCAGCTCAAGGCGTCGGAACTCGGCCGCGCCCAGCATCCCTACACCCGCGGCCTGCTCAACTGCATGCCCAAGATCGGCGCCGACCGCCACCCGCTGCCGGTGCTCGACCGCAAGCCGGAGTGGGCGGCATGACGGCAGCAGTTTCCGTCGACAGGCTGGAGGTGGTCTTTGATCGTTTTCGCGCGCTGAAGGGTGTCAGCCTCGAAGTGCTTTCAGGCGAATCCTTCGGACTGGTCGGCGAATCCGGCTCCGGCAAATCGACGCTGCTGCGGGCGATTGCCGGCCTCGCGCCGGCCGCTTCGGGCAGCATCACCGTCAACGGAAAAAAACTCGGCAAGCGCCGCGACAAGGCCTTCTATCGCGAGGTGCAGATGGTCTTCCAGGACCCCTACGGCTCGCTGCATCCGCGCCAGACCGTCGACCGCCTGCTGCAGGAGCCGCTCGCCATCCACGGCTTTGCCGATGGCGAGAAACGCATCCAGCGGGCGCTGGACGAGGTCGGGCTCGGCACCGGCTTTCGCTTCCGCTATTCGCATCAATTGTCGGGCGGCCAGCGCCAGCGCGTGGCGATCGCGCGGGCGCTCATCCTCGAACCGGCGATCCTGCTGCTCGACGAGCCGACCTCGGCGCTCGACGCTTCCGTGCAGGCCGAGGTGCTCAACCTCCTGGAAGAGATCCGGCGGCGGCGCAAGCTGACCTTCCTGATGGTCAGCCACGACCTTGCCATCATCACCCATATGTGCGAGCGGCTGATGGTGATGCAGAACGGCGAGGCGGTCGAGCACCTCAGCGCAGGCGACCTCGTCGAGCGCCGCGTCAGCAAGGATTACACGCGCAATTTGCTCAGGGCGAGCGAGGGGTTTGTCAGGACGGCGTGAGTCAGATTCAGCTGTCCGCGTCGCGTTCCTTCGCGCCCCCCTCTGGCCTGCCCTCTTTGCCAAAACTTGGCATCTCCCCCACGGGTGGGGAGATTGGCTGTCATTGATGGTTTCGCCAATCGCGAACGTTGCAGAAGGAGCGCTGCCGGCGGAGCTACCGATCTCCCCCCAAGTGGGGGGAGAAGGAAGATCGCCGACCTCGGAGATGCCCGGCAGGGCGGAGGGAGTGTGGATCGCGGCCTCTCCAGCTTGGGTTCCTCGAGTTGTGTGCGTCAAGTTCTGCAAAAATGGCGTGGCATTCAGCGGTGACGTTGGCGTGTCCGCCGCGCAGCCCCCGTGTTTAGCGGAGCGGCGGACATGGCGGCCGCGTCAGGCGGCCAGTGCCCTCAGGTTCTCCTTCTTGTGCTCGCGCAGATGATCCATGTTGAGGTAGCGGGTCGCCTCGAGCCAGTTCTCGTGGATCTCCACCGCCAATGCCCGAACCAGCCGCAAACAGCTCTGCGGGTTGGGGAAGATGCGAACGACCAGGGTGCGCCGCTTGATCTCCTGGTTCAGCCGCTCCAGCATGTTCGTCGACTTCATGTGCTTGTGATGCGGCAGCGGCAGCCGATAGAAGCTCAGCGTCTCCTCGATGTTGTTCTCCACCCAATCCACCAGCTTCGGGTATTTGGCCTGCCATTTGGCGATCCACTGCGCCAGGTCGCGCTTGACCTCGGCGAGGTCGCGCCGGTCATAGAACCATCTGAGCTCCATCAGGCAGTCGTCATCGACCTTGCGCGGCACATAATCGAGCGCGTTTCTGAGGAAGTGCACGTAACAGCGCTGCCAGACTGCCTCGGGCAGGACTTCGCGGATCGCTGCCCTGAGCCCCGGATGGTCGTCGGAGACGACAAACTCGACGCCGGCGAGCCCGCGCTGCTTGAGCCCTGCCACGAACGCGCGCCAGCTCGAATGGCTTTCACGGTTGGCCAGCTCGACACCGAGCACCTGGCGCCGGCCTTCCCAGTCGACGCCGATCGCCACCAAGACGGCCTGGCTGGCGATCACGCCGGCCTCGCGCGCCCGCTCGTAGCGCGCGTCCAGAATGAGGTACGGGTAAGGTTCGGCAAGCCGCTGCTCAAAGAACGCCTTCAGCGCCTCATCCAGCCGCGCCGTCGCCTGGCTTACCGTCGAGGCCGAGAAGGAATGGCCGCACAGATCCTCGGTGATCGCCTTCACCTTGCGCGTCGACACGCCTTGCACGTACATCTCGACCAGCGCCGATACCAGTGCCTTCTCCGAGCGCTGGTAACGCTCAAACAACTCCGTCGAGAACCGGCCGGCCCGATCTTGCGGAACCCGAAGTTCCAGCACGCCAACCCGCGTCACAAGCTTGCGTTCGTAATAGCCGGACCGGTAACCAACCCGCTCCGTCGTCCGCTCGCCTTTCTCGGCCCCGATCGCCTCCGTCATCTCGGCTTCCAAAGCCTCCTGCACCACAGTCTGCAAAACTCTGCGGAAGCCGTCCTCATCCGACAACAGCAACGCTTTCAACTCGCCTCTGCTCAGTCTAACCTCTCGCTTGGTCATGGCACTTACCCTTCCACGGGAATCGGTGATCGCAACGTCACCAGCGTGCCATGGCCGCCCCTCGCCTCAGAGTAAGGGCTGTTCTCTCTCCAGAGCTTTTTGCAGAACCTTCAGAACACTATCGTTCCTCGCCCCCACGAAAGTGGGGGAGAGGTGGCTCGGCGAAGCCGAGACGGAGAGGGGGACTGCGCCCTACGAAAGCCCCCTCTCCGGCCGCGGAGCCTGTCCTCGGGCTTGCCAAAGGCAAGACCCGTGGGCGGCCACCTCTCCCCCGCTTCGCGGGGCGAGGAACCCAAGTCTGGAGAGGTCGAGCGACAGCCCCTCTCTCCTCAACCCACGCAAAGGCCCCCACCCGTGGGGGAGATGGGCGGCAGGCCAGAGGGGGCGCGAAGGATCGCGACACCAATGGCAGGCCCAATCGCCTGCCGCCAGTGCCAACTTGAGGAAAACGTGAAATAAGGTCAGAACAATTCCCGGCAGTCATCCAAACGAGAACGGGCGCCGGCCCGGCGAGGGACATCATGAAGAATTCAGCCATTTCCGAACGCAAGAACCAGTCGATCTCGCGCGGCGTCGGCATGACCACGCAGATCTATGCCGACCGCGCCGAGAACTCGGAAATCTGGGATGTCGAAGGCCGCCGCTACATCGATTTCTCGTCCGGCATCGCCGTCGTCAACACCGGCCACCGCCATCCCAAGGTGATCGAGGCGGTCAAGGCGCAGCTCGACCGCTTCACCCACACCTGCCACCAGGTGGTGCCCTATGAGAGCTATGTCAGGCTGGCCGAACGGCTGAACGGCATGCTGCCGGGCAAATTCGACAAGAAGACGATTTTCGTCACCACCGGCGCCGAAGCTGTGGAGAACGCCATCAAGATCGCCCGCAACGCCACCGGCCGGCCGGCGGTCATCGCCTTTGCCGGCGGTTTCCATGGCCGCACCTTCATGGGCATGGCGCTTACCGGCAAGGTCGTGCCCTACAAGGTCGGCTTCGGCGCCATGCCGGCCGACGTTTTCCACGCGCCGTTCCCGGTGGCGCTGCACGGCATCTCGGTCGCCGACTCGCTGGCCGCGCTCGACCGCCTGTTCAAGGCCGATGTCGATCCGGCCCGCGTCGCCGCCATCATCGTCGAGCCGGTGCAGGGCGAGGGCGGCTTCTACGAGGCGCCGCGCGAGTTCATGACCGCGCTGCGCAAGATCTGCGACCAGCACGGCATGCTGTTGATCGCCGACGAGGTGCAGACCGGCTTTGCCCGCACCGGAAAGATGTTCGCCATGGATCATCACGAAGTGGCGCCCGGCATCACCACCATGGCGAAAAGCCTGGCCGGCGGCTTCCCGCTGGCGGCGGTCACCGGCTGCGCCGAGATCATGGATGCGCCCAACCCCGGCGGGCTCGGCGGCACCTATGGCGGCAGCCCGATCGGCGTTGCCGCGGCGCATGCCGTGCTCGACGTGATCGAAGAGGAAAAGCTGTGCGACCGCGCCAACACGCTGGGCAACCGGCTGAAGCAGCGGCTGCAATCGATCCGCGACGACACGCCGGAGATCGTCGATATCAGAGGCCCGGGCTTCATGAACGCGGTCGAGTTCAACGATGTGAACAAGGGCCTGCCGTCGGCCGAGATCGCCAATGCGGTCCGGCTGAAGGCGCTCGACAAGGGCCTGATCCTGCTCACCTGCGGCGTCTACGGCAACGTCATCCGTTTTCTGGCGCCAATCACCATCCAGGACGGCGTCATGAACGAAGCGCTCGATATCCTGGAAAGCTCGATCCGCGAGGCCCGCGCCGGCTGAGCGGATCTTTCTTCCCTTCTCCCTTGTGGGGCCCGAAGGGCGGGCGAGGCCCGGGCGGTGGATCGGCGCGTAGCGCCGAGACGGAAGAGGGGTGTTGGACGGAGTGCTGTCGGAGCCAAGCTGGAGCACCCCTCATCCGACCTCGCTTCGCGAGGCCACCTTCTCCCACAAGGGGAGAAGGCGAGGGCGGCTCCTTACTCAGCGGCGCGAACGGGCTCTACCTGCTGGAAGGCGGCGAGCGCTGCCTTCAGTCCGTCCTGTCCGGTCGCGACGGTCTGCGGCGTCGGCGAGAAGCCGGCGCCGAGCATCTTGCGGCCAAGCATGTGGTCGCCAGGCCGGTTGACCGATTCGATGCCGAGCAGACGATTTCCAGCATAGTGGTAGATGGAGAACCGGTTCTCGTTGACGTCGCCGAGCACGACATGGCTGTCGCCGCCCGAAATCAGGCCGACTATCTGCAGCTTGATGTCGCCGATATCGGACCAGAACCATGGCACCGCCGCAAAGGCGTCGGCGTGACCGAGGATGGTGCGCGCGGCGAGACGCGCCTGGTCGGTGGCATTCTGCACCGATTCCAGCCGCACTTCGCCGCCGGTGAGCCAGTGCCGGTAGGATGCGGCGTCGCCGATGGCGAGGATTTCGGGCACCGACGTCCGCATCTGCTGGTCGACGCGGATGCCGTTGGCGATGGTGATGCCGGCGGCCTGCGCCAGTTCGACATTCGGCACGACGCCGATGCCGATGATGACCATCTGCGCCGGCAGCCGCTCGCCGGAGGCGGTGATTGCCGCCGAGACATGGCCGTTCTCGCCTTCGAGACGCGCAATCGTGGTGCCGCTGAGGATGCGCACGCCGGTCGCTTCCAGCCGCTGCCGCACGTGGCGCGCGATGATCGGCGCCACCGCCCGGCCGAGCAGCCGGTCGATCGCCTCGACCACGGTGACCTTGCGGCCGGCCGCAGTGAGCGTCGCGGCGATCTCCAGCCCGATGAAGCCGCCACCGAGGATGACGACATCCTCGCTCTGCGCGCTCAATTCGCGGATCAGCCGCGCGTCGGCGAGCGAGCGCAGCGACACCACGCCCGAAAGCTCCGAGCCCGGCAGCGACAGCATGCGCGGCCGCGAACCGGTCGCCAGGATCAGCCGGTCGAACGGCAGTGTGCCGCCCCCTGAGATCTCCAGCCTGCGGCCGGCGGCATCGATGCGATCGATGCGGCCGCCCGGCCGGTAATCGATCGCACTGCCGGTATAAAACGCCTCGCCGCGCAGCGGCTGCGGTTTGGCCTGCTGATCCTTGATGAAGGTCTTCGACAGCGGCGGCTTGTGGTAGGGCAGTTCGTGCTCGTCACTGATGAGGATCACGGGTTCGTCGTAGCCGTCTTCGCGCAGGCTGGCGGCCGCTTGCACGCCCGCATGACCCGCACCGACAATGACCACACCGTTTTTCATCGCAGCCACAATTCCTCATCTCTCCAATGCGTCTCAAAGTCTAGGACGTCTCGCCAAGTGGCGATTGTCTGACGCCGCCGCAAGACCACCTTCGCGGGTCGCACCCGGAATGGGGGTCTGTCAATCGTCTCGTTCGACCGCGGCGCGGCAAATGCGGCTAAAGTTGAGACTTGCAGTTTAGAATAATTCTAAACTGTTGTTTCAATTGGCTTTTCTCTCTGAAATTGGTTGACTTCCGACACCTTCATCGCTTTATGGAAGCGTGCGCGTCAAGCGCATCCCTTTGATGTCTGGGCCTTGAACCCTTTCGATTGGAGGCATTTCGATGTCTTTCTTCCGCAAACCGCGCTATGTCGCGGCCTTATCACGCCCGATGGCAGGGATCTGCCTTGGCGCCGATTGCCTGCCGACGCGCTTCTGGCGCCGGCATTTTCACTGAATTCCCGAGGGAGATGACAATCATGAGAGCGATGATCACTGCGCAATATGGCGGCAAGCTTGCAGCGATCGGCGCCACGGCGGCATTGACGGCGGCGATATTCGTGCTGCCGGCCAAGGCGGAAACCGATGCCAAGGCGGTCATCAAGACGTATTCCGACATTGCGCTCGCAAAATATGAGGATTCGCTGACCACGGCTCAGGCGCTCGACAAGGCCGTCGACGCGCTGCTCGCCAAGCCTTCGGTGGAAACGCTGACGGCCGCCCGCGAGGCCTGGAAAGCATCGCGTATTCCCTACCAGCAGACCGAAGTCTATCGCTTCGGCAACGCCATCGTCGACGACTGGGAAGGCAAGGTGAATGCCTGGCCGCTGGACGAAGGCCTGATCGACTATGTCGCCGAGAACTACGGCACCGAGTCGGACGCGAATGCGCTGTACACCGCCAATGTGATCGCCAACAAGTCGATCGAGATCGACGGCAAGAAGATCGACGCCGCCAATCTTACTCCCGAGGTCCTCTCCGGCACGCTGCAGGAAGCCGGCGGTATCGAGGCCAATGTGGCGACCGGCTATCACGCCATCGAATTCCTGCTGTGGGGCCAGGACCTGCACGGCACCGGCCCGGGCGCCGGCGAACGGCCCTATACCGACTACGACCTCGCCAACTGCACCGGCGGCAATTGCGATCGTCGCGCGCAGTATTTGAAGTCGGCGAGCGAGCTTCTGGTTTCCGATCTGCAGGACATGGTCGACAACTGGAAGGAAGGCGGCGCCGCCCGCAAGAACCTTGTCGGTGGCGAGCCGAAAGCCGGCATCTCGACCATCCTCACCGGCATGGGCTCGCTGTCCTACGGCGAACTGGCCGGCGAGCGCATGAAGCTCGGCCTGCTGCTGCACGATCCGGAAGAAGAGCATGACTGCTTCTCCGACAACACCTACGATTCCCATCTCTACGATGCCGTCGGCATTCGCGCCGCCTATAAGGGCAGCTACACCCGCCTCGACGGCAGCGTCGTCGACGGACCCTCGGTATCCGACATGGTCAAGGAGGCCGACCCGGCGGTCGACAAGGAACTGTCGGACAAGCTTGATGCCACCGTCGCCAAGATGGAAGCCATCAAGGCGCGGGCGCTTGCTGGCGAGGCCTATGACCAGCAGATCGGCGAGGGCAATACGCAAGGAAACGCCACCGTGCAGGCGGCGATCGACGCGCTGGTCGACCAGACCAAGTCGATCGAACGCGCCGTCGGCACCCTGAAACTCAACGCCATCGCCTTCGAGGGCTCGGACAGCCTCGATGCGCCGGACAAGGTGTTTCAGTAGGGCCTCCGGAGGCCGCAGCACGATCCCGAACCGACGTCCGCGTAAAAGAAAAGTGGACCCGCTTCGGCTCGATTGAGAAAATAAGCCACACGACGCCGAGCACGCGCCGTCAGCCACACAGAGCAAATAATGCTGATCTGCCATTGCAACATCATCACCGAGAAGGAGATTGAGCAGACGATCGTCGGGCTGCTGGATCAGGATCCCTGGCAGCTTATCGTGCCGGCGAAGATCTATCATGCCATGCACAAGCGTGGTCGCTGTTGCGGCTGCTTCCCAAATGTGGTCGAAACGATCATTCGGGTAACCGAGAATTACCACGCCCGCTCGGAGGCGAGCGGCGTGGATGTCGTTTCACACCTGGATCGCGTCAGAGGCCTGCGCGTCCAATACGGGAGCAGAACCCATGAAAGGCGAACAACAGATCATAGAGCGGCTTAACGAAGCTCTATTTCTGGAACTTGGAGCGGTCAATCAGTACTGGGTGCATTTCCGGCTGCTGGAAGACTGGGGATACGCCAAGCTGGCAAAGAAGGAACGCGCCGAATCGATCGAGGAGATGCACCATGCCGACCGGCTCGTGGCCCGCATCATCTTCCTTGAAGGCCATCCGAACCTGCAGTCGGTAGCGCCGCTGCGCATCGGTCAGAATGTCAAGGAAGTGCTCGAATCGGATCTTGCCGGCGAATATGACGCGCGCACTGCCTACAAACGGTCGCGCGAGATTTGTAACGAAGCGGGTGACTACGTGACGATGAAGCTGTTCGAGGATCTGTTGTCCGACGAGGAAGGTCACATCGACTTCCTCGAGACGCAACTCGACCTGCTCGCCTCGATCGGCGAGGAAAAATACGGTCAGCTCAACGCCGCATCGGCCGACGAGGCGGATTAGGGACATGCGGGAATGCGGCGCCGCTTAGATGACCTGCGCCGCTTGCGGCGGGCCGAGGATTACGGCCTGTCGCCCCAGCAAAAGCCGCCTTGCAACTGGGCTGGCGGGTTTTCGCTTGCCGTAGTGGTCGCGCTGACCGCCTCGGCGCTGGCCGGCGCGCCCGAACCGGCGGGTCTCGCCACCACCCGTGCCGATCTGACGCCGAAGGATCTTTCTCGCGTCATTGCCATCACCAGGCCGACCAAGGATTTTTCCAGGCCCGAGCAGTTCGAGCCGATGCAGGGCGGCGCCGGCACGTCGCGCAAAGGCGCCAGCAAGGACGCTTTCTCGCAATCTTCCGCCAATATCACATTCGAGGAAGAAGGCACCTTCAAGCTCGGCAATGCTCTTTTCCGCAAGAACTGGGTGTCGTCGCCCTCGTCGACGCAGGCATCGGACGGGCTTGGTCCGCTGTTCAACGAGCGGGCGTGCCAGAATTGCCATCTGAAGGACGGCCGCGGTCGTCCGCCGGAAGCCGACAGCGGCACCACCTCGATGTTCCTGCGGCTGGCGCGGCAGGCGAGCACCGAGGAGGAGAAAGCAGCGCTCGCCGCCCGCAAGGTGCTCAACTTCCCCGATCCGGTCTACGGCTCGCAATTGCAGGAACTGGCCGTTCCGGGTCTTCGCGGCGAAGGCAGAATGCGTGTCGTCTATCAGGAGCAAAAAGTCTCGCTGCCGGACGGCGCCGTGGTTTGGCTGCGCAGGCCGAGCTATTCGGTCGACGATCTTGCCAACGGGCCGCTCGATCAGCACACCACGCTTTCGCCACGCTTGACGCCGCCGATGATCGGCCTCGGCCTGGTCGAGCAAATCGCGCCGGCCGACATTCTCGCCAGTGCCGATCCGGACGATCGCAACGGTGACGGCATCTCCGGCAAGCCTAACATCGTGCGCGACGGCCAGAGCGGCGAGCCGACGCTCGGCCGCTTCGGCTGGAAGGCGCAGACCCCTTCGATCCGCCAGCAAGCGGCGGACGCGTTCGCCGGCGACATCGGCATTTCGACGCCGGGAGTGCCGAACCACTGGGGCGATTGCACCGCGGCCGAAAAGAACTGCCTTGCCTTGCCCAACGGCGTCCAGGAGCGCCTCGGCCTGGTCGAGGCGCCGCCGCCGGTCCTGGACCTGGTCACTTTCTATTCGCAAAACCTCGCCGTGCCGGCGCGGCGCGATCTCGACAAGCCCGATGTGCTGGCCGGCAAGAAGCTGTTCTACGACATGGGCTGCATCTCCTGTCATACGCCGAAATTCGTCACCCGCCGCGGCACGCCCAACAAGGCGCAGGCCTTCCAGCTGATCTGGCCCTATTCCGATTTTCTGCTGCACGACATGGGGCCGGGTCTCGCCGACGGGCAAGCGGTGGGCGATGCTACCGGCAGCGAATGGCGCACGCCGCCGCTGTGGGGCATCGGTCTTACCCGGACGGTCAACGGCAACAATTTCTTCCTGCACGACGGGCGGGCGCGCACGCTGACCGAGGCGATCCTGTGGCATGGCGGCGAGGGGCAGAAGGCGCGCGACCGCTTTGCCGCCGCCGATGCGGCCGATCGCGACGCACTGGTCAAATTCCTGGAGTCGTTGTGATGTCCCCGGAGTCGCTATGATGTCGAAGCGTCCGGCGTTTGTCCTAGCTCTCTCGCTGATCCTCCCGGGCGCATTGCCGGCGTCCGCAGCGGTGAAGGCTTCCGAAGTGATCCAGCGAGCGGTCGACGGCTTTGTCCGCCCCGCCTATGCGCGCCTGCATGACCATGCGGACAGCCTAAGCAACTCAATGCGCACGCTGTGCGACGCGCCTTCGCAGGACCATCTCGACGCGGCGCGCGCCGAATTCTCCGGCACCGTGGATGCCTGGTCTGTCGTCGAGATCATCCGCATCGGACCGATCACGCAGGACAACCGGCTGGAGCGCATGCTGTTCTGGCCGGATCGCAAGAGCATCGGCCTGAGGCAGGTGCAGGCGGCGCTGGCCAGTAAAGACCGGACCGCCGCCGATCCGGCCCAACTGGCGACAAAGAGCGTCGCCATGCAAGGGCTTGGCGCGCTGGAATTCGTGCTTTACGGCGATGGCGCCGAGCGGCTCGCCGGCAAGGACGATCCCTATCGCTGCGCTTACGGAGAGGCCATCGCCGGCAACATCGAAACGATCGCCGCCGAGGTCAGCGACGCCTGGAACAAGCCCGACGGCTTTGCAGCACTTTGGGCCAATCCGGGGCCGCAAAACCCACTCTACCGCGACGGCACGGAAGCGGTGACCGAACTGGTCGCCGTCTTCATCAACGAACTGGAGATGGTCCGTGACGTGCGCCTGAAAGGTTTTCTGGGGAGTAGCCCGGAGGCCGACAAGCCGAAACAGGCGATCTACTGGCGTTCACAAAACACCGCGCGTTCGCTGACCGGAAACCTTTCGGGCATGGACGCTCTGTTCCAGGCTTCGCAGCTTGGCGACGCGCTGTCGCCCGATGCGCGCTGGATGGCGGAATCGATCCACATCCAGCTCGTCAACGGGGCCGCCGACGCCACCGCCATCAGAGGCCCGATCGACAAGGCGCTTGCCGATCCGGCGCTGCGCCAGAAGCTCGACCACTTCTCGCTGGTGACATCCAGCCTGTCGACCCTGATCGGCACCAGGCTGACCGCCGAATTCGGCCTGACCGCCGGGTTCTCGTCGCTGGATGGGGATTGACCCTGCGCACGCCCCTGATCGATCGTCGTGATTTCCTCAGGGCCGCAGGCATTGGCTTTGCTGCCGCGATGGCGCCATCGGCATGGGCGAAGACGCTTGGCACGGACGCCGTCTTCGCCACCGCTTTCGTCAAGCGCGACGGCAGCTATGGCGCGGCGATCCTGTCCGAGGCCGGCAGGGTGCTGCATGCCATCGACCTGCCCGCCCGCGGTCACGACGTCACCTTCGATGCGGTTTCGAAGCGCTCCGTAGTCTTTGCCAGGCAGCCCGGCACGTTCGCGGTTGTGTTCGACCACACCGGCCGCGACGAGCCGCTGACCATTGCCAGCATCAGTGGCCGCCATTTCTTCGGCCACGGCGTGTTTTCGGCCGACGGTGCGTTGCTCTACGCCACCGAGAACGATTTCGACAATGCCGCCGGCGTGGTCGGCGTCTATGACGCGCGTGCGAAATTCAAGCGGGTTGGCGAGTTCCCGACCTTTGGCATGGGTCCGCACGAGCTTCTGCTGCTCGGCGACGGCAGGACGATTGCCGTCGCCAATGGCGGCATCGAGACGCATCCGGATTATGGCCGCGCCGAACTCAACATCGCGACGATGAAGCCATCCTATGTGCTGGTCGACCGCCTGACCGGCGACCTTGTCGAAAAGCACGAATTGCCGCCGGCGCTGCACCAGCTTTCGATCCGGCACATGGATACCGACAAATCCGGCGCGGTCTGGTTCGGCTGCCAGTACAGGGGGCCGGGCAGCGATCGTCCGCTGCTGGTCGGCCGCGCCGCCCGCGGCAAGGATCTGCAACTACTCGACATGCCGCAGGACGTGCTGTCCGGCTTCAGGAACTACATCGGCGCGGTCGCCGCCAACCCTGCCGCCGGCACCGTCGCCGTGACCTCGCCGGGAGGCAACTCGCTTGCGGTGATCGATGCGGCCAGCGGCCGCATCGTCGCCACCAGCGCACTGGCCGAGGTCTGCGGCGTGGCGCCCGAAGGGGCGGCCTTCATGGCGACGACGGGCACCGGCCAAATTGTCGAAACCGGCGGCGCGACACGGTCCGAGCCGGACTATGTCTGGGACAATCACATGCTGCGCATCGAGCAGGGCGGATAGTGCGGCACTGGTTCGTTGACGGTTTTGGTCGCCGAAAGTTGCCTCTTTTTGGGCGAGGTCGAAGCGAAGCCGCCAAACGATTTATGCATTATGCCCTTGCAGGGATGAGCCATGGCAGGCACAGGGAAATTGTCTTTCGAACCCCCTGTGCCCCAAGCGGGTGCTCCCAACCGGCCGCCTCATGAAGTTGCTTGCCATCGATTGTGCCGCCAATCTCTGCGCCGCCTGTGTCTACGACGCGGCGGCCGGGAAGGAACTCGGCCGTTCGGTGCTCGATCTGGGAAAAGGCCATGCCGAGCATTTGATGGCGGTGATCGAGCAGGCGTTGAGGGCTGCCGGAACCGATTATACCGGCCTTGGCGCCATCGCCGTCGCCACCGGCCCGGGCTCCTTCACAGGACTGCGCGTCGGTGTCTCGGCGGCGCGGGGCCTGGCGCTGGCGCTGAAAATCCCGGCAATCGGGGTGACGACGCTGGAAGCGCTGGCGGCGCAAGCGAAAGCGACATTTCCTGGCCGCGCCGTGCTGGCCGCGCTCGACGCCGGGCGCGAGGAGATCCATGCAGCGCTTTACGACGAAGCATCCGTCTTGATTTACGGTCCCGCGGTGGCCACGCTTCCGCAAGCCGCCGCCATGGCGGTCGACAGTTCTCCGGTTCTGGCCGGCACGGCGGCCAAGCAAATTGCGGCTTCGGCCGGGCGCGCCTTCGAAGTCGGCCCGACAAGTGCCACGGCCGACATCGCCGTTTATGCTCGGCTGGCTGCCGTCAAAGGTGAAGGCGAAAAGCCGAAACCGCTTTATTTGCGCGGGGCGGACGCCAAGCCGCAGGCCGGGTTTATCCTGTCCAGGAAGAAAGCCGGGAAGAAAAACTGATGCGCATCCCTTTCCTCCAGCCGCGCCGCAGGGACTTTGCGCTCGAGCGGCTGACGATCGCTGATAGCGCGGCTCTGTCGGTGCTGCATCGCGAGGATTTCGTCCGGCCGTGGAGCGATGACGAATTCGCCGCGCTGATCGAGCAGGACACGGTGTTCGGCTATGCCGCCCGCGAGACCGGCCAGGGTGCCAAGCCGCCGGTCGGTTTTGTGCTGGCGCGCCTGGCAGCCGGCGAAGGCGAGATCCTGACTGTCGCGGTGGCGCGCTCCCATCGCCGCCAGGGGCTCGGCTGGCAATTGATGGATGCGGTGCTGCGCGAACTGCATGCGCAACGCGCAGAGGCGCTTTTCCTCGAGGTCGACGAGACCAACGTCGCCGCGATCGCGCTCTACCGGCGGCTGGGATTCCGCGAGGTCGGCAAACGTGCCAACTATTACAGATCGCCCGAGCACGGCCCGACCGGAGCGCTTGTCATGCGCCGCGATCTTCGCTAGCGATCGGCCCGCAAATCGGAACCGATTTTCGGAAAGCACGATCCGTTGATTCATATGCGCAGATTAAAAAGCGCTGGAGCGTGCTTTAGGCGCGCTAGTCAGAACTCGGGACAGGGCCAAGAGCGGATGATCGGAAAAATCAGGATTTTCCTGGCGCTGAGCCTCGTTGTCGCAGGCTCGTTGGTTCTCGTGCCGTTGCAGATCCTGTCGATGAAGACCGGCCTCTGGCGCGAGACGTTCATCCTGAAGATCTGGCACCGGCTCATCATCCGGGCGCTCGGCATGCGCATCCATATCAAGGGGACCTTGTCCAGCCAGCGCCCGTTATTGGTTGCGTCGAACCACGTCTCCTGGACCGACATCATGGTGCTGGGGTCGATGGCCGATGTGACGTTCATCGCCAGGGCCGACATGGCCGGCTGGCCATTGATCGGCATGTTGTCGAAGCTGCAGCGCACCGTTTTCATCGAGCGTGAGCGCAAACGTTCGTCGGGCGACCAGGCGAGCGAGATCGCCAGCCGCATGGCCAAGGGCGACGCCATGGTGCTGTTTGCCGAAGGGTCGACCAGCGACGGCAACATGATCCTGCCGTTCAAAAGCACGCTGTTCGGCGCTGCCTCGATGGCGATTTCGGGAGGGGCGGCCGAAACGGTCTTCATCCAGCCGGTGGCGATCGTCTATACGCGCCTGCACGGCGTGCCGCTCGGCCGCAGGCACCGGCCGATTGCCGCCTGGATCGGCGACGAGGACTTGATGCCTCATCTCAAGGTGCTGATGGCGGAGGGCGGGCTCGATGTCGAAGTGCATTTCGGCGAGCCGGTCGCCTTCTCCAAGGGCTCCAGCCGCAAGGAAACGGCCAGGCTGATGGAAAGTCAGGTGCGTGACATGGTGCAGGCGGCGCTCGCCGATCCGCGCCCGAGCCGGTAAGCCGGAAAAGCCCCATCGCTTTGCGCGTCCAAAGGCGGCGCGGCGCTGTAAGCCAGAATCGTCTGTTTTTTGTTGGCGAAAGGCGTTAGAAGCCGCCAGATGGAATTGAACACGATAGAACGCGACGACATCGATATCGCGGCCGAAACTGCGGTCGCGCCGCCGGCCGCGAGCCGGAAGGTCTTCGTCAAGACCTATGGCTGCCAGATGAACGTCTACGATTCGCAGCGCATGACCGACGCGCTGGCCGCCGACGGCTATACTGCTACGGATACGATCGGCGAGGCCGATCTGGTGCTGCTCAACACCTGCCATATCCGGGAGAAAGCCGCCGAAAAGGTCTATTCCGAACTCGGCCGCATTCGTGAGATGAAGGCCGAGCGGGCTCGGGCCGGCGGCGTGATGCTGGTCGGCGTCGCCGGCTGCGTGGCGCAGGCCGAGGGCGCCGAGATCATCCGCCGCTCGCCTTCTGTCGATCTGGTCATCGGCCCGCAGACCTATCACCGGCTGCCGCATGTGCTGGCACGGGTGCGCGGCGGCGAAAAGATCGTTGAGACCGACTACGCCATCGAGGACAAGTTCGAGCATCTGCCGCAGCCGAAGCGCGCCGAGATCATCAGGCGCGGCGTCACCGCGTTCCTGACCGTCCAGGAAGGTTGTGACAAGTTTTGCACCTTCTGCGTCGTGCCCTATACCAGAGGCTCGGAAGTGTCGCGGCCGGTGGCGCAGATCGTCGCCGAGGCCGAGCGGCTGGCGCAAGCCGGCGTGCGCGAGGTGACGCTGCTTGGCCAGAACGTCAATGCCTGGCACGGCGAAGGCGAAAACGCCGAGGAATGGGGTCTTGGCCGCCTGCTGTTCCGGCTGGCCGAGATTCCCGGGCTGGCGCGGCTGCGCTACACCACCAGCCACCCGCGCGACATGGACGACGAATTGATCGCCGCCCACCGTGACTTGCCGGCGCTGATGCCCTATCTGCATTTGCCTGTGCAATCCGGCTCCGACCGCATCCTCAAGGCGATGAACCGCAGGCATACGGCAAAAGACTATCTGACGCTGCTCGACCGGATCCGCGCCGCACGCAGCGATATCGCGCTTTCGGGCGACTTCATTGTCGGCTTTCCCGGCGAGACGGATGCGGATTTCGAGTCGACGATGGACCTTGTCCGCCAGGTGAACTATGCCTCGGCCTTCTCGTTCAAATATTCGCCGCGCCCCGGCACGCCGGGCGCGGAATTGGCCGGTCATGTGCCGGAAGCGGTCAAGGACGAGCGCCTGCAGCGGCTGCAGGCGCTGCTGCTGAGCCAGCAGCAGGAGTTCGGCGCCAGCCTGGTCGGCAGCACCATCGAGACGCTGATCGAGAAGCCGGGCCGCCAGGCCGGCCAGAAGGTCGGCCGCTCGCCGTGGCTGCAGCCGGTTATTGTTGATGAAAAGTCCGGCGAAATCGGTGAGATTGTCCAAGTACGAATCACGAAGACGGGTTACAACAGCCTGTTCGCCGAATTGGCCTGAAGGTCTCGGCAGATGAGGAGAGACGATTGAGCGCTGCGGAAGTGAAGAACCTGCCCCAGAACCTACCATCGGGGGCTTCGGATATGGCGCACATCGTTCTGACTTTCGACAATAACAAGCTTGCCAGCGCCCTCTATGGCCAGTTCGATGAGAATCTGGCCAGGCTCGAGCAGAAGCTTGGCGTCGATATCCGCTCGCGCGGCAACCAGCTGACCATCAAGGGCTCCGCCTCGGCCGCCGAGCAGGCGCGCCGCGCCCTGGACAATCTCTACGGCATTCTCCAGAAAGGCGCTGACATCGGCCAGTCGGACGTTGACGGCGCCGTGCGCATGGCGATCGCCGCCGACGACCAGCTGACACTGCCGACGCTGGAGCGCAAGGGCAAGGTGTCCGCCGCCCAGATATCGACGCGCAAGAAGACGATCTATGCCCGCTCGCTCAACCAGGACGCCTATATGCGCGCGCTGGAGCGGTCCGAACTCGTCTTCGGCATCGGCCCGGCTGGCACCGGAAAAACCTTCCTGGCGGTGGCGCATGCGGCCATGCTGCTCGAACGTGGCATGGTCGAGCGCATCGTGCTGTCGCGGCCGGCCGTCGAGGCCGGCGAGCGGCTCGGCTTCCTGCCCGGCGACATGAAGGAGAAGGTCGATCCCTATCTGCGGCCGCTCTATGACGCGCTTTACGAGATGATGCCGGCCGACAAGGTCGAGCGGGCCATTGCCGCCGAGGTGATCGAGATCGCGCCGCTGGCCTTCATGCGCGGCCGCACACTGGCGCACTCCGCCGTCATCCTCGACGAGGCGCAGAACACCACGCCGATGCAGATGAAAATGTTCCTGACCCGTCTCGGCGAGAATTCGCGCATGATCGTCACCGGCGATCCGACCCAGATAGACCTGCCGCAAAACACCAAATCGGGTCTGGTCGAGGCGCTCAGGATCCTCGACGGCGTCACCGGCATGGTGACGGTGCGGTTCAACGAAGGCGACGTCGTCAGGCATCCGCTGGTCGCCGAGATCGTCAAGGCCTACGACCGCGATGGCAAGCTGGCCCGGGGCCTGGGCGCCGAAGGCTAGAGCATCGGACCCAAAAGTGGGAACCGGTTTTGGGAAAATCCGATGCTCAAACAAAAAATAGCATCGGACCCAAAAGTGGGAACCGGTTTTGCGAAAATCCGATGCTCAAACAAGAAAACACGATGATGCAGCCTTATGGCTGAGGACAAAAAATCTGTAGGGGGGATCTTCCGGTTCCCATCGACATCGATATAGCAGTCGAAGCGGGCGACTGGCCCGATGAGGCCGCGCTGACGCGGCTGGTCTATGGCGCCGTTGCCGCCGCGTTTGCCGAAACCGGTGCGGCCGGCAGTTCCGAGCTCAGCATCGTTTTTTCTGACGACGCCCATATACGCAGTCTCAATGCGGGATGGCGTGGCAAGGACAAACCGACCAACGTCCTGTCTTTCCCGGCTTTTCCGCTCGCCAAGGGGGGTCCGCTGCCGCCCATGCTGGGCGACATTGTGCTGGCCGCCGAGACGGTTGTGCGGGAAGCCGCACTGGAAGACAAGCCTGTCGACGACCATATCATCCATCTCGTCATCCACGGCCTGCTGCATTTGCTGGGCTACGATCACGAGACCGACGCCGAGGCCGAAGAAATGGAAGCCGTCGAACGCGCAGCACTTGCAAGGCTTGCCATTCCCGATCCCTACGCGTAACTAAAAAGATCAAATGACCGGACGACGATGAACGACAAACCAGAGACTGCCGCCCGCCCAGACGCCGGCAGTGCGACCAAGCCATCCGAACAGACGGAAGAGGACTCTAGTCCGAGTACCACGACCGGCAGCTTCGCCAGCGAGCCATCGCCTGCCGGTCCTTCCCTGTTCGATCGCGTGCTCGGCCTGTTCAGGCAGCGCAACGGCACCAGCCTGCGCGAGGAGATCGCCGACGCGCTTGCCGAAACGGCGAGCGATGCCGGCGCCTTTTCGCCCGGCGAACGGGCCATGCTCAACAACATTCTGCGCCTGCGCGAGGTTCGCGTCGAGGATGTCATGGTGCCGCGCGCCGACATCGAGGCGGTCGAGATCACGACGAACCTTGGCGATCTTCTGGGACTGTTCGAGCAGTCCGGCCATTCCCGCATGCCGGTCTATTCGGAGACGCTCGACGACCCGCGCGGCATGGTCCACATCCGCGACGTGCTCGCTCACATCACCAAGCTCGCCCGCGTCAGAAAGGGCAGGACGACCAGGAAAGCTGCCCCTGCCACGCTTCTCGATCTCGCCAAGGTCGATCTCACCCGCACCATCGGCGACCTGACCCTGATCCGCCCGGTGCTTTTCGTGCCCCCGTCGATGCTCGCCTCCGATCTGATGGGGCGGATGCAGGCGATGCGCACCCAGATGGCGCTGGTCATCGACGAATATGGCGGCACCGATGGTCTGGTCTCGCTCGAGGATATCGTCGAGATGGTGGTCGGCGACATCGAGGACGAGCACGACGAGGACGAGCCGATGATCACCCAGACCGGCGAGGGCGTGTTCGTCGTCGACGGCAAGGCCGAGATCGACGAGGTCGCCAAGATGATAGGCGAGGATTTCGCTGCCGGCGAGCATGGCGAATATGTCGACACGATCGGCGGCATGATCTTCAACACGCTTGGCCGGGTCCCGGCCCGCGGCGAAGTGGTGCAGGCCATCCCCGGCTTCGAATTCCATGTGCTCGACGCCGATCCACGCCGCGTCAAACGCGTGCGCATCGTGGAGACCCAGAAAGGCGAGCGCCGGCGGCGCGCCGTCCGCGCCGAGCAGGCTTGAAAGACGCCGCTCGCCCGACGACGGTCGACGATCCGTTCAAGCGCTCAGCCTTTGGCGCAGTCCTATTCTGCAAGGGCCCGCGCGCCGCATTGATCTGGCTTGAAAAGGCTTTTGGCTTCGAGCCCAGCATGGTCCACGCGAGGAGGCTGAGCGGCTGGGCGATCTACGGATCGAAGGCTGGCACCGACAGCGTCATCGGTCTGAATTTCAGCAAAGGGTGCGGTTTCGAACTATATGGTTTGCGAACCAATTCGTCTGGACGCTGTCATGAGTACCAGGAGAATGTCTGATGTCGTGGAAACTCGATGAGACCGTGGAAACATCCGCGGGCGCTGTCGCAGCGGGGCAATCTGGCACTGGGCCCGCGCTCGTGTTGGCTCATGGCTGGCCGTGGTCTTCATTCTCATGGCATCGGATTATTCCAGACCTTGCAAGGCGGTATCGTGTCCACTGGTACGATATGCCCGGCTACGGGCGATCCGACAAAGGCGCGGAGCAGCGCACCTCACTCGACGTGCAAGGAGAAGTATTCGCCGAGATGCTGGCGCATTGGGACCTTGAGCAGCCCATGGTCGTTGCCCATGATTTCGGCGGAGCGACGACGCTACGGGCGCATTTGCTCCATGGCTGCGACTTCGAGCGGTATGTCCTGATGAATGTCGTCGCCATGCGCCCTTGGGGATCGGAGTTCTTCGATCATGTCGGTCGCCATGTGGATGCCTTTCTGGGCCTGCCGCCGCATATCCACAGAGCGGTCGTGGAGGCTTATATCAAGGGGGCGATCGTAAATGACATCGCGCCCGGAGATTTCGAGAAACTTGTCGAGCCGTGGCTTGCCGAGGAGGGACGAGGAAGCTTCTATCGGCAATTCGCGCAAGCCGACGAAAAATATACCGCCGAAGTCGAGCCGGCGTTCGGGGATGTCAGGTGTCCGGTAAAGATAATTTGGGGCAAGGACGATCCATGGATCCCGCTGGAGCGAGGCAAAGCGCTTCATGCGCTGATCCCGCAGGCATCGTTCGAAACATTACCTGGCGTCGGTCACTTGCCTCAGCTCGAAGCCCCGGATCTCGTCCTGGAGCGGCTGAACGCTTTTCTATCGCGCGACGGCGAAGACTGATGAAGGGATCGAACCTTTGGAACGGCGAAACAATTTCCCTCGCCTGCGAGAATTGATCGGTGCGCGATTCCCAACAATCAATGGGTACAAACAATCGTGGCGTGATCCCACCCTCGATATTGAAGATAAACGTGTCCACAAAGTGATCGCGCTTCGCGAGAGACATTCGAGATAGCATGTCGCAAGTTCCGATCCGCTCGATCTGGGTGTTTCACGCAGCTGCCCGCGCCGGTAGCATTTCGCGGGCCGCCGAAGAGCTGAACGTCACACCGTCCGCCGTCACTCAGCAGGTCCAGGCGCTTGAGACACAACTAGGTGTCACGTTGCTTACCAAGGTCGGTCGTGGCATCCTGCTGACGGAGGCCGGCGAGCGGTTTTTCGCCTCGATCAACGATGGCGCGGAGCAGATTGCAGAGGCAACCAATGCAATCCGTGGCTATCGTTCGATCACCGCACTCACCGTGCGCGCGACGCCAACTCTGTCGAACAAATGGCTACTGCCGCGCCTCGGCGCGTTCCTGACTGCAAATCCCGATCTCGAGGTGCGGCTGGATGGCACCAATGAACCGACCGATTTCAACCGCGAAGCCGTGGATCTGGAAATCAGACACGGCGACGGCAAGTGGCCCGGCCTGTTCGTTGAGGGCCTCATCGAAGAGAGCTTTGTTCCGGTTTGCGCGCCGTCGATCGCCAAGCCCGCCAGTCTCGCGGCACAAGAAGTGCTGCAGTTTCGCCTGATTCACTCGGTCAAGTCTCAGGCACAATGGACCCGATGGCTGGCGCTTGCGGGCGTCGAATCCAATGAGAGGTGGCGACGCGTTCTATTCGACCGCAGCCACATGGCGATTGATGCGGCTGCCGGTGGGCTTGGTATAGCTCTGGAGAGCACTTTGATGATGCAGCGCGAGCTATCCGAAGGCAGCCTGATCTGCCCGGTTCGCGACGCACCCGAAATCCATATCGTGACGCAGTGGATCGCGTGCCCGCGCGATCATCTTCGCCACAAGAAGGTCCGCGTGTTTCTCGACTGGCTGCGTGGCGAGGCGCTATCCGCCGCGCCCAAATGTTGATCAGCCCAATGCGGCCGCGGCCTTCTCCACGATGCTCTGCGGGCTCCACGCAATCGGCAGCGCCAAAAAGCGCTCGTCGGGCATCGGGAGTTCCAGCGTCGCGAGTTGGCTGGATAGCAATGAGAATCCAGCGAAATGGTTCTTGCGGCTGCCAAGGCGCTGCAGGATCAGTTCCTCCGATCCATCGAGGAAAGCGAAGCCGACCTGGCCAAGTCGTTCCCGCAGAAAATCGCGATAGCTGCGCTTGAGGGCCGAACAGGCGACGACCGCCGGACGCGAGGGCAGCGCCAGCGCCGCTTCCGCCACCGCAGCCAGCCACGGCCAACGCATTTCGTCCGTCAACCCATCACCGCGTCGCATGCGCTCCACATTCGCCGCGCTGTGATAGGTATCAGCCTCGATCCAATCGACGCCGAGACGGTTTGCTAGGCCTCGGGCGATCTCCGTCTTGCCGGTGCCGGAGACGCCCATGACGATGATGAAATCGGGTCGCGCCATCGTCGATCGACTCAATATAGCCCGAGCAGGCGGATCGGTCCGGTGGTGAGAACCGGGAACAGCACCAGCGCAAGGATCGCCAGGACCAGGATCGACATCGGTGCGAGCGACCCCTTGATCACATCCTCAATCGACATCCTGGCAACCTGCGCCGCCGCGAATAGGCAGACACCGACCGGTGGCGTCACCAGCCCCAGCGTCAGCGTAACGACTGTCACGATGAGGAAATGCATCGGATCGACGCCCAATGACACCGCCGGCGGCAGCAGAACCGGGATCAGGATGAACATGGCGGCGATAGCGTCCATGAACATGCCGACCACGATCAGGAACAGGAAGACGAGGATGAGCACCATCGTCGGGCCTGTGCTGATCGCGCCGAGCAGGGTCGCTACCTGTTGCGGTAGGCCGTCATAAGTGAAGACCCAGGCCGCAAGCTTGGCGGTCGCAGCGATGAACAATATCGTTCCGGAGGTGCGCGCTGTGTCGACGATGATACCCGGAAGTTCCGCCAGCGAAATCGTCCTGTAGAGGATCACCGCCAGGAACAGCGTATAGAGCGCGGCAAGGGCTGCCGCCTCGGTAGGCGTGAAATAGCCGTCCACGATACCGACCAGCAAGATGACGGGCGTCAGCATCGGCAGGATCGCGTTCACGCCGGTGATCGCGATTTTGCGGAAGTTCATCGGCGACGGCGGATTGTAGCCGTGCCTGACCGCATAGACATGGTTGAACACCATGAAGGCGAAGGCGATGAAAAGGCCAGGGATAAGGCCCGCTACCAGCAGCGTGCCGATTGAGACGTTGGCGATCGAACCGGCGATGACGATCAGGATCGACGGCGGAATGATCGACGACAGAGTCGAGGTGCAGAGCGTCATGCCGACCGCATAGCCGCGTGGAAAGCCGTGCCGCTCCATCGCATTTATCTCGATCGCACCGATCGAGGCGATGTCGGCAACGGAAGAGCCCGAAACGCCCCCGAAGATAACGGAAGATACGACATTTACATGGCCCATACCGCCCGGCATCCAGCCGACGCAGGCCTCGGCAAAATCGAACAGCTTCTCGGCGACGCGCCCCCGTTCCATCAGAACGCCAACGAAAATAAAGAGCGGCACAGCCACCAGCAGGAAGGAATTCATCGCGGAGAACATGCTCTGCGACAGGAGGCCGATCGGCGTGGAGGTGAACACGTAGATCACGGCGACCGACGCAAGGCCGAGTGCCACGGCCAGAGGAACGCCGAGCGCGCTCATTAGCAGAAAAAGGACGAGCAGCGCGATGCTCATGGCTTCTGCTCCGGATCTGGAACTGCGATGTCCGCTTCCACCGCTTGGCCGGGCGGCAGCCCAAGATCGGGAAGCTCGATGTAGCGGCGGCGCGTTCGCAGGGATTCGAAGATGGCCAGGATGGCGAGAATGGCGGCGATGGGCATGATCGTTCCGATGATCCACATCGGAATCACGAGTGTCGCAGCAGTTTCGTTCATCATGTACTGCTGCTTCGCCAGCATCCAACCCGTCCAGGCGGTCAAGGCAAAGAAGAGCACGGACGACACGACATAGATCGGCACGGACAGCCGGCGCATGAGTTCCGGCATCATGTCGATGAAGACAGTCACGCGCGCCGTTTCGACCGTGCGAAAGCCGGCGGCTACCCCGAAAAAGATCATCCACACAAACAGATAACGCGTCGCTTCCTCGGTCCAGGATACGGGTCTTCCGAGCAGGCGGCTTGCTACCTGCAGCAACACCACGATCATAATGCCGGTCATCGCGATGCCTGCTATGCCGTCCAGCAGGATTCGCAGGATGGCGTCGAAGCGGGTCTGTGGCTTGCCCATGGTCTCCTCCCAAATGGGCGGCGAGGGATCGCCTCGCCGCCAAGCCGGTATTAGAGCTTACTTCTTTCCGACAAAGGCAACACTCTTGTCGAAGAAGGCCTGGTCCTTCACCAGACCGGCAAAGACCGGGAACAACTCCTTCGAAACCGCCACGAAAGCGGCCTGCTGCTCCGGCGTCAGATGGTTGACCTTCATGCCGTGGCCCTCCAGTTCCTTGAGGATCGTCTCGGCCTGCGCCGCATCGTTCTCGGCCTTCCAGGCCTCGGCTTCCTTGGCCGCCTCAGTGACCGCCGCCTTCTCGGCATCGGACAGTGCGTCGAACTTGGCTGGATTGATGCCGAGCACCCAGCCGTCAGCCATGTGATTGGTGATTGAGACGAAGCTCTGTACCTCGTAGAACTTGGCAGCGAGCGGCACGCTGATCGGGTTCTCTTGCCCGTCGACGACCTTCAACTGCAGTGCGTTGTAGACTTCGGCGAAAGCCATCGGGGTCGGCGCAGCGCCCATTTTTTTGAAGAACTCGACCCAAAGCGGGTTGTTTGGGACGCGGAACTTCAGTCCGGCCAGATCCGCCGGTTTCTCGATCGGCAGCTTGGAGTTGGTCATCTGGCGGAACGGGCGGGTCCACAAGCTCAGGCCCTTGATGCCGATGGTGTTTAGATCGGCAATCAGCTCCTGACCCTGCTCGCCGGAGAGATAGGCGCGCAGCTGCTTCTCGTCGTCAAAGAGGTAAGGGATCGAAATGGCCGAGAATTTCGGATTGAAGTTGGCGTAGAGCGAGGTGGCCAACACCAGCATGTCCAGCGACCCGCCCGCAAGCTGCTTGACCGCGCCCGATGGGTCGCCGCCGTAGAGCGTGCCATTCGGGAAAACCTTGATGGTCACTTCGCCGTTGGTCTTGGCGGCCACCAGTTCAGCAAACTTGTTGGCAGCGACAGTGATTTCCGCACCATCCGGATCGGGCGTGGACAGGGTCAGGGTCGTTGCGGCCTGCGCGGCGGTTGCGACGAGCATGGCCGCACCGGCAAGCAGGCTGCGGATCGAGAAAGCGTTCATGGTATCCTCCACTCTCGGTTGTTGGGCGAACTTGTGCCCGGTTGATTCATATTCTTCAGGGTTAGAAAGACGGCGCTGTGATCGAGATCGCCGCCGCCTTCATCAACGAGGCGGCGAAACAGGCTGTCGACCTGTTCGGCGATGGGCAGTTGGAGCTCCTGCGCACGCGCCAGGGCCAGCGCGGTGCCTGTATCCTTGACCTGGTATTTTGCAGGACCGCCCGGTACGAAATTGCCTTCTACCATCCGGAGGCCATGCTGACGGAACACGGTCGAATCCGCGAAGCCGCCGAGCAGCGCCTCGCGAACCCGGGCAGGATCGGCGCCGCCACGCTCGGCCAGCAAAAGCGCTTCGGCCACCGCACAGATGTTCGATGCCACGATCAACTGATTGGCGAGCTTGGCCAATTGTCCCGAACCGACCGGCCCGACATGCGTGACGTGGCCCATCGGCGCAAAGACCGCAAGGAGGCCTTCGACCTGCGCCACCTCGCCGCCCGCCATGATGGCAAGCGTGCCTTCCCGCGCGCCCTTCTCGCCGCCTGACACCGGAGCGTCGATATAGTTGAGGCCGCCTGCGGTCGCCCTTTCCGACTGCCCCCTGGCCGTTTCGACCGGGATCGAACTCATCACGACAAGCGTCGAGCCGCGTCGCATCGCACCGACAACTCCCCCTCGGAGAGCAACACCTCATCGCAGACAGGACCCGAGCTCAGCATGCAGATGACGGCATCGGCGTCGATGGCGGCGTCAGCGGCGCTCACGGCAATCTCGACGCCGTCAGTTGCCAGAGCCACGGCCTTATCGGGCGTTCGATTCCAGGCCTTCACCCGGAACCCGGCCTCTGCCAGGCGGCGGGCCATATGCCCGCCCATAATGCCGGTTCCCACGAAACCAATACTTGTCAGAGCTTTACCCATCCCTGTGCCTCCCAACACTCGAGCGTCCTACTCGCTCACGAGGCTCAAAAAGCGCACGATGGTCTCATCGACGTCTAGCGTCTTCATGGACGCCTGAAAGCGCTTCAAATGCGGCGCGGTAAGATGCGTCTCGAAAGCGGCGCGATCGTCATACACCTCGTAGAACACAACTGTATCGTCGGTGCCTTCCGGGCGGACGACATCGAACTGGTGACACCCGGCCTCGTCCGCAACCGAATGGCGCGCATCGTCCAAGGCAGCGTCGAGGAACGCCACCATCAGCTCGGGCTTCACGCGAAACTCCGGGATCACCACGAAGCGAGGCTTTTGGGTGCGGTCGATCACGCATCGTCCCTCGACCATCAGGCCGCCACGCTGGGGTTTGAACGGAACGTGTCTTCCATCTCGCGCCGCACCTTCAGGACATCCAGGTCGTTGACCAATTCGACATCGTCGAAGCTGACGATCTGGTCCTTCTTGATCGCGCGCTTGAGCTTGACGTTATGGGCCAGGCCGATCGGCAAGGCCCTGTGCGCCAGGCTGCGCGTCGCTGGAATGGCGTTGGCCCAGACGGCGAAGCCGCCCTCGCCATCGAGCAGTTCGCCCGGCTGCATGTCCTTCTTGGCGGTAGCCACAGCGTCGCCGCGAAACTCTTTCGAACAGCCGGTCGCCTCGCCGCGCAACACGGCCGAAAGCACGCTGACCGAAGTTTCCAAGCCGATGATGTGGAACGGACGCCACATAGACGCGTACCATCCCGACGGATCGGTCAGCAGGCCATACTGATTGAAGCAGGCCTTCGAGTACTCGTTGTGGGCCTTGAAGGTGACGAACACGCCATAGCGGATATTGTTGAACACCTCGCGGCCATCGGGTTCCTGGCTGGCTGCGATGTCGACAAGGCCGCTGCGATCCATGCGGCCGCCATCGGCTGCCGGCCGGAATACCTTCGCAAGGTCGTGCAGCCCGGCGGGCGGGAAAGCCAGGCCATTGTCTGGACAATCGAGTCCGGCGCCGTTGGCCACCGCCGCCATCTCGATCGCAGCTTTGGTGCCGTCCGTGAAGGAGTTGTACATTTTTGGGTTGAAGTCGCCCTTGGCGACATACTCTTCCGACCAACCGAAGAAACCCCAGACCGTATCCGGCGTCGAATAGCGATAGCGCGGCTCAAAGTTCATCCCCTTGCCAGCCGCCGTGACTTCAAAGCCGGTGGCGCGTGCCCAATCTACAAGCTCACAGATCAGCGCCGGCTGGTCGCCATAGGCCATCGAATAGACCACGCCCTTCGCCGCGGCCTTCTTGGCCAGGATTGGGCCGACCATGACGTCGGCCTCGACATTGACCATGACGATATTCTTGCCCGCCTCGATCGCAGCCAGCGCATGGCGTGTGCCGGCGATCGGATGGCCGGTCGCCTCAATGACGCATTCGATATCGTCGCAGGCCAGCAGCGCCGCGACATCATCGGTGACGAAGGTCGTGCCATTCTTGACGGCATCGGCAGCGCTCGTGGCGGAATACCTCTCCTTCGGCCAGCCGACGCGGTCCAGCGATTCCCGCGCCTTTCCGACATTGAGGTCCGCCACGGCGACCATGTGATAGCCGGCAATGCGCTGCGCTTGGGCGAGCACCATCGAGCCAAACTTGCCCGCGCCGATAAGGCCGACGCGAACGGGCTTGCCCTCGGCGGCGCGAGCGGCGAGTAGAGAGGAAAGATTCATTGTCTCAGGTTCCCTGGGTGAGGACGATAGGTCGTTTAGGCTGCATCCAGTCCCCGGCGATTTCACGCCTGGGCCAGCGACGAACCAATGCTTCGCAACCGTCCGGAAGGACTGCTTCCGGACCGATGATTTTCTGTTGGGGTGGAGGTTCCTCCCTCCGGCCGAGGCTTTGTCGCCTTGGTAAATGCACTTCGACAAAACGGACTGTATTCTGCCAGCTTGTTTAGCTCAATTTAGAAAGATGTGAACTTCGTTTAGTTGACCTAACAATACCGCATGGAGCAACGCCTTTCGTCCAACAATCCGAACACCACCGACAATGTGCTCTCATCGCGGAATTGTCTGGGCCGGAAGGCCTGGCGATTTTCCGACACTTAGGTTGGGGTCAAACAAATGGTGCAATAAAGGCCGCTTACGAGCTCCAAAGAAGGCTTACCAAGGGCCGCTTTGGGTACAGCCTGCGACCGTTCGTTTTATGGCCGCCCAATGGCGGCTCAGGGTCATGGGTGTCAGTTCAACCAGGGCGAGCGAACGTCCGCTGCGGGGGCGCGAGCCGAATCCAATCCGGCACGCTGGCGAAGCGATGGCCGTTTGGAGGGTGGACCATGGCCTGATAAATCTTCTGCCGTGATTCGCACGACTCGGAAGGATCGATGAAGCGCCTGGCCGGCCGGATAATTCTGCTGTGGGGCTGGCGCCGCGCGCTTGTGGCGTTTCTTGCCGGTGCGCTGGCGGTTCTTGCCCAGGCGCCTTACGATTTCTTCGCCGTCTGTTTCGTTTCGTTTCCGCTGCTGGTCTGGCTCCTCGACGGCGCAACCGGAGAAGCCTCCGATGGCTGGTTCCGGCATTTGCGGCCGGCCTTCGCCGTCGGCTGGTGGTTCGGCTTCGGCTATTTTCTCGCCGGCCTGTGGTGGATCGGCTCAGCACTTCTGGTCGAGGCCGACAGTTTCGCCTGGGCGCTTCCCTTCGCAGTGGTCGGAATTCCGCTGGCGCTCGCCTTTTTCTATGGCTTCGCGACGGCGGTTGCCCGGCTGCTGTGGAGCAACGACATCGGCCGCATCGCCGCCCTTGCCTTCGGCTTCGGCCTGGCAGAATGGCTGCGCGACTTTCTGTTCACCGGCTTTCCCTGGAATGCCGTCGGCTACGCGGCGATGCCGGTGCCCTTGCTTATGCAGAGCGTGTCGGTGACCGGCATGGTCGGCATCAACGCGCTGGCGGTTTTCGTCTTTGCATTGCCGGCCCTGCTTGCGGCGCGCCGGCATGTCCGCCTGGGGGGTGCGCTGGCTGCCGTTCTCGTCGCGGCCCATCTCGGCTTCGGCTATGTCAGGCTAGCTGCCGAGATCGAGCCCGCGACCCGCGCAATCGACGTCCGCATCGTGCAGCCGGCCGTCGACCTCAGCGAAAAGTGGGACCCTTCAGTGCCCGACCGGATCTTCGCTACGCTGATGGGGCTTTCGGCCAAGGCGCCAGAGGCCGGCCCAGGGACTGGCCCAGAGACTGGTCATGCCAAGCCGCAATTGATCCTGTGGCCGGAAACTTCTGTGCCGTTTTTTTTCGCCGAACGTCCCGATGCGCTGACCGCGCTGGGAGAGATGCTTGGCGACGGCCAGACGCTGATCGCCGGCGTCGTCCGGGAGGAAGGCGGGTCGGCGGAAGATGCCGACAGGCGGTACTACAATTCGGTGGTGGCGATCGATGACAAGGGTCAAATCGCCGATGCAGTCGACAAGGTTCATCTGGTGCCCTTTGGCGAATATCTGCCTTTTGCCGACCTGCTTGGCCGCCTGGGGCTCAAACAACTCGTCGCCGGGCCGACAACCTACGCGGCGGGCAATGAGCGGCACCCGATCGAATTGCCCGGCGGCATCCGCGTGCTTCCGTTCATTTGCTACGAAGTCATCTTTCCCGATCTGGTGGCGGTTGACGCAACGTCAGCTGAGCTTATTGTGAATGTCACGAACGACGCGTGGTTCGGTGACACGCCGGGTCCGTACCAGCATTTCAGGCAGGCGCAGATTCGTGCGGTAGAGAACGGGGTGCCATTGTTGCGTGCAGCCAATAACGGCATCTCCGCTGTCGTCGATCCGCGCGGACGCATCCTCGACGCGCTGGCGATCGACGCCCGCGGAGCCATCGATGTCCAGGTGCCGATTTCCAATCAAGCCATCGTTTCTTCCAGCCAAAGACGCATTAATGGACTGATGATCATGTTGCTGTTCGCTCTCGCTGCTTTCACAATGAATGTAAGGCAACGGCTACGGGCGAATTGACAGTCGACACATTAGAAACTCATACTGTAACCGCCTGAAATTTCTCGAAGTCAGCACGTCGGTTCTGTTGGGGCACTGGCCGCCGGCTTCGTTTTTGGGCAGAAAAAACACAAAAAGCCGGAAAAATTCGGCGAGGAAAAAATGGCAGAAGAAAACAAGAAGAAGCCGAATCCTATCGATATCCATGTCGGAAGTCGCATCAGGCTTCGTCGTAATATGTTGGGAATGAGCCAAGAAAAGCTGGGCGAGAACCTCGGCATAACGTTTCAGCAGATACAGAAATACGAAAAGGGGACCAATCGCGTTGGCGCCAGCCGTTTGCAGGCAATCGCTTCGATACTGGGCGTGCCTGTCGCTTTCTTTTTCGAGGACGCGCCGGGCCAGGAGGCCGTGGGCAACCGCGGATTTGCGGAGGATGCATCAATGGCTTCTGCCGTCGAATTCTGCGGCAGTCCTGAAGGTCTTCAACTCAACCGGGCCTTCGTCAAGATCACCGACGTGAAGATACGCCGCAAGGTTATCGAGCTTGTGAAAGCCCTTTCGGCCGACGAAGTCGATTGATTGCGCAGATTGGTCTGGGTCGATTGATTGGGCAGCCGTTGAAAAGTCGAACATAGCGAAGCCGTCATTGCGGGCAGGCAATTTCTTGCGATCTCGCGCATCGTGGAATTTACATCCCGCAGGCATGCGGGAGAGCGGATCGATTTTGCTCGACAGCCATGCTCAAAGTCTTTCTCATCAACGTGTTGAAGCTAAAGCACGTGCTGGAGCCAAGCAGGCTGGCGGCAGGCTGCCGGCGGTCAAAGTGGTACAAGATAATGGCGCCCACCGCTTGACGAGCGCTGCTCGGCACAGCTAACACGTGGCGCGCCAATCGGCAGCGTGCCGATGATTTTTCAAGAGGGGACACCCGTGACGCGGCAAAACTATCTATTCACCTCGGAATCCGTTGCCGAGGGTCATCCCGACAAGGTCTGCGACCGTATCTCCGACGAGATCGTCGATCTGGTCTATCGTGAGGCCAGAAAGACCGGCATGGACCCCTGGAAGGTCCGCGTCGCCTGCGAAACGCTGGCGACGACGAATCGCGTCGTCATCGCCGGCGAGGTGCGCGTCCCCGAGACGCTGCTCAAAAAGGACAAGGCCGGCAACATCCTGATGGATGCCGCCGGTCATCCGCTGGTCAATCCGGCGAAGTTCAAGTCGGCCGCGCGCAAGGCGATCCGCGAAATCGGCTATGAACAGGCCGGTTTCCACTGGAAGACGGCAAAGATCGAGGTTCTGCTGCACGGCCAGTCGCCGGATATCGGCCAGGGCGTCGACAATGCCTCCGACCGGCAAGGCGAAGAAGGGGCCGGCGACCAGGGCATCATGTTCGGCTATGCCTGCCGCGAGACCCCGGATCTGATGCCGGCGCCGATCTACTACAGCCACAAGATCCTCGAATTGCTGGCCGCCGCGCGCCATGCGGGCGACGGCGATGCCGGGCGGCTCGGGCCGGACGCCAAGAGCCAGGTCACCGTCCGCTACATCGACGGCAAGGCGGCGGAAGTGACGCAAATCGTGCTGTCCACCCAGCACCTCGACGCCAGCTGGGATTCGAAGAAGGTCCGCAACGTCGTCGAACCCTATATTCGTGAGGCGCTGGGCGACCTGAGGATCGCCGACAGCTGCAACTGGTACATCAACCCGACGGGCAAGTTCGTCATCGGCGGGCCCGACGGCGACGCCGGCCTGACCGGGCGCAAGATCATCGTCGACACTTACGGCGGTGCCGCGCCTCATGGCGGCGGGGCTTTTTCCGGCAAGGACACCACCAAGGTCGACCGTTCCGCGGCCTATGCGGCCCGCTACCTCGCCAAGAATGTGGTGGCGGCGAAGCTCGCCGATCGCTGCACCATCCAGCTTTCCTATGCCATTGGCGTCGCCCAACCGCTGTCGGTCTATGTCGACCTGCACGGCACCGGCAAGGTCGATGAGGCAAAGCTCGAGCAGGCGCTGCGCACCGTGATGGACCTGTCACCGTCCGGCATCCGCCGCCATCTCGATCTCAACAGGCCGATTTACGCGAAGACGTCATCCTATGGCCATTTCGGCCGCAAGGCCGGCCGCGACGGGTCCTTCTCCTGGGAAAAGACCGACCTCGCCAAGGCACTCAAGGACGCACTCGCCGAAGCGCCTGCCGAAGCAGTCGCGGCCTAGCCGCGGCGTCTATAGATTCGGAAGATATGGATCCGAAAGACATGGATCCGAAAGGCCGGCCAAGCCGTGCGACCGAGGCATTTTTCGGTCGCCGGCGCGGCAAGACCATCCGTCCGCAGCAGGCGGCGGCACTGGAAAGCGGCTTCAGCACCTATCGGCTCGATCTGGCGGCCGCACCGCCGGCCGACTTGCGCAGCCTGTTCGAAGCCGACGTCGGCGCCATTCATCTCGAAATTGGCTTCGGCGGCGGCGAGCACCTGCTGCATCGGGCGACGGCGGCTCCTGAGAGCGGTTTTGTCGGCGTCGAGCCTTTCGTCAACGGCATGGCCAAGATGATGATGGCGGTCCGGGAACGGCCGCTTGCCAATCTTCGGGTCTATGACGACGACGCCACGCGCCTGCTCGACTGGCTCCCGCAAGCCTCGCTCGACGGCATCGACCTTCTCTATCCCGATCCCTGGCCGAAAAAGAAACACTGGAAGCGCCGCTTCGTCAGTCCGGTCAATCTCGACCGTTTCGCGCGCGTCCTGAAGTCAGGCGGAACATTCCGCTTTGCGTCCGATATCGATAGCTATGTGAACTGGACGCTGCTGCACTGCCGGGCACATGATGCGTTTGCGTGGCAGGCTGAAGAGGCAGCCGACTGGCAGCGGCCCTATGCGGGCTGGCCGGGTACCCGCTACGAGGCTAAGGCCATTCGCGAAGGCCGCCGGCCGGCCTATCTCACCTTCGTCCGAAGATAGTCCTATTCAAAGCGCGCCTAGCGCGCTTGCCGTCGACGAGGACCAGAGATGTCCTCGCCCCCGCGTTGCCGGTCTTAGAAGCGGCCGATCTTGTTGAAGGCAGCCGGATCCATGCCGAGATTGCGCAGATCGCGTGCGCGCGGCGTGCGGCCGGCTTCGACGGCGTGCGAAGCGGCGACGGCGCTGCCGAATACGGTGAAGAAATCGCCGATGGCCGAGAAGACCTTGCGGTTGGTCATGATTATGCCCTTTCGCCTGTTGCAATGCGTGATTGATTTTGTGCAACGCAACATAGATAGGCGCGTACTGCCTGATATCACAGGGACGTTGGCGCATGGCCGCCATGCACCCTGTGCAACGCTGCCGCCCCCGACAGTTTCGCCCCACCTGCATACGGGCAACTCATCTGCTTGCCACACGGACCGCATGCGGACTTGAAACGACGGCCGCGATCGTCTATATCAGGCTCAAATTCTTGGTCGGTATGGCGAAGAGTGGGTCCACCCGGTCCCGCTCTTTTTTGTTACCTTCCGGCCGCCGATGAAGCGACAGGAATAGAATGACGGCAACGGTACCCGACAGCGACGACCGCATCATCCGCGAAAGCGGCATCGATGCGCGCATCGCGCTGATCGTGCAGCCGGTGCTGCGTGCCATCGGCTTCCGCCTTGTCAGGGTGCATCTGACGGGCCAGAACGGGCTGACGCTGCAGATCATGGCCGAACGCGAGGACGGCACCATGACCGTCGAGGATTGCGAAGAGGTCAGCCGGGCGGTGTCGCCGGCGCTCGATGTCGATGATCCGATCGAAAAGGCGTATCATCTCGAAGTGTCGTCGCCGGGAATCGACCGGCCGCTGGTCCGCAAGTCGGATTTCGCGACCTGGACGGGTCATCTGGTGAAGATGGAAACCTCGGTCCTCGTCGCCGACCGCAAGCGCTTCAAGGGCAAGATCGCCGAGATCGACGCGGACGGCGTGCTGATTGAGCGCGACAAGGCGGCCTATGGCGAACAGCCGACGGTGCGTGTGCCCTACGATGCGATTGCCGAAGCACGGCTGATCCTGACCGACGACCTTATCCGCGACGCGCTGTCGAAGGACAACAGGGCGCGCAAGGAAGCCAAGAAGCGCCGCGGCGAGCCCGAAGACGCGCCAGAGGGCGTTGAAGCGGGCGTAGAAGCGGGCGCGGAAGATGAAACCGAACAAGAAATGTGATTGGGCTGCCGGGCGCAAAGGCTCGGCAACAAGCTCGGGAGAAAAAAGATGGTTGTAAGCGCAAACAGGCTGGAACTGCTGCAGATCGCCGATGCGGTCGCGCGTGAGAAGTCGATCGACAAGTCGATCGTCATCGCCGCCATGGCCGATGCGATCCAGAAGGCGGCGCGCTCGCGCTATGGCCAGGAAACCAACATCCGTGCCGACATCAATCCGAATACCGGCGAGATGAAGCTGCAGCGGCTGATGGAAGTGGTCGAGAAGGTCGATGACTATGCGACGCAGATCGCCATATCCTCGGCGCGCGAGCGCAATCCCGACGCGCAGCTCGGCGACTTCATTGCCGAACAGCTGCCGCCGATGGATTTCGGCCGCATCGCCGCCCAGTCGGCCAAGCAGGTCATCGTGCAGAAGGTGCGCGAGGCCGAGCGTGACCGCCAATACGACGAGTACAAGGACCGCATCGGCGAGATCGTCAACGGTACTGTCAAACGCGTCGAATATGGCAATGTCATTGTCGATCTCGGCCGCGGTGAGGCGATCATCCGTCGCGACGAGCTGATCCCGCGCGAAAATTACAAATATGGCGATCGCGTCCGCGCCTATGTCTATGACGTGCGCCGCGAGCAGCGCGGTCCGCAGATATTCCTGTCGCGCACCCATCCGCAGTTCATGGCCAAGCTGTTCACCATGGAAGTGCCGGAAATCTACGACGGCATTATCGAGATCAAGTCGGTCGCCCGCGATCCAGGTTCGCGCGCCAAGATCGCCGTCATCTCGCGTGACAGTTCCATCGATCCGGTCGGCGCCTGCGTAGGCATGCGCGGCAGCCGCGTTCAGGCGGTGGTCGGCGAATTGCAGGGCGAGAAGATCGACATCATTCCGTGGTCGCCTTCGGCCGCTTCCTTCATCGTCAACGCGCTGCAGCCGGCGGAAGTCGCCAAGGTCGTGCTCGACGAGGACGCCGAGCGCATCGAGGTCGTGGTGCCGGACGACCAGCTGTCGCTGGCCATCGGCCGCCGCGGCCAGAACGTCCGGCTCGCCTCGCAGCTCACCGGCTGGGATATCGACATCCTGACCGAGCAGGAAGAGAGCGAGCGCCGCCAGAAGGAGTTCGTCGAACGCTCGGCTCTGTTCATGGATGCGCTCAACGTCGACGAGATGGTCGGCCAGGTGCTCGCCTCCGAAGGCTTCACCAGTGTCGAGGAAGTCGCCTATGTCGATGCTGACGAGATCGCGTCGATCGACGGCTTCGACGAGGACACCGCCTCGGAAATCCAGGCCCGTGCCCGCGAATATCTGGAGAAGATCGAAGCCGAGCATGACGAGAAGCGCAAGGCGCTGGGCGTCAAGGACGAGTTGCGTGAGATTCCAGGCGTGACCACCGCCATGATGGTGACGCTCGGCGAGGACGGCGTGAAGACGATCGAGGATTTCGCCGGCTATGCGGCCGATGATCTGACCGGCTGGAAGGAACGCAAGGACGGCGAGACGAAGGTATTCCCGGGGGTGCTCGCCAATCACGGCGTGTCGCGGGCCGATGCCGAGCAGATGGTTCTGGCTGCCCGCCTCAAGGCCGGCTGGATCACCGAAGACGAGCTTGCAGCCGAAGACGTGCCGGCTGACGAAGCCGTTGGTGCGTGAGGTGAAACCGCATCGCACACAAGCCGCCCTTGGACGAGATGAACGATCGCACTTGCATCGTCACGCGCAAACAGGCCGAACCGGATGAACTGATCCGTTTTGTCGTCGGTCCGGATTCCGCCGTCGTTCCGGATATCAGGAAAAACCTGCCCGGACGCGGTTGCTGGGTGACTGCCGACCGCCTACATATCGACAAGGCGGCAGCGAAAAATCTGTTCGCTCGCGCTTTCAAGGCGCAAGTGACCGTGCCGACCGATCTCGGCGGCATGGTCGACGGGCTGCTTTCCAGATACGCTCTGGGCATGCTCGGTCTTGCCCGCAAGGCAGGCGCGATCGCGCTCGGCGCCACCAAGGTCGAGAGCGCGGTGCGTGGTGGGTTGGCGCTTTTCGTGTTGCATGCGACCGAGGCGTCAGATGACGGCGTCCGCAAGATCAGCCAGGCGCGACGGGCAACCGTCCACCTCGGCGGCCCCGCTATCCCTGCCTACAAACTTTTCTCCGAGGCCGAGTTGAGCTTGGCATTGGGGGGTACAAATGTGATACATGCTGCCGTTCTCGCGGGAGACGCGGGCAGGGCGGTCCAGAAGCGCGTGGTTGCGCTCGACCGGTATCGGGGCGGTTCCCCGGACGATCTGGCAATGCTTGCGGCTGTTGCTGACGAAGATGATGCCGCAGAGGATATGGAATGAGCGATACGAAATCGGGCGACGACAAGACGCTGAGTGTTACGCCGAAGAAGACCTTGACGCTGAAGCGCCCCGGTACGGAACAGGGCACTGTGCGCCAGAGCTTCTCGCATGGCCGCACCAAGGCGGTCGTGGTCGAGACCAAGAAGCGCAAGTTCTCGCTGCCCGGTGACAAGCCGGAGCCGGCCGCGGCTCCTGTGTCCGTCTTCACGCCGAAGCAGCCGGTCGCGGCAGCGCCGGTTGTGCAGGAAGCGCCCAAGGCGCCGCCGCCTTCGCCGCCGGTAGAACGCGGCGGCATGGTGCTGAACGAATTGTCGCGCAATGAGATGGAAGCGCGCCGCCGGGCTCTTGAGGGTTCGAAGGTGCGCGATGTCGAAGATCGCCAGCGCGCCATCGAAGAGGCCAAGCGCCGCGCCGAGGATGAAGAGCGCCGCCGCCGCGAGCGCGAAGAATCCGCGCGCCGCCAGGCCGAGGAAGAAGCCCGGCTGCAGGCCGAGGCCGAGTCCCGCCGGCGTGCCGAGGAAGAAGCGCGCCGCCGCGCGCCGCTGGCCGCCGAACTGGCGACAGTCGAGGACGAGGACGTCAAGCCAAAGCGGACCGGTGCCGGAGCGCCGGTGCGCCGCCCGGTCACGCCCGAAGTGGCGCGTCCGGCCAAGCCGACCAAGGGCGAGGAAGATCGCCGCCGTGGCAAGCTGACGCTGAATACCGCGCTTTCCGATGAGGATGCGCGGGCGCGTTCGCTGTCGTCGATGCGTCGGCGCCAGGAGAAATTCAAGCGCGCGCTGCATAACGAACCGCGCGAGAAAGTCATGCGCGAAGTGATATTGCCCGAAACCATCACCATCCAGGAACTGGCGCAGCGCATGTCCGAGCGCGCGGTCGACGTGGTCAAGTTCTTCATGAAACAGGGCCAGATCCTGAAGCCGGGCGACGTCATCGACGCCGACACGGCCGAACTGGTCGCTACCGAATTCGGCCACACGGTTCGCCGCGTCGCTGAGTCCGACATCGAGGAAGGCCTCTTCAACATCGCCGATCGCCCCGAAGATCTCGAGCCGCGTCCGCCGGTGGTGACCATCATGGGCCATGTCGACCATGGCAAGACGTCGCTGCTCGACGCCATCCGCAATGCCAATGTCGTATCCGGCGAAGCCGGCGGCATCACCCAGCATATCGGCGCCTATCAGGTCGAGAAGAACGGTCACAAGATCACCTTCATCGACACGCCCGGTCACGCCGCCTTCACGGCGATGCGCGCCCGTGGCGCTCAGGCGACCGACATCGCTATCCTCGTAGTGGCGGCCGACGACAGCGTGATGCCGCAGACGATCGAATCGATCAGCCATGCCAAGGCGGCCGGCGTTCCGATCATTGTGGCGATCAACAAGATCGACAAGCATGACGCCGACCCGCAGAAGGTGCGCTCGGAACTGCTGCGCCACGAAGTCTTCGTCGAGTCGATGGGCGGCGAGGTGCTGGACGTCGAAGTTTCGGCGACCAAGGGCACCAATCTCGACAAGCTGCTCGAAGCGATCCTGCTGCAGGCCGAAATCCTCGACCTGAAGGCCAATCCGGACCGCACCGCCGAGGGCGTCGTCATCGAAGCCCAGCTCGACAAGGGCCGCGGCCCCGTCGCCACGGTGCTGGTCCAGACCGGCACGCTGATGCCTGGCGACATCCTCGTTGCCGGCAACGAATGGGGCCGCGTGCGCGCGCTGGTCAACGACCGCGGCGGGCAGATCAAGGAAGCGCCGCCGGCTATGCCGGTGGAAGTGCTCGGTCTGCAGGGAACCCCGCAGGCCGGCGACCGCTTCGCCGTCGTCAACAACGAGGCCCGCGCCCGCGAGATCACCGAATATCGCCAGCGTCTTGCGCGTGAGAAGGCGGTGGCCAAGCATGCCGGCCAGCGTGGTTCGCTCGAACAGATGATGTCGCAACTGCAGACGAGCGGGCTGAAGGAATTCCCGCTGGTCATCAAGGGCGACGTGCAGGGTTCGATCGAGGCGATCAGCGCGGCGCTAGACAAACTCGGCACTGACGAGGTGCGTGCGCGCATCGTTCATGCGGGCGCCGGCGGCATCACCGAAAGCGATGTGTCGCTGGCGGAAACCTCGGGTGCCGCAATCATCGGCTTCAACGTTCGCGCCAATGTGCAGGCGCGTGCGGCGGCCGCGGCTGCAGGCATCGAGATCCGCTACTACTCGATCATCTACAACCTGGTGGATGACGTGAAGGCGGCGCTGTCCGGCCTGCTGTCGCCGGAACGTCGCGAGACCTTCATCGGCAATGCCGAGATCCTCGAGATCTTCGACATCACAAAGGTCGGCAAGATCGCCGGCTGCCGTGTCACCGAAGGCAAGGTCGAACGCGGTGCGGGCGTTCGCCTGATCCGCGACAACGTCGTCATCCACGAAGGCACGCTGAAGACGCTGAAGCGCTTCAAGGACGAAGTTGCGGAGGTTCCGGGTGGTCAGGAATGCGGCATGGCCTTCCAGAATTACGAAGACATGCGCGTCGGCGACGTCATCGAGTGCTTCCGCGTCGAGATGGTGACCAGGACGCTCTGAGTTTCGAGCAACTTGAGTTCGAGCATCTACTGAGAGCGGGCGGTGGTCGAAAGGCTGCCGCCTAAACCATGATCCCGAAAAGGGTATCCGGTTTCGGAGAAGATCATGGTCAAACAAAAAGATAGAGCCTGATCCATTCCCGATTCTTATCGGGATGGCTCAGGCTCTAAAGCATATGAGACGTGCGGCGCGGTCCCATCCCGTGCCTCACGATTCAGGATAGAGAAAAATGCCCCGTTCAACAACGTCAGGTCCATCCCAGCGCATGCTTCGCGTCGGCGAGCAGGTGCGTCATGCGCTGTCGGAAACCTTGCAACGCGGCGAGATCCTCGATCCGTTGATCGAGAATTCGGTGGTTTCGGTCTCGGAGGTGCGCATGTCGCCCGATCTGAAGATCGCCACTGCCTTCGTCTCGCCGCTTGGCGCCAGCGATGCCGATGCGGTGGTCGAGGCGCTCAACAAGCATGCGAAATTCGTGCGCGGCCGCGTTTCCGGCGCGCTCCGGCAGATGAAGTACATGCCGGAATTCCGCTTCCGGCTCGACACCAGCTACGACAATTTCCAGAAGATCAACGAATTGTTGCACTCGCCCGAAGTGGCGCGCGATCTCGGCCCAGACGCCCAGATTGGCGACCAGAACAAAGACAACGACAGGGACAAAAAATAGTGGCGCGTCGCGGCAAGAAGAAGGGTCGGCCGATCTCCGGCTGGCTGGTGCTGGACAAACCCGTCGGCATGGGCTCGACCGAGGCTGTCTCCAAGATCAAATGGCTGTTCCAGGCTGAAAAGGCCGGCCATGCCGGCACGCTCGACCCGCTCGCTTCCGGCATGCTGCCGATCGCGCTCGGGGAAGCGACCAAGACCGTCCCCTATGTCCAGGATGGCGCCAAGGTCTACCGCTTCACAGTCGCCTGGGGTGAGGAGCGTTCGACCGATGACCTCGAAGGGCCGGTGTCGAAAAGCTCCGACCAGCGTCCGGCTGAAGCCGATGTGCTTTTGCTGATGCCGAAATATACCGGCGTCATCATGCAGACGCCGCCGCAATTTTCGGCCATCAAGATCGCAGGCGAGCGCGCCTATGATCTTGCTCGCGACGGCGCGACGGTCGACATTCCGGCGCGGGAAGTCGAGATCGGCCGCCTCGACCTGATTGAGCACAGTGCTGACAGGACCATTTTCGAGGTCGAATGCGGCAAGGGCACCTATGTCCGCTCGCTGGCCCGCGACATGGGCCGCGATCTCGGCTGTTTCGGTCACATCGCCGAACTGCGCCGGATCGAGGTCGAGCCGTTCACGCAGGATGACTTGGTCACCATCGCCGAGCTGGAAGCCGCTCGCTTCGGCGAACAGGGCGATGAAGGTTCGGATTCAGCAGCGGACACGGCGCCGGTCGATTTCGATGCCATCGACGCGTTTCTGGTCGACACGTCAGCCGCGCTCGACTGCCTGCCGCAGATCGCGATCAGCGACGACGCGGCAACAAAAATCCGCCTCGGCAACCCGGTCATCATCCGTGGTCGCGACGCGCCGGTGGAAGCCGAGGAAGCCTGCGCCACGGCGCGCGGCAAGCTGGTCGCCATCGGCGCCATCGAGCAAGGCATGTTCAAGCCGAAGCGGGTCTTTGCCGGCTGAGCCCCCTCGTCTAATCTCGATCAGTGGTACATTCGAGGGGCACATGGCAAAGGCCGAGACGATCAGGAGGCGGGCGCCGGTGACAGCACGGCGGCCGCCGGTCGGCGCATCACCGGGGACACTGATCGCCGACCCGGCGGCGCGGCGCAGCGAACTGCGACTGACACTGATGTCGCCCGACAAATTCGAGACAATCGAAAATGCCAGCATCGACTACCTGAATACTCATTGCAAAGCATGGCCGGTCATCTGGCTCGATTGCACCGGCCTCGCCAACATCCCGCTGATCGCAGGGCTGTCCGGGGAAAGTTATTCATAAATGAAGGCCATCTGATTGGGAGAGGCTCGGTCCCTTGGTCGGCTTGGATTGACCGGTGGCGGCTTATCGATGGTGTGCAGTTTCCGCCGCCCGAACAAGTATTGAGCGACCAGTTCTGTGAACCTCAAGATAGGAATAGTGACGCGGCGGGTGCGCGCGACAATGCGCAGCAGCGCAAAGGCGATCATTGCGGCAAAGAGTTGCAGGCGGATTGCATTGCCGTTGTTGCCGAGGAACTTGCGGATCTTGAGGTGCTGCTTGATCCATCGGAACAGAAGCTCGATGTGCCAGCGGCCTTTGTAAAGCCGTCCAATCTCGACGGCAGAGCGCTCCAGATCGTTGGTCAAAAGCGTGATGGTGTCGCCCGTTTCGCGCTGAACGCGCAGGCGACGCAGCCGCATCGGCAGCTTGCAAGCAGCCTTGCTGACCAAGCTTACCTCACTGTCTTCCACAACCAGGAAGCCGTCGCCCTGCGGCTCGGCTATAGGGCGATCACGCAGCAGCGCCAGCCTCATGTTGGATTTGGGCCGCGTCACGAAGATCGATCCGGCTTCGGCGATCGCCGTCCACCAGCCATAATGGCAGTAGCCCTTGTCGAACACGTAGGTCGCTCCAGCTTCGATCGTGATCTGGCGACCGACCTGGGCGTCGTTGACGTTGGCGTCGGTGATGTCGAGGACGCGCGGACAGTCGGTCTTCGGGTCATAGACGACATGCACCTTCATGCCGCGAATGCGCCCGTTCGACTTGGCCCAATCGCACAGTTTGCCGAGCGGAATGGGGGTCGAGTCGATCAGCCGCAGCATTGCTTCGCCCTCGCGCCGCATTTGCCTGTCGAGCAGGTTCGCCACCAGACCGAACGCCTCGGCAAAGATGGCGACCGGACGCCGTCTGTTGGCATCCGACAAGGTCGAACGCATCAACGGACCGCTGCCCAGGTGATAATGATGCTGGCTGTTGGCGTTCCAGCCGGCTTCCAGGCCACGCAAGCTGCTGCTGCCGCAGAACTGGGCATAGATCAGCGCCACCAGATGATCCCAGCTTCTGAACGATTTGTCGTACGCATCCCCGTCGTGGCGATCCACAATTGCTTGGAATTGACGCCGATCGATGGGTTCAAGAAGCTGCCCGAAGATGCTAGGTGCAAAGCGCATGCCCCGTTCCTTTTCTGAGTCTCGACAACCAGAGAAAAGACGGACAAACCCCGTTTTACGGGGCATGCACATGTGGCATTTCGATTCACTCAAAACTTTCCCCGGACAGCCCTGCGCTGATCGAGGAGATCGGCCGGATTTTCGGCCTGCATCCGCTGGCGCTGGAAGACGTCGTCAACACCGGCCAGCGGCCAAAGGTGGATTTCTTCGAGGACCATGCCTTCGTCGTCGTCAGGATGATCGACGACGTCACCGCGCATCGTTACGAGCAGATCGCGGTCTTCTTCGGCAGGAACTTCGTCGTCACTTTCCAGGAGCGGGAAGGCGATCCGTTCGACCCCGTACGCAAGCGCATCGAAAGCTCGATGCCCAACCGGCTGCGCTCACGCGGCGCCGACTACCTCGCCTATGCGCTGATCGACGCCATAGTCGACAGTTACTTCCCGCCGATCGAGACTGCCGGCGAATTGGTCGACGGCATCGAGGACCAGATGCTGCGCGCGGCGGACAAGCACCAGATGCGGCGGCTTCACGAGTTGCGGCGCGACGCCAATGTGCTGAAGGGGGTGCTTTGGCCGATGCGCGACGCACTGGCGACGCTGATCCGCAACGATGTGCCCTATGTGAAGCCCGAGACCAAGATCTTCCTGAACGACACGCTCGATCACTCGCTTCGGCTTATCGAACTGGTCGAAACCCAGCGCGACATGCTGACCGGTCTGATCGAAATGCATCTGTCGCTGAGCCAGGCACGCACCAGCGACGTCATCAGCTATCTGACCATCGTCTCGGTGATCTTCATCCCGCTTACCTTTCTCGCTGGCGTGTGGGGCATGAACTTCGATCCCGAAGCCTCGCCATGGAACATGCCGGAGCTGAAGGCCCAATACGGCTATCCGGCAGCGCTGGTGTTCATGGCCGTTGTCGCGCTCGGGCTTGTCGCCTTCTTCCGATGGAAGAAGTGGCTTTAGCCGAACCGAAATCGTCGTTTGTGCAGCAAAAAGCCGGCTTGTGAATTGGGCTGGTGTTTTTGCCTGAATTGCACTATATGCGCCGCAGCATCGTGCAATGCCACGTTGCTTGTACCGGCCCCTGCTGGACGACATCCCGGCCGAGGGCGTCCCGTTTCCTCAAACAGATAAGGAAAAACACGATGTCGATTACTGCCGAGCGCAAGAAGGAATTGATGGGTGAATTCGCAACCGCCAAGGGCGATACCGGGTCTCCGGAAGTCCAGGTGGCCATCCTTTCCGAGCGCATCAAGAACCTGACCGACCATTTCAAGGACCACAAGAAGGATAACCATTCCCGCCGTGGTCTGCTCGCTCTCGTCTCCCAGCGCCGCAGCCTGCTTGATTATCTCAAGCGCAAGGACGACGCGCGCTATCAGACGCTGATCGAGAAGCTCGGTCTGCGCCGTTGACGAATTGACCGGCGGGTTCTTTCGAGAGCCCGCCGGTCGCGCATTGGAGCAGTCCGTTGCTCCAATGAAGGAAGTAGAGCGCCGCGCTTCGATTGGGACGCGCATATAGGACGCTCTGAAACTTTGAATTTGCGCAAGGCATTTCCGAGAGCCGCGGTTTTCGGGTCATGCGCAAGGCCAGTCGGATCGATTGGCCAGACCCGGTTTCGAGATAGCACAGGGCCATTCGAAACCGCCCATGGACGGTCATGGGGCAGGATTGCAGGATGCTCGCGCGGCACCGCGCCGATTTACCCGAGCTTCCCGTTGTCTTGCCCGTGGCTGCCCGAGAAACGAAGCCAGGGGAAAGGGGCACTCGCGCACGGTGAAACGGCGCGGCCTCTTCCGCATATGAAGGACAAGACATGTTCAATCACCACAAAGTGGAAATCGAATGGGGCGGCCGTCCGCTCATCCTCGAAACCGGCAAGATTGCGCGCCAGGCTGATGGCGCCGTGCTCGCCACCTACGGCGAAACCAAGGTTCTCGCCACCGTCGTTTCGATGAAGGAACTGAAGCCCGGCCTCGATTTCTTCCCGCTGACCGTCAACTATCAGGAAAAGACCTATGCCGCCGGCAAGATCCCGGGCGGCTATTTCAAGCGCGAGGGCCGTCCGAGCGAAAAGGAAACGCTGGTTTCCCGTCTCATCGACCGTCCGATCCGCCCGCTCTTCGCTGACGGTTACAAGAACGACACGCAGATCGTTGTCACCGTCGTCCAGCATGATCTCGAAAACGACCCGGACATCCTGTCGATCGTCGCCACCTCGGCGGCCTTGACGCTGTCCGGCGTTCCCTTCATGGGCCCGATCGGCGGCGCCCGCGTCGGCTACATCAACGGCGAATATGTGCTCAATCCGCATGTCGACGAGATGCAGGAATCCAAGCTTGACCTGATCGTCGCCGGCACCTCCGACGCCGTGCTGATGGTCGAGTCCGAAGCCAAGGAGCTCGGCGAGGATCTGATGCTCGGCGCCGTCATGTTCGGCCATCGCGGCTTCCAGCCGGTGATCGACGCCATCATCAAGCTGGCAGAAGTCGCCGCCAAGGACCCGCGTGACTTCACCGCGCCGGATTATTCGGCGCTTGAAGCCGAGATGCTGAAGATCGTCGAAGGCGAGCTTCGCGATGCCTACAAGATCACCGACAAGCAGAAGCGCTATGCCGCCGTCGACGCCGTCAAGGCGAAGGTCAAGGCTGCGTTCGCGCCCGCAGAAGGCGAAGAAGCCAAGTATACGTCCGAGCAGATCGGCACCGTGTTCAAGGAACTCCAGGCCAAGGTCGTGCGCTGGAACATCCTCGACACCGGTTCGCGCATCGACGGCCGCGACCTGAAGACGGTTCGCAAGATCGTCTCCGAAGTCGGCGTCCTGCCGCGCACCCACGGCTCGGCGCTGTTCACCCGCGGCGAGACCCAGGCGCTGGTCGTCGCCACGCTCGGCACCGGCGAGGACGAGCAGTATGTCGATTCGCTGACCGGCATGTACAAGGAGAAGTTCCTTCTTCACTACAACTTCCCTCCCTATTCGGTCGGTGAAACCGGTCGCATGGGGTCGCCCGGCCGCCGCGAAATCGGCCATGGCAAGCTGGCCTGGCGCGCGATCCGCCCGATGCTGCCGACATCGGACCAGTTCCCCTACACGCTGCGCGTCGTTTCGGAGATCACCGAGTCCAACGGCTCGTCGTCGATGGCCACCGTCTGCGGCACCTCGCTGGCGCTGATGGATGCCGGCGTGCCGCTGGCCAAGCCGGTCGCCGGCATCGCCATGGGTCTGATCAAGGAAGGCGAGCGCTTCGCCGTGCTCTCCGACATCCTCGGCGACGAGGACCATCTCGGCGACATGGACTTCAAGGTTGCCGGCACCGCCAACGGCATCACTTCGCTGCAGATGGACATCAAGATCGAGGGCATCACCGAGGAGATCATGAAGATCGCGCTGGACCAGGCCAAGGACGGCCGCCAGCATATCCTCGGCGAAATGGGCCATGCGCTGTCCGGCGCGCGCTCCGAACTCGGCGAATTCGCGCCGCGCATCGAGGTCATGCACATCCCGACCGACAAGATCCGCGACGTGATCGGCTCGGGCGGCAAGGTGATCCGTGAGATCGTCGAAAAGACCGGCGCCAAGATCAACATCGAGGACGACGGCACGGTCAAGATCGCTTCGTCCAACGCCAAGGAGATCGAGGCGGCGAAGAAGTGGATCCACACCATCGTCGCCGAGCCGGAAGTCGGCGAAATCTACGAGGGCACGGTCGTCAAGACCGCCGACTTCGGCGCTTTCGTCAACTTCTTCGGTCCGCGTGATGGCCTCGTCCACATCTCGCAGCTCGCCAATGATCGCGTCGCCAAGACCTCCGACGTCGTCAAGGAAGGCGACAAGGTCTGGGTCAAGCTGATGGGCTTCGATGAGCGTGGCAAGGTCCGCCTGTCGATGAAGGTCGTCGACCAGGCCACCGGCAAGGAAATCGCCCGCGACAAGAAGGCCGACGGCGAAGAAGACGCCGCCTGAGCGATTTGGAGCTTTAATGTCCGCATCATGCTTTCCGAGCTGATGCGAAGCAGCACAGTTGAAACGGGCGCGCCGGAAGGTCGCGCCCGTTTCGTTTCAAAAGCAAGCCAGCTGCATTTCGAGATCGAAAAATGTCCGCCGCGCCGCTGAAGACACTGTTCCATCCGTTCGAGGCCGAGGCTGTTTCCTTGCCGCGCAAGGGCGAGCGTGTCCTCTTTCTCGGCGCTGAGCCGGGTTTTCACCCGCCCGAAGGCTTCGATGCAGATCTGCATCTGGTGCAAGGCTTCCGGCCGCATTTTCGCGCGCTGCAGGCTGCGGGCTTCACCGTCACGCCGCGTCCGGAGGGTGAAGGTTTCGATTTGGCATTGGTGCTTGCCGGCCGTCATCGCGGGCAAAACGAATGGCGCATCGCCAAGGCGATTGAGTGTGTGAGGCCGGGCGGATCGATTGTCGTTGCCGGCGCCAAAGACGATGGCATTGCCAGCCTGCGTAAGCGCATCGACGACCTTGTGCCGCTCGACGGCCATTTGCCGAAACATCACGGCATCGCCTTCTGGTTGCATCGACCGGCCGATGTTGCGGCCGCAGCGGCACTTCGCGCCGCCAATCCAGCGCTTCTGGTCGAGAAAAAGTTCCGCACCGCGCCAGGTATGTTCTCTTTCGACAAGATCGACGCGGGTTCGAGATTGCTGGTCGACAACCTGCCCACCGACCTCAGTGGCAGCGTTGCCGATTTCTGCGCCGGCTGGGGCTATGTGGCGGCCGAGGTCGCCGCCCGCTCACCTGGCATATCGGCGCTCGATCTCTACGAGGCCGATTTCGATGCGCTTGAGGCGGCGAAAGGCAATCTCGGCAATGCAGCGGCGGAACCCGGTTTCTTCTGGATCGATCTTTTGAGCGAGCCGGTCGAGCGCCGCTATGACGCCATCGTCATGAATCCGCCCTTCCATCGCAGTCGGGCGGCCGAGCCGGAGATCGGCGCCGGCATGATCCGCACAGCAGTGAAGGCGCTGAAGCCGGGCGGGCGGCTGTTCATGGTGGCGAACCGCCAGCTTCCCTACGAGCCGGTGCTGGCGGCCGCCTTCTCCAGCCATGCCGAGATCGCTCGCGACGGCATGTTCAAGGTTTTCGCGGCGCGCCGCTGAAGGCGGGTTCACCGGGACCGAGGCATCTTCTGCGGGCGGATTAATCGCGTCCGCTGTCGGTCCGCTTCAGCTCGTCGAGCGTCGGCATCGAGACGATGTGGTAGCCGGAATCGACATAGTGGATTTCGCCGGTGACGCCCGACGACAGATCGGACAGCAGATAGAGCGCCGAGCCACCGACTTCGTCGATGGTCACCGTGCGGCGCAGCGGCGAGTTGCGCTGCTGGTAGGAAAACATGTGGCGTGCGTCGGAAATCCCGGCGCCGGCCAGTGTCCGCACCGGTCCGGCCGATATGCCGTTCACCCTGATGCCGCGCGGGCCGTAGTCGTTGGCGAGATAGCGGACGCTGGCTTCAAGCCCGGCCTTGGCGACGCCCATGACGTTGTAGTTCGGCATGACGCGGACCGAACCGGCATAGGTCAGCGTGATCATCGAGCCGCCGTCTTTCATCAACGCTGCGGCATGACGGGCGACCTCGGTGAAGGAATAGCAGGAGATGACCATGGTGCGGACGAAATTGTCGCGGCTGGTGTCGGCGTAAAGGCCTTTCAGCTCGTTCTTGTCGGAAAAGCCGATGGCGTGAACGACGAAGTCCAGCCCGCCCCAGGCCTCGCCCAAGGTCTCGAAGGTAGCGGCAACCGATGCGCTGTCCTCGACGTCGCAAGGGACGACCAGCGAGGAGCCGAGCTTGTCGGCGAGCGGCTTGACCCGGCGCCCAAAAGCTTCGCCCTGATAGGTGAAGGCGAGTTCCGCCCCATGCTCGGACAGTTTCCGGGCGATGCCCCAGGCGATCGAATGGTCGTTGGCGACACCCATGACAAGCCCGCGCTTGCCCTTCATCAATCCGTCCATGATTGGCAGTCCTTATGCAGAATAGCGCTGGAAAATCAGCGTTGCGTTGGTGCCGCCGAAACCGAACGAGTTGGACAAGACAGTGTCGATCCTGGCATCGTCGATGCGTTCGCGCACGATCGGCATACCCTCGAATTCCGGGTCGAGCTGCTCGATGTGGGCGCTCTCGCCAATGAAGCCGCCTTGCATCATCAGGATCGAATAGATCGATTCCTGCACGCCGGCCGCACCCAGCGAATGGCCGGTCAGTGATTTCGTCGAGGTGATGAACGGCATTTTTTCGCCGAACACCTCGCGGATCGCGCCCATTTCCCTGGAGTCGCCGACCGGCGTCGAGGTGCCGTGCGTGTTGATGTAGTCGACCGGCGAAGAGACGGTAGCCAGCGCCTGCCGCATGCAGCGCACCGCGCCTTCGCCCGAGGGCGCCACCATGTCGTAGCCATCGGAGGTCGCGCCATAGCCGACGACCTCGGCGTAGATCTTGGCGCCGCGCGCCTTGGCGTGCTCGAGCTCTTCCAGCACCAGCACGCCGGCGCCGCCGGCAATGACGAAGCCGTCGCGATCGACGTCATAGGCGCGCGAGGCAGCCGATGCCCGGTCGTTGAACTTGGAGGACATGGCGCCCATCGCGTCGAACAGGTCCGACATCGTCCAGTCGAGATCCTCATGGCCGCCGGCGAAGACCATGTCCTGCTTGCCCCACTGGATCAGTTCGTAGCCATTGCCGATGCAATGCGCCGAGGTCGAGCAGGCCGAAGAGATCGAATAATTGACGCCGTGGATCTTGAACCAGGTGGCGAGCGTCGCCGAAGCGGTCGACGACATCGCCTTCGGCACGGCGAACGGGCCGATGCGCTTGGGGCTGCCGTTCTTGAGCGTGGTTTCGGCGGCTTCGACGATGGTTCTGGTCGATGGTCCGCCCGATCCCATGACGATGCCGGTGCGCTCATTGGTGATGTCGTTCTCGCCAAGTCCAGCGTCGACGATCGCCTGGTCCATGGCGACATGGTTCCAGGCCGCGCCTTGCGACAGGAAGCGCATGGCGCGGCGATCGATCAGCGCCGAGGGGTCGAGCGTCGGCGCTCCCCAGACCTGGCAGCGGAAGCCGTGTTCGGCGAAGGAATCGGAGTGGCTGATCCCGGATCTGGCATCATGCAGCGAGGCCTGGACCTCGTTGGCATTGTTGCCGATCGACGACACGATGCCGAGGCCTGTCACTACGACCCGTCTCATTCGCAACTCCTTCCAGCGCATGAACGCGAAACCTGCCGGACCGAAACCTGCCGGACAAGGATGCGCAAATTAAGTTCTACAGCTCCTTTGCGCCTCCCGCGGACTCGGCCGCGCTGCGCAGGCGCCGGTCAGGCGGCGGCCGATTGCTTGGACAGACCCACCTTGAGATCCGTTGCTGCGTATATGGGTTCGCCATCCGCCTTCAGCCAGCCATCGGCGATACCCAGCACCAGCCGGCCGCGCATCACGCGCTTGAAATCCACGCCATATTCTACCTTCTTGACCGACGGCGTCACCATGCCTTTGAATTTCACTTCGCCGGTCGACAGCGCCATGCCCTTGCCCGGCTCACCGAGCCAGCCGAGGTAGAATCCGGTCAATTGCCACATGGCGTCGAGGCCCAGGCACCCCGGCATGATCGGGTTGCCGATAAAGTGGCAGGCGAAAAACCACAGGTCCGGCTTGATGTCGAATTCTGCGCGGATGAAGCCCTTGTCGAAGGCGCCGCCCGTCTCACTGATTTCGGTGATGCGGTCGAACATCAGCATCGGCGGATAGGGGAGCTGGGCGTTTCCAGGTCCGAACAGCTCGCCGCGGGCGCAGGCAAGCAGTTCCTCGTAATCGTAGCTGGATTTCGAAACCGCCATCAATCTCGTCCCCGTAATCGTTCGGGCGGTAGCGCGCCCTTGTCGTTGGTTTCCTAACACAACCTGTTTCCGGCCGGAAACCGGCGTTTGCGCTTAACCTGCCCGCCTGCCAGGGTCAATGCGCGCTATTGATCGTATTCGGCCGACAGAATATATGTCGGGGGATGTCCAGTATCGGTCGATGTTCGTTTTTTGCCATTCTGGGCAGCTCTTGAGGCGAAACTTGTGCTTGGACAGATAGATGGATCTGGGCTGCCGGAAGGAAAATGTCGCTGTGGACAAGCGGGTTCGCGAAGCTGGCCTGAGGCCGACGCGTCAGCGCATTGCGCTGGCCGATCTGCTTTTCGCCAAAGGCGACCGCCACCTGTCGGCCGAGGAACTGCACGAGGAGGCAATCGCCGCCGGCGTGCCGGTATCGCTCGCCACCGTCTACAACGCCCTTCATCAATTCACCCAGGCGGGCCTTCTGCGCATCCTGGCCGTCGAGGGGTCGAAGACCTATTTCGACACCAACACCTCCGACCACCATCATTTCTACATTGAGGGCGAAAACAGGATTTTTGACATCGCCAGCGGTCCTGTCACGGTTTCCAACCTGCCGGAGCCGCCGGAGGGCATGGAGATCGCCAATGTCGATATCGTGGTGAGGCTGCGCCCCAAACGCTCCGATTGATCCGCTCTTGATCAGGCCGCGAGATACCGTCTCGTCTGATCGGCATCTCTGGACCATCATCCCGAACCGGCAAGAAGAGGTCAGTTCTTGACCCGTTCGCCCGGATAGGCGCCCCAGACCAGCGACTGGGCGAGCCAGCCGGTGTGGCCATTGAAGGTCATTTCGCACCACTGGCCGTCACAGGACTTGATCGTGCCCATGGCGCCCGGCTCGATGATTGCGACGATGCCGGCATCCTTTTGCGGGTCGTCGAGTAGGTTGATTCGGGCCTCTTTGCCGCGTTGCCAGGGTGCCACGATCGCCGTGCGGCGACCTGAAAGCAGCGACTGGTTGATCCAGCCTTCCGAGCCGTCGGCATCGCGCACACGACGCCAGGTGTCGAATTCCTGGATGATCTCCATCGGCAGGCCGGGCTTCATATACATCCAGTCGACGGAATAGTTGACGCCTGGCCCGACGCGGGAGTTGACGCGGCCGGCTTTCAGGCTGACGAAGCGCGGCAGCGGCAGGCCGCTCGGCCCGAGCGTGACGCTCTGGGTTGGTGCTGCCGCATTCTGTGCCGCCACATGCGGGGAATAAAGCAGAGCGCCGAGAAATGCTGCGCTGAGAGCCAGGCGGAGCGACGCGAAACCAGACACTTTCGTTCCCTTTCGGCGCCGGCTCATCGGCCTTGGCGCCCCTTTTTCTTTGTCTTCGGCGGAACCTCTTGTTACATGGAGAACTGGCACCGCGACCGGCCTGCAGTTTCGCCTGTCTTGGTTAAAGAGGTCTCAACGAGGTCGGGTTCGAGGAAACAATGGTAGGCAGAAAAAGGCCCCTCGTCGTCATCACGCGCAAGCTGCCCGACCCGGTCGAGACCCGCATGCGTGAGCTGTTCGACGCCCGGCTGAATGTCGAAGACCGGCCGATGACGCAGCCGGAACTGGTCGCGGCGGTCAAGGAAGCCGACGTGCTGGTGCCGACCATAACCGACCATGTCGACGCGGCGCTGATCGCCCAGGCCGGCGACAACCTCAAGCTGATCGCCAATTTCGGCAACGGCGTCGACAAGATCGACGTGTCAGCAGCAGCGAAGAAGGGCATTACCGTCACCAATACGCCGAACGTGCTGACCGAAGATACCGCCGACATGACTATGGCGCTGATGCTGGCGGTGCCGCGGCGGCTGGCGGAAGGCGCCAATGTGCTGACCGGCGACAAGAAATGGGCCGGCTGGTCCCCGACCTGGATGCTCGGCCGGCGTATCTGGGGCAAACGCCTCGGCATTGTCGGCATGGGCCGCATCGGCACCGCCGTCGCCCGACGGGCCAAGGCCTTTGGCCTGTCGATCCACTATCACAACCGCCATCGCGTGCTGGCCGCGGTCGAGGATGAACTGGAGGCGACTTATTGGGAAAGCCTCGACCAGATGCTTGCCCGCATGGACATCATATCGGTCAATTGTCCGTCGACGCCGGCGACATTCCATCTGCTTTCGGCGCGGCGGCTGGCGCTTCTGCAACCGTCCGCTTACATCGTCAACACGGCGCGCGGCGACATCATCGACGAGGATTCTTTGGTCAAGCTGATCCAGGACGGCAAGATTGCCGGCGCCGGGCTCGACGTCTACGAGCATGAGCCGGCGCTGAACAGCAAATTGCTGAAACTCGCCGCCAAGGGCAAGGTCGTGCTGTTGCCGCATATGGGGTCGGCGACGCTCGAAGGCCGCATCGACATGGGCGAGAAGGTGATCATCAACATCCGCGCCTTCTTCGATGGCCATCGACCGCCGGATCGCGTGCTGCCGCTGCGGACGTGACCGGCTGCCATTATCTCTGACGCTAGCCACAGGCCACCATCCCTTCGGATGGCGGAGCGAGGCGCCCCCCTCTGTCCTGCCGGACATCTCCCCCACAAGGGGGGAGATTGGCCGTCACCACCGCCTTCGCCAATCTCCGACGTCGCAAGGAGGGCGCCCACAGTGACATTGCCAATCTCCCCCCTTGTGGGGGAGATGTCCGGCAGGACAGAGGGGGGCGCTGTCCCGCCAGCATCAAAAATTCGATCGCCGCGACGCCCCGAATTAGCTGCTCTTGTAGCGGATTGTGTCGAAGCGCGCGGCCAATGCATCGTAAAGCAGCAGCCGGCCGACCAGCGGCTCGCCGATGCCGGCGATCAGCTTGATCGCCTCCATCGCCTGCAGCGTGCCGACGACGCCGGTCAGCACGCCGAGCACGCCGGCCACTGCGCAGGATGGCACCAGGCCGGCCGGCGGTGGTTCCGGAAAAAGATCGCGGTAACTCGGATTCGGCCTGCCGTCGGTGCCGGTCTCGAACGGTTTCAGCACGGTCACCGAGCCGTCGAAGCGGCCGACGGCGGCATGGACCAGCGGCCGCCTTGCCGCGGCGCAGGCGTCGGCCACCGCATAACGGGTTTCGAAATTGTCGGAGCCGTCGACGATGATGTCATAACTGGCGACAAGGGCAGCGGCGTTGTCCGCCGTCAGCCTGAGATTGTGCAGTTCCACGGCGACGTTGGGGTTGATGCGGGCGATCGCCGCCTTGGCGCTGTCGGTCTTCGCCATGCCGACAGCGCCGGTGCCGTGGATCACCTGTCTTTGCAGGTTCGACAGCGAGACGCTGTCGTCGTCGACGATGCCGAGTGTGCCGACGCCGGCTGCGGCAAGATATTCAAGCACCGGCGCTCCCAGCCCGCCGGCGCCGATGACCAGGACCCGAGCCCGCTTCAGTCGCTGCTGGCCGGCGCCACCGATCTCGGGCAGCACGATGTGGCGGGCGTAGCGTTCGAGTTCTTCGTCGGTGAGCGCGGTGGTGATCATTGCCAGACCATATAGCCTGCTATCGAGCTTGGCCATCGGGGTGCGCAGCAGTCGAATAGTGAATAGCGAGTAGTGAATAGCGAGTAGGGAGTAGCGAGTAGTGAGTAGTGGGTAGTGGGTAGTGGGTAGTGAGTAGCGAGTAGCGAGTAGTGAGTAGTGAGTAGTGAGTAGTGAGTAGTGCGTGGTGCGTGGTGCGTGATGAGTGGTGGGTGGTGAGAGCCCCTTATTTCACTATTCCCTATTCCCTACTCGCTATTCCTTACTCGCTACTCGCTATGGTCGTCGCAACCGTGCCATGATCCACGGTCAAAAACTGCGCGCGTCCGTTGAGGCTGGAAAACAGCGCCGCATCGGTTCCGGTCATGAAAGCCTGGCAGTTCAGCTCTTCGAGGATCGAGAACAGCGCGGCGCGTCGGCCCGCGTCGAGATGGGCGGCGATCTCGTCGAGCAGCAGGATCGGCGTCATGCCCGACATCTCGCCGGTCAGCCGGGCGTGCGACAGGACCATGCCGACCAGCAGCGCCTTCTGCTCGCCCGTCGAGCAGAGTTCGGCCGGCATTGCCTTTGGCCGGTGCCGCACCACGAGATCCGATCGGTGCGGGCCGTCGAGCGTGCGCCCGGCGGCGCGGTCGCGATCGCGGCCTTCGGCAAGAGTGCGGCGGAACCGCTCCTCGACATCGACAGCCGCGCTGGTTGCGACCTCGCTTTCCAGCGCGCCGGACAGGCCGATGTCGGCTTGCGGAAACGGACCGGAGCTTGGCAGCCGGTCGATCATGGCGGCGAGCAGGCGCACCAGTTCGGCGCGCGCCGCGGCAATCGCCACACCGGTTTCGGCCATTTGCGTCTCGATCGCATCGAACCAGACGCCATCGCGCGAGCCTTCGGCGAGCAGCCGATTGCGGCCGCGCATCGCTTTTTCGTAGTCGAGCGCGCGCTGGCCGTGACCCGGATCGATCGCCAGCACCTGCCGGTCGAGAAAGCGCCGGCGATCTGCCGCCGGCCCGGTGAACAATGCATCCATCGCCGGTGTCAGCCAGACGACGCGCAACCATTCCAGCATGTCCTCCACCGAGCGCGCCGCCGCGCCATTGATCCGCACCCGCCGGCCGCCTTCGGCGGCGTCGCCGCCTGCGATGCCGGTGCCGATCTCGACCGGGCCGTGCGGCCCATCAAGGCGGGCATGGATGGCAAAGCCGCCGTCGCCGCCTTCGCGCGCCACGTCGGCATAAGGCGCACGGCGCAGGCCGCGCCCCGGCGTCAACAGGGAAATCGCCTCCAGCAGGTTGGTTTTGCCGGCGCCATTGTCACCGGAAAAAACCACGGCGCCGGGATCGAGATCGATCGACAACGTTGCGTAATTGCGGAAATTGGTAAGCGACAGCTTACTTATATGAGTCTGCTGGTCGCGCTCAGGCTGCTTCGCAACTCCGGTCATGACAGCAAAGATGGCCTCGTTCCGGCTAAAGCGCGCCGCGTTTGACCGGCCTCATGCGACGCGCTTTAGGTTGTTGTTTATGCCTGTCGTTACCGCAAAACCGCTGCACACCCTCGGGTCAGGCCCGAGGGCATGCTTTTGCGCGACATGCATCAGACCCGCATCGGCATCAGCACGTAGAGCGTGGTTTCGTCGGCCATGTCGTGGATCAGCGTTGGCGAGCCGGCATCCGCCAGCATGAATTTTGCCTCAGTGCCGGTCAACTGGGCGGCGACGTCGAGCAGATATTTGGCGTTGAAGCCGATTTCGATCGCGTCGGACGAATAATCCGCGGCCAGTTCCTCGGTGGCGCTGCCCGAATCCGGATTGTTGACTGCAAGCGTGACCTGGCCTTCTCCAATCGAAAGCTTCACCGCCCGGCCGCGTTCGGACGAAATGGTCGAGACGCGGTCGACGGCGGCGGCGAAACTCTGGCGGTCGATGATCAGCTTCTTGTCGTTGCCGGTCGGGATCACCCGCTGGTAGTCCGGGAAGGTGCCGTCGATCAGCTTCGAGGTCAAAACGACGCTGCCGATGGTGAAGCGGATCTTGGTGTCGGACAATTCGGTGGTCACGGCGATATCAGGGTCGTCGACAAGCTTTTGCAGTTCGCTGACCGTCTTGCGCGGAATGATGATGCCCGGCATGCCTTCCGATCCTGCCGGCGCGTCGATCTCGGCGCGCGCCAGCCGATGGCCGTCCGTCGCTACCGAGCGCAGCTTCAGCTTGCCGTCGGCGTCGTGCGTGTGCAGGTAGATGCCGTTCAGGTAATAGCGGGTCTCTTCGGTGGAGATGGCGAATTGGGTTTTTTCGATCAGGCCCTTGAGCGCAACCGAATCGAGCCGGAAGATATGCGAGAACGATCCGGCCGAAAGCTCCGGGAAATCGGATTGCGGCAGGCATTGGAGGCGGAAGCTCGAGCGGCCCGAGGTCACCGTCATGGCGTTGCCGTCCTCGTCGGTCTTCAGCATGACCTCCGCGCCGTCGGCGAGCTTGCGCACGATGTCGTAGAGCAGATGCGCCGGAACCGTCGTCGCGCCGCCGCGCTCGACCTTGGCAGGCGTGGCTTCGGTCACCTCCAGATCGAGGTCGGTCGCCTTCATTTCAAGGGTGGCGCCTTCGGCGCTCAGCAGCACGTTCGACAGGATCGGTATGGTGTTGCGCCGCTCGACCACGCGATGAACATGGTTGAGCGACTTCAGGAGATTTGACCGTTCCAGGATAACACGCATGACGAAACAGGCTCGCTTGAATGAATGAGCGGGTCTCCGGCAAGCGGCAACCCGCGAAAGCTCTGAACAGGGTCAGAATCTGCACAAACTGACAGGAAAAAACCCGTGAACGCAAGCCCGCGCTACCGCTTCCGGCCGGTTACACGGGCTTTCCTAGGATAAAACTGGGCAAGCCCGCAAGCCATGCCTGTCGCCCAAAAGCATGCCCTCGGGTCAGACCCGGGTCAGGCCCGAGGGTGCGCAGAGGCTCTGCGGCAACGACGTGCATAAAGACAAAGATTTCAAGCGCGTCGCAGCCATCCAGACGCGACACGCTTTTGTTCTTTTCGGGCCGGTCAGGCCTGATCGTTGATCAGTCTTCTCAGCAATTCGAGTTCCTGCGCCAGAGTGTTGTCGACGCCTGAAAGGTCCTCGATCTTGCGCACGGCATGCAGCACCGTCGTGTGGTCGCGGCCACCGAAACGCCGCCCGATCTCCGGCAAGGAGCGCGGTGTCATCACCTTCGACAGGTACATCGCGACCTGCCGCGGCTTGACGATGGTGCGGGTGCGCCGGTTGGACAGAAGTTCCGTCTTCGACACATTGTAGTGGCGCGCGACGATGCGCTGGATGTCCTCGATGCGCACCCGCTTCGGCTCGCCCGAACGATAGATGTGGCCGAGGATCTCGTCGATGCGGTCGATGGTGATCTGCGGTTCGAACGACTGGCGGAACAGAAGCTGGTTGAACGCACCTTCGAGTTCGCGCCCGCTGCCGGTCACCGTGCGAGCGACATGGTTGAGGATCTCCTCCGAGATGTCGAGCGATGCATCGTCGGCCTTGGCGGTGGCAAGGCGCAGCTTGAGCATGCCGATCCGCATGGCGAAATCCGGCGCCGACATTTCGAGCGCGACGCCGCCGTTGAGGCGCGAGCGGACGCGTGGCTCCAGTGATTCCAGTTCCGACGGCGGCCGGTCGGCGGCGACCACCACCTGCTTGGCGCTGTCGAGCAGCATGTTGATCAGATGGCAGAATTCATGCTGGATCGACTTGCCTTGCAGGAACTGCATATCGTCGATGATGAGCAGGTCGATGTCGCGCAACTGTTCCTTCAGCGTCAGCGCGTTGTTGTCGCGGATTGCGGTGGCAAACCGCCACATGAAATATTCGGCCGTGAGATAGACGACGCGCGACTTCGGATTCTGCTTCAGCGATTCCGCCGCGATCGCCTGCAGCAGGTGCGTCTTGCCCAGCCCCACCGTCGCGTGCAGAAACAGCGGATTGAAGCGCACCGCGCTCGACTGCGATTCCGCCACCGCCTTGGCGGCGGCGAAGGCCACTCGGTTCGACGGTCCCTCGATGAAGGAGCCGAACGTGTAGCGCGGGTCAAGCGGCGAACCGAGCACATTGTGCCGGAACTCGGTCTCGGCAGGCATTCCCGGGCGAGGTGCCGGTACTCGCTCCACCCTGCCGGGGCCTGCTGTTCCCGCGGCCAGCGCCGTTTGCGCTTGCCTGGTCATCTTGCGCGCCGGCGCCACTTCGGGTTCGACGCCGCTGCGCCCCGGACGGGTAGCGGTGCGCACGACGATCTCGATCTTGAGGATTTCAGGATCCTCGTGTTTCCACAGCTCGGCGATGAGGTCTAGGTAGTGGCCGTTGATCCACGAGCGCAGGAAGGCGGTGGGCACAGAGATGCGGACAATGCCCCGGGACGCCTCGGCGACCTTCATGCGCCCGAACCAGCTCGAATAGACTTCGGTTCCCAGGCGCGCCTTCAACTGGGCCTTGACCCGGTCGAACTTTTGTTCCGCGTCGATGGAAGCCGACATAGCGTCCCCTCCGGTTAAGGTCCCAGGGAATGGGAGGTCGCCCGTAAGCTCCCTTTCGATGCCGCTCTGCATGATCGAGTTCCTTGTCCTTTTGTATCTT